>JBDWAL010000001.1:0-15438 GCA_039978895.1 Aliishimia sp.
TTGGTCCCGGTTCGCGCATCTCCATAATGGCTCGCGGTCAGTGCACCGCACTTAGAAGCCGGACACATGACTGCACCCGATCTTGTTTTCGGAATCAGCTAAGCTCTCAACGACCCAAGACATCCACACAGGGCTTATGCGACAAAAGGGCGGGAAGCGGACATTCGCTGCAGTTGCTAAACTTGGTTTCTGGGTATGAGAAAGCAGACGTTCGGCAGCACCCAACGGTTTCACCCGCAGCGAACGGCAGCTGTGAGCCCACTTTGACCGATGCTGCGCATTGCACCAATGACTGCTATGAAATGTTAGTACCTTTTGAAGATCAAATGCGCATTCTTAAAAGTAAGCGACCTTTGGTCTGGGTATTAACACGAACATAGATTTCATTGCCAACCCAACTGCCTCGTGCGAAAGTTTCTGTCAAACAGATACGCAATCGGTCAGAAAAGCAGTCTGCGTGTCGCTTCACTTGAAGGAAAAAAATGTCCTATTTGATCAAACGAATGGCAGTTGGCCAAAACTCGACAAGCTGGCTTGGTGGGGTGCCCAAGATGCCTGCAGATAAATGGCCGAGATCAAAAGAAACCGGTCTTCCTATGCATTTTTTGGCTCAGATTGACTTAGCCACAATTTCCGATGCTCAAAAAGAACATGGTCTGCCGGAAGCAGGTTGGTTCTGCTTTTTTGCTGATACTGAATTTTCAAATTCAGCCGTACGTAACGGTTTTCCTGCGAAGCTGATATATATCCGAGACGAACGTGTAGCAGCCGAACCTCCAAGCGATATTCCAAAGCCTTATGGGCAAGATTTCGATCATGAATTGGAGTACTTCGTGTCTCACCCGCATGATCGCTTTCATTCCACATTTGTTGAACTTCAACAAGTGTC
This sequence comes from Aliishimia sp., assembly GCA_039978895.1. GTDB lineage: Bacteria > Pseudomonadota > Alphaproteobacteria > Rhodobacterales > Rhodobacteraceae > Aliishimia. Next base: position 890 of record JBDWAL010000001.1, read on the forward strand.
AGCGGGTACTGAAGACCAGCTAGCAAAAGAGTGTAGCGTCACCTACGACAGCCTTTTCTCCGTTGAAAGAGATGGTCCTCCTTTTCGGAAAGCCGCTCTAGAAATGCGTATAAAACTTGAAAATGCGCTTCAAAGGAGACCTATTCTGTTTTCAAAAGAAGAGATTGAGGAAAATATCAAGCGAGATGCCTCTCAACGAGAGGCTGCTCGCCAGTTTCTGGGGATGGAAGGACAAGACTTCAAAATAGCCATGAGAGAAGCGGGCTTTTACACTGGTCATAAGACTGCCAAAGACCTTATCGCTGACGAGCAAGCGCTGACAATGTATGAGCAGAAACTACGAGAGGCCAAATCAGGTCGCGAAATGTTGCAACCTTTACTGACGGCGTTGTCCGAGATTTCGGATGACGGAGAAGCATATGATGCGATGTCGCAATCGGAATTTGATTATTTTGTCAGTGTTTGCGAGAAAGAAAGTGTGGTGTCGAACCTTGTCTACAGCGGTCTCGAACGCCACATGCGTGGCGTGCTGGCAGAAATGGCTTTCGGAGATGGACGTCTTGTTGACAAGTTACCTGAAACAATCCGTAGGCACTGGAATAAAAACCCGAATTCATCGTGGGGCGCGCACGTTTTCTTAGGTTCAGGCAGCCCAATTCAAGAGTTGCCAGAAAACCTAAAAGGTCATGTCCCCCTACTTCATCTTAGCACGGACACCATCTTGGGTTTTAAGTGGGGAGACATGGGTGTAATTCAGTTCTGGATCCCAAAATCTGATCTCGAAAATCACCATTGGGAAGACGTCAAATTGCGTATGGCTGGTCACTAATATTGAACGCTTTAATCTGAAAGCAGACTTTGGGTGGAACTTGGCGTATGACTGCTCCGTCCGCAAACTGTGAGTTCGCTCATCAACAGATTTTGCAGTTGCGGCGAATGTCCGGTCTGACGGGCTGCACCGCAGCATGCGATGTGGTCGTTGGATGTCCGCTTTGGGCCGTGAGTGTACCAGCCACAGCCCTGATCGAGCGAATGCTGCGCTGCATCCGATGGCGGCTTGGAGCCCACTTTGCAGGATGCTGCATTGTGTACGAATGGCGGCTATTTCCCTATTCTGCTGAGAAATTTTTGAACTGGGGCCGGATAGAGCGCATGTCCGATAAACCGCCTGATCAACAAGATCCACTTGCTATGCTTGCCGTCCACGAGGCGGAAACGGACAAACTGTTCACCGAAGCGAGTTTTTAGAAGCACAAAAGCGCCTTAGACAGTTTCAATGACATTGCCAAACCTTTGTCATTATGTCCTTTGCCCTGCGTTTCCTTGATCTTCATGGCAACCTTATGTCTAGCCTCTGTGATCTCGAGATGGTCCTAGTAAAGGTCAGCAATGCGTAAAATGAAGACGCGCATCCAATGTCCATTCGAATTTATGTATTTGCGAGTTTCTTCATGACGACCCGAAAGGTGTTTTCGTCGACGTCGGTAAAGTAGAGATCCGCATCGTATCCTTGATCATCCAAGAAATTGAAAATCCGTTTGGGCGCGTCGCGTTTGTAGGGAACCAATAGCGTCGCGATGCGATGGCGTGTTGAAGCGGGATAGCGCGCCGTCAGGAAGGTGCTGACGGGCAACCCTTCGTAGTCAACTGGATCAACGTCTGGGAACCCAGTCTCTTGAAGCATTTCTGGTTTACCTGCTTCTGACCAAACAACCTGTCCATAAAACCCGGCACGTTCCCCGGTATTGCGGAAAGATGTTTTGCCCAGTTCGAATGGATTGTTGGCATGCAACAGCCAGTCAATCGTGACAGGAGTCTCTGCGTCCACCTCATCGACGATGACGAAATAGTCGTTCCGCACGAAATAGATCTTTCGCTCAGCACGAGTGACCTCAGGAGATGTGCTTTGGTAGGCGGGGGTCGCATCACCGTGGATAAAGATATGATCTTCGTGTTGCTCAGCTGCTATAATGCGGCCTGTTGCGGCCATCGCCTTGGACTTATCCTTTTCAGCGTATTGGCCTTTGCCATTGATCAAAATCGCGTTTTTAGATCGGGTCTGGCGACGCCAGTTACGGTGCATAGATGAGTTGAAGGCAACGTAGTGGCCAGATTGGATCGCAAGATCTTCGCCGTAAGCTGACATGCAGAAGGCATTTTGATCGCCATGGCTGTGAGAGATTGACCCGAAAGGAGAGGACTTGAAGACAAACTGAATGTGGTTGTCCGGGTCATCCATCGCGTGTTGTACGCCAACCCAGCCGATCCCCTTGAAGTGACGAAAGCCACTTTCAGGGGCTGTAGCTGGCACCTCAGGGAAGTCTGTTTGGAACACCAGCTCGTCAAAATGCGTGTCCCACCAACCCCAATTGTAGAACGCCATTTCGGTGCCAGGGTTTGTGCCTAGGTTTTCTTCGCAATACCATTGATACGCACCATTCCCCGTCGCGCCCGCGAACTGACGCAAGTTCAAGCCAGTTTTGACACAGGGCAAGTCTCCCATCGTGCTGTCGTCTCCAAAGGTGCCACGCCGTGTGTTCGGTGCTTTGCAGTACAGCGCAAAATCACCGGTGTTCTTGAAGAACGGGCGTTTATACAAATCGATAGCCGTGTAGGATTTAAGCCGGTTTGCCGCGTCGATGAGATAGGCAATACCCATCATCCAATAGTGCGTGCCTTCGGCCCAACCACCGTCGCTGTCACCCCAAGGGGAATAAACGGTTGAGAGAAATTCTATGCTGTAGTGCAACCAATCGCGCGCTTCGTCATCCTCATCGTCGCCTAGCAAAGCAATGCAGGCAGGGATAATCGTGAGCGAGACAGACCGAACCGCATGGCTGTCATAAGGGAACAGGTGAATTTTGGCATTCACGATGGCATGTTCCGCAATATCACGCGTCCGGATAAGCAGAGCAGCGCGAACCGTCGCGCGCTCTTCAACTGTCATATCATTGTAAAGCCAGTCGTAGCCCCACGCCAAAGCATTGTTCACACGGTAGGCCCATTCGTCTGTATAGGCCCGCGATGTGACGCCCATTGGGTCCCATGACGCGACTTCTAGCAGCCATTCTTTGGCGCGCGCTGTCATGGTCGCATCGCCCGTCACACGGCCACCAATGGCAAGGTGACGGATCGCATACCATGCTTCTTGCAGATCGATGTATGTTTGACGCCAAACATGCGCAACGCGCTGGTGGTTAGGATAACCTGCAGGTTCTGACATCACATCGCGGCCCATCCATGGTTGGACGGATTTTTCGTAGAATGTCGACCATGTGCAATGGTCTGGGTCTTTGGCGACAGTTGCAGCAAAATCGTCGAGACGGTCTGGTGTCATCCACAAACGTGGGTGTTCTAGAGTGATCGCTTCCAAGCGTGTCGCACGTCCTACCAGCGGAGTTTCCGGCAAATCTTCAGTGATCGTAAAGGTACGCGGACTGCTCCACGATGTAAGCGGGGCATCGGTTTCAGCATCACACACAGCATAAGACCAGTGGTAATCACCAGCTGGGAACACCACGTCTGGAGTGAAGAAATTCAACGGGATCGGGGCGAAAAACTGTGTGGATTTCGCGGGAAATTCAGGATCGGTTGAAACGCGCAATACATAGGACGCTTCATCTTCGATCACGGGAAGCCAGTTGAAACGTGGTGGGTTTTCCACGGCATCATGCGTGGCATCAGGGGCGTATTGTATGGTCAAGCGGCCCGCCTTGGGTTCATCGAGGGCGGTAATAGACTTGGCGGACATGTTCGATCCTTAGGGGCAAATGATTGGAAAAATACGGGTGGCAAGCTTGATGCCTGCCACCCGTGATAGTCTTAGTGATTTAGCCGTACTGACGGGCGTATGCAGAGTTGATGACTTCGATCACATCCGCGTAACCCATGTCGTTCAGCGTCTCGATATAGGCATCCCAGTCTTCGACAACATCGCCTGTGCCCAAGATCCAAGCTTGGTTGCGCTCAAGCATGTATGTGCGCAGGGACGGCCAGTGGCGGTCATAGATCGCTTGTTCGTCTTCCGTGAATGCAACGCCCAAGAACTGATCAACGAGCAGGTCTTCGGTGTCATAAAGTTCGATACCTTCACGTGCGGCTTGGGCTGTCCACTGCCACTCGTAGCGGTAGTCTTGCCAGTAACCACGTTGGATTTGCGCACCTTCGAGATACATTTGGCTGTTCATCGCAGCATCTGAATTGAGCACCGCGTCGGTAAAGATAGGCTCACCGTCGACCATGTTCCATGTTTTGCCTTCAACACCAAAGTTGGACAGTAAGCGGCCTTCTTCGGTGAAGTAGAAATCAAAGTACTTGATTGTCTCGATGACGTTCTCGTTGGTGTGACCAATCGCCCAACCATCTGGCTTCACTGGAATGCGGCGGTGCTCTTCCATGCGTACGCCCGCAGCAGATGCTGGTGGCAAGAATGGAATGAAGTTAAAGCCGGGAACGATTTCGGACAATTTGCCGTTATAGCCGGACGTAGATGCAAACCAATCGTGGGTCAGACCACCAAGGTTTTCAGACAATAGGAAGTCACGAGAGGACGAACCGCGCGTGAAAATTTCTGCATCGATCAGGCCCATCTCATACCAACGTGCGATGTTGGAGATACCATCACGGTAAGAGTCCTGCGCGTAAGGGTGCGCAATGGTGCCATCATCCTTGATGTAAAAGTCATGGTAAGTATCTGAACCGGATGACCGTGCATCCCACAATGTCAGAAGACGGTTCACTTCTTCCCACTGGCGAGCAAAATATGGAACTTCGTCCGCTTCGCCGTTGCCGTTTGGATCGTTGTCGCGGAATGCGATCAAAGTGGCTTCAAGCTCTTCCACGTTTTGTGGTTGCTCAAGGCCAAGTGCATCAAGCCAATCCTGACGGATGAACCATGCCCGGCCGTACTTACCGTCTGGCAGGTATGGGATGTAGTAGTAGTTGCCGTCATAGGCTGTGATGGACGCCAGAACTTCAGGGTGCGCATCCCAGAATGCCTGAATATTTGGCGCATGTTCAGAAACCAGATCGTTCAACGGAACAAATGCGCCTTGTGGCCCAAATTCGTTCACAGGCTGTTTGATCAGGTGACCCCCAACGATGTCAGGAATATTGCCTTGGGCAATCAGCAAGTTCATTGCTTCATTGCTGTCGGTGGTGTTCGCACCGGCCGTCGCATCAACTAAGGAAATGCCTGTCATGGCCCGCGCGGCTTCTTCAACAGGATAGATCTCACTGGTGTCCCCCCCGACACCATAACCTTGGGCGCGCGGCCAATGCATGTGGATCGACAGCTCCAACGGTTCATCGACAATTTGCAAATGCCCATCGGCAAATGCTGGAGCCGTTAGTGCTGTAGTGCCAAGAATGGCAAGCGTGTTTGTTAACTTTCGCATAATGTCCTCCCTTAGTGCGATCGTTTTGGTTATTCTTTCACTCCCCCTAGCAAGATGCCCTTGCTAAAGTACTTCTGAAGAAACGGGTAGATTAGTAAGATTGGTATGATCGAGCATACAATGATGGCAGCGCTGACCGTCTCAAACGAATAGGCCGAGGTCAGCAGCGAATTGGCGAATTCTTCGTCATCGGAAAGCTCAACGATGACGTGACGCAGGTAGACCTGCAACGGGATCTTGTCCTCGTCTTGTAGTAGCACCATGGCCCAGAAAAATCCGTTCCAGCGTGAGACGATACAAAACAAAGCCACAGTGGCGATGGCCGGTTTTGACAAAGGTACATAAACCTTCCACAGCACCTGAAATTCGTTGGCGCCGTCCATACGGGCGGCTTCTTCAAACGATTGTGGAATGGCCTCGAAGAAATTGCGCAACAAGATGATATTGAACCCGTTAACCGCAAATCCGATGATGATCCCGAAATAACTATCAAGCAGGCCCAGATCTCGCATGTTTAAGAAAAACGGAATCAAGCCAGCGTTGAACCACATCGTGAAAGCAACTGTCAGGTTCCAGAAACGGCGACCGTAAAGTTGTGGACGTGACAGCGCATAAGCACCTGGAATGATGAATGCGAGGCTCATCAAGGTTCCAAAAATCGTATAGACGAACGTGTTCTTATAGCTGATCCAGAACTGGGGTTCGCTTAACACCTGTTTGTAAGCTTCAAGGGTGAACCCGACAGGTGTAAGAACCACGTTACCAGCGCGGGCTTCAAAACCCGTACTCATGGACAAAGACGCGATATAAATGAACGGGTACAGCGTCGACAGTGTGAAGATGCCAATCAACACCATATTCACAATCACGAAGAGCTTATCGCCGCGAGAATAGAGATTCATGTTTGCCACGTGATCTTCCCTCCTACCACAAAGACGTGCGCGAATAGCGCTTTGAGATTGTGTTCGCCGTCATGACCAGAACGAAGGCAACGATAGCGTTGAACAGGCCAGCTGCAGCGGCAAAATCATATTGGCCACCTTGTAGACCTTGACGATAGATAAACGTGTTCACCACATCTGCTGTCTCATAGGTCGCAGGTTGATAGAGCAAGATGATCATCTCGAATGAAATTTCGAGAATGTTCCCGATGCGAATGATCAGCATGATGATAATCGTGGTCATGATGGATGGGATGGTGATCTTCCACATCATTTGCCAACGCGAAGCGCCATCCACGACAGCTGACTCGTATAGCGTCGGGGAAACACCAGCGATTGCAGCAAGATAAACGATGGATTGAAATCCTGCTTCCTGCCAAATGCCAGTACCAATAAAAATAGGCCGGAACCATTCAGGTTTGGTCAGAAAATATATGGAATCCACGCCAAACCAGCCCAGTATCGTATTTACGATCCCCGCTGACGGCGAGAACGACGTGATCACGATACCTGCGATAATCACCGACGAGATAAAGTGCGGTAGATAGACAATCGTCTGGGCCGACTTTTTGAACGTTTGGTTCAGGACTTCATTGAACATCAACGCCAAAAAGATCGGAACCGGAAAGCCAAACAAGAGTCCGTAAAGGCTCATGATGATCGTATTCTTCAACGCGCGCAGGAACTGATCGTTGTTAAACAGCGTGTCGAAATGTTCAAAACCGACCCATGGGCTTCCTGCAACACCGCGAAAAACAGAGTAATCTTTAAACGCGATTTGAAGCCCGTACATTGGTTTATACAGAAACACCAAAAGCCAGATAACTGTCGGAAGCAGCATCGCATAAAGCTGCCATTCGCGTTTCATATGGTCGACGATGCGAACCATGCGGCTTGGCTGTGGCCTGTGGGTTTTGGGATCAGCGCTCATTGCTTGATCACTTGACCAGGAAGGGCTAGGCCCGTTTTTGCATCAAAAACACGAATAAGCTCCGGTGCTATCTTGAACCCGGAAATCCCATCCAAGATATCCATCTGACCAAGCGTTTCTGTTCGGATTACAAAAGGTTCCCCTTGCAGGTGACCATGGATCAAGGCCTCAGAGCCGAGGGTCTCGATCAGATCAACATCAACAGGGATCGCGCCATCGTCGGCAGTCCGTGAAACGGTGACAAATTCTGGTCGAATACCCAAAGTAACCTCGGTCCCAACAGCGTTTTGCAAAGAAGGTATCTGCGCCAGCTGCAATTGGTTTTCGCCAAACTTGGCTACTGGCCCATTGTCGCCAGTTTCGACATGTGCGCTTACCATGTTCATGGGCGGCGACCCAAGAAAGCCTGCCACAAATGTGTTTACTGGGTTCAGGAACAGATCCATGGGCGTGCCCATTTGTTCGATCCGGCCATCGTTCATTACCACAATCCTGTCGGCAAGGGTCATTGCTTCAACCTGATCGTGTGTCACGTAAATCGAGGTCACACCGAGGCGTTTGTGCAAACGCTTAATCTCGGCGCGCATCTGTGTGCGCAGCTTGGCATCAAGGTTGGACAATGGCTCGTCGAATAAGAACACTTTAGGGCGGCGTACAATTGCCCGCCCCATCGCGACACGTTGGCGCTGTCCACCGGAAAGATCTGCTGGGCGTCGATCTAGATACGGTGTCAGCCCAAGAATTTCGCCAACTTCCTGTACTGAAGATGCAATAACCTCTTTGCTTTCTTTGCGAATTTTTAAACCAAAAGCTATATTGTCAGCGACATTTAGATGCGGGTACAGCGCATAGTTTTGGAACACCATCGCAACATCCCGATCTTTGGGGGCCACACGGTTCACGATGCGCCCATCAATCGTTAGGTCGCCGTCGGTAATTTCCTCCAGACCTGCGATCATACGAAGGGTCGTTGATTTACCACATCCTGAGGGGCCAACAAGAACGACGAATTCTTGTTCCTGAACATCCAGATCAATTCCATGAACAACTTGCAATGCACCATAGGTTTTAACAAGACCCTGAAGATTGACACCGGACATATTTTTTCTCCACTAAGTGAGGTACTCGGTTAGGTTGTAACGATATGAGCAGACAATTCGATTATTGCAAGACTAGAATACCAGTTATATTTTGACTATCTGATCAACGATTAAGCAAAAGGAGCATGCAAGGCCGATATTTACGAGGTTGAGCCAATATAAATGAATCCGTGCTTGACGTAACGTCAGCCCCCTGTGCTCCACGTTCGGTAAACCGGTTTCCATGCGGAAATTTAAGGTCACCGAACGCCTCTGTCTTCTGTGTTGGCCAAAGGAAAGCGATTGCCGGACCTAATGATTGATCGCCAAAGTAACACCGATACAGTGAAAGAACCTGAGACTTTCCTCGCTGTCGGGATTGGGGTGTTTCATTTGTTACGGTTGGGCGAAACGAATGGAAATTGCTGTGAAGGCATGGACGCCTAAGTGAGACGCGGCTTGTATCCAGTCAAGTTTGCCGCATGGCAAAAGTTTCTCACAGGTACGAGGATTGGTCGAGCTACATGACAGAAGTGCCTGCTGATATTCCCGATTTTGCTGTGCAAAGACGCAACTGGAAAGATGTGTTTGGCCTGGCCTGGCCTATGACCCTCAAAGCTATAATGCTGCACGGCACCGTCGTGATTGACGCCTACCTTGTATCATCACTGGGTGAGGCATCGTTGGCTGCGATGGGTTTGGCAGCTGCGATTGCAGGCTTCATATTGGGTGTGATCCTAGCCTTTTCCAACGCGATGCAAATAAGAACCGCGCAGGCATTTGGCACAAAGGATCCCGTGTTTATGAAATCGACGCTCATATTAGGGTTAATCGTTAGCTTGGGTCTGGGTGGTATTGGTGTAGTCATTCTGGCGATGTTTGGCGGATCATTGATTGACGCAATGGCGCCGACTGTCGGTATGGCGAATTTGGCTAAGGGGTATTTGGCTGTCTTTTCCATTGTCATTCTGGGCGAGGCCGTCGGACAGTGTTTATCGAGCTATTTCAATGGCTGCGGTCGCACCAGATTACCGCTTTACAGCTTTTGCTTGTCGCTACCGATCAACGTGATCGCCAGTGTTATTCTCATTCATGGCTACTGGGGCTTGCCCGCATTTGGGGTTACGGGGGCTGCAATGGGCAGCGCGATTGCGATCTGTGTTCAGGTTGTTTTTTTGGCGTTTCAATTGGCACGCCTCGACGGGCATTTGGCGCGTGTCAAAGGTTGGCGACAGTCGACGTTTGCCCAAACAGTTTACCGTCATATAAGTTTTTCTCTGCCTATCGCGGCGACATTTATTAGCTCGACGTTCGCCGCACACGTCTGCACTCTGATTTATGCTAAGTTGGCCCTGAACGCATTCGCAGCGATGACCTTGATCGGGCCGTGGATCATGATCGCGGGGACGATCGGTATGCAATGGGCCCAAGCAACCGGGATCATTGTTGCGCAACTTTTGGGGCAAAAACCGCCCACAGACGTGCTTGATCGTTTCCTAAGTAGCGCGTGGCGTGGGGCGTTTGTGGCCGCCGCGATTGTGGCATTTATTTATCTACTGATTTGCGTGTCGGCGAACGCAATTTATAGCGATTTAAGCGTTGAGACCCGTACAATCTTACTCGGTTTTCTTCCGATCCTATTGGCCCTGCCGTTCCCAAAACAATCCAACGCGATCTGCGGAAATACCCTGCGCGCCAGCGGCGACACCATCTATGTGATGCATATCTTTATCTGGTCGCAGTGGCTTTTCCGCGTGCCTGCAACCGCGTTGGCTGTGCTGTATTTTAATGTGCCAGTGTTCTGGGTGCTGTCGCTTTTGTTTGCCGAAGAACTGATCAAATTCCCTCTTTTTCACCAACGTCTTTATCAGGGGTACTGGAAACAAGCCCAAGTGGCCGCGTAACACCAAATGCAACATTCAGGTTGCTCGCCCACGCCGAAGTTCTAAATCAAAAACATCGCGGGACTGTCTTAATAATTCCAGATTGTCCCGTCTTCTAACCTCACGACGGGATGGCTGCCCGCAGTATAGCTGTATTTTTCGGCTTCAAATTCGTCGAAATCGACGCCCAGACCAGGAGCGTCGCTGACGTAAACCATCCCGTTTGTCATTTTGTGATCTGATGGAAAAAGGGCATCACATGCCGGTGTGCCTAGAACCAGATATTCCTGAATGCCAAAATTAGGCGCCCATGCATTCAGGTGATGTTGCGCAGCCATACTGATGGGAGAATGGCTCGGCGCGCCATGAAATCCAGTTCGGACGTGGTGCAGCCCTGCAAGATCCACGATGCGTTTCACATGGGTAATACCGCCCGCATAAGTAACGGCAACGCGGATAAAATCGATGAGCTCTTCCTCAATCAACTTGTTGCAATCCCAAATAGAATTGAAAACCTCGCCGATCGCAACCGGCACGGTAGAATGTTGGCGCAGCAGGCGCAACGCAGCCTGATCTTCGGCGGGGGTCGGATCCTCAAGCCAATAAAGGTTCACGGGTTCAACGGCTTTGGCAAATGCCGCCACCTCGCGTGGCGTTAGGCGATGATGGACGTCGTGCAAGATGCCCAAGTCAGGACCAAAGCGTGCACGGATTTCGGCCAATGCGTTGGGCATTTATCGGTGTTCCAAACCTCAATTTTTGGATGGATGCCGCTAAAATCACTTATGTAATGTTTGTTCTCGCCGCGCTTTTCCGGCACGGCGTAACTGGCATTCGGCATATCAGGTATACCGCATTGCACGCGCACCGCCTTATAGCCGTGCTCAACAAAGCCAGCGATGCTGTCCATCAGGTCTTCCAGATCGGCACCGGTTGCATGTGCGTAAGCCATTGCCCCATCACGACTTTTCCCACCCAACAACTGGTACAACGGCATGTTGGCCAGCTTACCCTTGATGTCCCACAATGCCATATCGATGGCGCCAAACGCGGCCATAGCGATTGGCCCGCGCCTGAAATAAGCCCCGCGGTAAAAGAACTGCCAAATGTCTTCGCTATTACGCGGATCCATCCCGATTAGGTTTGGTATAAGGTAGTCTTGCAAATAGGCGGCAGGCAACGTTTCTCGATTGTTAAGCGTCGCATCACCAAGACCAAAAACACCTTGGTCCGTCATTATCTTGAGTGTTACGTAATTTTTGCCAGGACCACCGACAAAGATCTTTGCATCTGTAATTTTCATGTCAAAGTTTCCATCGGTTAGGCCCAACAGGAAGGCTTAACACATGCGTGCAGTCAAGATTTGCCGACGAGCCTGCCAGCAAGCGGCACCTTTTGAGTTCAAGATTAGAATGGTTAAGCGCATGCCGATGGGGTGACACCGACGCTTTTGAGGGTGGGTAAGAGAACGGCGCACTTCCTGTGTTGTCGGTTGATCTTTGGCTTGGGGTCGAACAAGCAGATCTTCATCGCGTCTTCTTCGCCAGAGCTTCTGCACGATCTGGCACCGAGCAACCATGAGATAAGCTGTAGCGCATTAGAGCGCTTCGGCATGTTTGCCTCTGAAGGCAGTTATTGGCGCGTGAAGAAGGCTGATAACGATCTAATTGGTTTTGGAGGCCAACACACGCGCAGCGACCTTGATCACCTTGCTTGATAGGCTTGCCTGCCATTCTACCTACGTCAATGATCTATATCGGCATGATGAGGCTGTTACGTCAACAAATGACATGTTGCGCGACGTTTGCATAGCTCTGAAAGCATTTGAATGGACCGACGACTCTGGTCCTTGGCGGGTACGTCATGGCGCGTGGGATTTGTATGAGTTTAAGACTGCACCACAATCCGAGGTAGACGTAGTGCTCGCAGCTATTTTCGACGACGCAAAAGAATTTCTTTCCGACCGGCTTTGTCGCCACACACCTAATTTCGTACGTTGCTTCTTTGCTTGATGGATCGATGGTAAGTGGGAGGATGGCGAAGTGCACCGAGCGATGACTAAGACCTTTGTCTCGCCGCAGGATTGCACACGCGAATACACGATAGTTGAATTGCAGACATTGGTGCAATTGAAGTGAACGGCAGCTAAGTCCGGCCTTATGCATCAAACGCACCAAGATTTACCCAATAATATCAGCTAGATTCCTCATATGGAACACACGATATTCGGACTGATCAAAAAACGTGGTGAAATAGCAGGCCAGCACAAGGTCGCTCTTAAAGCTACTGATGACCTCAAGGCTGATCTGGACGCCATAGACCGCGCGCTAGTGATGTGCGGCTATGAGGGCGACCCAAAGAGCATAGCACCTCGCGGTAAGTACAAGCAGCTATTCGGGCGCAATGAACTCAAGCTCACCGTGCGGGATATGCTGCGGGTTGCACCTGCGGATGATGAAACGCTAACGGCTCAGATCATCGCGGCGAAGGGCTGGGATGATGATTGCCATGCCGATGTACGCAAGCGGGTGCGGCACTTGCTGCAACGTGAGCAAAAGGCAAGGCGCGTTGTGCAGGACTTTGGGCCGGATGGGTGTTTATGGAAGCTTACATAAAAACGCTTCCCCAGCCTCGGCGATTAACTTACGAGTAATGATATTACTTTCTAGAAAGCCTGAACAATACAGCCCTTGAAACATTCCGCCATGACACCAAAAATTTCATTTTTCGGCGATGCCAGCAGTAAGAACTCAGACTTTATGGTTTTGGGTGGCCTTGCAGTGAGCGGCCATAGGCAGAGTGAAATAGAGGACCATATCGCGGACATTAGGGAGCGAGCAGGAATTCGACGTGAGTTTCACTGGAACGAATACAGAGGCGGGGAAAAGAAAGCCGCCTATCAAGAATTAGTCAGTTTTTCCTTCGATTTGATCACTAAAAAACATGCTGAGTTATTTGTTGTCTTCTGTGACTTTAGAGAATTTGACCATAAGCGAGAGCCCAATCAGACTAGAGACCCCAGCATCAATAAAATTTACTGGAATCTTTGCGTTCAGAGGCTGGCTCGGTTCTACGGGAGCAAACGTGAGATTCACATACGACTAGACGCAGGCAATGATTGTGACGATATTTGCAATATGCGAAACCAATTGTGCGCGGAAGCATACAAAAAACATGACGCTATGCCAAATTGCATTCGAACAATTGAGCCCATGAATTCCGAGGCGTCTGGACTGATCCAAGCGTCTGATGTGCTTGTCGGTGGAATAGCTTCAAAACTTAACGGCAACAGGCCTGATACTGGAAAGGGTCAGTTAGCGGAATTTATTCGAAAATCATCTGGCAGGCACTCATGGAGTGCTGAAACCCCAAGGGATGCTAGATCAATCAACATATGGGAATTTAGGTAATTGCAGGTCCCCCGCAGCCCTACCTCAACAGGGCAAGCCTGTTGACAGGGTCGGTCTAGCCGACTTCTTCGGGAAGCGGAGGCCTAAGGCACACATAGCCGATTCATGTCTATTTTGCAATGATTTCTGTCGAGTTTTAATCGTTTCACAACAACGATAGTATGAAATAATTTAAGCCGCCCGCTGCCAATAGCCCTTCCAATTCCGCGACACAGGCGCTTCCATCGCGTTAGACACAACGATAAGGTACTTTCGTTCTTTGGCGACGGTGTCGACGGCCTTATGGAAGCTCGCAATATGAGAGATTTGGATCGGTGTGATTTCTATATTCATGAATCTCATGACCTAGAGGTGTTGTGACATTACGCTGTACGACGTCCGTGCGACAATCAAAGTCACTTTGTCCCGCGATGCAGTCATCCAGCTTGCCAAAATGCTGCGCTACAGTGCCAACGTCTGCTTCGGGGAAGCTGCACTGCAGCGTCGCGAACTCAGGTCAATGTCCGCTTGGGGCCGTCCGTGATGCAAGTGGGCAACCCCGCGCGATCGAATATGCTACAACAGAACTAACGACGGCTTCGAGCCCTAAGTGACGGATGCTGCGGACCACATGAACAGCAGCTATGCACGCCTGATGCCAGCAGCGTCGGATCAGGTAGTTCTTCGGCGGTCAAATGCGGAAGGGCGGTCTCGGGCCCTTGTGGTTTCGATAGTGATGGGTAAACTGGATATAGCGCCTCGATTTCCTTGGGAACACGTCGCAATCTAACCTGCCCCCGCAACAACGGACAATCATGAAAAAATCAGAACTTCTAGAAACGATGACGGGTCATGGGTGGAACGCGATAAAAATGGACGGAGGTTCTCTGTTCAAATATCCGCTTGAAGAGCGTTTTCTGATTTCTCTCC
>JBDWAL010000002.1:0-9595 GCA_039978895.1 Aliishimia sp.
TAGATACAAACGGCGAAACCGGATTGAGATCATGTTTGGCCGTTTGAAGGATTGGAGGCGCGTGGCAACCCGTTATGACAGATGCCCGAAGGTATTCCTGTCAGCGATCGCTTTGGCTGCAACTGTCATATTTTGGGTATGAGTCCTCAGCCTAGATGGTGCGAGCTCGAGAGTTTTGTGTCCTGTTCCCCAATAATATTTGGAAGAGTCGGTGGTATAACCTTCTAGGTCAAAAAATTTTGCCCGCCTGATGAACCTGTTTGGGTTTAATAGGGCGGAGAGTTTCAACCATAATTTGACGAAAATTTGAGTTTACCTATTGCTTGATGTGCCAAAATCTCGGTGGTGGTGCACTCTTCATTTTGATTATTTTTTCATTCGGATTCATTCATCAGGGGTCTTGAAGAAATTAGAAATGTCTAAGGGGTTCTGCCTTCATTTAATAAGTAAGACATATTAGATTGGTCCACGTTTTGCAAAAGTCAGCCTGTAACCTTCATTTGCGACCTTTGAAGCGCATTGATCTGCACCAGAAATGACGCAGAAAATAGTCGGCCACTTCTTTTGAACTCATAGGATGGAAAAGTCCTAGTTTGCACGTGCCTATTTCTATTGTCATAAAAATTCAAATAAATGTAGATTTCCTGTGGGGGAACAAAAGAGTGAATTTGAGCATTTGCTGTATGAAAATTCAAGGCAGGAAACACTATCAATATTAAACCGCAACTCAAGGTTTCGAGGTTGATCGTGGCTATGAAATGAAAATTTCTCTACAAGACCGCCTCTTAGAAAACGGTCTTCCCTTGAAAATAAAGAATGTCATAACGATTGCAACGCACAATAGCACTGACATCGATATTAGTAGGCGCCCCAAAGCGCAGACCTCCGTTGTGGCTTGATAAAACCAAAATGCCGGCACTCGAGTCTTAGATTATGTCCTTTGTCGCCACGGTCGATTATCAAGCGTAGCAGTCCTGAAGGTCTTGCTAAGTCGATGAGGTTAGGTTGTGAATGATTGTTAAAGGGTAGATCATGTCGCCATTCCGGCGGTGTAATCAGCCAAAAAGCAGAACGCATCGTTGCGGGCGTCGCGGTATGAGACTGCAGTGAGTTGTTAGCGACGGGTGCGGAAAATCAAGTTAATCCACTGCCCGGCAGTTGCTGCTTGCAGCAATGAGAGGGTGGTCTTGCCCGGATAGAGTTCTTTGAACCTGCCGGTGGGATTTGAAACGGTCAAATATTCTCTCTCGTTTGCGAGCCGGTCGATGCAAGACTTCAATCGCGATGATGAGACCTTTCTGAGCGCGATGGTCAGCGTTCGGAGCCAATGTCTTGGTTGGTTTGATATAGCTGGGCAGCTTGTCTGTGATGGCGACCCTTGGTTCGCCGAACTGGGCGATCAATCTCTGGAAAAACCGTTTGCAGCCTTTGCGTTCCGACGCGTTTGGACAAGGATATCAAGAGCGTCCCGGTTTGTGTCGATACCGCGTGCAGCCAGCAGGCCCTCAACATCAGCTGTTTTCAGCGCCAAGCGGTGGTAGGCCCACACAGCATAGGCGGTGATCACGCGAGGAAAACGGAAACCTTTCCGGCGCAGTATATCAGTTGGCATTTCCATCAGATAAACAAATCTGTAGCAGATCCGGTCAAAAACTTGGCAAGATCTTACGCAACATCTGTCCACACTTTCCCTTACCGTAAACTCACAAAAACAGATAGTATCTGGGCCTCAAACTGTGAGTACGGCCATGCAATGGTTTTGCAGTCGCAGCGAATGTGGGGTCATGCGGTAGAAGGACCAGTGCCTATATTTTGGAAAAGTCATTTCATTGAAGTGATGCGAAATTAGCATTGGGAATAGTGCAGATGCGCAGATAATTTGGGTGAAAGACATTTAGGAGCCACGCCCATGCATCTTGCCCGCTTTCCCCGCGTCCACCTCGCCCACCTTTCTACGCCGCTTGAACCGATGGAGCGTCTATCAAAAGAGCTAGGCGTCGAGCTTTGGATTAAACGCGATGACTGCACAGGCATGTCGACGGGCGGCAACAAAACCCGCAAGCTAGAGTTCTTGATGGCCGAAGCGATCGAGCAAGGCGCCGACATGGTGATGACCCAAGGAGCGACGCAGACGAACCATGGTCGCCAAACAGCCGCGTTCGCTGCAAAGCTTGGTTTGAAGTGTCACATTCTTTTGGAAGACCGCACTGGTTACCAAGACGGGAACTACAACACGAACGGCAACGTTCTTTTGGATCACCTGCACGGAGCCACCACCGAGAAATTCGCAGGCGGCCATGACATGCCCGGCGAGATGGAAAAGGCAGCCGAAAAGATGCGTGCCAAGGGGCACAACGTCTACGTTATTCCGGGCGGTGGGTCTAACCCGACAGGCGCTCTTGGCTACGTCAACGCAGCTTTCGAGCTGGTGTCGCAAGCCAATGATCGTGGGTTGAAGATTGATCGTTTAGTGCATGCCACAGGGTCGTCCGGTACGCAGGCGGGTCTTGTAACAGGCATGTGTGCGATGAACGCGCAGATCCCGATCTTAGGCATTGGTACACGTGCGCCGCAGCCAAAACAGGAACAAATGATTTATGACCTGGCGTGTAAAACGGCTGAAAAACTTGGCTGTGCTGGCGTGGTGAAACGCGAAGACGTGATGGCCAATACGGACTATGTGGGTGACGGCTACGGGTTGCCCACGCAAAGCGGAATTGAAGCGATCCAGATGTTCGCAGAGCTTGAAGGCATCTTGCTGGATCCTTGCTATTCCGCAAAAGGTGCAGCGGGTCTTATCGACCTTGCGCGCAAAGGCACATTCGCAGGCGAGCGTGTTGTGTTCTTACACACAGGCGGTGCGGCAGCCTTGGGGGGGTATGACTTCGCCTTCGACCATGCAAAGCGCTGGGTCAACCTGTAAGAAAACTACAACTTGTCCCATAAAACTTGTGTTTGCGGGGCAAGTGCTGCGGGGTTCGCAAGCGCTGAGATTGTCATCTGCGTGCGCCATGTGGCATCACCAACAGCCATAAGGCCTCCTGATGCCAATTCTGCTTTGATCGCGCTTTCGGGCATCCACGCGAACCCGCTACCGTTAAGCAGCCGACGTTTGATCGTCTCGACCAAACCGTCAATATAGATGGTTTCGATGTTCATCTGTTTCTGTCCGACGATGCTGTCTACCACCATCCCAAGAAACGAAGAATGATCGTATGCAAGATACGGGATAGGTGGGCCTGTCATATTGGCAAGGTTCCAACCATGCCTGCGCGCCTGCTTTGTGGCGGCCACTGGTATCATGCGGTCCGTCTGCAAATCTTTGCGGGCAAAGGCTGCTTCATCAATCCGTGGTGAGACGGCCGGATGGTAATAGCACAACATGATGTCTACAGCGCCTTCGACCAGCAACTCGCAACAAGAGCTAAGAGAATCAGAGATGACCCGCGTGCGCAGGGCCGGAATTTCTGATTGCAAATCCTCGATGCGTTTCGCCAAAAAATTAACCGAAATCGTATGGAGCACAGAAAAACGCACAAAGCGCTGATCGCCACCGTCAGCATCACGCAAAGCTTGGCGCGACTCTGCTAGCTGGGATACTGCCGCCAGTGCATCAGGTAAAAATTGCTGACCGGCCTCTGTTAGTTGAATGGGATACGTCGCGCGATTGATCAACGGCAACCCGACCCAACTCTCCAATGCCTTGATTCTACGGCTAAACGCAGATTGCGTGATGTTCCTCTCTTCCGCAGCACGGGTGAAGTTCAGGGTCCGCGCAAGACATTCAAAATCGCGTAGCCAATTTAGGTCCATCTTGGAATCACCCCTTAGAACGATCTTCGTTCTCGGATGTTAAAGCTAAACTATGCAAAATTCGAATAGTTTGATGATATGTTTGAATTGGCTCTGAAAGAAAGTCCCGCACTAGACTTGGTCCACACGCACTTATTTCCGGAAGCCCTGCAAAGGCGCTTTTGGCTTCGCACAAAAACTGACGCCGAAACTGGCGCGATCCAACAGAGGACGACAAACATGAAAACCAATTTGAAAACCTACGCGATGGCGACGGCTGTCAGCTTTTTGGCCCTTCCGGCTTTTGCGGCCGAAGAGGTCAAGATCGGCCTGCCATCCTGGACGGGCGCGCAAGCGATTGGTCACGTGCTGGGTGAGATTGTAACATCACGCATCGGCGGCACGGTTGAATACGTGCCTGGCAACAACGCGACGATCTTCCAAGCGATGGATCAGGGCAAAGGCGATATCGACGTGCACCCTGACGTTTGGTTGCCAAACCAGCAAAGTTTCACGGACAAATATGTCACCGAAGCCGGCACCGTAACGCTTTCGTCCAACCCCTACGAGGGCAACCAAGGTTTCTGCGTCACACAGGACTTTGGCGAAGCAAACAACATCACGGACATCGCCGACCTGGGTCGCCCAGATGTCGCAGCCTTGATGGACAGCGATGGCAATGGCAAAGGCGAGCTTTGGATTGGTGCACCTGGTTGGGCCTCTGCCAACGTCAACGAGGTCAAGACACGTGACTACGGTCTACTTGATTTCATCGACCCTATTCGTGCCGAAGAAAGCGTGAAAACTGCGCGGATCAAAGACAGTATCACCAAGGGCGAAGGCTATGCATTCTACTGCTACAAGCCTCACGCTGTCTGGTTCATGTTCGACGTTGAAATGCTGTCAGAGCCGACATTTGATCCTGCAAAGTACACCATGGTTCAGCCATCTGACGATGCCGACTGGTACGAAAACTCTTCAGTTGCCACAAAAGACGCGTTGAAGGACGTACAGATTGCATGGTCCAACTCTCTTGGTGATCGCTCTCCTGCGATTGCAGAGTTCTTTACGAACTTCTCCGTCACAGCTGACGACGTCAGTGGTCTCGCGTACGAGATTTCTGCAAACGGCATGGATCCTGCAGATGCTGCAAAAGCTTGGGTCGCTGCGAACTCTGATCGCGTTGACGCGATGCTGGGTCTGTAAGCCGCGCTTCAATCATAGCGGCACTGGCGTTGCGCCGGTGCCGCATCTTTCCCCTTATTCAATTGAGATCTGACATGGCGCAGGACACTGTCGTTGAGATATCGAACGTCTGGAAGATATTTGGTACCCGTGCGGACGAGGCGCTTAAAGCGGTCCGAGATCGTGGGCTGACCAAGGCTGATGTTCTGAAAGAATACGGCGCGGTCGTTGGTGTCGCGGATGTCAGTCTATCAGTGAACCGCGGCGAGATTTTCTGTATCATGGGTCTGTCTGGTAGCGGCAAGTCGACCCTTGTGCGCCACTTCAATCGCTTGCTGGAACCGACCGCTGGCAAAATCGAAATCGAAGGCACCGATGTGATGGCCTTGGGCGTGCGCGACTTGCAAAAGTTCCGCAACCAAAAAATAGGCATGGTGTTTCAGAATTTCGCGCTGATGCCGCACAGGTCTGTTTTGGACAACGTCGCGATGCCACTGGAAATTAGGCAAGTGCCCAAAAACGAGCGGATGCGCCAAGCCGCCGCTATTCTGGACATTGTCGAACTGGGCGCGTGGGGCGCCAAGTTCGCTCATGAATTGTCCGGCGGCATGCAACAACGTGTGGGTCTTGCACGTGCATTAGCCGCGAACCCCGATGTCTTATTAATGGATGAGCCTTTTTCTGCGCTTGATCCTTTGATCCGCCGTCAGCTTCAGGACGAGTTCATTCGTCTCAGCAAAATCTTAAAGAAGACCACGATTTTCATTACCCATGATCTGGATGAAGCGGTGCGCATCGGCGACCGGATCGCAATCATGCGGGATGGTAAGATGATCCAGATCGGCACCGCCGAGGACATCGTGATGAATCCTGCAGATGACTATGTTGCAGACTTTGTGGCAGGTATTTCCCGCCTGAAAGTTGTACATGCGCATGCAGTTATGCAGCCAATCCAATCTTATGTCGCAACGCACGGACCACTTTCCGCAGGTGCCTCGCGCGTTGGCAGAGATGAGACGCTCAGCACATTAATCAACATCGCGATCGACGACGACAATCCAATCGTTGTCCAATCAGATGGCGAAGACGCTGGCATCATCACACGCGCTGACTTGTTGCGCACAGTGATCGAAGGGACAGAAGTATCATGACCGATGTGAACGCAGATCTTGGGGTGAACCCGCTTGAAGATACGTCCTCGGATGCGGCGCTTGCCTACGCGCAAGAGCGTCGCGACAACATCCGGACCTTCGTGCGCACAAGTCCCGATTACTATATCCGCATGTTTGACAAGATCGGGGCATCTGCCAGCTTCACTGCGACGTTCAACGCGATGGCGGGTCTCTTCGGCCCGATCTGGTTTGGCGCCAGAGGATTATGGAGTTGGGCCTTACCATTCCTTATCATCGAAGCTTTGGCTTTTGTACAAATCGCCCGCGGTTTGTTCGGTGATCTGGGGGCGGATGCTATGGCGCGCATTGCGTCAATCGAGGGAACATTAGAGCTACGCAAACAGCAGCTTGCATCAGCGATCGAAAATAACACCGACAAAATCGACGTCTATAGACGAACGGTGGATTCGCTAGAGGCTAACATCGGCGGCATCAAGGAAGAGGCCGCAGCGCTCGCAGCTCAAGGGCCAACAATTGCCCTCACGGGTCTTGCGATCCTAGTGATGGTGAAGGCTGCGCAGTCTCTTGTCGCCAACTGGGCGTTAGAAACGCGCTTTTCCGATTGGCTGTCTGACCGCAGTGTGCGGTCGGGAATGCCTTTTGCACACATCTTGTTCAGCGCCATCTTCATGGTCTTGATCGTCGCGGCTGCGACGCTGCATTACTCCTTCCCGGGGTATTTCACTACGCTCAGCGAGTTCCCAACCGACCCTGGTATCCGCTTGGTCAGCATAGATCGAGTAGAAGCGTTCTTTAACTGGGCGGTGTTGAATGGCGAGAGCATTTTTGACGCGATCACCTACTTCATTCGGCTCGTGCTGGACGCGCTAGAGCTGGTGTTCGTCAGCACGCCTTGGATCGTTGTCGCAGCCCTCATCGTCCTTCTTACGTGGCTCACCGCCGGCGTGCGCATGGCGATTTATTCAAGTGCGTTTCTCGCCTATATGGGATTGCTTGGGTTCTGGGATAAGGCCATGACGACCTTAGCTTTACTCGGCACCGCTGCATGTCTGTCGATCCTGATCGGCATCCCATTGGGCATGTTTGCCGCACGCCGCCCACGGTTTTATTCGTTCATCCAACCGATCATGGACTTTATGCAAACGATGCCTGCCTTCGTCTTTATGATCCCCGTCATCGCGTTTTTCGGCACAGGGAAACCTGCGGCTGTTGTGACAACGATGATCTTTGGCGGCACGCCTGTGGTGCGCTTGACCGTGTTGGGCTTGCGTGGTGTTCCTGAAAGCGTGCGTGAAGCCGCGATCAGTTTTGGGGCCAACAAGTGGTATCTGCTAACTAAGGTTGACCTGCCTTTGGCCAGCCCATCGATCCGCGCAGGCATCAATCAAACGATTATGCTGTCACTGGCTATGGTCGTTGTGGCGTCCTTGATCGGCGCCAAAGGTCTAGGCGAGGACGTGTTGGAAGCGCTGCAATACGCGAATGTCGGGCAGGGTATCCTTGCGGGCTTCTCGATCCTGTTCTGCGCAATGATCCTTGACCGTATTGTCCAGGGCGGACGCAAATGATCCCTGTCGTCTTTGTTCATGGCTTCATGGGGGGCAGCGCGCAGTGGGCTGACCAAGAAGGGGCGTTTGGCGATGGGCACATCATCGCAGTTGATTTGCCCGGCTATGGCGCAAACGCACATCTTGATGCTCTTCAAACGATTGAGGGCTACGCCTATTGGGTGCTTGAGAACCTAACGGCGCGCGGGGTCGATCGTTTTCACCTTATCGGTCACTCGATGGGGGGCATGATCGCGCAAGTGATGGCCGCAAAATCACCTGATCGTGTCGCGCGCCTCGTGCTTTATGGGACGGGTGCGATAGGTGTCTTGCCCGGCAGGTTCGAGACAATTGACACATCCAAGAAGCGCGCGGTGGCCGATGGCCCGTCTGTTACGGCACGACGCATTTCAGCGACGTGGTTTCTGGCGCTCGAAAAAGCGGAGGGCTTTGAGAGTTGCGCACAAATTGCAGAGCGCAGCAGTATGCAAGCAATTCTCGCAGGGCTAGAGGCAATGAGCCTTTGGACCGGAAGTGCTTATTTGCCCAAGCTCTTGTCGCCTACGCTTGTTTTATGGGGTGACAATGACCGGACTTATTCATGGGACCAGACAGAACAGCTATGGCGTTCGATCAGGCAATCCAACCTTGCTGTTATTCCAAACTGCGCCCATGCTCTACATCTGGAAAAGCCAGATATGTTCAATAGGGTCGTCCGCGATTTCTTGTTGGCTTAGGTGTTAGGGCTGCTATCTAGTTGCAGCGGGTCATAAGGGCACTCAAGCACCGAAATTTACGAGGCCCATTCTTTTAGACAACCTGTTTGAGCGTCGCGCTCGATGGCAGCACCACTAGATGTCATTGACTGTTAACCTTGCTTTGTCATGTCTGTCGCGAGGCGCAGTGTTGCACTATCTAGAGCCTGATAGTGCGCTTCAAAAATGCCAATAGCAGCTCATGGTGTTTGTTCTCACCGTCACTCCCGGGGGCATGTCCCTCGTTCTCATAGTAGTGTGCTTCAACTGGTAGCCCCTTGGCCTCTCTCCGCTTTTGCAGTCTTATCGTCATGTCTGGGGACCACGTGCTGTCTTTCAATCCTGCTGATACAAAGAGCGGACCTCGGTAGGTTTCAACGTTGATCGGTGTCGTCGGCAAGAGATCATCGGACGATCCATTCCATGTCCCAGCCCGGCGAGATGGATCCCATGCTTGCCAACCCGGATCGCCAGACTCACGAAAGTGACGCGCATCGAACGCGCCACAGATAACGTCCGGGGCGGCCAAGCAAGCCACTGCGTCAGGTTGGCTTGGCATATTCGTCTTGCTCATCAGGACTGCCAAAAGAAAAGCATGCTCAGCCCCTCGCGACACTCCATACCCGCCTCTGAAAGACCTGTTTGGAAAAGGGGTAATGCGTCAGAAAGTGATCCGCTCAACAGACCCGGGAAACTTCGGTTTCGGCTCGGATTTTTTGCGACGAGGGCGCTTGATCCTCGGATCGTGCTCAAGCTCGAATCCGGTCAATCCTTCGTCTTGTATCTGCTGATATGCTTGTGCGCCAATGTAGGATAGCCTTTGTCCGCAAGGTCCCGCCCAAAACGGCTGCTGTTTAAAAAAATCTAAGCGCTCTTGACAGCAGAAAATGTCACGATGCGCATAGGGAAACAACGCGCCGGAGATCGGTATGAATTTGGAATCGCTCGAAGGGTTTCCGCTCCAATATGCGCGCCGGCAGACAAGCCAGTAGTAAGCCGGAAATGTGTAGTCCTTTCGAGAATCTGATAGATGAGCTCTTACAAAAACGTGTTTCTCTTGGGGGTCGATGCGTTGTAAAACTTGTTTGCAACGCTCGCTCACGAAAGTTTGTTGCTGAAACTCAAGTCTATCTGGCAGTTCAGAGAATTTCGGATTCCGCTTCACTTCAATATCGTTGAAAAG
>JBDWAL010000003.1:0-7604 GCA_039978895.1 Aliishimia sp.
GCATAATGTAGACGCCAACCACCCAACCTGACGGGGTCGTCCCTCACCCGACGAGGTCTGTCGAAGAAGCCGAAAATGTCTGCTGCGCATCTTGAAGCACGTCTCAAAGCAAGGCTCTCCACTGCCGATCCGACATATGCACGCAGCGGTGCAGCCCGTCAGACCGGACATTCGCCGCAACTGCAAAATCTGTTGATGAGCGAACTCACAGTTTGCGGACTTTGCAGGCCTTCGTTTTTCCCGCTTCGCTTACGCAGCATTCTCTCTCGCGCGCGCAGCACGAGAATTTCGGCGGCGCAGAGATTTTCACCAAACCGGCCATTCAAACGGGCAGATTTGGGCGGAATCCAAACTGCGCTTTCGCTGCACTCAGCCCGAACTCGAAAGACGCGGGACATGGCCGCGCTCTATGAGACCGCTGTCTTGCCCGCGCGGCCCCGCAAGCCCAAAGACAAAGCGAAGGTCGAAGGTGCGGTGTTGCTGGCCGAACGCTGGATTTTGGCACGTCTGCCCAACCAGACGTTCTTCAACCTAGACGAGTCTAACGCAGCGATCAGGCCCCTGCGTACCCAGTTGAACAACAAGATTACCTGACAACTTGATGCCAGTCTTCAGGGTCTGTTCGAAACAGCTGGATAAACCTGCGCTCAAGCAACTGCCCGCTCAACCTTATGTCTATGCGGAACGGAAATTGCGGCGCGCCGGGATCGGCAAGTGGCTGAACTACTACAACTTTGAACGTCCCGATTCCATGCACGACATCTTGACCCCAGATGAGGCCTATGAAAGCAAAATATAACCAATCAAGTTAGCAGCCGAAATCAAACCCTGATCCATCTTAACAGGGCTGCAAATTAATCCAAAATCTAGAACCACCTTTGATCGACTGCTAACTCTTCGCTCATTATGCATCTAGGAATCTATTTTTGCGTCATCGCCCCTGAAAATGCGCGCAAAATCGGCTTTGCAATGAAGCTCAAAACAGACCGGCGTCCAACTTGAAAGTCTACGGAAGCTGTGGAGCCAGGTTTGAGAGCCTGGTTTACGTCGATGCGTTTGTTCATTTGGCTCGTACTTATTCTAACGTGTGCACGGTAAAACGTTTGCATCCGTCCGTCCTCTGCTCTTTCTGACAAAGTGTCGGCGCTGATATAATCTAGCGTTCCATCAAGAGAGCCGTAAATCGTATAGTCAAATGCATCAAGCCGGATCATCGTCGGAAGACCCGCACGAAGGGCGCCGATGTCAACGGGCGCAATCCTGACATCGATCAATTTGTCGCCATCATTAGGGGCGATCCGCATTAGCTCATCTCCGGCGCGCAACACGCCGCCCAATGTGTTCATGCTGAGCGACGTCACCACACCATCGACCGGCGCACGGATATTTGTGTGGTCTAGCAAGCTTTGCTTTTCCTGTAGCTGGAATTGCAAGGCGCTGATCTCGTCTTCAATCTTGGCGATCTCACGACGGGCATCAACGGTGTATTTGCTCTGAGATTTTGATATTTTTTGTTTTTGTTCAATAACCTGTCGCCGTTTTGCCATAAGATCCATCTGGCTGGCGTCGCCGTTTTCGACCAAGGCGGACAAAGTTCGCAACTCATCCTGAACAATTTCCAGCCCCTGCATTGCCGCAGCCAAATCATTTTCCAACCCTGCCAGATTTTCGTCAAACAGTGCTTGTTGGGCTGCAACGGAATTCGCCGATTTCTCAACAAAACGACTGAAATCAGGGGAGGTGCGCTCCGCTTCTGCCAATGCTCGTATCTTGGCCACCTGAAGGCTTGCGATTTTTGCCACAACCTCGTTGACGCCCGCGCGCACGCGTTCTGTCTCCAGTTTTGCTAAAAGCTGGTCTGCTTTAACCGTGTTACCTTCTTGAACACGCAATTCTTGTAAGACGCCGCCGTCAGCGACCTGAATAACCTGGGTACGTGACTGCGCGATGACCTGACCTGTTGCATTAATCGTCTGGTCCAACTGAAACGATGCGGCCCAGACGCCAAAGGCCACGATGAACAGCAATAAGAATGTGCCCACGCCCCTCGGTTTTTGCTCTGCCGTTATGCGCATTTTGATGGAACGACTTGTGCTTTTGGGGTGGCAGCGGCTGGCGGGCTTTGCAGTGTTTTCAACACCTCATCACGGGGGCCATCAAGTTGGATTTTTCCGTTGTTGAGCACAATGACCCGATCGACCAGACGCATCAACTGCAATTTATGTGTCACAAGGATGAAACTTGGGCGTGGATCCTGTTCAAGCGCGTGGGTCAATGCCCGCAGCACATGCGCTTCCAGCATCTGATCCATCGAGGCGGTTGGTTCATCCAGCAGCCAAACCCGCGGCTGGCGCAAAAAGGCGCGAGTGAGATGAACAAGCTGCCGCTGACCGCCGGATAACCCGGTGCCCCCTTCAAAGATCTCGCGATCCAATCCTTTGGGGTGAGGCGCAATAACGGTCTGGAACAATCCAGTCAGTTTGGTGATGGTGACCAGCTGCGCATCCCCCGGATCATCCATACCCAAAATCAAATTCTCACGCAGACTGCCTGAAAAAAGCCGCCCGTCCTGCGGCACAAAGGCCAGTTGTGAGGCAAGCGACGGCTTGGAAATCGCCGTGGCATCCACCCCATCCAGCAAAACGCGGCCTTGGCTTGGTAAATACATGCCCGACAGCACATGCAGCAGCGTCGTTTTGCCTGATCCAATGGAACCAATAATGGCAACCCGTTCTCCTGCGTTGACACGCAGCTCAGGAATGCTGAGGACAGATGTGTCGCCCAGGCGATAATCCACATCGTCTAGCTCATATTCGCCCCGGATATGGTCAAGCAGGATTGGTTTTCTGCCCTTTTCATGATCCTGTGCCAGAGCCCATAATCGATCAAGGTCCTCCACCGCGGCTTTGGTATTGCCCCATTGCACCAATTGCTGCGGCAAAACCGCCAGTGGTGACATGATCCGACCTGACAGAATCGAGCAGGCCAGCAAGCCCCCCATTGTCACCTGCCCAGTGCCGGCCATCACCGCTCCCGTGGCGATCAGCAAGGCATAAGACCCCTGCTGCATCGCCGCCAAAAGGAATTGCGCATGTTCACTGACATTGCGGGCATCGGCTTCGGATTTGCGGGCCTCATCCGTGACATCCAGCCAGCGCGACATCATACGCCATCCCCCGTTGCCAGATTTGATCATCTCCGCGCCTTCAATCGCCTCTACCAGCAGACCGGTTTTACGTTGCTGGCCGTCAGTAGCCTGACGCGCATAGTTTTCCAGCCGCCTGCGCGAAAACAGGCCAAAAAGCATTCCGACAACAAAAAATCCCGCAGGAATGAAGGCCAGCGGTCCGCCGATCAGAAACAACACACCCAAGAGCATTAAGGCGACGGGTGTGTCGATGACCAATGCAGTGCTGATCCCCACCAAGAAAGCACGCACGGATTCATAGCCCCGCAATTTCTGTGCCGCCGAGCCGACACTGGCGGGCAATTGATCCAGCCGTATCCCCAGAAATCGCGCATAGGTCGAACGTGCAAGACGCTGGTCGACCGCATCGGTCATGTGATGCAAAAAATTTGCACGGCCCCATTTGCCAATCAGTTCCAAAATGATCGCACCGCAGACCCCAAGTACAAGCACCAGCAGTGTTGAATGGGCCTTGGTCGGTATCACCCTGTCATAGACTTGCATGGAAAAGAACGAAATCGCCATCGCCAGCACCCCAAGCGCAAGCGACGCTGCAATGATTTCAAAAATCACCCGTTTGTCGGCAAAAATCTCGGACGTGATTAACCGCAGTGTCGGGCTGGTGCGCACTGAAAATGGTGCAAGAAGGCGTTGAACAGCAAAGCGGGCTCCGGCGGGTAGACTTGCGCTCCGGACTTCTTTGAGAGTTCTCGTCTCAAAATCAAAGCTGACAATAACCCATTCATTTTCAGGTGTTTGGCCAACCAGAACATGCCAGTTTTCGCCGTCGTGCATAAATAAAGGGCACCGAGCAGGGTCGGCTCTGCTGTGCCATTTGGCCTTGGGTACGCCCAGATTGCGCTGAATGGCCGACAGTATGTCTACCCCATCAGGGCGTGCGCAGTCTTGCAATGCTGCGCGCAGGGCAACAGGGTCCACCGCTTCACGGCGCAGGGTCGCCATTTGCATAAAGACGGCAAAGCTGGGTTCAGTTGGGTCCAAGGGTTTTGTATCTTGAGCCTCGATCAGAGGGGGAACAACTGTCAAAGGGAATCCACCCCCTCAATCAGGAGTGAGAGTTTCCAACTGGCGCCGACATAGGTGGCCTGCACTTCGGCAAGATTGGCCTCGTTGCTGGCAACTTCACGAGCCGTTGACATCAATTCTTGCCAGGTCTTCACACCGGTTTCAAACTGCCGCTGCGTGGAGGCAGCCACTTCTTTTGACGCATTGGCGATTGTACTCAGCGCATCTAGACGCTGCTTGGATGTTGTCATGAGCGCATAGGTGCTTTCGACCTGTTCGACGATACCGCGCTCAGTCGACTGTTTTTGCCGCTCAGCGACCATCACGGCTGCATTGGCAATTCCAACCTGCGAGCCGCTTGCCAAACCTGCACCAAATTTAGTTTTCAAGCCAAGCGAGACACGATTATCCGTGCGGCCATCTGCAAATTTGTCATGCTCCATGCTAAGCACCACATCCGGAAAGAACGCTGAGCGCGCCGAGGCTTTACCAGCCTGCGCTGCAGCAATCTCGGCATCTGCCAGCTGCAAATACGGGCTAGAATGATTTGCCTTGGCAAGCGTGTCTTGCAGCGAAGACCTAATCGGTTTCTCCGGCGCCAAATTCTGCGCCAGCTTTGCTTCATCAAGCGAAATCCCGGTTGTCTGCGACAACTTCGCCAAGGCAGCGGCACGATCTGATTGCGCAGTCAGGGACTCCGAATAAACTGAATCTCTGCGTGATTTTGCCAACACCAAATCGCTGGCACTGCTCACACCTGCCTCAACCCTACGCGCTATGATGGCAACGATGCGGTCCTGCGTTTTCAATCCGCGCTCCCACGCCTGCGAACGCAATGTCGCTGCCATCCAACTGCCGTAAGCTTGTATCAGGTTTTCCGCGCTTTGATGTTGTGCCACCGCCAACTGAATATCGCTCGCGTTTTTGCGCGCCTGGGCAATCGTCAACTCTGCGCGCAGCCGCCCCCCCGTCGAAATCGGTTGATCCAGCCCAATCGTAAGCCGCGATTCTCCATCCTGAGCTGAATTCGCCGAGGCATACGGCGTCGGATAGAACGCATGACGCGCGGCATCAACGCTGAATTGGGCCTGAGCGACCTTTGCCTGCGCGGCCAGAACATCAGGGCTTTTTGTTGCAGCAAAACGAGCCAAATCCGGCAGATTGGCTGGCGCCGATGGCAATACACAATCAAGTCTGGAAACACAGCCGGTCGATGTGGCGGCACGGGTCGGCGCATCAACAAGAGGAGTAGAAGCCGCGGGATCAAGGGCCACGTCGGTGGGCCGCAAGGTGCTAGGTTTGTTGGAATCAGCAAGCGTGCACCCTCCAATCACAAGACAAAAACCCAAAATCCAGCGCACCATAGAAAACTCCAGTATATGCAAAGAAAACTTCAGGTTTGCTGAATTTTACCAGCGTGCCTGCCAATTTCCCCGACAACATCAGGGCTATCTGATCTTGCTTAATTGCTAGTTAACTGATCTTGAACCGCCGCAGTTTCGACATTTCGAAAATAGAAACGATTAGGGGCAGGACGCATTAATCCTGTCTCAAAAGCGTAGAACTTTAACAAAAATCCATTACCTGTTAGCTTTTTCTCAAAAGGTTTCTCAGCATGTCTAGCCAACAGTGTTTTTTGGAGAAGCCCCTATGTCTGTTGTTAAGATCGCCCTGAAGACCGGAAAATCAGTACAATTAACTGCCAACGACGGGGCTCAATACAAAATCGAAATGGCTGATGGATCAGCGCTTCCCAAAGCATCGGTTTCAATACGCGAGGGCGACGATCTGGTCATCCGGTACGCCGACGGGAGTACCGTGGTCCTTCGCGATTTCTACCAAGTTGCCGCCGAGGTCGACCTGGATGGTGGCTTGGCACAAAAAGCGGATGTTGTTTCAGGCGGCGACAGCCCCGCACCTGCGAATGCCACGATCGTTGACACCCATGGTGATCGCGCTTCTGTAGCCGACCTTTTGGCAAGCAACAGCGCACTTCAGCAATTTGCAGATGCAAGTGGAGGCGGTTACGGCGCCCTCGGATTGGCGGCACTTGTCCCCTTAGCAATGATGGGCGGCGGCAGTTCTAGTGAGATTGGGTCAACGGCCCCGGATCCCACTACAACCACGACCATTCGCGGATCAGTGGTGGCGGGTCCGGTGGCTACGGGAAATGACCTGATTGTAAATGTCTATTCGGCAGAAGGCATTCTGTTGAACTCAGCCCCGGTGGCACTTGATAATGACGGCCAATTCGAAATAAGCGCCGGTGGGCACGTAGGCCCGGCAATCGTTATTGTGACCAACAGCGGCACTGCTGTGGGCGACTATTGGGATGAGGCAACTGGCACGCTCAAGGACCTGGACGGCGCGATTTTCACAGCGACCACATTGACCGAAGGTGCGAACGTCATCAACGTCAACCCTTTGACAACTCTGGCTGGTCTGACTGCCGGTATCACATTAGAGGCTGGAGTACCGCGTTTTGATCAACCCCTGACGCCTGATACAATTGCCACCGCGACACAGACGATTGCAGAAGCTTTCGGGCTTCCAGCCGACATCATTACTGGCGCAGTTGCCCCTACTTTGATCATTGATGCAACCGGCGCGGTGGTGGAAAACCCCAACCCCAACAATTATGGCGCGGTTCTTGCAGCACTTTCGGGCCTTGACGCGCAAAATGGTGGTGGCTTGTCCGGCTTGGCAGCAATTCAGGAACAGATTTCGGAAACGGGCCTGTCCCCAGAAGGGCAGGCAATGCTGGTTGTTGCGGCGGATTCGGTGAGCACCATTGCGATGGATCGATCCACCATCATCGCTTTGTTTGACGATGTGGCGCAACAAAATGCCGTAGGGCTGGGCGATACGATTTCCTCTGTCGAGATTGCAGATTTGACCCTTTTGGTTGCCGCGTCACTCACCGCGGCCCAAATTGGCACCATCGAGGATCTGTCTGCTCTGTCGCCCGAAATGATTGCTGTTTTGTCGCCAGCAGCATTGGCCGCGATTTCTATCGACGCGCTTTCACCGGCTCAACTTGGCGCGCTGGGATATGCTCAAGTTCTCGAAATGGTTGCCGCCGGGGCGTTTGACTTGACCAACGGCAGCGTGGTCGCCTTGCTCGCAGGCGAAACCGTTGGAGCCTTGCCTGTTTCACTCATCCAAGCTCTTACGCCAGACGACGTTGAGGCCCTCTCCGCTTCACACGTTCTGGGCATGATTAGTGCACAACTCCTCGCACTGACCCCTGTGCAAATCGCAGCGCTGACGCCAGCAGCTATTGTTGGATTGACGCCCGCGGATGTGGCTGCGCTGACAAATATCCAGGTCGCGGCGCTGACCTCGACGCAGGCAGAGGCACTTGCCGCCAGCGGAGATTTGGCCGCCCTGA
>JBDWAL010000004.1:2500-50000 GCA_039978895.1 Aliishimia sp.
CTGCGATAAGCCATGAGGAGCTGAGAATAAGCTTTGATCCATGGATCTCTGAATGGGGCAACCCACCTGACAGTCTCATATTGATAGCCTTGGTTATCAATATGTCGCTGAAACAGGTATTTATAGACTGAATACATAGGTTTATAAAGGCAAACCCGGGGAACTGAAACATCTAAGTACCCGGAGGAAAGGAAATCAATTGATACTCCCCTAGTAGCGGCGAGCGAACGGGGACCAGCCGAGCCTCAATTGTGATTAGAATGGTCTGGAATGGCCAACCATAGTGGGTGACAGTCCCGTATAAGAAGCATGAGAGGACGTATTAAGTAGGGCGGAACACGTGAAATTCTGTCTGAAGATCGGAGGACCACCTTCGAAGGCTAAGTACTCCTTACTGACCGATAGTGAACCAGTACCGTGAGGGAAAGGTGAAAAGCACCCCGACGAGGGGAGTGAAACAGTACCTGAAACCGAACGCCTACAATCAGTCGGAGCTTGACTGGACTCTAATGACAATCTCAGCCACATCTGACCTCAGCAAAAGGGGTAAGATATGGCGGATGGAACGTTTGCAATACTCACATTGGTGCTCGGGTTGACCGACATGAATTTGAATTATTGTGGCACAGAGACTGGCTGTTTAGGCCGGTCTGAAGTGACGCCAAGAGTGGCGTTATCCTTCGGTGAATTTGATGATGCGAGTGCCGTAAGCAACCGTGAAGTATATGTTCGCTATGACTTAGGTCATCGCAACGGACCTTTCGGACATGCTGTCGGGATCTCGGTCGCAAACGAAGGCGAAACCTGGATCGGGTTCGGCCAGACTTATCTCTGGCAGCCTGAACGCAGCAGCTTTTACGCTGAACTGCATGCAATGCCAGGTCTATATATCGATAACGGCGGCCTCGATCTTGGCGGTCCTCTCGAATTTAGATCAGGAATTGAGCTAGGTTTTGAAAACAAAATGGGGTGGCGATATGGCCTGAGTTACGATCACAGATCGAACGCAGACATATACCGACGCAACCCTGGCGTTGAAACTTATAGTTTCCGCGTCTCCATCCCAACCAAATGATTGTTATCAGTGTCCAGTCTTGTGACGGCGTACCTTTTGTATAATGGGTCATCGACTTGGTCTATCTAGCAAGCTTAAGCCGTTAGGTGTAGGCGCAGCGAAAGCGAGTCTTAATAGGGCGAATGAGTTAGGTGGATCAGACCCGAAACCGAGTGATCTAGGCATGACCAGGTTGAAGGTAAGGTAACACTTACTGGAGGACCGAACCCACACCTGTTGAAAAAGGTCGGGATGAGTTGTGCCTAGGGGTGAAAGGCCAATCAAACTCGGAGATAGCTGGTTCTCTGCGAAATCTATTTAGGTAGAGCGTCATCCGAATACCCCGGGGGGTAGAGCACTGGATGGGTAATGGGGCCCCACAGGCTTACTGATCCTAACCAAACTCCGAATACCCGGGAGTAATAGATGGCAGACACACGGCGAATGCTAACGTCCGTCGTGAAGAGGGAAACAACCCTGACCTACAGCTAAGGCCCCTAATTCATGGCTAAGTGGGAAAGCAGGTGGGACGACCAAAACAACCAGGAGGTTGGCTTAGAAGCAGCCATCCTTTAAAGATAGCGTAACAGCTCACTGGTCTAAATAAGTTGTCCTGCGGCGAAGATGTAACGGGGCTCAAGCCATGAGCCGAAGCTTAGGATGCCGTAAGGCATGGTAGCAGAGCGTAGTGTGACATAGTTCCACGTCTCCTTACTTTCTTTCGGGAAAGATTGGAGACATGGAGCTTTCTGTGAAGCCGGCGCGTGAGCGATCCGGTGGAGAGATCACTAGTGAGAATGATGACATGAGTAGCGACAAAGAGTGTGAGAGACACTCTCGCCGAAAGTCCAAGGGTTCCTGCTTAAAGCTAATCTGAGCAGGGTAAGCCGACCCCTAAGGCGAGGCCGAAAGGCGTAGTCGATGGGAACCAGGTTAATATTCCTGGGCCGTGGAGTGGTGACGGATCATGAAGGTAGTTCATCCTTATTGGATTGAATGGGCTGCTAATTGGTTCCTGGAAATAGCCCTCCTATAAGATCGTACCCTAAACCGACACAGGTGGACTGGTAGAGAATACCAAGGCGCTTGAGAGAACTATGTTGAAGGAACTCGGCAAAATACCTCCGTAAGTTCGCGAGAAGGAGGCCCGGTTTCTAGGCAACTAGAGGCTGGGGGCACAAACTAGGGGGTGGCGACTGTTTACTAAAAACACAGGGCTCTGCGAAGTCGTAAGACGACGTATAGGGTCTGACGCCTGCCCGGTGCCTGAAGGTTAAAAGGAGGGGTGAGAGCTCTGAATTGAAGCCCAGGTAAACGGCGGCCGTAACTATAACGGTCCTAAGGTAGCGAAATTCCTTGTCGGGTAAGTTCCGACCTGCACGAATGGCGTAACGACTTCCCCACTGTCTCCAACATAGACTCAGCGAAATTGAATTACCTGTCAAGATGCAGGTTTCCCGCGGTTAGACGGAAAGACCCCGTGCACCTTTACTACAGCTTCACACTGGCATTAGGCCATGCATGTGCAGGATAGGTGGTGGGCTTCGAAGCAGTGACGCTAGTCATTGTGGAGCCTCCCTTGAGATACCACCCTTGCATTGCCTGATGTCTAACCGCGGTCCGTTATCCGGATCCGGGACCCTGTGTGGCGGGTAGTTTGACTGGGGCGGTCGCCTCCTAAAGCGTAACGGAGGCGCGCGAAGGTTGGCTCAGAGCGGTCGGAAATCGCTCGTTGAGTGCAATGGCAGAAGCCAGCCTGACTGCGAGACTGACAAGTCGAGCAGAGTCGAAAGACGGCCATAGTGATCCGGTGGTCCCGAGTGGAAGGGCCATCGCTCAACGGATAAAAGGTACGCCGGGGATAACAGGCTGATACTGCCCAAGAGTCCATATCGACGGCAGTGTTTGGCACCTCGATGTCGGCTCATCTCATCCTGGGGCTGGAGCAGGTCCCAAGGGTACGGCTGTTCGCCGTTTAAAGAGGTACGTGAGCTGGGTTTAGAACGTCGTGAGACAGTTCGGTCCCTATCTTCCGTGGGTGTAGGATACTTGAGAGGAGTTGCCCCTAGTACGAGAGGACCGGGGTGAACGATCCACTGGTGGACCTGTTGTTGCGCCAGCAGCAGTGCAGGGTAGCTATGATCGGACAGGATAACCGCTGAAGGCATCTAAGCGGGAAGCCCCCCTCAAAACAAGGTATCCCTGAGAGCCGAGGTAGACCACCTCGTCGATAGGCCAGAGATGTAAGTGCAGTAATGCATTCAGTTGACTGGTACTAATTGCTCGATAGGCTTGATTTGATCCAGTAATAGCGAGACTTCATACATCTCGAGATGAAAGATAATCAAAAGCATACGCACACAATCAGCGTACGTGACTTGGACACACCTCTTCTAACGAAGAGAGAACGCGTGGAACGCCGGCAAATGGCGCTCTATCCGTTATGTTTGTACTGAAACTCAGTCCAAAACATAACGTCAGAAGGTTTGTTTGGTTTGGTGGTCATAGCGCAAGCAAAACACCCAGCCCCATCCCGAACCTGGCAGTTAAGTGCTGTAGCGCCGATGGTACTGCGTCTTAAGGCGTGGGAGAGTAGGTCACTGCCAAACCTAACAAGCCTTCTGAACTTTGTATCTCTCTCACGATGATAAAATTACACCCCAAAATACCTCAAAGACAAGCCAGCCCAAAACGCAGTCATGTCTCTAAACTAATAAAACTAAATCCAAACATCCGAAATACGCAAGCCTCGCAGCGTAAACATAACGCGCTGCGAAAACCCCGCCAATCACCTGTCCGACTATCAAGGTTGGATGCATGCTGACGGCTATTCTGGCTTTAACGGTCTGTTTGGTGATGGCAAACGCATCACGCGCCCGATTGCACAGCGAGGGGGTAAATCCGCTGCCATTGCAAACACTCTTATCGAGACAGCCAAACTCAACAATTGCGATCCGCAAGGATGGCTGACATGAATGTTGGACGGCATTGCAGGTTATAAGATCAATCATCATCATCGATGAGCTGATGCCTTGGGAATTTGCGTCAGCTTCATATCGGACACAAGAATGATTGAAACTCTACTCTCAGATTACAGAGCTTCCGCAATTGCTCACGGTAATGCAACAATTGAAGGTAATGCCCGGAAAACTAATCGCACCTATGGCAGACTTCATGAAACACTCAACAAAATTCCAAATTCAAACGATGACAGCGCTTTGCTTGACCTATTCAACGACACTGAAGTCTGGGTGCAGTTGTGGGCCGCAGCTCATTCGCTCGAAATAGATGCAGACAAAGCAATCGCCAAACTCAAATCTTTGGCCGACGCAGAAATCTCGCTCATAAGTATGTCCGCTAGATACACGATCAAAGAATGGGAAAACGGCAATCTGTCGTTCAGAGATTAAACAACTTCACAAAAGGCTTACTATGTAAGCGCTGCGGAATAAATATCACCTTTATGCTGCCGTATTTGGTTGGAAAAGCGCAATTGAAATTACAATAATCGGGTATGTTTCCGGAGTTGGGATCAGAGCAGGTGTGCCAATAAGCGGCCGTTGCCCAGATTTGTGATGTTTAAAGGAAATTAATGAAAATTTCTTTCCGTTCACGGACGTGCCTTCAGGCAGGGAGGACCCCACCGTGATAAGGATCCTCCCGTGATGGCCTGACCACCCTCGTCATTTAACCTTTTAGCGCTGCAAAACCCGCGTCTAAGGCCGATAACAACACGTTTGCATCATCCTCAGTGATAATCAAAGGTGGGGACAAGATCAGGTTGGGGCCGGACACGCGAACCATTGCGCCGCTCTGATAGGTGATCTCTTGTACGGTTGCAGCTGAAACTCCGTCGATTGGTTTTTTGGTGGTGCGGTCACTTACCATTTCGATGGCGGTCATTAGACCGTGCCCGCCGCGAACATCGCCGATGACGTCGTATTTTTCCTGCAACGCAAGACAGCCTTCATAGAGCTGGGTGCCGCGTGCGGCCGCATTAACAGGCACATCTAAACGTTCTGTTTCCGCAAGACATGCTAAGGCCGCCGCCGCCCCAACTGGGTGACCCGAATAGGTATATCCAGTCGCGATCTTGGCTGAAGGATTGCCTTCGAACACGTCGACCATTTTGTCCCCAATCATCAATGCGCCAAACGGAAAGAATCCGTTGGTGATAGCTTTGGCTGTCGCCATCATGTCGGGTTGGATGCCCCAGAGTCGTGCACCGGACCATGCGCCCGTGCGCCCATATGCGGAGATGACTTCGTCTGTGATGAGTAGAATTCCATAGCGGTCACAAATTTCGCGCACCATTGGAGCAAATGATTTATGTGGTGGAATGACGCCACCCGCACCCAAAATAGGCTCCATGATCATGGCTGCAATTGTGTCAGGGCCTTGAAAGGCGATTTCATCCTCCAAAGCTGCCGCACAAAGTTGAGCCAGCTTTGCGGGATCGCTTTCGTTGAATGGGTTGCGATATGTGTATGGTGCAGGAATGTGAAAACATCCCGGAAGC
Organism: Aliishimia sp.; assembly: GCA_039978895.1. Taxonomy (GTDB): domain Bacteria; phylum Pseudomonadota; class Alphaproteobacteria; order Rhodobacterales; family Rhodobacteraceae; genus Aliishimia. The sequence goes on from JBDWAL010000004.1 coordinate 8,074, forward strand.
AGCGGTTCATAAGCGGTGCGAAAATTCGCGTTACCGTTTACGGATGCCGCGCCCATGTGCGTGCCGTGATATCCCTTTTTGAGGCTCAGGAATTTCACACGCCCCGGATCGCCGCGGAGTTTATGATATTGTCGCGCGAGCCGTAATGCGGTCTCGACAGAATCTGACCCGCCTGAGGTGAAGAACGTTCGGCTCATTCCATCAGGTTTAAAGAAGCGACTAAGCTCGAAGGAAAGTTCGATCGCGGCATCATTCGACGTGCCGCGAAATGTCGAATAATAGGGCATACGCTGCAATTGTGCGGTGATGGCATCTTTGACCGGCTGGCAAGAATAGCCAAGGTTCACATTCCACAAACCACCTACACCGTCGACGACCGAATGCCCGTCAATATCAATGATCCGAACACCTTCGGAATCCGTGATGATCTTTGGCGGGTTGTCGATTGTGTCTTGAGGCGACGTCATTGGATGCCACATCAGGCGACCGTTGTGTTCCTTTAAGAAGTTTGAGTCTTTCATGATAGGATTTCCAATTCGGTAGAGTTTTCTAAGGCGTTCGCCCAACGTTCTTCGAGAGAGGCAGGAATCGATCCGCCCCAATTTCGAGTTACTTCGCGGGCGCCAGTCATCAAGTTACGTCGAATGTTCAGGCCGACTTCATGTGTGAAACGGCTTGCGACACTTGCAAGTGAAAGCGCCCCCGCAACGGCACCTGTTTGGTCAAAAAGCGGCACTGATAAGCTATACACTTCATCTTCAAAGGTTTTATTCGCGCAGCCAAAACCGGTTTTCCGCGTGTCTTCGACTGCGGCCTGCACTTCAGATTTTGTCAGCAATGTATGCTCGGTGAATTTTTCAAGATTTTCACAGGCCGTTTCCAAGAGCGCAGGGGATCCAAATGCAAGCACGCAGAGTCCCGAAGCCGTCGCGTGCAATGGAAAGGTCGGCAAATCGATTATAACACGGATGCTGTGTTGCGGCGATTCCATCGAATCCAAAGTGTACAACGTCGTGCCCGACAACACAGAGACATGAGCCGTCTCGCCAGTTGCATCTGACAATCGGTGCAAGGCATTTTTTGCGCCTGCTTTTCGGGGGACAGTGTTTTCCCGTGTTTGGGCCAATTGAAGGACAGCTGGTCCAAGACGGTAGTCTTTTGTTTGCATGTTTTGTTCGACAAACCCTACCTTTTCAAGATCTTGCAGGTGTCTGTGGGTCGTCGCTTTATCTCGTTTCGCCATGCGGCAAAGCTGTGTCAGTCCAATTTCCGGTTGGGCATCAGAGAAGAACTTCAGCAGTTCCAATGTTTTCACGGCAGACGACATTTTCAACCTTCGTTTTCTGGGCTGTAGAAAAAGTTTGACATGAGCCATTCATAAATGCAACCATTTTTGAAACACAGGTTCACAATATGAACCAAGCAAGGGAGATAAAAATGTCAAAATTAGCCAAATCATTTGCGATCACAGCCTTGGTTGTTGCCGCCGTTACCGGCACCGCCAGCGCCGAATATCCAGAGAAACCTGTTGAATTTGTAGTTCCGTGGCCTCCGGGTGATTTGGAAGATGTTCTGACGCGCATGATCGCAGAGGATTTTCAGGCTGAGTATGGAGTTCCTACTGCTGTTGTGAACAAGCCCGGCGGTGGCGGTGGCCCATTCCCTGGTGCGATCGAAGTCGCGAATGCGCCAGCAGATGGCTACACGATCGGTTCCTTCATAATCGCCATCCCAGTGGTCGGGCCACAATTGGGAATTCCTGATCTGAACCCCAACCCATTCGAACCCATCGGCAATTTCCTGACATACCCTTTTGTCATAGCTGCATCGGGCAATGCGCCATATGACGACATGGCTGGGCTTGCGGCACACGCCGCTGATAATGATGTGGTTCTTGGTCACTTTGGTGCGCCTTTGGTTCCCACGCAGGTGACTTTGGGGTTGGCCAAAGAAATGGGCTTTGCATTCGCATCAGACGCGGCTTTCGACGCTTTGGATTGCAACACCTTGGCATCGGGAGATGTCGACGTGATCAACACGACCCTTCAATTGATCTTACCATGCCTCGGTGATGTGAAGGTTTTGGCCTCCATTGGGTCTGAACGCATTTCGTTGACCCCGGACACGCCAACCGTTGCGGAATTGGCCCCTGATCTTAACGTAGCGCTTTGGAATGGTCTGTTTGTTCATAAAGACACACCACAAGACGTCCGAGAGAAGATCATCGCTGTCGCGCAGAAAACTGTTCTGTCAGAGCGCGCGCAGAAATTGGCCACAGAAACCGGGGCCTCTGTCTACTGGCAGAATGCGGATGATGTGGCGTCTCAAATTGCCACTGACATCGAGACGCTTAACTTCATCGGCGGGTTGCTGGAAAACTAAATTGGCATATCAGGCCAGCGAATGCGCATGTCATCCGCTGGCCTTGACCAAATCAAATGAAGGGACACTCAATGTCTCGCATTAAAACTTTGCAAACCTTGTTCAAAAGATACCGACGACCGGGTGATATCGTGTTTGCTTGGTTTGTCCTGATAGTTTCACTTTTCTTGCTGTCGCAGATATTTGACCAAACCGCATACAAGTCTGGCAGCAAGCTATTTGCTCAACCGCGTTTTTGGCCTGCAGTCTCATTGTCACTCATGTCTGTCTGCGCGGTGTTTCATCTGCTTGGCTCTGCATTATCAGAACGCATTGAGGGGCGTTGGAAAGAAGTTCTGCTTTGGTTTGCGTCTATCGAGTATGCGCTTTGGTTTGTGGGATACGCGATGGTGGTGCCCTTTACTGGCTACTTGCCCTCAACAGTTATATTCGCGGTCGTTCTCGTTCTTCGCGCGGGATATCGCAGTAAGGCTGCAATCGGGTCTGCGGTGTTAAGCGCCGTTGTAATTGTTGTTCTTTTCAAAACGCTGCTTCAAGTCAAATTGCCTGCTGGCCGGATTTACGAGGTGCTCCCTGATGGGGCGCGCCAATTCATGCTCACTTATTTCTGAACGGATCGATAGATGGAAAACCTGCTTGCCGGGGCCGAGATGTTGGCTCGTTGGGATGTTATCGTTGCTTTGTTTGTCGGATCGATTGGTGGGGTCATTATTGGTGCCATCCCCGGCGTCGGCCCTGCGGTCGCCATTGCTATCTTGTTGCCCGCGACCTTCTCGCTTGATCCGATTGTTGGTTTAACCATGCTCTTGGGCATCTATGGATCGTCCATGTATGGAGGCGCCATTCCAGCGGTTTTGATCAACACGCCCGGTACAGCGGTGAACGCGCTGACGTCCTATGACGGTTATCCCATGACAGAACGAGGTGAAGCGCATCGCGCAGTATCGCTTGCCTACAGTGCGTCCTTTTGGGGCGGTATTTTTGGTATCCTATGCCTTATTCTTCTCTCACCGGTCCTTGCCCTGATCGCGCCCATGTTTGGTAGCCGAGAGATATTTTTAGCGGCATTATTGGGCATTATTCTGGTGATCCTTGCACATAGGGGCCAAATCTTTGCTGCTGGTTTGTTGGCGATGTTTGGTATCTTTCTACAAACGATTGGTTTGGATGCTGTCACCTACACCCAACGCTATACCTTTGGTCTGACGTTCTTGAATTCTGGCGTGAACTTAATCGTCGTAGTTTTGGGATTGTTCGCACTCAGCCAAGCCTTTTTCCTTTTGACAGATGCGGATTCCAGTCCCGACGCAAAACCCGTCAAAGGCAAGATGACAGCAGGGCTAAAAGAACTGCTCAAGCACAAACGCGTCGCCACTGTTGCATCCGGGTTCGGTGTTATTCTTGGAATGATCCCGGGAACAGGTGAATTCACGGCACAATTCATGAGCTACACCTATGCTCAAAAAACCTCCAAGACACCGGAGATGTTTGGCAAAGGATCACCCGAAGGATTGATCGCATCCGAGGCCGCCAATAACGCGGTACCCGCGGCTGCGATGATCCCATTGCTGGCTCTTGGCATACCCGGAGAAGCGCTGACCGCGATGATGTTGTCGATGTTCTATGTGCATAACGTCATCCCCGGACCCCAGCTTTTCCAAAATAACATCGATCTTGTCTATGGCCTGTATATCGCATTGATCTTGCTGAATGTTATTGTGATGGTCTTCCTGCTCTTTTCGACGAATTTGCTGACCAAAATCATTCGCGTCCCGACCCGTTTTCTTGGCGTGATGATCCTGATCTTGTCGTTTGTCGGTGTCTATAGCCTGCGCAACTCTTTGACGGATTGCATGATTGCTGCTGGATTTGGTGTGCTTGGCCTTGTCTTGAAACGCTTGAACCTGCCGATTGTGCCGATCATCCTTGGCATGGTTTTAGGCGGCATCATGGAAGTCAAACTCCGTTCTGCACTGCCGCGCTTGAAGACGCCGTTTGACATGATCGACCGCCCCATCGCGTTCATTCTTTTCGTGATAATCCTACTCGTGATCGCTCTGCATGCGCGGACATTGATAAAGGAATTTCGCGCCCAACAGCCCATGGAAGATCACGATCTTCACGACTCTCAGACAAGGTGACCTCAGGTGGATCAAAATAACATTGATGCGTTTCGCGATCAGACTGTTTTAACACGACACCACCTGATCGAGGGGCAGCACGTTCCCGCATCAGATGGCCAGACCATGGATGTGCTGTCGCCGATCAACGGGCAAGTCCTGACAAAGATGGCGCGTGGGACGGCACAGGATATGACGTCGGCAATTGCATCGGCGCGCGCGGCCTTTGATGATGGCCGCTGGTCGCGACAAGCACCTGCGGCGCGCAAAAAGGTTTTGATGAAGTGGGCGGATCTGATTCAGAAGCACGCTTTAGAGCTGGCCGTTCTTGGCGTTCGTGACAACGGAACCGAGATTGGAATGGCACTTAAGGCCGAACCGGGATCCGCGGCGGGCACCATTCGATATTACGCTGAGGCCTTGGATAAGGTCTATGGAGAGATCGCCCCAACGGCCGATGGTATTCTTGGCCTGATACACAAAGAACCATTGGGCGTGGTCGGTGCGATTATCCCTTGGAACTTTCCGATGATGATCGGCGCTTGGAAGCTCGGCCCTGCATTGGCGATGGGAAATTCGGTGGTCGTCAAACCGTCGGAAACGGCGTCGCTTTCGCTGATGCGGATGATCGAACTGGCCTTGGAAGCGGGGCTGCCGCCGGGGGTGTTGAACGCGGTGACAGGTGAAGGGGCGGTTGTTGGCGAAACCTTGGCGCTGTCCATGGATGTGGACGCCATCGTCTTTACGGGATCAGGCGGTACAGGGCGTCGTTTGATGGAATATTCCGCGCGATCGAATTTGAAACGCGTCTATCTTGAATTGGGTGGCAAATCACCAAACATCATTTTTGCCGACGCACCCGACTTGATGGACGCTGCAAAGGTCGCGGCACACGGTATTTTCCGAAATGCAGGCCAAGTTTGCGTCGCAGGGTCACGGTTGTTGGTTGAGGCGTCTATCCATGACGAGTTTATCGCGGAGGTAGCCAAGGTGGCTGAAGCGATGCATGTGGGTGATCCGCTCGATGTTACAACCCAAATTGGGGCAATCAATTCCGATCCGCAATTGACGCAAAACCTCAAATTTGTCGAAACCGCACAAGCGGAGGGTGGTCAAATCGTCACCGGTGGCAACCAGATTTTGCAAGACACCGGCGGGTATTATATGGCGCCGACAATCGTCAGGGGCGTCACATCAAATGCGACCCTCGCACAACAAGAAGTCTTTGGACCCGTTCTTGCCGTCACATCCTTCCAAGACGATGCCGACGCAATTCGACTGGCTAATTCAACGGTCTACGGGTTGGCAGGCGGTGTTTGGACGTCAAATTTGTCGCGGGCACATCGCATGATACGTGAGGTGCGGACCGGAGTAATGCACGTCAACACGTATGGCGGCGCAGATGGAACCGTGCCTTTGGGGGGCGTAGGGCAGTCCGGTAATGGCCACGACAAGTCCTTGCACGCATTAGATAAATACGTCGATCTCAAAACAGCTTGGATCAAGCTTTAGAAATTCATCGGGGGACACATCCATGTCAGACAAAACCATATTGGTCATCGGAACCTATGACACCAAGGATGACGAACTTGGATACTTGACCGGGGTTATCAAAGAGCAAGGAGGGGCCGTCTTGACGATGGACGTGTCTGTGCTTGGTGATCCGTCTAGCCCTTGTGACTACTCCAAACACGATGTTGCCGAAGAAGGTGGTAGTTCAATTGCGGCAGCGATTGCCTCTGGCAACGAAAATGATGCCATGCAGATCATGGGCAAAGGGTCGGCTCTTTTGGCGGCAAGGCTGCATTCCGAAGGCAAGATACACGGAATGATCGTTTTGGGTGGCACTATGGGGACCGATCTTGCGTTGGATGTGTGTTCTGCACTGCCGTTGGGCGTTCCGAAGTACATTGTGTCTACTGTGTCGTTCTCTCCTTTGATCCCGGCAGAACGTCTGGCGGCGGACACGCAGATGATACTTTGGGCGGGTGGGCTTTATGGTCTCAACTCGGTGTGCAAAGCGTCCTTGAGTCAAGCCGCAGGGGCTGTTCTAGGAGCCGCGCGCGCTGTAGAGGCACCGGATGCGGCAAAACCACTTATTGGCATGACATCGCTTGGAAAAACCGCGCTTAAATACATGGTGGCGCTTAAACCTGCTTTAGAAGAACGAGGTTATGAAGTCGCTGTGTTTCACGCGACCGGGATGGGGGGGCGAGCCTTTGAAAGTCTTGCGGCGCAAGGTGCATTTGCCTGCGTTTTCGACTTTTGCACTCAAGAATTAGGTAATGACCTACACGGATCATCAATTTCAGCCGGGCCGGGGCGACTGACGGCAGCGGGATTAAATGGCACGCCTCAATTGGTTGCGCCGGGATGTTATGACCTTGTCGATATCGTGGGCTGGCAACCAGTGCCCGAAAAATGGGACGAGCATCCCAAACATGCACATAACAGGCTTTTGACGTCGATTGTTATGAATGAACAGGAGCGTAAACAGATCGCGCAGGCTCATGGCGCACAACTTGCCAAAGCAACCGGACCAGTAGCCGTATTACTTCCGCAAGCTGGCCTAGGAGAGTGGGACCGCGAAGGTGCCGACCTGCATGATGCCGAGGGATTGCGGGTTTTCCTCGATGAGTTGGAAACCGCATTGCCGAGCAACGCAAGCGTTCACAAGATCGATGGTCATATTAACGATGATATTTTTGCGCAAACGGCGTTGAGTTTGTTTGATGAATGGCGCGACGCGGGTCTGGTCGTTGGTTAAGCGTTGATGTGATCGTTCTGGACGCTCGTTCTTGCAAGAATTTATGTTTGAGCGTTTGAACTCACGTTGTGAGACCTGCCAAAAGGGCTGTTTCTTAGTCTTGTGCGAACAATCGCAACATCGCGCAGCGTCACATTTATTGCTGTTCAATGCGACCAACTATGGCCCTGCCTATCCGGGCTATGGCGGCGTTGCGTCGCCGAAAGCTCGCATTTGTTTGCGTCAAATACAGCGCAACGATAATTGGCTCTCTGTCTGGGGGATAGATGACTGCGATTATTGAACGTGATCCAAAACCGCCCGCGCCAGTTCGGTCATCAATGGACCAAGTTTTCGGAAGTGCCGCCCGAAACAATGCGTCTGCAACACTGTGCGCAGACAGCCATTCCCGTAGACGCGCACGGGAAGATGGCAAAAGAACATCGCCCAACACCAATTTCTGAAGCGAATTGGCCGCCGCGCGTGCAGTGGTGGTGTCGCGCAGATCGCCGGGGGCTGCTGTGTTCAATTCCGGTTCTTTGCGGTCCAACCGTGTGACCTTATCACCGAAAGAGCGCATGAACTCGGTTAGCCCTTTTGGACCGCCGATCTTTGACAAAACGATATTGGCGGCTGTGTTGTCGCTGAGTGACAACATCATGCGACAAGCTTCCTCCAAAGGGATTTCGAGACGTCCAGCGCTGACGGCGTCTTCGATTGCGGGGGAATAATCGACGATGCTTAAGTCATCAAGTGATACAATATCTGCTAAACGAAGTGTGCCAGTTTCCACGTGTGACAGCAGCGCCCCGCAGGCGAAAAGCTTGAACGTGCTGTTGAGGGGAAAATGATCATTTTCTGCGTAGGCAATAAAATCATCTGTGTGGGTGTCGTGCATATAGAACCCAACACGCGCCCCTAACTCGTTTTGCACCGCGTGAATTGCGTCTAAGACCGTCTCTGCGTTCGCAGCGATGGTGAGACACACAGAAAGTAAGAATGCAGTTGCCGTAGCTCTATTGAGTTGGGAAAATTTCATCAAAGCTGTGTCATTGGACTGTTAAGACCTCTGCCCTGTTGCGAAGCGCTCAATTAGGCACGGATGAGACCACAACACTACATTCGCATGCGATTGAGAGCAATCTACACCACCTGACCTTGATGCTTGTCTTTGTAGACAGGATATGAATTTGCTGTGCCTCAAGCATTTTTAAGGAGCGCAAAATGATCGACGTGACAGTTTTGGTAACCTACTCTTTGATCGTTCTAGGATTTGTCTTTATTCCCGGTCCAGCAACGCTTTTGACAATCGCCCGTGCCAGCACGTCGGGAACGAAAGTTGGTATTGCGACGGGTGCAGGCATAACGACAGGTGACTTTATCCACACGATCATGGCTGTCGTGGGCATTTCAGCGATTATTGCAGCCTCTGCGACGTTGTTCACTGTCGTGAAATATCTCGGCGCCGGATATCTGGTTTATCTCGGCATTAAGGCGATCTTTGAGAAAGTATCGGTCGATCTTGGGCAAGGTCGCGTCCCTATCACTGCGTCGCAAGCTTTTCGGCAAGCAATTCTGTCCGAGGTCCTGAACCCAAAAACGGCATTGTTCTTCCTTGCGTTTTTACCGCAATTTGTTGTTCCGGAAAATGGTTCTGTTGTTGGACAGCTTACGATACTTGGGCTTACATTCGCGTTGATCGGTTTCTTTAGCACCATCGTATACTCTGTTGTTGCAGGAGGTTTAGGGGATTTTCTGCGCCGCAATCCAACTGTTCTGAGATGGCAGGGGAAAATTGTTGGCAGCATCTATTGTGCTCTTGGAATTCGATTAACGCTGCAAGACCGATAAGCGGCACATGCGACCTGAGACTGCACTTAACCCACGACCTATGGCATATGCTGAATTAACGTTCGTCGCGGTTTTTCATGGGTGGGCGTAACTTTTGCAGTCCACATTTGACACCAAGTCGCGGCAAAACGACAATCGCACCTCCTGGGAGTGTCAGGCGGATCGTTTCGCACAAAGCAAGAATATGATGCGGGTACGTAGTTTGTAACGTTCATTTCTTGCGGGGCGGGTGGTGTGTTCGGCGCAGTCAGGTTAGGTCGGCAAAATGGAAATTTTTTGCGTAACCGCTCCGGGGCTTGAATCTTTGCTGAAGGCAGAAGCTGAGGCATTGGGGTTTGATGTGAAATCAATGGTGCCGGGTGGCGTAACGCTGCAAGGGGAATGGCCCGAAGTTTGGCGCGCGAACCAGACGCTGCGCGGCGCGACCAGAGTTCTTGTGCGCCTGACCAGTTTTCGCGCGATGCATCTTGCGCAACTCGACAAACGCGCGCGCAAATTGCCGTGGTCTGATTGGTTGCGCAAAGACGTCCCTGTTCGTGTGGATGCAACATGTCGCAAATCCAAGATTTATCACGCGAAAGCCGCGACCCAACGCATCGAAAAGGCCGTTACGGAAACGCTGGGCGTGCCATTGGCTAAGGACGCACCAATCACGTTGAAGGTTCGCATTGAGGACGACTTATGCACAATATCCGTGGATACATCAGGTGAATCCCTGCACAAACGCGGGCTAAAACAGCAGGTTAATAAAGCACCGATGCGTGAAACGCTTGCGTCTTTGTTCTTGCGGGCCTGTGGGTATGATGGGCAAGAACCTGTTTATGATCCCATGTGTGGTTCGGGGACGTTCCCGGTTGAGGCGGCCGAAATAGCCGTTGGGTTGTCCCCCGGCCGTGCTCGCAGTTTCGCGTTTGAACATCTCTCCAGCTTTCAGGGCGACCAGTTACCTGAAACTCAGACTGCCAAGCCAACAGCGCTGCGGTTTTATGGATCAGATCGTGACACAGGCGCGATCAAAATGTCACGTGATTACGCCGAACGCGCGCGTGTCAACGACATCACCAAATTCGATGTGAAGTCGATTTCGGACATTGTGCCGCCCGAAGGTGCGCCGGGGCTTGTGATCGTAAACCCGCCTTACGGGGGCAGGATCGGAAACACAAAACCGCTATTTGGGCTTTATGGGTCCATGGGCGCACGTCTTATTGATCAGTTCAAAGGCTGGCGGGTTGGGATCATCACTGCGGATGGCGGGTTGGCCAAGGCCACAGGGTTGCCGTTTGAAGCGCCGGGTCCAATTATTGACCATGGCGGGATCAAAATTAGACTGTGGCAGACAAAAACCCTGTGACGTTTTAGTTTTATTCTCCGTAAGGAACCCAGATGTTTTTCACATCTGTTGCAGCTTCTAGGAAGTTTCGTCCCTCGCCATCGGATCCCATCCAGTCTCTGGCCAGCCCGTTGTTGACCCAAGTCCGCTTCAGGTTCCCAGCCGCAGCCTTTTCGACCAACTGTGACATCTCGAGGGCGCCAAAACTCCAAACGGAGTCCACTCCAAGATGCCCTGATAACGCTGGGGCTGTGTCGTGATGAGGACCCGACAAAAGGTTTACTACGCCGGCCGGTACATCCGAGGTTTCCAGAACTTGATAAAAATCCATTGCCGCCAATGGGAAGGCTTCGGAGACGCACATAACCGATCGATTTCCCATCGCCATCGCAGGTGCGAACAACGATACCAAGCCGAGCAAGGGCTGCTCTGTTGGGCATAGCGCGCCAATAACGCCCACGGGTTCGCGCATCGCCAAGGCAACACCGCGAATGGGCACGCCATGCACTTGACCGTCAAATTTGTCCGCCCAAGCGGCATACGTAAAGAGGCGTCGAACGGAGGCTTCAACTTCGGCAGCACCTGTCGTTTGTCCGGTGCTGTCATCTAATCTGGCGGCGAATTCGGACGCACGCGCTGACAAGTTTTCCGCAATGTAATACAAGATTTGCGCTCGCAAATGACCCGTAGTTTTGCCCCAACTCGCGGCGCCTGTCGCGGCTTCAACCGCGTTGCGCACGTCTTTTCTGTTTGCCAAAGATGCGTGGCCCAGCAAATCGCCTGATGCGCCCCAGACAGGTGTTGAATAGCCCCCGTCGGGCCGCGTTTGTTTGCCGCCAACATAAAGTTTTGAGGTGCGGTCAACGCCGGTTTGACCCGCATCTCCGGTAAATGGTTCGAATTTGGGTAAGGGGGCAGCGTCGGTTTGCGGTTTTGTGTAGGCGGTGAGACCTTCCCATCCGCCTTCGCGCCCAAACCCGCTTTCGCGCACGCCGCCAAACCCGGCGGCCGCATCGAACAGGTTTGTTGCGTTGACCCATACGACGCCCGCGGCGAGCTTTGGGGCAATGTCCAAAGCAAGGTTCACGTTTTCAGTCCAGACGGTTGCTGCCAGTCCGTACCGCGTGTTGTTTGCCATTTGCACGGCTTCCGAAGGGGTGCGGAAGGTTGACGATACAAGAACAGGCCCGAAAATTTCTTCCTGCATCAGCGCGTCGGACGGGGCCAACCCAGTGATTAGCGTCGGGGGATAGAAACATCCGCTTTCAGGCAGGTCGCATGCGGCCACGTGGTGATCACCTTCTGGGTGTGCGGCGACCAGTGTTTGGATTGTGGTCAGTTGGACCGGGTCAACAATCGCGCCCACGTCAATCGACTTATCCAAAGGCGAGCCAATACGCAGCTTGTCCATTCGGGCGCGCAGTTTGTCATAGAATGCATCTGCAACAGGCTCGTGCACCAACAACCGGGAGCCCGCGCAACAGACCTGTCCTTGGTTGAACCAAATCGCGTCAACCAAGCCTTCAACCGCAGAGTCGAGATCGGCGTCATCAAAGACGATATAAGGGGATTTTCCGCCCAGCTCTAAGGTCAACGCTTTGCCACTGCCTGCCGTCGCTTCGCGAATGCGGCGCCCGACAGAGGTTGAGCCAGTAAAGGCGATCTTATCCACGTCCGCGGCGACAATCATCTCACCGACGGCGCCGTCTCCAGTCACGATATTCACAACGCCCGCAGGAACGCCCGCTTGGCGACAGATGTCGGCAAAAAGAAGTGCTGTCAGCGATGTGTATTCGGCCGGCTTAAGGACAACAGTGTTGCCCATAGCCAACGCAGGCGCGATTTTCCAAGACAGCATGAGCAAGGGGAAGTTCCACGGAACAATCTGTCCGCACACACCAAGGGCCTGTCGATCCGGGAGTTCCGTGTCCATCAACTGCGCCATGCCAGCGTGATAATAGAAGTGGCGTTGCGCCAATGGAATGTCGATGTCGCGGCTTTCCCGGATGGGTTTGCCGTTGTCCAAGGTCTCTAGGACCGCAAACAGTCGGGCGTGTTTTTGCAGCAGTCTTGCAAGGGCATAAAGCACTTTCGCGCGCCCATGACCGCCAAGCGCCGCCCAGCCAGCTTGTGCATTGCGAGCCGCTTCAACAGCTTGATCGACCTCTTCTTGCGTGGCCTGCGTTAAGGTTGCCAGAACCTCACCTGTTGCCGGGGTCTTAGCTTCAAAATCTGGGCGCGCGTCGGTGAAGGCACCGTTGATGAAATGACCAAACGCATCGCCCTGATCGACAAGCCACGCCAACGCGTCAGCCGCGCTTTCAGGGGCTGTGCCGTAATCCATGCTCTCGAAAATCTCTGCTACGGTCATGACTGCATCCGTCCCTTGTTTGTCGTATCGTCTGAAATTTGCAGGAATGTCTTAGCCGATCCCATGGCGATACCCCGCAGAATAGGTGCCCGTCAGGTGATGTTCGATTTGACGTTCGATATCGCCCAATAAGGACGACGCCCCAAAGCGGAACAGGTCTGGTCGAAGCCAACGATCCCCAAGCTCTTCTTTGATCAACGCCAAATAGACCAACGCATCCTTCGCCTTGGAAATTCCACCGGCAGGCTTGTACCCCACCCGAACGTCGGTGCGCGCGTGGTAGTCGCGAATGGCGCGCAGCATCACCAGTGTCACAGGCAAGGTGGCGTTCACACTTTCCTTGCCGGTCGATGTTTTGATGAAGTCGGCCCCGGCCATCATGCACACCGCAGAGGCACGCGCGATGTTGCGCAAACTGCCGAGCTCTCCCGTGGCCAAGATGGCCTTCACATGAGCCGCTCCGCAAGCTTCGCGCATTTGCTGCATTTCGTCGTACAAGGCGTCCCATTTACCTTCCAAAACATGACGCCGAGAGATCACAATATCGATCTCTTCGGCACCCGCCGCAACACTTTCGCGGATTTCTTGCAGGCGCAGATGGAATGGTGACAACCCTGCAGGAAAACCAGTCGAAACAGCCGCTACAGGTATCCCGGAGCCATCTAAGGCCCGTACCGCGGCTGGGATCATCTCGTGGTAAACACAGATCGCGCCCGTGGTCAAATTTGGTAATCCTATCGCGTCCAGCATGCTTTGCTGCATTGGCTGGCGGGCTTTGGCGCAAAGCCGTGCAACGCGTCGTTCGGTGTCGTCACCAGAGAGAGTCGTCAGATCGATGCACGACACGGCGCGCGCCAACCAAGCCGCCTGATGCGTTTTCTTGATGGAACGTCGATTAGGAAGAGTGGCCGCACGCCGCTCAACAGCTGAGGTGTTGACTTGAATGGATCGTACCCAATCCAAATCCAAGGGCATCCCTGAATTGCGTGGCTCTGTTACCTGCGGCAACTGGCTTGCGGATTTTGACGCGGACGTTTCGGTTTGTGCTGCGGTGTGGGCGGTCATCGCACGACTCCTGTTGTTCTGGTGTAAAAGTCGCACGAGCGTCGGCGGTGCGCAAGGCGGACCCGGCGGCATTATCACTGCACATTTTCTGCACAAACGCCCTCGGCGCTCTGCACCCTATTGGGCGAAAAGGAGGGCACAAAAACAGGCATAAGAGGTACAGGCATGAGATCGGTTTTGATAAGAGGCGTCCCCCACAAGATGCAACAAGATGAATGGTGGTTAAGCCCGCCCCCCAAACCGGTTGATGAAACGCCAACGCATGAAGCCGCTTATTGGCAATTGGGTGTCTTGGCCGCCTTGATCGCCGCAGGAGATGTTCTGATGTGGGGCGTGGTTCCGGGGTTGTCCCTTACTGTGTTCGCAGGCTTGTGCATCGTCGCGGCGATGTTGGCTTGGCCGCATAAATTATCGCGACGTACAGTTTTTCTAAGCTCTGGCATCGCTGTTTTGTCGATCTTGCCGATTGTCGAATTGGTGCAGCCCTTGTCAATTATGATCCTTATGACGGGGTTGCCGATATCCTTGGCGGTTCTGGCCGGGCGGCCTGCATCCGGTTCGGTCCGGTTTTGGTGGACGGCACCGTTGTTCTCAATACGTGATGCTTTGCACAGTATTGCCGCATTCAACTCTAGGTCAAACCCTCTCAAGGATGGGGACGGATGGGGGCGCCATTTGGCTTTGGGTTGGGGATTGCCGCTTGGCGTTGGATTGGTTTTTGCAGTGCTTTTGATATCGGCTAACCCAATTTTAGACGATTTCATACGCAACATGTCGCGCAGCGTTATGGAATTGCCTGACGCCTTACGGATGTTGCTATGGAGTGTGATGGCATGCCTTATTTGGCCAGTTTTGTCGCTGAGTAGGTATGCAAGGTTAATGGCCCCATCTGCCAAATCGCCCAAACAGGGACCCAGACAAATATCCCGTTTCGTCAACGCGAAATCGGTAACGCGGTCCTTGGTGTTATTTAACCTGATGTTTGGAGTGCAAAACGCGCTCGATCTGTCTGTACTGAGCGGCGGTGCGGGGTTGCCGGACGGAATGACGTTTGCGCAATATGCGCACCAAGGGGCATATCCGTTGGTGGTGTTGGCCTTGCTGTCGGGCAGTTTCGCACTGTTGTCACGTCCGTTTATCACGGCTGCGCCAGTGTTGCGGGCGCTTTTGTTGATCTGGGTGGGGCAGACAATTCTGCTGACATTTTCGTCTATGTTGCGGTTGGAAGCCTATGTCGAAGTTTATGGCCTGACACGGTTGCGCATCGCTGCTGCGATCTGGATGGGATTGGTGTTGAGTGGGCTAGGGCTGACGCTTTGGCAAATCGCGTATGGGCAAAGCAACATATGGTTGTTGCATCGCGCAGCGATCATGGGCGCGATTACGGTGTACGCTTCAAGCTTCTTAAGTTTTGACGCGAGCATCGCACGCTACAATTTAACGAAGAACCTTCCGCGTGACAGTCCCTATATATGTTCACTCGGGGAGGCCGCGACCCCTGTGATATTGGATTTGAACTCGACTTATTGTTGGTCGCGCGATCCCGTATTCGAACCAAACGACTGGCGGGAATGGGGCTTTCGCAATGCGCGCACCCGCCATAAAATGACCCAACTGACAACCGAGGCTGCAGCGCGATGACCGAACAATCAATCCTGATCGTCGACGACGACCCGCAAATCCGCGACGTGCTGCGGATCGCGTTGAAGCAAGCTGACCTGAACGTGGAAGAAGCCGGCGATGGTGCAGAAGGTCTCAAGAAGGCCGCGGCTGGGCGATTTGATCTTGTGGTGCTCGATATTGGATTGCCGCGCATGGACGGATTGCAAGTGTGTCGCGCGCTGCGGACCACTAGTGACGTGCCTGTGTTGTTTTTGACCGCGCGCGATGACGAGATCGACCGCGTGCTTGGATTTGAACTTGGCGGGGACGACTATGTCACCAAACCGTTCTCGCCGCGTGAATTGGTGGCCCGTATCCGGGCGATCCTAAAGCGGACGGCGACAAGCACCAATCCGATACAGGCGACGTCGCAACGGGGCATTCTTGTGATTGATGCCACACGTCATCACTGCGTTGTTGATGGCAAATCGGTCACGCTGACTGCGCGGGAAATGGCGATTTTGGGCTGCTTGATGGCGCGTCCCGAGCATGTCGTTCCACGTCCTGCATTGGTGGATCAGGTTTACGGAACCGCCGTGACGGTTTCGGATCGCACGCTGGACAGCCACTTGCGCAACTTACGCGCCAAGCTCGCGGATGCGGGGTGCGTCGATGCGATTGAAACGGTTCATGGTGTCGGTATTCGGATGGGTCTGTGTCAGAGCGCGTAAAGAGCAAGTGGCGGCCGCCATTGGCGCTGGTAATCGGCGGCACATTGGCTGGCGTTTTGGCTTTGCCTGTGTTGGGCATTGCTTGGTTTCGTCTGGCGGGGAACATCCTTGGATGGTTGGAAACGGCGCAACTTTTTGCTGTAATGGGCATTCTTGCGACAATTGTGCTGGCCGGTTTGTTATGGCGGCTTGTGTTGCGTCCGGTTTGGGCGCTGACGGCCCATGCGCGCGCCATGAAAGCGGGCCGTGTTGACACGGTGCCGCCGCAACGATTTGGGACTGCCGAATTTGGGGAGTTAGGCCGCTCGGTAATTGAAATGGGCGACGTGTTGCATTCTCGGGCGCGCAGTCTGTCGGCCTATGCAGATCACGTCACGCATGAGCTGAAATCACCGCTGACAAGCCTCAAAGGGGCTGCGGAAATGCTGCATGATGAAGGGCTCGATCCAGACGACAAAGCGAGGTTGCTGACAACGATCGACACATCGGCTGCTCGAATGGAGCAACTTTTGAACGATTTGCGATCCCATGCTGCCGCCCGGTTAGAGACGGATCCGGGGGTTTGCGATGTGTTTGAGACAGTGTCTAGGCTAGCGTTACAGGGGATCGAGGTCGTGGTTCACGATTCCCAAACGTTGCCCATTTCAGAGCACGACCTCAGTCGCGTTTTGGTGCAATTGGTCGGGAATTCACAAGCGCATGGTGCCACAAGGGTTGATCTTACATGTGGCAGTGCAAGCCTGCATGTACGTGACAACGGGCCGGGTGTTGCGGACGGGGACCGAGATCGTATTTTCGACCCCTTCTTCACGACACGACGCGAGAATGGCGGCACGGGAATGGGCCTATCTATCGTGCGAGAACTGATAGAGGCCGCAGGCGGTCGAATCCGCCTCGAAGACGGACCCGGTGCGCAGTTTTTGATACAGTTTTAAGAAACGTGCGTTGTTAGCTGCCGCGATAGGTCGAGTACCCATATGGCGATAACAAAAGCGGCACATGATAGTGTAAATTATCGTCGTCGATGCCAAACCGGATCGGAATTTCGTCGAGGAACTTTATATCGCTGGTCGTCAATCCAGCGTTAGACAGATAGTTTCCCGTGAGGAAGACCAACTCATAGGTTCCCGCTGAGAGCTTTCCTTTGGGCAGTATTGGGCTGTCAGTCCGACCATCCGCATTTGTTGTGGCCTGCGCGATGCTAGTCCGCGTTGAATCGGTGATGCGAAAAAGTTCGATGTGTATGCCCTCAGCTGGACATCCACGTGCGGTGTCAAGAACATGGGTCGTAAGATAACCTTCGGCCATTGCATCCTCCGTTGCTTTGCGCGCAGATAGAGCACGCTATGCAGACAAACGTAAAGGCTTTGCAGGATGGACATGGTACCACGATATCCGCGCAACATGATTGGGTATGGCCCAGACCGCCCCGACGCCAAATGGCCGGGAGGCGCACGGATAGCCGTGCAATTTGTGTTGAATTATGAAGAAGGTGGCGAGAACTGTGTGCTGCACGGAGACGCAGCGTCTGAAGCCTTCTTATCCGAGATCGTAGGGGCCGCCGCATGGCCGGACCAACGGCACTGGAACATGGAGTCGATCTATGAATATGGATCACGCCGTGGATTTTGGCGTCTGCACAAGTTGTTCACGGGATCAAACATCCCGGTCACAGTTTACGGTGTTGCCAGCGCATTGGCGCGCAGTCCCGAACAAGTCGCTGCGATGAAAGACGCACAATGGGAGATTGCATCCCATGGTCTTAAATGGATCGACTACAAAGATTACACGGCCGAAGATGAAGCCAAAGACATGGCTGAAGCGATCCGCCTGCACACCGAAGTCGTCGGCGCGGCCCCGCGCGGTTGGTACACGGGGCGATGTTCGGATAATACGGTGGCATTAGCGGCGCAAACGGAACAGTTTGAGTATATCTCAGATACGTACGATGACGATTTGCCCTACTGGGCGCATCTCAACGGTCGCGATCAGTTGATCATCCCTTACACGCTGGATTGCAACGATATGCGCTTTGCGACACCGCAAGGATTCAATTCGGGTGATCAATTCTTCACCTATCTCAAAGACACTTTTGATACGCTCTATGAAGAGGGCGGTCAGATGATGTCCATAGGTCTGCACTGTCGTTTGATTGGGCGGCCCGGGCGGATCGCTGCGTTGAAACGATTTGTGGACTACATTCAGGGGTTCGAGGGTGTCTGGTGCCCGCGCCGTGTGGATATTGCGCAGCATTGGACGCAAACGCATCCTCCGGGACTTAACCGCACTAAGCCCTCTGAAATGACGCAGGACGCTTTTGTAAAAGAATTTGGCTCAATCTATGAAAACTCGCCTTGGATTGCGGAACGGGCTTGGAAATTAGAACTTGGGCCGGCCCATGATCGGGCCGTGGGTCTGTGCAATGCGATGGCGCGTGCTTTCCGGTCTGCGTCCAATCAGGAACGTTTGGTCGTCCTGAAATCGCATCCTGATCTGGCCGGTAAACTGGCGGCTGCAAAGCGCCTCACAGCTGAAAGCACCGAAGAGCAAGCCAGTGCAGGGCTGGATGCGATGACAGACGATGAGCGCGCTAAATTCACCAAGCTGAACGCAGCTTATGTGGTGAAGCACGGCTTTCCTTTCATTATTGCGGTAAAAGACCATGACAAGCCCGGCATCCTAGCGGCATTTGAGCGACGCATTGGAAATGATACCGTGTCAGAATTTGAAGAGGCATGCCGCCAAGTC
Source organism: Aliishimia sp. (assembly GCA_039978895.1). GTDB lineage: Bacteria > Pseudomonadota > Alphaproteobacteria > Rhodobacterales > Rhodobacteraceae > Aliishimia. The sequence goes on from JBDWAL010000004.1 coordinate 27,020, forward strand.
GAACGCATCGCGGAAATTCGTATAGGGGCTATTCTATGACATATGCTTTCCCGCCCGGCGGACTGCCCGGACAAGAGGAGAACCCGGAAGGTACGGCCGTTTTCACAAACAGCTACGCCGTAATCCCAGCGGTCACACAGCGCGATATCGTGACCTCGTTTCTGCCGGGGTGGGATGGAACTCGTGCGTGGATTTTGGCGCGCCCTCTTAGTGGTTTCGCGGAAACCTTCGCGCAATACGCCCTAGAGCTGTCGCCGGGAGGCGGTTCGTCTGCCCCAGAACCTGATGCACAGGCGCAAGCCGTATTATTTGTGACTCATGGCACACTTCAATTGACGTATGAGGGCACGGCGTATGACCTGCGGTCAGGGTCCTATGTCTATGTGCCCGCGGGCGCTCAATGGACGCTGTTCAACACGGCCGATACGCCGGCTGGGGTGCATTGGATACGCAAGAAATACGTCTCGGTTGATGGGCTTTTACCACCGGATTTCTTTGTAACACATGACAAAGAGGTTCGCCTAACCGAGATGCCGGACTGTGATGGTGTGTGGGCGACGCAGCGCTTTGTGGACCCGCTAAACCTTCGTCACGATATGCATGTGAACATTGTGACGTTCCAACCGGGCGGACGTATTCCGTTCGCAGAAACACATGTGATGGAACATGGCCTGTATGTGCTGCAAGGGACTGCTAAATACCTGTTGAACACCGATTGGGTTGATGTCGGTCCGGGCGATTTCATGTGGTTGCGTGCGTTTTGTCCGCAAGCCTGTATCGCGACGGGGGATGAGCCTTTTCGCTACTTGCTCTACAAAGACGTTAACCGTCACGTGCCGCTGTGAGCCGCGAAATCATAGCACAGCCGTTAACTGCTGCCGCGTTTTCTGAGTTCGGAGATGTGCTTGAGGTGGTTGGCGCGCCCGACAAGGTCATTAATCAAGGCCTGTGTGGACGGTATCACGACCTTGCCAACTTGGATTTCGGACCAGGTGGCGTCGCAGGGATCAGCCTGTTTGACGCACAGCCACGTTCTTTGCCGTATGAATTGACGCTGCTTGAGCGTCATCCCGATGGCAGCCAAGCGTTTCTGCCGATGTCCGAACACCCTTTCTTGTTAATTGTCGCAGAGGATATCGACGGATCCCCGGGACGCCCGCAGGCGTTTCTAACGTCCCCGGGGCAGGGGGTGAATTACTTTCGCGGGACATGGCATGGTGTTTTGACACCTCTTCAAGCGCCCGGATTATTTGCAGTTGTCGATAGAATTGGTGGGTCTCCAAACTTGGAAGAGTTTTTGCTTGATTTACCGTACCTTGTGATCTCTTAATTGATCGCGCCTCGGGGATAATTGGGCGCAACAACTCTAGGGGGAAAACGACTTATGGCCGACCAGTTCTACTATTCTGACCCAGACGACACGCCACCATTGGCGCAAACGATACCGCTCGGGTTCCAACATGTTTTGGCGATGTTTGCGTCCAACGTGACGCCTTCGATCATTGTGGCTGGGGCTGCAGGGTTGGCGTTTGGCAGCGCTGAGCAGGTCTACTTGATCCAGATGGCAATGTTGTTTGCGGGGGTTGCAACTTTGTTTCAGACGGTTGGCATCGGACCAATTGGGGCACGCTTGCCGATCATGCAAGGCACCAGTTTTGCGTTTGTTGGCGTTTTGGCCGGGGTTGCTGCGACGCAGGGGTTGGGCGTAGCGTTGACTGCGTGTCTAATTGGCGGCGCAATTCACTTCGTTCTTGGGTCCTTTATCCAGCATCTTCGATGGTTGTTCCCACCTTTGGTCACCGGCCTCGTGATTTTGGCCATTGGCCTTTACCTGATCCCTGTGGCGATCAAATACGCTGCTGGCGGGGCTGCCAAGTTTCAGATGGAAGCCGAAAGCTTTGGCTCTGCGATGCACTGGGCTGTCGCACTAACGGTTATCATCGTCGCTTTGGCGTTGAAGTTTTTTACCAAAGGCACGCTGAGCAATTCAGCTATCCTGATTGGCCTGATCGCAGGTTACATTCTGGCGCTCATCTTTGGCATGGTCAATTTCGCACCTGTCGCCAATGCGGCTATGTTCACGACGATTTCCGCGTTGCCTTACGGGTTTGAATTCAGCTTAGGCGCGGTCTTTGCTGTGACACTTGTTTCGATCGTGTCAGCAATTGAAACCGTTGGCGATGTGTCAGCGACGACAAAAGCAGGCGCTGGGCGTGAGGCGACAGATCGTGAGATCGCGGGCGCGACATACGCGGACGGGCTTGGCACGGCTGTTGCTGCGGTGTTTGGCGGTTTGCCCAATACATCCTTTAGCCAAAATGTCGGCATCGTTGGTATGACGGGGGTTATGTCCCGCCACGTTGTCACGGTTGGCGGCTTGGTTTTGGTGGCGTGCGGGTTGTTGCCGAAGGTTGGCGCCGTCATCGCGTCTATGCCTCTGCCCGTTCTGGGTGGCGGCGTGATTGTGATGTTCGGTATGGTTGCGGCTGCAGGCATGAACGTCCTGAGCGAAGTCGAAATGAACCGCCGTAACATGGTGATCATTGCTGTTTCACTGGTTGCGGGGCTTGGTTTGAACCTTGTTCCAGAGGCCGTGCAATATGTTCCGGGAATTTGGAAAACACTTCTGACTTCGGCTGTTGCACCAACGGCTATCGTGGCGATTGTGCTCAACCAAGTGCTTCCCGAAGACGTCTAAGCACTGTTTGATCTAAATTGGGGCGCGGAGCGACTTGCTCTGCGCCCTTTTTCGTGGCCTGTTGATATATGCCCAAAAGGAGGATGCCACGATGAAAGACGACAATTTCCTACGCGAAAACAATGCCCGCCATTTGTGGCACCCAATGGGACATCCCGGCGACACTCAAGCCAACCCGCCGACGGTGATTACTGGGGCCGATGGCTCCAAGATCAAGGATATTGACGGGCACGAGGTCGTCGATGCGGTTGGCGGATTGTGGTGTGTGAACCTTGGCTATTCCAACGATAAGGTGAAGGACGCAATTGCCAAGCAATTGTACGATTTGCCCTACTATTCGGCCTTCGCGGGTACGACCAACCCAACTGCAATTGAAGCGTCGTATCTTGTGCGGGAGTTCTTTGCAGAAGATGGGATTGAGCGGGTCTTTTTCACGTCTGGTGGATCAGACTCCGTTGATACGTGCCTGCGGTTGGCTCGCCAATATCACAGACTGCGTGGGGAACCTCAGAGAACTAAGTTCGTAAGTCTCAAAAAGGGCTACCACGGCACGCATTTTGGGGGCGCTTCGGTCAATGGTAACAACCGTTTCCGGATTAACTATGAACCGCTTCTGTCGGGATGCTTCCACTTGCCCGCTCCTTATCCTTATCGCAATCCATATGACGAAACAGATCCTGCGAAATTGGCGCAATTGATTGCCAAAGCGGCAGAAGATGAGATCCAGTTTCAAGGCCCAAATAGCATCGCGGCCTTCATAATGGAGCCCATCCTTGGGGCTGGGGGGGTGATCGTACCCGACGCGAGCTTCATGAAACTGATGCGCGAAATTTGTGATCGCCACGGCATCTTGATGATCGCCGACGAGGTTATCACTGGCTTTGGGCGCACAGGCGATTGGTCTGGATCACGCCATTGGGGTGTGAAGCCCGACATGATGAGCACCGCCAAAGGCATCACCAGCGGTTATTTCCCCGTCGGCGCGGCATTGATGTCCGGCAAGGTCGCCGAAGTGTTCGAAAACTCCGACGAGGCGGGCGCGATCTTCCACGGGTATACCTATTCGGCACATCCGGTAGGGGCTGCTGCGGTCATTGCGTGCATGGAAGAAACGATGCGGATTAATACAGCCGCGAATGCCGCGCCGCGTGGCACGCAACTTTATGAAGGGTGTCTAAAGCTGGCCGCGAAATACGACTTTGTGGGCGATGTGCGCGGTGGCCATGGCTTGATGACAGGCTTGGAATTGGTCTCGGACAAGGCTGCAAAGACACCAATGGACATGGCGACAATGAAACGTATCCATTCGGTGATGTATGAGGCAGGCTGCATGGTGCGATTGGGTGCAAACAACATATTAATGTCCCCGCCTTTGGTTATCACCGAAGTAGAAGTGGATCAAATCCTGTCTGCTTTGGATGCAGGCTTCGCCGCCGTTTAAATAGAGCCAACAACAAGTGAATTTCCGGGCGAACTTCAAGTCAGGTTTGCTCGGAATCTACATATAAACAATGCCTTGCCTGCCTGCGCCACCCTGTCGCGTGCCCTGCTGTCGCACCTGCGATGACCTTTGAATGATGGAACCTAAATGTGTTCCAACAGAGGTTAACAGCAAAGGGCCGTCCGATGGACACGCTGATCCTGTCTCGAATTCAATTTGGGGCCAACATATCGTTTCATATCCTGTTCCCGACGATCACAATCGCTTTGGGGTGGGTGCTTTTGTTCTTCAAACTCCGCTGGAGCACGACGGGTGACCTGAAGTGGCGCGAAGCCTATCAGTTTTGGGTCAAGGTCTTCGCACTATCCTTTGCGATGGGCGTCGTAAGCGGCATCACCATGTCGTTCCAATTTGGTACAAATTGGCCGGGTTTCATGGAAACCGTCGGCAACATCGCTGGGCCTTTGCTGGCTTATGAAGTGCTGACCGCCTTTTTCCTCGAAGCGGTGTTCTTGGGTATTATGCTGTTTGGGTGGTCGCGTGTACCCCGATGGTTGCATACGATGGCCACGTTCTTGGTTGCCTTTGGCACATCGATGAGCGCGTTTTGGATCATTGTCCTAAACAGTTGGATGCACACACCGGTTGGGTTTGAGATGCGCGAAGGCGTTGCGTTTGCGACCGATTGGTTTGCCATCATCTTTAACCCATCAATGCCATATCGCCTGACACACATGCTTTTGGCGAGTGGGCTGACGGTTTCCTTCCTTGTGGCAGGATTGTCTGCGTTTCGCTGGATCATTGGCGATCGCAGCGAGGCTGTTCGGGCGGCGATGCGGACTGGTTTGTTCCTCGGGGCATTCCTCATTCCGGTGCAAATCGTTGCGGGGGACTTCCATGGGTTGAACACTCTGGAACACCAACCCGCCAAAATCGCCGCGATGGAAGGCAATTGGGAAACAAGCAGCAATGTGCCGCTTTTGCTGTTCGCGTTGCCCGACCAAGACGCGCGTGAAAATCGGTTCGAAGTCGCAATCCCGAACATGGCGAGTATCATTTTGAAGCACAAAGCAGAAGGTGTTGTGCCGGGCCTGAATGACTTCGTCGCTGAGGACGGTACGGTGTTGCATCCACCCGTTGCGAAGGTGTTCTGGTCTTTCCGCGTCATGGTTGGCACCGGGTTTGCGATGTTGTTCCTAAGCTGGGCCGCCGTGTTTTTGATGTGGCGCCGGGGCGGAGTGGAAGGTCTGCCCAAACCCTTGCTATACGCGTTGGTGCCAATGGCATTCTCGGGGTGGGTGGCGACCTTGGCTGGGTGGTACACAACCGAAATCGGACGCCAGCCTTGGCTTGTCCATGGGGTTTTGTCGACCAAACAAGCTGTGGCAGATGTGCCTGCGGCCTATGTCGGGGTGACGTTGACGGCGTATTTGTCGATCTATGCGCTCTTGCTCGCAAGCTACATTGCGGTGTTGTTCTATTTGGCACGTAAATCGGCAACTGGTGACATACCTCGCCCGAGTTCGCCTCTCGCGGGGCAAGCGCTGCCCGGCCAAATTCCGGCGGAGTAGACAGACATGGAAATTTTTGGTGATCCAGCACAATGGTTGCCGTTGACGTTTGCGGCTCTCATGGGTGTGTCGATCCTGATCTATGTGGTTCTCGATGGGTTTGACTTAGGGGTTGGGGTGTTGTTTCCCTTCGCATCCGAGGAAGACAAGGACATCATGGTGGCCTCCATCGGGCCGTTCTGGGACGCGAATGAAACGTGGCTGGTTCTTGCGGTAGGACTGCTGTTGGTGGCGTTTCCGGCTGCACATGGGCAAATTCTGACGGCATTGTATCTACCGGTCGCGATCATGTTGATTGGATTGATCCTGCGCGGCGTTGCGTTCGAGTTTCGTGTGAAGGCGCCGTTGCCGTGGAAGAAGACATGGAATTTTGCATTCTTTGCAGGCTCATTGATGACGTCGCTTGCGCAGGGTTTCATGCTGGGAAAATACATCATGGGTCTGGAAAATGGGACCACCCACTGGATCTTTGCATGTCTCACAGCGGTGTTCCTGACCATCGGATATTCATGCATCGGGGCCGCGTGGCTGATCCTGAAAACGTCTGAACATTTGCAACACAAGGCTGTTGGTTGGGCCAAGGGCGGCATTTGGGGGCTGGTTTTGGGCATGGCGACAGTGTCGATGGCGTCTCCGATGGTGAGTGATCGGATTTGGGACAAGTGGTTTTCGATCCCGGAGATTTTCTTGCTCGCGCCGCTTCCTGTTATGTCGATTGCTTTGGTCGTAATGTTGTGGCTGTCATTGCGGCATTTGCCGACCAAAGATGACAATTTCGCGTGGGTCCCGTTTGCGGCGACGATTTCTTTGTTTGTGTTGGCATTCTTCGGCTTGGCTTATTCGTTCTACCCTTATGTGGTGCCGGAAAAGCTGACGATTTATGAAGCCGCGTCTGCGCCGGAAAGCTTGTTCATCATTCTGATCGGGACTGTTGTCGTCTTGCCGATGATCGCAGGATATACCGCGCTGGCTTATACGATCTTTCGCGGCAAAGCGCGGCACTTGACGTATGACTAAACTTGGGCGCCAGAAATTGCATATCTTTTGACACGCAAGGCCACAGGCCCCTTTCCCTCGTGTCGGTTCTAAATTAGCGTCCTGCACTGACACAGAGCAGGACGCCCTTTCATGTATGATATCGCAGTTTTTGGAGCGTGGTTGGAATTTGCCGCGCGTTGGCTTCATGTGATAACCGCGATTGCTTGGATCGGATCGAGCTTTTACTTTATTGCCCTCGATCTTGGTCTGCACCGTGACCGCAACCTGTCCAGCGGGGCAGATGGTGAAGAATGGCAAGTCCACGGCGGTGGCTTTTACCACATCCAAAAGTACCTAGTGGCCCCTGCAAACATGCCAAGCGGGCTTGTTTGGTTCAAATGGGAAAGTTATGCCACGTGGCTCAGCGGCTTTTTCTTGATGGCTTTGGTCTATTACCTTGGCGCTGAATTCTATTTGATTGACCCCGCGGTGATGGATCTGTCTGTCTGGCAGGGAATTTTGATTTCGATAGCGTCGTTGGCTTTTGGTTGGTTGGTTTACAACACTTTGTGCAAGGTGTTCGTCGAAGTGAACCAAACCGCGTTAATGGTCGCGCTATTTGGCGTACTCGTGGCCATGTCGATCTTTTACACATCGGTATTTTCTGGGCGAGCAGCGATGCTGCATTTGGGTGCATTTACAGCCACCTTGATGAGTGCAAATGTGTTTATGATCATCATCCCAAATCAGAAAATCGTGGTCGCGGATTTGATCGCAGGCCGCAAACCTGACCCGCAGTTTGGGAAGATCGCAAAACAGCGCTCGACCCATAACAACTATCTGACGCTGCCTGTGATCTTCTTGATGCTCAGCAATCATTATCCGCTGGCATTTGCGACGGAAAATTCATGGGCCATCGCGTCTTTGGTGTTCCTGACAGGGGTCACAATTCGGCACTATTTCAACTCATTGCATGCCCGCACAGGCAATCCGCATTGGACATGGGGCGCGACCGTTGTGCTGTTCTTATGCATCATGTGGTTAAGCACTGCGTCCATGCGTTCCCCGGCGGAAAAGATGTCATCACGCGCGACGATGTATGCCCAAGCGCAGGGTTTCGATCAGGTGCAAGACATCGTTATGGGGCGGTGTTCGATGTGTCATGCGTCGGATCCATCTTGGGATGGATTGCTCTGGGCGCCCAAGGGTGTTGTCTTGGACACTGGCCCACAAATTGCCCATCATGCCCGCGAAATATACCTGCAAGCGGGTGTGAGCCACGCGATGCCGCCTGCCAATCTGTCCTACATGGAAGACGTCGAACGTGACGCGATTGTTGCGTGGTACAGGGCGGCTACGAAGTAAGGTCAGCAGCGAAATGCGATGAAATCTTGGCTTGTTTGGGCATAGTAGAATCGCCGTAAGTTATGCTAGGTTTTGCGTTATGGCACATCCAGACCCCAACATAAGCGAAAACCGTCCTGTTATCCGGCAGTTGGACGACGCAGCAATCAACCGCATTGCGGCGGGTGAGGTTGTTGAACGACCTGCCTCAGCGGTCAAAGAGTTGGTCGAAAATGCCTTGGATGCGGGCGCGCGTCGAATTGGGATCGATTACGCGGATGGTGGCAAAACCTTGATCCGCGTCACGGATGATGGTTGCGGTATTTCTGCACAGGACTTGCCGCTCGCGTTGTCACGCCATGCGACGTCTAAGATTGACGGCACGGACTTGTTGAACATCCATAGTTTCGGATTTCGTGGTGAAGCCTTGCCCTCGCTTGGCGCAGTTGGGCGCTTGAGCATCACAAGTCGCGTGCCCGGCGAAGATGCCGCCGAGATATCCGTTGAAGGTGGCGCTATGTCGCCCGTCAAACCCGCTGCCCTCAATGCGGGATCGGTGGTGACGTTGCGGGATTTGTTCTACGCCACGCCCGCCAGGTTGAAGTTCATGCGAACCGACCGCGCAGAAGCGCAGGCCATCGGCGATGTGATCAAACGCTTGGCGATGGCTGAACCGTTTGTGCAATTTGTGTTGCGCGATGTCAGCAGCGATGTGCCGCGCGAAGTTTTCCGGGCTGAGGGTGAAAGCGGCGATATGTTCGATGCATTGCACGGGCGATTGTCGCGCGTCTTGGGTCGGGAGTTTGCCGAAAATGCACTGAAGATTGACGCATTACGCGAGGGTCTACATCTGACCGGTTACGCCGCTTTGCCGACTTATTCACGCGGTTCTGCGGTCGCTCAGTATTTGTTTGTGAACGGGCGGCCCGTGCGCGACAAACTGTTGGTCGGGGCGTTGCGCGGCGCGTATTTCGACTTTCTGAGCCGTGATCGACATCCCGCAGCGGCCCTGTTTCTTGATTGCGACCCCAATTTGGTGGACGTCAACGTGCATCCCGCCAAATCTGAAGTGCGGTTTCGCGATCCTGGTTTGGCACGTGGTCTTATTGTCTCGGCGCTGCGCCATGCGTTGGCTGAAGCAGGGCACCGGGCCTCAACGACGGTCGCGGGTGCAACCTTGGGTGCGATGACGCCTGAACCCTCTTCGGGCGCGCGTGTCTATCAAATGGATCGCCCATCTGCTGGTGCGCGGCAGATGAACTACGCAATACAGGCCCCACATCCAGCCCCCACATTCGAAGAAACGGCCCCCGTTTTTGGCCGCGTGGAAGAACCCGTTGTCGAGGTGACGGGCGATTATCCTTTGGGAACCGCGCGCGGGCAAGTACATGAAAACTATATCATTTCACAAACCGAAACCGGCATTGTGATTGTGGATCAACACGCGGCACATGAACGGCTGGTTTATGAGCGTCTCAAAAATCAGATGGCCGAAAATGGAGTCGCCTCGCAAGCGTTGTTGATCCCGGAAATCGTGGAGCTTTCCGCTGATGATGCCGGACGGTTGCTAGAGGTGGCAGAGGATTTAGCGCGCTTTGGGCTCGGCATTGAAGCCTTTGGTGGCAATGCGATTGCCGTGCGCGAAACCCCGGCCTTGCTCGGCGAAGTGAACGCGGAGGCCTTGGTGTTGGACATTCTGGATGAGCTTGCCGATCAGGGCGAAAGCGCCTTGGTGCAGGCCAAGCTAGAAGCGATTTTGTCCCGTGTGGCGTGCCATGGTTCGATCCGATCAGGTCGGCGGATGCGCGGTGAAGAAATGAATGCATTGCTACGTGAGATGGAAGAAACGCCACATTCGGGGCAATGCAACCACGGACGCCCCACATATGTAGAATTGAAACTCTCTGATATAGAACGGTTATTTGGACGTACATGATACAGATCGGCCCCTATCTTATTGATCCAAGTGATCCCGTGGTGATTGCCATTGCTGTGGCCGGATCAATTGTCCTGCTGATGCTAATCTTGATCATCGTATCTGTGCGGCGCGCTGGGAAATCCGCACAGATGATTGCCCCTTTGATGCAGCAAATGGGGATGTTGGGGCAGAACGTAAACGCGTTGGCGCAAGGACAAGAGCAACTTCGCGGCTCGGTTCAGATGGTGTCGGACACGGGCGCGAACGGACAGGCGCAATTGGCACAAATGTTGGAACAGCGTCTGTCGGCAGTCCAGCAACAGATGCAAGACAGATTGGCCGATAACGCAGTACGCGCGCAACGGGGTATGACCGAAATGCAGGAGCGGATGAAGGAAAGTCTTCATGGCAGTTCCAAGCAAACAGCGACATCCTTGACCGCATTGCAAGAACGTCTGGCCGCTATCGATAAGGCGCAAGACAATATCACCAAGTTGAGCGGCGATGTGCTAAGTTTGCAGGACATCCTGAGCAACAAGCAGACACGCGGTGCGTTTGGTGAAATCCAACTGCAAGACATTGTTTCCAAGGCTCTGCCTGCGGATGCGTATACGTGGCAAGCGACGCTCAGCAATGGGAAGCGTGCTGATTGTCTGATCCACCTGCCCAATCCGCCGGGCCCAATCGTGATCGACAGCAAGTTCCCACTTGAGGCCTATGAGGCGCTGCGAAATGCCAACACTGAGGCAGAGTTGAAAGCCGCCGCGTCGCAGATGAAAACCTCCGTTAAGGCTCATGTTAAAGCCATTTCTGAGAAGTACATTCTGGACGGCGAAACAGCGGATGGGGCGTTGATGTTCCTCCCCTCGGAAGCTGTTTATGCAGAGTTGCACGCCAATTTCCCAGAGTTGGTGCGCGAAGGGTTCGCCGCGCGTGTTTGGATCGTGTCCCCGACCACATGTATGGCAACGTTGAACACGATGCGGGCGGTGCTCAAGGATGCGCGCATGCGGGAACAGGCTGGTGCGATCCGTAAGGAATTGGGATTGCTGCATAAAGACGTGACGCGGTTGGGCGACCGGGTTGGAAACCTCGACAGACATTTTGGCCAAGCGGCCAAGGATATTGACGAGATCAAGATCAGCGCGGAAAAGGCCGGCAATCGTGCAAGGCGGCTGGATGAATTTGATTTCGACGAAGTTGAGGACGCCACGAACGTGGTGCCATTATCTAAGCCTGAATGATCAATTGGGTGTTGGTGGACCGCAGAATAAACTGAGCGATCCACCGAGTTCAAATTTGAACGCCTATGTTCTGCGACCTTTAGGACGCCGGGTGAAACGGGGCATTTGCCCCGCCATGATACACCCGTAAGGGTCAATCCAATCGACGATTTCTGCCAGATCGAACGACTTGATTTGCGCCGCGACCGAGGCCGCAGGTTTGTAGCTCGACGGCAGTTCCGACGCGTCGACCTTGCCACCATGAAACCGCACATCAAGACCTGCTGTCTCTTCTGTTAGGGCTTCTTCGGCTGTCTTGGACCCTAGCCTGCGCATATGTTCGGTCCGCGACCAATTGCGACCCGCTCCATGCGGGCTGAACCCAAGTGCATGCGGGGCGTCAGTCCCACGAACAATCAACACAGGTTCGGCCATATTGAGCGGAATGATCGTCCGACCCGCCGGGTCCGCATCTGCTGCAAAGTCGGACCAACCCGGGGTTGCGCCTTTGCCGTGAAGATAGATATCCCCACGCCGGAACACGAAGTTATGTTCGTTCCAGAACCTTTCGCTGACCGACGCACCAGCAGCTTCGACCGTCGCCTGATGGATCGAGTTGTGGTTCGTCTTGGTCCACTTGCGGATAATCTGCAAAGCTTCCCAGTACGCCCGTCCATCTTCACTTTCCGCTGGAATCCAAGCATTCTGCTTTAAAGTTCTCGGTGAATAGCGCTTGCGGTATTTTTCCGCGATATCCATCCCAGCCTTATAGAGTTTTGCCCCCGGCCCACGCGACCCATGATGTGTGATCAACGCAGTGCGGCCAGTCTCACGGGACACCCCAACAAACAGGAAGTGGTTCCCATCGCCTTGTGTTCCCATGTGCTCTTGAGCTGCGCGAATTGTCTTTGTGCTATTCAAGAACGGATTGGCACGAAACGCGTCCAACAGATCAAGCGACACAGTAAAACGTTGCCCCTGTGGTCGCCCGCCGGGCCCAAAATGGGTCACTTTTGACGCCGCATCAAGAACGGCGGCAGGATCGGCATCACCTAGATCACTCATCATCAACGAACAACAGATATCGGCAGAGTGCATTCCAGGATGGATCGCATTTTGTGCAGCAACGACACCGCCCACTGGGATGGTTCCAATTGGACCAGCAGGGCAGGCATCAGGCATGATGGCTCCACCAACGACAGTTGGTGTGCGCATCACAGCGCGCATTGTCTCGCGAACCTTTAGAAGGTTTGCTTCTTCATCAGGATCGGATGGGATCAAGTTTACACTGAACGAAATCGCATCTTCATCATGCAGCTCGACATGTTCTGGTGGCACCGGAATCTCGGTGGCCAAATGGCTGCGAATGGCGGAAACGTCTTGTCCGTTTTCCAACATCTGATTAGCGCGGCACAACAGATCGGGGAAGTTTGGTCCCGGTTGATGACCCCAAATTTTCAAGTCATGGCCTGATAGCGATGCTGTTGTATTCAAATCTTCCATCGTCTTTTCCTTTGGTCATTGTTCCCCCGTTTGAGGGTGACGATTGTGGCGTGACGGACCGGAAATGCGTCCGGTCCGCCACTTTTCCGGATGCGAATTCATCCGTTTGCTTAGCAGTTTCACTTACTGTGCACCTGTTCTGACAGGGTTTCATGGGAACACCAAGCAATGTTGAAATTTAAGATAAGCCTCTGAATGCGTTATAATAATAGTGAGTTTGCGAATTGCATCTCAATCTACTACGATATTTTTGGATCGTGTTGTATTATTTTGGATCAAACGTATGCGAAATGTTGTTCTTGGCTTTTTGGGTACACAGCTTGACCGTGGAAAGCGGGGAGGGTGGAAGCCAACGGTTGGTTTGTGCCAAACAGATGGCTTTCATGTCGACCGATTTGAATTGTTGTATGCGCGCGATTTCAGCCGTCTGGCGCACAGCGTGAAATTGGAAATTGAAAGGGTGTCCCCTGAGACCGAAGTGTTGCTAGTCCAAATGGAGATGGACGACCCTTGGGACCTAGAAGAAGTCTACGCCAAACTTTTCGACTTCGCACAACAATACGGGTTCGACGAAGACCGCGAACGATATCATATTCATCTGACAACGGGGACGCATGTTGGGCAAATTTGCTGGTTCCTCTTGTCGGAATCGCGTCATATTCCAGCGGCCCTCATCCAAACGGGGCCTCCACGTGATGATGACAAGAACGGCACCTTTGATCTGATCGATCTCGACCTTAATCGCTACGACGCTTTGCAGCAGCGATTTGATCAACAAACCAGAGAATACGGCGATCTTCTCAAGGGCGGGATCGAGACCAAGAACGCAAAATACAACACGTTGATTGACCGCATCGAACAGGTCGCGGGTTTGTCGGATGCGCCCATTTTGTTGCTGGGGGAGTCCGGAACCGGCAAATCCGAACTCGCGCAACGTATATATGAGCTGAAATTGCAGCGCCGCCGTGTCAAAGGTCGTTTGGTTCAGGTGAATTGCGCCACGCTGCGTGGTGGGGACGCCGTGCCAATGTTGTTTGGTCAGCGACGCAGTCACACGGGTCAACCGGGTACGGAGCGGGCGGGCTTGTTGCGTGAAGCTGATGGCGGCGTCTTGTTCTTGGATGAGATCGATGAACTCGACTTGGCAGAACAGGCCCTCTTGCTGCATGCGATTGAGGCGGGGCGCTATTATCCGCTGGGATCAGATTCCGAAGTTACCAGTCGTTTCCAAGTCATCGCAGGTGCGTCCCAAGACCTTGCTAACCTTGCGGCCGAGGGAAAATTTCGGCTGGATTTACTGTCACGTCTGAATTTGTGGACGTTTCGTTTACCAGCCTTGCGTGATCGCCCCGAGGACTTTGAAGCCAACCTTCAATTTGAGTTGATGCGCGCTGAAAAAGAACTTGGAACGCGGGTTGGGTTCAATGCAGATGCTGCAGAGCTTTGGTTGCGGTTTTCCAAGGCGTCATCGACACATTGGCCGGGGAACTTTCGGGACTTTAGCGGCGCCGTTTTAAGGTTGTGTACGCTTGCGCCTCGCGGTCGGATAACGCGGGCACAGGTCGAAGAAGAAATATCGGCGCTGCAATTGCATTGGCGTGTATCGGACAATGATGCCGATGGAAGGCTTGTGGCTGACTTTGTCGACACACCCTTGGATTCCTTCGACGTGGCCCAACTCGCCCGTGTCATCCGAACCTGTCAAAGTTCCAGCTCACTCAGCCAAGCAGGGCGTAGATTGTTTGCGGTTTCACGAGAGGAGCGGGTCAGTCGAAACGACAGCGACCGGCTGCGCAAGTACCTTTCCAAGTTTGGCTTGGCATGGGCTGATTTGGCGGGCCAATAGAAAAGTTGTCACTGTCTATCTCGGTGATAAACGATGGCCTCATAAGTTTGTGGGTTAAGCTCGATGGTGCAAATCCCACGGCGATCTTCCCCAAGCTTCTCAAAGGCCCTCTGACGATGAGCAACAATCACTTGTTCATGTTCAATGAACGGGCCAATTTAGTTTGCCACGAGCATCTTGGCTATCTGTTTTGTCTCGATCTGTGTCAGCCCCCCCCCATTTAGGGATGCTTTAATCCTAGTCAAACAGCCTTGCTTGGGTCAGCCATGTCACAACGGCATCGATGCGGTCCACATCGCGCATGTCGCGATGCCGCATCAACCAGACGTCACGGTACATCTCGGCCTGACGCCCTTGATGCTCTAGTCGGACAAGTCGCTGATCTTCGCAGGCGACCTTGTCGGGCAACACTGCACAAGACGGTGTATGGAGCACCGTTTGAAACGCTGTTTCCAGATCGTGCAGCAAAATTCCTGAACTCTGTGCGCCATTTTCTTTCGCTAGTATTTCCGTCCATTTAGCTTGAGGAAGATGTGCCGCGATAGGGTCATACATGAGCCAAGGCCGATCCGCTACAGGTGCCGATGGAAACGCTCTGGCGGTGAACGCGGAAAATCTAACGTCACCGATTTTCTGCGCCAGTACAGCGTTGCCGCCTTCTTGCGGCTCTCCAAAGCGGATTGCCAGATCAACCTCCCGTCTTGTGAGGCTCAGATTTCTGTTGTCGGGAACAAGACTGACCTGCAGGGCGGGATGGGCCTGCATAAAGTCGTAAATCTTGGGGGCGATAAAGCGGTTTAACAAAAACGGGACAGCCGTCAGTCGAACAGTGCCACCCAGCACCATATCCCTGCCCAGCACTGTATCCGCCACGTTTGCATGCCGTTCCATCCCTTCGGCTTGCTCTGCCAGCGCCAGCCCCTTTGGGGTCAGTCGCAGCCCTCCGGCCTTGTCACGCAGAAGCAATGGTGTTCCGGCGATGAGCTCAAGCGCTTTGAGCCTCCGGGAAACCGTCGTGGCGTTTACGCCCAACCAAGTCGCCGCGCCAGATAGGGACTGCGCCCGTGCAACGGCGAGTAAAACGCGAAGATCGTTCCAAAAAAGTTGCTGCATAGTTGCAGACGATAGATGCAGATTCACTGATTGTGTATGTGAATTTGCGGGGTGATGTTGGGGGCAACAACGGGAGGCTCAAATGCTCTTCACCATTCAGTTCCAAGATAATCCTGACGCTGACCCCGTTGCCACTTTGCTTTATCACTTGAGCCTTTCCGCGAGTGAACTCGCCATCTGTATCGCAGTTGTTTTTCTTGCCGGATGCGTTCGGGGGTTCGCAGGTTTTGGCCTTTCTGCGGTCGCAATGGCATGTCTGGTGTTGATTTTACCACCGGTGGAATTGATACCCGTCTTTTATGTTCTGGAAGGTGCGGCCAGCCTTGCCATGTTCAGAGGCGGTGTGCGCGATGCTGACATGTCACAAGTTTGGCCGCTCGTCATTGGATCATATGTTGGCATACCCATTGGCCTGTTTGCGACGACCAGTGTTTCACCAGAGTTATCCAAATTGACCGCTGTTCTTATCATTTTGATTTTGACCATTTTGCAATTCTCGCGCCGGATGCCTGTAGTGCTGGCCACCAAACCGGGGCGATATGGTGTTGGCACGACAGCAGGAATTGTGACCGGCCTTGCATCGGTCGGCGGCATGGTTGTCGCGCTCTACGTTCTTGCAAGTCAAGCCAAACCGAAAGAAATGCGGGCGGCTCTGACGATGTTTCTTTTTGTCGGCATGTTCACATCGCTGATTTATCTGGTGATGTATGGTGTCATGACGCAGACGGCACTTATCCGGGGGGCGGTTCTTTCGCCCGTTACATTGGCAGGTGTTCTGATCGGCACCTTGGCATTCCAACCAGCATGGCACGTGTTCTATCGAAAGTTCTGCCTGATTTTACTGATCGCGATTTGTTTGGCCAGCCTTGGCCGCATCGCGCTCTGGGCATGAAGATAGACTGCTCTGGCGTTTCAAAGCCGAAAATGTGTTGAGCGGTTCCCGAAACGCGGGACATGCCGCGCGTTGTGCGAGGGCCGGTTAACGGAGCGCAGCCAATAGTCTTTAACAACGGGTGTTCTCGCGGAACGTCAGCTTTTCCACATACCGGGCAATGGCGTGTCGTTCAGTGAGTGGCAGGAGTGAACCCAAAGTCCCGAATGCTGCGCTGTGCATGAACGCTAGCTATTGTCACACCGCGACAAACTTGCAGCGAAACACTAGCGGTCTTACTTCAAGTCACACAACGCAAATCTGTTCTGGTTGTTAATCCCATGCCGAGGCAAGAACCTCGAACGCCGCTTTGACGTTTGGATCTTTGGCGCGGGATTTCAGAGTGATAAAGCGCAGCGATGTTTGGATCGACACTTGATCGGCGACAACAAGACCGCGCGTCTGCATTTCATCTAGCGCAATAGATTCCCGACAAAGGCTTAGTCCAACCCCAGAGCGCACCATCGCTAACATGGATGGTTCTTGGTCCACCGAACAGACGTAGTTTGGTGTGATGCCGTCCTCAGACAGTTCGGCATCCAAAAGCCGGGAATGGACAGATTCTTGGGGGGTGCCGATCCATGGCAGATCGGCCAGCGCCTGCCAGCCTTTGCCCATGACGCGGTCTTCCCATCCTTTCGGGGCTAGGACCTGATAGGTGAATGTTGTCAGCTCTCTTTCATGGAAAAGGGACGCCCCGTCGGGTCGGTCGGGATCAATCGAGGGCTCGTAAGGGGTCAGACTGCCAAGGTAGAAACCGACATCAATTTGGTCGGCAATAATGCGGTTGATCACTTCGCCGCTCATGCCGTGAGTCAGTTTCGTCCGCAAATCGGGGAACCCCTCGACCAACAGCGACAAGTATCGGCCCAAACGGATGAACCCTGGATCGACAATGGTGCCAATCCGCAGGGTGCCGCGCACATCACCGCTCACCCTGCGCGCGGTTTGGCCAAATTCGGTCAATGCAGCGCGCACCTTTTCAGCCTTCGCGATCAGTGCTGTTCCGTCCCGTGTCAGTTCCAGCCCTTTGGACGTGCGTGTGAACAGCGTCAGGCCTGTGTCTTGCGCCAAGCGCTTGAGTTGCAGGCTGACAGCGGGCTGCGTCAAATGCAATTTCTCGGCTGCGCGCGACACGTTTCCTTCGCGTGCCACGGTGATGAACGCATCAAGCACGCGGATGTCTTGGATGGATCTCAATATAACTTCCCCTTATAATGCGAGATGTTAATACTCATTGGATTCTGGCGTTGAAAGCCGACATAGTTCCAAAAATTCAATATCGGAGCGTTCTATGACTATTCACGCGATCGGGCATTATATCAACGGCAAATCATATGCTGGTGCAAATGCTGCAACCCAAGCCGTGTTTAACCCGGCAACAGGTGCTCAAACTGGGATCGTTGACCTTGCGCAGGTCGAGGATGTGGACACGGCCGTTGCTGCGGCTCAAAGCGCGTTTCCGGCGTGGGCCGATATGCCACCGATCCGGCGCGCAAGGTTGATGAACCGCTTTCTGAACCTGCTGAATGAGAACAAAGATGAACTGGCCCGCGCGATCACGCTAGAGCATGGCAAGGTTTTTACCGATGCCCGCGGCGAAGTCGAACGCGGCATTGATATTGTTGAATTCGCTTGCGGGATTCCACAACTGCTCAAGGGTGATTTCACCGACCAGGTGTCTACGGGTATCGACAACTGGACTCTGCGCCAACCTTTGGGCGTTGTCGCTGGTGTGACCCCGTTCAACTTTCCGGTCATGGTGCCGATGTGGATGTTCCCTGTCGCAATCGCCGCTGGGAATACCTTTGTTCTAAAACCGTCGCCCACGGATCCGACGCCCGCCCTGATGTATGCGGAGTTGATGAAAGAAGCAGGCTTCCCCGATGGCGTGTTTAATGTGGTGCAGGGCGATAAAGTCGCTGTTGATGCCCTATTGGCCCATGACGATGTGAAGGCCGTGTCCTTCGTTGGCTCTACTCCGATTGCAAATTACATCTACGAGACCGGAGCGCGCAACGGCAAGCGGGTGCAGGCTTTGGGTGGTGCAAAAAACCACATGTTGGTGATGCCTGATGCGGACTTGGAAAAGGCCGTCGATGCGCTGGTCGGCGCGGCATACGGTTCGGCGGGAGAGCGCTGCATGGCGATTTCAGTCGCAACCCTTGTGGGGGATGTTGCTGATAAGATTGTGCCGATGCTGGCCGCGCGGGCCCGTGATTTGACGATCAAGAACGGGCTGGAGCTGGACGCAGAGATGGGTCCGGTCGTGACCAAAGCAGCCCATGATCGCATCAAAGGTTACATCGAAAAAGGTGCCGCCGAAGGCGCTGACCTTGTTGTGGACGGGCGCGATTTCACGGTCGAGGGCTTTGAGGACGGCTATTGGTTGGGCGGCACATTGTTCGACAATGTGACCCCCGATATGACCATCTGCCGCGAAGAGATTTTCGGCCCCGTGTTGGCCTGCGTTCGCGTCAAGGATTTCGCGGAAGGTGTCGATCTGATCAACGCCCATGAATTCGGCAACGGCGTCAGCCTGTTCACCCGCGATGGCAATGCTGCGCGCGAATTTGGCCGCAAGATCCAAGTTGGCATGGTGGGCATCAACGTGCCGATCCCGGTGCCAATGGCGTGGCATGGGTTTGGCGGCTGGAAGAAAAGCCTGTTTGGCGACACCCACGCTTATGGTGAAGAAGGCGTGCGTTTCTACACAAAACAGAAATCGATCATGCAACGCTGGCCGGAAAGCATTTCGAAGGGCGCTGAGTTTGCGATGCCGGTCGCCCGGTAACGTCGTCGCTTTGGGAGGAGGCAGACAATGCAAAATTCGAAAGATGAAAAACTTGATGGCGGCCCGCTTAGTGGGATCACAGTTCTTGATTTTTCACGGGTTCTGGCAGGGCCATATTGCACCATGGTGCTGGCCGATTTGGGCGCGCGGGTCATCAAGGTCGAAAAGTTCGGCACTGGCGATGACACGCGGGCGTTCCCGCCGTTCGTTGACGCGGAAAGTGCATATTTCATGTGCTTTAATCGCGGCAAAGAAAGCATCGTTCTGGACATCAAGTCGCCCCGCGACCGGGAATTGCTGGAACGATTGTTGGACACATCCGACGTGCTGGTCGAGAATTTCCGCCCGGGCGTGATGGATCGCCTCGGTTATGGCGCTGAGCGTTTGGCCAAGACCCATCCGCATCTGATCTATTCGTCTATTTCCGGCTTTGGCCATTCTGGCCCGATGTCTGATCTGCCGGGCTATGACATGGTTGTCCAAGCCATGGGGGGCGTGATGAGCTTGACCGGCTGGCCCGGTGAACGCCCGGCCCGTGTCGGCACCAGCTTTGGTGATTTAGGCGCGGCTTTGTTCGGCGTTATCGGCATTTTGGCTGCTCTTTATAGGCGCACACAAAATGCGCAGGGCGAGCGCGTTGATATCGGCATGCTCGATTGTCAGGCCGCTTTGATGGAAACCGCTCTTGCCCGTTATGATGTGGAAGGCAAAGTGCCTACGCGCACTGGCGATTGCCACCCGTCCTTGGCGCCGTTTGAGACGTTTCAGGCCAAAGACGAACGCTTTGTCATTGCGGCAGGCAACGACCAGTTATTCCTGCTGATGGCCGACGCAATTGGTGCGCCGGATTTGGTTATGGACCCTGATTTCTCGTCCAATGATCTGCGGGTGCGCAACCGGCCCAAGATGGTCGCAGCCATCGATGCGGTGACGTCCAAAATGCCCGTGCAGCACTGGTTGGACGAACTGAACGAGGTCGGCGTGCCCTGCGGCCCGATCAATACGATCGACCGGATCCTCGACCATCCGCAGCTTTTGTCGCGCAATATGATTGTGCAGGTTGAAGGTAAAAGTGCCAAGCCATTCCGCACCGCGGGCAACCCGGTGAAACTGTCCGCCTATAAAGACATGGATCCTGCTGCCGCACAGGTGGCCCCGGCGCTGAACCAGCACCGAGAGGACATCCTCGCCGAAGTTATGGCCGACGCAGAGGCCTATGACCAAAACCAAACTGCCAAGAAACACGCACAAACCGATGCCGAAGACTATGGTTGGGCGTCTTTCGGGCTTAAGCGCTGACACCAGACGTGGGAGAGAGATCAATGACAGCCAAGACACTAAAATCAAAGGCCGAAAAATCCGCCGATAAAAGCATCGAACGCACAACGCTTGAACAAATTATTGTCGAACGGCGCGAACATGTCGGTTTGATCACCTTGAACCGCCCCAAGCAGTTGAACGCCCTGAACCTGCAATTGGCGGCCGAGGTCATGGCCACGTTAAAGGCTTTCGATGCGGATGACCGTATCGGTGCTGTCGTCATCACCGGCAGCCCGCGCGCCTTTGCTGCGGGGGCCGACATCGAAGAAATGGCGGAAAAGACGCTGGTGGAATTGTTGGGCAACGACATATTTGCCGATTGGGACCAGATACGCTTTATCCAGAAGCCCGTGATTGCCGCCGTCAGCGGCTTTGCCCTTGGTGGCGGGTTTGAGCTGGCGATGTTGTGCGATTTTATCATCGCTTCCGAGGATGCGCAGTTCGGTTTGCCCGAAATCAAGCTCGGCATCTTGCCCGGCATTGGCGGCTCGCAGCGGTTGTCGAAATCCATCGGGAAATCGCTGGCAATGGACATGATCCTGACGGGCCGCACGGTTGACGCAGTCGAGGCCAAAGCCTCTGGCATCGTCGCGCGTGTTGTTCCGGGCAACGAGCTTTTGCAAACCGCCCTTGAAGCCGCCCATCAGATCGCTGGATTGAACGCCCCCGCCGTCGCGATGGCCAAAGAGGCCGTGAATTATGCCTTCCAATCCAACCTATCTGAGGGTGTGATGCACGAACGCCGCTTGTTTCAGGCCGCCTTTGCCACGGACGGCCAAAAAGAAGGTATGGCCGCATTTGTCGCCAAGCGCGCGCCCGTCTTCCGCAACCGGTAATCAGTCGGGCCCCTATGTACACCATGTCGGATCAATCGCATATCACAGTGGCGCAAGCTGGCCAGATCGGGATCATTGGTCTTGACCGTCCGCAGGCCATGAATGCGCTTACGCTCGACATGGTGCGCGACATTGTTCGGGCATTTGACCGGTTTGAGGATGACCCGACCATTGATCGCGTGCTCTTGCGCTCCGAGACGGATCGCGCGTTTTGTGCAGGTGGTGATATGCGCCGAATTCGCGCCCTTTCATTGGCGCAAAACTATGTGGACGCCGAACAGTTCTTCCAAGAAGAATACAACCTGATTCAACGCATGTCCGGCTATGCAAAAACCATCATCTCATTAGTCGACGGGGTCTGCATGGGCGGGGGGTTAGGCCTTGTTATGCAAAGCGATGTCCGCATTGCGACGGATCGTGCCCGGTTTGCTATGCCCGAAACCGCGATTGGGTTTTTCCCTGACGTCGGCGGTAGCTATTTCTTGCCCCGCATGCCGCATTTCGGCGGCTTTTGGATGGGCTTGACTGGCGTGCAAGTTGCGGGCTTTGACGCTCAAACATTGGGCATTTCAACCCACATGTTGCCCGGTGACGATGTGAACGGATTAATGCGCGCGCTCGGAGTGCCTGATGCCGCGTTGGACGCTGTGCTGGAGACCTTTTGCGCCGCCCCCGGCTATCAAAGCAGCATGCTAAACCTTGCGGCCAACACCATGTGTTTTGATCAATCGACGCTTTGTAGCATTAAAGACTGTTTATCCAAACGCACTGCAGTGGGATCAGAATATGCGCGTGAGACGCTTGATAAAGTCTCGCCGCGCAGCTTGCAGGAAACCATGCGGCTGCTGCGACGTGGGCGGGACGCGTCGTTAAAAGACTGCCTTGCGCGTGAATTTGAAGCCATGCAACGCGCCATCCGCCATCCCGATCTGGCCGAAGGGGTCCGGGCTGTTTTGGTCGACAAAGACCACGCACCATGCTGGAAATCATCACCTGCCTTAACGCAAACATGAAAGTTGTATCATGACCGGAAGTTCAGAAGAGTTTGATTATATCATCGTGGGCGGTGGATCGGCGGGCTGCGTTCTTGCCAATCGTCTATCCGAGGATCCCAAGAACCGTGTTTTGCTATTAGAAGCAGGTGGCAAAGACAACTATATCTGGATTCATATCCCTGTTGGATACCTGTATTGTATGGGCAACCCACGGACGGATTGGGGATTCAAGACCAAGGATCAACACGGGCTGAATGGCCGTGCGTTGAACTATCCGCGCGGGCGCGTGCTGGGGGGGTGTTCGTCGATCAATGGCATGATCTATATGCGCGGTCAGGCGCGGGACTATGATGGTTGGCGCCAAATGGGGAACCTTGGCTGGGGCTGGGATGATGTCTTGCCCTACTTCAAAAAATCTGAGGATTACTATGCCGGCGAAGACGAAATGCACGGCGAAGGTGGCGAATGGC
>JBDWAL010000005.1:0-154159 GCA_039978895.1 Aliishimia sp.
GTCCGGCCAAGCCAGAGAGCGAGCCTGCGGCTTCTTGTTCGCTGAGGTCCTCAAAGCTTTGGCGCACGCGTGCCACGTCGCGTTCCAGTGATTGCCCGGTGAGGGCGACTTCGTGGGCGCGTTCCAGGCTGACCTGATAATCCTGTACCGTTTTGGCGAGGTGTTGTTCGACGGCGGCTGATCCGGCCAAGGCAGCCGCATTCAGCCACGACGACATCGCCACAATCGCCAATGATCCGGCCCCCATGGCCAGTATCAGGCCAATGCGCGCCCGCGCAGAGCGCACAGCCGGAAACAGCCGCATCATGTAAGACCAGAACACAAAAATGCCGACCGACACCGCCACAGAATAGGCAATCGCAGCAAACACCGACATTGCCCCGTTTTCATCCAGCAGCGAAGACACCCCGAGATAGGTGTAAATCCCCGAGGCTGTTGCCAGCACCCCAAGGGCCGTGCCCGAAAACGTGTCGAGCCATCCCAGGTGCCCCTCGAGTTCGCGCGCATAGCGCACGCCGCTGGCCTGGGTTGCGCTTAGGCGGGTGTCGTCGCTCATGTTTATCCCCCAAATGGTCCGCTCTAAGGTAGGCGCGGGGACCTCAAAGGCCAAGGGGGCGGGGCGCTTGGGCTGTTGGCGGGGCGTGGGCTTGCTTTTGTTCAGGTTTTGTTCATAGTCCTGAAGCTATGCAAAATGCGTCTGATACCGCGGGCCTTGTGCCCAAAATGATGCCGGGACAGCTGTTGGCGCGCGGTGTGTCGCGCCATCTGGCCAGCCTTGGGTGGGCCACGGTCGAAGAGCTTGTGCCCACGCGTGGATTGCGGGTTGATGTGATGGCGCTGGGCCCAAAGGGCGAGATTTGGATTGTGGAGTGCAAATCCAGTCGTGCGGATTTTATGAGCGATTCCAAGTGGCAAGGTTATCTGGAGTGGTGTGATCGGTTCTTTTGGGCGGTCGACGGCGACTTTCCCGTTGATCTGTTGCCGCAGGATTCGGGTTTGATGATTGCCGATTCCTATGACGGTGATATCGTCCGTATGGGGCCAGAGGTGCGATTGGCGGCGGCGCGGCGCAAAGTGATGGTGCACAAGTTTGCGGTGCATGCCGCGCGGCGCTTACAGAATTTGCGTGATCCTAATGCCGGTTTGGCGGGATAAATCCCTGTATTACCGGGTAAATGGTGGTTTTTATTAAAAATAACGCCACACGTTTGTGTGAAATTCCGTGATCAAATACAGCCACGACGTGGCGGGTTACCCTTGTGTCAACGCAGACAAAAGGGATGAAACTGACATGACACAGACCACGGATCACAAGACGTTTTCGACAAAATTTGCGGTGCCTTCGGCGCTGGTTTTGTCACTGGGACTGGCAGTATTGAGCGCCACCGATGCGCAGGCGCAGGAGGCTGGGCTTTATGGCTTTGGCTTTGGCGGCTTCACATTTGACGGCGCGCAAGACAGCGATGGCATCATCAATGGTGCGCGCGACAGCGTCGATACCGATTACGACAATGACTTTCAGCTTGGCTTGGGCATTGGTCGCAATTTTTCGCGCCTGAGCAGCGACAAAATCGGCGTGCGCGGTGAAATTGAGCTGAGCTATGGCGAGTCGGATGCGGATGCGATCCGGTTTTCGGGCAATGCGACGCCGACAGAAAGCAATGTGAGTGGCGGGATTGAGGCCACAACCTTGTTCGCCAACATTTATGCTGATTTCGAGACCGGCGGCGCGTTGACCCCGTATGTGGGGGCAGGCGTGGGCGTCGGGCGGTTTTCCCAGGATTTGTTTTATGGCCCGGGCGTGCAGGCCAATGAAAGCGACACGGCCTTTGGTTTGCAGCTGATTGTGGGTGTTGCTTATGAGGTGTCAGACAAGCTGACGTTGACGGCAGACGCGCGTTATCGCGAGTTTTATGACATCGAAAGCAACAGGTTTGCCCCGTCAGGCGCGTCCACCGGTGTGGTGAGCGGTGATTTCAGTGCAGCGTCGATCAATTTTGGCGCGCGGATCGCGTTCTAGGGGCAAAACAGGTGCGCAGCAGCTCTGTGGGGGCCCCGCTTTTGCAAGAGGGTGTTGCGCGCCTTGCAGGCCATCCGGGTGACCGGGTGGTCTGATTTATCGTTTCACGGCTTCTGCGGCGCGGGCAGCTGCGCGGATTTCCTCGGCGATTTCGTCAGCCTCTTCGGGTTCGAAATCCATAGGAATTTCAACGCCTTTTGATTCGATGAAAATGCGTACCATGCCCTGATCTGTGGGGCCGATTTGCAAGTTGGCTTCGATGTCGCGTTCGTTGTTGATACCCATGGTCGCCTCTTGGTTTGACGCACGCCTGCTAGCGCTTGTGGGCTTGAAAGGCAAGATAAGCTGGCGCAGATTGCGTGCATGGATGATGTGCACCTTCGCCTGTTTGATCCGTCCGATATGGATTGGCTTATTGAACAGCACGCGACGACTTACGCAGCCGCTGAAGGGTTTGATGAGTCGTTTGGACCTTTGGTGCGCGACATTTTGACGGAGTTTGTTGCCGGACACGACCCCGCCTGCGAAAGGGGCTGGATTGCTGAGGCAGCAGGGCAGCGCCTTGGGTCGATCTTTTGTGTCCGCCTTGACGTACAGACTGCCAAACTGCGCTTGTTTCTGTTGGTGCCAGAAGCGCGTGGCAAAGGCGTGGGGCGTCAGTTGTTGGCGCAGTGCATGGAATTTGCACGGGATTCAGGCTATGCAGGCATGCAATTGTGGACCCACGAAAGCCACCGGGCAGCTTGCGCGCTATATCTCAGCGCAGGGTGGGTTCTAACTGAGTCGCACCCAGTTCACAGCTTTGGTCAGGATCTGGTGGAGCAAACGTGGATTTATCGCTTTTGACGGTCTTGCATTCGTCGATCCTCGGGGGTATCTGGGCGTTAGTGCCGCCTTAGCTCAGTTGGTTAGAGCGCCTGATTGTGGATCAGGAGGTCCCTGGTTCGAGACCAGGAGGTGGTACCATCCCCTCTTACATTTCTGTAAAAATCTAGTCTTGGGTTTTGACCTCGATCGTCTGGCGCAACTCACCGGACTTTGCGTCGTAAATCAGGATCGAGTCGTTGCTTGTCACAACAGCATACCAGCCTGTCCCTTTGGTGAACGCTGTGGCGATTACGCCGTCGGGTAGGGCAATCTCTTTGGGAAAGGTGACTTGATCTGGCGCTGATTGGTTGAACCGAAGCACAAGAACGGCCACAACCGTGATCATGCCGAGGATCATCGTGATGGTCAGAACCGTTACCAACCGGCGCAGAAACCGCAGACTTCTTGGTTCTTCAACAGGATCGGGCAGGGGGAGATCGTCCATTTGCAAACATTCATCGACTTCACCATAGGCGAGGCACCCCCGCCGCGCCTTGATAAAGCCCTCGCACGCGATGTGCCAGAGGGCGTGTCCTTGTCGCGCACGCGAATAGCAAAACTGTTGGCGGCCGGATCCGTCCGTGTAAACGGGGCGGTCGCGAGCGATGCCAAAGCCCGCGTTTCCGAGGGCGATCAGGTTGAAATCACCATTGAAGCCGCTGCCGACAGTCATATCGGGGCCGAAGACATGGAATTGGACGTTGTTTATGAAGACGACGCGCTAATTGTGGTCAACAAACCGGCCGGTATGGTTGTGCATCCCGCGCCCGGATCACCGTCTGGAACCTTGGTCAACGGATTGATGGCCCATTGCGGGGTATCGTTATCCGGCGTTGGTGGCGTTGCACGCCCCGGTATTGTGCACCGAATCGACAAGGATACCTCTGGGCTGTTGGTCGTCGCAAAATCTGACGCCGCGCATCACGGGTTAGCAGATCAATTCGCGGCGCACTCTGCCGAGCGCGCCTATTTGGCATTGTGCTACGGTGTGCCTGAAACATCTGACCCAAGGTTGCGCGGTGTGAAGGGTGTGAATTTTGAGCCGGGCAATGTGATGAAGATCACATCAATGTTGGCACGCCACAAAACGGATCGACAACGACAAGCCGTGACATGGGCAAATGGTCGCCATGCTGTCACGCGGGCGCGGCTTTTAGAACGTTTTGGAAAGCCACCTTGTTTGGCGCTGCTGGAGTGTCGGTTAGAAACAGGGCGTACGCACCAAATCCGAGTGCACCTGTCCCATTGCGGGCATGGCTTGATTGGCGATCCGACTTACGGGGGGCGGCGAAAACTCGCCAAGGATGCCTTGAGCGAGGACGCCGTTATGGCCTTAGCTGGGTTCAACCGTCAGGCGCTGCATGCGGCGGTTCTTGGGTTTACGCATCCGATTTCAGGCGAAGACATGCGCTTTGAAGCTAACTTGCCATCAGATTTTGAGAGCATTTTGAGGGTGTTACGGGCTTAGCGTGTTTGAAAGCAGTGGAATTTGGTGCCCATTTACAAGACTGCGCGGCGTGTTTTTGGTGCGTTTTTGCGCGAAAGATACCTGTCACACACAGCACATGCGCGTGAATGCACTGTTGCAGACCTAGCAAGTGGCGCTTGTTCATTCAATATTAACGAAGACGGGGCAGGTTTTGCGCGATTATTCGGGCACCTCTTGTAGAACGTGGAGCGCGCCCCCATATGGATGTTAAGCCCTTAAACATGGGAAGGGGAGCGACATGGCTAATTATGCAAATTTACCGGCACCAACACCGGAAGGCGGCCTAAACCGCTATATGCAAGAAATCCGGAAATTTCCGCTTTTGGAACCGGAAGAAGAATACATGCTGGCCAAAGCATGGGTTGAGCAAGAGGATACTAAGTCGGCGCACCGCATGGTAACGTCTCACCTGCGTCTGGCGGCAAAAATTGCAATGGGCTATCGCGGATACGGGTTACCGCAAGCCGAGGTCATCTCGGAAGCGAATGTCGGTTTGATGCAGGCCGTAAAGCGGTTTGACCCGGAAAAAGGCTTCCGCTTGGCGACCTATGCGATGTGGTGGATTCGGGCTTCTATTCAGGAATACATCCTGCGCTCATGGAGCCTTGTGAAACTTGGCACCACGTCGGCCCAAAAGAAACTGTTCTTCAACCTGCGCAAAGCCAAAGCCAAGATCGGTGCTTTGGAAGAAGGCGATTTGCGTCCTGAAAACGTGGCACGGATCGCCACAGATTTGGGCGTAACCGAGAAAGAAGTGATCTCGATGAACCGGCGGATGTCGGGCGGGGATGCGTCCTTGAACGCGACCGTCGGCTCTGAAGGTGAGGGCACGATGCAATGGCAAGATTGGCTGGAAGATGAAGATGCCGATCAAGCCGCGGATTACGAAGCACGGGACGAGCTAGAAACGCGTCGCGAATTGCTGGCCGAAGCGCTGGAAGTTTTGAATGAGCGGGAAAAAGACATCCTGACCCAACGACGCTTAGCTGAGAAATCTGTGACGCTGGAAGACCTGTCAGGGCACTACAATGTCAGCCGTGAACGCATCCGCCAAATCGAAGTGCGTGCCTTCGAAAAGCTACAAAAGAAAATGCGGGATTTGGCCAAAGCCAGAGGCATGTTGGCCTCTACAGCCTAAGCTAAGACCTTCGCGCTCGCCCCGTGCGCGTCTGGTTAGAACGGGCAAGCCCTTCCCCCGGGCTTTGCCCGTTCATTTTTTGTGCTACCTTTAACGCAGCAAGCTAAAAAGGAGCCAGCGAATGTCCGACGACAGCCCAATCATCGTCCAGAAATCCCCAATGCCTGTCGACGTGGAGGCCGGGAAATCATATTTTTGGTGTTCATGTGGGCGGTCGTCCAAACAACCTTTTTGTGATGGATCGCATAAAGGAAGCAGTTTTAATCCAATCAAATATGAAGCCAGCGAAAGCAAAAAAGTCTTTTTCTGTGCCTGTAAACACTCTGAAAACGGGCCGCTCTGTGACGGCTCCCACAGCAAGACATAACTGATTTGCGCCCCGTCTAAGGAATTGAGTGGGGCGTTTCGTCTATTACGCGGTCACATAGGCCAGTTCAAAACGTCATCTTCATGATATTTTGTGGGCCAGCGTCTCCGTGCGGCCAGATTTGTCCGGTATCTTTGAAACCACCGCCCAAATAGCAGTGATATGCAGAGACGTTCGACTGGTTCACGGTCAATGCCAGACCGATTATACCCGGATACACGCGCCGGACATAAGCAGGCAGGGCCTCAATGGCGGCGCGCCCAATGCCTTGGCCTTGCACGCGTTGATCGACCATAAATCCGCGCACGCCAAGCTCAAGCCCCGTCGCGAAACGATGCACTTTGTAATAATCGCGGTCCAATTTGAAAAAGCCGACCATTTGGCTCATCTTTTGGATGCAATGGAAGTCGACCCGCGGCTCTTCGGCCTCAAATGCCTCTTGGACAGTGCCGGAGTACGGTATTTGGCTCGGGTGAACTTCAATATGTTCCACACGCCGAAGGTGGTGCGGAGAAATACGGTCCAAAGTTATAGCGCCTGCCGGGATCACCATTTTAGTGCCTTTTGAATACGAAACGCTGCGAAATACCACATCCTGACACCCGCCCCAAGGACTTGGAACAGGCAACCAGCGTGACATCGCCAAGAACGGCTCGGCGATGCGTTTTACCGGGGTGTTGAACGAGGATATTAATCCTCCATCGCTTCCAATTCATCAATGAAGCCAGAGATCATCGACAACCCTTTGTCCCAAAATGCAGGGTCCGAGGCATCAAGGCCAAACGGGGCCAAAAGTTCCTTGTGATGCATCGATCCACCCGCGCTGAGCATGGCAAAATACTTGTCCTCAAAGCCTTCCGCACCTTCGGCATAGACGGAATACAGCGCATTCACGAGCCCATCGCCAAACGCGTAGGCGTAAACATAGAACGGGGAATGCACGAAATGCGGAATGTAGGCCCAAAAGGCTTCGTACCCGTCCATAAAGTCAAAGGCTGGGCCTAGGCTTTCGCCCTGTACGGACATCCAGAGTTCGCCGATATCTTCTGGGGTCAACTCACCACCACGGCGCGCTTCATGCAGTTTGCATTCAAAGTCATAGAACGCGATCTGGCGAACAACCGTGTTGATCATGTCCTCGACCTTGCCCGCGAGTAAAATCTTACGCGTTTTGGGGTCTTTCGCATCATCAAGCATTTTGCGGAACGTGAGCATTTCGCCAAAGACAGAAGCCGTTTCAGCCAATGTGAGCGGCGTTGAGGACAGCATCTCCCCTTGTTTTGCAGCCAAAACCTGATGCACACCGTGCCCAAGTTCATGCGCCAAGGTCATCACATCACGCGGTTTGCCAAGGTAGTTGAGCATGACATACGGGTGTACGTTGGTCACAGTGGGATGCGCAAAGGCGCCCGGCGCTTTTCCGGGCTTCACGCCAGCGTCGATCCAACCTTTCCGGAAAAAAGGTTCGGCAATCTCACCCATGCGTGGATCGAAGGCTGTGTAGGCTTCCATCACAGTTTTTTCGGCTTGTTCCCAGTCGACAATGCGTGTGTCTTCCATTGGCAAAGGTGCGTTGCGATCCCACACTTGCATCCGGTCCAACCCAAGCCATTTCCGCTTCAACTCATAGTAGCGGTGGCTGAGTTTTGGATATGCCGCAACAACAGCATTGCGCAAAGCTTCAACGACTTCGGGCTCGACTTGGTTGCTTAAGTGGCGGCTATGTTGCGCAGATGGCATGCCACGCCATCGGTCCATGATTTCTTTTTCTTTGGCTTGCGTGTTGTGGACGCGTGCAAAGGTTTTGATGTTGTCCTTGAAAACGGCTGCCAGTTCTTCTGAAGCGGCTTGGCGTTTGGTACGGTCCTGTTCAGTGAGCAGGTTCAACGTCCCTTCAATGTTCAGTTCTTCACCGTCCACCACAAAGCTGAGACCGGCAATTGTCTCGTCAAACATACGCTCCCAAGCGTCACCAACAACACCAAGATCATGCAAGAATTTTTCCATCTCATCAGATAGTTGGTGCGGTTTCATTGCGCGGACACGGTCGAAGATTGGTTTGTAACGGGCAAGGTCGACGTTTTGCGTCAACAAGTTGGCGAGATGTTCATCTTCGAGACGGTTCAGTTCCAGTGTGAAAAACACAAGCGGTGTCGTGTAGTTGGTGATCTTTTCCTGACAATCGGACATGAATTTCGCGCGATCTGCGTCAGTGGTTTTCTGATAGTATCGCAATCCCGCAAAGGACATGACCCGGCCCGCGATTTGATTGATCTTCTCGTTGCGCAAAACGCAGTCCAACAAACCAGCGGCATCCAAATCGGCAAGTTTGCCTTCGTAATCAGATGCGAACGCTGCACAAGACGTTTCGAGCCAATCAAGATCACGTTTAAGTTCGGGCGCGTCTTCGCCGGGATAGAGGTCATCAAGGTTCCATTCCGGCAAATCGCCCAAATCTTTGCTGCCAGAGCCAGCATGTGCGTCGCGAACGGGGAAGGGCAGTTGGAACATGGGATACCTCAATTTGTGTCTTCTCGATAGCTAAGCGCTTGAAGGCGGCGTCGCAAGCGATCCTTAAAGGATCGCTGTCTGCAAATCTTGAAAGATTTGCGTTACGGCCCGCTCCAGTCATGCTTGAGGCTGCCAAAAGAGGCGGGCTGTTCCCGTTTTCAACCATACGTTTCAAGCATTTTCTTCAAATCATTTAGTGAATTGGCTTCATGAACCGGTTTGTCGACACGCCAACGTGACATTCGTGGGAACCGCAATGCAACGCCAGATTTGTGCCGGGTGCTTTCTTGAATACCTTCAAACGCAATCTCGAAAACGTGTTGTGGTGTGACCTGTCGTACTGGGCCAAACCGTTGCAGCGTGTTCTTGCGAACCCACGCCGTAATTGTTCGAAACTCGGCATCGGTCAGCCCTGAATAGGCTTTGGTAAAGGGAACTAAGTCATTGCCTGACCAGACTGCAAATGTGAAATCGGTAAAAAGATTGGCGCGTCTGCCATGCCCAGATTGAGCGTAAATCATCACAGCATCAATCGTCAGTGGGTCGAGTTTCCATTTCCACCAATCCCCCTTTTTGCGGCCTGATAGATAGGGGCTATCAGCGCGTTTTAGCATAAGACCTTCGGCCCTTTCGTCGCGAGCCGTCGTTCGCAGGTCAGCTAGAACGTCCCAGCTTGAAAACGGCACTTGTGGGGGAAGCTGTATGGGGGCGCCCTTCGGCAGATTTCCGCATAAGACTTCCAAACGTTTCCGCCGTTGAGCAAACGGGCTGTCACGCACATCTTCGCCGTGATCTTCCAATATGTCATAAGCATAAAAGAGGGCCGGGGCGTCCTTCAGAAGTTTCCTGGAAACAGTTTTACGCCCGATCCTTTTTTGCAGGGCGCTAAAGGGCATGGGGGCGTCCAAGGCATAATCCCACGCAAGTATTTCTCCGTCGAGTACCGTTCCTTCGGGCAGGAAATCTACGGCACGTGCAAATTCAGGAAACCTATCTGTGATCAACTCTTCCCCGCGCGACCAAGTGAAGTGCTGAGCATCCCGCAGGATTAATTGGCCTCGAATGCCGTCCCATTTCCATTCCGCGCGCCATTGATTTGGATCACCAAGGGTGTCTGTCGGGGTGTCCAATCCATAAGCCAAATAAAATGGATAGGGCCGGGAAGCGTCCGTCGACGCGTCCTCGCTTTCGATGAGCGTGGCCCAATCTGTGGAGTCTGGGGTCCAATTGCCCATGAGGCGATGCGCTAATTCCGCTTCCGGCTTGCCCGTCGCTTTTGCAAGCGCGCGTGTCATCAGCTTTTGACTGACACCCACGCGAAATCCACCCGTCAGGAGCTTGTTGAACAAGAAACGTTGCACATCATCCAACTCGCCCCACGCTGTGGCAACAGATGACTTTCGCGCAGTTTCTTCCACAGCGGAAAGGCCGCGTAATACATTGATCCAATGGGTCAAACCGCGATCCGTAGAGGACGTAGAAAACGGTAAAATCAGCGCGATGGTTTCCGCCAAATCCCCAACAATTGGATAGCTGTCTTCAAATAACCAAAGCGGGATATTTGCGGCCTCAGCAGCCCATTCTCGCAGCTTGGTGGTTGTCACTACACGTTTCGGACGACGGCCAGAAAACAGCGCGATCGTCCAAAGGCGATCTGCCTCATTGGCCGTCGCAAAAAAATGGGCCAACGCGTTCACTTTGTTTGTCGTCTTGGTGCTTTGGTCCAAAGCACGAAACAGCTCTGCGAACTCTTTCATGCCAGATCCTCAGGAGTGTTATCTTCTTCAACCCCGAATTCAGTCTCGACAACTGAAGCGTTCCAGCCTTGCTCGTTAAGGTACCGCGAAAATATGTCTGTGTAGCCATGGGTGACATAGATGTTTTCTGCGCCGGTGGCGTGGATTGCGCCTAACAAGCCATTCCAGTCGGCGTGATCTGATATCACGAAACCCCGATCCCCTGCGCGTCTTCGCCGGATGCCACGGATTGCCATCCAGCCCGATGCAAATCCCGTTTCGCGTGGTCCAAATTTGCGCGCCCAAGTCGCTGTCAAGGCGGAAGGAGGCGCTATAACCAGCGCGCTGGGATGGGATTTTGCGGTCACCTCAGCTGTGGCTTGAATTGTGTCGGGTAGATTGATCGCTTGGGCCCGCATCACTTTATTGGTGGCTTCAATCGCGCCGTGGGTCAGGATGGGGCCGTGATCTTCGAGCATTGTCATCAATCGTTGCGCTTTGCCCAGGGAATAGGCCCCTAGCATTGCGGTCTTGCCTTGCGCCGCGCAGGCTTGCCACCACGTGTTGATCTCGGCGGCGACCTTTTCTTGGGGTTGCCAGCGAAAGACCGGCAAACCGAATGTGCTTTCCGTTATGAAATGTTGGCACGTGATTGGTTCAAAGGGCGTGGAGAGGCCGTCATCCTCCAGCTTATAGTCGCCCGAAACAACCCAGACTTCGCCTTTGTATGCGACGCGTATTTGCGCAGAGCCGGGTACGTGGCCTGCGGGGTGATAACTGACTGTGACGCCGTTAATGTCGCGTGTTTCGCCGTATGTTATTGTGTCTAACTGAATATCACCAAGGCGATGGCGTATCACGGGTGCTGCAATATCCGTACACAGATATGCATCAGAACCGGGCCGAGCATGGTCAGCGTGCCCATGGGTGATCAATGCACGCGCGACCGGACGCCATGGGTCGATGTAAAAATCGCCCCTAGGGCAATAAATCCCGCATGGCCGAAAACAAAGGAGCGATCTGTTATCCATGGAGCAAAACATAGCGGGGCAGAGCGCGTTGCCCACTGCTTATGTTAGAATGACTCGTCGCAAAACCTGTTTGACAGCGCGTGGTTTAGCCCGTCGCATTTTCAAAATGTGCGCACATATCGTCAAACAGCCATTTACGTGTGTCTGGATCTTCCAGTTGCACTTCATGTTCACCACCCGACACCATCTCCAGTCGGCCATTGGGCCAACGCGACATCCGATCATGAATACGCTGCGTGTTTACGATGCGTTCATTTGTGCCCAAATACGTGACGCAGGGCTGCGCAGGCGAACTGCGTCGTGCCAAAGCGCCTGTTTCGTGCAGAGCTTCGCGTAGCCAAATATAGCTCGGTGCGCCAAGGCCCAAATCTGGATGCGCGATCAGTTGGTTGCGCATCATATCCCACATTTCGCGAAAGCGGGTCAGTTGGTTGTCCTCAAAAGGCTCAGCCAAAACATAGGGGTCTATTCTGGTCCCGGGGGGCGTTTTGCCGCCGAGGCCAATCATCGGCATGACATGTGCCAAAATCCATGCGGGGATAACAAGATGTGGCGCGATTCGAATGCCCCACATCGGCCCCGTGAACGCGGCAGCTTGCACATCGAGCCCGTCCACCAGCGAACGCAATCCAATACACCCACCCATCGAGTGACCCAAAAGATAATAGGGCTTGGGCAAGTCAAGTTTTTGCACCAAACGCATCATGGATGCGACATCCTGTTGGAACTCGTTAAAGTGCCCTACATTGCCAACGCGTCGATCTGGGAGGCTGCGATCCGCCAACCCTTGGCCACGCCAGTCCAGTGTGACCGTTGCGTATCCCCGATCCGCGAGTTCCTGCGCCGTCACCCCATATTTTTCGATGTATTCTGTGCGTCCGGGAAACAGCAGCACGGTGCCTTTTGTGGCATCGCGCCCCCAAGCACCGGCACGTATCTGCACACCATCTTGGGTCTGCATCCACCACGCCGCGCCATCGGCTGGCCCGGGTGAGGCATCTGTAAATAGGGGTGCTTCACTCAGGTCCATGCTGTCGCCCTTCGCATTCATAAAATTCTAGGCCAAGACAGAAGCAAGTTTCATCGCCATGCCCATATCGCCATCGACTTTTAACTTGCCTGTCATAAAGGCGCTGGTTGGGTTTGTGTCGCCGCTCATGATGCCTTGGAACGTTTCGACATCAGCAGACAAGGTGACATCCGCCTCGTCATCAGAGATTCGCGCGCCAGACCCGTCGATCAGAACTGCGCCTTCATCTTCGATTGCAAATTTCGCAGAACCGCCAAAATCAGCGCCGCCCAGCTTTTCGTTCAGGGCCGTCACGGCCTGATCAAGAATGTCACTCATCTTTGTTACCCTTTCAGAGGTGTTTTTTTGCCGGAATATGTCCCAGTGATCTGGAATTACCGGCGTTGGGTGTTACACTCTCGAATATGGGAACTAAACACAGCTTTCACCACCTTATCGTAACGGCAGCAATTGTGATGGTCGGGTATTCCTTACCTTTGCATGCACAAGACCGTGCCGAGAGTCTTCTCGAATCGTTGCAAACGGCCTCTCCTGAAGAGGCGAGCCGCATTGATCGAACGTTGCGCTCAGAGTGGTCCAAAAGTGGCTCAGCTTCAATGGATTTGTTGCTCCGCCGGGGGCGCAAGGCGCTGGATGAAGACAATCTGGACGCGGCGATTGAACACTTCACAGCCTTAACCGATCATGCGCCGGACTTTGCCGAAGGCTGGCATGGTTTAGCACGCGCTTATTTTCAAGCCGACCTCTATGGACCAACCTTGGATGCTTTGGGTCATGTGATGGTGCTTAATCCTGATCACTATAACGCGATCTTCGGCCTTGGGGCGTTGTTTCAGCAGTTTGGCGACTTCGTGCGTGCCGAAAATGCCTATCGTCAGGTTTTGGCTTTGAACCCACATCACGAAGAAGCGATTGAGGCCATCGAACAATTAAAGCGCCAGGGAATCGGGCGGACGCTGTAACCCCATTTAGAAGGGCGACCTTGTGAACGCATCTCGTCGCGTTGTGGCTGTACTCGGCCCGACGAATACTGGCAAAACCACCTATGCTATCGACCGCATGCTGGGCCACCGCACCGGAGTGATCGGGTTGCCGCTGCGACTGCTCGCGCGTGAAGTCTATGATAAGATCGTCGAAATTCGCGGACCGTCAGTCGTGGCGCTGGTCACGGGTGAAGAACGCATCGTACCGCCGCGCACGCAATATTGGGTTTGCACGGTTGAAGCGATGCCTGACGGCATGGGCTGCGATTTTTTGGCCGTCGATGAAATCCAATTGTGCGCTGATCCTGAACGTGGACATGTCTTTACCGACCGATTGCTGCGCTCGCGCGGTTTGCATGAGACCTTGTTTTTGGGCGCCGACACTATGCGTGGCCCGATCCGTGACTTGGTGCCAGAAGCCAGCTTTATCCACCGCGAACGTTTGTCTACTTTGCTACACACGGGATCGAAACGAACAGGACGCATGCCTGCGCGTTCTGCTGTGGTCGGGTTCTCAGTGGATAACGTCTATGCTTTGGCCGAACTGCTACGGCGCCAAAAAGGCGGCGCAGCAGTGGTTATGGGCGCTCTTAGTCCACGAACGCGTAACGCCCAGGTTGAGATGTATCAGGCCGGAGAGGTTGATTATCTGGTGGCGACAGATGCTATCGGGATGGGGCTCAATCTGGATGTGAACCATGTCGCTTTTTCTGCCCTGAGCAAGTTTGATGGCCGCAGGATGCGTCCTTTGGCACCCAATGAGTTGGCCCAGATTGCAGGTCGGGCTGGGCGCGGGATGCGGGATGGCACTTTTGGGACCACTGGCGATGCACATCCTTTGGATGACGGGGTGGCGCGGGCGATCATGGATCACCGGTTCACACCGTTAAAAAAGTTGATTTGGCGAAATTCAGCTTTGCAGTTTGGATCGATTGACCGGCTTGTCGCTACGCTTGAGCAGCCACCCGACAATGAATTGCTGGTCAAAGCACGTGATGCAGACGACCTGATCGCTTTGAAAACATTGGGGCAGGGCGCGGAGATCGCGGCGCGTTGCACGGATGGACCATCGGTTAAACTGCTTTGGGATGTGTGCCGCATTCCAGATTTCCGAGGGATTTCAAAGTCCGAACATGCCTATCTGCTTGAGTTGATCTTCAACCATTTGCACGAACGCGGCGGGTTGCCGGATGATTGGATTGCGCGCCAAGTTAAACACATTGATCGCCAAGATGGGGACATCGATACCATCGCGAAACGATTGGCGTTTATCCGCACATGGACATATGTCGCACAGCGCAAAGGGTGGACGCGCGACGATTCTCATTGGCGTGACGTGACGCGATCTGTAGAAGACCGACTATCGGACGCGTTACATCAGCGTTTGATGCAAAGATTTGTAGACCGGCGGACATCAGTTTTGCTTCGCCGGCTAGGACAGAAGGAAGCCATGGTGGCCGAAGTTAGTGATACTGGTGAAGTGACCGTTGAAGGCGAATTCGTAGGCAAGCTTGATGGCTTCCGCTTTACGCAAGATGCCAGCGCGGGCAATGCTGAAGCGAAAACGATCAAAACGGCGGCGCTGCAAGCGCTTGCGCCGCATTTCCATTTGCGCGCGGACCGCTTCTATAATGCGCCCGATACGGATATCGATTTCACCGAACAAGGCGGTTTGATCTGGGGCAAGTCTGCGGTCGGGAAACTCGTTGCAGGTTCCGAGATCATGAAGCCGCAAGTCACTGTTTTCGTGGATGATGTTGCCGGGCCGGAGGTGGCTGAAAAAGTCCAACGACGCTTGCAGCACTTCATCGATCGCAAGATCGCTGCGCTTTTTGAACCTATGATTGCGATGTCCAAGGACGAAGCTCTTGAAGGGCTCGCCAAAGGCTTTGCGTTCCAACTTGTCGAAGGCATGGGTATCTTGCCGCGCGCTCAAGTGGCGGATGACGTGAAAGCGCTTGAGCAAGACGCGCGTGGGCTGTTGCGTAAGCACGGTGTGCGGTTTGGTCAGTTCACCATCTTTATGCCCTTGGTCTTGAAACCGGCGCCAACCCGATTGCGATTGGTCCTATGGAGCCTCGCAAAGGGACTCGATGTCTTCCCCGAATCTCCCCCTCCCGGTCTGGTGACGATTCCTTCTGACGTTCAAGCGCCTCAAGGTGCGGACACAATGTCTGGATATCGAATTGCGGGGCAGCGCGCGATCCGGATCGACATGCTAGAACGTTTGGCAGACATGCTGCGCGGTGAAAACACGCGCGGCGGCTTTGAAGCTAAACCGGATATGTTGTCGATCACCGGAATGACGCTGGAGCAATTTGCAGACCTGATGCAAGGGCTGGGCTACAAAACCGAAAAAGGCGAACGGCCCAAAGTGAAGCCAGTTTCCGCAGCAGCAGCGCCGAAAGCGGAAGAGCCTACTGTGGAAACAAAGGTTGCGGGCGAGGCTGATCAATCGGCACCAGACGCAGCCGAGCCAGCCGTCGCGGATGCACCAACTGAGCCGGAAGTTGCGGCTGATGTAAGCTCAAAGACTGACGCGTCCGACGTTGAAGCCAAAACCGAAGTCGCAGCAGAACAACCTGCCGCAGATGCCGAAGTCGAAGTGTTCTACACATTTGCTTGGGGCGGTCGGGCTGCGAATAATCGTGGCGGCAATCGTGGGCAGGCCAACGCACCACGCGGATCACAAGACAAACCACGCGGCAAAGGCGGCAAACGCCCGCAAGGTAAAGGTGGCCAGAATCGAGACGGTCAACAAAAGGGCAAAGGTGGCAAACCTCAAGGTGGGCGCAATTTCGAAGCGCGCCCTCCGCGCAAGGAAAAAGCCATCGACCCAGACAATCCGTTCGCGGCCTTGATGGCGCTCAAAGGGGACAAATAACCCTTGAGCGAAACGCGGCTGCGTGTGGACAAATGGCTATGGTATGCGCGTTTTTTTAAAACGCGCAGCCTTGCCTCTGCGCAGGTGAGTGCTGGGCATGTTCGTCTAAACGCGGATAAAATACTCAAACCGTCGACGACTGTTTGCGCGGGCGACGTGCTGACCTTCGCAAAAGACAAACACATTCGTGTGATCCAAGTGGATGCTTTGGCCACGCGGCGGGGGCCAGCGACCGAAGCTCAAGCGCTCTATACCGACCTTGATCCGCCAAAACCCCGTGAACCCGCTGATCGACAAGACAATCCTGCATTCGAAGGCAAAGGCCGCCCAACTGGGAAAGATCGCCGCAAGCTAGATGTTTCGCGGGCGCGGCATCTTGAATGATCCCAATGGCTGGTTTAACTGGCACACAAGTGAACACCCCCCGTTTGAGGCCCCATGACTTATATCGTCAACGACAGCTGTATCGCCTGCAAGTACACCGACTGCGTCGAAGTTTGCCCCGTAGATTGTTTCTATGAAGGCGAGAACATGCTGGTAATCCATCCAGACGAATGCATCGACTGTGGTGTGTGCGAGCCAGAATGCCCAGCGGACGCGATCCGTCCTGATACTGAGCCAGACATGGACAAGTGGGTTGAATTCAATCGCAAATATTCGGAAATGTGGCCGGTGATCATCACCAAAAAAGACCCATTGCCGGAAGCGGAAGAACGTGACGGCGAGCAAGGCAAGCTTGAGAAGTACTTCTCTGAGGCACCGGGCGAAGGCGGCTGAGGGCCGCTTGGCTGACGTTATTCTTTGGGGTTAACAGGGCGTTAACCGGCGTCGCCTTTTAGTAGACTGCTTTTTGTGCTATGATTCTCTGACAAGAAGGCCCAATCGGGTCGCCCTATGGGCGTTGAACTTTGGGGACTCCCGGAATTCGACGCAAAAACAGGGACATAGAAAACAGAGGCAACCAGCAGGTGCGTAAAGCGCTTAGACCACGTGAGACGCAACCAAGCTTAAAAATTCAATGAATCTGATTCGATAAGGGGCCGAAGCATGCCCTCGGTCGTATTGGGTTTGACTGTTCGATAAACCGGGAGCCAATCGGCCTCGGAGCCAAAGGAAAAGACCATATGTCAAAGTCGAAAAAACTCGACTTCCGTCCAAGCGAATTTGTTGTGTACCCCGCGCATGGCGTGGGCCAAATCGTTTCCGTCGAAGAGCAAGAAGTCGCAGGCTTTACGCTAGAAGTGTATGTTGTGCTCTTTGAAAAAGACAAGATGAAGCTGTCTGTGCCGACATACAAGGCACTGGAAGTTGGGATGCGCCCACTTTCCACCCCTGATGTCATTGCGCATGCGATGAAAACGCTCAAAGGCAAGGCCAAGGTCAAACGGGCCATGTGGTCACGTAGAGCGCAAGAATACGAACAAAAGATCAACTCTGGTGATCTGATTGCGATTGCTGAGGTCGTTCGCGACCTGCATCGCAGCGACGACCAACGCGAGCAAAGCTATTCCGAACGCCAACTTTATGAAGCGGCTCTGGAACGGTTAACACGCGAAGTTGCGGCGGTAGATGGCGGTGATGAAGGCGAGGCAGGTCGCACAATCGGCGAAGTGCTTAACAGCCGGGCACCAGCCCCTGTCGCCACCACGTAAAACGATCGAACATCTAGGCGACATTGAAAGCCCCGAACCTTTGGTTTCGGGGTTTTTCTTTTGTCGTGGTTGGGAGTTTTGGGCAGGCTCGAATTTGGGTCAGATCACCAAAGCAAAAAGAACCGCCAATTCCGATAATTGTTGCGCCGCGCCGCAGATATCCCCAGTGATCCCACCAATTTTGCGGCGTGCCAAAAGCCCAAGGCTTGCGGTCACAACACACGCACAAACAAGCGCCAAAACTGCCTGTGATAAGCCCACAATCGCGGCTGCGATCAACAGACTGATAGCAAGTGAAAGCCAAACAGTTCCGTGTGGTGGCATGCCAACGCTGCGGGCCAACCCGTCTTGGCGGGCAAAGGGAAGCGTGATCATCAAGCCGGGCAGAACCCCACGCGACAAGGTGGTGGCCGCAATCAATGCCCAAGGTCCTGCCGCTAGCACAGCGCTCCAACGCAGGCCGACCCCAAAAACGAGAGCAAGGACGCCATAGCTTCCAATATGGCTATCCTTCATGATTTCTAGTCGACGCTTTGGATCATATCCGCCCCATAACCCATCAACGGTATCGGCCAGCCCGTCTTCATGCAGCCCGCCTGTCATTACAGCGAGTGCGGCCAAACTCAGCCCAGCTTGCGCCACCGCTGGCAAACCGATCAGCCCAGCAACCCACCACACGCAAGCCGCCAGCAGCCCCAATCCCGCGCCTATGATGGGATAGCTCCAGCTTGCACAGGATTGGCGGGCAAATGCACTATC
This sequence comes from Aliishimia sp., assembly GCA_039978895.1. Classification (GTDB taxonomy): domain Bacteria; phylum Pseudomonadota; class Alphaproteobacteria; order Rhodobacterales; family Rhodobacteraceae; genus Aliishimia. The sequence continues at coordinate 18,468 of JBDWAL010000005.1, forward strand.
GGGGGCATGTGGCAGGGGAAGGCGCGTCAGCAATGCGCCAGCAACAAGCACGTCATTTGGATGCACCAAGGTAGTATTTTGCTGTTTTTTCATATCCGATGTTTGTGCCGGGTTGTGGTCGCGCTGCCAATTGATAATGACGATTGAACAGTCTTTTTTCACAAGGTTTGCAGCCATGTCCCAATTTACGTCGCTTGATGATATCCGAGCCGCACTTGCGGCAGCCCCTGTTGCTGATGTGCAGGCAAAGGCAGGTGCGCAAGAGCGCAACGCGCAATTGACAAAACCCCCTGGGGCTTTGGGACGGCTTGAAGATCTGGCCATATGGTATGCAAGCTGGCGCGGCACAGACAGGCCAACCCTTGAGACACCGCAAGTGATCGTTTTTGCGGGCAACCACGGTGTCGCCGCGCGCGGCGTTTCAGCGTTTCCGCCCGAGGTGACGATGCAAATGGTATTCAACTTTGAGGCAGGCGGTGCGGCAATCAACCAACTGTGCAAGGCGTTTGGCGCGAAGATGACTGTGCATGCTTTAGACTTGGATTCGCCGACTCAAGACTTCACGACCGCTCCGGCTATGACAGACGCGGAATTTTGTGCAGCCGTTCAAACCGGTTGGGATGCGGTTGATCCAAGCTCTGACTTACTTGTGACCGGGGAAATGGGGATCGCGAACACCACATCAGCCGCTGCAATTTGTACCGCTTTGTATGATGGCGCTGCGCAGGATTGGACGGGGGCTGGTACTGGTGTGCAGGGGGACGCGCTCGATTTGAAAACACGCGTTGTTGCAGACGGGGCGGCATTACATTCCGGACAAGGCGATGGGTTGGAAATCCTGCGCCGGTTGGGCGGGCGTGAATTGGCCGCGATGGCGGGCGCAATGATGCGCGCCAGAGCAGAACGTATTCCTGTTATATTGGACGGGTTTATTTGTTCTGCGGCCGCGGCTTGCTTGGCGCAAACGAGGCAAGATGCATTGGACCACGTCGTTGCCGGACATCTCAGCGCGGAAGGGGCACACGCGAATTTACTCAACAAGTTGGGAAAAACCCCGTTGTTATCATTGGGACTTCGCTTGGGCGAAGGGTCGGGTGGCACGCTTGCGATCGGCATCCTTAAAGGAGCGATTGCCTGCCATTCTGGCATGGCAACATTCGCAGAAGCTGGTGTGACTGACGGTTAAAAGAGACGCGCTGGCGCAAGATTTGCTACGCAATGCAGTTTAGGTGCGCGGCATGCTCAAAGTGATGTTGCGCCCGTTTTTCTGATACCGCAACTCGCTATCGCCAATGGCTGATACACGTCCGCCGTCGATGCGGTCGCCCACTTTGACCTTGCGAAACCGACCGTTTGCCAATCGGACCAGCGCGCTGCGACTGGAGGGTTTGCCGTAAACCCCCATCAGATTTACACGCCGCAAATTAATTGCGTTTTTCACAGTGGCTTGACGCGTCACCGACGCGCTTGACGGAATAGAAGGCGAGACGGTGCGCGGGGCAACAGTCGAAGTTTCGCGTGGTTGCGTGGTTGTCGGAGCAGGGGTTGTTTCGCGTCGCGTTTGAGCACGGGCGACGAGGCGGTCAAAGTTGCGAGGTCGCGCATCGGGGCGCAAAGACGATATTACGGCTTGCGCGGTTGGAGTTTCGTCTTTCTCTTCTTCGACTTTCTGAGTTTCGGGACGAAGTTGAGGGCGGAATTTTTTCAATTCAGAGAGGCTCACGCCGCCGAGATTTCGCCGCTCAGTGTTTTCCACCAGATTTGAAGGGCGCACGCGCGGGCGAACCGTGGCAAGTGCCTGATCGGTTTCTGTCGTAACTTCGGGTGTTTGGGCAGCCCGATCGGGGATGCTGGGTGGCAGGACAGGTGGGCGGCCTAAAAAGACGGTGATCCCATCTGGGGACAACGCGCCTTGCGGTGTGGGGATGACCAAACCACGGCTATCTAATGCGAATACTGTGCCGGCTGGGGCCGGGGACGAGGGTGCGTTCAGGGCTTTATCCGTGTCATGTTCCTGCGGGGCAGGCAACGCAACTGAGTCAAAAGACGGGTTCGCGGGATCAATCGATGTAATGTAGAGATTGTCCAATGGGACCAATTGCGGGGGATATGGAACCTTTGGTGCGACAACCCAAATTCCTGTTATCGCGTAATATTCTTTCGCTTCTTCGTCGTCAAAAGCGGGTGCTACCAGTGGTTCGGGTTGCAGCAATGTTGGTGGTGGCGCTGTTTTCAAGATCGGATCCAACGAGGTCGTCAGGATGGGTGATCCAATCTCGGGTTCCGGCTCTAGCTCTTCAGACGTGATCGCGATGTCTTGCACACGCGGGCCAAACAAACGCGCAAGACCATTGTCTATAAAGACCGACGCCCACGCGGCAACCCCGGCTAAGAACACCAGTAAAACGGCCGTCAACATCAGACCCAGAAATCTGGGTTTCCCCCCAACAACGACAGCGTTAGCGGGTTCAGGTTTGCGTGCACCAAAGACAGTCATGCGTTGACGTTCGGAACGTTTCGCCTTTTTGGCAGCAGCCTTGTCCACCGGATTTGGGGCAGGTGGCTTGGTCAGAATTGGCGGCAGTTCTTTACGGCGGCGGCTAAAAAAGCCACCTGATCGAACGCGCATTGGCACGACATCGTTGGGCGAGTCTTCATCAAGCGGCAAAGTCGGTTTGCGAAGCGTCGCTGCAGCGGCTTCTGGACCTGCTGACAAATCCGGTGCTCCGGGCACGTCAGGACGTCTGGGGGCTGGATTCTGTTGCGGCGAAATCTCACGCTCAAATGGCGAGTTGTGGGCGACGGGTCCCATCTCGGGAATAGACGCGGCCAGTATGTTTGCACTTTCTGGCGTGGGGATCGTCGGAGCATCGCGGGTGACGCCGCCAAGACTTGGCGCGTTTTCGTCGTCCAAGATGCGGGTTACGGCAAGGTGCCGATGGCTGGCTGGGCCGCTAGGGTCGGGCGTAAGTTCGCGTGTGACAACTTTACTGCTGTCTTGGGGACCTTCAGGTGCGATTTCTGGTTCTGGTTCTGGTTCTGGTTCGTTGACGCCATCGTCAAACACCAGCTCGGGTTCGTCGATCTGGTCAGCACTTTCCCAAGAAGGCTCTTCATAATTCGAAGGTTCTGTGTTCTCGACCCGACCCTCTGCGTCTTCGCTTGCTTGGTTCTCAACCAATTCTGGTTCTGCCGCAGCCTCATCGAGGTCATTTGCGTCTGCTAGGCTTTCAACATCGCTTACGTCTTCATCGTATAAAACCTCAACGCCGTTTTCGGTGCCATCAGATTGCTCAACCAACGCTTCCCTCGTCGGGGCTTCAATTGGGTCTTCGACACTTCCGGGCGCGGGGTCACTTTCATCGTCCACGGGATGTGCGATGTCGCCGATGATGACAACTGCAACGCCGTCTGCGTCAACAACATCTTCGGGTTCCATGATCGTGCCGGCATGCACTGTGGGCCCGAAGAAGGGTTCTCCCAAAAAACCAGCTTCATTTGGAATTGCCACACAGCTAATTGGCGAGAAGCGGTGTTGCACTGCGAAGGCTTCCGCCTCTGCCAGCGTGTCCTGGGCGACGGCGGCGACATGTGTTTGATCGCCGTCAGGCGAGATGTCGAAGGCCAAATCTGCAACGAGATAGGGTGTGGCACCGTCCAACGCGGTCTTTGCAGCCGCGATGCGATCTTCTGTTGAGGCGTCTCCTGTATCGATGGTCAGATACTTGATTTGACTGTCGGGAATGATCAGTTTTGTGCGCAATCCGGAGGGTTCGAGGCCCAGTGCCGTTTTGCGCAAAAGGCGCAATGCGCTTGGCAAATCTGGTGCATCCAGAGCGATTTCGCCGACACGTCTCCAGCCGCCTGCCGCGCGATGCAACAGCCGTATCCCGTCAAACGACAGAGAGAGCGCGAAATTCGCTTTCATCGCTTGCTCTTAGCCTCCACGAAGCTGGGCGGAATGTACCCGGCAATTGGAAATATTATTAAAGGAAAACACCAGAAAGTGGAAGTAAAAGTGATGCTGCAATTGGGATAGCGGCAAAGTTCGGAATTTGATGAGTCTTCGATGTCACGAACAACAGCCTATAGATCGCCGCAAACGCACTGTTAATTGAGATTTCAGGGCGTCCCTTTGACTTGGATGAACGTAGATGTGGCGGGAGGCAAATAGCCCCCCGCGCAATTCTTAACTGGTTGCTTTCGCCAATGCTTGGTCCAAATCTGCAATCAAGTCATCCACGTCTTCGGTACCAATCGACACACGCACGACCTCGGGGGCGGCACCGGCTGAACGTTGCTGGTCTTCGGTCAACTGGCGGTGTGTCGTGGACGCCGAGTGGATAATCAAAGACCGCGTGTCACCTAAATTTGCCACATGGCTGAAGATTTCCAGCGAATTCACCAGCTTCACACATGAATCGTATCCGCCTTTGACCGCAAAGGTGAAAAGCCCACCTGCGCCACGGGGGCAAATCTTGGCGACGCGATCATAGTAGGGGGAACTTTCCAAGCCAGCATAGGTCACATAATCCACACGCGGATCTGCCTCGAGCCATTTGGCGAGCTTTTCAGCGTTCTCAACGTGGCGCTCCATGCGCAAAGATAGGGTTTCCGTACCCATCAATGTATAGTGTGCGGCTTGCGGGTTCATTGTCATGCCAAGATCGCGCAGACCGATGGCAATACCATGAAAGGTGAAGGCCAGCGGGCCAAAAGTTTCGTGGAATTTCAGCCCGTGATAAGCGGGTTCAGGTTGGCTTAAGGATGGGAACTTGTCGTTCGCAGACCAGTCGAATTTACCACTGTCGATCACGGCCCCACCGGTGACAGTGCCGTTGCCCGTCAGATACTTTGTGGTTGAATGCACAACCAGCGTGGCACCGTGTTCGATCGGGCGGCACAAGAACGGCGTGGCGGACGTGTTGTCGACAATCAATGGGATGCCAGCGTCATCAGAGATGGCGGAAATCGCGTCAAGATCCGTGATATACCCACCCGGATTGGCTATTGCTTCACAAAAGACGGCACGCGTATTGTCATCAATTGCGGCCTTCACGGCGTCCAGATCGTCAAAGTCCACGAATGTGCATGACCAGCCGAACCGCTTAATCGTTTGGCCAAATTGCGTGACAGTTCCGCCATACAACCGCGTCGAGGCCACAATGTTTAGGCCCGGCCCCATCAATGGGAACAAAGCCATGATTTGGGCTGCGTGCCCCGATGAGCAACATACAGCCCCAGTGCCGCCTTCTAGGGTGGCCAAGCGTTCTTGCAAAACGGCGATAGTTGGGTTGGTCAGGCGCGAATAGATGTATCCGACTTCTTGCAGATTGAACAATGCCGCCGCGTGTTCTGCATCCCGAAAGACGTAGCCCGTGGTTTGATAGATCGGGGTCTGACGTGCTCCTGTTGTGGGATCAGGGCGCGCGCCAGCATGAATTTGCAGCGTGTCAAAGCCATAGTCGGGGCCAGTTGGGTCGGTCATGAAATGTGTCCTTATGCAGTGTGAGCGAATGTGGCGCAGCTTGCAAACCAAACTGAGCACCGGGCTAGAGCGATCAGCACTATGGCTATGCCAACGCCGTCAAAGGAGCAAGCCGACCGTGTGGTTAGAAGGATTAACTGGCGTTGGAAGAGGACGTTTGTTCCAAATAGGCTGGAAATGCCAAAACGCTGTAATCTACCAATTCGATCAAGAGATCGCCCATCGCACATCCCCTGCACAGCACATACTGGACTTTTGAGGTGCTCAGGACGTGACCGTTGGTGTCGAAATACGACCATTCCACGTCGACAAGCGCTCTGTCTGGAGTTGCGTCGATAACGTTAAATTTCGACGCGTGTTGTCGCTCCACGCCGCGGGCCCTTAGAAATGCACAATAGGCGTCAAATTTCTCTTGGAGGACGGCAGGGCAAGAAAAGACTATGACGTGATTGGGGACATAATGAGCCACGGGATACTTGAAGCGTTTGCTAAAGTCCGATCGTACGCCACGTACGAAGTTTTCGGATAGGGAATTCAGAAATAGTTGAATTTCTGCACGTTTCATTTCCGTACTCGTCATTCCATGTCGCACCAACGCTTAGGTGCTACCATTACGCCTTCAAAACCTAATTAGGCTGCAATTAAAGGGAAACTCAAGGTTTTCTGACAATTCGTACGAGAATAAGTTATTTTATGAGGAAAACAACGATTTTAGCAGCGGTTGTTGTGCCGTTCTACCGTTCGGGGGCGTATATTTAGAATCACCTTATCCAAAACCCCTCAGACTTTATGCGATTTCGGATCATTTGTTCACGGCGGGGTAGGTTTTCACGATCAAACAGTGCTCGTAATTTGTGTCCACGACCTTGGTAGACCAATCGCTTGATGGCCTCCGATTGCTTCAGCAGCTTTTTCAGTTTGTTCGGGGCTGCGACCTCATGCAGCGTCGTAATGACGTGGTCTGCTTCGCGCGCGTAGAGCAAAGGGAATAATCTGTAGTGGCAAGATACCGAGCCATCTAAATACCCTTTCGGCAATGTGTCTCGCCCGCCGCCCAATGCTGTTATGACCAAAGGCAATGCAATTTGATCGAGCCATGGATCCAAGGTTTGTGCGGCCAATGCATCCCCCGGCGCGTCCCGGATCGACAGAGCATATTCTAGGAATTTCTGTCCAAACACATGGGGGCACTCGAAATAGAAGAAACCAGCATTGAAGTACAAATAGCGCTTCCAATATTCGTCTGGTTGGCTGCAATCGAGGGTGCTTTCGAAATCCAAACCAAACCGATCATAGAGTGACTTCCAGATACCAGCATAACCCGGACCATAGATTTCGGGCTTTGGCCATGTTCCTTCGCACCGCAAAGACGCGGAAGGTCGTGCAAAATCAAACGGCACAGACATCAGATCGCCCGTTATCAGTGTGTCAGTGTCAAAAAACACAAACGGCTCGCCCTTTGGCAACGCCATGAGCATCTCGATCTTGTTGCCATAGGGGTAATCTTGACCGAAATGACGCGATTCAAATGGCAAAAATTCAGCACCCATGCTTTCAAGTAGGTCGCGGATATCTTGTTGTTTTACTCTGGGATCGGTGTCCCAAAGCGGGCCGGGCATTGGTTCAGCGATGAACACGCGTCCGGGAAAATCAGGGTTGGTGTGGCGCAACGAAGAGACGAACAGCAAAGCTTCATATTGAAGCCGTCCAGTTTGCGCGACGATAGCGATGTTAAACTTCGGCTGGGACATAGTTACTGCTCAACTTTAAAAAATAACATTCAACTTATAGCAGATGTTAATAGAGGTCGAAATACTCTGCCTGCTCCCAAGCGGAAAGCGTTCCAAGGTAGCGTCGCCACTCTGCGGTTTTGATCGATGCATAGTAATCCGCAAATGCATGACCGAAGGACTTTTTTATGAAATCTGAGCCCTCAAAGTAGTCTATCGCCGTGCCCATGTCGGTTGGCAATCGGGGGGCGTCTGTATCGTAGGGGGTCTCGACGGCGTCTGGCAGTGGCAAACCGTCTGTTATGCCAGCTAAGCCTGCCCAGATTTGCGCGGCAAAAACATACCAAGGATTGGCCGCAGGTTCGGGCGCACGGTTTTCACATCGGCTGGCGGGATCACCTTGCGTCATCAAAGCACGCACCATAGCGCCACGGTTGTCACGGCCCCATTGGATGCGGTCAGGGGCCAATTGATGCGGGCGATAGCGTTTATAACCGTTTACAGTGGGGGTCATGAGCAAGCATGTGGCTTCGCAATGGGCCAAAAGTCCTGCAATCCATCCGCCAGCTCGCGGATCGAGACCTGACGTTGGGATCATGACGTTTTGGCCCGTCGAAATCTCAGTAAGCGATTGATGGATATGCCAACCGGACGCGGCCGCGTTGTCCACTACAGGATGACACATAAAGCTCGCATGCAATCCCGCGCGGTGACAGACTTCCTTCACAGCCGTGCGCAACAAACACATGTTGAGGGCATGGGTTTCGGGCGACGCGGGATCAAATGTCAGCTCAACTTGGCTGGGGCCCATCTCTATTTCCAAAGTCCGTAAGGGCAATCCGAGCGCCTGCAGCGTGCTTCGTATTTCATCAAGCACATCCGCGAGCCGATCATAGCGTTGCTCGGTCAAAAATTGATAGCCGGGTGCAAGATTGGTTGTTTGCGGTGGCTTGTTCGGCATTGCTGCTGCCGTGTGCGTCAGGGCGGGATCGGTCACAGCGAAGATATGAAATTCAACTTCAAGACCTACGGTCAATGCCAGCCCTTCCTCGCGCAATGCAGCGACGGCGCGTTCCAAAACGGTCTGGGGCGCAAAGGGCAGGGGCGTTCCATCCAGTTGAACCGCGGTACAAATCAACCAAGCGGATCGAGATGCCCAGGGCAGCGGGTAAAACGCTTCTGGGTCGGGGGCCAGTAAAATGTCGCCAGCGCCTTGCAAAGCTTCGGGCGCCCCATCGGCTTCCCATACCGGGAAGACCGTTCGATGCGACGTATCTTTCAGCAACAAGGTCGAGGGCGCGCGGATACCAGATGTAAAAACAGAACTCAGCGCTGAGGCGACCAAAGTTTTACCACGCAAGATACCATGCTGGTCCGGAAACAGGACACGGATTGTGTCGAACTCCGCCATGCGAGCGATCAAACTTTCCGCCGCTCCACATTGGGCAGCCGTCAGCAAACCCATACGCGCCAATGCACCGTCTTTTATTGCCCCCATCAGACCGTTGCATCCCAATCATCTGATCCCGCACGACGTTCTGCGTCACTGGCTTCGTATGCGCTGCGCCAGTCGTCATCGCGGGTGATTGTGTCGTTTGAGACTGGGCCGTTGATTTCGCTTGCGGTGACACCGTCCCCCATGGGCAGTGCCCCGACATTGTCGCGCTCTAACTCATCGATGGCCGCACGCAACATGCGTCGATAGCGGATGATGCCAATGTCAGTTTTGCCCAAATGTTCCTTGGTGCGATCAAATATGCGGCCCGGACTTTCTACGGCCCATTGGTCATGCACGTTAATGTCTAACCCCATGCCAGTATAGGTTTCTTTGGCCTGTTCTTCGGGATCGTACCCATATGTGTTGCGCTTGTTTTTGAGCGGCGCGTAGTCCGGAAGGCGGTGTTCCTTGAGGCGTTGATCGCGCATTTTGTCTTTATCCACCGCTGCTGTGAAGCTGGTGAACATCGAATACCAATAGCAGGTCTCGTCATCGACCGGTACGTGCCATTGCGTGATGATCATTTCACGCGACATCGGAATTGAAATGGCTTGTGGAAAGATTTGGTTGGTCACGCGCACATGTGTGCGGCCGTCCTCTAGGTGGCGCAGGGCGATCAAACGCAACCCATAGTCGGTGTCTTCGACTTGAATTTCAGGGCGTGGATAGTCGCGCAGCAATTTCGTCATCGGGATGTTGGTATCGCCAGCCTTGTCGCGGAACTGTTTGCCGTAACTGTCTGCGGGGTCTTCATCTTCCAAGAAGCGGTGCAGGAAGCTGGCATGGGCTGGATCGATCCCGACTTCCAAGGCTTGCAACCAATTGCACTCCCAAAGGCCCTTAAAGGCGAACACATGTGTGCTGGGTGCGCGGAAACAGTCGAAATTCGGGAATTCTGGGGGGGCGCCTGTACCAAGATAGGCGAACACGATGCCGTTTCTTTCGATCACAGGATACGATGTCAGCTTTATCTGATTGTGCATGACAGAGCCTTCAGGCTCTCCCGGTTGTTCGACGCATTGACCGGTTCGATCAAAGTGCCACCCATGAAATGGGCAACGCAACCCGTTATCCTCAAGGCGACCATAACACAAATCAGCGCCCCGATGTGGGCAGGCGCGTTCGATCAGGCCAAGTTCGCCGTCATCATTTCGAAAAAGAACAAGGTCCTCGCCAAGCAGCTTAACAGGCACAACAGGGCGCTTGGTATTCAACTCATCCAACAGTGCGGCGGGCTGCCAATATTGGCGCAAAACTGCCCCCGCTGGCGTTCCCGGTCCGACACGCGTGATGCGGTCATTGAGTTCTTGGCTGAGCATTTTGATAGTCCCCCCGATCCTTGCTGAGCATTGAAGCATGGACAGCAAAAAAGGCCAAGTGATTGTATCAAAAGCAGCATCCCGCCTGGCATGTGCCCTGACGAGAATTCAATCATGGGTTTAGGGCGGGGAGAGCCCGAGGTCCTTGAAGGCGAGCGGCCCCTGTCAAAAAGGGCCGCTCAAAATGGTCTTTTACGTCTTGTTCACCCGGCTTTCGATCAGGTCGTCCACAACAGACGGATCGGCGAGCGTAGAAATATCACCCAGCGCACCAAAGTCGTTTTCGGCGATCTTGCGCAAAATTCGACGCATGATTTTGCCTGAGCGTGTTTTGGGCAAACCTGGTGCCCACTGGATCAAGTCAGGTGATGCAATCGGGCCGATTTCTGTCCGCACCCATGTACGCAGTTCTTTGCGCAGCTCTTCGGTGGGCTCTTGTCCGTTCATCAAAGTTACGTAGCAATAAATGCCTTGGCCTTTGATGTCGTGCGGATAGCCAACAACCGCAGCCTCGGCGACTTTGGAATGTGCGACCAAGGCGCTTTCGACTTCTGCCGTGCCCATGCGGTGACCCGAAACGTTGATCACATCATCAACACGGCCAGTGATCCAATAATCACCATCTTCATCGCGGCGACATCCGTCACCTGTGAAGTAGTACCCTTTATAGTCGCTGAAATACGTGCTCATGAAGCGATCATGATCGCCCCATACAGTGCGCATTTGGCCGGGCCAGCTATCCTTGATGCACAGCACGCCTTCGACGCCGTCGCCTGTGATGATTTCGCCCGACGTTGGCTCTAACACGACGGGTTCCACACCAAAGAAAGGTTTCATCGCTGCGCCAGGTTTGGCTGCGTGGGCGCCGGGAAGGGGGGTCATCAAATGGCCGCCAGTCTCAGTCTGCCACCAGGTGTCAACAATCGGACAACGCCCGCCGCCGACGACGGTGTTGTACCAGTTCCAAGCTTCCGGGTTGATCGGTTCTCCGACCGTGCCGAGCAACCGCAATGACGACAAATCGGCTTTTTCAACAAAGCTATCGCCTTGCCCCATTAGCGCGCGCAAGGCAGTGGGCGCGGTGTAGAATTGGGTGACTTTGTGCTTCTCGCAGCAGTCCCAGAAACGGGACGCATCTGGATAAGTCGGCACACCTTCAAACATGATGGTCGTCGCGCCATTCGCCAACGGACCATAGACGATATAGCTATGACCTGTGACCCAGCCGACATCCGCGGTGCACCAGAAGATGTCGCCGTCATGATAGTCAAAAGTGATTTCGTGGGTCATGGCTGCGTACACAAGATAGCCGCCCGTGGAGTGCACGACGCCTTTGGGCATACCTGTGGAGCCGGATGTGTAGAGTATGAACAGCGTGTCTTCGGCGTTCATTGGTTCGGGGGGGCAATCCGCTGAAACCTTGTCGCATTCTTCGTGGTACCAGAAATCCAAACCGTCACGCCATGCAACTTGTTGGGCGGTGCGTTGGACAACAAGGCATTTGACAGGGTCGAAATCGTTCAAAAGCGCTTGGTTGACGTTATCTTTCAGGTTCGTCACCCGACCGCCGCGTGGCGCGCCATCGGCAGTCACCACGAGTTTGGCGTCACACCCATTGACCCGCGCCCCCAAAGCATCGGGCGAAAACCCCGCAAACACGATGGAGTGGATCGCCCCAATGCGCGCGCATGCCAACATGGCATAGGCGGCTTCAGGGATCATGGGCATGTAGATCACGACCCGGTCGCCTTTTTCGACGCCCAGCGACTTCATCACATTGGCCATCTTAGAGACATGCGCGTGCAGATCTTTGTAGGTTATGTGTAGGGCGCCGTCTTTTGGATCATCGGGTTCCCAAATGATCGCGGTTTGATCGCCGCGCGCCGCAAGGTGACGGTCGATGCAGTTGGCGGACACGTTCAAAATGCCGTCTTCGTACCATTTGATCGAAACGTCGCCAAAATCATAGCGCACATCTTTGATCTTCGTGGGAGGCGTCATCCAGTCGACGCGGTTCGCTTGTTCGGCCCAAAACGCGACAGGATCGGCGATCGATGCTGCATACATTTCATCATATTTCGCGGCATCAATGTGGGCGCGCCCTACTGTTTCTGCGGACGGGGCATAGGCTTTTGACATGGATTGACTTCTCCCTAAGACGTTGGGCTGATCATAGCTAACAAGAAAAAGAAGGGAACAAGTTGCGGAAATTGCAGGATTAATTTGTAAATATAATTTACTAGAGAAGGTAAATCAGTAAATTTCGTCGCTGTATTGTAAAATTCGCAAGTGTTCTCGGCGTGTTGCGTGTCAACCAACTCGGGGTTTTGTTTGGGTAAGTTGAAAATGCTGCGCGCGCACAATCGTGTCTTTGCCGTGGTCTGACGCGACATTTTGTTACGCGCTGACGTCGGTCTTGGCGCATTTTACAAAAACGAGTTTTGCGACCACGCATTGAGCGTAGGTTTCACCCAAAAGTCCAAATTGATTCCAATGTGGTTTTAGGATGTGGCGATTGGTCAACTCAAACGGGTGCGCAGCGGTTGATTGCGTGGCTAGATGCACGCGTTACGAGAAGACAAGACATCACGCTTGGAACTCAGAAGGCGCTGAGCTAGCTTGCTGTCAAGCGGCCCAGAAAAGGGCCTGCGAATAGGGAGAGACTAAATGAATAAATTTGTACTTGGCGCAGTTGCCACCACTATGTCATTCGCATTTGCCGCCGACGCTATGGCGACCGAATGGAATGTCTCGGTTTGGGGCAAACGCCGCGCGTTCACAGAGCACGTCGAAAAGCTGGCCGAACTCGTATCTGAAAAAACAGGCGGTGATTTCACAATCAACATCAGCTATGGTGGCCTGTCCAAAAACCGCGAAAACCTTGATGGAATTTCCATTGGCGCTTTTGAAATGGCGCAATTCTGTGCAGGCTATCACCGCGACAAAAACCGTGTGATCACGGTTCTTGAATTGCCGTTCTTGGGCGTTGAGAATCTTGAGCAAGAAGTTGCAGTGTCTGCGGCTGTTTACGCTCACCCAGCGGCCACAGAAGAAATGGCTCAGTGGAACGCAAAATTACTGATGACCTCGCCGATGCCACAATACAATCTTGTTGGAACAGGCGATCCACGCAGCACGCTGGCCTCAATGGAAGGTATGCGGGTTCGCGCGACAGGTGGTTTGGGCGAAGCATTTAAAGCCGTTGGCGCAGTTCCAACATCTGTGACCGCAACTGAGGCTTACCAAGCGATGGAAGGCGGCGTTGTCGACACAGTCGCGTTTGCGCAACACGCGCACTTGTCCTTTGGCACCATCAACCAAGCAGAATGGTGGACGTCGAACTTGAACCCCGGCACTGTGAATTGCCCGGTCGTCGTGAACATCGACGCCTATGAAAGCCTGTCCGATGACCACCGCGCAGCGCTGGATTCCTCTGTGTCGGAATCAATTGACCACTACTTGGCCAATTATGGTGAACTGCTCCAACGTTGGGATTCCGTGCTGGAAGAAAAAGGCGTGGCCAAAGTCGTTATGGATGATGCCGTTATCGCTGAATTCCGCTCCAAGGCGGCAGACCCAATCCGCGATAAGTGGATTGCCGACATGGAAGCGCAAGGTTTGCCCGGCCAAGAACTGTACGACCTTGTGACCAAGACATTGGCTGATGCCAAAAGCGGCAGCTAACATCGCTTAACCGGGGGTAACTTCGGATGTGACAAAGACATAAGGCGGGGGCATCTCCGCCTTATTTAATATAAAAAACAGGGGGCAGGGGCATGGCCGGATCAGCGGCAGTACTGGAGGATTCCAGTTTTCTCAGTAAACTAGATCGCGCTTTATTACCTTTGGAACGCTTTTGTGCGCTGCTCAGTGGCGCTGCGATTTTTTCGCTGATGTTTCTGGCGGTGTATTCCGTTTTGGGACGAAAATTCTTTGCGTCGCCAATGTTGGGATATGTTGATTATATCGAGGCCGCCATGCCGATCATTGCGATCATGGGCGTGGCCTACGTCCAGCGTGATGGCACGCACATCCGTATGGATATGCTGGTTGGCAAGTTGAAAGGGCGGTTACTTTGGCTGTTCGAGTTGATCTCTGTTTTGTTGATGTTGGTGTTGATCTTGGCACTCACATGGGGGGCTTGGGAACATTTTGGCCGCTCCTTTGATTGCGCACGTCCATTGTGCAGCAGGGATAGTTCTATCGATGTCGGTATTCCGATCTGGCCATCAAAATTGGTCGTGCCAATCGCCTTTGCCGTTCTGACCTTGCGGTTGATCGTTCAAGCGCTCGGCTATGGTCGCGCGTTAATCTTTGGGTTGGAAAACCCCGTGGCCGTGCCGTTGACGTTATCGGTTGCGGAACAAGCCCACATTGAAGCGGACGCGCTTGAGGGGGACAGCTAATGGAACCCATCGAAATTGGCCTTTGGGTGTCCGGCGGAATGCTGGTTATGGTGCTCTTGGGCATGCGTGTTGCGTTTGCGGCTGGGTTAGCTGGCTTCGTCGGGCTTGTGTGGCTGCGTTGGAACGGATTTGATTACGATCCCGAACGGTTCGGCAAAGCGCTTGAGATTTCTGTGAAGATCGCAGGGCTCACGCCGCATTCCAAAGTCAGCGCGCAAGTTCTCAGTCTGATCCCAGTCTTCATCCTTATTGGCTATCTTGCTTATCACGCGCATCTGACGTCGGCCTTGTTTGAGGCCGCCAAGCGTTGGATCGCGTGGGTGCCCGGCGGGCTTGCTGTGTCTACAGTTTTTGCAACAGCGGGTTTTGCTGCGGTATCAGGCGCATCAGTTGCAACGGCGGCTGTGTTTGCACGCATTGCGATCCCGGAAATGCTAAAGATTGGCTACAACAAGCAGTTCGCCGCGGGCGTTGTGGCGGCTGGGGGCACGTTGGCATCGCTGATCCCGCCTTCTGCCATCCTTGTGATCTACGCGATCATCGTAGAGCAAGACGTCGGTAAGTTGTTGCTGGCAGGGTTCATTCCGGGTCTGTTTTCGGCAATTGTCTATGCGGCTTTGATCATCGGTATTGCTGTGACATTCAAAACTGTGGGTCCACCCGTGGGCGGTTTCACATGGCGCGAACGGTTTGAGTCTTTGCCACCTGCTTTGCCCATTGTCGCAGTGGTCGTGATCATCATCTTCTTCGTTTACAATCCATTTGGGGACGCATGGGGCACACCAACTGAGGGCGGCGCAATTGGCGCATTTATCATCTTCTGCATGGCGCTTTATCGTGGCATGCGTTGGAAGGCTCTAAAGTCCGCTCTTTTGGAAACCGCCAAACTGACAGTGATGATCTTCACGATCATTTGGGGGGTTTTGATCTATGTGCGCTTCTTAGGATTTGCCAAACTCCCTGATGCGTTTTCGCAATGGATCACCGCCTTAGAAATGTCGCCGATGTTGATCCTGATTTGCATCCTTTTGGCATATGCGGTGTTGGGAATGTTCATGGATGCGATTGGGATGCTTTTGCTGACCTTACCTGTGGTCTACCCGGCTGTGATGGCTCTGAATGGGGGCGAATTTGTTTCGGCAGCAGATAGTGCGTTTGGGATGTCAGGCCCAATGTGTGCGATCTGGTTCGGAATTTTGGTGGTCAAAATGGCGGAGTTCTGTCTGATCACGCCGCCCATCGGCTTGAACTGCTTTGTGGTGGCCGGGGTGCGTGATGACCTTACCGTGCAAGATGTGTTCCGGGGTGTGTTCCCTTTCTTCATCGCGGACGGCATCACCATTGCACTGCTGGTCGCCTTCCCAGCGATTGTGCTGTGGCTGCCAAGTCTTGTCTAACCCAACGAAGAAGGGCGCGCCGGTTAAAACCAGTGCGCGCCCTTCGGTCTATATCTTCTGTGCCGTTTGAACCTTAACGGGCCTGTGGCGGCCGGGTGCCCGCAAATTGCAAGTGACTCAGCAAACGTTCACATCACGAATTTTACAGGCCAAGGTCCATCAATTGCTTGATCTGTGTGGAAGACGTTCCTGCCACAACCCGGCCAAGTTCCGCATCCCCGCGCAACACGATCAGGGTTGAGCGACGCGGAATGTTACGCGATTTGGCGACTTCGTGCCTTTTGAAATCATCCCAATCGACGCGCACAAATGTCATGGCAGTATCATAGGCAGGATTGTCGGCGCGAAGCTTGTCCATGGCCCGTTCTTGGGTTTTGCACGTGCTGCACCAATCTGCAGAAAAGCCGACGAAGACAGTTTCGCCGCGCGCCAGTGCGTCTTTGATCAGACCCGGCGAATATGGCTTGGTTTCAGCCAATGCAGCCATCGGCGCGACCGTTGCCACACAGGCTGCTCCAACAATAAAATCACGACGTTTCATGAAAAGTCCTCCAGTTACACAGATACAGATAAATCGATTATCCAAGCAGGCAAGATGTCCAGCATCCAAGCTTCGATAATGTGATTGACTCTAAACAGCAGCATCAAACCTACGGCGACAAACGTCACCCCTAAAATAGGCTTGGAGCGCGAGGCAAGTCCGCGCAATTGCGTGGCACGTGCCCTGATCGCTTCGCGTGCACCTAAACCGAGCACAAGGATCAGCGTCGACACGCCCGCAGCAAAGGCGATCATGATTGCTGTGACATAGCCAAGGTTTTCGCCCTGTGAGGCCAACGCAATCGCTCCACCCAGAGTTGGCCCGATGCAGGGCGACCAAACGGTGCCCAACAAAAGACCACCTAAAAACTGCCCACGCAAACCGGTTGTGGCCACATCATCCATCGCAGCGTCGGCTTTGCCAGCCATTCCCGCAGTGACGCGTTCAAACCGGCTCGACAATTGGGGGATGAGCAACACGGCGCCAAATAGAACCATGATAACAGCGCCAGCTTGCGCGAGTGCGTCTTGATCCAACCCGATGGCATTGCCAAAAGCTGTGACAAACACGCCAAACACGACAAACGATACGCTCATCCCAGCGGCCAAGGCCACAGGACCCATGCGCGACGCATTCAAGGACGACACCAATACAATCGGAAGCACCGGCAGCACGCACGGATTGATCAGCGTCAACAACCCCGCAAGGTAAGCAAATAGAAATTCCATACGGCTTCATATGCGATGTTTGAACGCGACCGCTACTCTCAAAGAAGCGGCTTTGGATCACAACGCGGTTATGTTCTGTTTCAAACTGATAGCCACGGGCCTTTCCTTGAGTGCAATCAGCCGCTTATACTGTGCCATATGCATCAAACACCGGAGATGTCCGCCATGGCCGCTACAGTACCTTCTGTTTGTGAATTTGACTGGCCCGCCCCAGATTTCATGTTGCCGGCCACGGATGGACAAACCTACACACTTGCGGATATCGCGGGCGCTCATGGAACTTTGGTGATGTTCATCTGCAATCACTGCCCTTATGTGCTTGCGGTCTTGGAACGTTTGAACCGGGACGCCCTTATGTTGCAAGATCTGGGCGTCGGGATTGCTGCAATCTGTTCTAACGACCCGATCACGTACCCGGCGGATAATTTCGACAACATGACCAAGTTTTCCAAACAGCATGGCTTGCCGTTCGTCTATTTACACGATGTCGATCAGCAGGTGGCTCGGGCTTATGACGCGGTGTGCACGCCTGACTTTTTCGGGTTTAACGCCGATCTTGGTCTACAATATCGCGGGCGATTGGATGCGGCGCGGCTTGAACCTGCGCCGGGCGACATGCCCCGCGATTTGTTGGATGCTATGCGCGTCATCGCGCAAACGGGTAAGGGCCCACAGCATCAGGTTCCGTCTATGGGTTGCTCTATTAAATGGGCCTAGACAAGGAACTGGCAGGCTACCTTGTTGTGTCAGTCGAACAAGCGGTCGCCGCACCTTATTGCAGTCTTCTTTTAGCGGATGCAGGCGCGCGCGTTATCAAAGTGGAACGTCCAGAGGGCGATTTTGCACGCGGTTATGACACTGGGGCCGACGGGCAAAGCGCAATTTTCGCGTGGCTTAATCGGGGTAAGGACTCTGTGTGTCTTAACCTGAAAGACCCAAATGACATGGCCGTTTTGCGTGGTGCATTGCGCAAAGCCGATGTGTTCGTGTCAAATTTGGCGCCGGGGGCGGTGGATCGAATGGGCCTATCTGGGGACGTTTTGCGCCGCGACAATGCGGGACTGATCACATGTTCCATTTCCGGTTACGGAGAAACGGGGGAGGCGGCAACAAAGAAGGCTTATGACTTTCTTGTGCAAGGCGAGAGTGGGATTTGCGCGGTCACAGGAACCAAAGATGCGCCAGCGCGTGTTGGGGTATCGCTGACGGACCTGTCGACAGGATTGACCGCGTTTTCTGCGATTTTGCGTGGGGTGTTGCAGCGCGGACGTACAGGCAAAGGGATCGATCTGAAAATCTCTATGTTTGATGTAATGGCCGATTGGATGAACATGCCGCTTATGGCGCATCGTTATATGGGCGGCGCGCCCGAGCGCACTGGTTTAACCCATTCGTTTGTTGCCCCTTATGGCGCGTTCTTATGTGGGGATGGCGGGCAGGTGTTGTTGTCTGTGCAAAACAATCGGGAATTTTCTGCGTTATGTTCAGAGGTGTTGGAGCAGCCCGACCTAGCCGCTGATCCTCGTTTCACACAAAATCCTTATCGCTACGCAAACCGTGTGGTTTTAGGTGAGATCATTACAAACGCCTTCGCGCGCCATACCACGCCAGAGGTTGTTGCGATGTTAGATGGTGCCAAAATTGCCAATGCGCGGATGAATTCCGTGGCAGACATGTCGGACCACCGGTTTTTGCGAAACACGCAAGCCCAGATTGGCGACACGCATATCACTCTTGCAGCGCTTCCTGTACGCACGGTTGATGGTGATTTGACAAGGGTGCCAGACCCTGGGGCTGACACCGCGGCGATCCGTTTGGAATTTGGCCCTAAAGAGTAAGCTGTGAGAACATTATGACCTATCAACTTGATCACACAGACATCCGCGATGGGGTTGTTCGACTGTGCGCTGATTTCCCCGGAAGCTATTGGCAGCAATGCGACCGTGATCAGGCTTATCCGACGGATTTTGTGCAGGCCTTGACGCAAGCGGGGTATTTGTCGGCACTGATCCCAGAAGAGTATGGCGGCTTGTCATTGCCGATTTCGGCAGCAGCTGCGATCTTAGAGGAAATTCACCGTTCCGGCGGGAATGCAGGTGCGTGCCATGCCCAGATGTACACAATGGGCACTGTGTTGCGACATGGATCGGATGCACAAAAGCAGCGGTATTTGCCGCAAGTCGCAGAGGGTTCGTTGCGGTTGCAAGCCTTTGGCGTGACCGAGCCGAGCAGCGGGACAGACACGACATCCTTAAAATGCACCGCTCGCCGCGATGGGGATAAGTATGTGGTGAACGGTCAGAAAATCTGGACGAGCCGTGCCGAGCATTCTGACCTTTTGTTGTTATTGGCGCGGACAACGCCGCGGGAACTTGTGGCTAAAAAAACCGATGGTTTGTCTGTGTTCTTGGTGGATATGCGCGATGTGTTGGGCAAGTCCCTGACAGTGCGTCCGATCCGCACGATGATGAACCATGCGACCACCGAATTGTTCTTTGACGACATGCCTGTGCCTGCTGCCAATCTGATTGGGGAAGAGGGCAAAGGCTTTCGGTACATTTTGTCGGGGATGAACGCCGAACGGATTTTGATAAGTGCGGAATGTATTGGGGATGCGAAATGGTTCATCGAGAAAGCCGCAAGCTATGCGTCGGACCGCACAGTGTTCGACCGACCAATCGGGCAAAATCAAGGTGTTCAGTTCCCCATCGCACGGGCTTACAGCCAGATGCGCGCGGCTGAATTGATGCTGCGCGACGCGATCCGACGGTTTGAACTGGGCGAAAATCCAGGTGAAGAGGCGAACTTAGCGAAGCTCTTGGCCGCCGACGCTAGTTGGGCCGCCGCAGAAGCTTGCGTGCAAACCCATGGTGGATTTGGCTTTGCAGAGGAATACGATGTAGAGCGGAAATTCCGCGAAGCGCGGCTTTATCAAGTTGCTCCGATCTCGACCAATTTGATCCTGAGCTATCTTGCGGAACACGTGCTTGAAATGCCGCGATCATATTGATGTTCTAGGGCAGGGGTCGGACTGGGAATTTGGTGTCTTGGTTGCCTACCCCAATTTACCTGTACCCAATAGGCCGGACAAAAACGCGCCCGTTGTTTTGTAATGGCGCAACAAACGTTCAGAGGCTGTGTCGGCATCGCGTGCAATCGCGGCTGCAAGGATGCCAGCATGTTCATCTCCCACATCGCGGTCTTGATAGTTCATCGCGCTGCCAGCCAAGAAGCGGTAGCGGATGTTTAGATCATAGAGTTGCGAGCAGAATTTGAGCGAAATTGGTGATCGCGCGTTGTCCAACAACGCCATGTGAAACGCTTTGTGACGTGCTTCAAATTGCAGTTCACCATCTTCTTTGGCCCGCATCATACGATGATGTGCCAAAACGATGCTTTCTTCCCATTGTTGCGTGCTTGTCGCGATGTTTTCGCGCAAAGCCAAGTCTTCGAGCTTGCAGCGCAGGTTTAAAATTTCTTGGAAGTTCTCAGCGCTGATGTCAGCTGTGCGAAAGCCGCGCTGATCAAGACGCTCAACCAAATTGTCAGATGTCAGAAGGCTCAACGCCTCTCGTATAGGAGACGCACCCGTTTCGAGCCTTTGACGTAGCCCGTCGATCTTTAGCTTCTCGCCAGGCTTCAAGACACCTGTGACAATCATCGTCCTAATCGTTTCATAGGCACGTTGAGTGGCAGAACCGTCGCCGGTCACGAGAGTACTGGCTGTGTTCATGCTGGGCCGTTGGAACGAAAGAATGTCATATGTCAAAGTTTCCTGTGTCGTTTGGGACTGATAGCCCGCATTTAGCGTATCGCAAGCTAAACTCTACTTCGAGTTTGCGATTTCGGCCCAATTGTTGAATTTTGACGATATATTCAAATAAATCAATCAAAAATCGATAAAGGTCAGGGCTGCATTCAATAAACGAAACTTTGTCAGTGCTTTTTCTAAAACGATGACAAAGGTTGTCGACGCCGACGCTCAGTGCGTGTTCGATGCGGTCTTTGAATGAGCCGCGAAGCGCAAAGTAGCAATCGAGACCTCCATTCTTTTCCGGGACGGTATCTTACCCTCGGCCCCCTATGCCTTGCGGAGAGATGCTTATTCAGCCCCCCAAGACTTGACCGATGCATCTGACAATCTGCTCTACCCAATCGAAACCCTTGTGAACCCATATGCTGCACCCACCTGTGCTTGGCGGCACCTTTCGTTGAGTAGAGTTTCTGCCCAAAGCCCCCATAGTTCGAACCGAATTCGACGGCAAGACTGCGTTCGACACAATGGACGTAAGCGCCAACAATACGGAAAACGGGCTTCATCCCTTCACGCACCGTAGGGTTTCACTGAATTATGCCATTGTGCTATCAGGCAAAATTTGGATGATGGTGGATGAAGAAGACGATTTGTTGCGCGCGGTCGAGGTGCTTATCCAACTTGGCAAAAATCGTGCTTGGTCCAATCTTGGCACAGAACCTTGTGGGTTCGCATTTACTTGGTGGGTGGTGCCCAGCAGCGTGATGCACATATTCACTACAGCCATGATGCAGTGAAGTTGGTGCCGCCCGCACAGGTGGCCAAAATTTTGCGTGACGCAGGTGTGGTCAAAGCGCTGGTGTCTAGTTCTGACGATGATGGGACGCAAAAACTGAAAGCTGCTGCCCCTGACATCGTTATGCCCGCGTTGCGCCCCTACCGGAAGCGCGGCGAGATCGGCACATGGATGCATGATCCGACCGTGATTGATTATCTCGAAGATCGTTTGTCGCGATTTGAGTATCACGCGATTGGAGAATTTCACGCCTACGGGGACGACATCAAAACGCCCGTGATCCAAAGAATGATCGAACTCGCGCGCGAACGGAACTTATTGCTGCATTTGCACGGCGACCGCGAGGCGATGGAACTTATCTTCGCAACATGGCCGCAGGCGCGCGTGCTTTGGGCGCATTCGGGTTTTGCGCGTCCCGAAGACGTGGCGGATGCTCTTGCCACGCACCCCCGACTTTGGGCCGATTTGGCGTATCGCTCTGATATGTCGACACGGGGCGACGTGGACGACGCATGGAGGGCCGTGTTTAAGGCGCATCCTGACCGTATGATGGTGGGCACCGATACATTTGCCCCAGAACGTTGGTACTATGTCGGCGAACATGCTGATTTCTCTCGGGAATGGCTGGACGACCTACCCATTGGGTTGGCGCGCAAGATCGCATTCGAAAATGCAACGAAGATGTTGGAAACCGAATGAAGCTAGCAGCGTTATGTCTGGTCTGCTCGTGCGGGGCCGGATGGGCTTGTGAACCGGGGCTGGGGGCTGTCCCGATGCTGGCAAAGGAAAACGCACCCGCCGTGTATCTGACGGTACCCGCGCCGCCCGTTTCAGAACCGTTTGACATAGAATTGCAGTTTTGCGGCGACATCACGACTGTGTCGGTAAGCGCGATCATGCCCGCGCATCAACATGGCATGAACTATTTCCCAAAAATCGAAGCACGCGAGGACGGGGTTGTTGGGGTTTCGGGAATGGTGTTTCACATGCCCGGCATTTGGCAAATCCAAGTGAGTTCAGGCACTGCATCATACACCCATGACATCACGGTTCAATGATCCGCGCGGTCTGTGTCTTTCTGATCTTGGCCTCCCCCCTCAAGGCGGAGGTCTTGTTGTCCCAAGACGAGATCGCGCAAACGTTGCTGCACGGGCCATGGCCGCCTGCGATTGAATCTGATCCCAGCAATCGGATGTCCGGCGACGCTGGGGCCATTGCGGTGGGCGAGGCGTTATTTTCTGACCCGATCCTGTCACGTGATATGTCTATGAGTTGCGCAAGTTGCCATGATCCAGAACAAGGTTTCTCGGATGGGCTTATACGTTCCAAGGGGCGCACGGAATTGGACCGAAACGCGCCCACTCTTTGGAATCTACGATGGAACAGATGGTTCGGCAGGGGCGGGGACACAGATAGCCTTTGGGCGCACAGTATTTTGCCGATGGCCCATCCAGATGAAATGGATCACACGCCTGACAGCCTTCACGCGGCGCTTGCGGACAGTGATTATCTGCCTCGATATGAAGCCTTGTTTGGGCCATTAGGTGAATCCAAGGAAACCCTTGTGAATGTGGCCAAGGTTTTGGCGTCCTATCAAGAAACCCTGATCACCACACAGACGCCGTTTGACGGCTTTCGTGACGCGTTAGAGCGCGGGGATATGGTACAAGCGGCGACATATCCGGCTGCGGCACAACGTGGATTGCAGTTATTTCTGGGGCGCGGCAATTGCAATTTTTGCCACTTAGGCCCGATGTTTTCCAATGGCGAATTTCATGATGCCGGAGTGCCCTATTTCATCGATGAAACGCGGGTGGATCAGGGGCGTTTTGGTGGCTTGAAAGCTTTGTTGAGAAGCCCATTTACCCTTGCGGGTGAGTATTCTGATGATCCTGACAAAACGGGCGCATGGGCCGTAGAGCAAGTGCGCCCACTCCATTCAGATTTCGGCACGTTTCGTGTTCCGGGGTTGCGCAACGTCGCCAAAACCGCGCCCTATATGCACAATGGCAGTTTGGCAGACCTCACCGCGGTGGTTCAACATTATGACAAGATTGATCTTGAACGACTGCATGCAGATGGCGAATTGATCCTGCGACCGCTTCATCTGACCGCCCTAGAGACCGCCGATCTGGTCAGTTTTCTTGAAAGCCTGACGTCGCCGTAACCATGTCATGGTTCGTAGGGCTGTCATAGAATAAATTCGTGCGTAATTTGTCGTCGAATGTGCATGAATATGTGTGTATTGGGGCATATCCTTTGGCGCTGAAACTGCCCAACACCTGTTTAAAGATGTGACCTATGATGCGTTTAGATCAACATGCGAAACTTTCGATCGCACCGATGATGGATGGTGCCGAGGGAGTCTGAGGGGCCTTGTTTTTCTGGTCAAAACACGGCCTGTAAAATTTGTTGCACCAGATGTTGCACTTCAACCCGTAGGACGGCTCACTTTAGAGCTAAATGCTAACAACCAAAGTACACGGAAACAATTCCAGGAGTTTCCAATTGCGAGGCGGCGGAACTTCGCAGCGTATGCGCGGCCTCCAGCCCGATCCCGCTAAAGCTGCCGTTCATTTCGAAGCCGTATCGGAAAATGTTGCGACCGATCTAATGTCATCAGTGAGACCATTGCGGAAGTGACAAATCTTAGCTGCGAGCGCACATAGAATGAAACTTGCACCAATTGCTCGGTTCATGACGTTGCTGGGCGACGGAGATGCTTACCTTTCGTTCCTGGCGCGACGAGGACACTGACAGCCGGGATTAAGTCGCCGACATTTCCGATTTTAGATTTGCGAATTCCTCTCTCGTAGCACTGCTTTATGCGCGGCGCGCTACTATTGGAGCTGCAATTGATCGCACGAATGCTGCCACTGCCAAGCTATTTTGCGGCCATTGAAACCCAATTCGCGCTCCTTCGCCTACCAGTCCACCGAAATTCAAATATCAGTGCCGTGAGCCAATCGGCATTCGCGAATGACACGTTGCGCACGCCCGGTTTCAAGCGCGTAGTTCGAACGTTTTGCCATATTCAAACTTTGCTGGGCGATTCCAAATGCGCCGTCCACGTCTCCACGTTGCAAAAGAAGTTGCGCATAGATGGTCAAGCAGTTGTTCAGGCGCAGGTTCATCGCATGGCGTTTGGCAATGGCCATAGCGCGCGTAAGCAATCGCCCCGATGCCCGGTGTTCATTTTGCTCCAGCAAAATTCGCGCGCGCACCATTAGCGTGTCGACAGACAGACTCCAGATCGCCATCCGACGCGCAAAATTCTCAACCTGGCCAAGGATTTTTTGGTCTTTCAAGTCGATTCTACCAGGACCCTGATTTGCTAACCGGAGACGGATTGTGGTCAATTCCGCATGGTGACGAACGTCTTCGTGCCCGGTCGATTCTGCCAGATTGCGCGCGCGCGCGACCAACTCGGTCATCCGTTCGGCATCCTCTTTCCATAAAAAACGCCCGTGGTGCATCAGGAAGATCGCCGCGGCTCGATCCTCACCGTTACGTTGTAGAAAAGACGTTACACGCTTGAAACGCTTGTCGAGGCCCGCGCTTAGGCCCTGCAAGTGGTCGAGAACGCACAGATATCCCTCGGCGATATGGTACAGTTGCCGTTTTCGCTTTGAGTTTTGCGCTTTGACCCGCTCCAGGCGCCGGCGGGCGGAAGTAAACTGTCCACGCTCCATCTGAACAACTGCATGATTCAGATCAATATGATTGAAGATAGGCGCTCCGCGCGCAAGACCCTCGATTCGTTCATTTGCCTCGGCGGCCTGACGCAGGTAGCCCAAAGCGTCCGACAGCGCGCCTTGTGCAAGCGCAATAACTCCTAACTCATTGTAAAGCCATATAATCTCATCTCGATAAAGAACGTTGAGATGTTTGTGCGGCCCGTCTGGGTTGCTTACTTTGCGCTCGCCATTGTCAGACTGTTCTTGTTGTGCCAGCTCGTAGGCGATGCGGATGAGCCACCGGAGGCGCACGCGATAGGTTTCAAGATGACCGCGACGTTGCACACCAGCACCGGTCGGATCATCCATATTGAGGCGTGAGACCACAGCTACCGAAAAATTTGATCGCGCCAGTGCAACAGCGGCGCGAGCTGCTTGCACCCGGACCGAATGATCTCGCGTTGTAAACAGCCAAGGCTCAGCGCTGTCGTCCTCTGCTGGAATATCGGGGTATTGGCTCAGGCCAATGATAAGTGCCCGCAAAAACTGATAAGACTTGCGAGACAAGGTCGGGCCATGCGATGGCATTGCCGAATACAGCGTTGGTGCAAAGCGATTGGTTGCAACAGGCTCAAGCGGCCCTGCTTCAAGTTTGTTCAACGCATAATTTTGCACGACACGGTGCAGCGTGTAGCGAAACTCTTGATCTGCTTCCCAATCGTCGTCTCGATTCTGTTCCTCATACAACGAGACAAGGCGCGGATGCGGATCAAGTCTGAATACAAGTCCTCGATGCGCCATCGTCGTCAACGCCCGAACAATAAATCGGCGACGGCTGGTATCAGTCTCAATGCCGATCCGGCTGAAATACTCACGGATACCACTTAAACGCACAAGCACAGAGCTGCCCACTGGCGTTCCAATGACCCCAAGATGTTTGATCAAAAGTAGGTGTAGATCGCAGTCAAGATCAGGGCGCCCGATCTCGTGGAATTTGCGGTAAGTTTCGAGCACCGTTTCAAAGACCATTTGATCACGGCGTTCTTGACCCAAGGCGCGTACGCGCGCGACCGTATCCAAAAGCAAACGTTCGGCATGCTTGGCGCTGTCTGATGGGCGTTCAGAGTGGACAACGATATTTTCCGCAGCAGCAAGAAGAATCGTTAGAGAAAAACGGCTATTGCCGAGACCGCGTCGGATCGTCCGCCAATCCTGTGCGTCCCGTTTATTAACATCACGTTTCAGCCGGTAGCGCAGTGCAGCATCTAAATCATTTTGGACGTCTGGGTCATTTGATACCGCGTATGCCTGCCCTGAAATGTGGTCTGCGACAGCCTCGCGCGCTTTTCGATCAACGAAACCTCGTATGCACGTCACCTTTGCAGCCTTGGCCAATGGGCGTTGCCTCCAGGCTATGTCCATTGCCTCGTCCGACGACTTACGGCCCGTGAGAACCGCTTCAGAGAACAGTTCGCGAACGGCCTTCAAACCAGGCTGACCCCAATCGACATTCGGGATAGAAGCATCATTTCCCTGCGGCGGATTCAACAAATGCAAAGCCATTGCCAGTACGGGGAAGTTATCGATCAAAAGCCAAGCCGTATTTACTGAACGCGTAAAATGGACATAATGGGGCTCGACAAAATGGTCGCCCTCCAACACGTCTTTTCCCGTTTGAAGCGCGGGGTGCGGCAAGCATGGCAAGCGCGTTTTAAAGCGCTCGTTCCGATGTTCAACGTTTTCGTCCATATTGATCCGAGATTCACCCAAAGCCCGTCCAACCTGTTCGTCGGCAAATAGGTTCAAACCCGCTCGGTCAAGGTAGCGACGCGGGTGCGGGCTCTTGCCTTCGGGCAAGTTCCATGGCTCGCCGAGCCGGGTGTCATCGGCAAGAAAAACAATGTCGATGGGACAATTTGCGAGGTCCACACTGAAGAGCAACTTGATGATGTTATCGATTTCCCGGTTTTTAGGCCAACCACGTGCATCAAAGAGAAGATCAGCCGCGCAAATGTTTAAAAGCAACCTGGGTTGTCCTTTGAACGATTTACCGCTTTTATAACGGGCTCGATAAATACTGGCCTGCTCCGAAAATGCCAAAAAAAGATCCTTGAGCCCAGCGAGCCGAGAGAGCCGCTGCATAAAGGCTGTTTTGTCGTCTCGGAGCTTTTTATTGTAGGCGGCAATTTCGTTGTCAGATGGCTTGAGGTGGCTTCCTTTTACTTCCGCCCAGACGTTTGTTTCTAACGCGGCGACAACAGCAATCAGAGCCGAGGCGATCATGTCATATGCTGATGCGATTTCTGGCGAGAGCCCCAAATTGACGTGGATCGATCCAGCGAAAAATACGTCGCTCTGAGGCCATGCGGCTTTTTCGTAAGCATCTTTTCCAAGCTTCGAGACGAAAGCGCTCATGAACGTGCCTTTTCCCATCCCCCGTCGCGCCGCGACAGTCACCAGTTGGCGGCGCTCAGATTCGGTCTCAATCCAAGCTTTCTCGGACTGATTTGCCTTTAGGTAGAGAATTGCATCCCGCTCTTTCTTCTTCAGTCGCCGATGCCGAAACGTGCTGGCAATGGCTGCAACGAACGTGTCAAAGGCACGAACGTGCGTACGATTGCTTTTGGCCAGCCGGACCGGACCGTCAGTTCTGTGTTCTATGAGGGCGCCTGTCACCTTACTGCGGTTGGCGCGTTCCAACGGCGTCAGGACATTATCAAGCTTGTGGCGCAAAAAGGTCGTACCGAAAACCAACGGATCTTCGACGCTTCCCCCATTCTCCCCGTCGGGTCGAATGCGTTGGAATTCTGCGAGCCGGTGATCGGGCGTTTCCTGCCAGCTGTTCCACCAGGCACGCTTTTCTTCGGCGATCCCGTCCAGCGCAGCATTGAGAGAGCCGGTGATGAAAGCACCTTGCAGGCCATCCAGCGCGATCCTCAACGGCGCGCAATGTGCTAGGACTTCTTTTGCGTTTTTACCTTTCAGATTTGCGGGAAGCTTCAGGACCATTGTCATCAGTCGATCGAGCTGACGTGTGTAAAATCCGACGTATTGGTCACCGTCTATGCGCGTTTCGGCTTCCAAACGATGCGCGAGCCGATGGCGGCTTGGGCGTGTGGGCGCAAAAGCGCAGGTTCTCAGGAGAATTGGCTGCGCCGCTGTCCCCCGTTTCGGTTGGGGCTCAGAGTTGTCCGACGTTTCCGATCTTACCTCGACTGCGTTCCGCTCCAGATTAGTCAATCTTTTGACCAAAGCCTTCAAGGCTTTTCTGTTACTAAGTTTAAACTGTCGGTAGTCCAAAAGAACGAGCAAGGCTAAAGTTTTGGCTGGATATGCTTCTCCTTCCGCCATGTCTGGGCCTATGGAACCAACTTTCTTGATCAGTGCTTTTAGGACATCGGATTCGTCGCGTATGTCGTCAGGGGTCTTTTTCTCCCACCAATCCAATTCGTCTCTTATGGCGCTGCACAACTGAATAATCCGGTGAAGCCAATCAATTGAATGTGTCTTTTCGTCCTTTTGGTAGGACAGCTGACCACTGCCATAAAAAATCGTGTGAACACCATAGCGCATATAAAGTGCAGCGGCGAATTTCGTGCGCGCGGCCAGACCCTTTTCGGCTGGCAGTAACGCGATGGATGTTTGGCCGATTGTCCGATCACGGTTCGAAATGAATTGCCGGAGCGGACGTAAAAGATCGGTCTCCTCCATCCCAAGCCCCAAAAATAGCAGTGGAGCCCCTGAAAAAGCCACCTGAATGCCCTCGTCAATCGTCGGGCGATGGGCATTGTCCGTCAGGTAAAGGCGCATGTAATCTCGTTCTGTGATTACAAGCCGATCCGTCTTTGTCGCCCGTCCATGCAGATGAAAAACGTTCGCACCGTTTTCGGCCATTGCAAAACCGATCAGCGTCGCTGCCTGCTCAGGTGAAAAGCAAGTGTCGCGCAGGGTGTGCCCTATTTCATCACTGCGCATGGCGGCATCGTGTTGTCCTGGGCCATCATCCTTACCTGATGCAGGCAGATCGAAAGACCGATAGCCAATGTCCTGGAAATAACGCTCAATTTCGAAGTCATAATTCGTCGTGATGAAGCGATTTATCTTCAAGTCCCTGTGGATCTTGGGCATTGGGTCATAGCGTTCTGCCAAAATGGAGCGCCGGGACGTAAAGCTCTCGACTTCCGGCGGCCCCAAGGGATGTGATGCCATTTTCCGTGTGTGTGTTTCGCCGTTCTTCGAAACGTAAGGTCCAATTTCCCCGCTCTCACCAACCCCCAAAGCCTTGAAAGGGTCGTCTATGAGTGCCAAGGCGAGTGCCACCAGATAACGTGAACTAGGAGTTAGATAAACACGCTTGACGCCTGCCTTATCTGTTCGTTCAATGTAGTCGCTCAGTTCCGCATCCACTGCGGTCAGAAAGTGACTGAAATCTGAACCGGCGGGATTTTCATCTATTGCTTGTTGAATCAAACTGCGCGCGTTTTCGAACTTGAATGGCGTCAACACACGGTAACGCTCATCATTCTCGCGAATGCCCGAGATGTCGCGCTTTTGATTGTCTTGTGCAAAAACCTTCAGCCTGCGCTCAAGCCCTGTTAAACGCTGGTCTATTTCTGTCAAATCGGTATCGCGGTCCTGATTCCTTAAGATACCGCGCCGTAGCAAAATGGCTGCATGCGGGCATTCGTCTACCAAAAGCGTTTTCGATAGCGTTTCGAAATCTAATTGCGCTTCGGGTCGCAAGTTCAAATTCCAAAAAACCTCAAGCTGGTCGGAATAGTCTTGAAGTAATTTATCTTGTACTGATTGAAGATCATCGGCGCCGGCATCCAATAGTTTACGCAGCGATTTAATGCCGTCTACGGGTGCATCCGTACGCCGTCGAAAGGTCGCTCCAGGCCAAATTTTGTCTGGAATTTCACCTGTTGGAAATTGGCCTTCTGGGAACTCTTCGGGCAAAAATAGTCGATTTTGACGTTGTAACTCATTATGTAATTGTTGAGCGATCTCGAATTTGACCGGAAGCTCTTCGCCACCAGGAAAGTGCCCATCTTCCATTTCTGTCAACTTAAAGGTTTTATGCAATTTTCCGACGCGCTGCCGAGCCGCCTGAATAGCGCGTTGTCTGCCGCGCAGCCATTGCCACACATTATGTTTGTCCTTTTGCATAAGCGGGACGTCTGGTTTGTCATCATTAAGATGCAACTCTTTCCAAAGCGCAGAATTCAGAATTTTTCTTGCGATTGGTGTCTTGTTTTTCTTTTTCACCAGCTTTGGGTCCAACAGATTGGTAAGAAAACCGACCCACTTCAATGCCACATCTGAGAGATCTTCAAAAATCTTCGCTTGTTGATGGACTGTCCGACGCTGCTCTTTCTCCCAATCCCGCCAATTCAAGCGACCATAACTCATGGAAAGACCTGATCCGACAAAGGCAGTCAGATTACGCGCGTGAATTGCCCGAAACAGCAATTGCTTGGCGCGCGCTTCGATTAGACTGGAGTCCAGAGTGTCATCAATTTGGTGTATACTATAAGGCCAGAACTGAAGCTGCTCACGTACAGTATGAAAATACGACGCTTCTTCCTCATTGTCCTTGGCCGAGAATTCACGCTCTTCTTCTTCAATTTTCATATTCCACCCCACTGAGTTATGAAGGGTGAATTAGTGTTGGTTGCTGTCAATGATTCTTTGTCGCGCTTGAGAGTTATTACGGAATGTACTGTGTGAATTCATTCAAAGTTGGCCTTTCTCCGTTTCACTCAAGCGAATAAATAGTCTAACGGCTTCGGTCGAGGCTTGGTCGGACTTATCCGTATGCCCGCAGTATCTCTTCTTTTGCGTTTAGGAGTACCAAGTCGTCTTGCTCCACATCGAAGCAGCCGAAGGCAATGAAGTCGCGGAATGCATGGATACTATTGAAATCATGAGCTGGTTGCAGATGGCGGTCAAAGAGTTCATCCATAAATTCGCTGTATTCTACTGCGTTCAGATCGCGGCGACGAATGACGCGGCTGTAGTCGATGTGGAACATTCGGTAGAGATCGTTACGCAATTTGGTAATGTGTCCGGTCTCATTGGATGGTCCGACGCTGTATTGCAATTTGAAGGTCTTCATAGCCATAGTTTATCTGCCTTTCTGTGCCCTGAAAACGGTCAGGGCGTTTCATACGTGGTTGCGTTATACTGATAAGATAGTTTCGAAGATGTGCGATCAAAAAGGTTGCGCCGGGTTATTGTTCTAATCGGATGACATGAACCGACGTCAAGAGCGCTGATTGTGTCGTAGCGGGTTTTGAAATCTCAAGAGATATTGGGTTTGATCGAGCATCTAGAACCTTGATACTTGAGAGGACCGGCTTCCGGCTACCTTAAAAATTTGCAGTGCCTACATTGTGTCTCGAGCCAGTAAACGGCGGTTGTCAATTGCCTCGGCAACCCATGACAGAGGCACACCGATGGTTTTCAAGCGTCCAGGATCTTCGTCCAATGAATTAATTTCGCCTGATTTTAGGTGCTTCAAGAAATTGCTTGGGCTGATACCAAACAGATCTTTTGCGACTTTTTGAAATGGCAAGGTTTCTTTGGCGCCGTACTGAGCAACCTAAATCATAGGGGTCGTCATCTCCATTCGATCCTTGCTGCGATTTGTTAGCTTTGTCACGCCGAGTGTCGATGTACTCAACGAGGTCCATAACATGCACGCCTCGTGGGCTTTTCTGGCTATCGCTCATTCGTATGATCGGGAGGGAAATTTCTTTCCTTTTAACCATTTCGAAGAATTTTGACTTCGAAAGTCCGAAAAAATCGCGGGCAACGATCTCAGCTGGGATGATGGGTTTCGCACCATACTGGCTCATGATCATGAATGCAGTGTTCATACTTTTACCTTCCGTTCAATTTGGAAGCCAACGAGGCGCATATTAGGAAATTGTGTCTGCAGTCACCGTCGCCGAAATCTCTATGTTCAAGTTTCGATATCTCTTTTGTTGAAGAGGTTTGAATGCTTGATTGAAATCGCTGCAGACCCCGGATCATTGAACAACCCAGACATCAACGGGTACGGTCGTTGAAAGCCATCGTTCTGCTGCAAAGGTCAAAGGCATGCATGGCCGTGGTTGTCTAAGTAAAAATCGTGGGCGTCTAAGCCGTCAAAGATGCAGTGCCGAAAAATGCGGCACCACATATTTTGCTCTCACATAGTGTCTTCAATCAGACGCTCCGCCTGAACAGAACCGATCACTTTAGCAACGATTTCATTCAGGTTGATGAGATGCCCGACGGCAATCGCGAGTGATCGAGAATGCGCTGTTCATGCCCACCGTGGACGTTGTACTCATCAGCAATCCAAACCGTCTCAATACCATTGTCGATTTCGGTTCGAAGAAGAGCAATGAGGGTGCCAAGCTTATCTTCGAGTTGTTTCGAGAGCGCTAAGGCGGGGGTCTCGGCATCGTCGCGCTCGTCTTTGACTAATGCACAGTTCGAAAGTGCTTCGTCAGCCTCGGCTTTCAGCTTCTCGATTTCTGCGGAGTGAGCGCGACGCTCCGATGCAGCGATCTCATCAGCGAGTTGCCATGACATATGCCACATGGCTGCTGCAGCGTCGTGGAAATCCTCTGGCATTTCTGGAGCGGCGCGGACAGCCTGTTCTTTGGCTGCGAGTTCAGCTTTGGCTGCTTTCACTAATGGGGCAACGTCTCGAAACGATCCGCCGCCTATCGCCTTGCGAACGGCCTCATTTGTGACTTCTTGCCTATCGTTGGTTAGTTTGTGGAACGCTTCCCTGACCTTCTTCTCAAGGGATGTGTTGTTTTTGGCCATGTTTCGGCTCCCATCTTGGTAATGGTAAGCGCCGGTAATACCGTTACCCCACGCTACCACACGACCCGTGTCGGCCATATAGTTATCGTGGAAATACGCCATCAGCCGATCCATTTCATGGAGCGTTGGCCGACGGTTTCGCTTGGCTGATCGCGCGATTTACCCCTGATGTGTGAGTGTAAGCTTCGCCGCTTCAAATTCGGCAAGAGGCATTTGAATCCCGCTGATTGGACCACCGTATTGAACCACAGTACGCAAGATTGCCATGTAAGAATTGACTGTTTGAGGCAATCGTGGCTTTAAATTGTAGTGTTCTGGGCAATCCAATTTTGTATCGGCCGGTGGGGCTTGTACGCCGATCAGCAAGTCCTGCGCCAGCTTGAAAAATGTATGGTCGTCCGTTTCCTCAACTGCGATTTTACCAAAGTCCAGACGCTGGAGATACGCGAGATTGGCAGTCTTTGTCTTTCCAAATCCATTGGGGGATGCAGCGCATTAATCGGCGATCACATCGGACCAAGTTTTACGCTTCTTTGCCTGGACCACTTTGTCCACTGCGCCTTTGGTTTTCAATTCGCTCTCGCGTTGTTTGATCCAACGCTTTGCGGATTTCTCACTGGGGAATGTTTCGGTCAATGTCAGGACGACTTTGCCCTTTTGCTTCTTTCTGATCATGGCGGTATAGCTCTGTGATCCGTCTTTCTTTGCGCGCGTCAGAATGGTTCCCATCGGGATTTCCTCTCAGAATTGTGTTACGATATCTGGGAAATCGGTTCAGGAACCCTTTGGTGGTAACATCCACGCTCAAGGTTCGATATCTCACCGCAGGTGCATTGACAGGGGCTGCGTCGTTGCGGGAGGCTGCGTCCGTTTCCATGATGGAAAAACGGCGCGGTGGATCGCGTGCGCAGCGGTGCAACATTTCGGGTTTGGTGCAACATTTTGTTGCACCGGGTGCAAAAATAGGGGCAAACGGGCTTGAAACCGATGGAAACGGAAGTGATGTCCGAGCAGACAAACCCAAGAAAACAAAGGAATTCGGACGTTGTCCGTGCTGCACGCTTGTCCGTTGCACCCATGATGGATTGGACGGATAGGCATTGCCGCTATCTGCACCGTCTGCTTAGCCGCAACGCGCTGCTCTACACGGAGATGGTCACATCGCCTGCTTTGGTTCGGGGTGGGGCGTTGCATCTTTTGGATTTTTCGCCGCAAGAGCACCCTGTCGCTTTGCAGCTTGGGGGCTCTGATCCCAAGGAACTTGCTGAAGCGGCGGTACTCGGGGCGCAGGCGGGGTATGACGAGATAAACCTCAACGTTGGATGTCCGTCTGATCGTGTGCAATCGGGGCGTTTTGGCGCTGTTTTGATGGAGCATCCAGCACTTGTTGCGGAATGTGTGGCGGCGATGCGCGAGGCCGTTGATGTCGATGTGACGGTGAAATGCCGGCTTGGGGTTGATGAGCAAGACCCGGAAGTGGTGTTGCCAGAATTTCTGTCCCGCATCGTTGCCGCTGGTTGTGAACGCGTCACGATCCACGCGCGTAAGGCTTGGCTCAAAGGGCTCAGTCCCAAGGAAAACCGTGACATTCCCCCGCTAGATTACGACCTTGCGCAGCGGATGAAGATGTTGTTTCCGAACTTACACATCTCCGTCAATGGCGGGATTTCGACATTGGATCAAGCTGAGGAAATGTTGGCGCTCGGCTTTGACGGCGTGATGATTGGACGTGCTGGCTATCATCAACCCAGTGAAATTTTGTGCCAAGCAGACCGTCGCATTTTTGGTGATGGTGAAGACAGCAATCCGGTGCAAGCCGTGCATGACATGTTGCCCTATATCGAAACGCATCTGACGGGCGGTGGTAAGTTGCAT
Source organism: Aliishimia sp. (assembly GCA_039978895.1). Taxonomy (GTDB): domain Bacteria; phylum Pseudomonadota; class Alphaproteobacteria; order Rhodobacterales; family Rhodobacteraceae; genus Aliishimia. The sequence goes on from JBDWAL010000005.1 coordinate 53,501, forward strand.
CAAGTTAGCCGTCATATGCTGGGCCTGTTTGCAGGTCGTCCGGGGGCGAGGGTGTGGCGTCGCGTTTTGTCAGAAGGCGTGAGCAAACCGGGCGCGGGGCCCGAGTTGGTCCTGCAAGCGCTTGCCCAAGTTGAACCACTGGCAGAGGCGGGATGAACCTGGCGCGCGATGGGTTTGTTCAGTTTGGCTATGATCCTAAGCTCGCGGCATGGGCACGTGCCGCATTAGATGCCACTATGGGCATCGCAACGGATCCGGTCTTGCAGCAGGACAATTTGCGCCACGGACGGACATGGTTTGTGGGTGTGGACATGCTGCCAAATGCGCCAGATGGCAGTGTGAATGGCGTACCACTTGCCGGGCCTTGGCAATCGCATGTTCCTGAATTGGCGCTGCATAAAGCGCAGCTTTCGATTATTTATCCGGGCTACCCGCAACAGGATGCAGACGAAAGTGATGCCAATCACCGATACCGCATTGCGCGCGGGGCGGCGCATGTTGATGGGCTGCTGCCGATTGGGCCAACGCGGCGTCGATTTGCACAAGAATTCCACGCCTACATTCTTGGAATTCCTCTGAATGACTGTGCAGCCGCCCCGACTTTGGTTTGGCCGGGAAGCCATAAGGTGGTTGGTCCGGCCTTGCGCGAGGTCATCGCGGATGCGGCGCCCTCAAGCGTCGATCTAACCGAAACGTATCACGCCGCGCGCCGAGACGTCTTTGCGAGCTCAGAACCGATTGCGCTGACGGCTAAACCTGGTGAGTGCTTTTTGATCCACCGTCACGCGCTACATGGCACTGCGCCATGGGGGGATGCTTCGCCTGTTTCGGAAGGGCGTATGATTGCGTTTTTGCGCCCTGAGTTTGCAAACCCGAGCGACTGGCTCTGAACACCTAAGAAGCTTACTTTCGTTTCAAGCGTGCTGCCCGTCCGCCGCGTCGTCCTTTTGGGGCTGCGTCGCGTTGGGGTAGCTCGGCCATGATGGCGCGGCGTTGTTCAGGGGTGTAACGCGACCATGCCCCGATTTCGTCGATGGAGCGCGCGCATCCTGTGCATAAGCGTGTCTCAGGGTGGATCACGCAAATTTGTATGCAAGGACTGTCAATCTCAGCGCGCTTCCAAACGAGGGCGTTGGGCACGTCGCCCGGTGGTGTGCTCATGATCGACCTCGTTGTGATACGTTACGCATCGCGCAAAACCCGCAACCGGTCGAGCGCTCCTTGTAAGATATAGCCCGCAGCGACGTGATCAATAACCTCTGCGCGACGTTTTCGCGTCGTATCCGCCTCAAGCAGCGCCTTTTCTGCGGCAACGGTCGATAGGCGTTCATCCCAGAACGTGATTGCGATTGGGTAAAGCTTCTCGAAGTTTCGGGCAAAGGCGCGGGTGGATTGGCAACGCGGTCCTTCGGATCCATCCATGTTGCGCGGCAAACCAAGAACAATGCCGCCAATCTCGCGGGCTTTCAGTATGTCCTGCAATGCGGTGGCATCCAAGCCAAATTTGCGCCGTTTAATCGTTTCCAAAGGGGAAGCCACGCTAAGAAGTCGGTCAGACACGGCGACACCAATTGTCTTGGTGCCAAGGTCCAAACCTGCCAACGCGGAAAAATTTGGCACGGCGGATGCAAATTCTGCGACGTCATCAAAAATCAATTTGCAACCCCAGCGCGGTCGGCTGCGCGGTTGATTTGATCAATGGCTGACAGGTCTTCGGCAAACACGTCCAGAGCGTTTTGATAAACTGCAAAGGCATCATTGCGCCGCTCTAAAACGCCGAGGGCTGTGATCAATTGCGCCCACTCAGAGACATTACCGCCCTCTGTGGAAAGACGTTCGGCCAGACTATCAACCATTCCGGCGATCATTTGCACCCGGTCGGATGCGCTTAAATCGCCAGCATTGGCGATGTCATCGGCATTTGGTCCGCGCAGCGCACTGCCGGGTTCTGGCATTATGTAGTTTACCCCGGCCCGCACGGCCATGTCTTCGATTTGCGCCTGCACAGGGGGAATCCACGGCGCATCGGGGGGGCCTGCACGTAGCAATTGATCCCAAATACGAAAAGCCTGATCTGGGCGACCCGTTTGGGCCAACATCAGCCCCCAGTAATACCGGGCAGCGCCATTGCTTGGGTCACCTTCTAACGCTTTAGTAAGCGCCGCTTCAGCCTCGGGAGAAACGTATCCCCCGGCTGCCAGAACCATTATGTCGGCGAGATCTGCAAATTCTTGCGGTTGAGCTTCATCACCACGCAGGGTCACATAGTGCTCAAAGGCTTCGCTAGCAGCACTGAAATTGCCCATATTGCGTTCGCTTACGGTCAAAAGGCGCAATCCGCGCAGATCATCGGGGCGATTTGCGACGACCTCTCGCAGTTGTTCCACCAAAGCGACGTAGTCCGCGCTTGGCTCACTAACAGGCGGCAGGTCCGCTTGGGTCAATCCCGTTTCGGCCTGAGCCTGATCGGGGCGGTCTGCACGCAAAATTTCGGCCTGTGCAATCCGATCCTTCAAAGACAGATCACCATAGCCGGGCGCGCCAAGTGTTGAATAAAGATAGCCACTGCCACCAAGCAAAATAGCGCCAACCAAAGTTGCAATTGCGATTGTGCCACGATCGGTCTCGGTTGCGTCTTTGACTTGGGCAGATTGTATCGCGCTGTCAGCACTTAGAATGCGGCGCGAAATCTCTGTGCGGGCGCGCTCTGCGTCTTCTTCATTGACAATACCACGCGCCAAATCGCGATCCACTTCACCGAGCTGATCACGATAGACCTTAAGGTCAAACGCAGCCGCTGGTTGCGAATTTTGCGCGCCACGATGCAGTGCGGAACCGAGGATCGCACAAACGCCGAGCGCAAGCGCTCCGATGAGAAACCAAAATATCATAAGCCAGTATCTATCTGTGCAAATCGGCTTAAAAAAGGGGCAACTCGGTGTTTTCACATTATGCAGGCCAACATGTCGCAACTGTGATCTATTGTGGCGCATGTGCGCCTGAGTAACTAATGACCGCCATGCACTACGGTGCCAGCTTTATACGCAACGGATTCGCCGCCAATGAAACGATATTCTGCTTTTGCCATCGCTCGTGAAGCGATGCGCCAACATACTGGTTGGACACGTGCTTGGGGAAATCCGGCGCCGAAGTCGAAATACGACGTGATCATCATCGGAGCCGGAGGGCACGGGCTGGCGACCGCGTATTATCTGGGCAAGAATTTTGGGATCACCAATGTCGCTATCCTTGAAAAAGGATGGCTTGGCGGGGGCAATACGGGGCGAAACACGACAATCATCCGTTCGAACTATTTGCAGGACCCGTCTGCTGCAATCTACGAAAAGTCGCGTTCGCTTTACGAGACGATGTCTCAGGATCTGAATTACAACGTTATGTTCTCCCCAAGGGGTGTGATCATGTTGGCGCAAACTCATCATGAAGTGCGCGGCTATCAACGCACAGCCCATGCGAACGCATTGCAGGGCGTGAAAACAGAATTCATCGATGCGCAAAGAGTGAAAGAACTGTGCCCGATCATGAACATCAAAGGGCCGCGCTATCCGGTGCTGGGTGGGCTGTGGCAATCGCGCGGTGGGACTGCGCGCCATGATGCGGTCGCTTGGGGCTATGCGCGGGCGTGTTCGGATATGGGGATGGATGTCATCCAAAAGTGTGAAGTCACGGGCATTCGCAAGGAAGGCGACAAGGTTGTCGGCGTGGACACCACCAAAGGCGCAATTGATTGCGATAAGTTGGGCGTTGTGGTGGCGGGCCATTCGAGCGATTTGGCCGCCAAAGCAGGGTTCCGAATGCCGGTCGAATCTGTGGCTCTTCAGGCATTGGTGTCAGAGCCGATCAAGCCTTGCATGGATGTGGTCGTCATGGCCAACACAGTCCACGGATATCTCAGCCAGTCGGACAAGGGCGAGATGGTCGTGGGCGGTGGTACAGACGCCTATAACAACTTCACGCAACGCGGTTCGTTCCATCATATCGAGGAAACTGTTCGCTCGCTGATCGAAACCTTCCCCATGCTGTCGCGCTTAAAGATGCTGCGTCAATGGGGCGGGATTGTCGATGTCACGGGGGACCGGTCCCCGATCTTGTCGAAGACGCCCGTGGACGGTATTTTCTTCAACTGCGGTTGGGGCACAGGTGGTTTTAAAGCGATCCCGGGATCGGGCTGGGCTATGGCTGAGCTGATTGCCAAGGGGCGGTCTCCGTTGACGGATGAATTTACGATGAACCGCTTTCGCGAAGGCAAATTCATCGATGAGAGCGTGGCTGCCGGGGTGGCGCACTAAATCATGTCGGTTTTGCGCTATATCTTTCAACGTTTCAGCGGTTTTGCCGCGATTTTGGGCCTGACGGCTTGGATCGTGGGGACTGTGCTGACGTGGTGGTTTGGCGAAGCGGACACGTTCCAACGCACAGGCGCGCTTGGTGTGGCGGCATCGGTATTGTTCTTCACGGATAGGCTGACGCAGATCGAACTTGGACGGCAACGTTCGGTCGAGCGCTTGTTGCACGAATACGGTGTGGAATTGGCGGCGCTGCGTCACGGCACAAAGCCGCAGGAACTTCCCTCTAAGGGGTTCGCCGTGGACTTCCTAACCGAGGAACGCAATTTTGATGAGCTACGCCGAAAAGCCGACATGTTCAATTTCTTCAATGTGGTGTTGATCACGTTGGCGACGTTGCAATGGGGCTTTGGGGATCGCCTGATCAACCACTTTAGCATGTGTGGGCCGTCGCAATGCTGACCGCAAATATGAACATTAAACGAGTCACTGTGGGTGTGAGGCAGTTTTTGTCAGTGGCCCGCGCAGGTTTTTGGGCCAAAATTAGCCTACTTCAGGTTGCGGATTCGGCCAAGCCTAGCCCATTTTTGCCGGGGAATTCCGCGCATATAGACCAGTTGGCTATAAACAGTGCTCAGATGGAGGCCTCAAAAAAGGAGGCCACACTATGTCTGACTATCCAAATCCAAACGTACACCGCGGCGATGGTATCTCGGGGCGGGGACTCTTGGCGGCGGCGGGCGTCATCGTCTTTGTCATTGTCCTGCTTGCAGCCGTTGGCTCCAACAACGCGCCAACTGCGAATGAAGCCACGATGCCTTCAGGCGTCGCGCCGGTTGAAGAAGCGCCAGCGATCGTCGCGCCGGTTGGTGTCGACTAAACCTGTCTACAATACCACCACCTTTTCAGGCGGGTGTTTCACAACACCCGCCCTTTTTGCGTGCACGCACGCCACAGGAGCCAGCCCATGCTGATCTTGCAATGCCCCTATTGCGGTGTTGATGCCGAAGAAACCGAACTGTCCACAGGCGGCGAGGCGCATCTGACACGTCATGGTCCCGGGTCGTCAGATGACGATTTCGAGGATTACCTGTTCATGCGCGAAAATCCCAAGGGTGTGCATTTTGAACGTTGGCGGCACAGTTATGGCTGCGGAAAATGGTTCCATGCCGCGCGTTGTACCATGACGCTGGAAGTCTTTGGCACCTATAGCGCGCAGACGACGGAGCCGCCCGCTGACTTGATCAAGGCGATTTCCGAGAAACGACCGGGTTGGACCTGGAGGGATCTGTCATGAGCACGCGTCTTTACAAAGGCGGACGTTTGATCGACCGCGCGAGCACATCTGAATTCAGCTTTAATTCCAAGCGCATGAAAGCGCATTCTGGCGACACACTGGCATCTGCATTGCTTGCAAACGGGCAGATGTTGATGGGCCGTTCGTTCAAATATCACCGTCCGCGTGGCGTGGTTGCATCCGGGGCAGAAGAGCCAAACGCCTTGATGCACACAGGCTCCGATGCAAGCTTTGAGCCCAACCAGCGCGCAACAACCACCGAAGTGTTTGATGGGTTGGCTGTGGAAACACAAAACCACTGGCCATCACTCGAATTCGATATCGGCGCTGTGAACACCAAGCTAAGCCGCTTCTTGCCCGCTGGCTTTTATTACAAAATGTTCATCCACCCGCGTCCATTGTGGAAGCACGTCTACGAACCGTTCATCCGGAAATCGGCAGGCTTGGGCAAAGCGCCCAAAGACAAAGATCAGGACGCATATGAATATTTTTATGCCTTTGTGGATGTGCTGATCATCGGCGGTGGACTTGCTGGTCTGCAAGCGGCCAAAGCCGCTGGCGACAGTGGCGCAAAGGTCATGTTGGTCGAGCAAACAGCCCATTGGGGGGGACGCGCACCAGTGGACGAACCGCTTTCAGGCGGAATGGTCGATGGCAAAACACTCGATGCGCATATTGATGCGTTGGTTGGTGCGTTGCAAGGCATGGACAATGTCACCTTGCGGACCCGAACCATGGGGGCAGGCATTTATGACCATGGCTATGTGACTTGCTATGAACGCTTGACGGATCATGCTCCGAAGTCCGGCGGACCACGTCACCGGCTTTGGCGTATTCGGGCGAAACAGACTGTGACAGCAACAGGCGCAATCGAGCGACCTTTGTCCTTTGCGGGGAACGATACGCCCGGTGTTATGCTTGCGTCTGCCATTCGCGACTATGCGGTGAATTACGGTGTCAGCGTGGGCGACCGTACTGTGGTCGTGACCAATAACGACAACGCCTATTTGACCGCGTTCGCAATGAAGAAGGCTGGGCTTGATGTGCCCGCGATCATTGATGCACGTGCCATGGGCGGCGGTGCCCTTGCGCAGAAAGCGCGCGAAATGGGCATACGCGTTGAAACTGGAAAAGGTGTCGCATCGGTCAAAGGTGGCAGCAAAGTCAAAGGCGTCGCGATTTGTGATCAGGCCGGGGAAGGTGCTGTACTGGAAGAGATCGCATGCGAGGCTGTCGCGATGTCTGGTGGGTGGTCGCCCGTTGTGCATCTATGGTCGCATTGCGGTGGCAAGTTGGTTTGGGACGACACGCAAGCCCATTTCCGCCCAGATACCTCCCGTGCGCCGACAAGTGCAGATGGCGCAGCCTTTGTGCAAACCGCAGGCTGCGCGAGCGGTGCAATGGCCTTATCCGCCACACTTGATGATGCAACAGCCGCAGGGGCTTCAGCGGCGTTGGCGGCAGGGTTTGATGCGAAGAATGTGCCAGTTTTCGACGTGCAAGAAACCGAGGAAGCCCCATTGCAAGAAGTCTGGATGATGCCACAGGGCGCGTCCTATAAGTTGCGCTCCAAGGCGTTCTTGGATTTTCAAAACGATGTGAAGGTCTCTGATGTGCAACTTGCAGCACAAGAGGGCTTTGAGAGCGTTGAGCATGCCAAAAGATACACGACATTGGGGATGGCGACCGACCAAGGTAAGTTGAGCAATATCAACGGGCTTGCCGTCCTGTCTAATGCGTTGGGTCAACCTATTCCGCAAACGGGCACAACCACATTCCGCCCGCCTTATACGCCAATTTCATTGGGTTCGATTGCAGGTGAAGCCAGCAACGAGGTGTTCCAACCGATCCGCCGCACACCGTTGCACGCTTGGCACGAAGCCCATGGCGCAGAGTGGGAACCGGTAGGTCAATGGCGGCGTCCCTACGCTTACACGCGCAACGACGAGACTTTGCATGATGCAGTCATGCGGGAAACCAAAAACACGCGCGATGCACTTGGTTTGTTGGATGCGTCGACTTTAGGCAAAATCATCGTGAAGGGACCGGACGCGGGCAAGTTTCTTGACATGCTTTACACCAACATGATGTCCAATCTTAAGATCGGGAAATGCCGATATGGGTTGATGTGTTCAGAGAATGGCTTCCTGACGGATGACGGAGTGGTTGCGCGGATCGATGAAGACACATGGTTGTGCCACACAACCACGGGCGGCGCCGAAACTGTTCATGCTCACATGGAAGAATGGCTTCAAACAGAGTGGTGGGATTGGAAGGTCTACACTGCGAATGTGACAGAACAATACGCGCAAATCGCTGTTGTTGGCCCCAACGCACGCCGTGTGCTTGAAAAACTGGGCGGTATGGATGTCAGTGCAGAGACCTTGGGCTTTATGGACTGGGCTGATGGGCAAATAGGTGGGGTTGATTGCCGCGTCTATCGGATCTCATTCTCAGGCGAGTTGTCCTATGAAATTGCCGTTGATGCCGGGCAGGGGGCCGCTTTCTGGGAGGCCCTGATCGCAGCGGGCGAAGAATTCGGCGCAATGCCTTACGGCACTGAAGCGTTGCATATTCTACGTGCGGAAAAAGGCTTCATCATGATTGGCGATGAAACAGACGGAACTGTTATTCCGCAAGACTTGAACCTGCACTGGGCGCTTTCGAAAAAGAAAGAAGACTATATTGGCAAACGCGCACATGTCCGCTCGCATATGGCTGATCCAAGTCGCTGGCGTTTGGTCGGACTTGAAACCGAAGACGGCTCAGTTCTGCCGGATGGGGCTTATGCTGTAGCAGAAGGTGACAACGAAAACGGGCAACGCAACATGCAAGGCCGTGTGACGTCTTCTTATTATTCGCCGAATTTAGGCAAGGGGATTGCAATGGGACTGGTACATATGGGGCCAGAGCGCATGGGCGAAGTTATCGATTTTCCGGGTTTGGATGGAACCATCTTCAAAGCGAAGATTGTTGATCCAATATTTTACGACAAGGCCGGGGAGAAACCGAATGTCTAACGCTGTAAGTGCCTTGGGCGGGGCTGTTTGTTCCGATGGAATCGCGACGATTACAGAGTTTGGCCCGCAAGGGATGATCACGTTGCGCGGGGATTTGTCTTCGGGGGATGTAAAAGAAGCTTTGACGGCAGCCGGGTTTCCGCCGGCGGAGCAACGCGAGATTGCGGTTGAGGGTGATCTATCTACGTGCTGGATGTCGCCAGATGAAGTGCTTTTGCTGTGCGCATATGCAGACGTATCCAAGGCAATTGAAACGTTACAATCCAACCTTGGGCACACGCATGCGCTGGCCGTAAATGTCTCAGATGCGCGGGCCATCTTCCGGGTTTCAGGCCGACACACACGCGACGTGATTGCAAAACTTGCTCCGGTCGACTTGGGTCCGCACGCGTTCCCAGTTGGCAGTTTTCGACGGACACGTTTGGCCCAAGTCGCAGCCGCGTTCCATATGCGCGACGAGGATACTTGTGAAATCATCTGCTTTCGGTCCGTTGGGCAATACATGTTCGATCTGTTAAAGAAAGTATCCGAACCAGGAAGCGAAGTCGGGTATTTCTAAAGGACCTCAGACGAATGTTTGTTTTGATGAACAAAGACATGATCGCCCCCAAAGGGGCCTCCACACCTGCGTGGCAAATCTGTCGATCAGGCCAGTAAATTAACAAACTCGCGTTTTAAGTGCGCGGCTATGTTGTATTCTGGGATTCACGGTCCATATTTTGACCAATTCATTTCGACAAGGAATTGACATGACACTGCGACGCTCCCTCGCGACTTTTACTTTGATGACCATGGCTACTTTTGGCGCACATATGGCTGCGGCAGATGTTCTATATGATTGCGATATCCGCACATCAGAACGGCATCGTGGTTGGGTGTCGCCCAAAATGGCGATTGTGGAGCGCGATACAGGAGCGGTTCAAGTCGTCGATGCCATTTTGATTTCGACAGATCAATCGCCCATAACAGCGCGCGTGACGCGCAACACGGATAAGATTCTCATGGCGCGTTGGGTTATCAAAAAGGCAGAAGGCAGAGACACAAAAGTTGTGCCCAATCTGGATTATGACTTTCGTTTGAACAAACAGAATGGGCGCATTTCTGTTGGTTTGGGGCTCGTGTCAGGTGGGCCGCGCATCGCCGCCCGGGGCTCTTGCAAAACGCAAACCGAATAAGGCGCTTCGTTTTTCCCAGGTGTTGCGACTTTGTGAGCCGTACCCTTGACCTTGCGGCCAAAGGCCCAATCTGTCAGTCAAGATACAAACACCATAACTGACCACGACAGGAGGCCCGCATGGCTTTTGAACTTCCCGATCTTCCCTATGCTCACGATGCTTTGGCTGACAAAGGTATGTCTGCCGAAACATTGGAATTCCACCATGACCTGCACCACAAAGCCTATGTGGATAACGGCAACAAGCTGATTGCCGGGACCGAATGGGAAGGCAAGTCGATGGAAGACATCATCACGGGCACCTATGATTCGTCGTCTGTTGCCCAGAACGGTATCTTCAACAACATTTCACAACTGTGGAACCACAACCAATTTTGGGAAATGATGGGGCCAGGCGGCAATGCGATGCCGGGTGCATTGGAAAAAGCCATCACCGAAAGCTTCGGTTCAGTCGATGCGTTCAAAACAGAATTCTCAGCAGCAGGCGCAGGTCAGTTTGGTTCTGGTTGGTGCTGGCTTGTGAAAAATGCAGACGGATCATTGGCTGTCACCAAAACGGAGAACGGCGTGAACCCATTGTGCTTCGGCCAAACAGCGCTTTTGGGCTGTGATGTGTGGGAACATTCCTACTACATCGATTTCCGCAACAAGCGCCCGGTCTATTTGTCGAACTTCCTCGACAACTTGGTGAACTGGGAGAATGTCGCATCCCGGATGTAATCCGGCGCGACCCAAACTGTTAAAAGTTCTGAAGGCCACCTGAAGGGGTGGCCTTTTTTCTTATAAGAATGGCCTTACTGAGCCAAGCGATCTAACACCGCAACAGCATTAGGCGCTGTTTCAATGAAGTCCAAAAGGCTGGCTTCGGCAAATTGTTGGTCCACGATGTGATTGAGCAATCCCAGCAGCGGGTCCCAATATCCCGCTACGTTCACAAGTATGATGGGCTTTTTGTGCAAGCCTAATTGCCGCCAAGTGAGCGCTTCAAACAACTCATCTAAAGACCCAGCACCACCGGGTAAGACCAAAACAGCGTCGCAATTCATGAACATGACTTTTTTACGCTCATGCATGGTTTCAGTTACAACATAGGTTGTCAGGTCTGTCTTTCCGACCTCCCAATCGACCAAATGTTGCGGGATCACACCGAACGTTTCCCCGCCCGCACTTTGGGCGGCGCGCGCAACATCCCCCATCAAGCCGACATCGCCAGCTCCGTAAACCAACCTCCATCCGCGTTCCGCGATACCCGTTCCAAGGGTCACAGCTTCTTCTGAAAAAGCCGGGTCGAGCCCTGATCTGGACCCGCAATAAACACAGACGGAAAAGGCAGGCATGAGCGGTCTCTCTTGTGGTTAATCAAACGTTACATGATGTTTTGACCGACCGTAGCGCGGCTGATATGTAGGCTCAACTGTGCGCACGCACATCTGGGGAACAAGAGACACATCATGAGCGCAGCTGCAGCATCAAGTATTCCATTTTGGGTCGGCGGGCTGGCTATAGGCGTGGCCGCCATTGGCGGGGGTATTTGGTATGTGAACCAACCTGTACTACCGGTGGATAGCTTGACACCCGTGGTGCAAACCGTCGCGCCAGACGTGCCGGAAGCCCCGCCGAAACCAGTTGAAAACGTCGTTGCTGAACCAGAAGTAGTCATAGAACAAAGCTATGTTGAGCCAAAACCGGATCCAAAGCCAAGCATAAGCGAGCTTGAGGCAGAGCCTGAAATCGCCGCCCGCCCAGAGCCAGAGTTAAAACCTGTGCCAGGGTTAGAACCTGCGCCGGAACCGGAACTTGCGTCCGAACCAGAACCAGAGCCAGAAATTGAAGTGGTGGTTGCAACGCCGCCGACCCCTGAACCGCCGCGGTTAGACGAAGTGCGTCTTGATCAAGAAGGAATCGCCGTCATCGCTGGCCGAGCGACGCCGTTTTCAGAGGTTATTTTACGGGCAAACGGGGCCGAGGTTGCGCGCACAGCCGCAGATGGGCGCGGGGCCTTTGCAACAATTGCTATGCTAGAGCCAAGTTTGGATGCGCGATTGTTGACCTTGTCCGAGTTGGATGACTCGGGTGCAGAGATGCCATCGCCGGATGAGTTGATCCTTGCTCCGATCCGGGCGGCAGCGCCTGAGCCCGCGCCAGAACCAGCGCCTTTGCCTGAAATTGCGACCATTGACCCGCAAGCAACTGACGCGCCTGTCGTGGATACCGTCACAGCGGCAACCTCACCAGAGACACCAACCGCACCCGAGATTGGACCAGCCGTTCAAGCTGATTTGGCGGCTCAACCCGATGTTCCAAATGTTCCGGCTGCAACCGCTGGGAAATTGCCCGGCGCTCAGGATGTTCCGACAATTCTGGCTTCCAATGATGTGGACGGAAAAATTGTGGGCCAGCAAAAGGTCGCGATCTTACGTTCTGGCCCCGAAGGCGTGAATGTCGAGCAACCCTTGGCCCCTACGCCCGACGTTATGAGCAGTGTCGCGCTGGATTCGATTAGTTATTCGGCAACTGGGGAAGTGCAGCTTAGTGGACGTGCGCAAAGCGAGGCGCGTGAGATTATTGTCTATTTGGACAACCGGCCGGTCGCTGCTTTGCAAGTTGATGATGACGGGGGATGGCGCGGTGATATTCCTGACATCGATTCTGGGATTTACACGTTGCGCGTCGATGAATTGACAGCCGAAGGTAAGGTGACAAGCCGCGTTGAGACGCCGTTTAAGCGCGAATCTCCGGATGTGCTGTTTGTGGCTGTGGATGACACCAAGTTGCCCGTTCAGGCGATCACGGTGCAAGCTGGTACGACCCTCTGGGCGATTGCGCGGGAGCGGTACGGCGATGGCACCTTGTTTGTTCAGGTTTTCGAAGCCAATCGCGACGAAATCCGGGATCCAAATTTGATCTATCCCGGACAGGTTTTCACGTTGCCAGAAGAGTAATCACATCGACATAGGGGCTAATCGGTAGGACGCTCTGGCTAATCCCTCGGGTGAGCACTAGTTATAGCGGGTAGTTTCAGGATTCTGTATGCCCAGCGATACTTCTGCCACCAGCACATCTTCGACGACGCAAAAGCCCGGCCCGCGAATGCCGCATGATCAGGCCGTTGGTAACGATGACCGACGCTCAGGATTGCGCACCATCCGCAAAGTGACGCCCTATTTATGGCCCGAAGATAAGCCTTGGGTGAAAATGCGGGTTCTTTGGTCGATGGCATTTTTGATCTTTGCCAAGATCATCTCTGTTGGCACGCCGATGCTGTATAAAAATGCGGTGGATGTACTGGCTGAAGGGGGCGTGTCGACATTGGCGCTTGGCGCGGTCGGTCTAACCGTTGCGTATGGGTTCGCGCGCCTGATGATCGTTGGTTTTCAACAGCTAAGGGACGCTGTTTTTGCGCAAGTGGGCCAACGTGCTTTACGTATGTTGGCGCTCGAAACGTTCCAACATATTCATCGCTTGTCCATGCGGTATCACATCACGCGGAAAACTGGCGGATTGAGCCGTATCATTGAACGTGGTGTCAAAGGCGTCGACTTTTTGTTGCGTTTTATGTTGTTCTCGATCGGCCCACTTATCCTAGAGTTGATCTTGATCTCTGTGATCTTCTTCTTCCTGTTCGATTGGACATATGTCGCTGTAATTGTTGGAACTATCGCTCTTTATACGTGGTTTACATTCAAAGTGACCGAATGGCGCGTCAAGCTACGCCGCGAAATGAATGACCAAGATACGGATGCAAACCAGAAAGCCATCGACTCACTGTTGAACTATGAAACGGTCAAATATTTCAACGCAGAAAGCCGGGAAGCCGGTCGTTACGACACCGCGATGGAACGATACGAAGCCGCTGCCTTAAAGACAGCTTATAGTCTGGCTTTTTTGAATGCGGGTCAGTCTGTGTTGATCACAGGCGGCTTGGTCATCGTGATGGTGATGGCAGCCATGGGGGTTCAGGATGGTTCGCTGACGGTTGGCGATTTTGTCATGGTCAACGCCTATATGATCCAGATCACATTACCGCTGAATTTCCTTGGAACTGTGTACCGGGAAATTCGTCAGAGCCTTGTGGATATGGGCGAGATGTTTGACCTGTTGGAGCAACCCGCAGAGGTGAACGACAAGCCAGATGCCCCGTCTTTGGCGGTGACTGGCGGGCGGGTCGAACTTGATAACGTGGTGTTTGGGTATGATCCGGAACGCGTGATCTTGAAGGGCGTGTCCCTTGTCGCGGAACCGGGGCAAACCGTTGCGATTGTTGGCTCTACCGGGTCGGGGAAATCCACAATTGGGCGCTTGCTATTCCGGTTCTACGACGTTCAAAACGGGGCGCTTCGTATTGACGGGCAAGATGTGCGTGACGTCAGCCAGACCAGCCTACATTCGCAAATTGGCGTCGTTCCTCAGGATACGGTGCTGTTTAACGACACCATTCGATATAACATTGCCTACGGCCGCGATGAGGCCACTCCCGAAGAAATCTTCGCAGCAGCACAGGCGGCACAAATCCATGACTTCATTGAAAGCCTGCCGGATGGCTACGAAACTACGGTGGGCGAACGTGGATTGAAACTGTCAGGTGGCGAAAAACAACGGGTCGGGATTGCTCGAACGTTATTGAAGAACCCGCCGATTTTGTTGCTCGACGAAGCGACGTCAGCATTGGACACAGAGACGGAACAAGACATCAAAGAAGCGCTAAATGCGGCCTCTGCGGGGCGGACTGTGCTCACCATCGCGCACCGCTTGTCCACAGTCGCCGAGGCAGATCAAATTATCGTTCTGGAAAAGGGCGAAGTTGTTGAGTTTGGTACGCATGAGGCTTTGCTTGCCAAAGCCGGGCGATATTCCCAGCTCTGGCAAGGTCAACAGTCAGAAGAGTAACGCGTGGCCTTGGGCCCGCTTGCTCGTTTTATTCTGTAGCGACAGCTTTGTCGGTCAATTTCCCAAGTGCGCCTGTCATCATTTTCAGCACGGGAGTTTCTGCGGGTACGCTGTGATCCTCAGACAAACTTGCAGGGGCGTGATAGCTAACTTGAACCGACCCGTCTGCGGCTTCGTGAACCAACACGCGCATAGGTAAATCAAGGCCTGCCGCTTGATCCGCTTGGATCACAGGGGTGCCAAGTTTCGGGTTCCCAAAGATCAAAAGCTGTGTTGGGCGCAAATCCATCTCGACTTTGGCGGCACCTGCGGCGTGATCGACGCGGGCAAACACGGTTGCGCCCGCGCCTTCAACGGCGGCCTGCAAACGGTCCATAGTCTGTGCGACACTGTGGGGGCTGGTTTTGGTAATCATATCTTGTGCAAATCCTGGGAGTGCGCTGCTGGCTAAAACTGCCAGTGCGAAAAAGGTGTGTTTCATTTTTCATCTCGCTAAAGGGGTTCTGGGAATTTCTACCCTGAAGGTAATGAAACATCATCTCACATCGCTGTGTGGGGGATTGGACGGCAAGTCTTGGCCGATGGCAAAGTTTAGCTGGAATTACCGCGTGGCGAAGCAGCAAAGATTTTATCAGTTAACCGAAAAGGTCTGGCTTAAGGTTTTTGCGCGTTTGCTATGAAGAATGCCGTTTGCCTGATCGTCTTACTTTTTGCTGATGGCGTTGACTTTATTGGTTGCGTCCTTGGTTCTTGTTCAGATTGAGAAGGAGTATGACGGACAGGCTATTTACCTTGTACTGCCGTGGAACGCGGCGTCGACCGAAAACCAATTGGATGGGCTGGGTGTTAACCGGATTGGGCCTGCTTGGATACCATTTGTATTCTTCGTTGAGGCGTCACGTGAAAGCAAGACGCTGGCCCGTCGTGCAGGATTCATTTCGCTTCCCGTAGGCGTGGACGCTGCGATATGCGGGGCAATCCTCAAGGCGTTTTAAGTGTGATCACGAAAGCTAACGTGGACACTCAAAACCCATCCAAGTTTAACCTCTACGATCCGGTGATTTGGGTGTTCATGTTGTTTTCTTTATAGCTTGCGGCAAGTGGCGCTGAGGGCAGCGTTTCCGCAATTTGGGCCGGGGTGTTTTGGTGGGTGTACATCACGCCAGTTTCGGCGTTCTGACGCTATTTATGATTTACCCACCCGTTGATCTTGTGGAGAACCTCAAGCGTACGGCGATTCATGCCGTTATTTTCTTTCTGGAAGCTGCTGCCTTGATCGGTTCTGGTGCTTTGCGCCAACGTTTGGGCGCACCTATGGAGGAGAACGCGAGGGTTTTAATGGTGACGCTCAAGGAAGCGGGCATCGCAAGCGATACGGCGCTGAAGGCGGAAAACAAAGTAAATGGCGCTGTTGCCGAGGCTGATGTCGAAAGACGCAAAGCCGGTGCGACATTGGAAACGGAAAAAGATGCGCAAATCGAAACGAATGCGACGCAGGAAAAGTCGCTACAGCAGGAAAAGTGGCACGCGAAATTAGGCAGGAGCAGTCAGCTGTTCAACAATCGGTTGCTGACAGGTTAAGCGAAGCGTTCGTTGCTCTGGAAGGGTGCGATCTGGTCTTTCGCATTACCGAGCCTTTGTCACAAGATTGCGATGACCTTCGGTTGGCGAACAAATCTATGTTGGACATTGAGTACAGTTTTGATGAAATTTCCCGAATTGTTACAGTTATTGATGATATTGCATTCTGAACGAAATTGCTGGTTTTGAATGCTTCGCCCGAAGCTGCACGGGCAGGAGACGCGGGGCGAGGTTCTTCTGTGGTTGCCTCTGAAGTTCGCGGGTTAGCGCAACGTTCGGCCGATAGGGCACAAGACATTCGACGCTTGATTGAAGCGTCATCAGGGTAGGTGTCAGATGAATCTGAAAAACATGGATCAAACCGTCGCAGTCCTCAAAACTGTCTTGGCAGAAATCTCCAGTATTTAAGCGCAAATGGATGGGTTTTCGAAGACTTCAAATGAGCCGTCCAGCGGCATATAAATGATTGACCAAGCGGTGTCGGAATTGGGAAAAGTCATCCAACAAAATGCCTGCATGTTCAAAGACGCAATCAGGGCGTCAGTTGAAATGTCGATGGATGCGCCTGAGCTAAGTTCATTGATTGAAGGTTTTGTGACGTGCCAAGAAAACGGAAACCAACGACAGCTTGCTTAACTTCTTGCTGCTAGACTGAGGCGGGCAGCTTGGGTTTATTGTTGTTAGAATGAGGTCATTTGACCTTCATCTTGGGATCACGCGGACAAAAGCAGCCGCGAAAATCACACGTCGTAGATGAGCTCAACTTGGTTTGTTGTAACGCGTAAGCAGTTCGATGGGGAAACTTGACGTGGAAATGTGTTTCTGGGCACTTCCAAATTGAGACATGGGGCTGATTGCCATCAGTCCCACGTCGGTTTTTCGATATGGGGTTATTTAACCGCTTCCGGCAATCATTCTGCAGCGCGAAGGGGGAGTTTGGAAGTTGGAATGCTCTCCAATATATCTTCGCCATCGTCCCAGATAATTTCACCTTGCTTCATGCGCTTGGCATCTCTTTGCAATGACCAATCTCGTGCCGCTTTACTTGCGCGTCCCAAAGACAATCTGGCCAACAACTGTGCCATCCACATCGCATATGTCGTCGCCCAAATTCGCGCAGCTAGCATGGAAGGCGTGAAGACCAAAGTGAGCACAGTTGCGACCCCCAGCCCCCAAACCACGGCTGTCGCAAGTTGCATCCACCACAAAGCTGTCGGCGATTGTATGCTATACCCGCCCGCTCCAAAGTCGATGGACAGGCCAAACATCATCGGTGCCAAACCAGCCATGGTTGTCACTGTGGTCAACATAACAGGGCGAATTCGATCTTGCGCGGTGCGGATGATCGCTTCGATCCGCGGCATAAATCGCGAATATTCTTGGTACGTGTCAATCAAGACAATGTTGTTGTTCACCACAATCCCGGCCAAGGCGACAATTCCCGTTCCCGTCATAATGATCGAGAATGCTTGATCCATGACCAACATTCCAATCAAGACGCCTGTGGTCGACAAAATAACAGCCAACAATACCAAAACAGCATTATAGAACGAGTTAAATTGCGCCAGTAAGATGATGAACATCAGACCCAATGCTGCCAAAAACGCACGTGACAAGAAGGCCCCTGATTCAGCCTGATCTTCCTGATCCCCAGTCCATTCGAAACTGACGCCGTCCGGCAGTGGCGAGGTTTCCAACCACTCCGTTAAGACAGCGATCCGTTCATTCGGGTTGATAGGAACGACACGCAACTCCCCGTCATCAATGGCGGATTGCAATGTCGGAGCAGATTGCTCACCGGTCATCACAGTATATCCCAAGCCATCTTCGAGCGTTATGGAGGCTGCCGTGTCTGATGGGACCAATGTGGCAATGGTTTTTTCTTCGCCATCCACCAGTTTTTGTAGCCCCGCAACAACGTCTGCTTTTACATCAAGATAACGTTTTTGATCTACTCGGCTGATCTCAGCCAATTTTGGAACTGGTGTACGTTCAATGAAGTTGGCCAATGGGACAAGCCCGTCTGGCGTTCGGACTTTCAACGTATCCAAGGTCGACAGGAGGCGATATTCATCAGGAAGACGTACGCGAATTTCGATTTCTTCATCGGATGACGGAACGCGCATCGTATCAAGCAACAAACCACGCGTCACAAGCTGCACCATGCCGCCCACGGTCGCGACGTCTGCGCCGTAACGGCCAGCTTTTTCGACATCTACGTCGATCTGCCAATCAATGCCGGGCAGGGGGCGGGTGTCTTCGATCAAGGTCAGACCAGCCAAAGTGTCGAACTGCGTGCGTGCAATTCCGGCGGCATCCACCAATTCGTCTAAGTTGTCGCCTTTGAGGCGCAGATGCACGGGTTTGCCAGACGCAGGTCCGCGCGACAACGACAGGATTTCGATGCGGATACCAGGAATAGTGCTGAGCTGTTCTTGTAATTCTGCGACGACGAGATCCCCATCAAGTTCAGGGCGATCAGAACGATCTTCCCACGGAATAGTTTCAATCTGAATTTGACCGATCGTGTCTTTCGGCGCGGCAGATCCGCCTGTGTTTGAATTCAGACCGCCTTCACCTGCGAAGGCGAAAGTGCTCATGATGCCGGGATGGCGCAACACGATGGTTTCGGCTTCGCGCGTGATCTTGTCTTTCTCTTCTAAAGACAGGTTTCCGCGCGCCAAAACATAGACGATGGCTTGCTCGGTTTCGGATTCGACGAAGAATTCCACACCCTTATTGTTGTTGATATAGAACATCAGCACCGACGCAACGAGAACCACGACGCCGCCGAGCATGACAAGTGGCATCACAGGATTGGACACGATGGCCCATATGAACGTGCCAAAACCACTACGTTGATACCCTGAGGTCACCTTTTCGGAACGCCTGAAGATACGTCCGCGCAAATAGCTTAGATTGATCCCAATCCGCGTCAAAAATGCGACCACTGCCAATAATACAGAAGTTGATCCGGTTATTGCGAGTGAAGCACCAATAAACGCGCCGATCCCCAAAAAAACGGCCGATGTCATGACCGGGATAACGGAGCCAACAATGTCCGTCCCGTCAAAACTTGCAAACCGTTCCCCGATCAGGGCCACTAATGCGGTCGCTGCACCGGCGCCAAGAACCACGCCGAGTGCTGAAAGTGGTATGAGCAAAAAGTGCAGGTACCACTTCAACGTCGCGATCCGGGTCAAGGAGGCTTGGATCATTGCTTCGATGCGACCTGTCACGCCACCCATTACAGGCAAGTAAATCAGGGCAACCACGAGTGATGCACTCAGAACGAAAATGAGGGTCACAGGCAACATGCCCATGAACTCACCCGGAACCCCGGGCCAGAAGAGCATAGGTAGGAACGCACATAAAGTCGTCGCTGTGGAAGACACAACTGGCCAAAACATGCGCTTGGCCGCTTCGACGTAAGACTGCATGGGTCCAACGCCTTCGGCTTGCCTTTTGTCCGCATATTCCACGACCACAATCGCGCCATCGACCAACATTCCAACCGCAAGGATCAAGCCGAACATCACGATGTTGGACACACTGACGCCCATTAAAGCAAGGAATGCAAAACAAAGGAGAAAAGACGTCGGGATTGCGAAGCCCACCAGCAAGGATGCACGCAACCCAAGGACTGCCAGAGACACGATCATTACCAAGGCAATCGCGGTCAAAACGGAGCCTTCTAGCTGACTAACCATCGCAAAGACTTGTCGGCTTTGGTCATTTGAGGTGCCCACTTCAACGGCCGCTTGCAAACCCTCGGGCCATTTTTTGCTTTCCTCCGCGACGATGTCTTTGACCATGTTCGCCGTGTCGATCAGGTTGAAGCCTTTGCGCTTAACAACCTGCAGAGCCACGGTTTTGTCGCTGTTAAAGCGGGCTGTCCCGACGCGATCTTCGAAGGTTAGATTGATTTCAGCGAGATCGCCAAGGGTGACAACGCGGTCGCCATTGGTTTTGACGGGAAGGTTGTACACATCGCGCGCCTCATCGAAGCTCGATGGGATTTTGACGGCAAAACTACCCTGGCTCGTTTCGATTTCACCAGCTGCGATCAATTGGTTGTTGTTTTGGACGACGCCGATCAGTTCCGCGGCGGTCACGTTGTAGGCTTCCAGTCGCAACGGGTCGATGATGACTTCCAGCATTTCGTCGCGATTGCCCGCAAGACCAGCTTCCAGCACCGCGTCAGAGCTTTCCAAGCGGTCCTGCAAATCTTTAGCGACCCGGTTCATCGTGCGTTCAGGCACCGGGCCAGATAAGTTCACGATGATGATTGGGAATTCTGAGAAGTTGATCTCAGTGATCGTGTATTTCTCACCGCCGGCTGGGAAGTTGCCTTCGGCGTTGTTCATCGCGTCGCGCACATCGGCAATGATCTCGGCTTTGTTCCAGCCAAATTCGAATTCAAGAACGACCCCGGCGTAGTTTTCCGCGGCCGAACCTGTCATCTTCTTAAGGCCATCCAGATCGGCCATCTCAGTTTCGATGGGTTTGACCAGCAAAGTTTCGCTATCAGAGGCGGAAATGCCGGGGAAAGGGACGGAAATGAACAAGGCCGGAATTTCGATATCCGGCTCACCCTCTTTGGGTAATTGTGTGTATGCAAAAATGCCGACCGTAAGGGATAGCACGATAAAGGCTAGAATCATCCGTGCTCGGGACGCGGCCCAGTCAACGATACCAGTCATGATTTGGCCTCTTGAAAGGTGGCAGCCACTTCGACGCCATGGGTCACAAATTCCTGTCCGCGCACGATGATATCTGCGGCCTCAGGTGGGCCTGATATCCAAACGCCATTTGGCGTGTCGCGCAACAAGCTCACTTTATAGAACTCTACTATTCCTTCCCCGTTGACAGCACGGATGCCCAAAAGACCCTCATCATTCAGGGTCAAAGCAGACGCAGGAATGAGATGCGCCATTTCACCGGCCGCCGAAATCAGGATTTCAGCTGTTTGGCCATCGCGGATCGCCAAATCAGCGTTGGGCACTTCGATTTCAACACGGAATGTCCGTGTGCTGGGGTCAGCTGCGCGGCTTAGAAATGTCACGCGACCCTGAATGGTCGCTTCGTCATCACCAGCAAGACGTGCACCCGCCAAGGCACCCTGTTGAACCCGATCGACTTCGGTTTCGGGTACAAACGCAACAAGTTTGATCGGGTCCAGTTGAATGATTGTGCCGCACAAGGTGCCAGGTTGCATCAGACTGCCTAGTTCGGCCGTGTCGACTTCCAACAGCCCGCCAAACGGGGCTTTGATGACAATGCGTTCTAGTTCCGTTTGCGCTGCCGCCACGTTGGCTTCCGCGCTTTGAATACCTGCGCGTGCAGAATCAATACCAGCCGCTGACGTCAATGTGCCGGACTTTGCAGCCTCAACAGAGGCTAAAGCAGCCGCAACGGCGGCCCGCGTGTTTTTCACGCGTGTGTCAGATGCGTACCCGTCTTTGCTAAGTTGCACGGCCGCATTTTCATTAGATAGAGCTTCTTCAAGACGCGCTTCGGCTTCTGCAATCCGCGCTGTGTTCTCGGGAACACGCATCTCGGCCTCAGAGACCCGCGCTTTGGCTTCCACCAAGCGCGCGCGCGCTTCGACAAGCGAGGCATTGCGCGTGCCGGGATCCAAAACGCACATGTCTTCCCCAGCCTCGACAAACATCCCTTTACGCAAGGGTTCCGATACCACAGTTGAAGACGTCTCAGAGCGCACTTCGACCTGACGTACGGCTTCTGTTTGCCCGCGTAAAACAACAGCGCTGTCGATCATCTGCGCCTTTGAATGCAGGGCGACGACCTTGATCATGTTTTCTACCGTGGCAGATTCGTTTTCCGCAACGACCGTGTCTTCTTGAGTGGAAATGCCGACATATGCATAGAGCCACTCGCGCTCCATCACAAAGACGTAAAGAAGAGCTGAAACAGCGATTGCCAGCAGGACGGGAAAGAGTCGCATGAGTGTCCTCGAATATATTATTGGCGCAAATCCATGGTACAATTAGCCCAGAGCGCAACTTCACTATCTCGCGATATATGTCTCAGAAACGCTAAACTAACCAGTTCAGTTTAATATTTTTTGTAATCCTCTGCAATGTAATGAAATTAAGTTCATGCAAGGTGTGTTCAGTGCCCCTTGGCTTGCCCGCTTGAGCCTTGTATGACACGGCCAAGATAAAAGCCGCGCAGTCAGGCAAGGTAGGGCAAGATGAGCGATACAGACAGCTTCATTAACGAAGTAACCGACGAAGTTAAGCGCGATCGGCTATACGGCTATATGCGTCGTTATGGGTGGATCGGCGTACTTGTGATTCTTCTTATCGTTGGTGGTGCGTCCTTTTCGGAGTGGCGGAAATCGCAAACCGAAGCGCAGGCCGAAGCCTTGGGCGATGCTATGATTGCCGCGCTCAGTTTAAATGATCAGGCTGCACGCAGTTCTGCGATCGCAGCAGTCGAAGCCGAAAATCCCGTCGCACGCGCGGCGCTTGATATGATCGCAGCCTCCGAATTGGTTGCCGCGGAAAACATCGAAGACGCAGCCGCGCGTTTGACTGCCTTAGCCGAAAACGGCGATGTGCCCGAAGTTTACCGCAACATTGCTGGTTTCAAAGCCATCTTGATCCAATCAGAAACCTTGGACATTGCGCAGCGTCGCGCGGGCTTTGAGGGATTTGCGGTACCGGGAAATCCAATGCGGATGCTTGCCCAAGAGCAATTGGCACTGATTGACGTTGAGGCAGGCGATATCGAAGCCGCTTTGACACGTTTACAAGCAAGTCTGATCGACGCAGAAGCGACCGCAGACTTGCAACGTCGCGCGATGCAGGTGATGGTGGCCTTGGGCGGAGAACCGGATCTTTCGGCGCTTCAACAGTCTCAAAATTGATATAACAGAAGACCGGACGACCGGCATGACACATAGTGTGGCTCAAATTTCCCTAACAGGTGTCTTAGGACGTCTTAGCACAAGTCGGTCGCGGCTTGCGGTTGGATTTCTTACAGCGGCTTTGGCTCTGTCTGCCTGTGACGAAACACGAAACACGTATTTGGTAGGACCGCGCGAAGACTTGCGCAACGTTCTGCAAGATCCTGACCCAGAAACGATTGTAGCAAACGAAGCACGCAATATTTCGCTTGGTCCAGTGCAATCAAATGCGCAATGGGCGCAATTCTGGGGGACTTCTGGGCAAAGAACGGCTCATCCGTCGCTTAGCAGTGCACCGCAACTCGTTTGGAGCAGCGACATTGGCGCTGGCAACAGCCGTAAACAACGGATCACCGCTGATCCGGTTGTGGCAGGGGGGCGTGTCTTCACGCTTGATGCCGGGGCAACTGTAACGGCGACTTCGACAGAGGGGCAGGTGCTCTGGTCTCGCGATTTGACACCGCCCGGCGAAGGGGCCGACCAGTCGACAGGCGGTGGCCTGGCATTTGATGGTGGGCGTATTTTCGCGACATTGGGTTTTGGCATCGTGGCTGCTTTGGATGCATCCGACGGAACCCCGGTTTGGAGCCAAGATATCGAAGCAACTGGATCAGGCGCACCAACTGTGTTTGGCGATCTGGTATATTTTGTTTCGGGCGATGACACAGGCTGGGCGATCGAAAAGAACTCGGGTCGCATCGCTTGGCAAATTGGGGCCGGGCAAAGCGTGACCAACATCCTTGGCGCACCCGCACCTGTTATCGGCAATGATCTGGCGATCTTTTCTTTTGGCTCGGGCGATGTCCAAGCGGTGTTCCGCAAAGGTGGATTACGCCGTTGGGATGCAGCCGTTGTTGGTGAACGACGCGGGTATGCGTTGTCACAAATTGGCGATATCACCGCGCCGCCAGTCGTGGACGGCAATCAGGTCTATGTCGGCAACCAGTCTGGCCGAACGGTGGCTTTGGAACTGGCCAGCGGGGATCGCGTTTGGACTGCACAACACGGTGCCGTTGGACCGATCTGGCCTGCGGGCGACAGCTTGTTCATGGTCACGGACCGCAACGAATTGATGCGCCTGTCCGCGGCAGATGGTTCCAGTGTTTGGGCGACTCAGCTTTCGGGTTTTGTAAGCGACAAACCACGTCGGCAGTCTGCGGTTGTGGCACATTTTGGCCCAATCGTTGCGGGTGGACGCGTTGTGTTGGTGTCCAGCGATGGTCAGATGCGCAGCTTTGACCCGACAAATGGCGCACTGATTTCCAGCGTGGAAATTCCCGGTGGGGCTGCGACAGCACCTGCAATTGTGGGTGGTGTGCTGTATGTTGTGAACATCAAAGGCCAGTTGCTCGCGTATCGCTAAGCTTCGTAAAGTGAAGAATCTGCGGCTTTGACAGGCAAGCTGTGGTTGGTTGTGCGCCATGCCCCCTTTGCGCTGGCTCAGAAATCAGTTAGAGCGCCCACTAACAGGCGCATCTCCGCGCCGGAGCCAAGTTTATGTCCTTCACCCTTGCCCTTGTGGGCCGCCCTAATGTCGGTAAATCGACGCTGTTCAACCGATTGGTGGGCAAACGCCTCGCTTTGGTCGATGATCAACCCGGTGTGACCCGTGATTTACGTGAAGGGGCTGCGCGATTGGGCGACCTTCGCTTCACTGTGATCGACACCGCAGGTCTGGAGGAGGTCACGGATGACAGTCTTCAGGGGCGGATGCGACGCCTGACAGAGCGGGCCGTCGACATGGCTGATATCTGTTTGTTTATGATAGATGCGCGCACAGGCGTGACGCCAACGGACGAATTGTTTGCTGAAATCCTGCGCAAACGTTCGGCCCATGTGATCTTGGCGGCCAACAAGGCTGAAGGGAACAAGGCGGATGCCGGCATGATCGAGGCCTATTCGCTTGGTCTTGGCGAACCCGTTCGCCTTTCAGCCGAACACGGCGAAGGCCTGCCAGAACTGTATTCAATGCTGCAGCCCATCGTTGATGAGATGGAAGCGAAAGCCGATCAGGACGCGCCTGCGGTGGAAGTCGATATTGACGACGACGAAGATGACGACGCGGTTCCAGTTCCAACACACGCCAAACCTTTGCAAGTTGCCGTTGTGGGACGACCGAACGCTGGTAAATCGACGCTTATCAATGAAATTCTAGGTGAAGACAGGTTGCTGACGGGGCCTGAAGCTGGGATTACACGCGATGCCATCTCGTTGACGATGGATTGGCACGGCACACCGATGCGAATTTTCGACACTGCTGGTATGCGCAAGAAGGCCAAGGTTCAAGAAAAGCTGGAAAAACTGTCTGTGTCAGACGGTCTGCGCGCGGTTAAGTTTGCTGAAGTTGTTGTGGTCCTCTTGGACGCCGAAATTCCATTTGAGCAGCAGGATTTGCGGATCGCAGATCTCGCAGAGCGAGAAGGTCGCGCTGTGGTCGTGGCTGTGAACAAATGGGACATCGAGACCGACCGCCAAGGTAAACTAAAAGAGCTTAAAGAGAGTTTTGAGCGCCTTTTGCCGCAATTGCGCGGGGCACCATTGGTCACTGTTTCGGCGAAAACAGGACGGGGCCTGGACCGATTGCATGATGCCATCATGAGCGCTTATGCAACATGGAACACGCGCATTCCAACTGCAGGTTTGAACCGTTGGTTGCTTGGTATGGTAGAGGCGCACCCGCCACCTGCACCGCAGGGCAAGCGGATCAAGCTGCGTTACATGACACAAGTCAAAGCCCGCCCGCCGGGTTTTGTGGTCATGTGCTCGCATCCGGACAAAATTCCCGCGAGTTACACGCGTTATCTTGTGAACAGTTTGCGGACTGATTTTGATATGCCGGGCACGCCAATTCGATTGTTTATGCGCGGTCAAGGGGATGCGAACCCATATAAGGGGCGTCGCGAAAAGAACTCTGGGGCGTTGACCAAGCACTTGAAGAAAAAGAACAAAGGTTAGACGTCTTGGTCGAAACGTAGGACGTTGTTTGGCTTTTAGTCGGGGGCGATCGTCTTTGTTTTCTTCACGGCTGCTTGCAAAGCTTCGGCGACGGCCTGTTCTAACGGACCGTCGCGCAGGGCACGCAGGCCGGCAGCCGTTGTTCCGTCATAGTCGATCATCTCATCGACAAAAGCCTGCGGCTCTGATGCGGCCTCCATCAAAGCATGACCGCCCGCGAGAAATAACTGACGCACAGCCTGTTGAGCGATGTCGCTCGGCACACCTTCGGATTGTGCAAATTTCTGAACAGAGGCGGCAAAAGCAGCCACAAAACCGGGAACGGGACCTGTGATCGCAGTGAAAACATCCAGATGGTGTTCAGTTTCTACGCGCATCTGTGTCCCACATGCTTCTAGAAGTGTAACGACGGTAGCTTTGTCGTCATGAGACATCGTTGGTCCGGCTATCCAAGGTGAAAATGCAAGTGATTGCGCAGCTGCTGGACTGCTCATGGCGCGCACAATGTGCGAACTTCCAGTGAGCTCGGCCAAACGAGAAACTGTCGTACCCGCCATGACTGACAGGACCAATTTGTCCTGTGCTGGCACAATGACATTTTGCGTAGCATTGGGGGGAACGCACAACAAAATCGTGTCACACGCATCCAACAGTGCCCCTATGTCGGACGTAACTGTCACCCCAAGTTCAGCTAATTTTGGGTTGGTACCTGATCTATTTGCAGCCCAAAGACCGCCAGAAGTGACGATGTCAGCGTGTGCAACTGCCAACATCATCGCCTCGCCCAACATGCCGGTTCCAATAATTCCGAATGAAGGGATGCGCGCCATTGGTTAGATGTCCTTTGGCCGCAGGTCTTTCACAGCGGCAAAGCAGGTCAACGCAGCAAGCGTAATAACGCCAACGACCGCCAGGGCTGCGACGTCGCCGTGTTGTCCATCGTTCACGACGTAAATTGCGCTCAAGGCCCAAATAACGGCCATACCATAAGTCGGGGAACGTCCCAATTTCAACTGTACGCCTGCGGCCAAAACGATCCCAAAGGCAATCATGGCTTGGGCGGCGAGGACTTCATCGAGTATGCCATATCCGGCCAAACATATGCCCGTGGCCACGCAAGATGCCGCACTTAACCATCCCGCATAAAGCCCAATGGGCCAACTGGCCATGAGACGGTCGTCCTTTGGGGCGCGAAACAAGGCCCCCAAAGCGGTCAAAAGCATGGCCCAAATCATAACAGCTGCAAGCAACGGGTTTGCTTGTGCAAAAGGAAGCCAAGCCGCCCCTAGAGCCATGGACAAAATCAAAGCGGGCCTCATTCCAAACCAGTCTTCATTCCGTGCCCGAACCCAAAGCCCGAAGACGGCGGAAACCAGCAACCAAAGATAGATTAGTCCCCAAATTGCAAATGCCCAACCTGCTGGCTGAATAGGTGGTTGGATTTGTGGTACAGGAAATAGATCTGGGCTAAAGCCACCGAAATTGGGCACCAAAAACGGGCCCGCGGCAAATGCCAACGTGGCAAGAAGGACAAAAAGGGCACCAATCATTGGGTGGATGGTCTCCTGACCGTGTAGATTTTTCTGCTTGTCGGCAGAATACCAGTTTAACGTAACCGAGTTTGTTTAGAAGAAGAAACGACGTCAATTCTGCGGCGTTCCTGATGTGGTTTTGTGGCACAAGAGCTTGGCGCGTGCCAAAAAGGAACCAAAGTTGGACCTTTTCGGCACGCGGTAACTTTCAAAGCTGGATGTGATTAGGCCAACACACCGTCCGCGCCCAGTCTGGTTTTCCCACCTAGATAGGGGTGCAGAACCTCGGGCAGATCGACGGAGCCGTCTTCTTGTTGCCCATTTTCCAACACCGCAATCAAGCAGCGTCCGACAGCGACCCCTGAGCCGTTCAAGGTGTGAACAAATTCGGGTTTGCCGCCAGCAGATGGTTTAAAGCGCGCATTCATGCGTCGGGCCTGAAAATCGCCGCAGACGGAAATAGACGAAATTTCGCGGTAGGCATCCTGTCCGGGAAGCCAAACTTCAATATCGTGTGTCTTTTTGGCTCCAAACCCTAAGTCGCCGGTGCACAAAACAACGCTACGATAAGGAAGTTCCAGCCGTTCCAACACGGTTTGCGCACATCTTGTCATGCGCGCATGTTCGTCCAAAGAATGCTCAGGGTGAGCAATAGAAACCATTTCCACCTTTTCGAACTGATGTTGGCGTAGCATGCCAGAAGTGTCCTTGCCGGCGCTGCCAGCTTCCGAACGGAAACAATTGGTGTGAGCGGCCATGCGAATAGGCAGTTGCGCTTCTTCGAGGATGTCGCCTGAAACCGAGTTGGTTAACGTTACCTCAGATGTCGGGATCAACCACCACCCATTTGTCGTTTGATAGCTATCTTCCGCGAATTTGGGGAGTTGGTTTGTGCCATACATTGCCTCATCACGCACAAGAACAGGCGTGATAGTTTCGGTCAAACCGTGTTCGTCAACATGCAAGTTGAGCATGAATTGCGCGAGCGCGCGGTGGATGCGGGCAACCGCACCGCGCATCAGTACAAACCGTGAGCCAGACAGCTTAGCCGCCGTTTCAAAGTCCATACCGGGAAGAACGCCGGTGATTTCAAAATGTTCTTTGGGTTTGAAATCAAAGTTGCGTGGCGTTCCCCAACGGCCGGTTTCGACGTTCTCGGTTTCATCAGCGCCTTGCGGAACATCGTCAAATGCGATGTTGGGTATGCGCATAAGAGCATCCCGCAATTCGTCGTCCAGTGCCTTAGCTTCCGATTGAAGCGTCGCCACATCGGCCTTCTTTTCGGCGACGAGGGCACGCAAACGTTCGAATTCTGCTTCGTCGCCGCTGGCTTTCGCGGCCCCAACAGATTTGCTGGCTTTGTTTTGATCGGCTTGAGCCGTCTCAGCCGCCAAAATTTTGGCGCGGCGCGCTTCGTCGAGTTCCATCAATGAGGAAGACGCGGTCTCATGCCCTTGCCGCGACAAGGCGGCATCAAACGCAGCGGGATTTTCGCGGATCGCTTTGATGTCATGCATGGCTTTGGTCCTTTGAACCTTAAATTGATAACGTGTCGTTCTCTAACCTGCGTGTGATAAGGGGGCAATACGCCCGATTTAGAGAGCCGCTATCTATTTGCGCAGATGTTTGGCGACTTGTTCGCGAAGCCAATGGGGCAACTCCACGGCGATGGCAGCACCGTTCAGTGCAGAACTGATGACACCGACAACTTGCCACGCACCTGCTTGGGATTGTTGCAAAATGGGTCCGCCGGAGTTTCCGCTGACGACAGGGCATCCCACGTGCAGCAATCCCGAGGCGTAGACATTGACAGGGCAGGCGAAGTCGCCGCTCAAAAGATGCGGCGTATTTTTGTGATATCCGATCAGCGCAACGTTTGTGCCATGCAAGGCGCCTGGGCCAACGTCTGATAACCCAATTGTGGCGACGTCTGTGATCGGCGTTTCCAATATAATGAGCGCGACATCATTGCGCGGCCCATGAGTTCCATTCAAAGCATATGCCGGATGACGTGTCGCTTGTGCACTGTTACGTGCTGCGATGAAATCCCCGCGCGACCATCCTGCGACGAATACGCGACCAACTTGCCCACTTTCAGAGACGCAATGCGCAGCCGTAAGAACCAAATCGGGTGCAATCAACGTACCTGTACAAGCTTGACGTGTGCGAAATCCGCTATGTCCAACACGCCCAATGGCTGGGAATTGGGCGGCGACATCTTCTGGTAACGGCGGCAACGCTTCCCCTGCGAAGGCAAAAAAGGGGAACAGCAAGAAAACCATCAAAGCACGGATCATGTCGAAGACGCCTTAGACCAAGATATGTGCTTATGCCGATTTAGCGACTAACACGACCTACAATCTGGATACGCAATAGTACGATGATAAGATAGTACCGTTACGCGACTACACTTGCATGTGTTTGGCGGCCCGCTTTGGGCCAAGGGTCCGTTGAAACAATCGACATAGCGGGTGCCATTTGAGGCATGTAGGCGGGCCGACCGACGCCAGCGGGCAAATGTCTTGCAGAATATGGGGTGAGCAACAAGGATTCCACGCGACAACCATTCGCTACGATGATTTCATGATGATCCAACAATATGTTGTAATATGTGACGTGAGACATGTCCTTCAGATGGCGGATGCCACGTCGACCAGTCAACTTGGTGGCGGCCACAAGGACGTCACCTCCGTTATGAGGGTCGGTTACAGGGAGACGGTGTTGTGGGGATAAGATCAAATCCTGCTTAGGGGACGCGTCGGACAGGCTTCCCGCCTTGATCAAGACAGGCATGTCTTTTTCGGAGCCAGCCGCAAAATGCATTGATTGCTTGACGATGGCGCACACGGATTGTGCGCCGTTGGCTTCAGTCAAGACTTTATCCCCGACGCCCAATGTTTCAATTGCCCGACTGCCTTGTGGCGTGGCAATCATTGTGCCTTTCAGCATGCAAATTGGACCGGAATTATATGTAAAGTTTGGCGGGCATAGGTCAGCGGTGACGACGTATGGCAAGCACAAGAAATCTCCGTTATCGAAGGTGATGATCGTGTCATTCCCAACAGTGCTCATGCGGTCGACTACGTCTTGAAAATCGCTAATTTCGGCCATGTGAAACGCGATGATATCCGGTGCGGCAACGTCAAAATCAGTGATTGTGTCGCTTCCATCGCCGTCGCGAATAACAAATGTGTCGGTCGTTGATTGGTTGCCCGCCGACATTACGTCATTGCCGCGACCGCCAATAATTGTATCTTGACCGGCGCCACCTGTAATGGTGTCGTTCCCATCGCCGCCCAAAATTACGTCGTCGCCACTTCCGCCGTCGATGTAGTCATCGCCGCCTTTACCCTTGATGGAGTCCGATCCGCTGGTGCCATTCAGCGTGTTGTCGTTGTTGTCGCCTTCAATATCGCTCATGCAAAACCCTCGAAATTTTCGAGACAATAACGCATGGACATTAAGCAAGTGTTGAACCACATCTGGACGTAGTCGGCGGGTGGTAAGCTCAAGTATTGGGAATCGGTACCAAGTGATTGTCCCACATTAAGTTGTGCACGTTTTGATAGCCCTGACTATCACGGATATGACATATCTCGCCTGTTCCAGCAGTCAGCAGAAATCCGCGCCCTTTCGACGACACGCCGCAAACGTCCTGCAAACGCTGCGCGTCGATAAGTTCGCGATCTGCCGCATCATATATGTGCACGAGATTACCACGCGGTGACGTCGCGGCGATCAAAAGATCATCACCAGAGAACGCAATGCTGCCAATATAACCTTGCATCGCGCGCAGCTGTGCGTCTGGGGATTGCATCAATTGGATGGGTTGCCCACGGCGATGGAGGCCAACCAAGGCCGTTTCATCAGGGTCACCTTCAGATTGCATACCCATTGCCACGTCGTTGGTGCTTGAAATTGCGAGATGTCGGATCGATTTCTTGTGGAATTCTCTCGTCAACTCCGCGGTTTCGATCACTTGTTCGTCCTCAACATAAGCAAGGTTTGGGCGCATCGTCGGGATGTTCAACTTGGTACGGCCAGACTCAGGGTGGGTGTCGATGCCGCCATTGGCGATCACCAAAACGTCGCTGCTTGGCAGACGTTTGATGTCATGCGGGCCGACGCCGCCGCTTGCGAATTCCCCCACACGTTCGTATCCGCGCGCAACATCCCAAACGCCGACGACACCTTGACCAACACCAAAGTCGTTTTCTGTTGTGAACAGCTTTGAGCCGTCTTGGGAAAAAACCCCGTGACCGTAGAAGTGTCGCCCGTTAGGCGCGGAGAGGCGTGCGATCTGCATCCCGCTCACGCAATCCAGAACGATCGCAAAGGTGCCAGGACGGCGGGCAAACGCGACGACTTCAGGTCGATTTGGGTGCGCGGCAGCGGCGTGACCACGTGCGGGCAAGGGCAACCGGAAAACGATTTCGAGGTGATGGTCGATCCCACATAACACAAAGCCACCATCGGGCCGGGCGGCCGCTGAAACATAACGGGGCGCGCCAGCATCCGCCCATGTGGCTTTAGGGATTAAACCCGTTGCCAGCATCCCTGTTAAGAAACGTCGACGTCCTGAACTTGGGGTGGTCATCTTAATCACCATCCAGCGAATTGAAACCCGCAGCGACACCTAGGGTTGGGCCAAGATCTTGGCTGACAATAGAACGAATGATGTCGATGGATTGCTGAATTACTTCGATTTTAAGACGGGTTTGCGGGGTGGACACACCGGAAAACGTCGGATCATTCAACGCGCTTAGACGCCCAAAGGTGTCAGCAAACGCTTTTGACAGTTTGGTTGTGAGGACAGGGTCGCTATGAGCAAGTCGCAATGACAATGCCTCAAGGGCATGCAATGAATGAGACACGTTTTGCACCGACCGATTTGCGCGCCACATCTCGGCTCGCTTGGGGCGGGGACGATCAAATGTGCCCAAGGGACGGCCTAGACGCGTTTCGGAATCAAATTGCAAACCCGTCGTGAGCGCATTGAACAATTGTCGCAACGCGTCATCGTCACTTTGATAAATTCCGCTTGATGACGGCGTGGTCATAACGTCCGCGAAACCTGTCTGCCAATCGCCCAGCAAACCAGTCGACATCCTTGAGATGTCCGCAGCAATCGTCTGGATCAATTGGCAACGATACGCGTCGGTGCCCAAGGCGATCATCTCAGGATCGTAGATCAAACGCTCCAAGGCGTAAAACCCGCGCGCAGCAACGGAGACTTCACCATAAGTGTCAGAGTTTTGCGCTATCGCGTCTTCCTCTTGGATCAAACGGCGTAGTGCTTTGGGGGTTGCACCGCGTGTGTCTGGCCAAAATCCTAATGCAAAGCCTCGGTCGTTGGTATTCATGGGGCCAAAACGAAAGACACTTACAGAAAGCCAAGCATCCATTGCATCGTGAAACTGGCTCTGCACCTGCGGGGCAGTAGGGTGGCACAACTGATCCTTGAGGTCTGCGAGACCCAAGGCTTGTTTTTGAAACTGCTGAAGTTCGGGCAGAATTTGATTGGATACGATGTCTTCAATTGTTTCCGATTTTGTTTGCGCATGAGCAAAGCAAGGCAATGCCAGCGCGAGGGTCAGTAACAAGGGGCGTATCATAGGCTCTCCAGAAACAAGATCAGCGCTTCACGGTCAGCACTGTCCATGTTGATCACGCTGTCGCGCTGTCGTTGTGCTTCGCCTCCGTGCCACAACACGGCCTCCAGTAAGGATCGTGCGCGGCCGTCATGCAAAAAGTAAGTGTGACCGCTGACACGCTCGGTCAACCCAATGCCCCAAAGCGGGGGGGTGCGCCATTCTTGACCCGTTGCGCGGGCTTCTGGGCGATTATCCGCCAAGCCGGGGCCCATATCGTGCAGCAATAGATCGCTATATGGCCAGATCAGCTGAAAGCTCTGCTCGGGTCGATCCTGAAGTCTGTGGGTCACGAAACTTGGTGTGTGGCATGCTGTGCAGCCAGTTTCATAAAAGACCTTCTTTCCGCGCAACACGGATGGATCGCCGACATCACGACGTGCGGGCACGCCAAGGTTGCTGCTGTAAAAACTCACAAGCGCCATTGCGTCTTCATCGATTTCTGTGCCGCGTGCGTCTTCGTCGCCATGGATCGCATTTTGACAATCAATTTGTGCGGGTGTGCATTCACCTGCAGGTGCCGGGAAAAGAGGGCTGGAAATGCCGATGTCGCCAGCAAAGGCCCCAGCGGATTGTTCCAAGACAGTGGGGGCGCCAGCTTTCAGGCCAAACCGGCCCAACATGGGTTGTTCATGCGCGCGCGACCAGACAATGTTGGGGCGCCCTGAAATGCCGTCAGCATCTGCGTCCGTCTCATCTGCGTTTGCTAGAATGTCGGCGGCGGGTATCGCTTCGAGCAGGCCCAGACCGATCATTTGCGGGGCTACGCGCGGGCTCAGCATTGCGTCTTTGTGCAACGGCCCATACCCCAGATTCACAGCGCGGTAAGTGGGGACACGCAACGAAACTGTGTGCCCATCCGCCAGGGTAATCAGGTCTTCTTCATAAGTTATATCGAGGCGGTATTCGGCAGCATGACCTTGAACCGCGAAGTCTTGCAATTGGGTGCCATAATTCGGGTCGGGACGGGTGGCGATGTAATCTTTGATTTGCGCGATTGCGTCGTCTTGCGTGCCAGGGATCGATACCCTCAAGAACATACTGATCGTGTTGTCGTTGCCACCTTCAGGCGGGTGACCGCGCCCGTCTTTGATGTGACATCGCTGGCAAGAACGCGCGTTATAAAGGGGCCCCAAACCGTCAGAGGCCAATGTAGAGGACGGCGAGGACACCCACAGTTTGCGGAACAATCCATTGCCAACTTTGAAGTTCAGTTCATCCTCAAAGCTGATGTTTCCAGAGGGTTGTGAAAACGCATCGGCGGTGTTGCGCGCACGTACAGTGGCTGCCCCTGCGGAACGTTCTTCAAAACCAGATGGGGCGGAGAAATCGGTTGTCAGGCGCGTCACAACTTTGATCTTTGCGCGCTCTTCTGCGGTGCGTGTAATCACGTTGAGATGCGGGTCATCCAAGCTTTGAGCCGAAACAGGGATGGTCGGAATCCAGATTAATGTTGCCGCGAACAAACTGGATACGAAAAGGGGGAACGTCGTCATGCGTCGTGGCTCATCTTCGGGGTGCCTTGCGTAAATTGGGGGGGCAAATGCCCCCCCTTGCTGGGTGTTAGATGGGGTTATTGAAAGACTGCGTTCGGATCATCCAAGCTATCGGACCCTTCAAACGCGATGCCGTCCAAACCAAGAGCTGTCACGACGCGTTCAATAGAGCGTGTTTGATCGATCAAACCGTTCACGCCGCCCATGATCAATGCTTCGCCCGCTGCGTTGCCGCGTTCCAACATTTGGTCGTAGGAAAAACCCGCTTCGGCTGCTGTTTTGATATGTGCCAAGGCGGCCATCGTCGTGCCGAGTTTGCCTTTCATTTCAGCATCCAAGCCGGAATCTGCCTCAGCCACCATATCCGAGAGCGACGCGCCCGAAACCACAGTGCCGTCGATGCGGACATAGGATCCGAAATATACGTTTTGTACACCCAAGCCGTCGAAGTAATGGCTGTTATGGGTGTTGTCGGAAAAACAATCATGCTCTTCTTCGGGGTCGTTTAACATCAATCCCAACCGCATCCGTTCGCCAGCTTGTTCGCCGTAAGAGAGCGAGCCCATACCTGTGAGCATGGCGGCAAGCCCAGCGTTCTCATCCGCTGTCAAAGCTGCACGTGCATCACCTGCGTCGGTCCACTGAGCAGACATCCATTCCAAATCGGACACCAACAAGTCTGTGGCTGCCGTCAAATAAGCGCCGCGTCGATCACAGTTTCCGTTAGAGCAGTCTGCGCCCGTTGCATAATCGCTCCAAGGACGGTTGCCAGCACCGGCGCCGTGGCCGTTCAAATCTTGGCCCCAAAGCAGGAATTCAATCGCGTGATACCCAGACGCCACGTTGGATTCGATCCCATCGGCTTCGTGCAATGTCTCTGCGATAAGGGCTGGGGTGATCGCCGCAGCGTCGATCTTTGTTCCCGAAAGGGTAAAAGACGCGCTCGACACAACGTTCAAGGCGGCATGTGCATTCTCGTCCGAAGGGCCACCGTAAGATGCGTCGACATAATCGATCAACCCTTCATCCAATGGCCATGCGTTCACTTTGCCTTCCCAGTCGTCCACAATGGCGTTGCCGAACCGGTAAACTTCGGTTTGCTGATATGGAATGCGGGCGACCAACCATGCGGCGCGTGCGGCTTGCAAAGCTTCAGCAGAAGGCGCCGCGACCAAAGCGTTTACCGCGCTCTGCAAGCGCTGCGCTGTGATTAGGCTGTCTTCGTACTTGGCAGCTGCAATGTTTGCGTATGTGTCTAACACATCGCTTTTTTCAACTGCGAAAGCAGGGGCCGCGCACGCCACAGCCAAAGCCGTCGTCATCAGGTAGGTCGTTTTCATTTCGGGGTCCTTGTCCGTTAGTGAACTGTCGTAGGTTGTGATGGGGTCTGACGTCTGAGATCGCGCGGCGCGCTCAGATGCATGCGTTTCAGAGCAAGTCCAAATTCCATGGCGAGATTTGCAACCAAAGGAGCCACGTCTGGACGCACAAGGAGCGTCGCAAACAGCATGGCGTCTTCGCGATCACCTTCGGCGGCCGTCGCAATGAAATTGGCAAAGCAGGATTCATCTGCGCCAAGACATTTACAGTTCACAGAATGGCGCATCAAAGGCCGTCGCCCGTGTTTTGCGCACAGACCACATAGATCCTCAAACGACTTCAAAGCACGCCGCGCGGGCGTGGTGCCAAGGGCAAACGCGAAATCCTGCCAGACTTGCGTTTGGGCGTCCGGACCGTCACTCCAAAGGCGCAAATAGATGACCGATGCGGCCTCTACGCTGTCTAGTTCGGCAATGTAGCCAACCGGCGCGCTGCCACGTTTGTCCTGTGCAGTGCTCATTTTGTCAGGATCAATTTGGCGGCTCGTGTGATCCGCAGAGTGTAGGTTTGGTCGCCCAACACGATTTGCGCAAGTTCACCACCCTCTGTCAGGTCTTGAGCGGAATAGGTTGGCAATTCTTGAGCGACGGTTTGTTTAGGGGGGGCGCTGTGAAATGACATCATGAGCCCTCCGAGGGGGATCGAAGTTGATCGAGCATCCATTCCATGGAAATTCCATCTGAATCTTTTGCGTTTTTGAGCGCCTCCAAAGCCACGGAACGGGCGTTGATTGAGCGACGGTCATCTTGGTTCGTTAGTGCCGACAACACGGGAGCAATATGCATCTGAGTAGGCCTCACATTTAGGAATGTCGGGCTTGCCCTGCAAAAGCGCCGGGGTGGCTTGACGATGTGAAGAACCTGAGTGATTCAGTCTGGATTGTCAATCCGACAATTTTACTCGGGAATGTTGCGTGCTCAACATTGCGGACCAATTTACCTTTAAGCGTGAATGTGGCTTACGTTATCTCAGTTGTTCTGAGTGCTGCGGAAGGTCGCCTATGAAACGCGTCCATCATCGCAAACAAGCATGCTCACTTTAGCTATTTGGGAGAGTGCGTTTGAAGCGGGGGAAGATGTTTGATCTGCAATCGTTCAGGCAAGTGCTTTCAGCGAAACGGGGGCCTTGATGGTGTCCGTATGACGCAAGCTTTACTCCGTTGCCATCAAGGGCGCGCGCGCTCACGGCTTGGTTCAGAAGCGCTGCTCCCGATGCCTGAAACTGCTCAGCGATTTAGACATGCAAGCTTCCTAGCGGCGGAAAACAGCGAAGGCCGAACTCACAAATGGATGAGACCGCCGCATTGTGCGACGGAATTATCGGGCTGCAACGTATAGTATTACGAGGAAGCGAAAAAGCTGCCTATGTCTTAGATTGAGGAACGTTCTGTGCGACAACTGGTCATCCTTCTTGCCTCCGCTGGTATTCTTTGCGCGGCCTATTTTTTCTCCTTCGGGTTACCAGAGGTGATCAAACAAACCGCTGGGCTAGACGTGGCGCAAGCCGTGGATCAATCACAACGCGACCGTGGCGGGCGCCCTGACAGAGGGGGGCAGGAAACAACTGTTGTGATGCAACCTTTATCTGCGAGGGCCTACAATTTGGCCTTAAGCACCATTGGGACGGCGACCTCTTTGCGCAGCGTCGACCTTGTGTCGCGTGTGGCCGGTGAAATCACTGACGTGTCGATGGATGCGAATAATGTGGTCACGGAGGGGGACGTTCTTGTGCAATTGGACGACCGGGCGGAACAGCTTGCATTAAATGTTGCCGCAGCTGAACACCAGCAAGCGCAGGATCTTTTTGATCGCTACGAAACACTTCGCAACAACGGCAACTCGACCATCACGGACATCATATTTGTTGAAACAGAAGTCGCCCTAAAACTGGCGAAGATAAATGTCGATATCGCGCAGGATGCTTTGGACAAGCGCACGATCACGGCAACAATTGACGGCACGCTTGGCCTAAGCGGCCTACATGTCGGCGATTACCTGAGTGTTGGCGACGCTGTTGTCACAATCGACGATTCCAGCGCCGTCGTCGCAGAATTTGAGGTTCCCGAACGCTCAATCGCGCTGCTTGAGGCAGGAAAACCCGTTCAAATCGGCACGCCAACCTATGCCGGGCGAGTGTTTGATGGAACGATCATAGCCTTTGACACCGCGCTTGACCCGACCTCGCGCAGTGCGACGGTCCGCGCGAGAATTGACAACCCGGACGGCGCGTTGATTGCCGGTATGACATTTGCCGTGCGGATCATCGAAAAAACCGAACCGCTCCCCGTTGTGCCTGCCACGGCCATCACATGGAACCGAGATGGCGCAAAGATATGGGTGGTCACAGATGGCAGTGTTTCATCGCACCCCGTGGCCATCCGGTATCGCAACGGCACCCGCGTTTGGGTCGAAACGGAGGTGCCAATAGGTGCGTCAATCGTCACGGAAGGGGCTGCTAAATTGCGCAATGGAACCCGTGTGACCGATGCCGCAGGTGCCAGAGGATGAGTGTTGAGAGCAGATTGCAAAAGACAGGGTTTGCCAGCCTTTTTGTGGCGCGTCCCATACTTGGTCTTGTCCTGAACCTTTTGATTATTATCGCAGGTCTGGCGGCACTCAGCAGCATTGATGTCCGTGAGATGCCAGATGTCGACCGCCCTGTTCTGTCGGTGAGCACCAACTATGAAGGCGCGGTCCCCGCCACCGTTGACGGCGAAATCACGCAATCCCTCGAAGACGCGCTGAGCGGCCTTGAGGGGCTATCATTCATGGAATCCACGTCCAGCTTTGGATCCAGCCGGATTACTATTGATCTGTCTGACGGAACGGATGTGGATATTGCCGCCAATGAGGCCCGCGAAATTGTGTCGGCGACCGCCCCATCCTTGCCAGATGACGCGGAAGAACCGACGGTCTCAAAAAGCGACAGCAATTCCGATGCGATCATTCGGCTCGCGTTGTTAGGGGACGCCAGTTTTGATGAACTGACCCAGATAGCCGAAGGCGCAATCTATGAGCGGTTATCAACAATTGACGGCATCGCAGAGGTCACCGTGCAGGGCGATCGCTCGAACGAATTCCGTGTTAGTTTGGACATGCCGTCTTTGCTCAGCCGTGGTCTGACGGTGTTCGATGTCAGCGAGGCATTGGCCGCATTGCGCGATGACACAGCACTTGGCTCACTAGAAGGCACGCGCCAGACCTTGGCCCTAAGTGTTGCAAATCAAAAGGTCACCGTTGAGGTCATTGAGGGTTTGCAAATTGATAGTGCGACGCAAGTTGCTGACATCGCCTTGGTTCAATTGTTACCCCAAGACACTTCTGTCTTTGCCCGCGTGAACAGACAGGCTGCCGTCGGGCTGGACATCACGCGGCAATCGGTGGGCAACACGCTGGAAATATCGCGGGCCGTCAACCTCGCCGTTGAGGAGTTGCGCCAACAATTGCCGGAGGGTGTTGAGTTGGTCATCGCTTCGGACGACGGTGTCTTTATCGAAGGGTCCATCCAAGAGGTCGTGACCTCAATTTTGCTGGCGACGGGCATTGTGATTGCGGTGATCTTCCTGTTTTTACGCTCACCCCGTGCCACTTTGATACCAGCGATCACCATACCTGTTGCCCTGATCGGCACCTTAGCGGCCATTTGGATCACGGGATTTTCAGTCAACACCATCAGCCTTTTGGCGCTGGTTTTGGCAACGGGGATGGTCGTTGATGACGCGATTGTTGTTGTCGAAAATATTGTACGTAAACGCGCTGAAGGCATGGGCCCTTTCGCAGCAGCCGCAACCGGTACAAATGAGGTGTTCTTTGCCGTTATTTCAACGACAGCAACACTTGCAGCCGTATTTATTCCGATTTCCTTCCTACCGGGGCAAGCGGGTGGCGTGTTTTCCGAATTTGGGTTCGTTTTAGCGTTCGCGGTCACGCTGTCATCGATCACGGCGCTGACCCTGACGCCGGTTCTGTCTGCCGTGTTGGATCCGGGGAAATCCAAAGCGTCACCAGACTGTGATGCCGCGCCGCAAGGGGCTTTGGCGCGCGGTTTTGATGCTATTATGGACTGGTCCATTCGCACCCCTCTTTTTGTTCTGTCCATTGCTGGGGCCATTGCCATCTATGCCGTCAGCGTTGCCATCACCCTGCCATCCAGCGTCACGCCGACGGAAGATCGCGGGTTCTTTGTTGTGCAGGCACGAGGGGCGTCTGACACCACGGTGGATTATCTAGACACGCAGGTGGTTTTGGCTGAAAGAATTCTGACGCCTTATCTTCGAAGTGGTGAGATCGAAACGATCCAAAGCATCGTGGGTGTTGGTGGCGGCACAAGCGCGCTGATCATTGTGCGGCTGCCGGATTGGCAAGACCGCGATTTTTCGCAGGCCGAACTGGTCGCAAAGATCAGCAGGCAACTTGTTGCAATTCCCGGCGTGCAGATCAGTGCGCGATCCTCCAATAGTCTCAACATCCGGGGCGGCGGCAGCGGCCTTGGTCTGGCCGTAACGGGAAATAACCTCACAGAATTGACAGCTGCCGCCGAAACATTGGTTGCCGCCATGTCAGAAGATTTAGCCTTCCTGAACCCACAGCTTTCGTCGTCACCGGTCAGCGCGGAATTGCAGGTGCGTGTGGATCAAGCGGCCGCCCGTGATATGGGCCTGTCGCCCGCCTCAGTGACCAGCTTGGTCAGCGCATTGGTGCGCGGCACGATCGCGGTCAGCGTCTTTGAAAACGACACCGAAATAGATGTGAACGTTGTGCCGGGTGGTCCGCCAATTGATGATCCATCTGACATTGCCTCGATCTCGATCCGGTTGGCGGACGGCTCTTATGTACCGCTGTCTTCTGTCGCGTCTTTGGATACCGTCGTGAGTGACG
The DNA here is from genome assembly GCA_039978895.1 of Aliishimia sp. Taxonomy (GTDB): domain Bacteria; phylum Pseudomonadota; class Alphaproteobacteria; order Rhodobacterales; family Rhodobacteraceae; genus Aliishimia. The sequence goes on from JBDWAL010000005.1 coordinate 94,589, forward strand.
CGCAGATTGAGCGCCTAGGTGGGGCATTGTCGGTGGCCTTGCAGGCCAACCTTGGTGAGGGCGTGAACCTCTCAGACGCGATTGCCACGGCCCGCGCCTTGGCGGCAGACGTGCTACCCGATGGAATTGGCCTGTCCTTCACCGGCGAAGCTGCCACGCTGAATGACAGCACCCAAGCGATGTATATCGTTTTCGCAACGGCCCTGTTGATCGTCATGCTGGTCCTTGCAGCACAGTTTGAAAGCTTCGCAAGTGCGGTTGTGATCATGCTGACGGTGCCCTTCGGGCTAGCCGCCGCACTCTTGGCGATTTCACTCAGCGGAGGGTCTTTGAATTACTACAGCCAGATTGGTCTGGTGATGCTGATCGGGGTTATGGCCAAGAACGGCATCCTGATTGTCGAATTTGCGAACCAGCTTCGCGAAGCAGGGCAAGACATTGATACGGCTATTCGCAACGCCCTGCGCTTGCGAATCCGCCCGGTCATGATGACGATGGTATCGACGGTGTTGGGGGGCTTGCCGCTTGTGCTAACATCCGGTGCCGGTGCCGAGGCGCGCAGGGAAGTTGGTTGGGTCATCGTTGGCGGCTTAGGCTTTGCGACCATCTTCACATTGTTTTTGACGCCCATCTTTTATCGCTGGATCACCAACTGGGGCAGCATACCGGGTGCGGCATCAAAACGCCTCGCGCGCGAAATGGCGTCGGAGGTTTAGGCTTAGGATCGACTGAGCTATTGCCATAACCTCGTCCGATTTTCTGTCCACCTGTGAAACGGGATTTCGAACTCGTGGTCCCGCTGAACCAGATTGATCATTACCCAGAGGGCAGATCCAGCCATCGCAGATGTGACACCAGCAAAAGAAGGAGAGAGGTTCTGAATTGGGATACCTTTCGCGGCCCTATCTAGAGCAACGGTAGCCCGTCAGTTGGACGGGGCAGGACGCAAACCTGAAGTGTAGAAACATCCTTGATACCCTTAGCCCTTTTGGTCCCAGAAAAACTGTTTCTTGGATATCGGGAACATCTGTTGGAAACGCCTGCTTTTTACTTATTCTAAGCATGCCGACGTATCTATCCGCGCTGCATGCTGGACGTTGATCAGTGCCCACTCACTACGATTTGCGGAATACACTTCGAGGCCGGGACTTCCGCTTGCACTTGTGATTTTTCGTGCAAGACCGACAATGTCGGGGTTTGTCAAAAAGTCATCGATGACCGCGTTTCGAAAAGTCGATTACGACGTGATTTGTATGTCCTAATAGTAAATGAATGCTAGCCGATCGGCAGCGTCAGAACGTCAGCCGCTCCACTGAGCTGGGAAACTTTGACTTTGGTTCGCCTTTCTTGCGACAGGGGCGCTTTACCTTTGGATCAACTGCCATTGTTGTCGATCAGATGTTTGACCTTCTTCGCCTGCATTGTGTCTAAATTCCCGCAAAATGTGTCTAAATCAATGGCCTCTAAGTGGAGGGTAACCCAACAAATTATGAGGTTTCAACGCGATAGCGTAATGGTGGGCGACCCTGGAATCCGACCTCTGACATTGCGGATCATAGAAATAGTGTCGAAGTATCAAGCGGGTAGGCGGTTCGTGATGGGAGTAAAGGTTTCCATTGTGTCCAGAAATGCCTAAGTGCGGATTACAGTCGGGTAAACGATTGCATCACAACCGCCATACCTGCTTCTTCATTGCAGTCCGCATCGTTTCCCCTTGCTTTTTCTATGGTTCATTCGCGGTATCGATCATTGGCTTCACCGCATCGCAGATCAGATCAACTAATTCAGGGTCCATGAAGTGGTAGTGGTCAGGGATATCGAGGACGTGGATTGCTTTGCGTTTCACCTCGCCCCGAAAGTCGGCCCGCAGTCGCGATAGGTGCTTTTCCTCCATCACGCAGATCAGATCAGCCCAACGGATGTCGGTAACGCTTACCTGTCGCCGTGCCTTGCGGCTGGTCCCTGCTGAGCGGGTGTTCACCCCATCGTGTCGCCAAAAGATCGCCTCACCCGTGGGGCTACGCCATTTGTTCATGCTGCAAATGAAGAGGATATTCATCGTTTAGGTCGCGTCCTTTACCATGCTTATCAGTTCACCTGAACAGGGTGCGATGTAGATGCTATAAGCATCCCGTGTCTTCATAGCTGGACAGTGCTTTGAGCATGTCAGTACACTTTAGTCTATCAGGTTCAAATAACAATTTGGCCTGTTTATTTCCGACACCCTGTGTACAAATGATGCTGGCTAAGTGACTTGTTTGGTGACTAAGGTGGCTGGGATCAGACCCTTGAAATAATGAGATTTTGTCATGGTATTCCCAAATACAAAGAGTTTAGCCTATTTCTCGCCACAGTCCCAGCTTGTGCATTTAAATGAAGTTCGAGCCAATGATATAGAAGCCGACTTCAAGGTCGCAAACTACTCCAAAATCAGACAAAGTCTTTCTACCGTCTTTCACGAAATCACTCACTGGGCTGATACCGTTGGTACCCTCTGGGGCAACGATTACTTAAAGATTCTTTATCTGACCTACGATGTGATGCCCGTTATCAATGTTCGGGGAAGTGAACCCAGTTTCATAGATTTGTAGATTTACATGATGCAGATCGCTGTCTCTCATTTTCAGACTACTATCGAACAGTGGAGGGGAACGGTAGAGAACATTCACTTGCCTCACCGCGCCAGTTACCAGTTTCCATGCCGATGTCTGTAATTGTGTCTGCGACCTGCATCATCGGTGCCTCTAACAGGCGAACCTCTGTAGTGTAGCGGGTCTTCTCTGCAACTGTTGGATCATCAAGCCGCGACAATAAAGCATCGTGTTAAGCGGCCCATTCCGTGACGAGAACAACAGCCTGTTGATACGACACCTTCCCACATGGTCGGTTCCAGTTTTTAATCCCCAAGGTCTTCTGATGCTTCGTAGGAACACGTCTGCGATAGTAGTACCGTCCACCGTTTACCTTGAGGTGATCGATCTTTTGTGTCCGCATGTGTTCAGAAATCCCTAAAATGTGTCCAAAAATGAGCCCCATGGTTGGGGTGGTTCTAACAATATAAGGAAAATCAACGCAATAGCGTAATGGTGGGCGACCCTGGAATCGAACCAGGCGTGCGTCTCCGCGAGGGAGTTACAGTCCCCTGCCACACCTTGCGGCCTGTCGCCCACTTAGACAGATGCATTGCACCTGACGTGTCGGCGTGATTACAAGCGCTCTCAATAGGCGTCAACCGCAAAAAAACGTGCGTCAACACAATCGTTTCCGAAACTGGGGATATATCATGAAGAAGCCCAAATGGGTCGTCGAGAAAGAGCAAGCACGTAAGGTGGCAGGGGCAGAGACAGTTTGGCTCTTTGGGTTACATGCTGTGCGTGATGCTTTGGTGAATCCGCAGCGTAAAAAGTTACGTTTGGTGGTGACGCCGAATGCGCTGATCAAGCTACAAGATGCTGTTAGTACATCGGAAATCGAACCTGAGGTGCAAGAGCCAAGAAAGTTCTCGGTGCCGATTGACCCAGCATCAGTTCATCAAGGGGCAGCCCTTGAGGTGAAGCCGTTGGACTGGGGGCGTATGCAAGATGTGGTGATCGGCGCTGAAGTGCCGCGCGTTCTGCTGCTCGACAAAGTTACGGACCCGCATAATGTCGGAGCTATTTTGCGCTCTGCCGAGGTATTTGGTGCTTCGGCTGTGATTGCGCCGCGCTTTGGTTCGGTGCCTGAAACCGGGGCTTTGGCCAAAACGGCGTCAGGGGCTCTGGAACGTCAGCCTTATTTGAAGGTGAAGAATCTATCGGAAGCCATCGTCGAGCTGCAAAAATATGGTTTCTTGGTGCTGGGTCTTGATGGGGAGGCAGAGCAAACAATTGAAGTGGCTTTGGAGGGTCGCAAAGACCGCCCGGTGGCACTTGTGTTGGGCGCTGAAGGCCCGGGGTTACGTGAAAAGACCAAAGAAACGTGCGACGCCTTGGTGCGGATTGACGCGCTTGGTCCGTTTGGCTCGCTGAATGTCTCAAATGCGGCTGCAATTGCCCTATATGCTTCATTAGACCACTAGAGCCACTGGGGAGGTAAGTTTGGCGTATCCGCAGAAAATTGCGACGTGCTGTTATTGCGGCACCCGTGCAGCATTGGTTTTGAAGGGCCGAACGCGGCAGGAATTGTCTTGCTCAAACTGTGGCGCACCTTTGCATAACCTCAAAATGATGCCCGTGGTCCGGCACAAAGATCGAGACCCAGTAGAGCGAAAGCGGGGCAAGCCGCGGCCGAAGAATGAGGTGCGATCGGCGAAAGGATTTAAACCAATCAAATACGCAAAGCCCAAAAAACGTCGAAAGGGTTTGTTGCGTCATATCTTTGAAGAAGCGTTTGAGATGATCGAAGACGTGTTTGATTGATTTTGATAAATCTGTGGCGTGAAAATTTTGATGCCTCGGGTGTCGCTCATGGTGGGCGTGTTGTGTTCACGACTTCGCGACAGCCTCTTGGAACACAGAACCACGCGCTTATTTTATGTTGATGCGACAGTATTGGAACACCTGATCGCGGTTTACTGTCCCTCGTTCCGCGACTGCGCCCTTGGTGGAACCCCTTGCACCAAGGGCGTTTTTCAATTGAGAAGCTCCGCGCTTATCGTTAGCACCGTCTTATGCTTGAATATTCAGATAACTTCATCAAATCCGTGTTGCAAAACGCCAAGACTATTGCAGTCGTTGGGGTGTCTTCAAACCCTGTGCGGCCCAGCTATTTTGTAGCGCGCTATATGTTTTTGAAGGGCTATACGGTCATCCCCGTCAATCCAGCCTATGTTGGCCAAGAACTGTTTGGGCAGCCTGTGCATGCAGATTTGACGACGATTTCGCAACCTGTCGATATGGTCGATATTTTCCGTCGGTCTGACTTTGTGCCCGATATTGTCGATCAAGCGATTGCGCATTTGTCGGATTTGAAAAGCATATGGATGCAGATTGGGGTTCGCCATGCGGATGCCGCGACGAAATCTCGCGCTGCGGGGTTGGATGTGATCGAAGACCTTTGCCCAAAGATGCAACACCAACGTTTGTTTGGTGAATTGCGCAAAGGCGGATTTAACACAGGCGTGATCTCATCAAAGCTGTGATCGCAGCTTAGCATTTTACAAGGGCAGGGGGGCACGACACCTGCACGCTAACAGTTACGCCTTACCTCGACGCTTTTTCGGCCAAGCCCGACTGAGACTGACGCCGCGCCAATTCGTCCAGAACAGCCTGCAAGGGGACATCCCGCGAGGCTAGCATCACAAGTAAGTGGAACAGAACATCAGCGGCTTCGCTGGTTAACTTATCTGTGTCACCTTTAACGGCTTCGATGATGGCCTCAATAGCCTCTTCACCAAATTTCTCGGCGCATTTTTCCGGCCCTTTGGCGAGCAATTTAGCTGTCCAGCTGGACTTGGGGTCGGCAGATTTACGCGCTTCAATCGTTGCGTAAAGATCGTCTAAGGTCATGTGCTTAACCTCATCGGGATACCGGCTTGGGCCATGTGGGCCTTGGCTTCCCCAATTGTGTAAGTGCCAAAGTGAAAAATCGATGCAGCCAGAACGGCGGATGCCCCGCCCATGGTCACACCTTCGACCAAGTGATCCAAAGTGCCCACGCCCCCGGATGCGATGACGGGGATATCCACTGCGTCGGAAATGGCGCGGGTCAGGGGCAAATTGAACCCTGCTTTGGTGCCGTCGCGGTCCATGGAGGTCAGGAGTATTTCTCCGGCGCCTTTTTGTGCGGCGGTTCGGGCGAATTCAACAGCATCAATGCCCGTTGGTTTGCGCCCACCATGGGTGAAGATTTCCCACTTTCCGGGCGAAACTGTTTTTGCGTCTATCGCACAGACGATGCACTGACTGCCAAACTGATCGGCTGCGACACGCAACACATTGGGGTCGGCAACGGCCGCTGAGTTGAAGCTGACTTTGTCTGCGCCCGCCAACAGCAAATCCCGCACGTCTTGCGCCACGCGCACGCCGCCACCGACAGTTAAGGGAATAAAACAGTGCTCAGCGGTACGGCGCACCAAATCAAACATGGTGCCGCGATTTTCGTGAGTGGCGTGTATGTCGAGAAAACACAATTCATCTGCACCCGCCGCGTCGTAGGCTTTGGCAGCTTCCACAGGGTCGCCCGCGTCAATCAGGTCAACGAAGTTCACGCCTTTCACAACGCGGCCATCGGCAACGTCTAGGCAGGGGATGATACGGGTTTTAAGCATAACAGTGCTTTAGCCTTGGTTTATGTTTCGAACAAGTCACGCAGCGCAATGGTTTGGGAACCCTTGCGCGTCTTAGCCTCTTAAGGCTTTAAGAGCTTGGCCAAGATCGATTGCACCATCATAAAGTGCACGTCCCGAAATTGCGCCCTCGATCACACCAGTTGCTTTCAAGGCCTCAAGGTCGGCCATGGATGACACGCCGCCCGATGCAATTACGGGGATGTCTACGGCGCGCGCCAAGCTTTCGGTTGCGGGCACATTTGGCCCGCCCATGGCGCCGTCCCGATTGATATCAGTGTAAATAATCGCCGCAACGCCAGCGTCCTCGAAGGATTTGGCAAGATCGGTTACATTCACATCTGTTTCTTCGGCCCACCCTTTGGTGGCGACTTTGCCGTTACGCGCGTCGATCCCAACGGCCACGTGTCCGGGAAAGGCTTTGGCGGCCTGGCGTACAAGATCAGGGTTCTCTACGGCCACGGTCCCGAGGATCACACGGGCCAATCCCTTGGATAGCCACATTTCGATTGTGGCCATGTCGCGAATTCCACCGCCAAGTTGTGCTGGGGTTTTCGTGGCCTTCAGGATCGCCTCCACGGGGGCGGCGTTCACAGGGCTGCCTGCAAAAGCGCCGTTCAGATCAACCAAATGCAACCATTCGCACCCGGCTTGCACAAAGGACATGGCTTGTGCCGCGGGATCGTCGTTGAACACGGTGGAGCGCTCCATATCCCCATGCACCAGACGCACGGCCTGACCGTCTTTAAGATCGATGGCGGGATAAAGGATCATTGCTGTGTGCTCCGGGTGTTTTTGGTTGCGGGGGATGTGCCATGGCACGGCCAAGGATGCAATGTGACGACGTTTGGTTATGTTGCGCGCTATCATATGGAGATAGACGTGGCCTTGGTCGTCGCAGTACGGCAGAGGAAGGTTTCGGGCTTCGACCTTCTTAGGTTCTTAGCGTTATCCGCAAATGTCTGTGAGCGTTTTTACATCGTCAGTGTTTTGCGCAGGTTTGGTTAAAATCTTTCGGCCAAAAAGCTGTTTTTGCAATGGTGGCTCTTGTTGGCGTTATAACTATTATTCTCACATCATTCGTATGATCTTTTGGTGTCGTAAGGCGCATGATCCTTTCTGCTCTTGCCGTCTTTGTCGCGTCATCGTGATTTTTGGCCTGCTGAACGGAATTTCAGGCGGCTTGGCAAGTTATGTAAGTGGACCGATAACGGCAACCTGCATCACTCTTTTGGGAATTCAGGCCGTCTCTGTGGTTGCCTTGTCAACGAGCGACCAAAACACCAAACTCAAGCATGATACTGCGCCTGCTTCTGATGTTGTTCCCGCGCCAGATTTGCGTGCGTTGCGCAAAGCACGCCAGTAGAATTGATTGAACAAGCGGGTGTTGGGGAGCGTTTGGGTGAAGGTCTAGCGTATCCCATAACTATCCTAAGGGCAGCCTTGCCGATCGGCACCACGTGGCGCACAGTGACGTTCAAACGGGAGGACACAAAATGAAAAACGTATTCGCTTTGGCCATCGGGGCCGTCTTTGCTGCCGGCGCGGCATGGGCTGATCCAATTGAAGGTCTTTGGAAAACACCAACCGATGACAACGGCAATTATGGACATATCCAAGTCAGCCCTTGCGGTGCAAAAATTTGCGGGACGTTGGTGAAGTCATTCCAAGGTGACGGGAAAACTCTCAATTCGCCCAACAATGGCAAGAAAATCATTTGGGATATGGAAGCTCAGGGCAGTGGAGCCTATGGCGGCGGTAAGGTCTGGGCGCCGGATCGCGACAAGACCTACAAATCCAAGATGAAACTGTCCGGCAACAAATTGGCTGTTTCCGGCTGTATTTTGGGAATTTGCCGCGATGGCGGGACATGGACGCGCGTTCAATAAGCGGGCAGGGGTGCACCACAGGTGCACCTCACATAGGGCCACATAAATTTGAGGGCCGCGCGTTAAGGCGCCCAGCCCAAGAAATTGGCGATCAAGCGCAACCCTGCGGTTTGGCTCTTTTCGGGGTGAAATTGCGTCCCGATCATCGTCCCTTGTGCGACGATTGCGGTAACGTCGCCAGCGTAGTCCACATGCGCCAAACGTTGCGCAGCATTCCCCATTTCCATCTGATAAGAATGCACAAAATAGGCGTGATCACCGGTCACCAAGCCGTCTAAGACGGGGTGCGCTTGTTCGATCACCAGATCGTTCCAACCCATATGCGGAATTTTCAACGACGCGTCGGCGGGGGCAATTTTGCGCACCTCCCCGTCGATCCAACCCAGACCCGCGGTTTCGCGATATTCAAACCCGGCGCGTGCCATAAGCTGCATACCAACGCAGATCCCCATGAAGGGCCGCGCTTTCACGCTGACGGCTTCGATCAGGGCGTCATACGCGCCAGACGCGCCTTGCAGCGCTTCCATGCAGGCCGGAAATGCGCCATCGCCCGGCAATACGATCCGATCTGCGTGCGCGATGTCCTCAGCACGCCCAGACACCAAAACGTCACCGCCGCCGACTTCCTGAGCCATCCGCTCAAACGCTTTGTGAGCAGAGTGCAGGTTGCCGCTTTCGTAATCAATCAGGACTGTCAGCACTTATAGAGCACCTTTGGTGGAGGGGATTGCATCTGCTTTACGCGGATCGACTTCCAAAGCGTCGCGCAAGGATCGCGCCACGGCCTTAAAGGCGGCTTCAGCGATGTGATGCGAATTGAAGCCGTGAATTTGGTCGATATGCAGGGTGATCCCGCCATGGGTGCTGAAGGCTTGAAAGAACTCCCGCACCAATTCGGTGTCAAAGGTTCCGATCTTGGGGGTCGGCAGGTCAATGTTGCAAATCAAAAAGGGGCGTGCTGACAAATCCAGCGCACACCGAACCAAAGCGTCATCCATGGGCAATAAGCACGAACCATACCGTACAATGCCTTTTTTATCGCCCATGGCGTCGCTCAAAGCTTGGCCCAATGCGATCCCTGTATCTTCAACCGTGTGGTGGTCGTCGATGTGCAAATCTCCCGTCGCCCGGATGGTCATATCTATCAAAGAATGGCGTGCGAGTTGATCCAGCATGTGGTCGAAAAAGCCGACCCCAGTTTTGTTGTCATAGGCGCCGGTGCCATCAAGGTTGATCTCAACGCTGATGTCGGTCTCGGCGGTGGTGCGGGTGACAGAGGCTTTGCGCATGGAGGATGTCCCGAAGTTGGAGTTGTCGCGCTTATACGGCGCACATTCGTCGCGGCCAAGAGGTACGCTTGCCGATTGCAACAGACGTGGCGCTTATGCCAGTCTGACCCCATGACAAAATGTGTATTCATCCAGATTCGCTGCACCCCGGGGCACACCTATAAAGTGGCAGAAGCCATAGCCCTCAAGGAAGTGCATTCCGAATTGTATTCCACATCAGGGGATTACGATCTTTTGATGAAGGCCTATATTCCAGAAACCGCTGATGTGGGCCGGTATGTGAACGAAATGTTGCTGGATGTTCCGGGCATTGAGCGCTCGCTTACAACAATGACCTTCAAGGCGTTCTAGCCAGCATATCGCGAAAATGCGATGCGTGTCGCATCGAAGGTTCTTTTCAAAGAGTGACGTGTCTTGATGGGGGAAACCTCATCCCGGCCTGTCTTCTAAAGCGCGCTAAAAGCAGTCAATCATATCCCCCAAATAGACCTAAACAATTGCGATGGGTGTTGTGTGAAGGCTGTTCCGTCTTGCTGGCGGCAATCCACATGCGGGCATTGTCAAAGATAGCCGCGCCAATCTCGGTCCGAGTAGGGCCGGGCCGGCGTGTCAGGTGGTGACACAATGGTGTCATGGAAAACGGCACGCGTTTGTTTCAGCGAAATGGCCCCCTCAACCCAAAACAGCCGCAAAATTAATGATTGTACGATATGTATCGTATTTTGGACTTATCGGCATTCAAGTGCCAAATTTTCTGCTCGATAAACGATGGACGCAATGTTCATACGGAGATTTCCATGGCTTATCTAACAATCAATCGCCGCGCTGCTTTGATGGGGGGCGCGCTTGCTGTTGCGGCACCTGCAGTTTTATCCTCTGCGAACCCAGCCGCAGCGGCGGGCGCATCGGACCTGCCAATGCGCGCCGTTCAGCAGTTTTCATTGGGTGATATGCGCCTGACTGTCATTGATGACATGTTGTTCACGGTTCCAACGGCTATTTTCGGTGCAAACCAACCCGAGGGAAGCGTTGATACCTTGTTTGCCAAATATGGTCTGCCGCAAGAATTTGCGAATATGCAAGGTCAGGTCCTGCTTGTCGAAACCGGCGATGCGAAAGTTCTGATCGACACAGGCCAAGGTGACGTCACTTTGCCAGACGCAGACGTTGATAACGGTCGATTGTTTGCAGGGCTCAAAGCGGTCGGCGTGTCACCTGAGGACATCACACATGTGTTCTTGACACATGGCCACTTCGATCACATTGGTGGCGTGTCCCAAAACGGTGTCGCGTGTTTCCCGAACGCGTCCCACTATATGAATGCGGCGGAACTCGAATTCTGGACCGCAGCCCCGACCGATGAAGCGAATTTTGGGAATTTGATGTTGGGCATCGCAAACGACAAACTAAACCCAATTAAGGACAAAATCACGACCGTTTCCGACGGGGATGAAATTGTTCCGGGTATCAAAGTTCTCGATGCACCAGGCCATACATTGGGCCACATGGCTGTTCAATTAACCAGCGGCGGCGAATCCCTTCTGCATCTGATCGACACATCAGTGCACTACATCGTTGGTACTAACGAACCTGAGTGGGCTTTGGGCATTGAACATGACCCGGCGCAAGCGGTGGAAACGCGTCGTAAACTGTTCACGATGGCTGCAGAACAAAATCTCTTGGTTGCTGGCTACCATTTCCCGTTCCCGGGTATTGGGCGCATGTCTGTCAACGGTGATGGGTTCCTATACACCCCCGTTTCTGTATCTTAGCACGACAAACACCCCCCGGCAGGTATTCCCAAATCGCCGGGGGGGGCATTTCCATTTGAACACACGGAGATAGGCTTGGATCCGCTTAGCGATGTTCTTGAACTTATTGGCTTCAAAAGCTCGATCTATTTCCAAAAGAACTTTTGCGGCCATTGGAAAATGTCGGTCGCAAACACAGGCTTTGCCCAATTCCATTTTATCGTTCGGGGGAACGCTTTTGTCGAATTTGACGGCCAGACGGATCAACTCTCTGCCGGGGACCTAATCCTGTTTCCTAAGGGCGCGACCCACGCCATCAGCGATCATCCAGATACACCCCCCATGCGTGGCCAAGACGTGATTGCCGCTATGCAAAAAGGGGATGAACCCTTTATCGACGGCCCCCCGACGACACGCATGGTATGTGGCCATTTTGAATACGATCTCACACACCTACACCCCTTTATGCGTGACCTTCCGTCTTGCATCTTAATACGCTCTGATGAGCTGGAGATCGGATCGTTGATGTCTGTTCTTCTGCCATTGATTGTCAGCGAAACACGCGCTTCACCTCTTGGCGGGCGGATCGTCACAGAGCACCTGTCCCAAGCGCTTTTCGCATCCATTTTACGCGTGCATTTCGACCAAGACGCCACAAAAATTGGCTTTTACGCGGGTCTGCGGAACGACCGCATCATTCTTGCGATCGCAGCGATCCATGAAGTCGACGGTTGGAAACATTCCTTGTCAGATCTGGCTGCAATCGCAGGCATGTCGCGATCATCATTCGCCAGTAAGTTCAAGCAACATGTTGGCCAAACCGCTGGTGAATACGGCTTAACCTGGAGGTTGCTTAAAGCTCGGCAAGCCCTTCAAGATCGCAGAAAAACAATCGACCAGGTCGCACATGAGCATGGTTATGCCTCCGCGAGTGCATTTTCTAGGGCGTTTCGAGATGCGTTAGGAATGAGTCCGAGCCATGCCCGCAAAGCGGGCAAAGTTAAAGCGCAATGAGCCCATCATTGCTTTCTCCTTGCGCAGAGCAGTCGCCATTTTGGACCTAAAGCTGGGCTGCGTGCCTGTTATCAAAGAGCTGGCAGCCGCAGCTCATGTCTCAACGTTCTCATTGAGGCGGATCGATACACGGGCTTTCTCCTTGCCCTAAGCTCTGCGGATTTTGCACCGGATCAGCCCGATGTGATCGCGATGTTTACCCGAACGGGGAAATCTTTATCCATTTGCTGCATTGTTGTTATGTGGTGCGTTATGGCGCGTGATTTTGCTCTGGTATATCCGAGGTTTCCCTTGGTATCGTCTATCATCAGGGCGTCACAGCCGGGGCGAATTGAGCTATGCAAGGTGCGAAGTGATACAACTTAACCGGGATAGGTTCGGCGGGCGCATGGATGACCCGTGAACGCTGGTGATGTGTACGGTGTAGGTGCGCGTGGTGCAGGCTTTAACTCTCTGGAGTTTTTGCCCGACGACTCCTTGCAACTGGCGTGCACCGCGCTTAGGTTCTGTCAAATTTCAAGGGCCAGACAAGCGCTCTTGATCCTCAGGCACACTGACAGAAAAGACTTCGGACCATGGACGCAATTGCGCAGTTTATCCCCCTCATTTTGATCTTCGGGATCATGTATTTCTTGCTGATCCGGCCCCAGCAAAAGAAATTAAAGGAACACCAAGCGATGGTGGATGCCGTTAGCCGTGGCGACCAAGTTGTTACGCAAGGCGGATTAATCGGGAAAGTCTCAAAGGTCAAAGAAGACAATGAGATAGAGGTCGAACTTGCTGAAGGCGTAAAAGTGCGGGTGGTGAAATCGACCATCGCGCAAGTGCTCAACAAAACCGAACCTCGCAAGTAAGGCTCCCTTGCTATTCTGTTGAAAAGGCAGGGTTATGTTACAGATTGATACATGGAAGCGGGTGCTGATCTGGGCGGTCTGCGCACTTGGCTTATTGCTGGCGTTGCCCAACGGCTTTTACCCGCGCGTAGAGATGCACAACGACGCCGCGCAAGCGATTGAATTGGCTGGCGGCAACGCAACAGCGCAACAATCCGAAGATCTTGCGCTTTGGCCCGAAGTTTTGCCGTCCGCTTTGGTCAATCTTGGGCTTGATCTGCGTGGCGGTGCCCATCTGTTGGCAGAAGTCAAAGTTGAGCAGGTTTATGCCGCTCGGATGCAAGCCATGTGGCCAGAAGTGCGCAACCTTTTACGGCCGGAGCGCGCGACGGTGGGAACTGTTCGCTTACAACCCGGCCCAGAAGATCAAATCCGCGTTCGAATCTCAGAACCCGCCGGTCTGGCGCGCGCGATGCAACTTGTTCAGACTTTGGCACAACCCATTCAGACACTGTCGGGTATTGGTGGAACTGACATTGTTGTCCGCAGTGAAGGTGAGCAAGATTTCATTGTGACCCTTTCAGATGATGAAAAGATCGCGACGGACAGCCGCACAATGCAGCAATCCCTAGAGATTGTTCGACGCCGTATCGATGAGGCGGGAACACGTGAACCCACCATTCAACGGCAGGGCACAGATCGCATTCTCATCCAAGTGCCCGGTATCGGGTCAGCCACTGAGCTGAAAAACCTGATCGGGACCACAGCGGCTTTGACGTTCAACCCTGTTGTGTCCAGCACGTCAGACGCAAATGCGCGCCCGGGCGTTGGCAACAAGCTAATTCCATCTGCAGATGAGCCGGGCCGGTTCTACATCATCGAAAGTGCTCCTGTTGTGGCAGGTGAAGACCTTGTCGATGCGCAACCTTCTTTCGATCAGAACGGCAACCCGGCAGTGAATTTCCGCTTCAATACTACGGGTGCCCGCAAGTTTGGGGACTACACTGCTGAGAATATCGGCCAACCCTTTGCCATTGTCTTGGATAGTGAAGTGGTCAGCGCGCCGACGATCCAATCCCACATTCCGGGTGGGTCTGGCATTATCACAGGCCGCTTTACAGTCGAAGAATCAACCGACCTTGCCATCTTGCTACGTGCTGGCGCTTTGCCCGCTGAGCTAGAGTTTCTTGAGGAACGCACAATTGGTCCAGAGCTTGGCCAAGATAGCATTGACGCGGGTAAAGCCGCCACGGTCATCGCTTTCGCGGCTGTGTTGGTCTTTATGTTCCTGAGTTATGGTCTGTTTGGCGTGTTTGCGAACATTGCTTTGATTATCAACGTTGGGCTGATTTTTGGCTTGCTGTCGATGATCGGTGCGACCCTTACTTTGCCGGGGATTGCTGGTATCGTGTTGACCGTTGGTATGGCAGTTGATGCCAATGTGCTGATTTTTGAGCGTATTCGTGAGGAACTTGTGTCTTCCAAAGGACCCGCGCGTGCAATCGAGTTGGGTTACGAAAAAGCGCTGTCGGCCATTCTTGACGCCAATATCACAACCTTCATTACTGCGGTGATCTTGTTTGCCATGGGGTCTGGCCCCGTACGTGGTTTCGCGATCACGTTGGGCTTGGGCATCATGACGTCAGTCTTTACGGCGATTTTCGTCACGCGGTTGCTTATTATCATCTGGTTCGAGCGCCGCCGTCCCAAAACGATTGAGGTCTGATCTATGCGTTTGAGACTAGTCAAGAAGAACACAAATTTCGACTTCTTTAGCCGCTGGAAACTTTGGCTTGGAATCTCTGGTTTTTTGATGGTCGTTGGATTCGCGTCTTTCATGCTTCAGGGCTTGAATTACGGAATTGATTTCCGCGGCGGGACGACTGTTCGCACGGAAAGCCCGTTGGTTGTCGAAATATCTGACTACCGGGCTGCATTGGAACCTTTGGAATTGGGGGATGTGTCGATCACTGAAGTGTTCGATCCTTCATTTGAAGCAGACCAGAATGTCGCCATGATCCGCATTCAGGCCCAAGAAGGCCAAGAAGCGGTGACACCGGCGACTATCCGCGACGTGCAACATGCTTTGGGCGCAGCCACACAAAGCCGAATTTACGCGTCATTTGCCAATGATGACGCAACGCGCGCTGACAGTCTGGCAACAGCTCTTGCCGCCTTGGGTGGCAGCCGGGATGAAGACAAACCCGGTCTCGTGTTCGTATTTCCGACCAATGCAGATGCAGGCATGATGGCGCAGGTCGCTGCAGTGGCGGGTGAGGTTGGCACGCTGTCCGAGCCTGTTTTTTCATACGAAAACATGACGTTTCCGTCGGTTGAATCAGTCGGGCCCAAGGTCTCTGGTGAATTGATTGAAACGGCTGCCATCGCCGTCGTTCTCGCGATTGGCGCGGTGTTGGTCTACATTTGGTTGCGCTTTGAATGGCAGTTCGCCTTAGGCGCGGTCGCGGCACTTGTGCACGACGTGATCCTGACAATTGGCATTTTCTCGGAACTTCAGATCAAGTTTGATCTGGCAATTATCGCAGCCTTGCTGACGATCGTGGGTTATTCCTTGAACGACACTGTGGTGGTGTTTGACCGAGTCCGTGAGAACCTTCGCAAATACAAGAAGAAGCCTTTGGCTGAAGTGCTGAATATCTCTATTAACGAAACACTGAGCCGGACGTTTATGACCTCTGTGACTACGCTTCTTGCGCTTCTTGCGTTGTTTGTGTGGGGCGGGGATGTAATCAGAGGGTTCGTGTTTGCGATGATTTGGGGTGTGATCGTTGGGACGTATAGCTCGATCTTCGTGGCCTCAGCCTTCCTGTTGTACCTTGGCGTGAAGCGCGACTGGTCCAAACCGGATGCGAACGCTGGAAATCAATACGCCAACATAGATGCTTGACCTCATAAACCAAGCCTTGGCTTTGCCAGGACTTGGTTGGTTGGTTGGTGCGCTGATGGTTGCGGGGCTTGTGCGTGGATTTTCTGGGTTTGGGTCCGCATTGATCATCATGCCCGTGGCCAGTTCGGTGTTGTCACCTTTCGCGGCCATAGCTTTTTTGACAGTTGTTGAGTTCTTTGGCCCGCTTCCGAACCTGCGCGATGCTCTGCGCAAAGGTAGCATTCGTGAAGTCGGTTTGTTGACTTTGGGCGTTGTAGTTGCCTTGCCAGTTGGTTTGACCTTGCTCAGTCAAGTATCGCCGGAGGTTTTCAATTGGATCGTATCTTGTGTGGTCCTTGTGCTTTTGGCGCTGCTTATAGCGGGTTGGCGGTATAACGGACAGTTACGCCCGACATCTATCGTTGGCATTGGCTGCTCGGGCGGTTTTCTGGCGGGGTTGGTGGGCATACCCGGCCCACCCGTAATCATGTTTTATATGGCCAGCAGCCAAGCCATCAGCGTTATTCGCGCGAACTTTTTGCTCTACTTATTTAGTGTCGATGTCATCATGATCGTGAGCTTTGTGCTTCTCGGGACGTTAGATATTGTCGCGATTGTGGTCGCTCTTTTAATGGTTTTGCCTTACATGGCTGCGAACGTCATTGGCGCTAGTTTGTTTAATCCAAACGCAGAGCGCACTTTCAGATTGGTGGCATATGCCATAATCGCAGCATCGGCGGTCGTCGGTTTGCCCATCTGGGGCTAAAGGAGAAATCTTATGCGGCTCAACGAAATAGACTACAATGATAGTGCTCCGATTGACGGGTATGGCGCTGGTTTTTTTCGCATTGGCGGGCAAGTTTACAACGGGGCTGTTGTGACTGGTCCAACTGGCACCCAAAGTTGGGGCGGGTATGAGGACACCGAAACTCTGATGGCGCTTTCGCAACTGGTTGATGTGTTGTTCATAGGAACAGGCGCTGAAATTGCTCATCCCCCCGCAGACTTCAAAACGGTTCTGGAAGAAGGTGGTATCGGCGTCGAGGCAATGTCGTCTCCGGCGGCGGCGCGCACATATAATGTGTTGCTAAGCGAAGGGCGCCGGATAGCCTTGGCGATGCTCCCGGTCTGATCAAGGCAACGCTTGCGTCGAATAATTTGGTCACGAGACCGTCAGCAAACAGGGCTTTTGCGACGCTCTGCAATAGGTTACGCCTGTTTCATGATGTTGAAGATGTCCGATCTAGCAGTGGCGCGCGGCGGGATTCCGATTTTGGCGGGGATCACGGCCGAACTACATGCAGGGCGAGCGTTGATTTTACGCGGGCCAAATGGATCGGGAAAGACCACGCTTTTGCGCACGCTCGCCGGATTGCAGCCAGAAGTCGCTGGCGATGTGCAAGGCGGCGGCGATGCTATCGCGTATTCGGCCCATAGTGATGGTTTGAAATCGATGCTGTCTGTGGCGGAAAATCTGGATTTCTGGGCAAAGATTTTCGGAACCAACGACACGGATGACGCAGTGCAGGCCTATAAGTTAGAGCCGTTCAAAGATCGTCTTGCGGGTTCCCTTTCAGCGGGTCAAAAACGCAGGCTTGGGTTGGCGCGGATGCTGGTCACCAAACGGCCGATTTGGGCGATGGATGAACCTACTGTTTCGCTGGATTCGGATGCGGTCGCGATGTTCGCAAGTGCTGTGAAAGCGCATCTGGCAACGGGTGGAGCTGCTATTATCGCGACGCATATCGATCTTGGTCTGCCGGCTGCGGATATAATGGACGTGTCCCAATTCAAAGCGGCAGCACGTGAAATTGCGTCCGCCGACGAGGCATTCCTATGAGAGCGTTGTTGTCTCGCGATCTCAAACTGGCGTTTCGGGCTGGGGGGGGATTTGGTTTGGGTCTCGCGTTCTTCTTGATTGTGACAATTATGGTTCCACTTAGCGTGGGCCCGCAAGCAGAATTGCTTTCCCGTATCGCGCCGGGTGTTTTGTGGCTGGGGGCGCTGCTTGCCTGTTTGTTGTCACTCGACCGGCTTCTTGCGCTTGATTGGGAGGACGGCACGTTGGATCTTTTGGCCACAGCGCCTGTGCCTTTGGAAGGGGCATTGAGCGTCAAGGCGCTTGCGCATTGGGTGACCACGGGATTGCCTTTGGTCATAGCAGCCCCGGCGTTGGGCGTGTTGTTGAGCTTACCGCAACCGGGCTATTTTTGGATCACGATATCCTTGGCGTTGGGGACACCTGCGTTGTCCGTGATTGGCACGTTTGGCGCAGCGATCACAGTCGGGATCAAGCGCGGAGGGTTGCTGTTGTCCTTGCTGGTGTTGCCGCTTTATGTGCCGACTTTGATCTTTGGTGCAGAAGTCGCACAACGCGGGGCTGCGCAACAAGATGTGCAAACGCCGCTTTTGATGTTGGCCGGAATCACCGCAGGTGTGGCGGCTTTGATGCCATTTGCGTCTGCGACCGTTTTGCGCATGAATTTACGGTGAGGTGCGATTGTCGCCCCGCCCTTAACTGACTAGGTTCACGTCATGGCATCACTTTGGGAATATGCAAATCCAGTCAAGTTCTTGCGCACATCTGAGAGGGTGCTGCCAGCTTTATGGATATTGTCCGCCGCATGTTTGGCCGTTGGGCTGATTTGGGGCTTCTTTTTTACACCTGATGACTTCCGGCAGGGGTCTACGGTGAAGATCATTTACCTTCATGTCCCCTCTGCTTTGATGGCGATCAATGCGTGGATCATGATGTTGGTGGCCTCCCTTGTGTGGCTGGTGCGTCGCCACCACGTGTCCGCTCTTGCAGCCAAAGCAGCGGCCCCTGTGGGGGTGACGATGACGTTGATTGCGCTCGGCACTGGCGCGATCTGGGGACAGCCTATGTGGGGGACGTATTGGGCTTGGGATCCAAGGCTGACCTCGTTCTTGATTTTGTTTTTGTTTTATCTTGGCTACATGGCGCTTTGGGCCGCAATTGAAGACCCGGATTCAGCAGCGGATTTAACGTCTGTGTTGTGTTTGGTCGGATCGGTTTTCGCTTTGTTAAGCCGCTATGCCGTCTTATTCTGGAACCAAGGTCTGCATCAGGGGGCATCCCTTAGTTTGGACAAAGAAGAAAACGTGGCGGATGTTTTTTATCTCCCTCTACTTGTGTGCATTGCTGGCTTTGTATTTTTATTTTTCGCATTGGTTTTGTATCGCACTGGTACTGAAATTCGAGTGCGCCGCGCGCGGGCTTTGACGCTGCGCGCAGCACGGGGGGCATGATGCCAGATCTTGGAAAATACGCAGACGCAGTTTTAAGCGCCTATGCGGTGTCGATCATCTTCTTGATTGCGATCGTGGCGGCCAGTTTGATTACGGGGCGCAAAGCGCGCGCGGCTCTCGAAAGTGTTGAAGCCCAAGAGGATCAAAACGATGCGCATTAACCCGTTGATGATCGCGCCGCCGATCATTTTTATAGGCTTTGCCGTGTTCGCAGGATTTGGGATGTTTCGCGAAGACCCGACGGGGTTGCCATCTGCACGGGCGGGGCAAATTGTTCCGCAGATGACGGTCAGCGACTTGCCTGGCAAAACCGGTTTTGATGGGGAAACACTGAAAGACGGGAACGTCAAACTGGTCAACTATTGGGCCAGTTGGTGTGCGCCGTGTCGTGCAGAGCACCCAAATCTCCAGCAACTGTCAAATGAAGGCATTGATGTGTACGGGGTGAATTACAAAGACAACCCATCCAATGCGTTGGCGTTTCTGGAAGAACTGGGGGATCCCTATGCCGGGGTGACCGCAGATGAACAGGGCCGCACGGCGTTGGATTGGGGACTGTACGGCGTGCCGGAAACATATGTTCTTGATGGGGACGGGCGCATCGTTTTGAGGTTTGCAGGGCCTGTGACCCAAAGGGTTCTAAGAGAGAAAATCCGCCCCGCGATGGAAGCTGCCGCGCGCAACTAAATCGCGCCCCTGCGGGGCATTACATCTTTTGACTGCACCTCTGTCCTGCGCCCTTATTTTGATGTCAGTTTATAAGCGATAACCGCCACTGACTTTGAGACTTTCCCCAGTTATCGCTTTCGCCGCATCTGAAGCGAGAAAACGCACAGCTGAAGCGATGTCTTCTGGGGTCGCGAGCGTGCCAAGTGCCGTCATTTCGAGGAATATCTTGGTTAGCTCCGCTGATCTTGGGGCTTCGGGGATATTCACGGCACCCGGCGCAACTGCATTCACGCGGATGCCCTTAGGTCCGAGTTCTTTGGCCATGCCGCGCGTCCATAAGTCGATGGCGGCCTTTGTGGCCCCATAGATGGAAGCCCCCATGGGGGGCAAGGTTGCGTTAACGGAAGAAATGTTCACGATGGCCGCACCTGCGCTCAAGTTGGGTAGGGCAGCGGCGAGCAGGGCCGCAGGCGCTGAAACGTTAAGGTCAAACAAGCGTCGATGATCTTCTTGGGAAAAGGTTTCATGCGGGGTCGTCAATATCGAGCCCGCGTTGTTCACGATGATATCTAGGCCGCCGAACTGTTCGATCACGGCATCGATCACAGTTTGAGGGGCGTTTGGCCGCGTCAAATCTGCTTGGATGGCCAAGGCTTTTGGCATGGCAACACGTGCATCATCCGCAGGATAATTGTGCCACGTGAAAGCGACGTTGTGATCAGCGGCAAAATCTGCGGCGATGGCGCGACCTATGCCGCGTGCGGCGCCAGTTACCAGCACGGTTTTCATGGAATGCCCCTTTCAAAACGAAAAAGGGCGCCCCGGATGGGACGCCCGATTGCTTGCAATGAAGCGCGTTTTAGGCGGCTTTTGCAAGGTTGCGCAGCACATAGTGCAGAACGCCGCCGTTTTCGATGTATTCGATTTCAACCGCTGTATCGATCCGGCATTTCAGCATGATCGCTTTTTCAGTCCCGTCGGTCATAGTGATGGTGCAAGGGACTTCTTGTAGAGGTTGGATCGTATCGAGGCCGTGGATCGCCACGGTTTCTTCGCCAGTCAAACCCAGTGATTTGCGCGTGTCGCCCGCGCTGAATTCGAACGGGATCACCCCCATACCAACAAGGTTGGAGCGGTGAATACGTTCGAAGCTTTCTGCGATGACGGCTTTCACACCCAAAAGGGCGGTGCCTTTTGCAGCCCAATCGCGCGAAGAGCCCGCACCATATTGTTCACCACCGAAGATCACCAGCGGAGTGCCCGCCTCCTGATGCGCCATCGCTGCGTCATAGATCGAAGTCTGCGCGCCGTCGGGGCCATTAGTATAGCCGCCTTCAACACCTTCGAGCATCTCGTTCTTGATGCGGATATTGGCGAACGTGCCACGCATCATGACTTCGTGGTTGCCACGACGTGATCCGTACGAGTTGAATTCGCGTACAGGAACTTGCCGGTCGATCAAGTATTGGCCAGCAGGTGTGGTGTCTTTGAACGATCCCGCAGGCGAGATGTGGTCCGTGGTAATCATGTCACCCAACAAGGCCAGAACTTTGGCGCCATCGATGTTTTCAATCTTCTTGGTGTCCATCGTGATGCCCTGAAAGTAGGGCGGGTTTTGGACA
Organism: Aliishimia sp.; assembly: GCA_039978895.1. Taxonomy (GTDB): domain Bacteria; phylum Pseudomonadota; class Alphaproteobacteria; order Rhodobacterales; family Rhodobacteraceae; genus Aliishimia. Next base: position 116,078 of record JBDWAL010000005.1, read on the forward strand.
TAAGTCGAAGCTGGTGGCCAGTCGTAGGTTTTCTCGTCGGTGGTTTCGACGCCTTGCCACTTGTCATCGCCTTTGAAGACATCTGCGTATTTCTCTTGGAAGGCTTTGCGCGTGACAGTCTTTTCGACCAATTCAGCAACTTCCTGCGAGGTAGGCCAGATGTCTTTCAGGTAGACGTCATTGCCGTCTTTGTCCTGACCGATGGCATCCGTTGCCAGGTTGATATCCAATGTGCCAGCCAAAGCATATACCACCACAAGTGGGGGCGAGGCGAGGTAGTTGGCGCGAACATCGGGGCTGATACGGCCTTCAAAGTTGCGGTTGCCCGATAGAACAGATGTCGCCACCAAGTCGCCTTCAGCGATTGCATCGGACAGTTCTTTTTGGATCGGGCCAGAGTTGCCGATACATGTCGTGCAGCCATAACCAACAAGGTTGAACCCAATTGCGTCAAGGTCGTCTTGCAGCTCAGCCGCTTCAAGATAGGCTGACACAACTTGCGATCCAGGGGCCAAGGATGTTTTCACCCAAGGTTTGCGGTTCATGCCAAGTGCGGCGGCTTTACGCGCCACCAGACCGGCGCCAATCATGACGTATGGGTTGGATGTGTTGGTGCATGATGTGATCGATGCGATCACGACTTTGCCGGATTCCAAGGTGTAATCTTCGCCTGCGACGGCAACTTCTTTGCCCATTGGGCGTTTGAAGGTGTTCTCCATCTCGTTTGCGAAGGCTTCTTTGGCATTGGTCAGCGCGACGTAGTCTTGTGGGCGTTTTGGGCCTGAAATCGCAGGAACAATGGTGCTCATATCAAGGTGCAGGGTGTCTGTGTAGACTGGTGCATAATCGTCGCCACGCCAGAAACCGTTTTCTTTGGCATAGGCTTCAACCAATGCGATCCGGTCTTCTTCACGACCTGTTGTGCGCAGGTAGCGCAGGGTCTCGTTGTCGATTGGGAAGAAGCCACAGGTCGCGCCATATTCTGGCGCCATGTTGGCGATCGTTGCGCGGTCGGCCAATGGCAAACTGTCGAGACCTTTACCGTAGAATTCAACGAACTTGCCAACAACGCCTTTGGCGCGAAGCAATTCAACGACTTTCAGAACAAGATCCGTCCCGGTTGTGCCTTCCATCATCAAGCCAGTCAGCTCAAAGCCGACAACTTCAGGAATCAACATTGAAATCGGTTGGCCCAGCATTGCAGCTTCGGCTTCGATCCCGCCAACGCCCCAGCCCAAAACGGCAGCGCCGTTGACCATTGTTGTATGGCTGTCTGTGCCAACAAGCGTGTCAGGGTAGGCGACTTGTTCGCCGTTTTGATCCGCGTCGGTCCAAACTGTTTGGGACAAGTATTCAAGGTTCACTTGGTGACAGATGCCCGTGCCCGGAGGCACAACCCGGAAGTTGTTAAATGCGTTTTGACCCCATTTCAGGAACGTGTAACGCTCCATGTTGCGTTCATATTCGCGGTCCACATTCATCTGAAATGCCCGTGGGTTGCCAAATTCGTCGATCATAACGGAGTGGTCAATCACAAGATCGACAGGGTTCAATGGGTTGATTTTCTCGGGATCGCCGCCGAGCGCAACAATGCCATCGCGCATCGCCGCGAGGTCAACAACGGCTGGAACGCCGGTGAAATCTTGCATCAAAACGCGGGCAGGGCGGTATGCGATTTCGCGTGGGTTCTTGCCGCCATTCTCACCCCATGTTGCAAAGGCTTTGATGTCATCAACAGAAACTGTTTTTCCATCTTCAAAGCGTAACATGTTTTCCAGCACCACTTTCAAAGCGGCGGGTAGTTTTGAAAAGTCACCCAACCCTGCCGCTGTGGCCGCGGGGATTGAGTAGTAGGCAATCGATTGATCCCCAACTGTGAGGGTTTTACGGGTCTTGGCTGTGTCCTGACCAACTGTAATCGGCATGGAGCGGCTCCCTTATTGCTAGCGAAAAGAATGGATAATTGCGCCTCTATTGACGTGTGTGCGTGCCTCGGTCAATGGTTATCAGGCGAGGTGCGACGATTTTGGTATACTATGGTGTACAGTAACTAAATATCGTCGTTGATCACCGATTTTTCAACAAGGGTTGATTGGTTATTTCACTCTCGTGAGTCTATGTGTGATATCAGACCACACAGGAACACCGCGCAATGAAACTTTTTCGTCTTCTCCCGATCGTCCCCATTGTTGCGCTTTTCATGGGGCTGAATACGCCAGTTGTGGCGCAAAATTCTCCCGTTGTCATTGAGTTATACACGTCCCAAGGGTGTTCGTCCTGTCCGCCCGCGGACGCACTGTTGCATAAATTGGCTCAACGCGATGACGTGATTCCTTTGGCATTGCATGTCGACTATTGGGATTACATTGGCTGGAAAGACATCTTTGCCGATCCGGAACATGCGCAGCGGCAACGCCGCTATGCCAGAGTTGCCGGACGGCGGTCTGTTTACACTCCGCAAATGATCGTGAACGGTGTGGATTCGATCGTTGGTGCGCGCGGCATGGAAATTTCAGAAGCTATCTCAAACCATAAAGATCATGATACAGGCGTTCGCTTGCAAGTGAGCCGCACACATGATGGGATTTCGATAGAAGCCTCCGCTCCGAACAACCCCGGACCGATGGTCGTACATGTTGTGCGCTATGCAGAGTCAAAAGACGTCAAAATCACCCGTGGCGAGAACGCGGGGCGGTCCATGTCCTATTCAAACGTTGTCGAGGATTGGCGGGTTTTGACGGAATGGTCCGGGCGTAGAGACTTGTCTGTTAACACTGACATTGACGGTGATGGACCTGTGGTCGTGCTCATTCAAAGTGCGAACCAAGGTCCCATGCAAGCCGCTGCACAACTGCGCTAGGCCGAACTTTCGAACGCTCGTGCTGGGGTGCAGATGATTTGAGCCTGCGGTCTGCACATTATTAGCTGACCCAAAAGTCAAAGAAACGGTAGGCGGGCTTCAGAGTAGGGTACGGCAAACAGTGGCTCTCAACTATCATCGAAGAATGCTGCCGGCAGACATTGAACAACTTACTGGCAGATTTGCGCGATCGCTCGTTATACTGGATTTGGATTGACACCAAACTTGTACAAGGGTGACGCATGCAGCATCTCTCGACGGCTCCGACGCTTAAGACGCAACGGTTGGTTTTGCGAGGACCTGATCGGAATGATCTGCCAGAGTTCACCCGCTTCATGACCAGCGCCCCATCGATGAAAGCACAAGGAGAGACAATCACTGCTGAACAAGCTTGGTTCGGATTTCTAACCGGCATTGGTCACTGGAATTGGCATGGTTTTGGCTTTTTTACCGTTGTCGAACAGCAAACAGGCAATCCGATTGGCCGCGTGGGGTTGATCAAGCATTCCAATTGGCCTGACATCGAACTTGCGTGGCATCTGTTCGAGGGTGCAGAAGGAAAAGGCTATGCAACAGAGGCTGCGATGGCCGTCAAGAAATGGGCCCATGAGCATCTGCGATTAGAGAACCTTTTCAGTTACATCGATTGCGATAATGCACGTTCGCAAGCTGTGGCAACGCGGCTTGGCGCGGTCACGGATGGGACGCGGGCCCCGCATGAACCTGATGCGGAAGTGTGGGTTCATAAAATGGAACGCGGGTGAGACGCGTTAGCAAGGACCGTGGGTGACGCCGGAGAATGAGCAAGGCTAGAATTTAGGCTACCTTCAAGCCGCTCGGGAAAATAATTTCACAAATGGTATATGGGCGGACGCAACTTGGTGTTTCGGAAAGACCGGATGGCCGAACTTATTTAGGAAACTCACAATTTGTGAAGTTGCAAAATGTGGCCTGAGTTTGCTCTGCCAGTTTTACATGGCACGACATCTAATTGGGCGACATTAAATAGCTGTTTCAAGCCAAGGCTGCACGATGTTCCACAGATGATTTACGGTCTCTTGGTGAGGGGAAAAGGATCAGTTTGGATTGATCAGTTTTCAACGCGCCAGCGTTTGTGGACCCAGAACCATTGCCTAGGATTGTGCAAAATTCGGTTTGCCAAACTGTCATTTAAGGCTTGCGTCATGGTTTCTGGATCTGAGTGTGGAACTGGGGCTTCAAACACGGTTTCAAATGTAAACCCATCGCAGTTACGGATGCCGTAAAACGGGATCAACACGGCGTTATACCGCAAAGCCAATTCAGCAGCGGACACGGCCGTATGAGCAGGATGCCCCAGAAAATCCAATACGGGGGCGTCAAAAACATGCTGATCAAACAACAAAACCAACTGCCCACCTTTTTTGAGGTGCCGCACAAATCCGGACGTGCCTTTGCGCCCCTGCGGAAAGACTGGCCCTCCAAAAGCTTGCATCGTTTTGACGTAATGGGCGTTAAAATATGGATTGGACATGTCACGATATAAGCCGCCGATGGACATGCCTCGCCCGACCAAAGCTGCGCGGGCTGCTTCGTAATTCCCATAGTGACCGGTCACCAATATCACTGGGCGTCCGATATGATGCGCTGCTTGCAAGGCGGCCCAGCCGGGACCCGTCAAGGGATTGGCTTGCATCCGTTTTGGAAATTCTTTGGAAGAGTAATTTTCAATAAATGTGCGACCTGCGTTATCCAAGGCGGCGCGGGCTATGGTGTCGCGTGCAGGTTTCGGGCGATCTGGCCAAATTTCTTCTAAGTTGGCGCACGCACTGCGGTAATATCCAGCAAGCGGGCCAATCACATAAGCAACAATCCAACCCATGAATCGCACACGCGTTTTATAGGGCAACATCAAAGCCAAATTGATAACACTTACCAAAACAGCGTTTATCAACCAATGGCGCAGGCGGGTTCGAACAGGCATGGACTTTAGGTCAAGCATCAGTCGAAAGTGGCCTCAATTAATTGGTGTTTGATTGGGTTTCGCGCGCCCAAACATAAAGGCCCGCCCCAACAATCACAAGCGCGCCAAGCCATGTGGTCAATACTGGGATTTCCGAAAAGAATACAAATCCAATGAAGGTAGCACAGACCACGCCCGCATATCCAAACGGGGCCAAAACACCAGCTGGTGCTGAAGAAAACGCCTTAATAAGCAACAATTGGCCCGTCGTACCAAACAGAGCAATGGCAACAAGTAAACCTGAGCTTTTGAAATTGAGAGGTACCCAAGCGGTCGGCAACAGAAGGCTCATGACAATCCCACCCACGAGCGCTGTATAAAACAATGAAGTCCACGGGTCTTCAGCGCGGCCAACGGCACGCGTAACCAAAGCGTAGCCGGCAAAGCAAATTGCAGCAGCGAGCGGGAACAAAGCATCTGGATTGAACGTGTCCGTGCCCGGTTGAATGATAAGCATGGCGCCACAAAACGCCACAACAATGGCGATGATACGACGCAACCCTATAGTTTCACTTAAGAAAAGGGCAGCACCCAATGTTATGAACAATGGGTTTAACACCATCACCGCAGTTGCTTGCGCCAATCCAATTCGAGACAAGCCTTGGAAAAAGAACGCAGTGGCAAGCAGCAAAAGTACAGAACGTGCCAATTGCAACGGCAGATGGTTGGTTTTTATGACAGTTTTTATACGGGGGGCGACAAGGACGAGAACCACCAACATCTGCCCTGCATACCGGGCCCAAAGTGCAGGAATTGCGCCGACGGACGGGGCAACTGCCTTAACGCACGCGTCCATCATCGACAGGAAAATGATGGCGGTCAGCATCAACGTGATGGCACGCGTGGAATTCTGAGATGTCTGCTGGTTCATCGCAACAGCCATAGAGCAGTAAGCGAGGGATTGGAAAGCCGCTTTTCGCCCGCGTGTGTTCGCAAAAAGTTTGGGGTGACGACTGTTTGTCAAAAAACGTAAGCGTGCGTTCGCGTTCCAAAGAGACAGAGTTCAGATAAATTATTTTCGTCAAAGCCGTTTGGGGCATAATCATGCGCGAAATTTTGTAATGGAGTGCGTATTTTTCGGAGTTTTGATACGTGCATTCCTCCCAACTTGGACTCCATTTGATGAAAATGCGGATGCGTGAACAATCCCGTGCAAGCTGTCGGTAAACGAAGCACAGGGCTTTTATTACTGTAGTGCCTCTGCCCCTTCGCTAAAAGACCGCAGAGGCGTTCGTTCACTCGTCGATTTCGACATCCTCAATACTCAACAGAAGCAGTTGACCCGTTTTTTCCATTTCCCGAATAACGCCAATGACCGTTGTCATTGCAGCTTCGCCATCGGCGGGCTTGACCTTGCCTAATTCTGCAATCTCTTCGCGTAATTGATCGGCTAGGCGTCCGGACATGTTTTCGAAAACGAAAGTTGCAACGTCTTCCATCCCGGATTGTTGGGCGCCTGCCAAAGCTTGCACCAGTTCGGCTTGGTCCACAGCGCGTAGGACATTTGGCAGATCGCGTGGTGAGATGCGTGTTGGGATATTGGCGAAAGTGAAAATCGCTTTGCGGACTTCGCTTGCAAACAGGCCATCGGTTTCGTCTAGCCCGGTCAAAACCTCTTCGCGGGTCGCCGATGTAGAGTTGTTCAAGATGGCGCCGACGCGTTCAACAGGGCCGACATCAAATGCCGACATAGGTTCCGCGTCCAATTGCGCTGCAAGTGACAGCCCGATCCGATCGACGGCTTCAGGTGTGACAGCACTCGTTTGGCTAACAGCATATGTGATTTGACGGGCAAACGGTCCGGGTAGCTTGCCTAACAGCTCAGCGGCTTTGGGCACATCAAGCTTCGACAAAACGACAGCAGAAATTTCGATGCTTTCTTCTTCTATTACTGGCAACAGCTTTTCAATGGCCATACCTTTGATACGCGTCCAAGGATCACCAGATTGACGTACGCCAGCTTCTTTCCGCAAACGATTGGCTGTGTGGGGGCTGATTTTACCATCAAGCGCATCTAATGCACCCGCCATGTTCCCCGGGAACGACAAGCCAACAGCCTCAAGTTCGGCGGTAAACTCATCGATCACGGTCGTCACTGTTTCTTTGTCCACAAGCCGCATGGCGCCCATTTGGTGCGTCAGGATTTCCTGTAGATCTTCTGGCAGTTCTTCTAGTGCGATTTCAGCACCTTCGTTTAGAAGGTACCGCACGACGATGGCGGCCTTTGCCCGTCGTGTCAAAGAAATGCCTTGCCCCGATAATGAAAGAGCGCCCCCGCCGGGAGACGGGAGCGACATAGGTGGAAAGCTCATTTGCCAGTCTCATCCTTGCCCGTTTGTGCCACTTTAGCGCCGCAGACATGAACAAAGATTGAACAAGTCAGTAGTTATATGTCTTTCCAACATAAATAGCTTTGCGCAAAGACGTTCCAGCCCATGTGTACCCGCCGCCGCGGGTTTCAATTTCCGCCAATTGCAAACGAGCGCCTTCAATATCGCCAGCTTCAATCATGCCTTGACCCATATAGGACCTTGCCAACATGTTGTCGGGATTTTGGTCCAACGCAGCTGTGTAGAACATCATGGCGGTATCCAGATCGCCTAATTTGCGATTGGTGAAGCCATAATAGGTAAGGACACGGTCGTCCTTTTGATCTGGCATTGCAGCCAACACCCCCTGAGCATCGTGGTAACGCCCAGCATAAGCCAATTCGCGAACGGCCTCATAAAGTCCTTGCTCATCAAGGCTGGACTGCTTTGGTTTGACGCAGCGCTGCTTTCCGATATCCCAGACGCGCACGCCTTTGCAGTCTTTGGATGTCTTGGTTGGTTTTGGGGCTGCTTCACTACCCCCGCCTGCGGCAAAAGCCAGTCCGGGCATGGCAATAAGGGCGGCTGCTAAGATAATACGCATGTGAAAACGTCCTGTCTGATTTCTTACAGTGTTTGGTTCGATATAACACAAACGCGAAAGGACCCGGTTTTATTCGGGCCCTCGAAATATTTTTTATCTTAGCTGCTTGTTTGGGGTACGCAGGATGAAGTCGCGCTGTCCCAGCTAGAGCCTGCGATACAAGATTGTGCCTGTTTGCTGTGATCGCCATAGTTGCAGCCCATCGCTAATGCCAATCCGGGCAAAAGGGTGAAAGTGGCTGCAAGTGTCAGGGCCTTAAATGTCGTCATGATCGTCCCTCCTAGTGTGAATACTGGAAAGGATAATACAGGACCAGGCTTTGGCAAACAGAATTTAATCCCGCCAAGCGTGACATGCACCTGTGGTGCACAGCACGTCAGCATGAAATTAAGTGAGGTGCAGGTGTCCTGCACCCCATTTTACTTAATCACCAAAAACGCGAGCAAAAATAGTGTCGACATGTTTGGTGTGATATCCAAGGTCGAATTTTTCTTCAATTTCTTCTGCACTAAGCGCTTTTAGGACATCCGCGTCCGCAAGCAGTTCCGTTTTGAAATCCTTGCCTTCTTCCCAAACTTTCATCGCGTTGCGCTGAACCAATTTGTAGGAATCTTCACGGCTTACACCGGCTTGCGTTAGGGCCAACAAGACACGTTGGGACATGACAAGCCCACGAAATTTATTCATGTTTGCGAGCATGTTATCAGGGTAGATTACCAACTTGTCGATCACAGACGTGATGCGCGATAATGCAAAATCCAAGGTGATTGTGGTGTCTGGGCCAATGTTGCGTTCCACGGAGGAGTGCGAGATGTCCCGCTCGTGCCACAGCGCGACATTTTCCATTGCCGGAACAACAGCCATACGCACCAAACGGGCGAGGCCGGTCAGGTTTTCCGTCAAGACAGGATTGCGCTTGTGGGGCATTGCTGACGAGCCTTTTTGACCCTTGGAGAAAAACTCCTCGGCCTCAAGAACTTCAGTGCGCTGCATGTGGCGAACTTCTGTGGCGATGTTTTCAATAGAGGAACCGATCACACCCAAAGTCGCAAAAAATGCGGCATGGCGGTCACGTGGGATAACTTGTGTTGAGATCGGTTCTGGCACCAAACCCATTTTATCGCACACATGTTCTTCTACGGCGGGGTCAATATTGGCGAATGTGCCAACAGCCCCAGAAACGGCACCTGTCGAAATTTCTGCGCGCGCGTCGCGCATGCGTGACAAGTTGCGGTCCATTTCTGCGTAAAACCGTGCAAAAGTCAGACCCATAGTTGTGGGTTCGGCATGGATGCCATGGGAGCGACCGATGCGAACCGTATCTTTGTGCTCAAGCGCGCGGCGTTTTAGAGCAGCCAAAAGGCCCTCAATATCCGCAATCAGAATGTCGGCAGCACGGGTCAGTTGCACATTGAAACATGTGTCCAACACATCAGATGAGGTCATGCCTTGATGGACAAACCGCGCTTCGTCGTTTCCGACATGCTCAGCAAGGTGTGTCAGAAAGGCAATGACGTCATGTTTGGTGACGGCTTCGATCTCGTCGATGCGAGCCACATCAAATTCCACGTCCTTGGCTTTCCAGACGGCTTCTGCGTTCTCACGCGGGATCACACCAAGGTCAGCCATGGCGTCGCAGGCATGTGCCTCTATCTCGTACCAGATGCGGAACTTGGTCTCGGGCGACCAAATGGCAACCATATCGGGGCGGGAGTAGCGAGGGATCATGGAATCTTGCACCTTATTGTGTATCGTCAATCACGGTGTGGGCGTCTTAGGGTGCGCGCCGAGCAGTGACAAGAACGGAGACCCAAGATGAGACGCTTTGCCCTGATTGCAGCCCTTTTTGCGATGCCTGCGATGGCACAAGAGGCGTGGGTATCTTTGACGGGGCCTGAAATCCAAGACGCTTTGACGGGGCGCACGCTGCAATATAGCGCTGCTTGGCAAGATTTTCGTGCTTCAGGCCGCACGCTTTATAACTCCGGTGCAGACAGTTGGGGGTATTGGGCCGTGCGCGGGGATCAATATTGCAGCATGTGGCCGCCGTCTGATCTTTGGGCTTGCTATGACATGGAACGTGCCGGGAACCGCCTGCGCTTTGTGGGGCAGGGCGATGATATTACAGAGGCCGATTATGCCGACTGATCGGAGTTTGTTAGATTTCCAAGGGGAGTGGACGCTTCACAAGACGATCCAGCAAACTGGGCAGCCCAATGCTATATATACCGGGCAAGCTGTGTGGCACCCTTGCGCGAAAGGCTTGCAGTATGAAGAAAGCGGCACGCTGACGATCACGGGGCATACGCCAATGCAAACGACACGTCGCTATCTTTGGACTGACGGCTTGAATGTCTTCTTTGATGATGGACGCTTCTTTCACACAGTGCCGCCAAACGGAGGGGCCACCCAACATGTTTGCCCGCCTGATGATTATAACGTGCTTTATGACTTTACGACTTGGCCCCGGTTTCAAGTGATTTGGCGCGTGCAGGGGCCGCGCAAAGACTATGTGATGACTGCCAACTACGCGCCTTTGCATCCCGCACCTGTTCCCTAAGGAGGTCCTATTTTGACGGTTTTGCGGGGACGAATGCGTCCTTGTTCAGGCAATAGTCTGGTGCGGCGTCTAGGGCTGGACTTGCATCTTGTAACTCAGCGCAGGCTTCATGGTTTGAGCAATTGGCACAGCGCCTGACCATGCTGACATAACTGCGCGCAGCTGTTTCGGGATTGCTTGCAATGCGCCCAGAAATATCGGCATCAAGGCGCTCTGCCATTCCGCTGACAAGACTGGCGCTTTCGCTCAACTTTCGAAAAAATTCCATGCGGCATTCCTTAGGTTCGGATGGGAGTTACCCATCCTGTCTAAGGAATTTCGCTATGGCATCCTTGATCTGGGTCAATCAAGCGACGAGTTTCGTAACCACCTTTGCCGTGCGTTCAAGAGTTCGATGCACAGGGCATTTATCCGCGATTTCCAAAAGCCGTGCACGTTGAGTTTCATCAAGGGCACCTGTGAGCGTGATCAATCGGCTGAACTCGTCAATCTTGTTGCCTGAGCTGGTTTCCGCGTCTTGCGCGTGGACTTTGTTGTGACTGATGTCGACAGATACGTGATCCAAGGGCCACTCTTTGCGGCGGGCATACATGCGTATCGTCATAGAGGTGCATGCGCCCAACCCGGCAGACACCAAACCATAAGGCGATAGACCCTTATTGGTGCCGCCATATGCCATCGGTTCATCAGCCAGAAGGTGATGTCCATTTCCATTGGAGATATCTTGCAAGAACCCTTTTGCATCGGCTTCAGACACACGCAACACGCCCTCTGGGACGCCAATTGGCGGGGCAGGTGGATGAAGGTCAAGGTATCGTTTGGCCCATGTAGCGATAACGTCGGCCGCGTATTCGGCGTCTGCCGCACGGGTGATAAGGTGGTCAGCTTCATCCAATGTGACAAAGGATTTCGGGTGTTTGGCAGCCGAGAAAATTTGTCCGGCATTGTCGACCGAAACGATATTGTCGTTTGGGGCATGCATGACCAGCAGCGCTGCCTTCATCTTGGCAATTGAATTGCTTAACACTTCTTCCCGGATATCTTCGAGGAACGTCTTACCAATTCGAATTGCACGCCCGCCTAATTGGACCTCGGCGCTGCCTTTGCTTTCGATCTCAGGCAATGCGGCTTCGAAATTATGGGTCACATGGCTGGGGTCAAAGGGCGCACCAAGAGTAACAACTGCCTTGATTTCTTCCATCTTTTTGGCAGCCTTAAGCACAGCAGCGCCGCCCAAGGAATGGCCAATCAACATCGTTGGGGGTAAGCCACGCTCACTTAAGGCTTTAGCTGCGGCGCGCAGGTCGCTGATATTGCTTGAGAAGTTCGTATTTGAAAATTCACCTTCAGAATGACCCAGCCCCGTGAAATCGAACCGCAAAACAGCAATCCCAAGTTGGCTAAGGCGTGCCGAAATGCGCCGCGCCGCTGGAATGTCTTTGCCACAAGTGAAGCAATGCGCAAACAATGCTGTGGCAAGATGTGGTCCGTCGGGCAAATCAAGCCGAGCACTAAGTTGCGCACCGGAATGACCGGGGAAAGTGAATCGTTCTGTAGGCATCGACGTCTCCTTTGTCACAAGTATGGGCGCGCGCAGCAAAAGGCACTAGGGGGTGTCACGGCGAAGTGTAAATGAAAGGTAAAATTGTAATAGTTTCGGTGTAGAGTGGCAGATGACAGCGGGCAGTTATCGCAAGCAGGTCTTCCGGTTTGCATGCGTAGCTGTGCAGGCGCTGCTGCGTATCTGACGGCTTGCGGGCACATCAAAACGCGGTCACGAAAGTTTAGATGTCCGCACATGTCTTGATACCTGTCATTCGACCCCAAACACATCGTACAAATTGAACCGACTGCTGGGCGCTCAGTTTTCACTTTTCAAGACGCTCTTCGTGTTCCCCCAAGAAAGTAAGCTTAATGAGAGCAAGTTTGAGGCAAAAAATCATAGCCGTTTGCGAACAGAAAATCGCAAAGAAAGGCGACTCAGTTGGCCTGTCGTTCTACGCATTTTTTGCCAACAAAAACGACGATCCTGAACTGTTGATGGAGGCCGCTGAATGGTGGATCAAAACGCATCAACTTGACCATTTTGTTAAGGCCGTGACGATACGCGAGATGATCAAGGCGGGACTTTGAGCCGCGAGGCAATGGGTTTGGCAGACCCAAACTGGTGTCGTTTCAGCTTGAGAGAAATAGTTGCCGCAAAGCTATGACCTCGGCTTGTCTGAACGCGCAGCTTTTAGGATTTTGACGCCTGAAACGGGCACAATCCTGTCAGATCAGGCGCCCTTAAATTGTTTCATCGCTGGTATTTTGGGGGGCTCTGATTGTTTGGAAAATGGAAAGGCCGCAAGCTATGACCCAAGAATTTGTCTTGATTACAGGGTGTTCAGGAGGTGGCAAATCCGCGCTTTTAGATGAACTGCGCATTCGGGGATACGTCACCATTGCTGAACCTGGACGGCGTATCGTTGCCCAAGAACTGGCAGGAACGGGACGGGCGCTGCCTTGGGTCGACATGGCCGCTTTCGCCGATCGAGCGGTTGCCATGGCGCGAACTGATCTGTTGATGGCCAAGGGGGTGGTGTTCTTTGATCGTGGCCTGATCGACGCGGCTGTGGCCCTTCAATTTGCCAAAGGCACGCCATATAAAAAGACCCTTGGCGCCGCACGTCATTACTCTAGCAAGGTGTTTTTTGCCCCACCTTGGGAGGGTATATTTGCACAAGATTCAGAACGAAAACATGACTTCAAATCTGCTGTTGAGGAAGCGGGACGACTTGAAGGTGCGTTGACTGATTTGGGATATGACATTTGCAAATTGCCAAAACTACCCATCACAGAGCGCGCAGAGTTTGTCTTAAACGAAGTACATCAAGGCTGACCACGCGATGGCGCGAAACCGCAACGTGGGGTTAACGCACGACGACATAGGTGTGAATGGCAAACAGAACCCAACGACTTTCCGGCAATCGTAACAAAGTTTGGCGTTCTGCGCGGTTAAAAGGTCGGCTTTCTGATGGGGAAAGGTCTTCACGCGGTGCCGTTTCGCTTCGAGGTTGATGCAACTCGGCATCTTCGTAGAACAAGCTGTTAAAGCGCCAAAGCGGCCGTCCGACCTGCACCCCATCAAGCAATCGCTGCACGCGCCGTCCTAAACTATCGTCATATTCATCCACCGGGCTGTGAATGGCCATCATGGGACGCCCGATTTTTTCATGAAGACTCCAGCTTGCTGGAAAGCACAGCACAGCGGCCCCCAATAGATGTTCTTGCGCGCCCTGAGGTTTATGCAAAAGACACAGATCGCATTGCAAAAGCCGCCCTAACGTGTCCAGCGGGTCCTTTCGGTCGAGGTGTACGTCACGCCCATCCGGACATTGAACAACCGCATCCTGAACGACGTACCCCAGAGCGGGCAACAACGGCACGACATTATCCAAGACTTCCAAAGCAGGTGTCATGGCGACTTCAGGGCATGCCAAGACGTCCACGCGGTGCCGATCTAATAAGGCAAGCCGTCGCGCCATTTGCCCGCTATACGCATCATCCACGCGCAGCCACGCCCCATTTACGGGTTGAATTCCGGGCAAACCGCGCAATTTGCGCATGTCTTCGGGGAGTTCGGATTGCAGAATTTCTGTGTGCATTTTCTCTCCAGACACAGGTGTCGATGCGCCAAAAACGACATAGGCAGGCGTCGTAAAGCCTATCGACGCCACTGCGATTCTGCCGCCATCCTGACGTAAAGTCGGGGAGGCCACCAGATGAACCAACACTATAGCAACACGCGTAAGATCGATCCCAACTCGGGCAGAACGTTGGGTGACGGCACCCCAAATGACAACGACCGCGTTGAAATTGGTCCCACTCAATTGGCTTTTGCGGAATGGACCGCTGCAGGGCTTGTTCTTCCGAACCTTGCATTGATGCGTGAATATCGTTGGAAACGGCTTACTCAACATGTGGTCGAGCGCGATTATGCCGGGGTGTTGATGTTTGACCCGCTCAATATCCGGTACGCAACTGACTCTACGAATATGCAGCTTTGGAACACGCACAATCCGTTTCGAGCTGTGTTGGTTTGTGCGGATGGATATATGGTCATTTGGGATTACAAAAACTCGCCCTTCCTGAGTGAATTCAACCCGCTTGTCCGTGAACAACGAAGCGGGGCGTCGATGTTTTATTTCTCGACCGGGGACGGGGGCGAAACTGCGGCAGAACAATTCGCCAATGAGGTTCGCGAGCTTCTGGCTGAGCATGCACCAGGACATAAACGCATCGCCGTGGATAAAATTATGCTGCACGGCGCGCGGGCCTTGGAAGCCCAAGGGTTTGAAATCAAAGACGGCGAAGAAGTCACTGAAAAATCCCGCGCGATCAAAGGGCCAGATGAAATTCTTGCGATGCGTTGCGCCAATCATTCTTGCGAAACGTCGGTCAAACTTATGGAAGATTTTGCCCGTTCGCATATCCCCGGCGGCAATGTGTCGGAAGATGATATATGGGCGGTCATGCATGCAGAAAATATCAAGCGGGGCGGGGAGTGGATCGAAACGCGTTTGTTGTCTTCTGGACCACGTACCAATCCGTGGTTTCAAGAATGCGGCCCGCGGATCACCCAAAACAACGAAATCCTAGCATTTGATACTGATCTTATTGGTGCATACGGGATCTGCATTGATATCTCGCGGACATGGTGGATCGGCGACGAAAAACCCCGCCCAGATATGATCGAAGCCATGCGTTGCGGTGTCGAGCACATTCAAACCAACATGGAGATGCTCAAACCCGGCGTCATGATCCCAGAATTGACCGCAAACACGCATGTTTTGCCTGATAAATACCAAGCGTTGAAATATGGGTGTCTGATGCACGGCGTGGGATTGTGCGATGAATGGCCGCTTGTGGCCTACCCAGATAAGGCTGTGCGTGGCGCATTTGATTACCCGCTCGAAGTGGGTATGACCCTGTGCGTTGAGGCTTTGATCGGCGAGGTCGGAGGCGATTTTTCGATCAAGCTAGAAGATCAGGTTCTGATCACCGAAGACGGGTATGAAAACTTGACGACGTATCCGTTTGATCCTGCACTGATGGGCAATTCCTAAGACTTACCAAACGCCAAAACTGCCCATATCAGATATTACGATCAACTTTGTCCCAATAGGGGGCACGCAATCTGGGCTTAAAGATCTTACCGCTGTCTTCGCGCGGCAAGTTCGCGTGAAAATCTATGATGCGCGGGTATTTAAAGCGTGCCAGTTTTCCTTCAAGAAAATTGAAAACGTCTTGGGTCTTGGGTGTCCAACCATCAGCAGCCTGCACGGCGGCAACGATCTGTTCCCCAAATTCGGGGTCCGGTGCGCCAAAGACTGCCACATCGCGGATAAATGGTGCGCGCATCAAAACCGCTTCGATCTCTGCAGGGAAAATATTCGCCCCCCCTGAAATTATCATATCTTTCTTGCGATCCGTGATGAATAAAAAGCCGTCTTCATCCAGCCATCCCAAATCGCCGACAGAAAAGTGGCCGTGTTTCTCAGCGGCTGAACGGCTTTCGGGATCATTTGAATAATCAAAACCGCCAAACGCATCCATCCGCGCATAGATTTCGCCAACCTCGCCTGCGGGCAATTTCTTGCCGTCTGGATCAAGGATTAGGATCGTTCCGCCCATTTGCATGCGCCCCGCTGTGCCCGGTGTTGCAAGTGCGTCCTGCGAGGACACCATGGTCATAAAGCCAATCTCTGTGGCGCCGTAACTTTCCCAAAACACAGGCCCCCACCACTCAATCATCGCGGCCTTTAAATCATGTGGCCATGGTGATCCGGTCGAAACACAAAATTCAACTGATGACAGGTCGTATCGGCTTTTCACCGCGTCGGGCAATTTGAGCATGCGGCTCATCATCGTTGGCACCAGATAGATATGGGTGATCTGGTTGTCTTGGATGGCGGCGAGAAACGCTTCAGGTTCGAATTTCGGAGCGATAAGCGTGGAAACGCCGTCACTGATCAGTGCTGCGCTGGTAAGCGTGGAGGGCGCAGAATGATAGATTGGGGCAGCGGTGAAAAAGCGCGATCCAGGTTGGAAGCCCATCATCTCAGAACCAACCCGACGCAAGACGATTTCGAAATCTTTGCGCGGTCCAGACCCACCGCGCCGCACCCCTTTAGGGGCGCCAGTCGACCCTGACGTGTAGCGCAGCAGCGGGCGCATCATGGCACGTTCTTCAAGTGCGGCCTGAGCGTCGACAAGGGTGCGCCATTCTGGGCTTTCTACGTCAGTCTTCGCGCTATCTGCGCCGATCTCATAGGCTGCACATAGGGCTGGGCCGGGGGTAACACCGATCACCGTACGACCTGTTAACGCGGGTCGCACAGCATCGATCAGGTCGCGATGAATAATCACGAATTGCGCACCGCTGTCATCACAGATGGCGGCAACTTCGTCTGCGGCCGCGTGCCAGTTTAGGGCGACAAGGATTGTTCCTGCCAATGCCGCCGCGCGCATGATCTCAAGTTGTGCTAGATCGTTGCGCATGATGACTGCGACCGGAACATCAGGGCCAGCTTTAAGCGCGATCAACGCAGCCGCCCCTTTGGCCGCGCGTAGTTCCAGCGCGTCGCGTGTGATCTGTTGTTCAAAGTCGGCGGCCCATATGTCTGGCAATTCGCGTCTCCTGATGGTCGTTTTTTTTGCCCCCTAATCGGTCAAATAGATTGAGACAACGGCGGGTGAGCCGGACAAATTTGGCTAGGGTGATGTCGTGACATGACGCTCAATGGGGTAAGGTCAAGACACTCCGCGCGCAGGCTTAAGTTGGTGACAGGATGTGGATTTTGCGGTCCGCAAGCATGTCCGCTGTGCTGGCCCCGTATGCTTTCATGTGCTCGGATTTTGCATGTGCGCCAAGGGTTTGCATGCTGGTCCATTTTTCCACGACAACAAACGTGTCAGGGCCAAATGTGCTCTGCATCGGGCCTGCATTTTCTGTATCGATTGTAGCTTCATAAGCGATGCAACCTTCTTCAGCCAAAACGGCGGGCACGTTTGCGTTGAACAATTCGAGCACAGCTGCGCGCTGACCGGGTTTTGTTGTAATGACGGCGAGCACGTGAATAATCGACATAGTGAGGTTCCTATATGTTGGTTTTGGTCTGTCGATGAGACGCTAGCCGCTTATCTGAAAGTCGGCAACGCGGGGCCGCGTTTTACCCCACGTGCTTTCGTCCCTTCGCCCATCGTCCCGTTGGATAGTTATCCGTCGATCCGTGCGGCCATGATCGCAATGGCCTTTTGGTATACTCCGGCCGCATTCCACGCTTGGATCGCTTTGAAATTGGGCTGGCCTTCTTGATACCCTTTGCCCGGTTTCCAACCTTTTTGGCGCAGAAAATTCGCCGTGGATGCCATTGCATCCGTTACATTATAGAAATCAACACGGCCATTTCCATCCGCGTCCACACCGTAGGCCAGCGCATTGCCCGGTAGGAACTGCGTATGACCCAATTCACCATGTTTGGCACCTTTTGTGGTCGTGGTGATCGCGCCCTGATCCACAAGTTTCAACGCCCCAATGGCGTGCGGGCGAAAGAAGTCGCTGCGGCGGCAATCATAGGTCAAAGTAACAATCGCAGACACGACGGCGCTGTCGCCCATGAAGCCACCAAAGCCTGTCTCCATTCCATGGATGGCCAAAAGAACACCAGCAGGAACGCCGTATTGCCGTTCCAAAGAGGCAAAGAAGTCAGCATTGCGCGCCTTGCGTTTGCGACCTTGCGACACAATCGTATCCGCACCGCGTACCTTCATGAACTTGTCTAAAGAATAGCGGAATGATTTCTGGTTACGGTCCGCGGCAATCGTCCGAGTGGCATAAGAGGAGGATGCGAGGGCATCTAGACCGCGCCGTTTTACGCCTGCTTTGCGGGCTTCTTTTGCAAAGCCTTTCTTCCACGCCGTAAATCCGGATCCATCATTGCCACAGCTGGCAGCCAATCCGGCCGCCGGTAGCGACAGCGCACAAAATGCGACCAACAGGCAGGTCTTCATAGACAGGCTTGAACGGGACTTCATAGCAGGCACTCCTTGCACTTTACGCGTGCGAGTGTGCCATTATGGATTGCTTAGGCCAAGGGGCTTTACGTTTAGTCCGACAAAGCCGCGAGTTGCGTTATCGGGGCAAGTGCTTTGGACGTTATCGCTGCGTGGGTTTGGGTTGTGACATCGTACCCCCCCGTGAAGTCCGCATATGGGTTGGCCCAAGTGAGCAATCCCGCGATGATCGCGATACCCGTTGAGCGCACGCGAGAGTCCATAGGGACTGTTTCGCAACGATCGACCATCCATCCCAATAAGCTCACGCGCGGGGCTTTCCCTGCTTCGTTTTGAGGGGCTGGTTTGGGGGCGCTCGCAATGGCCAACTTGGCGGCTTGCGACGTTGATTGATCGACGGGTCGCAATTGGTTGGGTGACACGGCATCTCGCTTAGATTGCGGTTTGGTGACAATGTTGGTCAGACTGGATGTGTTCGCGACAGGGGCTGGTTTTTGAACGACGGGCTCGGCTAGCTTTGCGGGCTCTGGATCCGCAACCTTTGCTTTTCGCAAACTCGCAAGAGCGCGCGCACCAAAGGGGCGTTTGGCGTCTTTTGTTGCGTCCACTTCTAGGGGTGTGCCTGCCGAGGCCGAAGCATCGTCAGATGCGATGACCACTTTTTTGGCGCGATCCTTGTAGAAAGATAAAACAATGCTGCCGTCAGGGGTGTCGTCATTGGCCGCATCCATGTGGACGTAAAGCGACCACTTTTTGCTGGGACTAAGAACATCACCGTGTTTGAGCGTAACCTTGCCAGCCCGGTTGGCCTTGAACAGCGTGGTAAGCAAAGTGACAGAGGTCGACAAAGGAACTGCGCGGGGTATGCCCTCCAGTTCAATGGGAGGACCCGAAAGATGATGCGGATTCTTTAGGCGCAATTCGTATGTTTCGCGGCCATGGCTGTCCAATGCGATATCGGTTGGAACCGGATGCAACAGAAGGGTCACAGGAACGTCTTGCGATGCAGCGGATTTCAAATCTTCGGGGGATAGCATCCGATCTGATGGTGCGAAATGCAAAGCCAAGAAGCCTGCATGCTGCGCGATGAATTGAGACGTCAAATGTAGTGCTTTTAGCTTCAAATCAGCGTCGCATGTGCTCACAGAGCCAAACTCTTGCATGATTTTGCGCGCTTCGGGCGGGAGCGGTGCACTGCCATCACCGATTTCGATGTTCAAATGCGCATGATGGTTTTGTGCGACGTGCTCGTATTCAAAGCGGTTCAACGAATTGATCGGTGAGCTTACAGCGTCTGCGAACCGCGCAGAGGGCGCGACATGATCTTTAAAAGAAATCATGATGTGAAAAGCTTCACATGACAGCAGCCACCAATCGTCGTGCGATAGTGGGCTTTTTGTCAGATAACATCCCGGGGTTGTTTCGAATCGAGCGTTGAGCGCATCCAAAAGATCAGTGTGAAGCGGCTCAGGGCGAGCATAAAAAAGTGCTGTTGCTTCAACATTATAGATGGTCTCTGTCATGCCGTCATTTCCCACGTAAGGTATCGATTGTTACCCGAGTTTTCGTTGCGGTTTGAGGCTTGATTAAGGCGCGGGCGCGGCTTTCGAAAGGTTAACTGGCTCGTACTTTTCCCCATGCATAACGGGTCACAAGTGCCAATCGGGCAGGATTACACGCTCACGTTGTCTTTTTAAGAAGTTGGGGTGCGAGCCTTACAAAGGCAGGGCGCCGCCAGACATTGTTGCGAAGATCTGATCAAAGAATAATCCGATGGTCATCGCTATGACAAACAAGACAGCCACGGGTAAAACCAGCTTAATGCCGTTGAACCCACCGTTCGCGCCAATGTCCAATGACATAGGGTGCTCATCGACCATTCCTTCTGCCGCCATAAGAGACGTCGGCGGCACTGTGTGCTTGGCTTCAATCTTAGCAATGCGGGCGGCGAAATCGGCTTGATCTGGCATATTGTCCTCTGACGTTTAGTCTAAGTTGAGTCAGGGCGTAATTCGCCAAGATGACAAAATGTAGACGGGACATGGGCAAAGCGAGGGCTTTTATATCGGAAGAGTAGGATGGAGGAGGTCAAACGCCGCTGGCGTGAATGGATCTCAAATACACGCTTCGGTGGAGTATCCATTGATATTCAGTGCGTTGCATGGCGCTTTTGCGATTTTTGCTGGACGGGTTTCACCCTGATTGGCATAATTTTCGCATATAAGAGGAGAGCAATTTTGCAATTAATAAAAATGGCCAGTTTAGTTCTAGCCGGAAGCCTTAGCCTGCCAGTTGCAAGCCAAGCCGCCACATTGAAAGTGGTGTTCCAACAAGCAACCGTGTCCAGCGGCATCGCCGAGCCGCGCAAAAGCGAACGCCCGCGTTTGACAATGTGGTTTGCGAACTCTGATGTAACCGGCCCATTTACACAATTCGTAGGCAGTGATCTTGTTCAGCACCTATGGGAGTTCACTGATGGTTGGGGTGAGGATTCACAGGTCGCTACCCTCGGTTTGTTTGATTCATCCGTTCTAGGCGCAGACACATTGACCGTCGGCATTTCGACAATCGGTGGGTTGAACCAAACGCTGGCCGTGTTTGATTCCGGCGGATCAGCGCAATTTAGGGCGCAATTTATTGAGGATGCGACAGGTTCGACAGGACAGCAGGTTCTGAGCGGCTTTCGCGACACTGCGGGACGTTTCACTATAACGGCTGATCTGAACAAAGACGGCGTTCAGGACGTTGTGTCCGCGCGGATGAACCAAGTGACAACAGAAACCGAATTCAATCAGATAGCGACATCAATTGCGGCGCCTGTGCCACTGCCAGCAGGATTGCCAATGGTGCTGAGTGGATTGGCGATCTTTGGATTGATGAAGCGTCAACGTACACGCAGCTAAATGCAAATGTAATAGTAGAAAAACGAAAAGGGCGCCCGTTTGGAGCGCCCTTTTTATCTTCTCTGATGTCACACTCAACTTGCTGTCGGGGGGGGCCGCCCATCGCCTTAGGCGTCAGGCGGGTCCTTAGACCGCGCGCGTGTTGCGCAAAGTCGACATTAGCAGCTGTAGTACATCCCGTATTCCACTGGGTGGGGGGTGTGCTCGTAAGTTTCGATTTCTTCCATCTTAAGGTCGATATAACCTTCGATCTGGTCTTTGGTGAACACGTCACCGGCCAGCAAGAAGTCCATATCCGCTTTGAGCTCTTCCATAGCTTCGCGCAAGGAACCACAGACGGTTGGGATATCCGCAAGCTCTTCCGGAGGAAGGTCATACAAGTTCTTGTCCATGGCTTCGCCGGGGTCGATCTTGCTTTTGATGCCGTCAAGGCCAGCCATCAAAAGAGCTGCAAAGCACAGGTAAGGGTTCGCCGCTGGATCTGGGAAACGCGCTTCAACGCGCTTGGCTTTCGGGCTTTCCGTCCATGGAATACGAACACAGCCAGACCGGTTGCGTGCAGAATATGCGCGCAGAACGGGGGCTTCGAAGCCAGGGATCAAACGTTTGTAAGAGTTTGTCGCAGGATTCGTGAAGGCATTAAGAGCTTTCGCGTGGGACAAGATACCGCCGATGAAATACAGCGCTTCTTGGGACAAGTCCGCATACTTATCGCCTGCAAAGACGGGTTTGCCATCTTTCCAAATCGACATGTTCACGTGCATGCCGGTTCCGTTATCACCAGCGATCGGCTTGGGCATGAATGTCGCGGATTTTCCGTATGCGTGTGCCACGTTGTGGATCACGTATTTGTATTTTTGCAGCTCATCTGCTTGCTTCGTCAGGCTGTCAAAAATCAAGCCAAGTTCGTGCTGACAGGACGCCACTTCGTGGTGATGTTTGTCCACTTTCATGCCAAGGCGCTTCATTGTCGAAAGCATCTCGGAGCGCAGGTCTTGAGCTTCGTCGATTGGGTTCACTGGGAAATAGCCGCCCTTGATCCCGGGACGGTGGCCCATGTTGCCCATTTCGTATTCTGTGTCGGTGTTCCAGCTCGCGTCGGTCGCATCAACTTCGTACGATACTTTGTTGATCGTGTTGGAGAAACGAACATCGTCAAACAAGAAGAATTCAGCTTCGGGCCCCATGTAGGCCACATCGCCGATTCCTGTTGACTTCAGGTATGCTTCTGCTTTTTGCGCAGTGCCACGTGGGTCACGGTCATACGCTTCGCCGGTGTCGGGCTCAACGACTGAGCAATGCACGCAGACAGTTTTTTCCGCATAGAACGGATCAATGTAAGCGCTATCTGTGTCAGGCATCAACTTCATGTCGGATGCTTCGATGGATTTCCAGCCAGCAATTGAGGAGCCGTCAAACATGAAGCCTTCCTCAAGGAAATCTTCGTCCACTTGATCAGACATCACAGTAACGTGCTGCAACTTGCCGCGCGGGTCTGTGAAACGGATATCTACGTATTCGATATCCTCGTCTTTGATCATCTTGAGCAAGTCTGTTGTGCTCATGTTACTTCCCCTCTCATAGGTTTTTAATTTGGGTATTGTTGGAAAACGCGCTTCGATTACAGCGCGTCAGAATCAGTTTCGCCAGTGCGGATGCGGATCGCTTGCTCCACGGTAGAGACGAAGATCTTGCCATCACCGATTTTCTCGGTCTTGGCGGCGTTTACGATGGCTTCGATGGCGGCATCAGTCTGATCATCATCCAAAACCACTTCAATTTTCACTTTGGGCAGAAAATCAACGACATACTCAGCGCCGCGGTACAATTCTGTATGACCTTTTTGGCGGCCAAACCCTTTGACTTCAACAACGGACAACCCCTGTACCCCAACGTCCTGAAGAGCTTCTTTCACTTCATCCAATTTGAACGGTTTGATGATCGCTTCGATCTTTTTCATGGGGGCCTCCTCGCCGCGTAGTTCGCAAACGGCAGATCACTTCTATATCGGGGCGTCCATGGGATAGGGTGATCAAGGTGCTATGCAAGCGGGATTCCTTTTGGCGATGTCAAAAAATAGGCGCTTTGCATAAAAAATAAGCGAAATTGAATCGTGAGGTGAAATGCAACTTTTAACAGCAAGCCAAATGCGCAAAATCGAGCAAGCGGCAATCGCACGAGGCGAAGCAACTGGGCTCGAATTAATGGAAAAGGCTGGGCAGGGCGTCGTGGACGCTATTTTCGCGCATTGGCCTGAAATCGCGACTGTTGAAAGCACTAACGTAGATTTTTCTCAACAGAGCAAAGTGAAAGCGCGGCAAGCTTTAGTGCTATGCGGACCGGGTCATAATGGCGGTGATGGGTTTGTTGTGGCGCGACTGCTGGCTGTGCTTGGTTGGCAAGTGCAGGTGTTCCTTTTCGGTAATGCCGACCGCTTGCCAAAGGACGCAAGAGTAACCTTTGAGCGTTGGAATGCGATCGGTGACGTGCACGCGTGGGATGATCCCGCGATAGAAGCAATGATCGAGCGGGGGCAGCATGATCTGATTATCGACGCGCTTTTTGGCATAGGATTAACGAGGGCGATGCCAAAGCAGTTGGAACGGACGCGTCAGGCAATCACTACACAGGTTACAACTAGCCCTTCGTTAACGCGGTATCAAAAATATGTGGCTATCGACATGCCAAGCGGACTTTGCGCGGAGTCCGGGGCCGATTTTGGTGCGTGTCCAGCTGATCTGACTGTGACGTTTCACGCGCCAAAGCTGGGGCACTACCTTTTGCATCACGGACAAAATGGGGGTGGTCCGGGCATGTGTGGCGCGCTTCGGGTCGCTGATATTGGGTTAGATCACGAAAACGATGCATCTTTTACGACGATGGCCAGTCCTCACCGGAACTTAACAGCTAAGTTCTCCAATTTGCACAAGTACTCGCACGGTCACGCATTTGTCTTATCGGGCGGCTCCGGGCAAACCGGGGCTGCTCGTTTGGCCGCGCGCGGTGCCTTACGTGTCGGTGCGGGCCTTGTGACACTCGGCGTTCCACCAAACGCACAATTGGAAGTCGCCTGTCACGTGACCGCAATCATGGTGCGACGCGTCCCGGATGCACCCAAGTTGGAGCACATACTTTTAGACGCGCGGTTAAATGCGCTTTGTGTTGGGCCTGGTTTCGGAACCGGTGCGGCGCAACAAGAGCTCATTGGCGCTGCGTTAGACAGCAAGCGACCCATCGTATTGGATGCGGACGCATTGTCTGTACTTCGGTTCGATCAAGACGCTGCGCTGGCAGGAAAGTTGCACAAAAATTGCGTGTTAACGCCGCATGATGGGGAGTTTCGCCGCATGTTTCCCGATTTAGCTGCGAAGATGAGGGTGCAGCTCGAAACTGGTCCCGCATATTCTAAGGTTGACGCAACGCGGGACGCTGCCGAGCGCGCGGGGTGCGTTGTTTTGTTCAAGGGGCCTGATACCGTAATCGCGGACCAAGACGGATCATGCATCGTGCATGGTGCGTTTTATGGACGGGATGCACCATGGCTTGCGACCGCTGGTTCAGGGGATGTCTTAGCCGGGTTCATTGCTGGATTAATGGCTCGCGGTATCAAGCCGATACAGGCAGCGGAAACCGCTGCTTGGCTGCATGTCGAATGCGCACGTAGTTTTGGCCCCGGTTTAATTGCAGAGGATTTGCCTGAGCAAGTGCCGGCTGTATTGCGGGGATTGCAAAATGCGTGGGCGGGGTAACAAGTCCCCGCCGAGCGTTTTTATGCAACGGCGCGGTGGGGCGTGTTCACCTCTGCGCTCGTGCCGAGTTCTAAACCTCCCGCGTAGATTACGCGCGGGCGATCAAATGCGAGCCGGAACAACGTCAGCCTGCGAGGACCCATGTCGATGATGAACTCGTCATCCACCAACCAAGACGCGCTCGCCATGGCCTGACTTTGACCAAATAAAGCGCGTGCGCGCCAATCTCGGATCAACACGGGCTGGTCTGCGGGAAGAACGGCGTCCTCTGTTGGGCCATTAGATCCAAAACAATTTGCGGTAAATTTGATGCCACGCGTTGCATAGGCTTCGGATTGAATTGCCATCAATGGCAACATCCCACCATTGCGGGTCACAAGACGATCACCAGTGGATAGATACTCCACTGGTATTGTTCCATCTGCTGTCAATATGCTCGTACCCACGGGTATCCCGTGGCACAAAGAATGCGCGTTCTGCGAGTCTTTGGACTCATCAAAGACGCGCCCGACCGTTTTCGGTTTCATGGGCGTCTCACTGTATTGCCTACCTCTTAGATGGCCAAGATTACCTTAGATCGCGTTAAAGTCTCGCGCCTTTCAGAAAAATCGCACCGCCAGCGTGAAAATGTTGTATTTTTCCCTCGCACCTTTCCACAAGGTTTGCTAAAGCCCACGTCGATGCGGGTGTGGCGGAATTGGTAGACGCACCAGATTTAGGTTCTGGCGCCTTTGGCGTGGGGGTTCGAGTCCCTTCACCCGCACCACTTTTCTTTTTTATCTAAATAATTTCAATTTCTTAAATATCCATTGGGATCAGTGGACCTGCTGCCAACCCCATCTTGAGGACTTGATACCAAAGGCCGTTCGTCTACTCATTAAACGTTTTTTAGAGCTAACTCTGTAATTGGCGTAGCAATACTCGGGCATGGCAGCGGCCTTACAGCTTGCCGCCAGTGTTCGCAGAGATTGTGGCCGAATTGAAAGGTGAGTTGTCTGAATTGGGGGGCAAATCCGTCATTGGCTGCCGTCCAAACAGAAGTAGGTTCGGACATGAAACGCTACTTCGCTCGGAAAAGCATCCAATTCTGAAGACCGTATCTTACCGACCTTCCACAGCGCTTCGTCGAGGTAGGTGAGGGTTATAGTACAGGGCGAAACTTGGCCGCATGGTTGAGCTTGGTCTCCCGACAAATCATAACCGGTGGCAAAGCCTAGCTCATTGTCATCTCAAAACAGGGTAAAGGGTATTTGCGCAAACTCTTCATTCATGGTACAGGAACGGTTTTTCATCTGGTACGAGACAGAAACGCGCAGATCACAAAATGGTTCGATAGCCGCACGGCCATTTGATTGTTTCAAACCGAGCAAATCAGCGAAAGACTGAATGAGGCGCACATCATCATGAAGCATTCCGCTTGATTTGGTCATTTCCTTCGTGAAAGCAGTGCTCGTTTGTCGTTGATTTAGATGCTCAGAAGGGATGCGTCGATTGATTTTACAACACTCAAGTCTGCTATCAAAAGCACGTCACCAATGCCGGCCTTGGCCAATGCCGCGCCATCTGGGCCCGCGATGAGTGGCGAAAGGCGAGATGATATTGCTCAAAGACGATGGCTGCGAAAGTCCCGCAACTTTGGGTTCGCGTAAAACAGTTTGAATATCCGTTTTATTGTTGGTTCAAATGTGTGCGCTTACTTGGAAAGCGACCGACCTGAAGAAGCCAAAGTTTCAGAGCCCGGCAACGCGCCTCACTGTTTGGAATGACATGATTGTGCGCATTCCGCGATTGTCGGAGTTCGAAGAGCAAAGGGATTTCTGTGGCAACCGCAACTTTTCAGATCAAACCGGTGCACTTGTGCTTAAGCGGTGTCTGACAGCTGTTTCAAAGCCTTCCACTCTGCAATCGGGTTCGCAGAAAACGCAATTTTCTAGTTCAGAAACCTACATTTGGCTGCAGTATCCTTTTTAAGATTGGCAAACAGACGCAAGTACTTTGTTCGCTCAGCGCTGCCAGAAACGTTTGGGCTTTGGTTTTTGTGATTTCACGTGTTTTTTCAAATCGGTAAATCCACCGATCTTGACGCCATCGATAAACACAAGTGGTGTCGTTGTGATGTGGTGCTTGTCTTTGAAAGCATCGGTTTCACGTCTGGTGCGCAGGATGTGTTCCTCAACCTCAAACTTTTCGCGCAGCAGCAGATCACGGGCCGCGGTGCCATAACTGCAAGAATAATTTGGCAGGTCCATGCGATAAAGTACAGCTTTGGGCATTTGAACAATTTCCTTTTCGACGGGGAAGAAATCCGATGTTTACGTCCTCTACGCAAGTTCCGAACGGTCACATTCCCGTGCGGAATTTTTTAGCCGTCATTTTTGACTCGTTGTGTCTTTGGTGTGCATCGACGTCACGAGATGTTCGGTCCAAACCTAAAGCTTCTGTCGCGTCTCAAGACCAAAGTCATAAGCGACAAACAAGAAAGGTGTGTCTTCCTTGTCGGTAGACGTGAGACAAAATTCGCTGGGCCGCATTGCTCAGGTTGAGCGTGCACGCTAGGCAGGGGCATGACATTTTCTGAACGCATACTGTACGTGATCTTGGCTTTGGGTCTGACGCTCGGTTTGGGCGCTTCGATCTTTGCGCCTGATTTATTTGTAACGCGGTTATCCGCCGAGGACGGTCTGTTTGAGTGGGCTACGGCCATTGCCTTACTTCTTGGCTCAGTGGTTTGTCTGACCCGGGTCAAGCTTGCCAACAAAGCTCGAATATTTGCACTGGTGTCGGCATTTGGTGCTGTAATTCTGTTCTTTGGGGCAGGTGAAGAAATCTCTTGGGGCCAACGCTTAATTGGTTGGGAATCCGGAGATTTCTGGTTGGAAAACAACGACCAAGCCGAAACCAATTTGCACAATCTAGTTGTCGGCGAGGTCAAGATTAACAAGCTCTTGTTCGGTGTGGCGCTCACGCTTGCGTTTGTTCTTTATTTCGCGGTTCTGCCCCTGCTTCACCATCGCGGCGCAAGTGTCTCGGCTTGGGCCGATCGTTGGGGTGTACCAGTTCCAAAATGGCACCATGGGGTGGCGTTTATCGTCTCTTTGATCGTGATGACGCTGGTGCCAACAAGTCGTTCGGCCGAACTTGGCGAGTTTGCGGTCGGTATTTTGCTCGCCACTGTGGTTTTGAGCCCAAAGAACGCTCGAGTGTTTAAATGAAACTGCGCCTTGGGCTGGTTGGGATTGTGCTGTGTTTAGCAGCCCTTGGATTTGTGTCCCGTCCAGCGCCAATTTGGCGCTTTGCGGAGCCGTTATTACCTGACCCAACTTTGCCGGCTAAGTTCGAAACAATATTCGAATATACTTCGCCGGAAGGAACGGCCCATGCGCCTGCGATCCTTCCGGGGTCAGGGGATGCTTTTTCGGTAATTTGGTTTGATGGCATTCGTGAATCTCATAACGATGTGCGTATTCTGGGGGTGACGTTCCCGGATCCAGACAACGTAACAGAGGTTCTCACCCGTCAATCCGCGTCGGCCAATTTGCACCCGCGTCAAACCGTTCTGACTTTAGGCAATACCATCGGTGACGGTTCTGCTCGGTTATTGGCGACCACTGTGTCATTGGGCGGGTGGGCCGCGTCATCCGTGTCGCATTTGGCCGGAGCTAAAAGCGCGGCGTCTCAATCGCGACGTTTGAATTTATCACCCTTGCTGGCGCGCTCCCATTTGGTCAAATCCCCAGTCGTTGCGATGGAAAACGACGCGCATTTGTTGCCCAGCTACTTCGAGATGGGGCAAGCATTTGGGGTAACTGCGTATTTGGACGAAGTTGGGCGTGTGCGTGGCATGTCGGACATGCGCGGTCCAAACAAGGCAATTCAGCCGATGGTCGTCGCGACATCCAGTACTGACGCTGTGGCGTTGTTGCGCAACTTTGATCCAGAGCAAGGCCCTTTGATGGCCAGTTGGACGCAAGATGGCGGGCAAAATTGGACGGCGCCTACAGCACTTGATCTGCCCAACCCGTCTGCCCCTGTGGCGGCTGTTCGGTTGAGCACTGGCGCGATATTGATGGCGTTTAACGATGCTTTGGATCGTGCGGACACATTGACCTTGGCCTTGTCTGTGGATGCGGGGCGTACATGGGCACGCGGGCATGTCTTCGGGACCGAGGGCGGCGGCGATCTGCGTTACCCTATGATGCAAGTACTTGAAAGCGGCCGCATTGCATTGACCTATTCAACAGAAGGTAAGTCTGGGATCATCGTGCATGTGTTCACCGAAAACTGGGTTATGACACCATGACCCATGTCATCGAAACCCTTGCGGCAATAATCGTCGCGGGCTGGGTGTTGCACCGTTTGATCGCAGTTGTCGTGCCGCGCACTGTGTCCAAAAGCTGGCTCGCGGCTGCAAGTGGCTATGGGGCGATGGCGTTGGCTGGTATTATTGGCGGGGACGGCTTTGGCATCTGGGTATCTGTGATCGCACCTGTTGGCGCGATGTTGCCACTTCTATGTTTGGCGTCCTCTGGGCGGGTGTTGAATGTCTGGACACCACCAAGAGCGCCCCGAATTGACAAGCTGGTGCTTTTCTTCTTGATCCTACTCGTTGCGTTTAGCGCTGCGGGATTTGGACCGCTTAACCTTTACGCCCATTTTTACGAAGGGTTAGGTCCAGTGCTTCTGGCAAGTGGATTGGCCCTTTGGGCGCTGTGGCGTCGGCAAGTGGTGGTGTTGGTCGCTGTAATTTTTGCGCAGTGTCTTTGGTTGTTGGACATTGGGTCCAGCAATTTTTACGATCAAGTGAGCCATCTTGCTTTGCTTCCGGCGCTTCTTTTTAGCGCGATGCGCCGCTCAAAAGGTTAATGGTTCGACCACACGAACCGCATGGTCACATCGCCGCGTTATCAAAGACTTGATCTACGTTCTAACCTAAGACCGTCAACCAGAACCAAGCCGTCAAAATCGATGCCCCGGTGGCAATCAAGACGGATGAGGCCGCCACACGTTTCGCGCGCCCATACATGTTAGAGAAAATGTAGGCGTTGAACCCCGGGGCCATGGCTGCTGTCAGCACTGCAGGTTGGAAACTTTCCGCAGGTAGTGACAAGCTGCGGCCCAAGCCCCATGTGAGCGCAGGGTGCAATAAAAGCGTGATGGCGCAGACCATTAAGATGATCTTCATATCACCTTCTGGACGGTATTGGATCAAAACACCGCCCAAGGCGAACAAAGCTGCGGGCAGGGCTGCGCGGGCAATTAAGGACAATGCATCATCAACCACTTGCGGCATGGGAAGCGCCGCGAGGTTCCAGATAAATCCGAGCGTTATGCCAATGAACAGACCATTGCGGGTCACAGCCTTGCCGACCGCTTTTAGCGCACCTGACAGGTTTTCGCCCCGCGCGCGTGTGATTTCCATGCAGGTGATGCCCAAAAGATAGCAAAACGGCGCGTGAAACGCGATGATCGCATAGTTCGCATCCAATACATCCGGGCCGTAAGCGCGCTCTGTGATGGGTAAGCCTAGCAGGACTGAGTTAGAGAACAGGCAGCAAAACCCGATGGCGATGCTATCTTCAAGATCGCGACCAAAGACGAAATAGGCACCACATAAACCAACACTAAAGCAGATCGTTGCCCCGACATAAAAGCTGAATAAAAGAGCCGGATCGAAACTGGCGGCAATATCGATACCCGAAATGGCTTGAAACAAAAGGCAGGGAATAGCGAAACTCTGTGCGAATTTCATAATTCCATCGATGCCAGAGATTGGGAACAATCCGCGCCCCACAGATATGTAACCAAACCCAATGACTAAAAAGACTGGCAGGATAACATCTAGGAGGGTTTGCAATAGATCAACTTTCGGATGCGGAGCATCGGGACAGACGCTTCGTGCGGGTGTTTACGGGCCGCGTGAGGCAGGACAAATCGTGGCCTGTTGTTAGATCGGCCACTCTATCTGCATGCCGTCAAATGCGGGTGTCACATCGGACGGGGTTTCGGCTGCAATCGTGTCGTAATCCAGATCGATATGCATATTCGTCAGCACGCCGCGTTTTGGTTTAACGCGTTCGATCCATTCAAGGGTTTGTGACAAATGTGAATGTGTTGGATGCGGGTCGCGGCGCAAAGCATCGACGATCCAGACGTCAAGACCTTCTAAAAGGGGCCAAACATTATCGTGGATCGTTGAGACATCTGGCAAGTAAGCCAAATTGCCAATGCGAAAACCCAAAGCGTCAATCGCACCATGTGCAACCTCAAACGGTAAGAACGGGATTACACCGCCGGGCCCGTCGATTTCGAAGGCGCCATCAATCGTCTTCATGTCGAGGATAGGAGGGTAGGGCGAGCCCTCGGGTTGCACGAATGCATAGGCAAAGCGATCAAACAATGCCTGCTGGGTTGGACCATCCGCCCAAACAGGTAGGCGTGCGCGCATGTTGATGACAATCATGCGTAAATCATCGATGCCATGCACATGATCTGCGTGTGAATGTGTGTAAACAACACCGTCCAAGCGGGCGGTTTGCGTCCCAAGCAATTGGTGGCGCATATCTGGCGAGGTATCAATCAAGACACTTGTGGTGCCGTCTGAACCCAGCCGTTCAACCAGAACGGAGCAACGACGACGAGTGTTCTTTGGGTTCTCAGGATCACAATCGCCCCAATGCCCGCCAAGACGTGGCACGCCACCCGATGATCCGCAGCCCAAGACCGTGAGGCGCATGGTATCGCTCATGATATGCTCTCCTGAGGGGATGCAGCTTTCCAGAACAGACGTTCAAAGTTGGCCTCAGTCGCGGCTGCGAAGTCTGCGTATTCCAACCCGAACACGTCTGCGCCAACACGAGCGGTGTAAGACGTGAAACCCGGCTCATTGCGTTTCCCGCGATAGGGCGGTGGCGCAAGATAGGGGCTGTCTGTCTCCACCAAGATGCGATCTAAGGGCGCGTCCGCAAAAATATCACGTAATTCCTGTGATTTGGGGAAGGACGCAATGCCCGACATGCTAAGATAGAAGTCCAGATCGAGCGCGGCTTTGGCCAGTTCCGGCGACGACGAAAAGCAATGCATGACACAAGTATAAGCTTTGGCGCGATGTGCCTCAGACAAGATACGTGCCATGTCTTCATCCGCCGCGCGGGCGTGAATGATAAGCGGCAATCCCGTTTCTTGGGCCGCTTCGATGTGGATCGCCAATGAGCGCTTTTGAATATCCGCGCTTTCGGCTGTGTAATGATAATCCAACCCTGTTTCGCCGATACCAACGAATTTTGGGTGTTTAGACAGCGTGATCAGGTCTTCAAGCGTTGCGAGCGGTTCATCCGCAACGCTCATTGGGTGGGTGCCTGCGGCATAGAACACTTGCTCATGAGCCTCTGCGATCGCGCGGACTTGTGGTTCTTGACGCAACTTGGTGCAGATTGTGACCATCCGGTGCACGCCCAAATCAGCGGCGCGCGCGATGATTTCGGGCAACTCTGATATCAGTTCAGGGAAATCAAGATGGCAGTGGCTGTCGGTGATTTTTGGTGTGTCGGTCATGCAGGCATCGCTGGCTGTGTCGTGGCGGTGCTGGCCACGTCGTTAAGTTTGATCAGCGTATCAAGCACCAAGGCGGCAGGGTCAAGGTTGACCGATCTGGCGTGGCGCATTCGGGCTGAGACCTTTGCCGCAGCGTCCGCCCATTGGCGCGCGGCCCAAGGCGACGGCGCAAGGCGGGCAAAAATCGCAGCTTCATCCGGTGCGGCCTCAGGGGCTGCAACGCCTGTCGCGCCCGTACGCGCCAATCGGGCAAGGGCCGTGTCGATCATCACCAAGAGCAAATCTAGCTTTTCTTCTGCACCGCGCTGCGCGGCGGCATCGGCAAGCTTCAATGCACGCAGCCGATCAAGACGCGGCATCGTGCCCAAAAGGGCGATAACTTCCGCGTATATCTCAAGACCAGACAAGTTGAGCAGCCGCAAAGCACTGCCAACCGACCCGCCAGACAATTCCGAAAGTGCTGTGCTGGTGATTGCATCCGCATCAGCACCAGCTTGGGACAAAGCGGTGCTCATCTGGTCAGGCGCAAGCGGTGACAGGCGCAGCGTGCGGCATCGCGAACGGATCGTTGGCAAAAGACGGGACGGTTGATGTGCAAGCAAAAGCAAAGTGGTCGCTTCGGGCGGTTCTTCGAGCATCTTCAACAGTGCATTGGCCGCGGAGACGTTGAGCTCGTCGGCGGCATCCACGATGACAACGCGGCGCCCACCATCTGCCGCTGAGAGGTGAAAGAACTCGGCCAGTTTGCGGATATTATCTACCACAATCTCGTCGCGCAACTTGCCTGTCTTCTCGTTTATAGTGCGCGTGATGACCCGCAGTCCCGGCTCAGACCCCGCCAAAACCCGTGCATTGACGGGGTGATCTTCAGGGATATCAAGCGATGTTGGGGGCGGGGGCGCACCAAACAACCCGTCATCCTCTTGATCTGGTGTTGCCAGTAAAAACCGGGCGATACGGTAAGCAAGCGTTGCCTTGCCAACACCTTGCGGGCCCATAAGCAACCAACCATGATGCAACCGTGATGACGTGAAAGCCTGCAAAAATGCAGCTTCTGCGTCGGTTTGAGCAATCAACTCGACGGTATCGCGCGGGTGCGGCGCGCCGGGGATTTGATCAGAGCGAGGGATGTCGTCAGTCATGGGGTAGGGTCTAGCATGATTGCAAGGTAAGGACAGGGGGCGAGAACGGGAATTGATCGTATATTGGAGAGCGCGTCATGGTTGAGATCAACGAGACAAAAACACAAGCTGATCTTTTGAACGATCTAGAGGCGCATGAACGACGCGTTTGGGATGCTTTGGTGTCCGGCGACGCCACAGCGGATGCCGCATTACTGGCCGCTGATTTTTTAGGCGTTTACTCAGACGGTTTTGCCTCTCGGGCGGAACATGCGGGGCAATTGGTCGAGGGTCCGAGCGTTTTGCATTACGATGTGTCAGATATTCGCGCTCGCGCCTTGGGACCAGAACATGCGGTTCTGTCTTACCAGGCAGAGTTCCAACGCGTCGGGCGGGATGACATTGAAGTGATGTTTGTCAGCTCAATCTGGCAACGGCACGCGGCTGGCTGGATAAACATCCTCAGTCAGGACACGCCGTTTATATCCGCATAATCAAGCTTCAATGGGGCTCAAGTGACGCGTCACGGCAGATGTCACGCGGGCTGCAACCTCTTTGATGCTTCCGGTCCCATCAATCGTGACAAAGCGATCTGAATATTCTGCGGCCAAATCAAGAAATCCCGCGCGCATTTTTTGTTGCAGATCAACGCCGAAAGACTCAAATCGGTTGTCTATGTCTGCACGTGTCAAAGCTCGGTCAAGCCCTGCGGCGGGGTCCATGTCGATCAAAACGGTCAGGTCAGGTTCCCGCCCGATCATCATCTTGTGCAAAGCGTCAACTGTGCCGCGCAGATCCCCACGCGATAGGCCTTGATACATGCGCGTGCTATCGGCGAAACGATCGCAGATCACGACAGTACCGGCTTCTAGTGCGGGCAGGATCGTGCGTTCCATGTGGTCGCGTCTTGCAGCTGTAAACAAGAGTATTTCGGTTTCTGCTGACCAGCGATTTGTGTCGCCTTGCAAGACCAACGCACGGATTTCTTCGGCGCCTGCGCTGCCTCCGGGTTCGCGTGTCAGGATGACGTCACGGCCAGATGTCATCAGATGATCAGCCAGCAACTTGGCTTGTGTAGATTTGCCTGATCCGTCGATACCTTCAAAGCTGATGAAAAGGTTTGCAGTGGAAAGGGTCAACTTGCGTCCTCGGCCCCGGCGTTGCGATTGTCTTGCCATTGCTTAAACAAAACCTGCGCGGCCGCTGTCATCCGCACCATGAAGCCGCCTTCTGAGACATCGGTTTCAGCGACCAATGGTACGCGCAGTTCTGGCAGACCTTCGGGTTGTACTACCAATTCCCCAAGTTTTTGGCCCTTCGTGATTGGGGCGTTCACTGGGCTGTCGAAGACAACTTCCGTGCTCATCTCTGCGCCACTTAGCGTGGGGATCAAAATGGTTAAATCTTCGGCAGGAACCAGCCCGACTTTTTGCTCGGCCCCCATCCAGACAGGGGCTTCGGCCAAACGTTCGTCGGCTTTAATTAGGTCTGCTTCCGCGAATTGGCGGAATGCCCAGTTCACGATGGCTTCTGATTCTCGGGCGCGATCTGCTTGGCTTTGCAAACCCGAGATCACAAAAATGATCCGTCGGGTGCCTTGTTTGGCCGATCCCACAAGACCGTATCCTGCGGCTTGTGTGTGCCCTGTTTTGAGGCCATCCGCGCCAATACCAAGGCCCAACAAGGGGTTTCGGTTAAAGCGGTTTTGACTTTCTTTCTGGTCGAACAGAAACTCTTTTTCCGAAAACATCGGATAAAATTCCGGGTAGTCAGCGATCAACCGATGCGCCAGCAAAGCGAGGTCACGCGATGACATCAGGTGCCCGGCTTGTGGCCATCCGTTCGAATTCATGAAGGTCGAATTCGTCATCCCCATTTCGATGGCCCGACGCGTCATAAGCCGTGAAAAACCGGCTTCGGTGCCGTCTGGGCTGAGCGCTTCTGCGATAACAACACATGCGTCATTACCAGACAGCACGATTATGCCGCGGATCAAATCTTCGACAGAAACGCGCTCACCTGCGCGCAAAAACAGAGTGGAGCCGCCGTAATCCATCGCATTCTGGGAGACGGGCAACGTTTCGGTCATACTTAACCGACCTTCGCGCACGGCCTCGAACGCCATATACAACGTCATAAGTTTCGACATTGAAGCGGGGGGAAGCGGGATGTCTGCTTCCTTATTGAGCAAAATGGTGCCGGTATTTTGATCGATGATGAAAGCAGTGCTGGCGCGAGTTTCAAAACTCGCGGCTGGCAATACACTTATCAGCAAGCCAAACGTCGCGGCTACACAGGATTTAATCAAAGAGCGGGGCATGAAGCAGACCTCATGAGCGGGGTTGCGTTAATTGGTCACCGGATAGGCATCAGTAAAGCCTTCGCTCTTGATCTTGTCCAGTAGGGCTGTGCGCTCAGAGCTGTTGTTTGCCGGGCCGACAATCACACGCCAAAACGCTTTGCCGTTTGTCTCTCCGCGTCGAACTGTTGGCACCATGCCCGCACTGCGCATACGCGCGGCTGTGCGATTGGCATTAGATTCAACCGAAAAGATACCAACCTGAAGAAACGGCTTCTTGAGGCTCGATGTGGATCTTGGTTTTGGGGCTGCTTTCGCAGGTGCGGGTGCCGCCGCTTGGGATGCGGCTTGCGGTTTCGTAGGGGCAGGCGCATCAATTGCCGCGCTGGCCGCCGCAATTGGGTCAAGGGGCGTGGCTTCTATTTCAGAAGGTGCAGAAACGGCTTCGACTGTGGGAATATCTTCCGGCGCAGGTGTTGGAACTTCTTCCGGAACCTCTTCGCGTCGCAAAGCGGTAACATTTAGCTCTGCAGGTGCGCCAGCGAGCATACCAAGAGATGTAGCTGCATCAGATGAAATTTGAAGGCGAGGGCCGGGAATGTCTCTTTCGCGGCGAAATAATGCGCCAACGACGAACTTACCATTTGCGGTATTCCGGATAATCACACGTTCGGGGTCTTTAACATCAGGATGCGCGATCCAAACGCCGCCAAGTGAGGGGCGTCCGTCCCAAAGTCCGGCTTCTGTCGCCGAAAACACTTCGGGTGCTTCCACGTCGCGCTCGACAGTTTTGCCAGTCGCCACAGGAGCAGCACTTGCCGCGCTTTCAGAGTTCGCGCCTTGCCCTAAAGAAAATTCACCGTTCTCGTCACACGCAGCAACAGCCAGCAAAGCCAACGTTGCAATGCTGAGACCCATAGCCTTTTTTCGTGCAATACCCATATCTTTGCCCCGTTCCGACGATTTTTCGCCTGTCTATTTGCCCACCACCGGACAGTTTTCTTGAGCCAATCCACCCGGTTAGTTTGAGGTTTTACAGTGCTAGACACGATCTGAAAAGACAAAGCGCACCAAATAGGCAAAAATCCACAAGAAGGCCTGCGTGCAAGTGTTTCTGCAACAACCGAAAAATGGTGGTTTTCGAATCATAAAACAGCAAGTACACCGCCCGTGTCGGAGGAGTGGCAGAGTGGTCGAATGCACCGGTCTTGAAAACCGACGTAGGTGAAAGTCTACCGTGGGTTCGAATCCCACCTCCTCCGCCACCACCCGGTTTTCTGGATTCGAAACGGTGGCCCTGGACGGCCTTTTTCTTTTTTGTAAGGCTTTGGTGTTACCCTCGGGCGAGTTTTAGTTTCTTTCGATGGCGCCTGTTTTCTTTCCTTGAGTGGTAGAGAATGTGGTATTTTCAAATGGCCTTATCTGGAAAGCTGACAAAGAAGCTGGTGGAGAATCTTGGCGCTGGGCGGCATGGCGATGGCGGCGGTTTGCATTTGGTGGTTGATCCGTCTGGTGCGCGGCGTTGGATCGTGCGCGTTGTGGTCAAAGGTCAGAAGAATAAAAACGGTGGGCCTCTGCGAACGGACTTTGGTTTGGGCGGAGCCGATATTGTCACCCTGAACCAAGCGCGGGAACGCGCGCTAGAATATCGCCGTATGGCGAGGCAAGGGCTGAACCCGCGCTTCAATGTGCGTCAAGAGGTCCCGACTTTCGAGGAGATGGCGCAACAAGTGCATATCGACCGGATGCCGACGTGGAAAAACGCCAAACATGGTCAACAGTGGATTAATACGTTGCGCGACTATGCCTTTCCCAAGATCGGGCGAATGCCGATTGATAGTATCGACCAGCCTGAGATGATGATGTGTCTCGGGCCGATCTGGACGGAAAAGCACGAAACAGCCAAACGACTGGCGCAGCGGATCAAGACGGTGCTGGACGTGGCGCGCTCCAAAGGGTTTCGATCTGGTGAAAATCCTGTGACGGCTATCAAAGAGGCGCAGGCGTTGCCCAAGGTGAAAGCGAAAGTGAAGCACCATAAGGCGATGGATTGGCGCGACGTGCCT
>JBDWAL010000006.1:0-69263 GCA_039978895.1 Aliishimia sp.
CGCAAGTAAGCCCGCTGAGAAATCTCGAGCGAGAAGCCACGGGCAATACAATGCTCGTTGACCATATCCGTATACCGCTCCCATCTTGCGTCGCCCGCAATGATGGGTTCGCCTTTGAGCTCTTCCAGCTCCAGCGTGGCCCTCCTGGCCAACCGATGCGCTCTGGGCACAACAGCGGCAAGCCCTTCAACACTGAAAACCAATCGATTGAAATCCGGCGGAATAGGCGTGTCCATATCAAAGATGAACCCGATATCTATCTGGCTTTTCTGCATTTTTTCAATTTGCTCAAGGGTGCGGGCAAACCCGATATCAATCTGTATCTTGGGGTTTTCCGACCGAAAGTTCTCCAGGACGTCGGGCAATCCACCCAGGATCGCAAAATCCACATAGTTCAGGCGTAACCTGCCGCCTTTGCCGTCCGCCGCATCGCGAGCTTCAAGTGTGGCAGTCTCGACCATCTTAAATATTTGATCGATACGCGCATAAAGAGCAGTGCCGGCGGCCGTCAATTCTACAGATCGTGTTGTTCGGAAGAAAACCGGCGTTCCAAGAACATCCTCTAAAGCCTTAACTGAGTTCGAGAGCGCTGGCTGGGATGTGTTCAGGACGTCAGCGCTTTTTCGAAAACTGCTTTGCTCAACAACGGTTTTGAAGACAAGGAGTTGGCGCAGTGTTGGCAGCATTATTGATTTCCTATTCTTATCAAATCATAGAAAACTAATAATGGAAAAACTAAGATTTGCCAACCATGCTCCCTGGACCGGTCGCTTGGCCGAGATTCATAACTGGAGCAACGCACCTTGCCAAAAGTCCTTTACGAAAAAGACGGTCGCATTGGCCGGATCATCCTAAACCGGCCCGAGGTGATGAATGCGATTGATGATGATCTCCCTCGCGAGTTGGCAGCAGCGGTGGCCGAGGGGGATGCGGACGCAAATGTGCATGTCATGGTCTTGTCGGGTGCGGGTAAGGCGTTCTGTTCAGGCTACGACTTGGCGCATTACGCTGCTGGCGACGGCCCAAATAAGGTTGTGCAGGAGATGCCTTGGGACCCGATGCAGGATTTCCAGTTTATGTGGGCGAATACCCAGGCCTTCATGTCTCTCTTTCGAGCGATGAAACCAGTTATCTGCAAGGTGCATGGTTTCGCCGTTGCTGGCGGGTCAGACATCGCGCTCTGCGCGGATCTTACGATTATGGGAGACAAAGCGCAGATCGGCTATATGCCCACCCGCGTTTGGGGCTGCCCGACGACGGCAATGTGGGTGCATCGGCTCGGGCCTGAAAAGGCCAAGCGCATGATGTTCACCGGCGACAAGATCACCGGGGTTGAGGCCGCCGAGATTGGGCTGGTGCTCAAATCCGTGCCCGACGACCAACTGGATGACGAGGTAGAGGCGCTGGCCGCCCGGATGGCGAGCGTTCCGATCAACCAGCTGGCCATGCAGAAGATGGTGATCAATGCGGCCGTGGAAGAAAAGATCAACCAGACCCAAAGATTGGCCACCGTCTTTGACGGGATCACCCGCCATTCGCCTGAGGGCATGAATTTCAAGGCCCGCGTCGAGGCGGTCGGCTGGAAACAGGCAGTGCAGGAACGCGACACGGGCCGTTTTGACTGGACCACCAACAAGCCAATCAACGACCGCTCGGAATAACCGCAGCGGCACATATTCAACACATCCAAGGGAGGAAACTTATGTTGAAATCACTCGCCACCATCGCAGGGCTCAGTCTTGCAGTCGCAGCTGGAACGGCGGCCGCAGACGAAATCCAGCCGCACCAGTTTAAGGTGCTGGGCACATGGAGCAGCCTGAGCCAGTATAAAAACTACGAAGCACCGTTCTGGACCGAAACATTGTCGGCGAACACCGATGGTCAGATGAGCGGCGAAATCGTCTCGATCTCTGTCATGGGCCTGAAAGGATACGAGACGCTCAACCTGCTGCAAAACGGTGTATTCGATATGGGCAACATGGTTGTCGCCTATGTCACCGGATCGACGCCCGAGATGGAAGGCATTGATCTTGCTGGTGTCGCAACCGATATGGCCAGCGCACGCGCGAACGCCGATGCCTACCGCGACGTGATCAATGCACGTCTGGCGGAGCAAAACCTGATCATGCTGGCGCATTACCCCTTTGGTCGCCAGTTCGTGTTCTGCAAGGACGAGTTTGATGGATTGGCCGGACTTAAAGGTCGTAAGATCAGAACTTCAAGCGCTACCCACGCGGACTTCTTGTCGGGCGCAGGGGTCACAAACGTGACGATTGCATTCGGTGAGGTTGTTCCTGCCATTCAGAACGGCGTCGTTGATTGCGCGGTCACTGGTGCGATCCCAGCCTATGACGCCAGCTGGCACGAGGTGATCAACTATGTTGGTGAACTGCCGATTAACATGGGCATGGCGGGGCTCTACGCGAATCTCTCCAAATGGCAGAGCCTTGACGAAGCGTCCCGCGCCGCTTTGGCCGAGCAGATCAGCAATTGGGAAGACGCCACCTGGACAAACTACGTCACTGAAGAAAACGAGGGGCTGGCCTGCCTGACTGGTGATGACGCGGGTTGTTCCAAAGGCGATGCCGTCGACATGACCCTTATCCCGATGACCGAGGCCGATAGCGCGCAGGCCAGAGATATCCTGCAAAGCCATGTCTTCCCAGGCTGGCTCGAACGCTGCGGCGATGCTGATTGCGCAAGCCCGTGGAATGCCACCATCGGCGCAGCCAACGGCTTGTCCATCCAGTAACGTACTTGGCGGCACCAGCATATGGTGCCGCCACCAAATTTATCCGGGGATTATCATGTTGATCCGAACACAAGGCGCGCTTGACCGTGTCTCAGAAATTGCCGTTTGGGTCGCAGGGGCGGCCCTTTTGATGACAGCTTTCATGGTTGGGTTGGAAGTTGTCATGCGTAAGCTTTTTAACTCGTCGCTTGGGGGCGCGGATGAAATTTCAGGCTATGTCTTTGCGGCCGCTACGGCCTGGTCATACGCCGCTGTAATCCGAAAGAAAGGGAATGTGCGGATCGACGTATTGTACAATCTGATGCCACGCCCTTTGCGCATTGCATTGGACATCCTCAGCTTTTTCGCACTTGGTGCTCTTTTCGCTCTCATCGGTTGGTACGGGTTTGAATTGGTAAAAGGGACTGTTGAGACCGGTCGAATCTCGGTAACGCCGCTCCGCACACCACTTTCTATTCCCCAGATTGCCTGGATCAGCGGTATCGGTCTGGCTCTGACGATGTGGTTGTTGATTGCGCTTCGTGTTGCAGGCAATGCCCTGCGCCGAAATTGGGATGCAGTCTCTGAACTTATCGGCTCTGAAGGCATCGAAGGCGAAATCAAAGCGGAACTGGTTGAGACGGAGGGCCAGTCATGATCCTTGTCGTCACTTTCTCACTTCTGCTTCTGTTCATCTTTCTGGCAATCCCCGTGGCTGCCGCGCTTGGCCTTTTAGGTGTCGTGCTGGACGAGACCTTTTCCATCATGCCTTTGCGTCGCGCAATCGGTGATATGATGTGGGAAAACTCGATCGAGTTCCTACTCGTTGCGGTGCCTATGTTTGTCATGCTGGGCGAAATTATGCTGCGCTCGGATATCGCAGAAAAGATGTACGATGCGATGGCAAAATGGCTGTCCTGGTTGCCGGGCGGGCTAATGCATTCCAATATCGGTTCCAGTGCTATCTTCGCAGCAACCTCTGGTTCGTCAGTTGCCACGGCCGCCACTGTGGGTACGGTTGCGGTGCCGCAGATCGACAAGCGCGGCTATCACACACCCCTGTTTCTTGGCTCGCTTGCCGCCGGTGGGACACTTGGCATTCTGATACCGCCTTCCGTTGGCCTGATCATCTACGGGCTTTTGACCAATACATCCGTACCCAAGCTTTACCTCGCGGGTATCCTACCGGGACTCGTATTGGCTGGGCTCTACAGTCTTACCATCGTTCTTCTTTGCCTCGCCAACAAAGGATGGGGCGGGCAAAAGATCCAGATATCATGGACCGAGCGGTTCGCGAGCCTGCCCAATCTGCTGCAGCCGTTGTTCATTTTTGTTGTGGTCATTGGCTCCATTTACGCGGGTTGGGCGACGCCAACGGAAAGTGCTTCTCTGGGCGTTCTTGCAGCGCTCATGCTATCTTGGAAAAACGGCAAACTAACACGAGACATGCTTCTGAAATCATTTGAAGGCACCATGCGGACAACCGCGATGATCATGCTGATCATTCTTGCAGCGGCCTTCTTGAACTTCGTGCTTGCCGTCATCGGCCTCGCGGCCGCATTCCAAAGCTTTATCGAAGGCTTAGGCCTCTCACCGTTTCAGGTGCTGTTGATCATCATTGCCATCTATCTGGTGATGGGCTGTTTCATGGAGAGCCTTTCCATGCTGATCACAACGACCCCCATTGTCGTGCCAGTAGTCGTCGCGCTTGGGTACGATCCGATCTGGTTCGGTGTCGTGCTGATGTTGCTTCTGGAAACCGCATTGATCACGCCGCCCATTGGGCTGAACCTTTATGTTGTGCAGTCCATTCGCCAAGGCGGGCCAATCAAGGACGTGATCAAAGGGGCGATCCCCTTTGTCTTCGCAATGTTCGTCATGATCGGCCTTGTGATTGCGTTCCCCTCGATGGCGCTGTGGCTGCCGTCTCTTCTCTAAAATTTGTGACAGGAAAGTCTCATGGAGCTTACGAACAAGACAATCATTATCACCGGCGGCGCACGCGGAATTGGTGCGGCCTTGGCCACTCGGTTCGCCAAAGAGGGTGCAAAGGTTGTTGTTGCCGATCTGGACGAAGGTGCGGCCCGCGCAACCGCCACCGAGTTTGATGGTTTGGGCGTGGCATGCGACGTCACCAAGGAGGCCGATGTACAGGCGTTGGTCAAAGCAACAGAGCAGCACTTTGGCCCGGTGGATATGTTCTGCTCAAACGCAGGTGTGTGTTTGGGCGAGCCATCACATTCGGCCTCTGCAAGCAATGACACCTGGGCACTGTGCTGGGACGTTCATGTTATGGCGCATGTCTATGCTGCACGCGCGGTTTTGCCCGGCATGATCGAACGCGGTGGCGGGTATCTTCTGCAGATGTCTTCCGCCGCTGGATTGCTGAGCCAAATCGGTGATGCTGCCTATTCCGCGACCAAACACGCAGCTCTGGGATTTGCAGAATCCGTCGCAATCACCCATGGCGGCGATGGGATCAAGGTTTCGGTCATTTGTCCGCAATATGTGGCAACCCCGATGCTGGGTTATGCCGAAAAAGGTACATCAAGCGATTTGCCGGGTGTGATCACGCCTGAAGCACTTGCTGAAACCGTAGTTCAGGGTGTTGCGCAGGAAAGCTTCCTGATCCTGCCGCACTCGGATGTTGCCCAGTTCATTCAATTCAAGTCTGCCAACTACGACAAGTGGCTGGGCGCGATGCGAAAACTGCGCACCAAGATTGTAGACGAGATCGGTTCCACCGAACTGGAAGCCATGCACAAGCTGGTGTGACGGCCGTGAGACCTCAACATCGCTTCACGACTTACGCCAACCAGAAGGTGAGCGTAGGTGGGCAAGATATTTGCTTTAGCGCCAACGGAATTGCAGTGACGTCCCAAAGGCCCACACTTGTTCTGGTGCACGGTGCCGGCGGATCGAAACTCGACTGGCCACAATCCTGGCGGAGTGTAATAGAGGCGACAGCCCCTCTTGGCCTCCCGACGTCGACGGCTGTTCTGCCCGGTCAGGGCGGACAATCGCTGCATTCTTATCCGGTCCTTGCTCTCGATCTACCCGGTCACGGTGGATCCGATGGTCAAAGCCTGAGTGATATCGACAGCTACGGTGCAGTTGTGATCAGGTTCATTGAAGCGCTTGGTTTAGAAAACGTCTGCCTAGTCGGGCACTCAATGGGTGTCGGAGTTGTTTTGTCAGCGGTGCTGCAATCTAGCGTGCGGATTTCCTCACTGTGCCTGATCGCTGGGGCTGCACGAATGCCAGTCACACCCGAATTGCTGAAGGGGCTAAAGAACCAAACCGAAGATACCGTCGCCGCTGTTGCGCGCTCATGCTGGCATAAATCGACGCCAGTGCACTTTGTGAAGATTACGCGGCAAAGGATGATGTCTGCCGGACAAAATGTCCTGCTCGACGATTTCACCGTGTGTTCAAAATTGGACTTGCGCGCAAAGTTGCCCGCGCTTCAAGTCCCGACACTGATCCTGGCAGCGCACGAAGACCGCATGGTGAACACCGCTGAAATCGAAGCCATGGCG
Source organism: Aliishimia sp. (assembly GCA_039978895.1). Classification (GTDB taxonomy): domain Bacteria; phylum Pseudomonadota; class Alphaproteobacteria; order Rhodobacterales; family Rhodobacteraceae; genus Aliishimia. The sequence continues at coordinate 6,271 of JBDWAL010000006.1, forward strand.
CAAGCTATGCCAATGGCTCAACTTCAGATTTTCTACACATGCGGACACTTCCTTCACGTTGAAATTGCATCGGGGCTCGCAAGAGAACTTGTCACCTTTTTGGATGCGCAGGATTGAGGCTCGGTTCCCAAAAAGAACCGAGCCCAGTTTTCACTCCCAACAGGTGACGGCTTTGACCTCGAGGAATTCCTCTAAGCCCCAAACACCGCCTTCACGGCCATTGCCCGACTGCTTCATGCCGCCGAAAGGGGAGCCCGCACCGCCGAATTTGCCGTTCATCTCGACCATGCCAGAGCGGAGTTGCCGCGCAACCCGTTGAGCGCGAGCTTTGTCTGCTGTCTGAACGTAGTTAGTCAGCCCATAGGGGGTGTCATTGGCCAGAGCGATCGCCTCTTCTTCGGTATCGAATGGTGTTAGGGTCAGAACCGGTCCAAATACTTCCTCCCGCCAGATGGTCATGTCGGGCGTGACATCGGCAAAGATCGTGGGCCGGACGAAATACCCTATGCTCAATCCGTCCGGTTTTCCCATTCCGCCGACGACGAGCCTGGCACGTTCATCGATTCCTTGCTTGATGTAATATTGAATCCTGTTGAACTGAACCTCAGAGACGACCGGGCCGATCTGACGGCCTTCGATGTCCGCCGGTCCGGCCTCTGTTTTCTCGGCCACAGTACGGGCGGTTTCAACAGCCGCGTCATAGATCGAGCGTTCCACCAGCATCCTTGTGGGTGCATTGCAGGACTGGCCGGTATTGTTGAAGCAATGGCGCACCCCTCGTATGACCGCCTTTTCATCGGCATCGGCAAAGATGATGTTGGCCCCCTTGCCGCCCAGTTCGAGGCTGACGCGTTTGACCGTATCAGCCGCCGCTTTGCTGATTGCCACGCCTGCGCGAGTTGAGCCGGTAAAGCTAACCATATCCACATCCGGGTGCGCGGTCAGATGTGCACCAACACCAGCCCCATCTCCGTTCACGAGGTTGAACACGCCGGGCGGAAAACCGGCCGCGTCGATCATCTCGGCCAGCAGCATGGCGCTGAGCGGGGCCTGCTCAGCCGGTTTCAGCACCATAGTGCATCCCGCAGCGAGTGCGGGCGCCACCTTGAGCATCACCTGGTTCATCGGCCAGTTCCACGGCGTGATCAGGGCGCAGACCCCGACCGGTTCATAGAGGATCATGTCACCCGGCGCGTGATCGCCCAAAGGACGCTCGAACGCGAAACCTTTTGCCGTGCGGATGGTGTTTTTCAGATGTCCGGCCCCGGCCCCCACCTGAGCCGTCTTCGCCAAGGCAATCGGTGCGCCCATCTCAACGCTTATCGCCTGTGCCATTTCGCCTGCACGGTCCTTGTAGATGTCCATTAGCCGTTCTAATGTTGCTATCCGCGCATCTGGCTTTGTCTCCGCCCAGCCCGCAAATGCGGCCTTGGCTGCGGCAACGGCCGCATCGGCATCCGCATCACCGCCGAGCGTGATCGTTGCGATCTTCTCTTCGGTGGATGGGTCTTCCACGACCATCTCTCGACCGTCAATCGAGGCAACCCATTGGCCGTTGATATAGTGTTTTTTCATATCGCGCATGGCGCTGTCTCCTAACTCAAATTTCTTCAAAATCGCCCCCGCGGCCCTTGCCGCTGGCAAACCGAGTGGCGCCTTCAACACCTTTCGTCACCTCGGCTTTGCCGCCCTTCCATTCCTGTCGAAGCGCGTCACGCAAAGGCAACCCGTGTTGCGCCCGTACAGAACGGCGATCCGCGCGCATGCAGCTTTGTGGGAAACGAGCAATGTCGTGGGCCAGGGCTTCGGCCTTTGCGCGCGCACCGCCTTCGGGCACCACGTATTCACACAGGCCAATTCGCAGGGCCTCTTCCGCATCCACACGGCGGCCGGTCAGGATCAGATCCATCGCGCGGCCTTCACCCACCAAGCGCGGCAAGCGCACTGTCCCACCGTCGATCAATGGAATGCCCCAACGGCGGCAGTAGACCCCCATGAAGGCGGTTTCTTCCATCACCCGGATATCGCACCACAGCGCCAATTCCATGCCACCCGCCACGGCAGGCCCTGTCACAGCGGCGATCACCGGTTTGGACAACTCCAGCCGACTGGGTCCCATGGCCGCCATCGGTGGGTCACCTTTCTCGGGGAAGTCGAACGGATCGAGCGCCTCGGCCCCGGCAAGGGAGGCTGCATGTTTCAAATCCCACCCGGCGCAAAAGGCACCGCCTTCGCCCCAGAACACAGCAACGCTGGCGGTATCGTCCGCGTCAAACGACTGGAACGCCTCAAAGAGTGCCTTGGCGCTTTCGGGGTCCATGGCATTACGGGCCTCTGGGCGGGAATGGATGACTGTCCAGACGGGGCCGTCCTTTTCAATGCGCACACTCATTGCAGAACCTCTCCGTAGCTACCTGCGAGGAACTTCTCACGAATGGCGAATTTTTGCACTTTGCCGGAGCCTGTCAGCGGGAAGTCCGGCACATGCACCCAGACCGATGGCGTTTTCTGTGCGGACAGATGCGCCCGGCAGTGGCTGCGCAAATCGGCCACGTCGAGCGGCCCATCGGACAGAATGAATGCCGCGATCACCTCTCCCCATTTCTCGTCGGGCAGGCCAACCACGGCCACTTGCGCCACGTCCGGGTGGGTCACAAGGATCGCTTCGATCTCAGCCGGGAAATGGTTTTCACCGCCGCGGATGATCATGTCCTTCACACGACCCGTCACCCGCACGAACCCCTGGGTATCCATCGTGCCCAAATCGCCGGTATGCAGCCAGCCGTCAGCGTCGATGGCGGTGGCAGTGGCTTGCGCGTTGTCATTGTAGCCGATCATCACAGCGTAGGATCGCGCGCAAATCTCGCCCACCTCGCCAATTGGAAGCACCCGATTGTCTTCGGTTGAGCGGATCGACACCTCGGTCTGTGGCAAGGGCGGACCTGCAGTTTCCACGATCAGCTCCAGCGTTGCTTCAACCGGGTTCAGGCAGATCATGGGACTGTGCTCCGTCTGCCCGAAAGCGCTGAGCAGGTGACATCCCAAACGGTCCCGCACCCGGCGAACCAGATCGGGTGGCACAGGCGCTCCGCCCGTCGTGATAACCTCAAGTGAAGACATGTCGCGCGGGGTTTGTTCGAGGGATTCCAGCAGGTTGAACAACATGGTGGGAACGGCGAAACAGGTTGTCACGCCCTGTTCCTCGATCAGCCGGGCAAAGATATCTGCGTTGAAACGCTTGATCAGTAGCATCTTGCAAGCTGCCTGGAGGCACCCCAACGCACCCGTTGCGCAACCCGCGGTATGGAACAGCGGCATGAAATTGGCCCATACAGAATGCGCGCCGACTTGCGCCCGCCCGCAAAAGAGCCGGGCATTGTTCACCAGGTTCTTGTGGCTGAGTACGGCACCCTTGGGGAAACCGGTTGTCCCCGAGGTGTACTGAATCTGCGCGGCATCATCCGGCAACACTTCAGGAAGTACAGCGGGCCGTTCTCCGGTGGCGTAGAGAGCACCCGCGTCCTCCAGGTTTACGATCTCACGCAGGCGCTCGTTCCCGCCGGTAGCTTCCTGCGCGATTTCAACCATCGGGTTTCCACGGAATTCATCGACCATAAACAGGCCGACTGCACCGGATTGCTCCAGCACATACTTTAGCTCGGCGGCCTGAAAGGATGGATTGGCAGTAACCAGAACCAGCCCCGCCAAACCGCAGGCATATTCCATGAAAATCCACTGGGGGATATTGGGTGCCCATACGACAACCCGCTCACCCTGAGCGTAGCGGGTGGACAGGGCCAACGCCAGTCGCTCAGCCACTTCCAGAAGTTCGCCATAGGTCCACTCTCGGTCGCAACTCCCATTGTCAGAAACGTCAACCATCGCAACTGAAAGTGCGTGTCTGTCTGCGATTTCCCCCAGCAAGCGGCCAACAGTGATGTTGCGGATTTCTGCGTCGCCCTGAGCGGGAAAATGTGAGGTCGAAAGGTTTGGCAGATACATTAAGGACTCCTTAGTACAGCGAGATCATTGCACGATCCGATCCCTGTGCATAATATCGATGCACCATCATGTGATAACCCGGAGATATCACCGTGAATCTCACCCTGCGCCAATTTCTGGTGTTCAAAACCATCGTAGAAGCCGGCGGCTTCCGGAAAGCGGCTGAGGTTCTGAATACGTCGCAACCTGCCTTGTCCAAGACCATTCAATCGCTGGAGGGCGAACTTGGTTTTTCGCTTTTGGATAGATCCACCCAGACGGTGGAAATGACCAAAGCCGGTGAAGCGTTTTACGAACGGCTTGGTGAACTTTTTGATCTGGTCAATCAGATCGCAAGCAATGCCCGAGATGTAGCTGACGGACAGCGTGGAAGCCTCTCCATCACCTACACGGATTTTGCCATTCTCGGTCAGCTGCCGGAAACCATAGAGACCTTCCGGCGGCAATGGCCAAGGGTCAAAATCGGCGTTCGATTCTATCAAAGCCCTCGCCAGATTGAACTGGTTCTGAATGGGCAGGTCGATATTGCGTTCATCTGGCATTTCATGGGGCATGTGCCGCCGGTTCTCAACTGCCAGCCGATTTCGAGCGAAGGGCTCGCCGTCGTTCTGCCCGATCATCATCCTCTGGCCTCGCGCGACACTATTGATCTGGTGGAGCTGCGTGATGAAACCTTTCTTGTCGGCGATACGCATTGGCTTCCCTTTACCAATCTTGTGCGTGATTTGTGTCTTGAACGAGGGTTTGTGCCCAAGACCGGACAGGTTGCGTACCTTCGAGATGAATTCTTTACCTTTGTGCTGCTGGGTATGGGCATTCTGATCTACCCTGAAAACGTGGTACACGCTAAACGCGCCGGCCTCAGCGCCGTTCCCATACGGGATGTGGGTAAGGTGGTCGACATTTCGGCGGTTTGGCTCAAGGAAGCACGCAATCCGGCTCTTCATAGGTTCCTCGATTTGTTGCCCAAAGAGATTGCGGCATCCTGATGAGGTGAGACGCCAAAGTGCCTGCGGTAAAGTTTGGAAAAATGGGATTGGCTGCTAAAGCCGCTGGCAATAGAAATTTCGATGATTGGCAACGATGTTTGATGAAGCAAACGGCGCGCATGTTCGAGCCTTAGTTTTCTGTAGAATGCTTTTGGGCTTGTAGACAAAAGCGCCTTGAAGAGACGTTCAAGCTGCCGCACGGATATGCCAACCGAGGCAGCTATTTCATGAACTGGAATTGGTTCCTCCAAGTTCGACCGCATAGATCCGATTGCACTTGCGAGCTTGGCATTTCGCTTTCCGGTGTGCAGGAATTCAGCGACCGACTGTTCTTCCTGGCCAGTTCTATAAGAGCCGCAAACAAGCCTGTCCGCCACCCAGCTGGCTATACGGCGACCACTGTTTCCAGCGATTAGCTGCAACATCATATCCAAGGTCGCAGCCCCTCCAGCACAGGTCAGGTTTTTGTCGTGAATACTGAAGATGTTCTGGTTAAACACTAAATCTGGGCAATGTTCGGCAATTGCCCCCCTGTACCTCCAGTGAGCAGTTACCGGTTCGTTTGAAACTATCCCGGCTTTGGCCAAGGTGAAGACAGCGCTTCCCACCGCGCCCATGCGCGAACCTTTCCGGGACACACTTCGCAACCATGCCAGAACTGGCAAAGTAGATGCTTTGACGTATTCATTGCCTCCCAGAACGATCACTGTGTCTCGTCTGCTGACCGGCATCATCGGGCCATCTACATTCATGGACAATCCGTTAGACGCCAACACAGCGTTTCCGTCTTCACTGAACAAAGACCAAGAATATCTGGGCGTCTGGTCAAACTGGTTGGCTTCATTCAACGCGTCCAGCGCAGCGCAAAGATCCAAGCAAGAGAACGACCTCAACAGTAGAAATGCAAAGTGCGTGGAGGCGGCCAAAGCCGCCTCTGGTTCGCAATACCCAGAGCGTTCTGTTGAAACGCTGGGCATGAGGATCATTCCGCCGCGATCGGTTTGGTCGGGATATCCACCAATTTGCCGCGCGGAATGAGCCGGTCGGCGTCGTACATCGGCAGGGTGCAGAGCTCACCGTTCTGGGTGGACCCATCAGCGCAGAGCACATCGACCTGCGTGCCCGGACCCTGTGCGGGGTCGTCCATGCGCACGATGCAGACACCACAGTCCTGATACGGCGAATAGCCCGAGGAACAAACCCGACCGACATCCTTGCCATCAATGGTCATGACGCGTCCAAGCTGCGCCACGCCGCCGGTGACCCGCATGCCCCAGGTGCGGCAGGATTTGCAGGCCTCCTCCAGTGCTTTGCGGCCAACAAAGTCACGATCGTCAAATTCGACAAAACCGCCAAGCCCTGCCTCAAACGGCGTCGTCTCGGCTCCGAAATCCGACCCGGCATTGAGCAACCCGGCCTCGATCCGCCGCGCGCGGAACACTGGCGTTCCGGTCAGCAGAATGCCGAATGCCGCACCGACCTCCATGATCCGCTCACCGATGGCCGCGATGTCGGTGTCGGGCAGCAGGTAGACCTCCCAGCCCAATTCATTGGTGAAGCCCGAGCGGCTGATCCAGCAGGTCTGGCCCGCGATGGAGACCTCAGCACAATCGAAATAGCGGAAAGGATCGGGCATCGGTCCGTCCAGCACGGCGGCCAGCAGTTCCAGCGACCGCGGCCCCTGGATTTGGCTGACCCAGACGTTGGGATCGTGGATTTTCACGTCCAGCCCCTCGGCATGGGCCTTGTACCAGCTGAAGAGGTCGCCATCGGCTTGCGCCATCCAGAACCTGTCCTGCGACAGCCGTAGCAGCACCCCGTCGGTGATCATGCCGCCATCGTGATAGCAGGCGAATTGATAGGAGCAGCGGCCCGGTTTCACCTTGCTGACGCTGCGGGTGAACACCTTGTTCAACAGGGTTTCCGCATCCGGCCCACTGATCTCGATTGGCAACTCGCCGGTGTGACGAAAAATGACATTGGTGCGCACGGCCCAATACATTTCGTCATCTGTGGCCGTATCGAGTTTCTCCGGCGTCAGGCGCGAGTTGTAGAGCGTGTATTCGGGATCGTAAGGCAGTTCCATGTAGCTTAATGGATGGGGCGGCATTGTGCGGGCCAGCTCGCGCGGGCGCTCGCCTTTGTTCTGGAAAGCTTTGACCGCGAAACGAGTGTGGGAGAGGTCGGTTGTCATGTTGTTCACCGTTTTGAGTTGTTAGACGCCTGCGGGTGATCTTCGACAAGGACAGATGGGTGCCACGCATTGGGTTTAGGGTATTGGGCTAGATGCGCTTGGTGCAAATCTAATGATTTGCACAAGTCGTTCGAAAAAATTAGACAATAGTCATGCGCTTTCGTTCCTATGATGCCCTCAAGATCTTTGATGCCGTTGCCCGCAATCTGTCGATGACCAAGGCGGCGGACGAGGTGCATCAGTCGAAAGGCTCGATCAGTTACCAAATCAACAAGCTTGAAGCCGAGCTCGGCTTTCGCCTGTTCGAGCGTGCACACGCTAAACTGGAACTGACGGAGGAAGGGCGCAGGGTGTGGCATGTGTCCCAAACAGCCCTGCGCCAGATCGACCGTGAAATCGAAGACCTGCGTGGCACTGCCTCGGGTGCCGTGACCGTTGGCGCACTGACCTATTTCTCGTCACGCTGGCTGTCGCCAAGGCTAACTCGCTTTTTCGAGGCCAATCCCGGCATCAGCCTGCGAATCGAACCGCTTAACTCCGTTGACATGATTAGATCTGTCAGAGTTGACATGGCTATCCTCTGGGGGATTGGCGGTTGGGAGGGTCATAAAAGCGAACTTCTTCTATCCCTGCCTGCCGTTCCAACCGCCAACCGAGCAGTCGCAGAGCAGGTAAAGCAGCTTGGACTGGCCGAGGCGGTCAGGCGGCTTCCGCTCTTGGGGGACAGCTCTGGCGATGCGGGTTGGCGGGCCTGGCACAAAGCCGCGGGGCTACCTTACGCGCCAAGCCGGTCCAGCTTGACTATCCCAGACTCAAACAGCCGTGTTCAGGCCGTGGTGGATGGCCAGGGGATCGCCCTTTGGGACGATCTGGTCGCGCCCGAATTCGGCGACGAAACGCTTATCAGATTGTCCAATGTTAGAGTTGAAAACGCGGGTTACTTTGTCGTCTTCACGGATCAGCCGATGTCTCAGGGCGCGCAAGCCTTCCTGGACTGGTTGCGGGCTGAAACTGCATCTTGAAGCCAATCCGAGAACACCGTCGCCGGTTCCGAGGCTGTGGCCTTATCTGGCCGGACGATGAAGTACCCATAGTCTGGCAGCGCGATCTCCGACAGCCGAAGAAGCTTGCCTGCTGCCAACTCATCGCCCACCAGATCATCCATCAACGCGACGCCCTGGCCATTGATCACAGCCTGAACCCGCACATTAGGATCCGGCACGATCAACACGTCTCGACGCGCTTGCGGCGGCAGGCCCGCAAGCTCCAGCCATTCAGACCAGGCGTTGCTGTCTTCCCGATCGCGCAGCAGTGTTAGTTCTGTGATTGCTTCCCTGATCCCCAGCCTTTCCACTCGCCCCGCAAAATCGGCGTTGCCCACGGGAAAGGGCGGCATCGGCATGAAGGGTGTCACGGTGCCGTCCTTCCAGTTCCCGTTGCCCCACCTGATCGCCAAATCCACATCCTGCATCTCGGCCCCTGAAAACTCGATCATCGGCTGAATGCGAAGCTGCACGTCCGGGTGGCTTTGCATGAATGTCATCAGACGTGGCGACAACCAGCGCGCGGCGAAATAGGTCGAAACACCAACTGTCAGAGTCAGGGTCGAGACCCCCTTTAACTCCTGAATTTCGGCCTCGATCTCGTCGTATCGGCGCTGACAGATCGCCAGCAGTTTCAGCCCTTCTCCGGTCAGTGTGACGCCGCGCGTGGTGCGCTGGAACAGGCTCATCCCCAGATCGGCCTCAAGCGTTTTGATCTGATAGCTGATCGCGCCCTTTGTCATGTTGAGCGCAGCAGCCGCCGTCGAAAAGCTGGCATGGCGGGCGATCTCGGCAAAAAGCCTGAGCAGATCATGGTGATGGAAACGGGTGCTCATGGAATAGTGTATAATTTATTTAAACACCGAGAACAGAAAAATTCGATTTCCAAACAGTTTTTTATGCTCAACATCTGCGTTCAGGCTAACTAAATGAAGAGACGTCGTTGGAACCTTTGAACGCAAATGCAGACACGCCAGTGCCGCAAAGGCGTCGAAGCAGTACGCGCCGGGGGCGCCTGACCCGTCATAACACACCCGTCCAGAGCACGCCGTTCACCGGCCGCAAGATACCTGCATACGATTTGCTGGATGAAACGGCATTGGCCCGCATCGAAGATCAGGCGGACTGGATATTGGACAAGATCGGTGTCGAGTTTCGTGGGGACCAAACGGCGCTGGATCTCTTCGCCCAGGCGGGCGCGCGGGTTGACGGTGAACGCGTAAGGTTTGAACCGGGGCACGTCCGCGCGCTTTGCGCCACGGCCCCAAGCGCGTTTCATCTCCATGCCCGCGACCCGGCTAAGACCGTGACTCTTGGGGGTGACAACGTTGTGCTGATGCCGGGATATGGCTCTCCTTTTGTCAGCGATCTGGCAAATGGCAGGCGCTATGCGACGTTGGGGGATTTCCGCAATTTCGTGAAGCTGGCCTATCTTGCACCCGCCTTGCACCATTCCGGTGGCACGGTTGTCGAGCCGACAGATGTTCCGGTGAACAAACGCCACCTCGACATGATGCTGGCGCATCTGACGCTCTCGACCAAGCCCTTCATGGGTTCTGTCACGGCGCCTGAGCGCGCGCGGGACAGTATCGAAATGGCACGCCTCGTCTTTGGTGAGGTCATGGAATGTCACGCTGTGATGCAGGCCAATATCAACGTCAACTCGCCGTTGATCTATGATGACACCATGTCCTCGGCCCTGCGCATCTATGCAGAGGCGGGCCAGTGTGTCTGCGTCTCTCCCGCGATTTTCGCAGGCGCCATGGGGCCACTTTCGCCGGCCGCCGTGGCGGCGCAAACACTAGCGGAAGCCATGGTTGGCATTGCTCTTGCGCAGCTTGTCCGCCCCAGTTGTCCGGTGGTCCTCGGGTCATTCCACTCCAGCATGAACCTGCGGACAGGTGCCCTAACCTTTGGATCGCCCGAGGCGAACATGACCACGATGGCCCTGACACAACTGGGGCGAAGGCTCGGCGTGCCGGTGCGCTCCGGCGGGGGGCAGATCACCGCGTCCAACGCGCCGGACGGGCAAGCCATGCAGGACAGCACCGGCGCGATGTGGTCCACGCTGCTCTCTGGTGCGCATCAGGTCTGGCATGCAGCGGGCTGGCTCGAGGGCGGGCTTGTGATGTCTTATGAGAAGTTCATCATGGATCTCGACCATTGCGGCGCGATGCTGAAACTGCTGCAGGGCTTCGATACCGATGACGAAGCCTTTGGCCGGGACGCCTATTTTGAAACCGGTCCGGGCGAGAATTTCCTGTCGACCCGCCACACGCTGCGCCACTACACGACGGCGAACTTTGAACCACAGATATCCGACGCCGGCCCGTTCGAGACCTGGTCTGAAAATGGTGCGCTGACCGCTGATCAACGTGCCACCGCGCGGTGGCATCAGATGTTGGCTGACTATCAACAACCCGAAATGAAACCTGGCATCCAGGCCGCGCTTGAGGACTTCGTATCCGAGCGCAAAGCGCAGATGCCGGACGAATGGTACTAGAAAGGAACACCCATGACCGAAGAACTCAGCCGCACATCCGCCCTTGCCTCCCGCCACACGGCACTGGGCTCGGGACTGGAGGATTGGAATGGGATGGGCACGGCCTGGACCTACAACACCGATCCGGGCGACGAACACGATGCGGTCCGCGAGCACGCGGGCATGTTCGATATGTCGCCTTTGAAGAAGGTGTTCGTGCGCGGGCCAGACGCGCAGGCGGTTCTCGATCATCTGACCACACGCGATCTTTCCAAGGTAACGCCGGGAAAGGCGGCCTATTTGTGCGTTTTGACCGATCAGGGCGGGATCGCCGATGATGCGATCGTGTCGAATAACGGTGGTGACGAGTGGATGATCGTGCATGGGTCCGGCGACACGATGGCGCTCTTGCAAGCCTCGGCGGCGGGCCGCGATGTTCAGGTGCAGTTCACCGATGATCTGCATGATCTGTCTGTGCAGGGACCGGCGGCGTTGGATATTCTCAACGCGCATACGGATATCGACCTGAGCACTCTGACCTATTTCGAGCACGCGCCTGCGGTGCTTTTTGGTCATTCTTGCCGGATTTCACGCACCGGATACTCCGGCGAACGCGGCTACGAGGTTTTTGCCGATGGCTCGGTGATCACTGACATCTGGGACAAACTGGTCGAGGCAGGTGTCATGCCCTGTTCTTTCACTGCGCTCGACAAGGTGCGGATCGAAGCGGGCCTGCTGTTCTATGGCTACGACATGACCGAGGACAACACCCCGTGGGAGGTCGGCCTGGGCTTCACAGTGAGCAGAACCAAGGGTGATTTCCGCGGCAAATCGGCGGTCATGGCGGCGAAAGGTGCCGAGAAGGCCAACAACGTTTGCCTCGATATCGACCATCCGGACATGGTCGAAGGCGGTGAAACCCTGATGTTGGGCGGTCAGAACGTCGGCACGATCAACAGCCCCTGCTATTCGCACCGTATGGGCAAATCCCTGGCTCTGGCTCATGTCCGACCGGGCCTCGCGGTTGGTACAAGGCTCACGGTGTCGGGCGAGGGGCTGGAAACAACGGCCCGCATTACCGCCAGCCCGGTCTACGACCCCGGAAAATTGCGTACACACGGCTAGGAACCGCAACTACCGCAACCAACGGCGAAGCGGAAATCCGGTTCGCCGACGGCACGCCTGTGGTCGGGCAGTTCGACAATCCGCCCGGCCTGATCGGTTATTCCCGGGCAAGCCTTAGTAATGCATCTACCGCCGTCGCACGCCCCGCGGTGTCAAGGATGATCGGATTCACGTCTAGCTCCACCAAACTGCTTCTGTGCTGTTCCGCAAATGCAGCGACAGCCTGGATCTGCGTCACAAGCGCGGTTCGCTCGGTATCGGACAGCCTTAGCTTGCCGCTGATCTTCAGGCCGGCAAGCGCGTCCTCGATTTGTGCGTGGCCCGCCGGGAGCAGCAACGTGGTGTGAACTCACGCTGAAGTGCAGTTCCTGATATGTCGTTTTATTCCAGACGGTTCTGGATTTCCATCAGCTTGGCCTCGAAGACTTCCGCCGGTGTTCGGTAATCCAAGCACTTGCGCGGAGTAGAATTGAGGCGATGGCAAATCGACCTTAAATATCGATTTGTCAGCGCCGTCGGTTCGGTCGAGCGGGGCAGATACTTTCGCAGCCTGTTGTTCGTATTTTCCACGGTGCCTTTCTGGTAGGGCGCCTGCGGGTCACAGAACCACGCATCCGCGCCAATCCCGGCCTTGAGATGCTTCCAGGCTGAGAACTCCGTGCCACGGTCGAAGGTGATCGACTGACGCGCATCAGCGGGCAGGGGGGCGAGACCCTGGATCAGCGCTTCCATGATGGGTTTGGACTGGCGATCTTCGTTGCGCATCACCACAGCGTAGCGGCTGACGCGTTCGACCAGCGACGTCACGTTCACCTTTCCATGCTCCTTACGGAACATCATCAGATCACATTCCCAGTGGCCGAACTCCTTGCGATCCGAGACGCTTTCAGGCCTGTGTGAAAAGCTCTGCGTGTCGAAGATGTGGGTCCGGTTGTGCCTGCGATATCCACGCGGTCTGCGGCGTCTGCGATGCTCAGGCAAATGACGATAGAACTGTTCATCACGGCCATCCTTGGAATAGGCGAAACGATAGATTGTCTCGTGGCTCACCCGGATCGGATGGCGCTCCAGCCGCATGCGTCCGGCGATCTGTTCCGGCGACCAGCCAGCTTTGAGCCTGTCTTCGATGGCATCCTTGAGTTCAGGATGCACGATCATCTTGCGATGGATCGCACGGCGCTCTTCGTATTTGTCTTGAGCGACAAGCGCGTGATAGCCGTTCAGCTCCGGTATCTCATTGTCGGTATATCGGTTCCGCTTGATGTCCCGGTAGATCGTAGAAGGGTCGCGACCCAATCTATCCGCGATCTCAGCAACGGGCATTTCGGCATCAAGCCACTTTGCGAGCTTACGTCGTTCGTCCAGCTTCAGGTGACAATAGTGACTTCCCATTCTTCATACTCCATGCAACTCTCTGTATTCGTACAGAATTTGCACTTCGTTTGTGAGTCCACCCGGTTACAAGAATTGTAAACGCCATTCAGAAATGTCACCGGTTTTGCAAAGCAGGAATGTCACCACGTGGCGCGACGGTAGCAAGGCTTAGCAGCCCGGAGACCTCAGATATCGCAGGGCTGAAAAGCCTTGCGGGGATCAGCTTGATCGCCAATCTTGAGGCATGATGGAGTTTTTGGAGAAGCTGTCGATATGGACTGTCACGACGGCTTTGATCTCGGCAGTTCTTTTTGGCGTTGGGTTGTTCACCGGTCTTTCTCTGGGCGGCTTGAATACTGAGATTGACTTCTGCGCGGACTCTACGTCAGGACGCTATATCTTCGACGATAGCGTGAGACGTGATGTTTGTAATGGGTCTCGTTAAGCGCAGTCAGCCGGAAACCGAAGCTCGCGTATTTTGCTTCTTTGCACGTGATCCTGATGGTCGGCCTTGCTGTCGCCCATTTGGTTTGTAGCCTATCTTCTCTGAGTTCGTGCGTACCTTCGGCTTTGGCGGAGCGGCATCCTGCATCTGTTTGATATGTTCCAGAACGGCGCCCAGACGTTTGTTGTCCGTGATGGCGGCGTGGGTCACGCGCTGATCCATGTCGAAGATTTTATAGGGCAGGGATCGTCCTTTTGAGCGCACCTCGAAGCGTCCATCCACAAAGGCGTAGGTGTCCACGTATTTGCCGATCAGACCACGTGTTAAGTCGTTCTCTTCCAACATGATCCGCTTGCGATCATACGAGAAGGTCAGCTGTTTGCCGACGTATCGGTTCTCGCGCCAGCACAGCACATCCGCCAGTCGATCCGGCTCGACATTGAGCGCGCGGTGCAGGTTGTCTGGCTTGGCTGGGGCTTTGGCGAACCTGGCGTTGTGACGTTCTTTGAACCCTTGCAAATAGACGTTCCCAGCTTCCATGTCAGAGATGTCCGCGAGACGCAGTTCCTTGACCAGCCTGTCTTGTAACGTGCGATTGGCACGTTCGACGCGGCCCTTTGCCTGGCTCGAATTGGCACACAAAATCTCGATGTTCAGCTCGCTCAATGCGCGCCCAAACTGGGTGATCCGCGCGCCACCTTTGGCATCTTCCTTGGCCACGCGGAACACGGTGTGTTTGTCAGAATAGAATGCGACTGGACGGCCATGGTTATGCAGATAGCCCTCCAAAGCCTCGAAATAACTGAACGTGCTTTCCGACTTCACAAACCGGAGCTCCATCAACGTGCTGGTGGCGTCGTCGACAAAGACGAGCAAGGTGCAAGGCGGCGCGCGATCCTCGAACCAACGGTGGTCTGACCCGTCAATCTGGATCAACTCGCCAAAGCATTCCCGGCGCAGGCGTGGTTGATGGAATGTGCGGCGCTGCTTGCGCGAAAGCCAGATACCATCTTCCTGCATCCATTTGCGCAGCGTCTCACGCGAGACCTTGAACCCATGATGTTCGGCCAGCATCTCGGCCGCCAATGTCGGACCGAAATCCGGATACTGTTCCTTGATCAGGCTCAACGCATAGTCGCGCTTGGCCTTGTGAAACTGGTTGTTCGGCGCACGTCCACGCGACTTGTGTCGGATCGCCGATGCGCCATCCTGCCGATACCGCTTCAAAAGCCGGAAGATTTGCCGACGGGTCAGGTCCAACATGTTCGCCGCATTATCAATTGTCAGCCGACCATCATCGACCTGCGCCAAAACCTCCACACGGTTCAACTCGCGCTCGCTCATCATCACCCATCCCATATCCGCTCATCCTCACATCGGTTTGCGAGGAGAGTGACACTTCTGAATTGCTCTTGGGTGACATTATCGCTTTGCGGCTACAAGAATGAGACGCATAAGGTTTATTATGTTAAATAACAGGTAATTACTGCGGCTTTTGAGCCGAAGGTACGCTGGCACCATAAGGCACTGTGAACCGAATTTCGGTCCTGTTTTTGTCGGCCGTGTTTGACTCTCGTACCTCTACCATGTCCGACCTTTGCGGCGGCTCCTCGCCCTTTTTGAGCTGCACGGCAGCTACCGAGAGCACGATTTGCGATTGCAAAGCGATAGCGTACCGACGACCCTGAGCCCCAGCAGAAGGTGCAGCGTTCGCCGGTTCAGCTGTCTCGGAGCCCACATATTTGTTCTCGATCAAGACAGCGTCTGCCGCAAACAAGTCGAGTTTGCCACCGCCAACCACAGTTCCTTCTTCTACCGGAACGGATCTTGATCGGAAGTGTCTTGTCAGGCGCTCCTGAAAGTCCGCTTCATCTTTAACGTCTGAGACGATTTCGTTGCCATCATACCACATGTCTACGAAGGCAAACATAGCCGCCATGGTCGTACGAAATCCTTGTAGTGCTTCATAGGTCAGACCACCCTTGATACCCTTCTTTAGACGCGCCAGCAGTGTGTAAGGAAGCTCGGGGTTTTCAGTTGCCCAGCCCGTTGGTATTTCAAGATCATCACGTTGCAAACTGAGCAAGGATTCACGCCTGGTCTCGAGTTGTACCGCCACTTCCTTGTCGATGACGCCCTTTTCCGCTAGTTGCCCGAGCCATTTTTCCCCAATTGTCTGCCCGGCCTTGATATATCCGTCCGCATCGCCATTCATGACGACGCCGAACTCTGTCAGGAAGACTACTTTGGCAGCCAGCGCGATAATTGGAAGCACTTCGCGTGGCGCAAAGACAAATCCTGTACGTTTTTGAAGGTCATAGGCATCCGCCCATTTCACCGGATTAAACGAAAACTCGGGAACCTTAAGAGACCCGTCAGGATATCGTGCCAGAATCCGGATGGCGTCCGCTTTACGCCTCGGTAGGTCGACAATGACGTGCTCCGGTCCTAGTCGCCTCAATGACTCTGAGATACTTTCGAGCCTGTCCCGTTCCTCGTCTTCCCCGGTCTCACAGAGTACGTCCAACGACTGAGATGCAAATGTGTAGATCCTTGTACCCAGATCATATCGATCAGAGAGTGTATCTAAGGACTTTAAAATTCGCCGCCATTGCTCATCGCGTATTGATTCTGCGGCTTCAGGTCCCACCTCGGCGGGAACAGCAACAAATCTGGAGCGGAAGGCAAAAGCTCGATGCAGAAGTTTGCGCTCCAGTATGCCGCGCGCCAGGAGCGCGGCCGGTTTTGAAGCCGTTTCAAAGTCCGAATGTGAGACATTCATTGACAAAATGTTCAGAAGCGTATCGTCGCCAACAGGAAGAAAAATCTCCTTTAGGTCAAGTCGTTTCCCGCGATCTCTTTCCGCAACCAGCAACATCCTTTGTGCCATAGCCTCAGCGGCCCTTACCTTGTGATGATGGTAGAGGCGATCATAAAGGAAAGTTCGTCCGATAAGCATTTGTTCAAAGGAACCAAATCCGGATGCCGCGATCCCGATCTGCAGCACCGGGTGGGGACTTCGGTCTGCAATGCGTTGCCGGAGCGCTTCGTCGGCATTGGGCGTGTTGTCATCGCGCACCTGGAGGATTTCGAGACGCGAAAGTAAACGGTCTGTATCAAACCCGATTTTCAAACCAGAGTGATGTGCGTCTCGCGCGAGGAAGTCCATTCTGTCGGCATCAAGCTGACCGCTGATCACTGTTGACAGGTGGTCAGCGCCCGGACCCTCTACTGCCCCAATGACGCAAGCAACCAATTGTTCCTGGAGGCTCTCAATATCCGCTTTCCTCGGGATATTCAGTTTGTCGTTGCTGAGCAGAGTTTTCACGGGCTCGGACAAAATGATCATCACGGCGATGATTTCTGATACTGCAGGTGACGCATTTAGCCTGTAGGTGCCTTTCAAAGCGTTTCGGGCGGCTATGATGTCAGCACGCCAACCGTCGGCGGATGTGGACGTTTCACCTCCGAGCGGAGAGGCGACTTCTAGAACCGGCTCGATCGCGTGACTGAAGGGCCCATGGCCGAGATCGTGGAAGATGGCAGCCAAACGCAGCCGAAATCGGTCTTCATCGCTGACTCGTTCCAAGGGCTGATCTGCGGAGTCTTTGCCGGTGTTCCACCGATCAATTTGCCGATTAAGTGCGCCGATCACTTGCTCAGCGGCTCCAACGACACCGATTGCGTGCTCCAATCGGTCATGAACGGCGCCAGGAAATACAAGATGTGCAAGTCCCAACTGCCTGACGCCACGCATGCGCTGCATCATTTTGCTATCGAGGATTGCAACTTCCCAAGGCAGCAGTTCCACCGTACCCCAGACAACGTCGTTAATCTGCTTGGGCCTTAGTTCGGTTTCGGAAATGCGATCATTGGCTGGTTCAAGCCAAGCCTTGCAGAGATCATCAAACGCTCTAGAGAGTTCTGGGGCGCATTGTCTAATTTTTGATCGAAATGCGCCTGCCATATAAACTTATTGCTCAGGCAACCGCTTTCGACTGCCAGCCCTCTACCTTTAACTCGTCAACCTTCGCTCGAAGCTCTGAGCCGAGTTTCCGTGCGTTTTGGACGCTAAGACCGTGCTCAATGGCTATCTCCGCTGCTTGATCGTCGGTCAGAGTGATCAAGGTAGATAAATATGTTGGGTTAGGTTCACTAGTAAGCATGGCTTCCTGCGCAGCCAGCAGGATGTCTGGAAGCTCAAAGCTTCGAAGTCCAACACCAGTTTTTCCAAACGTCAGTGTTGAAAGTTCTTCGGGAAGCTGATCACTTATCGCCGCCAGCGCGCGATCAAGTATTCCATGAGATGTTGGCATCATCTCGCTTTTCGCACCAAGCTTCCATAGAGCTACTAGGATTTCCGCTTGGTCGTAGCGTCCTGTCATGGCATCCAAACTCCCCTTTTCGATTTTGTTCTTATCACCACTTCAAAATGGCCTCAACAACAGATATAGTGCGTATTCGAGACAGTAAGGCTACATATGCGCTTCAGTACGAGACAAGTTCAAGAGCTCGCCGGTATACGTCGAGAACAGCTTCGCCACTGGAAAAAGGTCCTGCCACCGCTTTCAGGTCGCGATGGTCGCGCCGACACTTACAGCTTTGACGAGGCGCTATCCCTATCGTTGATCGCCGCTTTGGTGAACCAATTGGGCATTCCAGTTTCGCGTTTGATTGCACCCTCCTCGGATCTGTTCGCTTTGATGGTTGAAACAGATGCTCATACCGTCTCCAAGATGCACCTGTATATCGACTCAGAAGGGTCACTCAGCACTCGCAAGCCGGCAGAAGTTGCCTCTTTTGCGGTTGTTGACGCAGGTCAGGTGTTTACTCGTCTCAAAGAGCGCCTTGGGCCAGATCAACTGAGCCAACTTTCACTACCCCTCGAGTGAAGACCCTACGCCTCCTCGCGAATGATCGAACAGCCCAACACAGTAGGCTTTTCAGCTGAGAATCCAGTGTTCGCTGCCCACTATACTCAATTAACCGGAACAAATAAAGAACATTCTGAGTCGAGTAGCCAGGTAGCATTCAATAATGGCGACGGGCAGCGACCTGCGCAAGCAAGCGTTACTTGCGCAAAATCACCCTCCTTGAAGGTAAAACGACCTCGGGCTCATTCAATCGCGTGCCTGTTGGGAACATTCGGCGGCATTTTTCCAGTTTTTTTTACGGAGTGATGTATGCGAGCTCCTTCGGGTAAAATGCGCCGCTCCATTAGCGGAATAGTCCAGCCAAGTATGGACGCCCTTTGGGAAGCGAGAGATTTACGCCGAGGTAGGAACTCTAAAAAACTCCATCCTAGGTTCATGGAGTTGTGCGGCGCTCCGGTGGAAGACGGTGGGACGTATTTGCTTGCTTTGCCTTTACCGAGGACTAGGTCATTCACTGTACGAGTTTTGTAGTCCAGACCAAAATTTGCAGTCTCCTGAATCATCCAATGAAGCGGTACTTTCGCGAGAGCCGACTCTGTTTCTGGGTACCCGCCACCAATATCGCCGTGGACACCCCGGAACCAGACTTCCTTTGAGTTCTGGGGAACCGCCTGAGAATGATCAAAACGGTTGGCGCTATATGATTGTCCTTCAGGCCAAAGTTGTGGTTGAAACATTGTTCGGCGTTCACAAATTGCAACGGCATGACGGACAGCTTCGACCGAAGAGTTGTTACTTGTATGAGCATGGTTTCGTAACCGGGGGAGCACACGTCCGCTTTCGATTACGGACGCAACGGTGTCAAAAAGGCCAAGTAGCCGAATTGGCGGCCTGTCTGGCCTCAGTATTCGTTCGAAAAGCCGCATCTCCGCGAAAGCATCCGCGTCTCCGGCTGCGCCAATCCTCTTATATGCGCGATACGAATAGTCGAGCAGATTGAGGTTTTTAGGCTCCATCAATCCAAACGAATGAATGAACCCGGCCAACACTCGCGCCGAGTAGGCACCGCGAGAAAACCCGAACACATAAATTCGGTCCCGTGTGCCGTCAGAATCGCGGTTGTAGTTCTCTACTAGAAACCGATAGGCTTCTTTGACATTTGCATCCAGTCCCCACCCTGTTGCCATACCCCAAATCTCGCATGTTTTGCGCCAGAGGCGGGACCACGCCCGTTCAGCGCCAAACGTGCCGACACCGGGGTCGTAGTAAACAAGCTGTTCGCTGTTCTTCGAGAGCGCTCCATAGAGCCGGAGGATGTTCGTTCGATCTGCGGAGATCTCGTTTGAGGTGCCGTCGAGAAGGATGACGATATTCTTGGCCATTGAGTGGTCTCCAAGGTGAGGGTTATTTTGTTAGCCAATCTCCGTATGCATCGATATCAATCATTGGCACGGTGCCGCTGAACTGGAGGCGCGAGATCAACGCGAACAAGAAGGCAGTTGCCGGTTTCGCTCCTTCGACAAGGTTGTAACCCTTTTCCTCGTCGAACAGAAAATGCCCGTGAGAGGCAACACACCCGATGTCCAGCTTTCTGTCATTTTCGCCTTCGTTGAGGACCTTTTCGAACGATGCACCCAAAGGAGGTTTCCACTCGCTCTCGAAAGTCAAAAGCCCGCCAATGATGGGAATGAGTTGTTTTGGTGGGTAGACGCCGCCAGCATGCGGGATTGGCAGGCTGGTCCGATGCAGATTTCGGACTGATGCGACCTTGTCTTGAGCATACCTCACAAGACTGGCATCTGCCGTCTGCTTCGCCTCGAAAACTGCATAGACGCTCTCAGCTGGAACGATGAGCTGGTCTTCGTACGTGAAGATGAATGGCGAATACTGGCGGTCAAAGACCACGGCATCAATCTGGTCGCTGAAGTTTCCTCGGCTGTCCACCACGTGAGCGCTTGCGACCTGATACCTTTCGGGTAGGTACTGGGCGAGCATGCCCATCCAAATGGCTTCGCTAGCATCCCCTTTCGCAACAGGATGCTTGAACGACTTGCGCGCAGTTGAAAGCCGGTGCTGAATGTCATCGTGCAACGACGATAAAAGTTGTGATAGCGACCATTCAGCCATTGATATTTTCCTTCTAAGACAGCGGAAATTTTGGTCCGAAGAAAGCGCGCCACGCTTTCAGAGCGTCTCCGTTCTTGCCCTGGCGCGTTAAATGGATTGCGGCAGCGATGTCGCGGTTCGCCTGATCCAGCATTGTCTGGGCGCGCTTTACCATCGCCGTGTCCATTCGATCGCTAACAGGAGTTCCGAGCCCGGCCGGATCTGGCCAATCCTCGTGAATTCGGTCGCGCAGCGTAGCGAAGAACGCTTGGATTTCGCGATCGTGTGAACCGCCCCATCCACCGTGGAGACACTCCATCGCCATGACCTCGATCAGAAAGGATGGCTTGATAGGTTTTTCTCCGTGGCGGCTGTTCTGGTTCCAGTACTTCACCATGCGAACCAGGCCCTTCCACTCATTGCCATAGGCTTGGTGGGCCTCGACAGCTTTCTGTGCGTGTATTTCGGGATTTGTTCCCATCCACTTCCCGGTTGTGTTGTTTGGGATCTCGTAGTCGTCACCCTTTGCGAATGCGGGCACGGCATCTACGCTTACAACCCGGTAATCTGTGTTGTCGTCGGAATCGACGACCACACCAAAGTCCACACCCACGGAGCGGCCCTGTTTTTTGACTGCGCTGCTTCCATAAACGTCAACCAGCGTATCGTAGAACGCGGTCAGTATCTTGTCGGGGTGTTTGCCTCGATAGTGTTGTTCATCTTCTCCGAGAACGAAGAAAATATCGACATCCTTCAGTGGCTTGGTTTTGGTCCAGCGGGCATAGCTTCCTGTCAAAAAGCTGCGGTCAATCTGAAAGGCGGCATCCAGATGTTCGCGGACTTCTTTCTGCCGCTTGGATGCATTCTGCCGCTCTTTTTCGTTCAACTCCATTCGGCTTTTGAATTTCTTGAATGCGTCCGGGAGTGAAATCATGATGCTTGTCTCCAATACGAGGCCGTCGCACCCAGCCCATTGTGTTCGATGGTAGATCCAAGGCTTTGGCGAACCATGCCGTCGGTTGAACGGGCAGTTGTCCGATACCAGCCCGGGACATCAGGCCGACCAGGTCTTGTGCGCAACAGGAGGTCGTACTTGGTGCTTGCTGGCGCCACACCCGCTTTGCGAATTGCCCAACGAAGTTGGTCAGTGTCCGTCCAGAAGTTTCCATCTCCAGCAGACCAACTGTAGGTCACGTCGATGTCCCAACGCAGGATCAGTCCGTCGGTTGTCGGATTGAAGATTTCCAGTGTGATTTTCTCGAGGTCTTCGCTCTCCAGCCATGCCTTGATACCCCGCATATTGATTTCCGTGTCATTCACGAAGTTTGTCGGGTCCATGCCACTCAGGCGAATTATGTCTTTGAGGCTTTTGAGGATGTTGTCTGCCACATAGGTAACGGACTGAGTGCGGGAATATGTGATGACCGATGTCATGGTTTCAACAACCCCTCGAGATTAATTTCAAGCGCTGCATCTTGCGAACTGTTCGCGGTGTCTTGCTTTTTGGTTTCAGTTTTGTCGCGGGCTGTGATGCGCTTGCTCTTCTGTTTCAGAGCCGATTGAACCCAATCGAGATCATCGGGTTCACATGGCAGTGAAATGGCCCAATCACCTTTCAGCGGGTCAAACCCGAGCACGTCTTCGTTCGCGTCCGACCCATCGATCGCATCGTCATCGTATAGACAGTAGATGCGCGTCTGCGGTCCCTCACAGCTGACAATGATTGGCGAGTTCTCGCAGGCTTTGTCCGCGATTATGCTGCTTGCAATGCCGGCGACACTGCCGAGTTCTTGTTGCGCTCCGGTATTTGTCCGGGTGAGTAAGTCGCTGATCGCGGCCCATGTGGCCAAGGCGTCACGATGCGGAGAGCTCCGGAATGTTCTGCGGGCTACAGTTGCCATCACTTCCCCCGATTTGCTTTTTTGTTGGTTTGGGCAGATTTCGCGGCTGCCGCCAAATGGGATAGTGTTACCGAACCGGGGTTCAGTGCCACTTGAGTGTTTGAGGCGAGCGCATTTGCAACCGTTTTTCGAATCGTCCTTCCGTCAAGGCCGACGAATTCACCGGCACAAGTATCGAAGCCACGGTCCCTGGTCAGCTCTTCAATCTCAGGATAGGTACTGCCTAGCCCTAAGAGGCACTCCTGTAATATCGTCTTGCAGGCTTCCTTTCCGGGAAGGGGTACTTCAAGCACCAGATCGCATCGGGAAACGAAGGCATCGTCTACGGCTTCCGGGTAGTTACTGGTCGCCACAAACAGCAGGTTCTTGTGAGATTCTGCCAGCAGGTCGAGCTGAACCAGAACGGCGTCCGTGGCTCGATGAATGTCGACAGGGTTGGCGTCGAGGCTGAGCCTGGACCGGTCGACCGCAAGTGTTTCCACCTCATCTAGCAGCACAATCGTCGGGCCTGCATTTGCAAGTTCTGAGAGGGTCTGCGCGAAGAGGTCAGAAACCGCCCGTTGCGTTTTCCCCATGGCGGAACTCGTCAATCCATGTGCTTCAACTTCGACCAGTTGGAAGTTTCCACCCTTGAAAGCCGCTGCTGTTCGGTTGGCCAACCCTCGCGCAAGAGAAGTTTTGCCAGTCCCGGGGGCGCCAACCAGGAGGAGGACGCCATGGAGCGGCAATACGGCTCGGCTCATCTTAGGTCTCATCGTGAAATTCAGCACCGCCTGAGAGAGCAGGCGCTCCTTCATCTCGGCTTCGACAATGATTGAGTCCCAGAGCTCCTCCAGGCTGCGGTCCGGCAATGCCGTGACTTTCTGAATTCCTTTCGGCAGGTCGCCCGCAAACGGTGCGTTCATGACTGCTTCCTCGTTTCTTTGCCTGTGCTGTCGCTTCTTCGAGTGATTCGGCGGTTTACAAATTTGCCTTCTTTCCGGCCTCGTGTTACAATTTAGGGACAATACGCCGCGCTTTCAAGCGTTGTAGTTTACAAAAAATCAATCATATGGGTGAAATGTAAACCACCCATTGGGAGGACGATATGATTGGCAAGCGACTCAAAGGAGCCCGGGCTGCATCCGGCCTTTCGCTCCGTGCACTTTCCGATGCCATGGAAAACAAGGTGTCCGCTCAAGCCATCGGCAAGTATGAGCGGAATGAAGACATGCCAGGATCAGGTGTGCTGCTGGCGCTTGCCCGGTCTTTGAACGTTTCTGTGGATTTCCTGCTTAGCGACGACGAGCTCGAGTTGGAGGGCGTGGAGTTCCGCAAGTCTGCAAGCTCGTCGGCCAAAGAGGTCGCGACGATTGAGGCCAAGACGCTCAATATGGTCGAAAAGTACCTAGCGATTGAAAGCTTGCTGAATCTGTCCAGTCAGGAATGGGATGCTCCGCTCGAAGCCCCCTACTGGGTCGCCGACCCTCGTGATGCCGAGGACGCGGCACGCAACATGCGTGCATCCTGGCAATTGGGCCACGATCCGATCCCAATGCTTGCCGAACTCCTCGAGGAGCACGGAATCAAAGTGCTTTCGTTGGATGTCGATCGGATTGACGGGCTTGCGGCAAAGGTTCGTCGTAAAGAACATCATTCGGCTCGTGTCATCATGATCAAGAAGAAAATCTGGTCAGAGCGGAAGCGCTTCAGCCTGGCTCACGAATTGGGCCACATGGTGCTCAAGGTCGCCGAAGGTTGCGATTCAGAGCGCGCCGCAAATCGATTTGCTGGCGCGTTCCTCGTTCCGGCAGAAGTGCTGCGGCAGGAAATTGGTGCCCGCAGGACGGACATAAGCATTGGAGAGCTTATTAGTCTGAAGGATCGGTTTGGCGTCAGCATTCAAGCGCTGACGTATCGATGCAAGGATTTGGAGATCATCAACCAGGCAACCTTTGCGCGCCTGTTCAAGGTCTATAAGCAACGAGGTTGGCGGGATGAGCCGTTCGAGGAACCAAATTCCATACCTTGGGAACGAGAAGAACCGGACCGCTTTCAGAGGCTGTGTTTTCGTGCCCTCTCTGAGGGGTTGATTGGGTTGTCTCGCGCGGCGGAACTTCTCGAAATACGAGTAAAAGAACTGGAAGAACGGTTGGACCACATGGCATAGTGCCTATGTGCAAGTTCTTGTTTCCGATACCTCTGTCCTGATCGACATCGAAAGAGCCTCGCTGACCGCGAGGCTCTTTGATCTCCCTTATGATTTTGTTGTTCCAGATCTTCTTTATGAGGCTGAACTCCTCGACTGGATGGGCCCCGATCTGCTCGATCTCGGATTGAAAGTCGAAGAGCTCACGCCACAAGAAACCGCACGCGCAACAGAGCTGAAGCGGGCAAAAGCAATGCTATCGACGCCAGATGTATTTGCGTTTTGTTTGGCGGCGGAACGGGATTGGGTGCTCTTAACCGGCGATGGTGCGCTCAGGGCGGAAGCAGAGCGTCAAAAAATTTCGATGCACGGCGTATTATGGGTGTTCGACGAAATGGAAAATCACGGGGTTTGTTCGACTGACACACTCAGATCGGGCCTCGAGGCAGTTCGTGATCATCCGAGATGCAGACTTCCCACGAAAGAGATTAATCGTCGGCTGCACCGCTATTGATGCGACCGACTACGATTGTAGAAGCTCGGCGGCAATCCTGACATTCTCCATCACGTCACCGCCGACCGGCATGTTAAGCATCGAAATTAGGTGAGTCAGATTGTGTATCAGGGTTGTATCATCACCGTTGGTAGAGCGAATTACCGCTTTTTGTTCGACTGAGACAGCACAGATCCTGCAAGTGCCTTGGTCTCGTCACTGTACTTCGTGCTCGAAAGGACCTGCGAAGCCTTATCTTCCATTGCTGCGCCGGTCTGTTTTGATGTGCCAGATTGCGCCAAAGCCGATGCCGCAAGGCTCTTGGCCGTTGCCGACGCATTCGGATCACGAAGCGTCTCAGCGGCTTTGGTGGCAATCGTTGATGAGGTTTTCTTTTTGTTCGGTGCCATTTTTCCCGCTCCAACAGAGAATCTACCTGTAGCAAACATAGCAAATGTTCGCTGTTTGTTCAAATGGGTAAGCAGTTTAGCTCTGATGAAACAAAACGGCCGAGAGCGCTGCCACTGCGCGTCTCTCCAGACTATCTTCAACCGGCCACCGCGACACCCGCAGCAGTAGGGCGGGTTCAACGGACGTTTGCTATTGTGCGGGCACGCCAGCGCCGTGGCGCTGACCAGGCTCTTGGCTGCGCCCGGAGCCGCGTGGCCCGCGTCTCCGCCAATTCTGGAAACGATCCTTCGTGCATGTCTCAGTTGAGATCGCGGGCGAGACCGCGATCGCTTGAGCCAGTAGTCAGCCGGGTCTCCGCTCCGCTCTGACCCGGCTGGCAGGTTTCCAATGTTGAATTCCGCCTGCCATCCGGCCGGCGCCCCGAACAGGGGCTCTGGTGTCGCGTGCCGCGCCAGCCTTCTCGGAGAAATCCGGTTCCTCCCGCGCGGGCGCGCGGGTCCCTCCCGATTTCACCGCTCCGGCCCCCTGTGTCGGGTCCCCGCCCGGCCGCAGGAGGGCTCGCGCCCTCCCCTGCTCTGCCCAGCCGAAAAGCACGGGGGCTTTTCGGACTGTGAGATCAGTCGAGGCCTCCGCCACTGGCGGTAAGCGGGCAAGGCCGAGAGGTCACAAGCAAAAGACACCGCGCCGCTCCCACTTTGAGAAGGAGACTGGCCAATGGGCCTTGATCAATACGCATATGTCAAAACAGCCGAAAGCGGCGAGGAGGGCGAAAGCCCGAAATTCGTCTGGCGCAAGCATTCCAAGCTGCAAACCTTCATGGAGGGGCTCTATACCGAGCGGACCGGACTTTCCGCCTCCGATCTGAATTGCGGTGAGTTGAAACTGGAAGCCGCCGACATCGACACGCTGGAACAGGCGGTGACGGGAAGCGCCCTGCCCCATTGCGAGGGCGGGTTCTTCTACGGTCACCAATTCCAAGACGAACAGGCCAGCGAATACCGCGATTACGATCTCGAGTTCTGCGCATGGGCGCGGGCCGAGATCGAGCAGGGATCGACCGTGATCTATTCCTGCTGGTGGTAACGCCATCGGGGCCGGAGCTTCAGCCGCCCCGGCCCCCCCTCCCCTACCCCATCAAAAAACCAACCGCCGAGCGCCTGTGCTGCGTTCCGAGTGGGTGTGACATCCATCCGAAAGGACAATCCAATGACCATTGAGCAACCCATCCAAACCGACACCGCCAGTGCCGTGATCCTGCAAATCCCTTTGGAGATGCTCTACATCTCCGATCTGAACCCGCGTAAAGCCGTGTCTGACGCCCATATTGAAAGTTTGGCCGACAGCATCGAACGCTTCGGCCTCATTCACAATCTTGCGGGCCTCATGGACGAGGACGGCAAGGTCGGGATCGTCGCGGGCGGGTGCCGCTTCCGCGCCATCCAGATGATTGCCGAGCGCTCCGAGACCCATCCCTTCGTCACGGTTCCGGTCAAACTAGCCGCCGACGCAGCCGAGGCCGAGGATTGGGCCAGTGCTGAGAACGCCGCCCGCGAGGATATGGCCCCGGCGGATGAAATCCGCGCCTTCGGCCGTATGAAATCGCGCGGTGCCACCGTGCCTGAAATCGCCCTCGCTTTTGCCGTGACCGAGGCCCGAGTCTACCAGCGGCTGGCGCTGGCGGGCCTGCCCGCACCAGTGCTTGACGCACTTGCTGCTGGTGATATCAGCCTCGGCACCGCCAAAGCCTTCACCCTCTCCGATGATGAAGCGCTCACCCTGAGCCTTCTGGATCAGGTGAAGGGCCAAGCCGTCTCCGAGAGCGCCATCAAGA
The DNA here is from genome assembly GCA_039978895.1 of Aliishimia sp. Taxonomy (GTDB): domain Bacteria; phylum Pseudomonadota; class Alphaproteobacteria; order Rhodobacterales; family Rhodobacteraceae; genus Aliishimia. The sequence continues at coordinate 33,669 of JBDWAL010000006.1, forward strand.
ACGCGCTGCATCCTGATGCGATCAAGGCCACAGACCGCCGCGCCAAGTTCGTTGGCATAGAAGCCTACGAGGCAGAGGGTGGCACGGTCACGCGTGATCTTTTCTCAGACGAGGTCTTCCTTGCCTCCCCTACCCTTCTGGATCGCCTGTTCGCCGAGAAGCTGGACGCGGCCCGTGCCGATCTGGTCGAAACCCAAGGCTGGGCGTGGGCCGAAGCCCGACCTGAGGCCTGGCTCAACTACTACGAACTTGATCAGATGAAGCTGGCCCGCCTCTACCCCATCGAAGGTGATCTGACCGAAGTAGAAGCAGAGGAATATGATGAACTGGCCGACCTCGCCAATTGCGGGGTTCTGGACGAGGATGGCGAGGCGCGGCTCGCAGAGTTTCAGGTCATTCTCGACGGCGAGTATTCCGAGGATCAGAAAGCCCATGCAGGCTGCATCATCCTCGTGAATGGGTCTGGGAAGATCGAGATCACGGCCGGTCTGGTTCGACCCGAGGACAAGAAAGCCGCCATCGAGGCTGGTGTCCTGCAAGCACCGCAGACCGCCAAGCCCGACGCCCCGAAATCCCCTTATTCGCAGAAGCTGGTGGCGGACATGCAGGCGATCCGGCTGGCCTCTGTGCAGGCGGCACTTCTGAGCAAGCCAGAACTGGTTCTCGACTTGCTGGGCTTTGGCCTGTCCGAAGCATCGGGCAGCTTTGAGAGCGTCTTTGGCATTCGGCTGGACCGCCCGGCAAATGCCCCAAGTATCGAGGATGGGTTCAACCGCGAGCCGCGTCTCGAGCATGGGATCGATGCCTGCGAATACTGGCAGAAAGGCACCCGTGTTGATGACCTGTCGGAAGCTTTCACCGCCTTCCGCGAGGACGGCAAGAAGGCCCGCAATGCCCAGGTCACCGAAGCGATTGCGCGCACCCTGCCCTATCGTGCTGGCGGAGCGGAATTCTTTGGCTTGATCGCCGACGAGGCCGGGGCCGATATCCGCAAGCATTGGACCCCCACGGCGGAGAATTTCTTCTCGCGGGTGTCAGCCGGTCATCTGGTCGATCTGCTTTGCGAGTTCCTCGACTGCGATGCCCGAGACGAGCGTGTCACCAGTTTCGCCAAGCTTAAGAAGGTGGAAAAAGCCGAGAAGATGGAAAAACTCGTGAGCGATCCCACGACCCAGAAGCTGATGGGGCTGACCCCGGATCAGAAAACCAAACTCGACAAATGGGTGCCTGACTGCACCTGACGGCTCCTTCGTGGGGAGACCCAACTGGCCCCGCTTCGGCGGGGTCTTTTTTGTTCAGCGTTTATCCATAGGCAGAGCCTGGCAAATTGTCCGGCGGCGGGACAGAAGGACGAGCCCCCTGCCCCTCCGCCGGACCGGCGCTATCCGCGCGGGAACACCGCATTGGCGGTGTGGATTCGTTTCAACCGACCCAAGGCCAAACCGCGCCTCAAGTGTCGCCAGCCATGTCATCCAGATTGTTGGAACGTATGCCGTCTGGATTTGTCCTCAAGTGTGGCTTTGCATTTCGACGGTTCACAGAATGGGCATTCGAGATATCGCCACGATCCGCCATTTCGACAGAAGTAAACCGCTTGTTGCCTTCAAGCCTGACGTGCGTGATATCGCCTTCTGCATCTGCGCGAGCATCTACTACTTTCCTGGGTACCATCGTGCTGCTCCATCAATTTGTTCTGCTTACGTTCCTATCACGATTCTTACGACAGACCAAGCAACAGTCATGATTGGAAGGTTGTTGGGAAAGACACGGCTGCACGCTTGGCTTTACTCAGTCGCTAGCTCGTATTGACGTTGCTGGATTGAGATAGGCTCCTTCAACCGGCGTTGCATGAAATGCTGGTCGCAGGGTCTGCCCCGAACACAAAGGGCGGGTACCTGAATTGTCCCCTGCCCCTCCGGGGCTTTCCTCGCGGAACAAAATTCAGCCCCTCTGCCCTTCTCCGCTTCGCTTCGCCTTCGGTGTGTTCAGGTCGTTGCCCCTGCCATCTGACCATCATTGCAACACCAGAAAAGGAGCAAGGCAATGACCACCAACTGTATCAAATTCGAAAGCGCCGATATCGAGTCCGCCAAGGGTGTCGGTTCGATCTCCACCCTGACCTTCGACATCGACATCACCGTCGAGCCCGTCGCAAGTGACAATCCGATGGCCCCCACGCACCGTGTTCTCGGCCGCTCGCCACGCGGACGCTTGGTAGAATGCGGCGGTATCTGGAAGAAGCAGAACCGTGACACCGGCGCTGACTACTACTCCCTTTCCATTCGGGATTTCGGCTTCAATGCCAATCTTGGAAAAGCGGCGAACCAGGATGACGTCGCAGTGCAAGCTGTCATCCCCTGGGGGCCGAAGGACACTGCCTAGTCGCGAGTGCTGGCCGGTTTCCCCGGCCAGCATATCTAAGCAAGAGAATCGGGTGTACCGATTCTCCCCAGATCGATCACTCCAGCAATATGATGGCGCTGCCGTGTGCCTTCATCTCGATGCAGCAGTCGAGGGTTCACGTCAACGAGCGGTCACTTACTGATTGGTCCACGCGTTCCGTTGGATTGACGCTGAAATAAGTCGCGCAGAAGCCTTTCCAGAAAGTTTGACAGCCGTGCAGGCGAGAAAAAGTGATGCAAATCAGCATGATATAGAGATTTGCACGTCCGGTGCGGTCTCGTCGGATCCCAAAGAAACCTCTACCCGTTCGCAATATATTGTGGTCGAAGCTGCATTGCCCGCGTAGTGTTGTGGGACGCACAAGGCTGTATCGCTTTGCGACACGCTATTTGCCCTGCCGAGAAAAACGTTGTGGATATCCCGATTTCGGTTTAAGTCACAGTTTAACGAAGTAAATCGCCCTAAAAGCGATATTAGGCGAGGCGGCGGCATGGTAGCAGAACCATTCCAGGGCGAAGACGGGGGCACCCCCTTCGATGAGATCATCCTCCAGCAAGGAGAACTGATCTCTGACAGGCTCAATATATTGCGTCAGGAACAGTATCCACCTGACGCTCAGAAGGGTTTGCGCCTGTTCTCGCTCGCTGAGGTCGCTTACTATCTCGGTGTCACCCAATCGACGATCAAAAAGCTCCACCTCGAAGGAAAGGGCCCTGAGCCGGAGACGTCATCTTCGGGGCGTCGATCCTATTCCGCTAAGCAGATGCTGGAGCTGCGTGCTTATCTCGACGAACATGGCCGTCCAGGCAAGCGCCGCTACCTGCCCCATCGGACGGAAGGCGAAGAGCTTCACGTCATTTCGGTCGTGAACTTCAAAGGCGGAAGCGGCAAGACCACTACGGCATCGCACTTGGCTCAACATCTTGCTTTGAAGGGCCACCGGGTTCTTGCGATCGATCTTGACCCGCAAGCATCCCTGACCGCGCTCCACGGCATTCAGCCTGAATTAGACTCTGTTTCTTCACTTTACGAAACGCTTCGCTATGACAAAGAACGACAGCCAATCAGTGCGGTCATTCGTTCAACGAATTTCCCGAACCTCGATATCGTTCCGGCGAGCCTTGATCTGCAAGAATACGAGTATGACACCCCCGTTGCGCTTACCAGCCGTGATCCGTCAGAGGGCCGGGCGTTTTTCACACGGATATCCAAGGCACTGGAGGAAGTGGAGGATCAGTACGATATTGTTGTCATCGACTGCCCGCCGCAGCTTGGGTATTTGACTCTAACCGCGCTAACAGCGTCTTCTTCGGTCCTGGTGACAGTCCATCCTCAGATGCTGGATGTCATGTCGATGAGCCAGTTTCTCTTGATGCTTGGCGGAATCCTCCGGACGATCCGGGAAGCTGGTGCCGAGATGAAGCTCAAATGGTTTCGGTATTTGGTCACGCGCTTCGAGCCAACCGATGGCCCCCAGAAGCAGATGGTGGGTTTCTTGCAGGCCATGTTCCCGAACCAGATGCTCGAATCGCAGATGGTTAAATCCACTGCGATCTCCGATGCCGGTATTACGAAGCAAACCCTCTACGAAGTCGAACGGGCTCAATTTGTCCGCTCCACTTACGATCGTGCCATCGCCTCGCTGAACGCTGTGAACGACGAGATTGCGGGTCTCGTCCACCAAGCATGGGGGCGCGACGCACCATGATTTTGACAGCCGTGCAGATCGCTTTTGACAGCCGTGCATATGTGAAATTCCAGATCGATTTTGGGAGGGTGAGATGGCCAGAAAAGACCTGCTGAAATCCGTGATGGGCGATGCAAGCCAAGACAAGCTAGGCGCGGAACGCTCAAGCTACGCGATGCGTGGCGCGTCGAAATCAATGAAGGTGTCCATCGACAGTCTGGCCGAGAACTCCAAGCGGCTTCTGGAGGGTGAGACCATTGTCGAGATCGATACCGGTCTCATCGACGCGTCATTCGTCAATGATCGGCTGAGCGGTGATGACGAAGCTTTCGAGGAGCTTAAGAGCTCGATCTCGAACAGTGGACAGGACACGCCGGTGCTTCTCCGTCCGCACCCTGAGATGACGGGCCGCTATATGGTGGTCTTCGGTCATCGCCGCGTGCGGGCTGCGCGTGCCCTGGGCCGTCCAGTGCGGGCTGTGGTCAAGGAGATGGACGATGTCGCGCACGTCCTCGCCCAGGGCCAAGAGAACACCGCACGTGCCGACCTTTCCTTCATAGAGAAGGCGCTCTTCGCCAAGAACCTTCGCGATCTGGGGCAGGAGAAGGACGTAATTCAGCAGGCGCTTACGATCGATGGGACGCTCTTGTCCCGAATGCTCTCGGTCGCAAGCACTGTGCCGAGCCATTTGATCGAGGCGATTGGTCCTGCCAAGCAGATCGGGCGCGACCGTTGGGAAGACTTCAAGAAGCTGATGGCAGAAAAGGCCAATCTCAAGGTTGCCGATCGAATCCTCGGGATGGAGGATTTTGATCAGCTCGACAGCGATACAAAGTTCGAGATTTTGCACAGCAAGGTGGCGGAGGCGGGCAGGGCGCCCAAGCGCCGCAGCGCCAAGGCTTCGCCTGCCAAGCGTACCTGGACGGCCGGAGAGGGCCGGATTAAGGGCGTGATCGGTCGCGCTGGTCGGGCCTACAGCATCTCGCTGACATCCAAGGATTCTGCAGCGTTCGGAGAGTTTCTCTCAGAGAACCTCGATGAGCTCTACGCGGAGTTTCTCAGAAAAACTGAGGAGACATCATGACCTGAGGCAAAAGAAAAGCCCCCAAGCCGATCCGGCCCGAGAGCTTATCCGATTAGATTAGACACCTACTGGATACCGCTCCCGCGAATCACTGTCAACGAAAGAACGTCGTTTTGGCGAACGGGATCCTTTTGCCTCCACAAACCACGGAGGTGAAATACAGGCATGACACAGAGCGGTTGGCGCAAGCCGACACCGGGACTTGGTATTGCAGAGCAATATGCCCAAGCCGGTGAATGGATAGCTGTACCCAAAACGCGGGCCTTTGTGGCCATGAAGCGAGTTGGTGCTCATATAGGTCTCAAGGCTGGCGATATGCTGCTTCTCGACACGCTTGGGGCCTTCACAAAGGCGCAGGACTGGGAGGAGGGGCAGCGCCCGATCGTTTGGGCGTCCAACGCCTATCTGATGGAGCAAACGGGCTTCTCGCTCTCCGCGCTCAAACGCCACGCGCGGCGCTTGGCCGAGATCGGCGTGATTTCCTTCAAGGACAGCCCCAATGGCAAGCGGTGGGGCCGTAGAGACGCTGACGGGCGCATCATCGAGGCCTACGGCTTCGATCTGTCGCCGCTGTCGGCGCGTGTCGAGGAATTCGAGCATTTGCAGGCCGAATTGCAGGCCGAGCGGGAGCTCTGTCAGCGCCTGAAGCGCCAAATCACGGTTGCGCGCCGGATGATCCGCGCCAGGATCGAGGCGGCCTTCAGCGGCACGCTGAGAGGGCCTTGGGAGCATCTTTCAGGGTTGTTTGAGGATCTTCTGGGCCGCCTTCCGCGCCGGAATACCGCCTCTGAGGCGCTTGAACGGCTTCTGACGTGGTTTAAAGAGCTTCAGGAGCGTGTCGAGTCGGCCTATCTCAACGCAGTTCGGGCCGATGAGGTTGTGGAAAAGGCAGCAGAAAGCATCGAACAAGTTAGTGAAAAGACTCAAAAAATGGACCCCAGGGAGGTCATTACTGAACCTCATATACTAATTACAACTCAACTTAATCCTGTAACCTGTAATCGCTCAGAAACTGAGCAAGCGGCGGGCGTGGTACCCAATGCGCCACCGGAGGAGCAAGTGGACAGGGAGTTGGAAGATTGGGTTGCCGAGACGCGGAAAAAACGCGGTGCAGCGCTTGATTTGCCAATGGTGATGCAGGCTTGTCCAGAATTCGCGTCCTGGGCGCGCAATATGGGTGGGTATCTGAAGGATTGGGGCGATCTGCACCGGGTTGCCGGGCAGCTGAGGCCGATGATCGGCGTCTCAGAGCATGCCTGGAACCTCGCGCAGGATCGGCTTGGGCCTCAAATCGCGACAGCGGCGTTGGTTCTGACCTTCGACAAGCATTGCGCCGGCGAAGTCGCGTCTCCGGGTGGATATCTGCGCGGCATTGTCCTGAAAGCCGGGGCAGGGGAGTTGCATCTCGAGCGCAGCTTCTATGGCAGGCTCAGTGGGCAAGCTGCATGACTGGGGCGTCACTTGGCTTGCTGAAGATGGGCTTGGTCGGCCAGAATGTCGATATGCCTAAGTTCGCTGAACAGTGAATATTGACTTTTTGGCGAATATAGGAGAGAAACGGCTAAATCTGCTGAACAGTGAATATGGAAGAAATAGCGAATATAGAGCCGGAACTTTTGGAAAGCCTGAGCGAAAGCTTTGAGGCGCTTCCTAACGCTCACTTGGGCGAAATCTCTTGGGAAGTGGGGATTGGCGGACGTTTGCGCCCGGATGCAATTCTTGACGCTATCGTGGGAGGACGTGAAATCGCCTTCGTGGTGGAAACCCGAGGCGATGTGTTTCCGCGAGACGCACGAGAGATCGTCTGGCAGCTCAAACGATACCTGCGGGAGTTGGATAGCTCCAATCGACGGTATGTTCCGATGATCCTCGCACGTTCGGTTTCGGAAGGGGCTCGGGACTTCCTGCAAGAAGAGCAGGTCGCCTATCACGACTTGAGCGGATCGCTCTTTGTTAGTTTCGATGAGACGTTTGTGCTGATCGAGAGGCCGAAACCCAAGCGTGCCAAACGGCGGGCCATGAACGTGTTCAAAGGAACCCGTGCACAGGTTTTGCACGCCTTGTTCGATCGTCCAGGCGAATGGGTGACCGGCTCGGAGATTGCCGAATATGCCGGTGTGTCTGCCGCAACTGTCTCCGAGACCTTCAAGGATCTCGAGCGCCGCGATTGGCTTGATGTGAAAGGGGAGGGGCCTGCGAAACGGCGCAGGCTAGTCCGGCCAGATGTCCTCCTAGATGCCTGGCGTGACAGCATTCTGGCAAGCCGTGCGTCGAGACGGCGTCGGTATTACGTTCCGCGGATGAAACCCGAGGACATGGCCCGCGAGATTGAGCGCGAGAACTACTATGACGAATTTGATCTGGAGTTCACCGGACAGTTTGCCGCCCAGGCATATGCGCCGTTTCTTTCCAATGTCTCTGACCTGACAGCGCGGGCATTTGGAAAGCGGTCACACGATTGGCTCATCTCCACCTTGGGTGCCCGAGAGGTTTCCGAAGGTGCGAACCTCGTAGTAATTGACGCAAAACCGGTGAAGCAACGTCACAGGATGTTTGACGAGCAAAAACGCTTGTTGGCCTCGCCACTGCAAGTCTATCTCGACCTGCTGGAAGACCATGGTCGTTCGAAGGAAATGGCGGAGCATCTGCGGTCTCAGAAACTGGTGTGGCAATGAAGAAACCGACGGCCATTCAAGGCTACAACCAAACTGTCACCGAGGCCTGTGAGCGCGTTCTGGTCACGCTGATCCGCCATTTGGGGCCGTGGCGCGACTCCATCTTTCTCGTCGGCGGTCTGACGCCACGCTACCTCATCAAGGAACGCCCACCGGCGGTACCTGCGCACGCGGGAACCGGGGACGTTGATGTCGTCGTGGATATGAAGCTGCTTGCTGATACCGAAGCCTACCGGACGCTTGAGGACAATATCAGGGCCATCGGGTTCAAACGGTCAGAAAACGATCAGGGCAAAAAACTCTCGTGGCGCTGGCAGCAAGAGTTGGTAGACGGAACGGTTCTGATTTTGGAATTCCTGGCGGACGCCGGAGATGAGAGAGGTGGGGCACTTCAGGAATTGCCCTCGGAAGGTGCGGTTTCGGCAATCCACATTCCGCATTCAGCGATGGTGCTGGATCATCATGAGACCGTGGATATCACAGCAGAATTGCTGGACAACGGTGGCGTTACGACCGAGACCATCCGGCATGCCGACATTATCAGTTTCACCTGCCTCAAGGCGTTTGCTTTCGATCACCGTGCCGAACCCAAGGATGCGCACGACCTTTGCTATTGCCTTGAGCACTACAAAGGCGGAACGGAGGCTTTGCGTTCTGCATTCGAAGCCGCACTGGCTGGTAAGCACGCAGAAACCGTCAAGGTGGCGATAGCCATCCTCGCCCGGCGCTTCTGCGATGGCGACGGTTTCGAGGGCTATCAGAAGGATGGTCCTGTCGCCGCAGCGCGATTTGAGGGCGCAGAGGACTGGATTCCTGACAACCGGATCTTGCGGCAACGTGACTTGAGCGCCGTTGTTCAGGATGTAATCGAGCCATTCATCTGATCTTTGTCCGGTGGGGTAGGGGGGCTTACCGCTCTGAACTCCACCGTCTCATCCCCGTGCGAGCAAGGGGATCGCGGGTCTGGCGGACGTCGCCGCCCGCGCAATGGTCTGCCCGCTCCATTCGCTGACGCTCCCGTGTTGACCATGCTCGGCCGGCTTGTTGCGTCCGCCATTTCCTCCCGCGTCCCGCACGGGGACGAGACAATGGAGGATCACATGGCAAAGCCCGATATCTACACCCGCATCACCGAGAAGATCATTGCCGACCTCGAGGCTGGCACCCGGCCCTGGCACAAGCCCTGGAGTGCCGATCATCTCACCGGTCGCATTACCCGGCCCCTGCGCCACAACGGTATCTCCTATCGCGGCCTCAACATCATCCTGCTCTGGGCCGCGTCCGTCGCCCATGGCTACGCTACACCCACCTGGATGACCTATCGCCAGGCAATTGAGCTCGGCGGCCAGGTCCGGAAAGGCTCCAAGGGTCAACTCGTCATCTATGCCGACAAGATGCGCAAAACCGAGACCGATGATGCGGGCCAGGATCGTGAGGTCGAGATCCCCTTCATGAAGGGCTACACCGTCTTCAACGTCGATCAGATCGAGGGTCTGCCCGAAAGCTACTACGCCGTGGCTGAGCCAATGCCCGAGACCGCCGAGCGCAATGCCATCGCGGAAGCGTTCTTCGCAGCGACCGAGGCCGATATTCGCCATGGTGGTAACCAGGCCTTCTATGCGGTCGATGCCGACTACGTTCAGGTGCCACCCTTCGAGACGTTTGAATCCCAAGAAGCGTATTTTGCGACCCTCGGGCACGAGATCACACACTGGACTCGCCATTCGAAACGCCTTGATCGCAGCTTCGGTCGCAAACGCTGGGGCGACGAAGGCTATGCCCAGGAAGAGCTGGTTGCTGAGCTTGGGGCTGCGTTTCTGGCTGCTGATCTGGGCCTATCGCCGGAGCCGCGCGATGAGCACGCCGAATATATCGCGCACTGGCTCGAAGGTTTGCGCAATGACAAGCGGTTCATCTTCCAAGCAGCGGCTCACGCTCAGAAAGCCGTCGACTACCTGCGTGGGTTGCAGCCGAACACGGATGAGGTCGCCGCTTAGGCGGCCTCTCACCCTGGCGCCGAGGTGGCGGAAATCCTCAAGAAGCGTCTTCAATGACGCGACGGCGATGCCACCATTTCATCGGTGCTGAGCTTGAGACAGGCGTGCCAAAGCGGCGTCTTCCAGTAAGTCTTGTCGGAGCGCCTGTCGCAGTCGGGGGTTTCCGCCAGAAACCCGATCCAGCTCAGGGGCCGTAAGACATGGGTGAACAGAAACCCTTCGTGGTCGTGGTATTCCCGATCATAGACGCCTTGCCGTTCCAGCCCGTAAAGCGTCTTCACCAGATGGGGCTCGGTCAGGCCCTGTTCCGCTTCGACGTTGATGATGTTGAGGAAGATGTCCCAGTTGCCCGGCGCCGTGAACTCGGACCGAGCGGTACGGGCGTGGTTGTAGCGGAAGAGGTAGGTCTCGGCGAGGTCTGCGAAAAAGGACCCACGGAGTGCAGCCAAAGCCCTGGCTTTCTTTGAGACCTGGAATTTGCCCTTCACGTGCCGGCCGAGCTTCATGACGACCATGAGGTCATGCACGACCATGGCTGGTGCGACATCCCATTCGTTGAGAACCTTGTTCAGTCGCAACAGTTCTTCCGCCTTGTAGTCCGGCCAGGGTGAATGCTCCGCCATCCAATGTGCGAATTTCCGGTTGAAGGCCTTGGTCTGTGTCAGCCCGATCCCATCGTTTTCCTTGGCATAGGCGAAGGCGAGTTCCATGGCTTGAAGCAGTCGGGACTGGTCCAGGGCAGGGTCGTCATCGGCAATGGGTCGAAGCTTGATCATGCCCCGCCATAGCAGGTGGCGCACTGGTTTGTCATTCTGATCCTTCTCGTGCCGTCAGGCGACCAATGGCGCGCCACCAAAACAGCGGCGTGCCATCTTGCCGGTCTGGTTCTGCCAGCACATAGCCCGGTCACCTCTGTTCCCCTCCCGTTTTTCTTCCTGATGCAATCTCCGTGACCTGGCCCGTCTGCCGGGCGCGGCTTTCAGCCACCCCCTTCAAGCAGAACTTTCCCCTGTCTGCTTTGCAGCCATTCCTCGCGAGCCAAAGTTCAGCCTGACATCCGGTCCGGGCGGTCCCGGTCTCCCGGTTGCATCGAAAACGAAGGAGAACCGAAATGACCAAGTACTACACCGTCACCACCCCCGACACCGGCAAGGATGGCAAGACCCGCTTCCACAAGGTGGGCGTCGCCTTCCCGCAGAACGAAGGGTCCAAGTCCTTCATGACCATCCAGCTCTTCGCAACCCCGGTGAATGGCGAGCTCGTCCTCTTCGAGCCCAAAACCGACGGTGACGACGGCCAGGTCACCGAGTGACCCGGCCGGGGAGGGGTCTCTCGCCCCTCCCGCCAAACCTCACCGACATTACTTACGAAGGACAGACACAATGGAACTTCTGCCCTAATCCATCCTCGACCAGCTGACTGCCAATGGCCGTGCCAATCAGGAGCGCATCGAAGCTGGCGAGGACACCATCGACCATCACCCGGTGGTCAAGCTCTTCACACCTGACGGCGGTGCCACCTGGCTTCTAAGCGAGACTGACCCTAAGGATCCCGACATCGCATTCGGGCTTTGTGATCTCGGCCTTGGTTATCCCGAATTGGGTTCGGTCCGGCTCAGCGTCCTCATGGCACACCGTGGCCGTCTCGGACTGCCGATCGAACGGGACCTTCACTTCAAACCGGACGCGACACTCAGCACCTATTCCGAGCGCGCTCGCGAAGCCGGAGGGATCGTCACATGAGCACCAACATTCGTCCCGAACACATCAGCGCCTTTGAGGCGTTGACTTCAGGAGACCACGACAATTTCGCGCTGTTCTCCTGCTTCCTCGATGGCGAGCCTGCGGTGGCAATTGTCGCCGTCACGCCGCCGGAAAACGCGTGTGGCGAGTACCAGATCACACCGCTCTTTGTCGGTGTCACGGAAAGCATTGTGCTCACCGATCACGAAGGAACCGCCGCCTGACCGGCCCTGAAAGCTGTCTTGGAACCTACAAGGTCACCCGTTTCGGGTGGCCTTTTTCCATGCCTGTTGCCCCAGTTTTCCACGCGCCTCAGACAGAGCCGGTGGCTTCTGAATATGCCAAGTGCCCAAGTGAATTAAGGCCAATCCGGTCAGCAAGGATTGGACCTTGAGGGCATTCCAAAACGCTCATTCGACTCCCCGACTCGCCCTGTTTCAGCTAAAGACGAATTGACATGAGGGTATGAAATATATAAAACGTAGTAAGAAGAGACATTGGCAGGATATGGCAAATGTATACACATTTTGTCCGAGGGGTCTAAGATGGGCAGAACCCGCAAAAACCTGACGATCGAGCAGCGGATCGAGATCGCGCGGCGTTTCCAGGCCGGTGGAGCGGCGCGGGATTTGTCAGCGGAGTTCGGTGTGTCGGTGCGGCACATCTCGCGGCTGGCGAAAGAGGAGATTGGTGAAGGTGTTGCGGTGCGTGATCCGTCTGAAGTGGTCACCTTCCGTGCCTCCCAATCAGAGCTTTCTGCCTTCGATGGGGACTGGCATGCGCGAGGTTTTGCCAACCGCAGCCAAGCCCTGAAAGCGGTGGTGCGGGCACGCTGCGGGTTCATCGATGTAACCACAGGTCAGCTCGATGGGTTTATCGAGGCCTGGCGTCAATCGCGCGATCTGACCGATGCCGGGATGGCGCTGGCCAAGGCGGTGCGCCGTGGCCGGTTGGTGCTCACGGATGAGGATCGGATACTGGTGTCCGAGCTTGTCGAATTGGCGCAAAAGCTGACCCGCGAGTTGGGTTCGATGAAGGATCTGGCGCAGGTTCAGCGCGGGACGGGGCTGTCGGATCTTGTCGAAGCTGACGAAGTGGAGAAGATAGCAATGGGTGCTACCCATGGCTGATCCGCTCTCTCTCTACACCTCCGTCATGGGGCGTCTCTGGGAAGACGAGCGCATCCGGGGCAAGGCCCAGGCCCGGATTGATGCGCGACTGGCGGGACGCCGACAGGGGCGCAGTTACGCGCGGATTGGACGGCTTTCGGTCCGCAACATCGCCAAGGTGGCATCCGGTCAAAGCCGGGCTGCGGTGTTCAAACGGATCAGGGCAGGGGGGTGCAAGACGCGCGCCTCGCTCGGCAACCAGCTTTCCTATATCAACGACAAGGCTGTCTTCACCTATTCGTCCATGACCAACCCGCTGGATGAAGCAGCGGTTCTGACGGGCGCGCAGAAAGACGAGATCATCGAGGGCTGGTCCGATACCTGGCGAGGGACTACCAAGCTCGGCTTCACCTCGCATATGCTCTTGTCCTTCCCCACGGATGTCAGCACCGAAAAGGTTCGCGACATCGCGCTTGACTGGACCGAGCATTTCTTCGAGAGCGGCGAGTATGGCGATCAATGGGACTACGTGCTGGCGGTTCATGATGACCGCGCACATCGCCACGCCCATATCGTTCTGAACAATCGCGGCCGCGAGCAGGGGACCTGGTTCTCGTGCTGGGCCGAGGGGGTGATGTCGCCCCAACTCATGCGCGAGAAGCAGGCGGAAATCGCCGAGGGCTATGGGGTGATGCTGGACGCCACCACGCGGCTCGAGCGCGGCATCTTTGCCAAGGCCCCCGGCATCGAAGAGATTTACCGCGCCAAGGAAGAGGCGCGGCTACCGCGCGAAATCGCGATGACGCCGGAGGAATCCGCCATCGCCCAGGCCCAGGTCGTGGGCTTTGCCAAGGACTATGCCAAGCTCGCCGATCTTCTGGATCGCATGGATCAGCGTCACCTCGCCCGTGCTGTCCAGGCCATGGCCAAGGGTCTTGGCGCCAATACCGTTCACCAGTTCACCGCAGGAGAGATTGACATGAAGGACATCCAGACCGTCGGGGATGCGATCGAGTATTCCGAACGCACCATCGAGGCCCTGCGGCTGAAGGCCGAAGAACTGGAAGGTGAAGCACGCGCCAGCTTCGAGGTAAAAGCCGCACCGATCATTCGCGACTTGTCGCAGATGGTGCCGGACCCCGATCTGCGGGCACGTTTTGGTCGTGACCTGGCAGAACCCTATCCGCCCGGGGCAGGGGATGCCCGTTTGATCGAAGCGTTGCAATCGGGGCAGGATGAGGCTCTGGAAGCCATCCTGTCTGATGCGCGGGAAGCAGGGATCGACGGCGACGATCTCACTGCCCGCATCGTCTCGGGCGGCACTATGAATTACGGGCTGGCGCAGGATTGGGTCGAGCGGGACATGGGGGCGGTGTTGGCGAGGGATGGCCTCACGGTGGAGACCGCCAATGATGACCAGCTCAATGTTGCACTCGAACAGGTTGATGGCGTGATGGACCGCATCATGGAGCGCGCGCGGGAACTGGGTGTGCCGGTCGGGGCGGGGCTCAATGCTGAGGATGGCCAAGGCCTGTTACTGGTCGACGATGCAGACCGAGGACCGAACGTCTATCTGCAGGAACTGGCGGATATGCTGAAAGAGGGCAGGCTCACTGAAGAACAGGAAGAGGTGGTCGAGCGGACCTTGCAGGCCGAGCTCTTCAAAGAGCTGGGCGAGGAGGGTTTGGCCGAGTTGCGGCGCGGCAACTACGCGGTGCTGGAAGAGGCGCTGCCCGGCAAGATCGATCAGATCACGGTAACCCAGGAATTCCTCGAGATGACCCACGAGGAAACCGGCGATCGGGTCTTCACCGACCGTGCTGCGGCCCTGCAGCAGGACAAGGTGACGGAGGTGGCCCGGCAGATGGAAGCCGAGCAGGCAAAATCCCGTGATCTCAGTCAACATACGGGACGCGATCTCGACGACGAAATGGCCTTCTGACTGATCGGAACACTACCCATGAAACCCATCCCTCTCTGGGCCGCGGTGCCCTTCGGTCTGATCTGTGGCACATTGCTGGGCACCATCGTCGCCAGCTTCTACCTGGCGCTGGCGCTGCGCACCGGTTTTGGCCAGTTCGACATGTTCGCCGTCTGGCGTGCCGGAGCGGGCTTGCGGCTCGCCCATCCTGAGGCCTTTAAGGTGGCGTTTGGCGCTGTCGGGTTCGGAGCGCTCGGGCTTGGCGTTCTCGCCGCCGCCTGGACCTGGAAACGGGAACAGGACGACTATGGCTCCGCACACTGGCAGACCAAGGCAGAGCTTCGAAAGAACGGCATGTTGCATGGTCCGGGCAAAGGTTTTGTCTGCGGTAAACTCGGCAAGCCGAAATCCAAATCCGAGTTCATCTCCTCGAGCGAAATCCCGCATGTGATGATTGTGGCGCCAACCCGGGCTGGCAAAGGCGTAGGTTTCGTGATCCCGAACCTTATGTCTTTCGCAGGATCGGTCGTGGTGCTCGATGTCAAAGGAGAGAATTTCGACAAGACCTCACGGCTCCGCGCGTTGAATGGTGACGAGGTGTTCCGGTTCAGCCCGTTCGATTGGGCCAACAGCACCCATCGCTACAATCCGCTTGCCCGTATCGCGGCCTGTCCCAGCTTCGCACAGCAGTTCACCGAGACCTCGATCCTGGCCGATCTCTTCCTCGACAAGGACAACAAGACCCTCGACACCTTCTCGGAGGCGGGCAAGTCGATCTTTGTCGCGGCTTGCTTGCTAGCAATCCAGCGCGGTACGCCGACCCTGGGGGAGGTGAACAAGATCGTCTCGGCGGGCGACTACAAGAACGCCCAATACAGTGCCTATGCCGAAGAAGCGAAGGAAGAGGTCGTCCGTGAGCTTTGGACCAATGCGGCCAGCGCCTCGTCACGACTTTTGACCTCGAACATCCAGGCCCTGATGACCGCAGGCCTCAAGCAATGGGACAACCCGGCGGTGCGGTCTGCGACCGAGGCCAGTGATTTCGATTTCGGGCAATTCCGGCGCAAACCGCATTCGCTCTACGTCGTGGTTTCTGAGGATCACATCGCGACGCTAGCGCCGCTTCTACGGCTCATGTTCGCCGATCTCATTGCCAGCCTGCGCCTGAATGAACCGGGCCCAGATGAGCCCTGGCCGGTCATGATGATGATCGATGAATTCCAACAAATGGGCGCCATGCCTTATCTCGAGCGCGCGATACATTCGCTGGCGAGTTATGGCGGGCGCGTGGCGATGATCGCGCAGTCGCTGGCAGCGCTCGATCGTATCTATGGGTCCGAGGGTCGTGAGAGCCTCGAGAACGGGGCAGGGCTCAAGCTCTACATCACGCCGCGCGATCAGCGCACGGTTCGGGAAGTGTCGGCGGCGGTTGGCAGCACGACGCGCGAGGCGGTCACACGCATGTATGGGCGCAACAAGGGGATCCTCGGGGCGACCTCGACCAGCGCGCGGTTGGAGGAACGACCGCTCCTTTCGGAAACCGAGGCCCGCCTTCTGGACCCTGACGAGGTGATCATCCTTGCCTCGCCGCAGCATCCGATCAAGGCGCAGCGGATCAAGTATTACGACGATCCGTTGTTCAAAGCGATGGTCGAGCAGCAGGAGGGCAGGGACTACCCCTATCCGCCAAGTGTGGAAGGGGTGGGGCCTTGGGTTGATGGTGGCGATGACGGAGAGGATGCTGAAGAGCAGGAGCCAGCCAGCACGCTGAGGTCACGTCGGCGACAGGCACGGGCGATGCGGGCGGTGGCCACGAAACCTGATGTAGAGGATTTGCGGCCGGAGGAGATGGACCGTGATGATGGGGTGCCACCGGAGTGGGAGCGGGTGCTGGACCGGCAGGAGAGTTTTATCGGGGATCTGTTGGCAGAATAGCTGACTCAGCCCAACACCAACAATTCGGCAATCCCCCGCTTCCCCTCAGTCCGCCCCAACTGCACGATTACATCAATCGATTTGCGGATGTAAGTTTGCACTTCGGCAAAGGTCAGCGGTGTTCCGGCCTGCAGAACCATGATCGCCAATCGGTCGATAGCAAGTTCCGCGGTTTCAGCGTGGATGGTCGATACCGATCCGCCATGCCCAGTATTGATCGCTTCGAGATAGGTGAGCGCTTCAGACCCTCGTAATTCGCCCACCACGATCCGATCGGGTCGCATCCGAAGAGACGCTTGCAGCAATGCTCCGGCTGATCGCGGGCTGTCCTTGGACCGATCTGCCAGCAAGCAGACTGAATTTGGCTGGTGCGGGAACAGCTCGAACGCATCTTCGATGGTGATGAGCCGCTCGCTGTCAGGAACATGAGTCAGGAGATGACGGGCAAAGGTGGTCTTGCCCGTTGAGGTACCACCGCTCACGAGGATGTTCAGGCGGTTTTCAACAAGCCGCGTTAGCGCTCCGGTCAGATCGGTTTCTGCCTGTTTCGAAATCGCTTTCAATTTCTCTGCCCGAATGTCGGTCAGAGAAACAGCTTTGCCCTGAAGGTAGGTCGGCTCATAGCTTCGAATGTCGGTTTGCCCAAACAGCCTTATGGTGATTGCTGCTCCTTGTTCCACGGCAGGCGAAACCACGACCTGCACGCGCAGTGGTCGCCCCCGAAACTCTACCTTTCCGGACACAAGCGGGTTCTTTTCGGAGACTTTGGCCTTTGCGTCGCCAACCATGGTGGTACCGAGGTTGATTGCGTCAGCTGGGCCTACGGCCTTGTCACCGCATTCCATGGCAACGGACCCACGCCGTTCAACCCAAACCCGCCCGTCTGGATTGATGGCCAGCTCGATGACGTCATCATCGCTCAGCCAGTGCTCGAAAGGCGCTAGGTAACGCTCAAGGTAGGACGATGGGAGGGCTTCGACATTCAATTCGGTGTTTCCGGTTTTGTTGAATCGGTTTTCGCTGCCTCTCGCCTTTGGCTCGAACGCGAAATCCGATGCTCTTTGGGTTAGTGCGACCCGGAATCCCCGTGGATTACCACATCTCTGTCCACGAGCACGGTCACACCCGCACCTTGATCCACATAAATTGTCGGCGACATCGAGACCTGATCGGCGATGACGGAACTGGTGGCGTCAGACAGATCGGAGCCAATGTCTGCCAGAACATCGGATGCGGTTTCGTCATCGACCCGATCTGCGGCTACGGAGGGGGCAGCCCCGATGATCGAGATCAGCGCAGCACCACCGAAGCGTTCAAGGAATTTGGTGTCGACGAGGCCTGTCATGCCGGAACGGCCAAGCCGATCAGCGCCGACAGAGGCGATATTGATGGAGGTTCCGTCGGGTGCGAGGATACGGGTCCAGAGGATCAGGATTCGCTTCTGGCCGACTTCGATACCAGAGCGATACTGGCCGAAGAGACGCGACCCACGTGGGATCAGGATCCGGTCGCCGGTAAATGCGGGCACGGGTTCTGAGACCACGGCCACCACATTGCCTGGCAAATCGCTGTTGATCGCGGTTTGCAGGGCGGCCTGGATCACAGAGCCTTGCGCAAGCGTGCGATCCGGGAATTCCATGCGGGCGGCTTCCTCGATCTCAAGCGGTCGGGCGGCGGTTTGCAGATAGGCTTCGTTTTCATTGAGGGGTGCAGTCGCCCCAGTCGGTGTTACGCCAGGCGTTCCAGGTGGGGCTGCGGCCGCCCCCTTGCCATCGGCATAGACGATGGCGGGTGACCGGATTTGCGCATTCAGCAGTTCGGCGGCAGCACGTTCAGCTTCGCGTCGTCGTTGC
This sequence comes from Aliishimia sp., assembly GCA_039978895.1. Lineage (GTDB taxonomy): Bacteria > Pseudomonadota > Alphaproteobacteria > Rhodobacterales > Rhodobacteraceae > Aliishimia. Next base: position 52,075 of record JBDWAL010000006.1, read on the forward strand.
TCTTCTTCCTGCCGACGCCGTTCTTCAAGAAGACGTTGATCGGCAATGAGGGCGCCTTGCTGCAACTCGTGTTCAAGCGCTTCCCGTTGCGCCCGTTCCGCATCGAGAAGGCTCTGCAGGCTGGAAAGGCGTGTCGTGTTTTCCCGCTCGAGGGTGGCTAGATTTCGTTCACGTTCTGCGATCTGTTCTTCGAGTGCCTTGGTTTGGGCATCGAATGCGGCCCGCAGATCGCCGACAGCAGCCTGGATTTCGGCATTGCGTTCGGATTGGCTGGCAGCCAACGCCTCACGTAGGCGGGCCAATTCATCGAGCACCTCGCGGCTGGGCTCCGGGGCAGGGACGGCGGGCACATCAAGCGCTTCTTCCACCGCGATCAGCGCATCATTGACCCGCCGATCGGTCTCATCCGGGGGGAACTCGAGGCGGCCCGATCCGGGGCGCCCATCCTGGAACGGTGTCACTTCGGAGGTCTCAAGTTGTGCTGGCCCGTCCTGGGCGCTGCTTGCCAACCAGTAGGCCACACCAGCACCGCCAAGAGCGAGGGCGATTGCCAATGCCCCCACACCGATGCCACCGGACCGGGGTTTCGTCTTGCCCTCCTTGAACGTGTCGAGGCGCTTTTGCAGATCAGGATCGTCGGCCATGGTCAATTGCTCACGTAAATGGCGGAGCGATCACGCACGATGCAGAGCGCCTCGTCTTCGATCCGCAGGGTCCAGTAGTCGTTCACGCCGAGCACCCGAACGGTGTTGCCATCCTGGGTCCAGTTGACCGTGCGCTCCCGGCCCTGATCGTCGGCTTTGAAGATGGCAGGCTGTCGGGTGTTTTCCGGGAAGGTGAAGTAGGTGTAGCGCCCATCGTCGTCGACCGATGCCGGTCGAAAATCGCTCTCACCTGAAATGAGATAGGCGTAGTTGCGCGGCGCCTCAAAGCCCTTTGCGGTACTTGGACGTGATCGGCGAGCGTCTTCGGGGTATTTGAACCGCACCTCGAAAAACATGCCGGTGCGGTTTGGGATCGAACCTTCGCGCAGATGGAAGGAATAGCTGCGTCGGTTGGTGATCACCGTCATATTGGTCGACGCCTTGGCGACATGCGGCTTGATAGTCAGAACGTTGCCAAGCTCGGGGATCGGATCGACCTGAAAACTTTCCGTGTCACCAACGATGACGGCTTCGAACCGTTCGCCACGGCCAAAGTGGATCGTGGTCGAATGGCGTAAATCGGTTTCGATCCGGAAGACCTGGTTTTCGTTGTAGGTGGCATAGCGGATGCGGATATCGAGCGGGCCACCTTGTGGTGTCGCCTCGGCGAAGACCAGGGTGGGAAGTGCTGCAGCAAGCAGGAAAGGCGTAATGAACTTCATGGGAAATCAATTCTCGAGAGTTTCGGCATCGACGCGGTAGGAGGTGACGACGAAGCCAAGGGGGTTGGCCCAGACATCCTGCAGGCGTTGGCGGGTTTCCGGGCGGAATTCATAGGCGAGGGTTGCGACATAGGGTCGGGTCACCGTGCGCGTATCGCGCTCGCGGCGCAGGGTCCGGGTGAAACGGACCTGGGCAACGCCCGGCTCGATCTGGTTCACCGAGCGGATCACCACGTCGATCTTGGCTTCTCGACCATAGACGGTGATCGGGTAGTCTTCATTGGTCGAGGACCAGAGATCGCGGAGCGTACGTGCAGCATCGCTGTCCGAACGGTCCAGCACCGAGTTGATGCGCTGCTCGCCATCAGTGAGGTCATAGGTTTCCCGATCATCAACGTAGGCAACCAAGTTGGCCTGGATGATGGCGTCGCTTTCATCGAGGGTGAGGGCTGCGACCTGCGAGACCCGGTCCATCTCGCCGGTTTCCTTGTCGACAACGACGACGAAGGTCTCAACGGATTTGAGCGGCAAGAGAGAAACAGCGCCAAGGAATCCAGCGAGCCCGATGATCACGCCAGCAGCTGCCACGAAATACGCAAACCGTTCTCGTCGTCGTGGCCCATAGATGAAATCCGCCTCGAAGGCGTCGCGTGCTTTGCTCATGGATCAGGTGGCCTCGTTGGAATTGCGGAAAGACTTGGCACGCGTCAGCATGGCACCGGGTGTTTGGCGGATGATCTGGCCGGTTTTGACGAGGCCGTCGCTGGTGGCATGGCGCAACTCGTGGGGTGTTTTGCCGGTGGCCATACGGGCCGCCCCACCGGTTCCGTATTCTCCTGCATTGATGACGCCCTGTCGTGCCAGACCAGTGAGGCCGATGGCATTGGAAGCGATGCCGACCACGCCGGTCAGGTTTGAGGCGATGTAGGGCACTGAGGCCATGATGCCCGCGCTCAGGATTAGGATGACCAGGAAGGGCAGGATCAGGCTGATTGTCGCGACATTGTCCGGATCGGCGGATGAAGCCCCGATACTCTCGGCAATCGCAACGATGATACCGGCTGCTCCCGCCGCGGCCACGGGCATTAGCGCATAGCCAATCGTGGCGCGGGACCAGGCCTCAAAAAGCGACTGTGTCGGTTTGAAGAGGGAGGCCAGAATCATGAAGGGCGCGATGACGATCATCAGGGTGAAGACGATCTTGGCGAAAGCGATGATCCCGGCTGTAACAGCGGCGAAGATGGCCGAGAGAACGAAGAAGATCGCACCCAATACCGCGCCGAAGACCCAGCCCGCATTGTCCCCGATCGCATCGCCGTAGGCAGTGATGCGGTTCACCATGGAATCGAGGCTTTCGTAGACGCCAGCCTCGTCGCCGCTGTCGGTGAGATCCAGAATAGCCGCGCCCAGGCTATCCGGGACCGATGTGGCGATATCGTAGATGACGGCAAAGTTGTCCCAGCTCTGCGCAAAAATCGACACCAATGCGAGCTTGATGCCGAAAGCGAAGCCATTCCCGAATGTCATTGGGCGCAACTGCATAACCACATTGATGCCGAGCAGGATCAGAAGAACGACGGCGCCTGCAGAAATCACGTCTCCGACGACGCCCGCACCATCGGCAAAGCCGGATTCGGCCACGCTGTCGACGGCGTCATCGACCTGGGAAAGGATATCGCGGATGATCCCCACGTCAGTCTGCCGCGCAGGCCGCAGTTCGCTCGGCTTCCAGGCTGTCGGCAAGCAGGCGTAGTTCTGAGGTATCGAAGGGCCGAAGAGGATCGTCGCTGGTCACGAATTCTTCGCCCTTTAACACCACCTCGTCCCAAGTGATGTCGTTGACCATGCAATCGCAACTGCCGGTCTCCTGCCAGTGCCGCGCGGCCATGATGCGCAAGATCGCCCGATAGCCATTGCGAATGTAGGCGGTCTTGGCGAGTTTGCGCGGCGGTCGCGGCGCGACGCAAGCCTCAACCGTTTCCCCAGGCTGAGCCATGGTTTCAAAACCACCGGACGTCTGGGCGAAGCCCGGACCAGCAAAGGCCAACAGGAGCCCAATCGCGATGTCGATGCGCTTGATCACTGTGGCACCTCCATGGAGCGGAACTTGCGCTCGGCAGCGAGAGTGGCGGCATCGACCACGCCGAGTTGGCCGGCACTAACGCCTTGTGCCGCTTCCAGCCGCCAGATCTGGGTCATGATGATCCCGAGCTCGGCGGTCACGCGGGTGTTGAGATCGACCGCAGCCTTCAATCCATCCTGATCGTCGATGAGGCCGACCATGGTCTCGAGCCGTCCGAGACTGGCCCCGGCTTCCTCGTGGGATTCTTGTGCAGCCACCGACAACATGGCGCTGGCACCCGCCGAGGTGGCGAGGCGGTTGTCGGCGGGTTCCGTGGAGGAGGAAAGGCCGGAGAGATCAGTGGACGTCAACCCGGTCCCCGAGAGCGCGTTTTCAACCTGCGCAGACAGATCAGACCCGGAGGTAAAATCCCCATTGGCCAGCGCCTGCAGGGTTTCCAAAGGACCAACCAATGCCCCGCGCAACTCTTCGAATTCCTCGATTGTGGCAAAGAGATCACCCAGCCCATTGCCGTTGATGAGCGAGCGCAATTGGGCCTCAAGGTTTTCGAGCTGCATCAACTGGGTTTCCAACTCACGCCGGAGCGTGGTCAGCTGTTCATGTTGGATACCCAGATCCTCGGCCATGTGTTCGAGTTGTAGGAGGAGCTGGCGCAGCGCCTGGCCATCGAAAGTTGGAACGCCCTGGGAGAGGGCAGGGGTGGTGCAAAGGGCGAGCGCGGTGGCGGCGCTGAGTAGAATGCGTTTCATCGGGAAACCTCCATGGCCATGAATTCCCTCTCTTCCATACGATCGACGACCAGGTGCTGTGCGTGGGCCGCCTCACGCATCTGGTTCGCAGCCATCAGCCGGACGCGGAGGGAGAGGATGCGGGCGATCTCGGCCCGTGCGTAGGTGTTGAGCTCGATCGCCGCCTTCACATTGGGCTGCGTATTGATCTGGCGGATGATCGCGGCGAGGCGATTGATGACCTGCTGGGTCGTGGCGTGGGCATCGGCGGCGTAGTAAAGGCTGGCATCCGAGATGTTGGAATACTCGGCCAGCGCCATGTCGGCGGGCGTCAGCGTGCCGAGCGCATCCGCGCCGCCGACCACGGCGAGGTATTCATTGTAAAACCGCGAGATGTTTCGGACATAGCCTTGGGTTTCCTTGAAGGGCGGCACGCCTCCATATTCAATGACGCGCCCGGGCCCGGCATTGTAGGCGGCTAGCGCGTTCGGAATGGTGCCGAAGCGGTTCAGCTGCGTGGTGATGTATCGCGCCCCGCCGCGCAGATTGTCCATGACGTCGTAGCGATCGACGCCCATATCGGATGCGGTGCCGGGCATGAGTTGGGTGAGCCCGTAGGCGCCGACCGGGCTTTGGGCGGTGACGCTGAAGCGGCTTTCCTGCTTGATGAGCGCCTGGAACAGGCAGCGCCATTGGGTTGGCGAAAGACCTGCCCGTGCGACGCCTGGTGATCCGGCAAATTCGCCTGCGACCTGCACGATCATCATTTCGATGGTTTCGCGGCCGTCGCCGAAGAGGCGGCTGTCCATCGGGTGATTGGAGACAGGCGGGTAGACGGCGGAGGCGGGGAAATTGGCATTGCCCTCGAGCGCCTGGATGTTGAAGCCCTGCCCGGTGATGGCATCCGTGATCTCTTCGAGCACACGCAACTGTTCGGCCTGGATTTCAGCCAGTTGTTCCTCTGTCGACAGAACCTCGCGCTGCGTCGTTGCATCTGCTCCTAACTGGCCCAGGATCGCTGCAAGCTGACCCAGCCCGGAATTGTCCTGGATGGGCACACCTTGTGCGAGCGCACCAAAGGGCAAGAGGCCAAGGCTCATGGATATGAGGAGCGCGGTGCGCATTAGTCACCGTTCACCGGCTCGAAGGTGCAGTCTTTGATGAGGTCTGGGGATTTCGTGGAAAACGTAAGTGGTGTGGTCGCGTTGCGAGACACCACCGGCTCACCATTCTTGCCAAAGCAGGGCGAGGTTTTCTCGGTGTAACGTTCGCAGGCGGCAACGCCGAGTAGGGCCAGCATCAAAAAGATCATTCGCATTGGGTTCTCCAGAAGTCAGGGTTGTTGCGCCAATCGGGACCGACCTGCGCCTCGCCGGTCCGCCCACCCCCGAGGATCCGGAGCAAACCCCCGAGGGCAGACAGATCGGTATCGACAAAGAGGCTGTCACCGGCGGACCGAACCAACGCGATCCTCTGGCCTGCCGTTGGCTCGGTGAGCAGGGCGGCTTCTTTTTCTGAGACGCGTAGGAAGTCGTAATCGGCGGGCGTGGCGCGATCATTGGGAAAGAGGATCTGGGTCGGGACGGTTTCAACGATGGTCTTGCCGACCCGGGCATCGCGCAATTGGCTCGGATATTGCGTCATCATCACGACGACGCAGTTCATCTTCCGGAGCGTCACCAGCCAGTTTTCCAGCCGCGCCCCGAAGTAGGCGTCGTCGAGCAGCTTCCAGGCCTCATCCAGCACGATGATGGTGGGACGTCGATCTTCGACCACCCGTTCGATCTGGCGGAAGATGTAGGAAAGCACGGCCATGCGTTCGGTCGACATGTCGAGGATCTCGGTCATGTCGAAGCCGACGATATCTCTGTCGAGGGCCAGGGTCGGGCCGGACGGGTTGGCGGCGAAAACCCAGCCATAACGTCCGCCCGGCACCCATTCGCCGACGCGGGATTGCAATTCGCCGCCATCATCCAGGGAGCGGAACAGGGTCTCGAAACTCTCGAATGTTTGCAGCGAGGCCCCGGCTTCCGCGTTCTGGCGCACGGCGTTTTGAATATGGCGGGATTGTTCGCCGGAGAGTGCGCCATGGGTGGATAGCAGCGTGCCAAGCCAGTCGGAGAGCCAGGCACGACCGCGCTCGTCGACCTCGGTTGCGAGCGGATTGAGGCCGGTTGGCACGCCAGCACGCACCTCGTGGTATTTGCCGCCCAGGGCGCGTACGGCCATCTCTAGGCCACGATCCTTGTCAAAGAAGAAGAGCCGCGTGCCGACCCGTTGCGATTGTGCCGCCAGAAACGCCGTGGTCAGGGTCTTACCGGTGCCGGTGCGGCCCAGAACCAGCGTATGGCCGACGGTTGGTTCCTTGCTCGCATCACCTGCCTCGTGGAAATTGAACCGGTAGCCAGAAGTGCCCACCGATGGCAGTACGGTGATTGGCTCGCCCCAGGGGCTGTCCTTGCCACTTCGGCCTTCGACTGAGCCATGCAAGGCTGCAAAGTCGGCGAAGTTGATCGAGGAAATAGGTGTGCGCCGTGCCCGGTAGCCAAAATTACCCGGATGCTGGGCAAAATAGGTGGCTTTCAGCGCCATGTTCTCGCGCACGATCACGGCCATGATTTCCTGACCCGCACGTTTGATTTGGGCCGCGGCGCGTTCGAGCATGTTACGGCTCTCGGCATAGACCGCGATAGAGAGGTGATGATTGCCGAAGGCGATCCGCCCCGCCTCCTGATCATCGGCGGCGATGGCAAGCTGGTCGCGCAGCGATACGGCGGCATCATCTGAGGCATGCATCTGGCGGATGATCCGCTGAATGCGTTCCGCCATGATATTGGTCGGGATCGGTGTGAAGGAATTGGTCAGCACGATGTCGAGAGGCAGATCGAGCCCGTCAAGCAGGGTGACATCTGTGAGTGCCGGGTAGGATTTGATGCTGAAGAGCGCGCCGTAGCGGGTGACACTGGTGGTGGCGCACTCAATCCGTGCCGTGTCGCCTTCGAAGGTCGCGCGGACATTGCCTAGTTGATGTGCCAAGGGTAGGGCGCCTTGACCAAAGACAATCGGGGTAAACGATCCTGAATTCAGAGTGTTCAGAAACCCAAGCCATTCGCCGCCGGTGGTGGTCAATCGTTTTGGCCTGGCATTGGCCAGCGCCACCTCAAAAAAGCCGACGACCTCATTCAATTCCTGCATCCGTGCCGCGCGGTCCTTGACCCAACCTTTGCGGGCGAGGCCACGCAGGAGTGGCAGGCGCGAGGTCAGGTCCGGGCGGCGCAGGATGGTGAGGTAGAGCTGCTTTTTCTTGGGCTTGAGGCTTTTGACATGGCGCTGCCAGCGCCGATCGATCTCGGCGGCAAAACTGTCGCCGTCTATGGGCTGCAACGACAGATCCTGCGGCACAGAAATCCGGTGCACATAGTAGCCGAAGAGATCGCCGGTCTGGGCGACGATGGCGGCAACAGCCCGGCGCAGCGCGTCAAGTTCCGCATCCGGTGTGGTCATCGGGTTGAGGCCATCAAGGCGCAGGGTTGCCATCAGGTCCCCCTCGCGCAGGATCAGCACGTCATCTGCCACGCACGAGAAATACGGCAGATGCTCCGCGAGAAAACTCTCTCGTGTGAAAGCGCTACCGTCAGCTGCCATGAGGGCAGGGGGCACGGATCTTGTGCCATCAAGCGCCAAAGCTGTCGCCCCCGTGCAGGGATCGGTTTTTCGTGGACCGCACCGTTCCATAGGAAACCCGCAGCACCTCGAAGAAATGCGGCTCCTTATCTGCCACGAACCAGAGAACCGGGTAGGCGACGATCCCAATGAGGAAGAATATGAGCGATTTGGTCCAGATGAAGGGCAGGACGACCCCCATGGCCAGCACCACGAGGTAGCCGACCGGGAGGCCGAGATATTTCGGCGGGCGCGCCAGCCCGAGGAAGAGAGGGGATCGTTCTACCATTGGGTTCGCTCCGTGAGTGACTTAAGTAAACCCGTCGACAATCGTGCCGGCCGAAAAGATCAGCACGATGCCAATGATGACCGAGGCGAACCAACCCCAGTTGAGGCGCCCCATCATGCACATGAAGCCGGTGCCGATGACGGCCAGCGTGGCGACTGCAATGCCGATCGGCCCCGTCAGCGCAGCTTCGACCGTCTCCAACATCGTCTGGATTGGAGATAGGTCTTGCGCGAAGGCAGGGCTCGCAAAAAACGCCAGGGTTGTGGTGGCAGGCAATAGGTGTCGGAGACGAGGTTTTCTCATTGGGATTTCCCTTGGTGAATCAGTTCAGGTCGATGACAACGGGCACCCGCGACGTTCCGTGAGTGGCGGTGCGGGTTATGGGCTGTCCGGAAAGACGTGCGCGGATGCGATGAATGCGGGCGATGTAGTTGCGCGTCTCTTTGAATGGGGGAACGCCGCCAAATTCGCGGACCCGGTGCGGGCCAGCGTTGTAAGCGGCCAGCGCCAGGTCGATGTCACGAAACTCTGAAAGCTGAGCTAGCAGATAGCGCGCGGCGCCTTCTAGGTTCTGCTTGGGATCAGTCCGGTCAACGCCCAGGCTTCGCGCCGTGACTGGCATCAATTGGCCCAACCCGTAGGCCCCTTTTGGGCTGATTGCTGTCGGGTTGTAGCCGCTTTCAGCTTCGATCAAGGCCTGGAAGAGGACATGCCAATCGGCGGTCGGCAGTCCAACAAGAACTAAGCTACGATTTGTTTCGTGTCGTTTCGATGTCGCCCGAATAGCCGCGAGGATCGCGCGATTGGTTTTCGGATCGGCAGTCTCGGCTCGGGCGACCGCAGGTTCAGCTTCTTCCTGCCCATGAAATTTCCAGCCGGAAGTTCTGACGCTGCCGTCAGCTTTGATCACCATCAGATCCGCCATCGCCGTCCTCGGCGTTGCGGATATCGAGATCAATGTTGACAGGGTGGCCATCGCCAAAATTGACGTGGTGATTGACGAGCCCCGGCCAGAGCGCGAACTCGCGCACTTTGGGGCCGTGCTTCTGCACCTTTGCCGCGACCAGGATGAGTTCCTCACCCCCGACCGTGTAGATGCAATGGTAAAGCGGCTTGCCGTCACCTGTGCCTCTCACGAGCTCGTACCGACATGTGAACTCAACGCCTCTGGCGATCAGATCCTTCACTCCATCGAGCGTGATCAGGCTTAGGTGTCTTGCTATCGGCATGGTCTCTCCCCCTGAGAGACCTTCTACATGATGCAAAGGACACGAAAACCGTAGATGGAGTCAATATATATAAAACGTAGAAAATAGAAAAAAAGGTAGATTCCCACAAAAAACCTGCTAAGTGGATGATAGATTGCAATAATCATTGGAGAAACTAATGCGACGGTTGATGGTGAGCGTAGTTATTGCGCTTGGTATTGGTGCGTTTGGCACAAAACCTGTGCGTGCTTACGACATGGACTGCGCAATCATGCTGTGTATGGCCGGTGGGTTTCCGTCGAGCGCGGTCTGTGCCGCTGCCTATGCGGAAATGATTCGACGCATTACCCCTTGGCCGGTTCGGCCGCCCTTCGGGATCTGTACCTTCGCGGCCGTGCCGGTCGAACTTGGTGGGCCCGGCGGGGAAGGGGAGCTGGACATCACTATCCCGGAATACGCTTGGCTGAGAAAAACGCGGGTTCTCTGGTTCTATGGAAGGTCCTACGAGCCGCGAGATGATCCCCGTCAGTGGGATTGGTATGTTCGATCCTGCGATCACGAGAACCGAAACTGCCGCTATCATGTGCGCGTCTACGGATCACACTCGCCCTGGCCAGAAAATTTTGTCAGCGAGAATGGCCAGTCGATATCCTTTCCGAGTGGAGGAGGTCGCTACAGTTTTTCTCACCGAGCTGTGATGGTCGAATACGGCGACTACGAGGGCAACATGGATCACTCGGAGTGGTTTCCGTACTAGGTGCGGTCGCCGGCTGACTTGGGATTGTCGAGTGGTCGGACTTCGATTTCGTCTTCGGTCACAGAGTCAGGGTCGACAAACCACATGCGAGAAACACGCCCGGTATTCCAGAGGAAATCTCGCCACGCCACCTGTTCACCGTTGGCGTTTCGGAGCGTTCCTTCGGCAATCGGCCGTGCTCTAAGGCGTGGCGGTTTCATGGCAGGATCCAGATGCTCGCAATAGTGGAATTTTCTGGGGCGGCGAATGGGAGTGGGTACCTACTCAGCGTGGTGCCAATAAAACCGATGGGTCCACGTTGAGCGCACTTGCAATCTTTTCCAGCATGTCGAGAGAAGCCGCGTATTTGGCGTTTTCGAGTTTGCCCATGTATCCACGATTGACGTCCGCACGCAGAGCAAGCTCTTCTTGGCTCAACCCACGCTCGCGGCGTAATTCTTGGATGTTGAGGGCAACTCGGTCGCGTAGCATCATAACCGAGAAACGGCCATGATGCGCAGTATTTAGCCACGCGATATACTATACATTCGAGATAAGAAACGTTCTTGTTTAGAGATGCGCCTAGGTGGTCTCTTGGCTCGGTCAGTCTCTGGTCTCCGGAAAAAGGTGCCGGCCAAATTCGCGAATTGGCCGGCTAGTAGGGGAGGTAATTGAATCTTCTACAAAATGTTAAGGTGATGTACGTTTTTACGCTTCAGCGGCAAGTTTCTCGGCTTCTATTTTGACGAGGCAGGAGTGCGCCACTGGGCCTTGGGCTAGTCTTGACGTGCCCTTGTCGAGGGTGAGCGTGTTCGGGTTGCCGTGGCGGCAAAGGTCACCGTCGGGGTCAAGCCATGCTCCGGTAGAGATCTGGATGACGCCGGGACGGATGCCATCGCTGATCCGAAGCTCGGCAAGGCAGGAGCCGCGGGCATTGTGAATGTGAACGATTTGCCCTTCTTCCAGTCCGCGCGTGGCGGCATCAACAGGGTGCATTGTGACGGGTTCCACGCCCTTGGGGCGATCCGCGCGGCTGACTGCACCATGATCCAACTGGCTGTGCAGTTTATTGCGTGGCTGGTTTGAAATCATATGAAGATGGTCCGGATTTGCTCGGCCCAACCATTCGGTCGGCTCCATCCAGGTTGGATGTCCCGGACAATCGTCATAGCCGAAGCCTGCGATGGTCTCCGAATAAATCTCGATCTTGCCCGACGGTGTTGCCAATGGATTGGTTTCGGGATCTTCCCTGAACGCCTGCATCATGATCGTCGGCTTTTTGGGCGCCGGTATCCTGATCCAACCGTCGCGCTGAAAATTCTCCCAATCGGGCAGTTCAACGCCTTGCTCGGCCGCTTGTTGACGCGAGATGTCCCAGATCCAGCGCTGCCATTCTTCTGGGCTGCGGCCTTCGGTAAATGCATTTTCTACGCCCATCTTGGCGGCGATCCCGCGGAGGATGTCGTGATCGTCCCGCGCCTGGCCCACGGGGTCGATCGCCTGATCCATGACCACCTGATAGGGGTCTTTGGGTGTTAGCGCGATGTCGCTCCGCTCCAGCGATGTGGTGCAGGGCAGAACGATATCGGCATGTTTGGCCAGTGTGTTCCAGCACCATTCGTTGACGATGATGGTTTCGGGTTTGGCCCACGCCCGGCGCATCCGATTGAGGTCCTGATGGTGATGGAACGGGTTGCCACCGGCCCACCAGACGAGCCGGATGTCGGGATACTCGTAGGACGCGCCGTCATAGTCGAATTTTTTGCCGGGGTTCTCCAACATTTCGGTCACGCGTGCCACGGGGATGAAATCCGGCACAGGATTGTGACCCTGCGGAAAGGACGCGTAATTGATCGGCGTACGATTCAGCCCGGTATTGTTCAACGCAGAATAACCAAAGCCCAAGCCTGTGCCGGGCAACCCAATCTGTCCCAGCATTGAGGCCAGCGCGATGGCCGCCCAAAAGGGTTGTTCGCCGTGATCCTGACGTGTCAAAGCCCAGGCGGTTGAGATCATAGTACGGCGGCGCGCCATGCGACGGGCCAAATCACGGATGGTATCGGCAGGAATCTCGCAGATTTCTGCAGCCCATTCTGATGATTTTGGAATACCATCCGCGTCGCCCAAAAGATATCCGGCAAAATGATCGAATCCGACTGTGTAGCGGTGCAGAAAAGAACGGTCATGCAGATCTTCGCTGAGAAGCACATGCGCGAGCCCGAGCATCAGCGCCACATCTGTATTGGGCCGGATCGCCAGCCAATCCGCGCTGACCTGATCCAGCAGGTCAGACCTTAGGGGAGAGATGTTGACGAACTTGACGCCCGCCTCATGCGCGGCCAGCAGCCCGCCTTTCTGTACGTGTGCTCCGGTGCCGCCTTGGCTGATTTGGCCATTCTTTAGAGGGACTCCGCCGAAAGCGACGAACAGCTCGCAATCCGAGGCGATGCTCTCCCAACTCGTGGTCGTGTCCAAATGCCCCCGGAATGTGCCCAGAATATGCGGCACCAGAACCTCGGCGGCAGCAAAGGAATAGGTGTTCTTGGAACCGGTATATCCACCGATACAGTTCAGAAACCGCTTGAGCTGACTTTGTGCATGATGAAAACGGCCAGCACTGGCCCAGCCGTAGGAACCCGCATAGATCGCCTGGTTGCCATGGGCTTTGCGAACACGTTCTAATTCATCTGCGACCAAGCGGTTGGTATCGTCCCAGCTGACTTCGACGAACTCATCCGAACCACGTTTCTTCGTTTTTGTGCCCGGACCACCCTCCAGCCAGCTTTTACGCACCATAGGGGCCATGATCCGCGTCGGCCCTTCCAAGACATCCACAATCCCCGGCCCAATCGGCGATGGATCGGGATCGTGATCAAACCCGCGCAACGCCGAGACACGTCCATCAATAGTATCCACCACATATGTTCCCCAGTGGGTTGAGGTGAGCAATTCGCGAGTGTTGTTTTCCATTTTCATGACCTCTTTTTGCGCGTTGAACCGAGGCGACACTTTCTGGTTTGTGTCGCCTCGGTTCTTGATTCAGAACAGCAACAGCGCGGTGCCAAATATCAAACCAGTCCAGATAAATGCGATGAAGCAATATCCCATGATATGACGGACATGCAGCCCGGCGATCGCAAGCGCTGGAATGGTAAAGAAGGGTTGTATCATGTTGCTCCATTGGTCGCCCATGGCCACGCCCAACGTGACACGGTTTATGTCCGCCCCAAGCTGTTGGGCCGCGTCAATCATTATCGGCCCTTGTACGGCCCATTGACCGCCCGCAGAAGGAACAAAGAGGTTTACAAAACCTGCACTGATCATCGACCAGAATGGCAATGTTTCGGCACTTGCAAAGGCGACAACCCAACCCGAAAAAATCTGTGTCAGACCAGAGCTTGCCATTAGCCCCATGATGCCCGCGTAGAACGGGTATTGCAGTAGTATAGGACCAAGTGTTTTGCCACCTTCAGTCATCAGGCGAACGTAGTGCAACGGCGAAGACGTCAATAAAATACCACTCACCAGAAACACCATATTGATCAGGTTCAATGTTAGACCTTTGCCGGCGATGACGAACTCGCTTACAAGGAATGCTAACCCTAATCCGCCAATCAGAAGATTCCAAAGACGCATAGACGAGATTTTGTGTGCAGGCGTACCCTCACCTTCTTCACTCGTAGCCTCATCGATCTCTGCACCGCTGAACTGAATGCACGCCTCGGATTTTGGAGCAGTTGCTGCCATTATGAGGGGCAGTGTGATCAAGACCAAAAGTACGACCGCCATACTGAAGTTCGAGAATATGGTTTCAGAAGCGGGTAGAACGCCCATTTTTTCGACCAGAAAGTGATCTGTTTCGGCGACTTTCAGTGCAATGGAACTGGAAAGACCCTGACCAAATAGTACGAATCCGGCGTAACCGCTGGCAACCAGCAAAGGGAAATGAACTACCATCCCCCTCTCTTTGCATGCCCGCGCTGTTTCCCGCGCAAGAAAGGCTCCAACTATAAGGCCAATAGCCCAAGACACCAGAGAGCCAACACCGGCCACAAAACACACCATAGCATATGCATAGAAAGGCTTTGATACGAGACCGACCAAGCCTTTCAGACATTTTTGCGAGAAAGGTGTATTGGCCAGTGCGTAACCGGTAAGCAATGTCATGGCGATTTGAGTTGTGAAAGAGGTTAGGGACCAGAACTTCCCTCCCCAACCATTGACTGCATCTATCGGAGATTGACCTGCAAGCGTAATGGCAAGCAAGAAAGTTAACAACGTCAGAAGTGCCGCGAAAATAAATGGATCTGGCATCCATCTCTCAACTACTCTGACAAATGGTTTTGATAGGCTGTTTAGCATTCCGGTTCCTCCCTAGTTTTTGCTGCGATCCGCCTGGCCGCCGCTATGAGAGGCAGACAGTTTTTGCTTCGGCAACATGGAGGCAACCTAGCGAGGATTGGATATTAGGGATAATATCGAAATAGAATGCTTTGATAATTTTCAGTTATCGGCTTGCATCGCGTTTTATGCCGTGAAAATGGGTTGGGATTGCGACTGTTCATGCCTAGATGTCAGTGCTTTAGTAGATTGGCGCAGATTACTGGTTGCATAAGTCAACCCCTGCGCATTTTGAGAACGCCACGCGACAAGTGCTGATTTTGGTTGGAACGAAGTTTCCAATTGATGACCTAATCCGCGCTAAAATTGGACGATTGCACGGATGCAATGCGCTGTACAAATACGGCGCAATTCAGTGCGACAAGCCGGTTGGCTTCCTCCTTGGTGACTTCTATGAATTCATCCGAACCGCGCTTCTCTCCTGCGGCACCCGGATCACCGTCGAGCCTATCGGGGCCATGATCCGTGTTGGGCTCTCTAGGACATCCACAATCCCCGGCCCAATCGGCGATGGATCGGGATCATGCTCAAAAGCGCGGAGTTCAGTGATGCGATGATCCTCAATCCGCACCCGGTAGGTGCCACAGTGGGTGCTGGTCAATAGATCCCGGTAGCGAAGCTCCAGTGATGCACCTATACAGATAAGGGGGTGAAATCCCCGTTTTCAAACATGTCGCGCAGCGCAAATTTCTGGATTTTGCCGGAGCCGGTCATTGGAAAGCTGTCGACCTGTATCCAAAGATTTGGGGTTTTTTGCGGAGACAATTCGGATCGGCAATGGGATTTCAGTTCCGCCGCGCTCAGAGTTGCGTCGCCCGATGATCGAATGAAACACGCGATTAACTCGCCCCATTTTTCATCAGCGATGCCGACCACGGCGACTTCTTGAATCTCTGGATGGGTCAACATCGCATTCTCGATTTCCGCAGGGAAGTGGTTCTCTCCGCCACGAATAATCATCTCTTTGACCCGGCCGGTGATCTTTAGATAGCCTCGGTCGTCCAATGTGCCCAAATCACCGGTATGGAGCCAACCATCTGCGTCAATCGTCGCCTGCGTGGCTTTCGGGTTGTCGTGATATTCAAGCATAATGCACGGGCCACGCGCACAGATTTCGCCTTGTTCGTTCAAATCAGCGCAGGAGTTGTCAGCCAAACGTCGGATGGACACTTCAGTTTGAGGGATCGGCTGGCCAATTGTCTTGCAGATATCGTCAATACTGTCGTCCAAGTGGTGCTGGGTGATGACTGGGCAGTGCTCCGTTTGGCCATAGAGGGTTGAAAATCCGCATCCAAACGCTTTCTTCACCCGTCGCACCAATTCTGCGGCAACATTGGCGCCACCGCAGCTGATCACTCGCAGCGTACTCGTGTTACGCGGTTTAGCTTCTTGTTCTTCAAGAAGGGCAACGACCATTGTTGGAACGCCCAGGACGATATCGGCTTTTTCGCTTTCGACCAGATCGACGATACGAGGAGCATCAAACAAGCTTACAAGCACCATATGCGCCCCTGCCTGCATTGCTCCCAGCGTAACCATCCCACAGCCGGATGTGTGAAACATCTGCATAATGTTTATCCAAATGCTGTGTTCCGTGACGCCGCAGCGATCTGCATAAAAGCGCGCGTTGTTCAAAAGCCCCCCATGGGACAACAGCGCGGCCTTTGGAAACCCGGTCGTTCCTGACGTGTATTGAATTTGTGCCGGATCGGAGGTCGAGACTTCAGGAAGAATCGCCTCGTCTGAGCCTCGTGCGAATAGAACGTCGTGATCATCGAGATCAGTTACTTCTCGCAAGATGTTGTTACCGTTGCTTGCAAGTTTGGCGATCTCAGACATCGGATTGCCTCTGAACTCTTGAACATGAAATAGGGCAACCGCGCCTGACTGCTCGAGTACATACCGGAGTTCCTTGACCTGAAGGGAGGGGTTTGCAGTTACAAGAACCAAACCGGAAAGAGCGGCTGCATATTCCATCAAGACCCACTCAGGGCTGTTTGGAGACCAAACCACAATCTTTTCGCCTTTGGCAAAACGTGAACTTAAGGCAAGCGCGAGGCGTTGGCAGTCCTCCCAAAGCTCTCCGTATGTCCAGGAGCGTCCCCGCGACCCATCCTGACGGATCTCAGTCAGTGCCGACTTGTAGATGTTTCTTGCTGTAACCTCCCTTAGACCTTCGCCGATTGGCACATCGATTGATTTCAGGTTTGATTGAGCGGGGAAGTATGCTGCATCGAGTTGTAAGTTGTACATTTCGGGCTCTGACTACGATTTGTCTCTCATTGTTCTGTTGAACGATCAGAGGCAACGTCCCGCAATTTCTCAAATATCAAAAATCTATTTATTGATAGTTATTTCGTATCAAATACGTTGCCTAACGACTTTCGCACAGCTTCGACAAACGGGGCTACAATTGGGTTTGCGCTGTCGCTGCGCCAGATCAGTGAGGTCGTGATAACATCGCCAACATCGCTGATCGGAATAGCTCGCAAACCAAAGCGCGCGGCATTCATGATGCAATTGGGGTAGATTAGAACACCCATACCTCCCAGAACAAGGGAAAGCATCTCGTCACGCAAGTAAGCCCGCTGAGAAATCTCGAGCGAGAAGCCACGGGCAATACAATGCTCGTTGACCATATCCGTATACCGCTCCCATCTTGCGTCGCCCGCAATGATGGGTTCGCCTTTGAGCTCTTCCAGCTCCAGCGTGGCC
>JBDWAL010000007.1:0-46530 GCA_039978895.1 Aliishimia sp.
CAGCTTACCGTCCTTGCGATCCTGCACAGAATTGATGAATGACTGACTGACTTTCGCTTTATCATGCCCATACGGCAGCAGATCATCAGACCCAATTCCCAACTTGGCACCTATGTCTTGAATTGGCTTCTTATCCGCTTCGCGTGCGATTTCGATATCAGTCTTATATGCCATGGGGTGTCCTGTTGGTTGCGGCAGTCTGTTTATTCAGCTGCGATTTTGGAGATGGCCTCGACCCGCACGGCCGAGAATTTGAATTCCGGAATTTTGCCATAGGGGTCGATAGCGGGATTGGTCAGCACATTTGCCGCCGCTTCAACATAGGCGAATGGCACAAAGACCATGTCTTCGGACACCGCGCGATCAGCCCGCGCCATGATCTCAATTGACCCACGGCGGGTCGTCAGCCGCAGCATGTCGCCAGGGTCCACGCCAAGCGCGCGCAGCGTCTTTGGATGCAGGGAACAATTCGCCTCGGGCTCAACCGCGTCCAAAACCCGAGCACGGCGGGTCATGGACCCTGTATGCCAATGTTCCAATTGCCGACCCGTCGTCAAGATCATCGGATAGTCCGCATCCGGAGCTTCATCAGGCGGGATCACGGATGCAGGGGTAAACCGCGCGCGTCCATCAGGGCGCGGAAACCCATTCCCAAACACGACCGCTTGGCCGGGATCGGTTGGGCTGAGCGATGGATAGGTCACGGTTTCGGTCTTAAGCCGGTCCCATGTGATATTGTCGAGCGATCCCATGACTTGTTTCATCTCAGCAAAGACCTGTGACACATCGGTGTAGTCCCAATTCAGCCCAAGGCGCTGACCCAACTCAACCGTGATCTGCCAATCTTCGCGCGCCGCGCCGGGTGTTGGAACAGCAGGGCGCACCCGCTGGACCTGTCGGTTGGTGTTGCTGACAGTGCCGTTCTTCTCATAGAGCGCCGAGGCAGGTAGGATCACATCGGCAAAGCAGGCCGTTTCAGTCAGGAAAATGTCCTGCACCACAAGATGTTCGAGCTTGGCAAAAGCGTCGCGCGCATGTTCCACATCCGGATCGGACATCGCAGGGTTTTCACCTTGGATGTACATGCCCTTGATATTCCCGGCATAGGCCTGATCCACAATCTCGGTCACGGTGAGGCCCTTTTGGTTGGACCAATCTTCGTCCCGCCCCCACACGCTAAAGATATCTTCACGCACCGTTTCATCCATGACCGACCGGTAATCCGGCACAAACATCGGAATAAGCCCTGCATCGGACGCGCCTTGCACGTTATTCTGCCCACGCAGCGGGTGCAGCCCAGACCCGGGGCGACCCACCTGCCCGGTCATCAACGCAAGGCTGATCAAACAGCGCGAATTGTCGGTGCCATGGATGTGCTGGCTGACGCCCATTCCCCAAAATATCATCCCAGCCTTGGCCCCAGCAAAGGTCCGCGCCACGTCTCGGATCACATCCGGTGAGATGCCACAAATCGGTTCCATGGCTTCGGGCGTAAAGGCCTTGAGGTGGGCCCTTTCAGCCTCCCAGTTTTCGGTATAGGCGTCGATATATTGCTGATCAAACAGCCCCTCTTCGACAATCACATGCATGATCGCGTTCAACATCGACACATCCGCGCCGGGGCGGAACTGCAACATCTGATACGCAAATCGTTTCAGCCCCTGTCCGCGCGGGTCCATCACAATCAGCTTGCCACCATTCTTGACGAACTGTTTGAAATATGTGGCCGCGACGGGATGGTTTTCGACCGGATTTGCCCCGATGACGATGGCCACATCGGCGTTTTCGATCTCATTGAAGGTGGCTGTCACCGCGCCAGAGCCAACGTTTTCGATCAGCGCACTTACAGATGACGCATGACATAGCCGCGTGCAGTGATCGACATTGTTGTGCTTGAAGCCTTGGCGGATCAGCTTTTGGAACAAATACGCCTCTTCGTTGGTGCATTTGGCTGACCCGAAACCAGCCACCGACTGCCCGCCATGGGCTTGTCGTAGGTTTGCAAGGCCACCGGCCGCGGCCTGCATGGCCTCGTCCCAACTGGCTTCGCGGAAATGTGTCAACACATCGCCCGGATCAACATTCAATCCTTTGGCCGGTGCGTCATCGCGCCGGATCAGTGGTTTGGTCAGGCGGTGTTCATGGTGGATATAATCAAACCCAAAGCGCCCTTTGACACACAAGCGTCCCTCGTTTGCTGGGCCATTGATGCCCTCAACATATTTGACCTTGCCGTCTTTGACCTTGAGCGACACTTTGCAGCCCACCCCGCAGAACGGGCAGACGCTTTCTGTTTCGCTATCGAAATCATTGCTGTCCCCGACTTGGTTCTCGTCGACGACGGTCGCGGGCATCAGTGCGCCTGTTGGGCACGCCTGCACACATTCACCGCAAGCCACGCAAGTGCTGTCGCCCATCGGATCGCCGAAGTCGAACGTCGGATATGAGTCCTGCCCACGGCCCGCCATGCCAATGACGTCGTTGACCTGAACCTCGCGGCAGGCGCGCACGCACAGACCGCATTGGATGCAAGCATCCAGATTGACCGACATCGCCACATGGCTGTCATCGAGCAATGGGATACGGCCGTCTTCCAGCTTCGGGAACCGGCTTTGATCGATGCCGTTGGCATCCGCCATGTCCCACAGATGCGCTGATTTATCATGCGCCACGTCGCGGTCGGGTTGATCCGCAACCAGCATTTCCACAACGAGTTTACGGGCGTTTTTGGCGCGTGCCGACCCCGTTGTTACGACCATCCCGTCCAACGGTTCGCGGATACAGGACGCCGCAAGAGTACGCTCGCCTTCGATTTCCACCATGCACGCGCGGCAATTCCCGTCCGGGCGATACCCCGGCGCAGGTTTGTGACACAGATGCGGGATGACCAAACCACGGCCATTTGCGACCTCCCAGATGGTCATATCCGCATCCGCTGTGACAGTTTCACCGTCTAAAGTGAAGGTAACTTGATCCCTCATGGCCTATACCTCATCCGCGAAATGTTTCATCGTCAGCCGGATCGGGTTTGGGGCCGCTTGCCCAAGACCGCAGATCGATGCATCCACCATGGCTTGGCTCAATTCCTCAAGCAGCGGCTGATCCCATTGATCCGCCTGCATGAGTTTGACGGCCTTTTCGCAGCCCACACGGCACGGCGTGCATTGCCCACAACTCTCGTCCTCAAAAAATCGCAGCATATTCAACGCAGCATCCCGCGCTTTGTCGTGATCACTCAGGATAACGATGGCCGCCGAGCCGATGAAGGTGCCGTATTCTTGAAGTGTGTCAAAATCCATTGGCACATCGCTGATCGATGCGGGCAGCAGCCCGGCAGAAGGCCCGCCCGGTTGATAGGCTTTGAATTTGTGCCCCGCCAGCATGCCACCTGCGGCGTCGATCAAATCCATGATCGTTGACCCGGCGGGCAAAAGGTATACCCCCGGCGCCGCAACACGCCCCGAAATGGAATAGCTGCGCAGTCCCGTACGCCCGTTCTTCTCAGTACTATTGAGCACTTCCGGCCCCTCACGGCACACCCGCGTCACCCAAAGCAGCGTTTCGACGTTATGCACCAACGTGGGACGATCAAAGATACCGACCTGAGCGACAAACGGCGGGCGATGGCGTGGCAATCCGCGCTTGCCCTCAATGCTTTCGATCATCGCGCTTTCTTCGCCGCAGATATACGCACCCGCCCCACGGCGCAGATCAATGTACCCCGGCGCAACAAGGCCCGCACCCTCAAGCGCTGCGATCTCGGTCGCAAGAATCTCCAGAACCGCCGGATATTCATCGCGCATGTAAATGAAACACGTTTCAGCCTCGACCGCCCAAGCGGCAATCAACATGCCTTCCAAAAACTCATGCGGGGTGCGTTCCAAATAGTATCTGTCTTTGAACGTGCCCGGCTCGCCCTCATCCCCGTTTACGGCCAGATACCGTGGACCTTCATTGGCCCGCACGAAGCCCCATTTTTTACCCGACGGGAAGCCTGCCCCGCCAAGACCACGCAGCCCCGAACTCAGGACTTTGTCTTGGACCTGCTCCCAATCTCCCGAAGTGCGCAGCGTTTTCAGGGTCTCATAGCCCCCCTGTTCGGCGTATGTCGCATATGTTTCGTAGTCAGGAATCTTCGCATGCGTGTGACCCGCCGCAATCGCCGCCTGCACTTTTTCTGGCGTCGCGTGATCAATATGGTGATGCCCTATTTCCAACACAGGGGCTGTATCACACCGCCCCATACAAGGCGCGCGCAAGACACGCACGTCAGCCGGATCAAGCCCGTCTTCCAATGCCGCCTTCAGCTGCTGCGCACCCGCCAATTCGCATGACAGCGAGTCGCACACCCGGATGGTCAAACTCGGAGGCAGGGTCTGACCTTCTTTTACGGGATCGAAATGCGCATAGAATGTCGCCACTTCCCAAACCTCGGCCATGGACAGGCGCATCTCTTCGGCCAATGCACGCAAGTGGCCTGCCGACAGATGGCCGTACGCATCCTGAATAAGGTGAAGAAACTCGATCAGAAGATCCCGCCGCATCGGATGCCCAGCAATCAAATCAAGAACTTCAACGTGAGCCTGATCCTCCAGCTGGCGGCCTTTGGTCGTGTGACGACCCCGGCCTTTTCCAGATTTCCAAACACCTTTGCGGTCATCAAGTGCCATAGCCGAATCTTTCCTGAAAGCGCCATTATGATGCGCAATAATTTTACTATGGTGAATATTTTTTGCATCTGGGTCAATCGGCAAAATATAAACTCTGCCATTTTTTCACAACGCAGAAACGACCCAAGAACCAACGCCAAAACAGTGCCAGCCTCAAAACAACAAGCGTCCAACATAGTTAATCAGGCGTGATCCGGCAAATCAGGGCAGCGGGCTTCGATGCTTGAAACTTTGAAGACAGGATACAGAAATGACAGAACGACAGAGTTTTTTCGGATAAGTTCAAAGCTATGGTGCCGCTGGCAGGACGCGCTTAGTCCGCGCCACGACCAAAACATCCACCTTTGGTCGTCCTGCCATAAGGATTAGGCTTCTGAGCATCTGTCAGAAATTCAGAAATTCAGAAATTCAGAAATTCTGGTTGAGCAAAAGTGTCGTTTGCCAGAAATAAACTTAAAGACGCCTAATATCTGCGGTAAAACAATCGCTTGAATAATTAATTCCGCATGCCACAGACGATAGCTTTCCCAAATCACCGCAGTTTCTTAACAACGAAGCCGGAGTAGATGTAGAACGTGCGATTGCGTGGCACAGATCGTCGCCAACATCATCTATCATGACGGATATCGCACGCGGCATTTCCAAATCAGCCCCTGCCAAAGTGCCGTCTGCCAATGTCAGTCGGGAATCCATTTTAAAGACATCTCGGCCATTGATCGAAAAGCAATCAATGGCCGACCCGATCGTCGCCATCGCATCCGTCACAAGAAAAACCTTACTCGGGTCTGACTTGGCATCAAGCGCGATGCGAATGGTGGATGGGTGGACATGTATGCCGTCGGCTATCAATCCCGCGTAAACATCGTCACGTGCCAAAGCGGCCCCTACCAACCCTGGCTCTCGGTTTCCCAATTGGCTCATGGCGTTAAACAAATGCGTAACGCAGCTGGCACCGGCCTCAAATGCGGCCATGCAGGTATCAAAACCTGCGTCAGTGTGCCCTAAAGAAACGATGACCCCCGCTTCCACCATGGCTCCAATTTGATCAGGTGTCGTATTTTCAGGCGCAACCGTCACTTTTAAATTAGGTAGTCTTTGGGCCGCATCCAACAAGCGCGCTAAATCGTCTTCGCTCATTTGTCGGATCAATTGCGGATCATGCGCGCCTTTGCGCGCAACAGAAAGATGTGGGCCTTCAAGATGGAGCCCCACAATTCCGGGTACATTTTCGCGGATAGCCTGCTCCACAGCATCGATCGCTGCACGTGTTCGTTCGGCGGTATCTGTGATGAGGGTCGGCAGCAAAGCAGCCGTGCCCGTTAACGCATGCGCATTTGCGATCGTACGCAGTGCGTCGACCGATTGCTCGTCATTGAACATGACGCCGCCGCCGCCATTAACTTGCAAATCTACAAACCCCGGCGAGATCACCCCACCCGGTAACACCTCCACTTCACATCCTTGAGGAACATCATTTGAGGATACGACGCTGCAGTCGCCTCCCTCATAGATGATCAACGCATGCTTCTTATGCAGATCAGTCCCATCATGAATCTTGGCTCCAATGTATGCCTTGACCGGGGTGCTCATACCGTTTCTGTCACTTTCTTAAGGTGGCGAGGAGCATCTGGATTTATTCCACGTGACATGGCCACCCGCTCGACCATGGAATAGAAACTAGCGACCAGCGTGATCGGGTCCGTCAAAGAATGCCCCGTCCGCGCAAACGCCAATGGAGTTGCTTTGCGCACTTCGTCACTTGTCGCAAAAACTTTAGCGCCCTTTTCGGCCAAATTATCGGCCACCTCCGAGATGGCTAATTTCGCTCGATCATCTGAAACAAGTGCAATCGCTGGAAACCCACTATCCACAATAGACACGGGCCCATGCAAAACTTCAGCCGATGAATAGGACTCGGCATGAATTTGGCAGGTTTCTTTAAACTTCAACGCAGCTTCATTTGAAATCGCATAAGATGGGCCACGCCCTAGGCAAAAGATCGACTGGCGCCCATTTAGGGCAGCACGGGTTTCCGGCCAATCGATTTGGACTGCTTTTTCCAAATTACTGGGCAGGTCATGGATGGCGTTGATCAAGTCTTGATCCTCTGCCCATTCGGCAAGCAACCAAAGACCGGACACTGCAGAATTCACGAAGGTTTTGGTCGCCGCGACGCTTAACTCGGGACCTGCATGCAAGTTCAGCGTATGGTCCGCGACCTCAGCCAACGGGCTTTCTGGGTTGTTTGTCAATGCTATGGATAACGCGCCCCCGGCCCGCGCCATACGCGCCATTTCCACGATATCAGGGCTTTTTCCCGACTGCGACACAGAGATACAAGCACTGCCATTTAAGTCCAGTTTGCGATTGTAGATCGATGCAATTGAAGGGCCAATCGATGCAATTGGTTTTCCCAACAATAGTTCTGAGGCGTATTTCAAGTAGGTCGCGGCATGGTCAGAAGACCCGCGCGCAACGCTAACAAGGTAGTTAGGTGCCTTCGAGCGCAGCGCATCAGTTGCGCGCAAAATGTCATCGCCCCCACGCCGCAAAAGTCGATCTACGGCTTGTGGAATTTCCAGCACCTCACGGCGCATCTGTGTTTGTTGTTCGCCCATTTGGCAGTCCTATTCTTTGACGAGGCGAAGTTCGGCCACAAAATTATAGGCATCTCCGCGATAGATGGATTGAGTGAATTCAATGACGCCGCCATCGGCCAGATATGACGTCCTTTCGATACGCAAACCGGCCTCTCCGACGTCGACACCAAGGAGCTTTGCATCCGCACTATTCAGGTTAATTGCAGAGATTTTTTGAAGTGCTCGAACGGGACGCAATCCTTTAGTTTCCAAGACGTCATAAAGAGATTTTTCGACCAGTAATGGATTGGGCAACATTTCGGTCGATAAAGACGCCCGCTCGATGGCTAACGGCTTGTCATCCGCTAGTCGCAGGCGGGCAATTCGAGAAACGGATGCATCCGATGAAAGTGCCAACGCCAAAACTTCGTCGGGTGATGGCATAAAAACCCCCCGCTCCAACCAAACACTCGATGACATCAAGCCACGTCGCGACATGTCTTCGCTAAATGATGTCAGCCGCGACAGAGATTGCTCAAACTGAGGTGTATCTGACGCCACAAAAGAACCGGAACCGTGTTTTTGGACTATTATTCCATCATCAGCCAGAGACTGGATAGCCTTGCGAACAGTGACCCGAGACAGATCAGTAATCGATGCGATTTCACGTTCGGGTGGTAGTGAACTACCAGCTTTTAAAATGCCATCGTCGACACCATCGCTTAACCGCTGACGCAGTTGCAAATAGCGCGGCCCAGCATCAGGCTGCATCCATTTATCTGGCATCAAAAACTCGGCAACATTCATCGCTTAGACCTCGGATGTTTTCGTGCATTTTGGCATGCTAGATGAAACGCGCCATCAAGGGCATTGCCAGATGGTTGGATTACGTTTGCCGCAATCTCGGGATCAAGATAGCCCGCATAATGGGGGCCCACGCCGCCCGACAGGCAAACCGGATCGCCTGCATGAAAACCTAGCGCCATGAGCGACCCAGTAAGATGTGCTGCACCTTTGTTCATTATTTCTACGGCCCATGGGTCAGAATTGGCTGCGCCGCGCACCACGTCGGGCGCAAACTTTCCAAAATCTCCCGGCGTTGCAGACATGCTGAACGCTGTAATCTGATTGGGGTCATCGTCGAATTTTGAAAACAGCGAGCGGGTCACGCCTGTGTACTTGGCCATGCTATCATAGCACAACAACACTTGCTCCAATGCAGCCCGCCCCAACCACGCACCAGATGCTTGGTCAGCGACATGAAACCCCCACCCTCCTACATAGCGAAACGTGGTCTGAATACTGGCTGCTGCGATTGTGCCCGTGCCGACTGACAGCAGATATCCGTCTTTGGCACCCAACGCACCAATCGTCGACGTTGGGCGATCATCCGTTACGCTAACCGCTTTATACGGCAACAAATCCGCTATTCTTTTACCATCACCGTCGCTCATGACCCCGGCCAATCCGATATGCGCGCTGGCAAAGATCAAATCCTTTGTAGAAGCGCCCGCTTTGATGGCGGCTTCCGTTACAGCCTGCGTGACATTGGCAAGAGCAAGATCAGGGTCTGTGGCGAAGTTTGCAGCTCCGCCCGATGCCTGAGCAAGGATACCCGTCGAGCAGGTCCCAACTGCGGCGCGACACCCTGTGCCACCCCCATCCACGCCAATAATCAATGGTTCCGCTGAATCGAACATACAATACCTTTATAATACCTATTTCACGAAAGATAGGCCAAATATTGCAAAAACGCAAAGATTGGTCGGTATTTCTTTCGAAATTGGAAGGCAAAAATTAAATGGTAGACAAAAGGTATTATAAAGGTATCTTTTCTGGCAGGGGGATTCGAAATTGTTGCCAACCACCGAAACACTGCCAGACGGCGAGCACATAGACGCACTTTCGCCATCGGACGCCTGCATCGCGATGCTAAACGCACAGCGTAATGCCGTAACGGCGATTGATACGGCACTGCCTTACTTAACGCAGGGCGCCGATGCGATGGCCACGGCTATTGGGTCAGGGCACGCCTTAGTTTACGCAGCCGCGGGAAGTTCGGGATTGATGGCTTTGGCTGATGCGTCAGAGCTAGCTGGCACCTTCGGTATCCCGCCAAGCTTGGTGCGCATCTTTATGGCAGGCGGAGTACCCACTGATGGGCGTATGCCGGGTGACACAGAAGATAGCACCGCTGACGTGAGCCTTGCGCTGAAAGACGTGAGCACGGGGGATGTGGTAATCGTGCTGAGCGCAAGTGGCACCACACCTTATGCCATCGCCATTGCGCAGGCAGCCAAGGCCAAAGATGCAACGGTTATCGCGATCGCAAACAATCCAAATACAAAGCTGTTGGAGTTGGCGGATATTCCTATTTGCCTAGAAACCCCGCCAGAAATCATTGCGGGATCAACTCGTCTTGGGGCTGGGACGGCGCAAAAGGTGGCCCTAAACACCATGTCTTCGATGATGGGGGTTCAGTTGGGCCACGTTTTCAACGGCAGAATGGTGAACGTAATCGCTGACAATATCAAACTCAGGGCGCGCGCTGCGGGTATCGTGGCGCAGGTTGCGAAGGCATCGAGTGCGAGGGCACAAACGGCGCTGGATCAGGCGAATGGCAACACGAAGCTTGCAATCTTGCTCGCTTCAGGTTGCGAGGCGTTAACTGCCCAAGAGCTTTTGAGCACTCACAAAGGCCACCTTGGTCCTTGCCTCCAAGCACTAGAATTCAACCAAACGACATCATCTAATAAGGGAGAGAAAAATGACTAAAACCAAACTCATCAGCACAATGCTGGCCACGACCCTCATCGCGGGCACGGCATCAGCGCAGGACGTCACACTAACTATCGAAAGCTGGCGGAACGACGACCTGGCCATCTGGCAAAATAAGATCATTCCCGCCTTCGAAGCGGAACACCCGGGCATCAAGCTGAACTTCTCACCCTCAGCCCCTGCAGAATACAACGCAGTGCTGAACTCCAAATTGGATGCGGGTTCTGCTGGTGATATTATCACGTGTCGCCCGTTCGATGCTTCTTTGGCACTTTATGAAGCCGGTCACCTTGCTGACATCAGCGCGCTTGGCGGCATGGCAAACTTCTCGCCTGTCGCAAAATCCGGCTGGAGCACGGATGACGCATCGGTTCAGTTCTGTGTTCCAATGGCATCGGTAATTCACGGCTTTATCTACAACAAAGAAGCGTTTGCAGAGCTGGGCCTTGAAGAGCCGAAAACTGAGGCTGAATTCTTTGCTGCATTGGACGCGATCAAAGAAGACGGCAACTACATCCCCATGGCAATGGGTACCAACGATCAATGGGAAGCCGCAACTATGGGCTACAACAACATCGGTCCAAACTACTGGAAAGGTGAAGAAGGCCGGTTGGCACTATTGGCAGGTGAGCAATCATTGACAGACGAAGCTTGGGTTGCGCCGTACCGCCAACTGGCGAAATGGGGCGAGTACCTTGGTGACGGCTTTGAAGCTCAGACCTACCCAGACAGCCAAAACATCTTCACCTTGGGTCGCGCTGCCGTTTATCCAACAGGGTCTTGGGAAATCTCTGGGTTCAACGGCTTGGCCGACTTTGAGATGGGTGCTTTCTACCCGCCGGTCCAAAACGCGGGTGACACCTGCTATATCTCTGATCACACGGACATTGGTATCGGCATGAACGCGGCCACCCCGAACAAAGAAGCGGCTGAAACATTCTTGAATTGGGTTGGTTCGTCTGAGTTTGCAACAATCTTCGCGAACGCGCTGCCGGGTTTCTTCCCATTGTCGTCCGCACCCGTGACGTTGGAAGACCCATTGGCACAAGAGTTTATCTCTTGGCGTGGTGAGTGTGAGAGCTCGATCCGCTCCACTTACCAGATCCTTTCACGCGGGACGCCGAACCTTGAGACAGACACATGGAACGCCTCCGTTGCCGTGATCAAAGGTGAGGAAACGCCAGAAGATGCAGGCGCGCGTCTGCAGGCTGGTCTGGCAAGCTGGTACGAACCGCAAAAATAACGCCCCCTCCTGCCCCGACTTCCTTCCATCGGGGCAGGAAACCCTGCACGAATTCATCCAAAAAATCCCATTCACATTACATGTACGCCAAGTGTTGCGCGCAACAGCAAGGCTACGCTTTAGAAGACATGAGGACCGTAGAATGTCTGACAACAACCCACGGCCCAAATTTCGATGGCACATCATCGTTTTTTTAGCCCCGGCAGTCTTCATTTACACAGTCGTTATGATCTATCCGCTGTTCAACACGCTTAGGCTGTCGTTGTTTACAGAAATTGACCAAACGCGCGTTTTTGTTGGTCTGGAAAATTTCCGGACGCTTTTCGGTGATACAGTTTGGTCGTCACAGTTTTGGAACGCACTTGGGAATAACCTTTGGTTCTTCGTGATCCACATGCTTGTGCAGAATCCAATAGGCATCGCCTTAGCCGCAATTCTTAGTCATCCGAAGCTGCGGTTTTCCAGTTTCTACCGATCAGCCATTTTCATTCCGACCATTTTAAGTTTCGTCATCGTTGGCTTTGCATGGAAACTCATTCTATCGCCCATCTGGGGCATAGCACCGGGCATGTTAGATGCCGTGGGCTTGAAATCGCTATACGCCCCATGGTTGGGTAAATCGGAATACGCGTTGACCACGCTCTCGCTTGTGTCGGTCTGGCAGTTTGTCGGCATACCAATGATGCTGATCTATGCAGCCCTTTTGTCCATTCCCGATGAAATCCTAGAGGCCGCCGAGGTCGAGGGTATCACTGGCTTATCCGCATTCTGGAAAATCAAACTGCCGCTGATCTTGCCCTCTATTGGTATCATCTCGATCCTGACATTTGTCGCCAATTTCAACGCGTTTGACCTGATCTATGCTGCGCAAGGCGCGCTAGCTGGACCTGATTTCAGCACGGATATCCTTGGCACATTCATGTACCGCACGTTCTTTGGCTTCCAGTTGCAATTGGGTGACCCGCATATGGGCTCAGCCATCGCATCGGCTATGTTCGCAATCATTCTAATAGGTGTCTGCCTTTATCTGTTTGGCATTCAATCGCGTATGCGGAGGTATCAGTTCTAATGGCTGTCGCTCGCTCCAACCGTTTCAACACAATCGCCGCTCATGGTGCCCTGATCACATACACGTTGATCGCCTTGTTTCCTGTTTTCGTAATCGTCATCAACAGCTTCAAAACCCGCAAAGCCATTTTCAGAGAGCCGTTGGCCTTGCCAAACTCCGAAAGCTTCTCGTTGATTGGTTATGAAACGGTTCTCAAGCAGGGGGATTTCTTCCAGTACTTTCAGAACTCGATGATCGTAACGGTTGGGTCTCTGTTTTTGATCCTGCTGTTCGGGGCGATGGCTGCATTTGCTCTGGCGGAATACCAGTTCAAAGGGAACACATTGATGGGCCTTTATCTGGCTCTTGGCATCATGATCCCGATCCGAATAGGTACAGTCGCTATTCTGGAAATGATGGTTCAAACCGGTCTTGTGAATACGCTCTGGGCCTTGATCCTCGTGTACACGGCACAGGGCTTGCCTTTGGCGGTGTTCATTCTGTCGGAGTTTATGCGCCAGGTCAGCGATGACCTTAAGGATGCAGGCCGTATCGATGGCCTATCTGAATACCGCATCTTTTTCCGGCTGGTCTTGCCGCTGGTTCGCCCGGCAATGGCCACCGTTGCGGTCTTTAACATGATCCCGATCTGGAATGACCTTTGGTTCCCATTGATCCTTGCCCCTTCAGAAGAAGTAAAAACACTGACCCTGGGCAGCCAAGTTTTTATCGGCCAGTTCGTAACAGATTGGAACGCCGTCTTGTCCGCCTTGTCGCTCGCGATCTTACCGGTCATGGCACTTTACGTAATCTTCTCGCGCCAATTGATCCGCGGCATCACATCCGGGGCGGTCAAATGAGGGTTCTGGTTGCCGGGTTAGGAAACATGGGGCGTAGCCATGCGTTGGCGCACCATGCCCATCCTCACGCTGAGATCGTCGGGTTGGTGAACCGTTCTGATGTGGCATTGCCTAAGGCATTAGAAGGATATCCACGCTTTAAAAGTTTCGATGAGGGATTGGCGACAAAACCAGACTTGGTCTGCATTGCGACCTATTCAGACAGCCATGCCGATTATGCCATCGCTGCCATGGAAGCTGGCGCGGATGTGTTCATCGAAAAGCCCTTAGCAACCACTGTTGCCGATGCCATCCGTGTGGCTGAAACAGCCAACAGATTGAGACGGAAATTAGTCGTCGGGTATATTCTGCGTCATCATCCCTCGTGGCAGCGCTTGATCGCAGAAGCACGGGATTTGGGCGGACCATATGTGTTCCGCATGAACCTAAATCAACAATCCGATGGCCCGACTTGGGAAACACACAAGGCGTTGATGCAAACCACTAGTCCAATCGTTGATTGTGGCGTTCATTATGTCGATGTGATGTGCCAAATTACCGACGCCGCGCCCATACGTGTCAGCGGCATGGGGCTTCGGCTTTCAGATGAAATCGCTCCTGAAATGTATAACTATGGCCAGCTTCAAGTTTGGTTTGAAGACGGCTCAGTTGGTTGGTACGAGGCCGGTTGGGGCCCCATGATGTCAGAAACCGCCTTCTTCGTGAAAGACGTGGTCTCGGCATCTGGATCTGTCTCGATTGTTGATGCTGACCATGGGGCGTCTGACGATGTGGATAGGCACACAAAAGTCGGGGGAATCCTTGTACACCGGACATCTGGTGACACCTTGATCGAAATGCCCGATGAACCCGATCACCAAGCGCTTTGCGACACAGAACAAGCCTTCATGATCGATGCAATCGTCAACGACATCGACCTCACGCGGCACATAAGTGATGCCGTGCAGTCGCTTACGATTTGCTTGGCCGCCGATGAGAGCATCCGCACAGGCCGACCTGTAGACCTAGGAGATACACAATGACTGCACTAACCCTATCCAATGTTGGAAAGTCCTTTGGTCAGGTAGAGGTTCTGAGCAACATCGACCTAACAGTCGAAGAAGGCGAGTTCGTCGTGTTCGTGGGGCCATCGGGTTGCGGAAAATCGACACTTTTACGGGTGATTGCTGGACTGGAGGACGCAACGACCGGCGAAGTTATGATCGGTGGCGATGTCGTCAATGCCACTCCGCCAGCCAAGCGCGGGATTGCAATGGTGTTTCAGTCTTACGCCCTCTATCCGCATCTGACTGTCCGCGACAATATGGCGTTAGGTCTAAAGCAGGAAAAGCAACCGAAATCGCTAATCGCAGAACGCGTCGGCAAGGCCGTCGAAATGCTAGATCTAACGTCTTATGTTGACCGCCTTCCTTCGGATTTATCTGGTGGGCAACGTCAACGGGTGGCAATTGGGCGGGCAATTGTTCGCGAACCCAAACTTTTCTTGTTCGATGAACCTTTGTCAAATCTTGATGCCGCCTTGCGGATGAACACGCGCGTTGAGATTGCTGAACTGCACCGCAATTTGAGCGCGTCGATGATCTACGTGACCCACGATCAAACCGAGGCTATGACGCTTGCTGACAAGATCGTTGTGCTAAGGGACGGGCGCGTTGAACAAGTCGGCACCCCGATGGAGCTTTACAACAATCCAACCAACCGATTTGTTGCAGGCTTTCTCGGCTCTCCAGCTATGAATTTTCTGGAAAAGGCTCCGTTGAACATCCCCAACGGAGGCGCAATTGGCATTCGTCCAGAGAACTTAAGACTGACCAAAAACGGACGCATCAAAGGAACAGTATCTCACGTCGAACGCTTGGGCGGTGACACAAATCTAATGGTAACAACAACAGAAAACGAAAAGCTAACCATGCGTTTGTTCGGGCAAGATGACACCCCTGTTGGTGAAACAGTCGAATTGGATTTTGCGGACGCGCAGGCATTCGCCTTCGACAAGAACGACGAGCGCATCTCGATTTGACGCCAATTTCACCCAAAGATTGAACGGTTTTATCCCATCACAGGATCGCTCGAACAAAACAATGGACGTTATTGGCTGTATTGAACGCAAGCCTTCACCGGCGTCACACCGTCAGAGGCACAATTCACGCATATTGAGTGGTTGTGCATAACGGTGATCAGCCGGTGAGGACCTAACCTTCAGTGTTTACTCGATCATCAAGGGAGAAATGATCAACACATGAAGGAATAGATATCCACGTCGCTCGCGTCACTGATACCCGTTAACGTCAACGTGTGATCGCATCCGAAATCAATCACTGTGTCACCATCAACAACAGTTGCGTTTTCAGCCATGAAGTCCTCTACATTTTGATCCTCACCGAAATGGGAAGAACTGACGAACAAGACATCTTCTCCAACGGTAAAGTCGGTTATTGTGTCGTTTCCTCCGCTAAAGTCGAAGAAGTCAGTACCAGCGCCGCCAGTCAGAACGTCGTCGCCAGAACCGCCTGCAAGGAAGTCCATACCGATACCGCCGTCCAGCATGTCATTGCCAGCACCACCATTCAAACGATCACCACCGGCAGCACCCGACAAAACATCATCGCCTTGTCCGCCTTCGATGTAATCAAAGCCCATGCCTCCTATGATTTCATCGTTGCCTTCACCGGCAAAGATAAATGCCCAGTCTCCAGTCGTTGTGATCATATCGTCAGATGATGTGCCATAGAACACGCCGGAACTTACTTCCATTGGGGCATCGGGCATGGGATCAGCTTCTGGATCCTGTGTCGGATCATCTTCTGTCTCAGGCGTGAGTTCAGCTACTGGCTCCTCTGCGGCATCATCTTCTGTCTCAGGCGTGAGTTCAGCTACTGGCTCCTCCGCGGGATCATCTTCTGTCTCAGGCGTGAGTTCAGCTACTGGCTCCTCCGCGGGATCATCTTCTGTTTCAGGTGTGAGTTCAGCTACTGGCTCCTCTGCGGGATCATCTTCTGTCTCAGGTGTGAGTTCAGCTACTGGCTCCTCTGCGGCATCATCTTCTGTCTCAGGCGTGAGTTCAGCTACTGGCTCCTCTGCGGCATCATCTTCTGTCTCAGGTGTGAGTTCAGCTACTGGTTCCTCCATGGGCTCAGATTCTGGCTCTGGCGGAGTTTCAGCTACCAGTTCAGGCGCGGGTGCTGGCGCTGGTCCGGTCTCAATAGTGGCAGACGTATCACCATCGGTTGTCGCAAAGTTTTGAGTTACAACAACCCCATCAAAGCCGTCAAATTCCCCTCGCTCAATCCCGATACCGACTTCAGTAAAGTCGGGATCAAGGATATTGGCTCGGTGTCCCGGGCTGTCCATCAAGCCTTGGTGCAGTTGTTCAACATCATCCGAGATTCCTTCCGCTCCTCGTTCGGACTGCCAAGCGATGTTTTCGCCAGTCGCCCATGTGCCTTCGAGTGGATAGTCTGCGGATCGCATGCGCGCAGTAGGGGATGAATCATCAATACCTGTATGCGAGAACTCGTTGGTATCGAGCATCCAAGAACTGTGATCCTCGCTTGCATCGTTCAACAACACATTAAGCACCAACGAATCCAAGCCTACGGCGGCCCGTTCTTGATTAATCAACTGGAGCATTTGTTGTTCTACATCATTAGCGAATGACATTTGATCTTCCTTTCAAGTTTTCGATCGTAGGAAGCGCTACTAAGCAACTCACCCAGTTGGGTTTCAATTGAGAGAATTGAAACAGCCAAAACCAGTAATACATCGCTCAAATCACCGTCAGGGCGGAGCATTTTTTTGCTGAGAAATTAACCGCTTATAGGATAAATGGAGCTCAAAACAGCGAAAAGGGGCCGATTGGAATCGGCCCCTTCTTACGGAATTCAACAGAGAGAATATGTGTCGGCGGATTAAGCCAATTCATACCCCAAATCTACAAGCTGCAGCGTAAAGTTTGATGTAGAAGACAACACCGAATTCCACCCATCTGCAGTTAAGTTTTCGGCACTTAAATCTTGTGCCTGTACACCTAATAACGCGGTGCTTTGGCCACCCCCATCAACAACTTCAAAATAGAGGTTCCCGTCTGCCTCACGTACATCAACCTGCCCAGACATCAGCCCGTTCAAATCAATCTGATCCTGCTCGAGGTCAAAGTTGGAAATCTCCACTTTTTTGCCCCATGC
The DNA here is from genome assembly GCA_039978895.1 of Aliishimia sp. Lineage (GTDB taxonomy): Bacteria > Pseudomonadota > Alphaproteobacteria > Rhodobacterales > Rhodobacteraceae > Aliishimia. Next base: position 17,363 of record JBDWAL010000007.1, read on the forward strand.
CCAAGTGACCTCTGCGGTATCAGCGAGGTTGTCTGCAAAGACAATCACATCAGGATCAAGACCGTTTTCAGCCGGAATATCAGGCTCAATCGGTGGGACGGTACTGTCAGGTCCATCATCATCTGGATCAGCAGGCGTGATATCCGTTGCAGATTCTCCCGGACGCACCTGCAAACCATCGGTACTTGCACCGGCTGGCCCCTCGGGGGTCAGTAGTCCTGCGCGCGACACGAGCGAAACCTGCTCAACGGCAAAACCGAAAGGCACCTCTAAATTGTCTTCGACAACCTGATCAAAGTGAAATTCTAGATTGCCTGGCACAAGGTCCGCTTTTGTAACGCCAGTGAAGGTGAAGCTTTGGCCAGACGGTAGCGTGGAAATCACAAGCCCCGCATCCGTGTCTTCAACGCTCAGACGTTCGCGTGTGCCGAAGTAAAGAAAGTTGATCTTCATCGTGCTTGGGTCGAAGTTATCAATCGTTTCTTCGACGCCATATTCATGGCTACGCACATAAACCGTATCGGCATCCTGAGGGCCGACACCCAACTCCCAACTCAGAACACCGCCAACATCTTGGCGCATGTGCTCATTCCCAACGATCGCAAAATTGTCCAACGTTAGAGAGTCGAGCTGCACACCTGTGACGATCTGCATCGAATTCGACCATGGGCTATCCAACGCCAACTCACCAGCAGGCGTTTTGGTCGTGATCATGCCGTGCACCGATGTGCCACCGAGATCAATCTGATCAACGGCGACATTGAAATCAGTGATGTCGTCGGCGTTAACATCTGCACGGTACTTCGTGCCGCCCTTCTCCGTTGTACCTGTCATTGCAACAGGATTGGAACCGTCGCTGTCATAGATCACGTTGAACCCAACGGACGTACCCGGTGTCGTTATGACCGAACCAATAGCCGCGGCGACCTCGTTTTGAGCGGACTGTTCCGCAATCGAGAAATTCGACATTGTAAGGTCCGACAAACCAACGCCTGTAAAGATCGTGGTCGACTGCGGGTTGCCCGCCTCGTCGAGCACAACAATGCGCGTAGTCATGCCTAAGGCATCGCCATTTTCTTCGAAAATCTGAAGACGATCAGCCGTAATACCTTCTTCGATATGAACCATATCTTGGCCGACATTGAAGCCGTTGATGGTGCGGCTATCAGACTCGAGCGAAATCATCGTCATGACACCGTTCATGCCATTGTGATCACCATCGCCATCACCGTGATCGTGGTCATCATGATCGTGGCCATCATCGCCATCGTCATCGTCCATTGGATCCTCCGGAGAGGATGTGAATGATCCATCAATCAAACCAGCCAATTCCGCCCGCGCCGTCTCATCCAAAGCTGTGATGCGCGAAAGATCTAAGTCCGCAAGCTGTACCCCCTCCAAGGTCAAACTCTGATTATTGGAAGGAATAGCAAATACGACCCCCTCATTGGTTTCGGTTACCTCTAACTGCTTTGAAGTGAACCAGCGAATAAGAATCGTGTCCGACGAGGGATCAAAATCACGAACAACCGTGTTCTTACCCCAAGCCCAGTCGATAACATGCGTGGCGGCATCAGGAACGACAATCGCTCCACCACCATCCTCATCATCCCCACCAGTCTCAGGTGTCGTTGTCGGAGTTGTTGGTACCCCGATGCCTTCGTCACCTGTCAACCTGCTGTCAAAGTACTCAATCGCCTCTTCAACACTTGGTGCATCATACCCTCCAAACTGGTCGATATAGCGTAGGATTGATGTCCCAAACTCATCCGATGACACGCTGCCGTTTTCCAACAGATTCAAAGTCCCGAAGGCTCCGCGCAAGTGCGCTGCAGCCATGATCCCTGTTAGGGAAAGTTCGACAGAATTCTCAACGCCGTCGTCGACATAGGTTACTGTCGTCCCAACAAAATCATTCAAACTTTGGCCGTTTCGTGCCAAGCCTTCCTCGATGATTTTCAGATTGTGGCCAAATGCCTCACGGATGGCGACTTCCTGTGCGGCTTCGGTTTTGAAGTCGTCCAGCGAATTCATTCCGTTCTTACCCGTCCATGTACCGTCCCATGTATTGGTCGTCGCCCCTGCCCCATAAAAGACGGTATCGTCATAGTATCCCAGATCAATAAGAAGGGCTTCACCAAACTGATACCCGACAAAGCCAAGTGTATTCGTCGATGTGTACGACATCGCCGTCCACTCTTCATCGGTCAAATCATCCCAAGTAGTATACTCAGGGAAAAAATCACTCGCGGCCCCCCCGGCCCAAGTGTTCAATTGGATTTCTGAAATCCGTCCTTCGTTGAAACGGGCGCGATCCCACCCACTTTCAAAATCACGAAGAGCGTTCAAAAATTCCTGGTAATTCCCATTAGATTGCATGTGCGTTCCCTTGCATCAAGTTGTGTAGAGAGACACTCATGTTTCCAAATGAATGACCTAATCAACGACCGTATTTATTCGCACAATAATTAGGCGCATCTACACTTATCGCCCCACTCGAAATAGGCGAAAAAATGCAAATGGAACTTTGATTGACAGGGATCGGCTTTAAGTCGCGCATCAGTTTTCAGTTCGCGCCATGGTGGCACGCAACTTGCCATCTCAAGAATGTCGCCTTCGCCCCTAGTCTTCATTTCAGACTAAGGGTTTTTGCGAGTCGCGAGCGTGTGATGTCTTTGACGGCCTTCTCGGCGCGGCTCTGGATTTTCTACCTTATCGCGCGCGTCTTAAGGGCTGCAAGACACCGCTCAAACGAAGTGTTTTTTGAAATGTCATACAGGCGTTGGAAGTTTATCGCTTGATGGACCAAACCATCGCTCTGTCGTAACCAGCGGCTTCCAGCAGGTCGATCTTGGAGAGCCAACCGGCAGCACAGACAACAAAGTTGGCCCTGATTCCACGGTTGGCAAAAGCAGCTTCTGCGGCGCGAAGCAGGTCCGTTGCACCTTCCCCATCGCGGGTAAGCCTGATCGTATCGGCCAGTTCGGGGTGGTAGTAATCGTCGACCACGCCATTGCCAGAAATATCGTGCGCAGGCGGGAAATGCAGACGCGTCGCAGGTTGCGCGATAATGTAGCCTTCTAGAGCGTCGGGATTACCCATAACGATCATGTCCCGGTCTTGATACGTCAGACAGTGCGTCATCCATCCCGCAAAGCGCATATCGGCGTCTGAATGGGTTGCCCAAAACGGGTCAATTGAATACAGAACCTCCCGATTTTCGGCGCTTCGAGCAACGATGCCAGAAACATCTTCTTTGGTCGCCTTTCGAAGGCAGGCTGGCATCGCCTGATCTCCAAAGTTTGTCCGGGACATATAATGCGTCAGAGGTTCATAGTTTCGGGTTTCAAAAGCTTCTCGCCACAAGTCACCTACGACAAAAGATGAAATGATGATCTTTGCCCCAGCATATATCAGGGCGTTTTCCGCTGCATCCAAAAGCGTCATAACTGTACCTTCCGGCGCGTTCGATGAGACGAATGAGTCTGGCAGGATCAATCCCGGATCGCCTTTAAGTCCAGCATAGATTGGCGGCACGGGTAAAAGCATCGAATGGATAACGCCATGAATCTCTCCGTCATCCTCGGCCACCTGCCAGATTTGTTGAAACGGTTGCTGCATGGCTGTTAACGCGAACGTCAGCGCTTTTTCAATCTGAGCAGAAGCGTCGTCAGCCAACTTCCAAAGCACGGGGTCTGCTGAATGCCGCTCCTTTGCATCCAGAAGTAAAAGGTCCACTAATTGTGGGATGTCCTCAATTGTAGCTTGCCTGATGGTTTGGGCCATATTGCTTCTCTTGGGGGTGGTTTCCTACGGTTTCGCAATTGTATCCACTGATTGCAGCGGTTGGACAAAGCAGAATATCTCGCGCAGCGTTTAGAAAATCTAACGGCCTAGGACTTTGGATGAGACAGATGAACCTCAATGCGCTTCGGGTCTTTTCAGTCGTAGCGTCGAATGGGACTCTTCAAAGCGCTGCCAACGAATTGGGGCTTTCGCGGGGGGCCGTGTCCCAGCGGATCAAACAACTCGAAATCGACCTAGGCGTTGTTTTGCTGACGCGTGGCGTTCGGGGCGTGTCGCCCACTTCCGAAGGTAAGCGGTTGCATAAAGCGATAGATGCGGCTCTCGCAATAATGGAGATGGCATTGGTGGGGATAGAGGACACACGTAATCGCATCACGCTTCACCTTGGATCGTCGACCGCCGCCAAGTGGTTGATGCCGCGCGTCGATGACTTTGCCGATAGGTTTCCCAACCTGTCTCTTACAACCGAGGTGCATCAAGACATCCTGCCCCGCAGTTTGGGCAGAAACGAAATAGCAAACTGGCCGGTAAGGAACCCGACGAAAACCCAGCCCATCATTGTTCTTTTCTTACGGACATTCGAATGCTCGCGGTGTGCAGTCCGGATTTTAGGCGACCAGATCGGCCCATGGGATTGGAAACCTTGCTGACATTGCCATTGCTTCAAGATGCGCACCGTCGATGGGAGAAATTGATCAAAGCAACCGGACATCGCAGCCCTCATAAGTTGCTCAACTTCGATCGGTCCGCTTTGGCCTTAGACGCGGCCATTGGGGGCCATGGCATCGCTATCGCGCCATCTTACATGATTGGGGCGGATATTCGCTCAGGGCGGCTGGTAAAAGTATGAGGTGATCCAGAACCCTCTGGCGACAGCCTCTTTGTTTCCTGGTCACGGGATCACCTAGACCAACGCCGGACGCAACAGATTGTCGGCTGGATCAAGGAGAACTTCGTAGGGGAGACATGATCTGGCAGCCCGCCAACGCCGAAGCCGTGGCGCGAAACTTGGAAATGTTAGCCACACACTCTTTAAGCCATGCACGCAAGGCTCAAGCGAAGAAAATAGATATCACCGCAGGGGACCTGTCGGCAGCAAGATCGACTTGTGTCACCTTTTTGCGTCAATCCCTCATAGCCAACGGATTTGCTAGGAAGGTCGCCGAAGCCCAAATCCGAGACCTTGCAACAACTGACACCAGTTTAGCGTCTAGAAAATCGATGCCTGCGAGATGATCTTGTACGACGAAATAGGTTGGTACGTATCAATACTTTGTGAACTCATAACAAGGTAGGTAAGTGGACCAAGGTTCTGCAATGGGCTAGAAACCGTCAACAAATAGGGCCACAGAAAGCGTGTGTAATTAGTAATGCCTGGGTCTCGGAGAGGGATTTCGTTCAGACTGGCGCGGCTATCCATATTGGTGGCCGTCACCCTTGGGGTCCTCACCACTCTTGTAGAAACTTGGTTTGACTACAGCCACGACCGCAATCGAATTGACGACTTGGCAGACAGGGCACTGCAGGTTCTGGCACCCAGCGCAGCGGATGCGGCACATCAACTTGATGAAGAACTGGCACACCAAGTCATCGAAGGTTTGTTCAGCTACGATTTTGTTTTTCAAGCCGTCATTGAAGACGACCTTGGGAATACTCTTGCCAAGACAGTTAACTTCCCATCTGAGAGCAAGTTTTTTTGGTTTACTAAGCAGTTGGGCGATCCGTACCCGATGTATGAAGTGGTGCTTCGCGCCACGTCAGAGAACCGTGAAGTTGGTAATCTGATGGTGAGCATCAACATGGACACGGCCTTATCAGAATTCTACTCACGTTTCTTCATTAACATCTTTGCTGGTCTGGCAAGGAACATGATGTTGTCCTTCATTCTATTCGCCGTTTTTCAACGCGTGATCACGCGCCCCTTGGTATCGCTGAGTAAGGACATTGTATCGGTCGATCCGGATGATCCCCGCCAACTGAAAGCCACTATTGGCGCAGCGAACCAATCAAACGAGATTGGTCAACTTGAAGAGTCAATGAACAGTTTGCTGACCGCCAACCGTGACAAAATCAAGGAGTTGGAAGAAACGCAGGCGGAACTGCAACGCAACGAAGTTCGCATCAACGACTTCGTGCGGGCGGCGTCGGATTGGTTTTGGGAAACCGACAAGGATCACAAGCTAACATATTTGTCAGACAGTTTTTTCGATGTCATCGGGGTCGGGCTGGATCCATCCGACATAAGGCATGCCGATTTTGATACCCGGGTCGGTCTTGGTAAAGACGGACAGGCCGCATTTTTGGCGATAAAGAAAACACAAAGGCCGTTCCGGGATTTCTGGGTGTCATTCCGCATGCTAGATGGCCAAGTGAGACAAGTTCAATCGAGTGGCGTTCCTGTTTTCGACGCATCTGGCAACTTCACCGGTTATCGCGGAGTGAGCGCTGATCGAACCGACTTACGTCATTCGCAACTTGAACGAAAACGCTTGTCTGAAGAATTGGGCCACTCTCAGAAACTGCGCGCTATTGGCCAGTTAACCGGGGGCGTGGCGCATGACTTCAACAACTTACTTACAATCCTAGTCGGGAGTCTCGAATTGGCGCGTTCGCCAAAGGCGACAGAGACCGAGGTGTCTGACGCGTTCGAAATGGCCTTACGTGCGACACAAAGGGGTGCGCTTTTGACCCACCGTTTGTTGGCATTTTCTCGCCAGCAGCCGCTTACACCAAAATCCATAAACCCCGCGCAATTGCTGCTTGAATTTGAGAACTTGTTGCGACGGTCTTTGGGTGAACAGATTAGCTTAAAAGTTATCGTCGAGCGCGGCACATGGTTCTGTTGGGTGGATCGCCAAGAACTGGAAACGGTCATCCTAAATTTGGCTATCAATGCACGAGATGCGATGCCTGATGGCGGCCAACTTACGATCAAGGTCTTTAACAGCAAATCTCAAGACCATTGCACAGAGAGTTCGCCAGATATCATACCCGGACCATATATCTGCTTTGCGGTGACCGATGATGGCATGGGCATGTCTAAGGATACAGTTGAACGAGCCTTTGACCCATACTTCACCACCAAACCGGTGGGAAAAGGCTCTGGGTTGGGGCTATCGATGGCTTTCGGATATGCAAAACAGTCAGGTGGCCATATCGCCATCGACAGCGTAGAAGGCGAAGGCACGACTGTCAGACTGTATTTGCCCAAGTCAGATATTGTCCCTGACGAAGAGTCGACAGATAGCAGCCCAACAACCGACGAACAATTGCTGGTTGGACGCCGCGCATTGATCGTAGAAGATGATGACACACTGAGACACATCCTGAAGCAACGCCTCAATCAGGCTGGCATGGATGTGTCAGTTGCCAGAGTAGCCACTCAAGCCATAGAGATTTGCACAAAGGAACCTGCTTTTGATTTCTTTCTCTTGGATGTTGTTCTGCCCGGCGAGATTATGGGCCCCGATCTGTCTGAAGCACTCTTAGAAATTTCGCCTGACACTTCGGTCATATTCATGTCTGGCTATACTGGCCTAGCGATGAAGGATCAAAACTCCTTTAATGGGGCTTTCAGGTTCATTCAAAAACCGTTCTCAAGCACCGTGTTAAAACAGGCTCTCGTGAGCGCGTTGCTAAAGAAAAAGTCCGCGCCCGCGGTTGATGCGCCTTCAGAATGATCAAAAGGAATACATGAATGGGTAACCTTGCAATTAAGACGATTTCTGTACTGCGTCGCATGGCATGGGCGACATGCGTCTTTGCGGTCGTCGCAGTGGCAACACCCGCCGTGTCGGAAGACCGGGTTCTTCGGGTTTTGTTGGTTGCCGACAGAGTTTACCCAATACTAAAGTTGAGCGCGACACCCGGAAATGGGGTTCGCACGAGCATCGACGTCGCAGATTGCCCAAAATTCGATGCTCCGATGTTCAAGGGCGCTTTTCGATTTGAAGTTGAACTCATGTTGCTCTGCAATGCCATTGAGGATGCCGATTTGGCCGACAGGTTTGAATTTGTAGAGTTTCCCAATCTCAAGAGAGGAATATCCGATTTAGTTGAGGAAAATGCTGATTTCTTGGGAAGTTCTGTGTTTCCTGTCAAGATCACTGACGGAATTTTGGCATCTGATCCGGTTCTAAGGCTGGGAGAATTTCAAGTTGGCTTGTTCACGACTCCCAATCGAACAGACATCCTGAACATTGAGAACCAAGAAGACCTCTATACCCTGACTGGGATTACTGAACGGAACTGGGATGTCGATCTTCTTACGCTGGGCGGTATGGGCCTGCAGGATGTTGTAGCAGCGCGCAAGATGACGTTGATACCGTCAATGATTGAAGCAGGTCGTGCTGATTTTACGCTGTCTTACTTAGATCGCCCGACGACAGGTCACATGGGTGAACCCCTAATCCGCATAGACGGTTTTCGCGCCTCAATGAACCTGGAGCGTGTTTTGGCATTCTCGCCGTCCAACGCCGAATTGCGGGATGCCGTTAACACATACATTCGCCGAATGAGAGCGTCGCCGGTTGATCGGCTGTATGAAGGTTACAAAAATAGTGGTTTCATCGTCGATACCTACGAAGACTGGTTAGATGTCACAACCCCAGAATAAATATCACAAAACTTCCTTTACCACTCTGTGGAAAGGCATGTTTCGAAATTTGGCTTTATGCAACTTCTACATGAAATCTGCACAAAGCCCGAACATTTCCTCGACAATATGCGGCATATTAGGAACCAAAGGTTCGTAGACCTCTGTTTTCGCTCCATCTATCACTTCTAGACAGAAAATATGAGCGTCTCCATAATGCACGCAAGGAAGTCAAAATTGCAAATTCAACCATCGATCTTCGCTTGTTCCAGCAAAAATCCGCCTGTCACAGTCAACATGGGACAACCTTCCGGAGCTTCTATCCCTCACCTAATGGGTATCGTATATGACGTCTGATTATCAGCCTCTTGTCTTAATCGTTGAAGACGAGCGAGAAATCGCCTCAATGTTACGAACCTACTTTGAGCGTGACGGGTTTCGAACCGTGATGGCAGCTGATGGTGAAACGGCGATTTCACATGCAGACATGCTGTCGCCAGATATCATCATCCTTGATGTCGGCTTGCCCAAAATGGATGGTTTCGATGTGCTGAAGGAAATCACAAACAAATTTTCAACGCCCGTGATTATGGCAACTTCTTTAGCAGAAGACTTGGATAAGCTTTTAGCCCTTCGCATCGGGGCGGACGACTACGTGGTCAAGCCATACAATCCAATGGAAATCGTAGCACGTGCGCGTGCAGTGTTAAAACGCGGCCGAGCTTCCAAGACAAAAGTGCTGCAATTTGGGCAAATCAAAGTGGATGTAGAAGCTCATGTGGCAAGTGTCGATGGGCCGGATGGTGTGTTCAAACTCGATCTGACCCTGACCGAATTTCGCTTGCTCAGCCACGCGATTAGGTTCCCTTCGCGCGTTTTCTCAAGATTGGACTTACTTGATTCCTGCCTTTCCGAAAGCGATGCCGTTGAACGAACTGTGGACAGTCACATAAGTAATCTACGCAGAAAATTGAGCAAAGTTGGCGTTGAAGGGCACTTTGCTGGCGTGCGCGGCGTCGGTTACCGGCTTTCCCCAAACTGAACCCTACCTAAGTTCGATGTAAAGTTAGGCACCGTGCCGTCTTCAGCGCGCATGATTCTTATTGGGATTCGTGAAACAAGTTTGTGTGGCTGGCTCATCTCTAGGTAGTTTTCTGGCGCTCTGCGTTAAGTATTTTTGGCTTCAAAAGTAGTTTCTCACGCTTATTCAAACGCTGCAAATCAATGATCAAGCTACGTTTTACACTTAAAAACTCAACTTTTGAGACTTGCAAAACGGCCTCCACACAACCTGCACACAAGATTAACAAGGCCTCATCTTCGGCTGTCGATAAGGGTTCCACTAACACGAAGCATTTTGCGGACCATCGCATCCCAATCTGTTTCACCAGTAGCTTATAAAGGAACACGACATGTTTAACTTCACAGAATTCTTCAACAAACTACCTGACTTTGGCCAAAGCAATGGAGTTGGAAACATTGGCGGCGTCAGTGGGACCGGTAATACTGGCAACGGCAACGGCAACGGAAATGTTGGTGGATTCAACGGCAACAATAACGGCGGCAACAACAACGGTAACGGCAATACTGGCGGTGGCTTCAACGGCAACGGAAATGGCGTTGGAAACAATAGCCAAGGAAACAGTGAAAGCTTCACCTCTTTTGATTGGCGCGAATTCCTCAATGATCGGGTCCTTACTTCTGAAGATGACACGGCCCCAGTCGAACCGGTTGCCATTGAAGAACCCGTTGTGATCGCTGAAGCACCTGCACCGGAAGTGTCCGATGTCGAAATGGTAGACACATTTGAATTCGTAGAAACCAACGGCGCGGACAATGTCGGCGGTGTAAATGGGTTGGACAACACTGGCATCGGAAACGGCAACGGTAACGTTGGTGGATTCAATGGAAACGGCAATGGCGGCGACTTCAACGGCAACGGTAACGTTGGCGGTGGTTTCAACGGCAATGGCAACGGCAATGGCAACAGCAATGTAGAAGTTGTTGACCTGCCTTCGTTCGATACGGGGTCCTGGCAGGATTACGCAACAGAATGGGACGTCTTTTTCGCATAATCCCCCCTTATGCGAAAAAGGTGATGTTTGAACCGCATTGAAACGTCACCTCCCTAGCACCGCAACGAGCTTCCCTATCGTTGCGGTGCCTTTTACGGTTAGATGTAGAACAAGTTGATTGTTTGATTTCTAACCTGCAACGATCGCAAGAAGCTGGTGCCCGTCCGGTTAAAGCGCTCTGGCGGCACATTATTCATCGTTGTTTTGCCACTTGAGCAGCATAACGCCAGGGTGTGAGTTCGCCGAGGCGTGTGATCTTGTGGTCGGCGATTTGGGCGAGGACCCAAGTAAGCCACGCCTGCGGATCGACTTTGTTCAGTTTGGCGGTTTCGATGAGTGTGTAAGCAATCGCCATGGCCTTACCGCCACCTTGAGATCCTGCAAACATCCAGTTTTTGCACCCGATTGCCACTGGCTTGACTGCGCGCTCGGCTGTATTGTTGTCGAACTCTAGGAAGCCGTTTTCAAGATACGGACGCGCTTTTGGCATGCGACCAAGTGCATAGCGGATTGCTTTGGCCAGTGGTGACTTACCCGATACCCTGGGCAGTTGTGCGTGCAACCATTCTTCCAGTTTATCAAAGATCGGCTTTGCATCCGCTTGCCGATGTTTGACCCGTTCTTGGGGCGATTTGCCTCGCGCCTCTTTCTCAACCGCATAGAGCTTAGGGCGGGCTCAACGGACGCTTACAGAAGCAGTGTGCATAAGAAGCGTTAAGCGCAGGGCGCATCCTCATCCTGTATGAGCGCAATGATGCAAGAACGCGCGAATAGTTTGCCTTCTACAACGGCCCAACGCTGTGGTTCGCCCACCCTCGACGCGACCTGTCGAACCCGACTTTCGCCGTACGCGCAATGTTAAATATGGCCGAACTCATACAGCCCGGGTTTTGCCTTCGTTGACGTACCTCGTCTAAGCTTTGGAGCCGCTAGGCGAGATACAATTTGCAATTTTTCCGTTCGAGACGATGGTTCATGTTGAAGGACAACAAATCTTCTCCATGGATGCGCGTCAAAAAGGCGTCGGCGCTTTTGCGGTCATTCTCTGACAGGTATTCCAACGCGTCGAGCGCTGCTTGCAAACGGAATAGAGAAAATGAAAGGGCCAGTGTCTGCCCTTCACAACCACCTACAACAAATGGCACCTTGCCAAAGCTACGTGGCACTTCATCCCCAGAAGAAGCTGTTGCGCACCATTGATCAAACATTACATTCGTGGTGGCCAAGACCGGGAAATGCTCGGTTGCATGCCGCTGAAATAATGGCAATAGTGTCTCTGGGATTACATCGCCTCCTATTAGATCGCCTACGTTGCTCTGGCCGGATATGGTGCGTTCCACCCATCTTGCGACGTTTGGAGCGACCCGTTCCATGACGTCGCGACTGGCCGGATCTCGGTATAAGTGCGCATAGAGCGGCCCAAGTAGCGTGAAATCCGCAAGGGAAGGCCTGCCCCCAAATACAAAATCATTATTCTCTAGGTGAGCGGAAAACTCAGCTAGAAACTGCTCGTAAGACGCTTCGATGCCAGGAATTGTTGTCTCATCAATGCCGAGCAACGGAACCATGGCACGAAATTTCTCGCCGCGTTGTTTCCCAATGGCATATTGTTCGCTTTCCGGTGCATCAGGCGCAGTGGAACGTCCAAACTCTGTGAAAATCCAATCTTCGTTGTAGTTCCAGCGGTAGTGCATCGCTGGCAAAAGCAACCACTGATCGCCAAACACTTGCATCAAAAGCGACGCAAATCGCTGCACCGGGCCATCAGGCATGACGGACGGGTCGGGATGCGTGGCCTCAATCTCGGCGATGATATCCGCCGTATCTTGAACAATGCGACCATCCGGGGTCTGAAGAACTGGGACAACCGGCCACCCCACATGCGGCAGTATGACAGTTTTCATTATGGTTTCCGTGACAGCCTGTTCTTCAAAGACCAGACCCTTCCAGTTCATGTAACCCCGCGCCTTCCCGGTGAAGAGACTAGCTTGCGAGCCATAAAGAATATAACCGGTCATCGGATTTGTCCTTGCGCCATTTGAAGTCGAATTTTGATGCATGAAGATGAGTGGAAGTTCATGTTTTCCATGCATCCCGATCAGTCGCAACAATCCGCACGACTTACGTCACGACGAACACAACATCCGACTATGTGGATACAAGTCGGACCTTCCTACAATCTCCAGCGATTTGACCCCGACTAAATCTGTTTCGCAGACTTTAATGACCTTTGCCGTTCTTCTTCAAATGACCGCTTTGACACGTGAATGACTGGTGTAACGGCATCATGGCATTGCAATCAAAGGTAGCAACCCCGACACTGCGAACATGGCAAATGAAGTAGAATTCTCTTTCAATGCACTGCCGTTGCTGGCGCGGCGTCACATTCGAGTGTTTCAGATACATCAGTTTCTTGATCGTTTTGCCATGGGTCTTACGGTGGCCGTAGTTGCGTTGGCGCTCACGGATCGAGGCATGGACCTTTTCCAAATTTCGCTTCTATTCGGGGTCTACTCGATCACAACAATGGCGATGGAACTCCCGTTCGGGGGCTTAGCCGATAATATTGGACGCAAACCGGTTTTCCTTGCAGCGGTCGTTGCCAGTTTGATTTCGCTCGCACTTTTTCTGTCGGCGCGTGATTTCTACGTTCTGGCTTTGTCGTTTGCCTTCATTGGGTTTGGACGCGCCTTGCGGTCAGGTACGCTTGATGCGTGGTTTGTTGAGGCTTTCAAAGCCAATGCGCCAAATGTGGATGTCCAACCCGCGCTTGCCAAAGCTCAGTGGGCCAGTGCCATGGGCCTAGCTGTCGGAGCCGTTTTAGGAGGCATCCTGCCCGATGCGTTTGGGTCGCTCGTTCAGAGCCACGGATTAGGCATCTATGATGTTTCTTACATTGCAAGCTTTGCCGTGATGGTCACAGTGTTGATTTACACCATGTTTGCCATCGTCGAAGAACCGCGCGCCCTTAACTACAGGGCCGTCAAGCAAGGATTCGCCAGCGTCCCATCCGTGATCACTGAGGCAAGTCGTCTAGCGTTAAAGCATCCGACACTTTCGTTGCTTTTAACGGCGCTCGCGTTGTTCCTGATGGCAACCAATCCGGTCGAGGTGATCTGGCCGACACACGCCAAGCCAATGTTGGATCAGGGTTACGCAAATACCGCTATCGGCGCTCTGACAGCGTGCTACTTTTTCTCAATCGCATTTGGTGCATCGCTGGCGCCCCACATCAGCCGGATGTTCAAGCGTCGCCACGCGGTCACGCTTGCGGGAATTTTCACGTGCCTCGCGGTTGTTCAAGTCGCTCTGGCGATGCAGGATAAAAGCGTTGGGTTTGTGTGCGTTTTTATTGTGTATGCCGTCATTCTTGGGGCAAGCGAGACACCTGCCAGTAGCATCCTGCATAGATGTGTCGCAGATCGTCAGAGGTCTACAATGCTGTCCCTGCGATCCTTAATACAGCAGCTCGGGGCGGCACTAGGGCTGATCTTGGTCGGCGCCATCGCAGAGGTTTATTCCACACCCGTTGCATGGATCTTGGGTGCAGGTTTTCTGGGCGTAGCAGCGATCCTGACGGGCGTATTGGCGGTGCGGCTAGGCGCGATGCGCGGCGATGCATCATGAAAAACGGGCTCTCCTCCTCCGCTAGATCAGTCACAGCATAGTAAGAGAACCGAAAGCCTCTTTGCAGCAGGGACTGTCCAACGAAGACATCACGCACACCAAGCCCCACCGCCGTGTGGCTATCACAAAGCAGGGCTTCAGCCTACCCAGCCCACAAGAGCGTGTTCGGATGAAACTGCGACCAAGCGAACCAAAACGCTTGATGGCTTACCAATTTTTGGCCATCCACTCCGATCACACGCACGCCACCCGCAGATAGGTCCAATCTCACACCCTCAAACGTGACCTCTTGACCTGCGGCTAATGCAGCAACGGCCGTTGCACGGGAAAAGGCTATAGCTGTGCCATTGGCTGTGACTGTGCCGATGACATCTTCATGCACCGGCAACCGCGGATCAACGTCGCCCACAGGAAAGATCGGACCATTGGCATCACGGGTTTCCCGCAGGTTAAAATCACGCCCCAAGGCCAAAACTTCGTGCAAAACTGTCGTGTTCGGATAGGTCTCGCGCCAAGTGCCCCAATCCGCTGTAATGACCGTCGCTTGTTCCAACTGCAGTCCGATTTCCGCCAAAGGACCCGTTACCGCTTTGCCAAAGAATGTATCGAAAACGGAGTGCGTCTGGATGTCATACATGACTTTGTTTGACCGGATCAGCAGGCCGGTTGTGCGCAAAATGGGGCGCTTCACTCCGGATGGTAAGCGATCGGTAAAGTAGGCCTGCGCGGCCCCGCATAGCGTGCAGTATGGAATGCCAAGATCACGCCCACCCAGCGTATCATTCACCATTTCGCGCACTTCCATGATGCGACGAGGATAGGCGCGTGCCTCGCCATTTATGACAATCCCAAAGATGATGTCATCATCGTCCAGCCATGTTGCCTCGATAGCTGTGCTGACCTCCGGATTGTCGACAGCAGGGATGCAATCGCAAACCTCATCGGTTGTGTCATAGGGCCGAGCATCAATGTTAACACCGCCCCAATCCACGGACTGCCATGCAATATCACCCTCGACGAAGATGTCTTCCCAACCTGGGATGTAGTTGGTAAAGACGCTGCGCTTATGCGCAAGATATCCAGGATAGGCGGGCATATCCCACGCGATCATCTTGTTGATTATCTCCGCACGCTGGCGGCCGCTATCAAACGATGTGTCAAGGATTGTTGCAGCGACGCGCGTTAGCGCCGCACGGAATTCTGGACGCCATGCAAAACGCTGCATATCAGTGAGGACCCAAACCAACCGCGGATCACGTGCCTGCGCAATGATATCAAGAGCGGCCGTATTTAAAGGGCTCCATTCGGATTGGTTCACTGCGATTGTCAGAACCTCCTCCAACGCCCCAGTCACTGCCGCCCCCAACTGCCCGTCCGGGATCGTTGGGGGGCTACCAAATTCAGCAATCACATAATCAGGTAACGGGGCACGGCCTTGCGCCCAAAGCATGTTTGAAAACAGACAAAACGCAGCAGCCAAAGCGAATAGGTGGCGAAACATTGTGGCTCCTTTGCCGTAAGTTTGTTCCCTAGAAGCTACGCCGACAATGCGGTTCGGCAACTTCACGTTTACATCAGGCAGCTGTGTGCTTGATTTGCGAGCCGACATGTTGGCTCTTGCCGAACATTGACCCAACCTCGGCACTGCCCCGGTGCGGCCCATCTTATTGCGGACTTTCGAAGCGGGTCAAACTCACCGCTTAAGAGAATTCGCCGCTGTGGGACAAAGCTTCCGACGGTGTCTTCTTAGGTGTTAACTGAACCGGATAGGCCAATCGTTAAGTTCTCGGCATCAACCCGCAGGTGGTTGTCAGAGTTTGATGCAAGCCGAACGCTCATGGAAGTTTTTTCAACAACAAGCCCAGAAAGCTCGCTGCTAAGACTAGAAAGACCTTGAAGTGATGACGCTTCGACGTTCTCAAAACGGAAGTGTATTTTATTGATATCAAAGCGTTCATATGGGTCAATGACGACAAGTTCAGCCCGGTAATATTGTTGCACAGCTAGTTCACGATCGTCAGTAATGAATATCCTGAGTTCCAATATTACCCAATCATGAAACCCATCAAACTGTTTGGCCCAAGATGTGAAGTTGAAGCCGGTCGAAAAATCGTAAGTCTCGCTCATTTGAACCTCCCAATCTCTTGGAAACTACGTTCTCAACTTGGTTATTGGAAGATAGGGTTATGGTGAACTAAGGGCCTATTTTGTTGCAGAAATCGCTTTGTTCTGGAGGGGGGGGACCTTGCGGTGTTGCTCGCGGGAGAAGCGGATTTGAGTAGTAGTTTCGCTCATGACCAATCTGGAAACTTAAGCGCTGAACAGGTCACGCATCTGAACCTTGAAGAGCCCCTAGATTTGTAGACGGTTTGCTTGGTAATTTTGGAACCAAGGAGAGACGGATATGAGTAAGGGAATTCGGTTTACAGATGAGTTTAAGTGGGACGCTGTGGCGCAGGTTGTTGATCGTGGCTATGCGGTCAGCGAAGTGGCCGAACGGCTCGGGATCAGTACCAAGTCGTTGTACACATGGAAGGCACAGTTTTCGAAGCCAGCAGGCGTACGTGCTGAGGTGTTGGATCAGGCAGCAGAGATCAAACGCTTGAAGCGTGAACTGGCAAGAGTAACCGAGGAACGCACTATTCTAAAATAGGCGACCGCGTACTTCGCCCGAGAGTCTCAGTGAGGTACGCGTTTATTGAGACCAATCGAAGTGAGTTTTCGGTACGTTCAATGTGCCGTGTGTTGATGGTGCATTTCAGCGGGTTCTATGCGTGGCTTAAAGAACCGTTAAGCCTGCGTGCGCAGGAAGACATGCGTCAAACCGATCTGATCCAGCAAGCTTGGGCTGACAGCGGCAAGGTCTACGGCTACCGCAAACTGCATGATGATCTTTTGGATCAAGGTGAGACCTGTTCGGAGAACCGTGTTGCACGTTTGACCAGCTTAGCAGGCATCTCGGCACAGATCGGTTACAAGCGCCCCCCTGGCAGGTACGGGGGCAAGCCCTCGGTCGTTGCTGACAACACGTCGGACCGAAAGTTCGAAGTTGAAGCGCCTGATGTCGTTTGGGTGACGGATATCACGTACAGCAAAACCCACGAAGGTTGGTCATATCTGGCTGTCGTCATTGATCTGTTCTCAAGACGTGTCGTCGGTTGGCCCATGCAATCGCGGATGACGACAGATCTCGCTCTTCAGGCTCTGCTTGCAGCAATGTGGCGGCGCAAACCGAAGACCAAGGTGATGATCCATTCTGATCAAGGTTCTCAGTTCACCAGCAAAGAGTGGCTGTCGTTTCTTGGAAAACACAATCTCGTTGCCAGCATGAGCCGGCGCGGGAATTGCCATGACAACGCAGTCGCCGAAAGCTTCTTCCAGCTTTTGAAACGGGAACGCGGCAGGCGGCGGACATATGTCACACGCGATGCTGCAAGGCAGGACGTGTTTGATTACATCGAGATGTTTTACAATCCGACACGCAAGCACACAAACAACGGAATGCTGTCACCAGTTGACTATGAAACAGAACAGAAGAAAATGAACGAGGCGGGCGTCTAGGAAACTAGGGGCACCTCATTGCTAGCGTTCAGCACATAACAGCATCACACCCTCTCACCAAAAATACGAAACTGTCGCCAACGACCCATTCCCGCTGTTAGCCAATTGGTCCAGTTGCAACGGTTGCAGCCCGCATTGCCGCCATTCGCTGCAAGAGCGAAAATTTGAGTTAGCCGAATTCACAGCTGGCGTACAAGGCTGCCTTTCGTTGTCATCATCAGTTTGGCTTGTTAGGGTCAGTTTCTACGCAGGAGTTGCTATCATGGTTGATAATAACCGCAGTGCTGAATACGCCTGTGCCCTCATAATCAAAGATAGAAAAATGCTCCTTGGGCGCCGCGCTCACTTTCGTGCTGCTTATCCAAATTGTTGGGACTTCATCGGTGGCAAAATCGAAGAAGGTGAGACGGCTGAGCAGGCACTCACACGAGAATTAGGGGAAGAAATCGCTATATCGCCGTCACAGCCAAGCTACTTCGACAAGATCAAGGACATCCATGCTGACAATGAAAGCCCGCCGATCTATCACTTTTTTAAAGTGTACGATTGGAGCGGTGGCGAACCAAAAATCAACAACCATGAGCACTCACACTTGGAATGGTTCACTTTGGAACAAGTATGCGATCTCTCAAACTTAGCTTTGCCTGAATATCGCAAATTGCTCCGATCTTCACTCGCTTCATAGGGTCAATGGGGTTCTAAGTGGTCATTCGCTATGGTCGCGAAGGCTGTTGTGGTCAGGTTTCGCATGCGGATGGCGGCTATGCGGAACCTTGCTGCCACTCGGCGACCGCCAACGAAAGGCGGCTTTTAGGTTGCATTGACCGATATTGTGCGATGATTTTGAGAACCGCATCCCGCGATTGAAAACCGCCAGACTAGTCTAGTCGAATACATGTGTCAGTGTTTTCAACATCTAGTGATAAATCGTTATCTTCTGCATTATAGTAATGTCGCGCAAGACGGTCCATGTTGATCCGACAATACTCAGAGGGATGAGAGATATGACAATTTCAAGACGCAACTTCGTAGGTCTCACATTGGCTTCGGCCGCTGCTGCAACCTTCGGCGCCAACGCTTCATTTGCCGCCTCAAAGACGCGGACAGGCTCACTTTCTGGCCGTAAGGGGTATAAAGTGTCAGGCGGCGTGCAGGTCGTAAAAGACGGCGGATCAACGAAAGTCATACTGGATGACAGCTATTTGTTCGACCAATCGAAAAATCCACCAGACATCAAGATTGCGTTTGGCAACGGTGAAAAATACGCCAAGGGGTCTCACATCCACAACAAACTGAATGTGAAAAAGGGAGCAGTTTCGTTCGACGTACCCGCGAGCATTGATACGGATAAGTACAGCGAGCTCTACATCTATTGTGAGCAATTCACAGTCATTCTGGCGGTTGCACCGCTGAAGTAAAAGACTTCCATAAAGATCAAAATGAAACCGCCCTTTCGTAGGGCGGTTTTTTGTTTGCGGGTATTTGGGTAAACCAACGGATATGTACCAACAAGATTCATTTTTTGATTTAACATCTTGGGGGCAAGTCGGCCTTGCTTGCATCAGCTTAACCCTGTTCGCGTTGATGGTGTTTGCGACATCCTACCTGCTGTGGCGGACACCTTTATGGGCACAGATACTGGGGGCGTTCGTCCTGTTTTACGTCTTTGTCTGGGTCTCCCCACAGGTGTATTACATGTACTACCGAATGGTGATTCCAGATCTTCCATTGCAATGGGTTATTTGGCCGCCGCCGGAGCCGACCAAAGCTTTGAAGATGCTCGCGTTTCAGTGGCGAGATAACTTGTCGGCGCATGGTCAGGCACTGTTGGGCTGGGGGATGTTGGTTGCGCCGTCGTTCAAAAAACGATGGGCGACAAAATCCTCTGTTCAAAGATCGTAGTGGTGTCGTTAAATTTATGATCGCATGTGAGCTGATTACGAACTGGCCCAGTTCATGGGAGATTCGCTTCCAGAAGCCAGCATTCACTTTGTCTTGTTTTGCTCTTTCGGGGAGATGGCCCGTATCATGAAGTTAGCAAATTTCCGCCAGTCCTTGCCATGGCATCCTATTTACGAAAGCCGCAACTATGTCCGACCCCACAGTGTTTTCAAGACGCGCCATGATCGCGATGACAACGGCGCTTGTTTTTGCGGCCCCCGTATCGGCGCAAAACACGGCTGTACCGACAAAGGGCGGGGATTTAACCCCGCCTCAAGCGTATGAATTGGCAAGTGCCAATAAGATTTTCCTTGTGGATATCCGTAGACCAGATGAGTGGGCCTCGACCGGCAGTGGCGAAGGTGCGGACCGAGTTGATATGCGACGTAAGGATTTCATAGACGTGCTGGATAAGCTTGTCGAGGGCAATAGATCTGCCCCAGTTGCCCTAATTTGTGCACGCGGCGTGCGGTCAGACCGGACCAGCCGACGTCTTCGAAACGCAGGTTTCACAAATGTCATTGATGTCCCTGAGGGGATGCTTGGCTCTCGTGTTGGCCCAGGTTGGATCAAACGTGGTTTGCCGCTAGATCGCAGCTGAGAAACTCAATCGTCTCTAATGTTGGGCCAGTTCTTATTGGCGTCCCGCAGGTATCTCGGAATGTTGCGCTGCCAGACCCGATCAACCGAACGATTGATGTTTAGGTACAGCTGGCCGTCCACAATATGCCAGACGTTTGGATCGCCATCGACCTTGGTATTAACAGCAGTTCCATATGCGCAATAGCCGCCAAAGGCTGGTAGGTACTTTTCTGGATTACTTTTAAACAGCGCAAGCGTTTCTTGCGAGCCAAACCGATAGGTGCCGCCCTTATAATCCAGCACAATGTCTTTGCGACCTTGCAATGGCTTACCAGCCTCAAAGTAAGAAACCGGATCTACTCCACGCAGCGCGAGGCCTGAGCGGGACAGATTTAACTCGGGCACATCACTTGCGAATACAGGAAACGCAGTCGTGGCGGCAATAAAAGTGGTCATAAACAGGCGACGTGAAAGTGACATGAATGACCTTCTCAAATTTGGTTTCTGGTGTGATTCAACGTACCCTGCTTTGGACAGTTGGCCAATTCAAATCCCGACAAGCGAACTCACATCTGTGTGCGTTTCACTTCAATTTCCGGCACCGGCACTTTCAACCTGATCGAAAATCGCTGTGCAAATACCGTCCATCTCCAGAGCGAAGAAGTTCTTGGCCGCTTTTTGGTTCGGGTGATAGGGATCCTTGACCATACCGCGTTTGTTTAGCCTGAAGAAGTGTTTGTTGCCTTGGTTGGCCAACACGGTCTCGGGCGTAGCGCCGGGCACAAACGTACAGCGAGCATTGGTTTTTTCGAAGGCTGACATCAAGTTTTTCTGAGCTTTGAGACGCAAATCCACGATCTCTTTTTTGTACGCAGGCGCGGTTGTCATGAAGATGCAAGGGACGTTCTCTGGCAGTTGCGCCATCATCTGTTGGACATCTTTAATCGCTGCGTCTTCGCTGTTAGCCCAACGTTTGGCCGAATTTCCGAGAAACGATAGCAAAAGCAGTTTCGGGTCGTAGTAGCCTTCCCGAAACATATGTTCGAAGGCTGATTTTCGCGGAGCACAAAACTGATATTCTCGACCTTTGCCGATCTGCACATATCTATTGCCGTCCATATTAATGAAGCCGTAAGTGCCTGCATTCACACGCCACTTTCGATCTTCTTTGCAGATTGTGTCTTTGGGTTTTCCACTGCGCGCTGTCCATGAGTGTATCGAAGTTGAGCGCACACCGATGACACCTACACGCATTTCACCCAGTTTCTTGAGGTGTTGCGCTTGCTCGGCATTTGCACCGCAATGTTGTTTGATATCGGTGAAAAATTCTAAGAATGCAGGGCCAGAGCCGAAGGAGATTTGGCTGTCTCCAAGGATCAAAATTTCTGGCGACACAAAGTCAGCGGCCTTAACAGGCAAACATACGAATATTGAAAGGAACAGACCGCAAAGGGCCTCACGAATTTTCCGTCTTGTGGTCACTGCTTTCTCTTTCAACTTGGGGGCATGTCGTAACGGTTACTTCAAAGTAGTTGCGATCGCCTTACATAACTTTGGACCAACTAACTTCGTAAGCTGCTTGATAGCGGCCTTGCTGGGGTGATGTGGATCAATGATTTTCCCGTTTTTGTTTCGACGAAAAAATTTTGGTTTCCCTTCTATAGCGAGACGTGTCTCAGGCGTAAAACCTTTGACAAGCTGACACCTTCCAGGTTTTTTTCCTAACGCTGCGGCCAACCTGCTTTGTGCGGCCATCCGTTTGTCATTTGTTGCTTTAGAAAACACAGGCGCAGTGGTCAAAACAATACAAGGAATTCCTTCAGGGATCTGTTGGAGCGTTTGTCGGACATCCGCATCGGTCACACTCTGGCTTTCCAACCAACGTTTTTCCGCATTCCCAAGGAAATTCAAAACAAGCAATTTCGGCGCGTTCGCCGGAACATCAAACACGCTTTCAAACGCAGATCTATTTTTGCGACAATATTGAAATCCCGGCTCCTTGCCGATCTGAATGAACTTCCGGACCGACCGGCCGCCAATGCCGTAGACTCCAGCATTTACCCCATATTTCTTATCAACTTCACAAATTGTATCCTTCGCCCCACCCTCACGCGCAACCCATGAATGAAGAGACGTAGATCTGACACCAACCGCCAGAGTGCGACGTTGACCAAGCTCATTCAACTGCGCTTTGCTTAAGATGTTTGCGCAGTTGCGCTCAATCTTGTCGAAAAAATCCAAATAGACTTCGCCAGCGCCAAAAGAAATCTGGCTATCGCCAAGAATTAAAATATCAGGTTTCTTCTGGGCGAAGCTGAAGGCAGGAATGAGAGTCAAACCGAGTGTGAAGAAAACAAGCCTAATATAAATCGCCATACGCAGCCCTTTTACACAGTCCAACTGTTTGAACGATCTTATTCGACACGCGTCAATGTATCCCAATGCGTCTGAGCACGCTCAATCATAGCATCAGGCCCTTTATCAAAAGCGACACGGCCGCGAGACGCATAAAAGACGTACAGGTCGCCCTTGTGAATACGCCAAACTTCCGGATCACTTGGGATCACCTTGCCCAGTGACATGGCGCGCGTGCAATAACCGCCAAATTTTGGGGCATAAGCGTCTGGATCAGCTCGAAATAGGTCTGCATCAGCCGTGCTCACAAAGCGCCATGTCGCGCCTCTCCAAGCGACTGTATTTGCACTCGCCCCAGTCGCCGGCTTACCGTCTTCAAAGTACGCGGTCGTATCATACCCCTTCAACGCAATGCCTGCCCCAGAGAGACTAAAGCGGCTTACTGTTTTTGCAAACGCCGGCAGAGATGCTCCAGTCAACGCAGTGACTGAGATCATGGCTGCGCAATAGCCTCGGCGTGTAAATAGAGTTTTTGGCAAGATATGTCTTTCTCAGAAGTATTTAGCTTTGATCTATGGTTTCTGAGTTGAGGTTTTGGGTCAAGTTCAATGGAGAGCAAAAACGTAGAAGTGTACGAAGGTCTAAAACGCTCAACGACTCCCATGCCTCCAAAAATTGCGAAGTCTGAATTTTGGAAGTTTTCAATACAATCGGCTCAAGGTCGACTTCGGATACGGTGCAGCATCAGGTCGATTTTGGCTTCCCGTAGTGACCTGGACACCCTGATTCCGGAACCGCCTCGGCTTTGCCGGAGACTGTTACGTTTGTATTTCAAGTTGCAATATCGCCCACTTTCAATCCTTGATAGTAACGGACGCCAATTTTGAACCGTGTGGTAAGATGTGTTCAGGATATGACTGCATATTTCGGGATGCACCTGATCGCGCAACTGACTCTTTGAAGATCGGTCAATATCGATGCGCAAAGCCATAGCTGAACCAGCGATCATATCTGGGATAGATCGTCAGAGAGCCTTGCGGCTCTCCGACATAGCGGTTTAAGCCGTCGCTACATTGTTGCCAAAGTACATGAACTCCCGGTCCATTGCGGCTACTTCAGCTGCGTTCAACGCAAGACCTGAGCTGTCTAACATTTTGTAGCTCTTTTGGCTTTTGACCCAATCATCGGCGTGCCGAAGCGTAGACAATGTGTAGGTCGACGTTTCGTTCAGGTAATGCGTTGGAATGACCACTTTGGGCTTGAGCCGGTCTACGATTGCGTTCCCTTGCTCGTACGAAAGGATGTGTTCGGATCCATCCACTGGCATCGTCAGAACATCAACTTGGCCAATAGCTTCCCAGAAACCCGGACCGGGATCTGCCCGGTTATCGCCCCAGATCAACGTACGAATCCCACCCGTTTCGATCAGGTAAACGACCATATCCATATGACCAACATTATTGGGTGCACAGGCTTCCACACCGAATTCGGCCAACGCATTGGTCCAATCATAGTATCCGGGGGCCTTGCAGACGTGTTTGTCCGCAAAACCGGTGATCTTAAGATCCGCGAATTCGAACGAACCTACCATGCGGTCCAAAACCATCGTTGAAACGGGTCGATCGATAGCATCATGGTCAAAATGCGTATGGGTCGACAGTGTGATGTCAGTCACAATTTCAGGAAACTTATATTTATACCACAATCCCCAAGCGCCAGACGGATCATCGCGCCAAGGATCGACCACAACGCTCGCTCCACCCGGTGATGTGATCCTGAAGGCGCAGTGCCCATAGTATTCTATGTTCACGGCACCATCAGCAAAGTTGGTTGCGTTTTGGAGTTCAATCACATGGTTGTTGTTGCCCGGTTGGGTCCAGTCGGTTGACTGCGCTTCGGCGCTTTTTGGTGCGATCAGGTTAGCTGCAGTCCCAACACCGACAGCACCCGCCGCCATAAAGAGCGAACGCCGTGACAGGCCGGGTGCCAATGCATCCGTTTGCCCATTCAGTTTGATTGGTTTGAGGTCTTTTTTGTCCATCATGTCCGATCTCCGAGTTGTGGTTATCCACGCCAAACGCATGGTTGATTAACCTTACGGAGCAACAATCAGACTGTATCGCTAGTTTATTAAGGGTTAAGTATGGGCAAAAACCCCATACTAAGCCAATGTCCTAAGGTGTTGGCGCAAGTTTTTACCACCATTTCTAAGGCCCAATTTCTGGCGGATATTATTGCGGTGAAAGTCCACGGTGCTTGTGCCGCGGGACAGCGTTTTGGCAATTTCTTTCGTGCTGCGCCCTTGAACAATTAACTGAACGATTTCCGCTTCTGTCGGGGTTAACTCTGCTAAAGTTTGCGCCAGCTTACCGCTAAATTCCGAGGTGATGTTGCGCAAATTCGCCTCTACAACGTCAAGATGTGATAGCGCCGCGCCGTCATCCGCCATCTGATATTTCATACGGCTGATATGAGGCAACACCAGCCCCTTAATTTGCTGGACGATACGATCCTCAATTTCGGTTCGCGATGTCTCCACTCTTTTCAATAGGACACGCAATGCTGTGTTTGCGTCTTCCAGATCCCGTGTCCGCTTTTCTATGACGGCTTCGCGTGTGGTTAGCTCGCGTTGCAACATCTCTTCTGCCTGCGTTCGGTGTTCGATTTCCACCAACATGGCCAGATCGTCTTCAACAATGCGACAGAATTGACGCAATCCATTGCGGAACGACAGCGCTTGCTTGTTGCGGGTTTTGTCCAACATGCAAATCGTTCCGAAGTTTTCGCCATCCGGCCATTTCAATGGCAGGCCAACATAAAAGCTCATCTCGTGTTCCATGTCCGGATTGTCATGCCAACGCGGATGCTGCGTGGCGTCTTCGACACAAAGCTCTCCGTCGTTTTCAAACACGCCAAAGCAGTAGAGCTTTTCTTGAAGCTCAAAGGACTGCCCTTCAGAATATGGGTTTTGTTCGCCCGAACTTTTGACACGCACTTCATGCAGCGGTCCTTGCGTATGCATGATGAGAGTTGCAGGGACGTCGGCAATTATTGAGATATGGTCCACCAGATACTGCCACTTGGCAAGCATGTCAGCAGTGATTGTCGGTCGATCTCTCATATACGTTCGTCCAATCCGCGATCCGCTTATAGCAAAGTAAGTTCCGTCAGTTTAAGCCTTGTTGCCCCCTAACCAGATTCTTGATGTTTGCTTGGGTTATGCCAACATCCATCTGTTAAAAGATCAATAAAAAACCTTGCTAAGCGCGATATTGCTTCCGGAAAGCTGGAAGCACTTTTCGCGGCCGTAGTCACTCCGACGCCTACGACACCTCTGTTCGGCCTGCCACTCGCCAGGGGCACGCCTCTGGACCCTGGCCGCCTGCGACGACCATGGGAGACGTCCAACTCTCCCAAGCCCTCAAGGGGTTTCAGCCCGAAAAGGGGAGGTTTCGCCCACCCCTTTCATACCCACTCGCAGGGCCGTCATTCGCCACTCCCGCTGCCCCCCCTGGCAGCCTGTCCGTCTGGTACCAAAGAGGGGACTTCCCCTCTCTGGACACTCCAAGGCAAGGACCACTCGCCGTTTGTCCCTGCACCCTATCTGGCCATCTCCGATGGGGAAGAAAAGATCGTCATCATATTCGATCACGGCCTTTAGCGGCCATTCGCGAGTTGGCCCGACGCAGCGCTACAGTTTCCCTGAAGGGGACATTCCCAGTCGGTGCAGAGGAGACATCGCTTTCAATCAAACGTTCACGGATAGATTCGAACTACTTTCTGCTTTCTGGTTCACCTAACGGCTTCATAGGAAATCTCTGATCTTCTCGATGATTTCGTCCGAATTTGTATAGGTTAACTCATGCTGCAAACCGGTCATTTCGTAGCTCTTGCCGGGACCATGCCACCGATCAAATGCACTCTTTGTGCTGCGAAATGGGATAAGTATAGCCCATGGTATCGAACGAGGAATCCCTTCATACGACGCCATGGGCAGAACGATGGAAACGGCTCACACAAATTTTTGGAGCCAAAGCGCTTTAGATGCTTCCGCATTTATATGACACATTCTGCAAGATGCGCTGGCCTGAGACAGACGGCGCGGCTGTATGCCCCCGCTGTGGCGACCATGAGACGTATAACATCACAACGCGCCGCAAGTTTAAGTGCAAGGGCTGCTATCACCAGTTTAGCGTCACGTCCGGCACAATCTTTGCATCACGCAAGATGGACTTCGTTGACCTGTTGGCCGCAATCTGCCTGATTGTTAACGCCTCCAAGGGTAGCCGCTTTGCACCGCGAGCCAATAGAAGAACTTGCGCACAAGCGCCAAGGTGGCATCGATGGTGGAATGGCTCAAGGGTTGCCCGCGTAGGTTTTTTGCTTGGGAAAGAGCGGTTTTGAATTTAACCGCCTGATCAATATGGAACCGCTTGAAGGGTTTGAACCCGGTCGATTCTTCAAACTTCAAAATCGCCACCAAAATCTTATCCGTCGTCTTGGCATCCAGCCCATCGGCTCCCTCAAGATGATACACATATTTGCGCTTCATCCGTTCGTTTTCTTCAACGAAATTTCTCATCCAATATTCCTTCATTTTTAACGGGGTTTTGAGCCTACGTTTCAAGCTGGTTTGCCGGACCGCTCAAAGTGCGGTTTCCAACTGGGTTTGAGGGGTTCCATTAGGCTCAAGACGTGCTCTTGATCGTAAGGTCATAGATTTGGCCATATTTGCCCAAGTCAGCCTTACTCGCGAACCTCTGCAAGGAGCCTTCACATACCTCACAAAGCCCCGCTAGCCGCCCTATGGTTTCATAAATTGGAATGTAGTCAACCATTCCCAACAGAGGCTTTTGCGCCGCCTTGCACCGGAAACAATACATCTGATCATCGCCCAAACTGACCGACTTCTTTGCCTGTTTCTCCTCGAGAAAAGCGATCAGTTCTGCGCCCAAGATAAAGTGTGGAGCGCCGGCGGTCATTATCTTCAACCCGTGCGACCTCCAAGACCGCACCGTTTGGGACGTGACCCCCAACGCATCGCCAGCCTCATCGTATTTATAAAGGCGGTGCTTTTTGACCCTGCGTGTTGAAACACGCTTGGCCATCAGACACGCCCACCCTTGGCAGGCTCAACACGCTGCGCCTCTGCCCATGCATTCAGATCAGCGCCGCGATAGATGATCTTGCGACCCAGTTTGTAGAACGCTGGCCCCATGCGCTTGTGTCGCCATTGCGCCAGTTTTGCGGTGTCGCCGATTAGATCAAGCTCTGAATCGCCCAGAAGGTAGTTTCGGTTTTGCTCGAATAGGTTTGTCATTTTTCACCTATGACTTTTCGCGTTCGCAGCAACGGGACAATCCTCGATGCTGATGCGTGTCATAGCCTTACGATGGCAAACCCTTTGCGAAAACTGCGGAGGAAATGGTGTTTGCTGCTTACCAAAAGGTCTATTTTTCAGACCCTTTTTCGCGCAAGAAATCCATCAAACCAACTTGCGGCGTGGGGGTGTTGGTGGAGTATATATCTGAAAGCGCGGCGAATGCGTTTTGAGGTCTTAGCAGGTCTGCATCCGTCAATTGCCCAATAGCCCATTTGGCGGGACTGCGTACATTCGATTTGATACCCAAAACCGCAAAGATACTCTCTAATGCGCGTCCGAAATCTGTCGAAGGATGGCCACCGTCCCTTGCTGTTCCAAGCGTTGGTTTGACGCCTTTCTCTTTCGCATAGAGCCGTGCAGTGCGTAACGAGATTGTTCTGGCGTAATAATTCGGAGGGCGACTTGAAACGCTCCAAAATTCTGCGTCTTGATCTCGAAGCTCGCGCAACCTTGTTTCCAAAGCAAATTCTAGCGTGACCAGATGATATATGCAGGACGTGGTGAACCCAGCAACACGTGCGTTCAGCAATAGAATTTCAAAACTGTTCTGGGTCTTCTTTGGCTCCCCCCTTCCATAAGCCACTTCGTCAATCCTCGCGATCAATTCAGAGCGTCGGGCCTTAATTTGCTTTGAATCAGCGTCATCGCCGATCAATTGGCGTAGTAGCCCGCTCGTATGAGCCAAGCTCTCTTTGACACTATTCAACTCACGATTAAACGCGGGCTTGCTGTCGTGTTGATTTGGTTTATCAACATCAATTGGCGCACCATATAACGCAAAAGCGTTTTTGACTGGGCGTTCCAACAATACTTCAAACACTTCATTTAACGCCATATTTTGGTCTTGGCTCAGCATAAAAGGTACATTGAGGCACCCTTTCTTGCATTTCAAGTCTACGCTTTCGGTTTGTTTCAGTTTGGATCAACTGAATAAAGGTCAACGCCACCCGACCTTAATGTATTTCATTCGTTTGCAAATTTACTTTGGACAAGCTCAACCACGTTGTTTGCATCGCCCGAAACATAGCGCGACCACGCATCAACCAACGTCCGGCGGCGTTCCAAAAGGTCAGAGCGCGCATAAGCCCGCTCCACATCGGACCCAACCCGGTGTGCCAAGCTCATTTCCGCCACTTCACGCGGCGCGTTTGCCTCTTCGGACGCCCAATCGCGGAATGTCGAGCGGAACCCATGCACCGTCACACCTTCGACATTCATCCGGCGCAGTAGCATCAACATCGCC
>JBDWAL010000008.1:0-55724 GCA_039978895.1 Aliishimia sp.
AATGATGGGGTGGATGTCCTTCCTGCCGGTTCACAACTGAAGCCGATGCGCTGAAACTGGCGCAGAGAAACGAAGGAGGGATCAAATGTCTGAATTATTCATGGTCGGCGTGGACCTGGCCAAGAATGTGTTTCAACTGCACGGGATCACCGAGGATGGAACTGTGCTATTCCGAAAGAAGCTCACACGGCCACAATTCGAGCGGTTTTTGAGAGAAATGTCAGTGTGCAAAATCGTGTTTGAGGCTTGCGCGTCTGCGCATCACTGGGGCCGCATGGCGATCAACCTGGGGTACGAAGTTCGTCTGATCGCCCCGGCCCACGTCAAACCGTTTGTCAAACGGCACAAAAGCGATTTGATTGACGCAGAAGCCATCACTGAAGCGGCCATGCGCCCCTCGATGCGGTTTGTGGCCGTGAAATCAGAGGAGCAGCAGCTTCAGGCCGTTGCCTTCCGCACACGTGAGTTGCTGGTTCGTCAGCGTACCCAGCTGATCAACGCATTTCGCGCTCACCTCGCAGAGTTTGGGATCGCTATCAACAAAGGCCCGCGCGGACTGGCGAAGTTGAACGATGAGTTGCCATCCATCGTGAAAGTTGTACCGCCAGGCATGAAATCGATAATGGAAATTTACGGACGCCAGATTGTCAATATATGTAACGAAATCAGAAAGCTGGACAATGCGCTGAAGTCTAAGGCTATGAGATCAGAAGAAACGCAGCGTATGCAGACCATGCCGGGTATCGGCCCGATTTCAGCACATGCGATCCAAGCATATTGCCCGTCTATAGATCAGTTCGAGAAGGGCAGGGACTTTGCGGCCTGGCTCGGGCTCGTGCCGCGGCAAAATTCTACCGGTGGAAAGGCAAGGTTAGGCCGTGTCACCAAAATGGGCCAGCGCGATATTCGGCGATTGCTGATTACAGGTGCTATGGCGGTGATCACAGCATTCGAGCGTCGAGACAGACAGGGCGATCCATGGCTCGCTAAGATGCTTGAAAAGCGCCCGCGCATGGTGGCGGCAGTCGCGCTTGCCAACCGCATGGCCAGACGGCTGTGGGCTATGTTATCTAAAGAGGAAAATTACGAAATTCGCGGCGCAACCTAAGGGAAGCACCGAGGATACCGGCAGGACGGAGAGGACGAAGGCTGATTAAGGAACACAGATCGACGAGATAGAAACGGGAAAACCAGGATAAGCCCTAGGCTTTGACAAAGCCGCTAAAATGATTTGGTCCCGGTTCGCGCATCTCCATAATGGCTCGCGGTCAGTGCACCGCACTTAGAAGCCGGACACATGACTGCACCCGATCTTGTTTTCGGAATCAGCTAAGCTCTCAACGACCCAGGACATCCACACAGGGCTTATGCGCCTATTCTCTCTGTTCAAAACAGGTTCGCAAGCACAAGATTTTTCTGATACTTCCATTTTCAACTTCTGAACATGACCTAAAAGAGATTTCTTAAATGGCTAATACGTTCAACATCAGGCGTCTGGACGACAAAGCGTTGTATGATCTGCTCACAAAGGCAGGGAAAGCCGCAACAGAAGCCTCAGAAGATGAGGCCCTTTCTGGCAATGCCGTGACAACTGAAGTGACTGCAAGTGGCAATAATTTAGTCGGGCAAGCTTCATTCGAAGAGTATGGAGCGGAGGCAGGCAAATATACCTTAATCAATGCGTCATTAACGCTGTCTTCTGGCTCCAATAGAAAAGCTTTCTCAATCCTAAGAAGTAGCGAGGGTGGTTTTGATGTGCTTACTCCTCCTGCTCAGCAAAACAGTGGTGGCGCAAACGACGCAATCTGGAGGGATGGAAAACCGCGCGCAGCACTGGTTGCAGCTCACCGTGTGATCTCACAAACCTTAGCGCCAATTGAAAGCGACCCAGACACCCCAATCGGGCAGATGACAAATTTTGCTCAAAACATGGATGCATCGCTACGCGGGTTCACACAGGAGCTTGGTTCCGCACTGCAAACTTTGGCCGACCAACGCGCGTTAGAGCAAGAACACAATGATGCAGAACGCAAAAGATTACGTGAAGAAATGAGTAAGGAAAGGGATCAGGTTCTAGAGAAAGCGCGTGCTGAAATAGCTGAGCAGTCTGCGGGTTTGGACAAACGTAAAGAGAACTTGGATGCGCGAGAGCAAGACCTAGAAATTAAAAGTTACAAGGATGCACGACGAAAGCTGTTCAACCAGCTCCTAATAGACCTGCAAGACGGCAACAAAATACCATCAGCGTCTATTGGAATAAAAATTTCAAGAATTGGAATGTTTCTAACGCTTGTGGTGGTTGGCGGCGTAGCGGCATCTTTTGCGCTGTCATCAATGACACCTGATGATCTCCCTGAGTCAGCAACAACGTTTCAGATCTGGACTGTTATCTTAAAGCCGGTTCTGTTCACGGTCTTGTCGCTTGGTGCGTTCGCAACTGCTGTTCAATGGCTCCGCCACTTTCAGACTCGCGATTTGGCGGCGGCAGAGGATGTACAGCGGTTTGGTCACGACATGACACGCGCCTCCTGGGTGATGGAAGCATACTTGGAAATGACTAAAGAACACTCGATTGCGGAGCCGCCAGAAAGCTGGATGCACAATACAACCGAGGGCTTGTTTCGAGGCAGCAGAACCAACCATGCCACAGACGATGCGTCACAGGCTTTGGCTGCATTACTGGGCATGTCTGCCTCGCTGCGTGTTGGTCCAGAGGGTATGGAAACGACTATCGGGCGTAAGGGTTTAAAAAAGATGGCAGGTGCGAAGCCGACAAGTGACGGTGAATGATCAGAAATTGAAGTGATCCGCGCACGTCGCATTCAGGCATAAACTTGGGTGGGGATATGGTGCGTAAGTCATAACTTATGCACCACGCCTCAAAGCCCCTGAAAATATGGATTTCATGTGGTGCATAACTCAGGTGCAAGTAACGTGGGAATGTGATAGGCTAGTTTGATGTTGATCGGCTATGCCAGAGTATCCACCCAAAATCAGAATCTTGACCGCCAAATCGGCACGCTCAATGCTGCTGGCGTTGAGCGCATCTATCGTGAAAAGGCGACGGCCAAGACTATCAAAGGTCGTCCGCAACTGGAAAAGGCAATCGACGCACTCGGAACAGGCGATGTGCTGGTGATTGCTGAATGGGACAGGGCAACGCGCTCGATGATGGATGGCATAACCATCATGCAACGGATAGCAGATCGCGGGGCAGGGGTGAAGGTACTGGACAAGCCATGGCTCGACCTCACAACCCCGATGGGCAAAGGCATTCTGGCTTTCTTATCTGCATTGGCCGAGGACGAGCGAGAGCGGATCACACGCCGTGCCAACGAAGGCAGGGCGGCTGCTAAAGATCGCGGCGTGAAATTCGGGCCGAGACCAAAGCTAACCGATCATCGATCATCAACGCGAAGTTTGCCTCAGTCGGCTTGCACAAGGCGAAAGCTGCCGCTCAATAGCAAAAGACATGGGCGTTGCGCACACTACGATTTCAAGGCTGCGCTAGTGAATATAGATTTGGTTGCAATCTTTTGCGATGCGTAGAAGATTAAACTGAAATTCAGGGGGTGATATGTTTCCGAAATTGGTATTTTCGATTGTGATGATTATCTCGTGTGCGACGAGTGCGCTTGCACTTTCGGAACGAGCTGAAAGCCTCATCGGGCAATTTTCGAACGAGGAATCTTCTGAGCGTAGTGATGCAGTGGAAGAGCTGGTAAAGCTTAATGAAGAAGGCTTGGAGGAGCGTCTTCTGGGTCTCTTAGGATCGCAAGACTCAAAGGTTCGAGCAGCTTCAGCCCGTGCTTTGGGTAGGCTAAGATCAGAGAATGCCGTGCAGCCTCTGATGCGTCTGTTGGGCGACTCAAACCGGCGCGTACGCAGCTCCGCTATCTTTTCGTTAGGGCTGATAGGAGATAGCCGCGCGTTCGAAAGCGTAGCCACACTAGTTGAAGACGAGAATGATCGTATCAGAGACGCCGCTGTAACAGCACTGGGATGGTTTGACGACATCCGGGCGGTCGAAATTTTGTTGGAAGCTAGTTTTTCGGATTCATCCGAGTCGGTTAGATGGCAAGCTGCTGAATCTTTGTCAGAACTCGTCGACGATTTGAACTGGTCACGCTCTGCAGATGAGATTGATGTTGATCGAGTTCTCGCTCTCGCGATCACCGCAATAGGCGATCAAGATGAAGAAATACGAAAGACGGCTGCCCGCATCATGTCAGGTTTTCCAATTGCTGAGGCGTCGACCAGAGGTATCGAAGAAGCGGTCGAGGCCCTAAGCACGGCAATAATTGACAGCTCGACTGAAGTTCGAGCCGCCGCCGCCACGGCAATGGCAAGTACTGGGAGTATCGAGGTCCTCCCGTTTCTTGGCCAAGCACTCAATGATAATGAACGTTGGGTGCGCGAGAATGCCATTATAGCGCTTGGAGATTTGGGCCACCCTAATGCCCTCGATTGGCTTGTTTTTGTCTTGGAGAAGCGGGAAGCGCGCGAACAGATGCGAGCTGCCGATGCGCTCGGCAAGTTTGGCGCTAAGATAGGTGATGTGCGGGCCATTCCAGCATTGGTTCAAGCCGCCAGAACTGATAGCAATTCAAATGTGCAAGAAGCGGCTTTAGACTCACTCGCGGAACTCGAGGCCACGGAAGGGTTCGATGTAGCCGAAGCTGGTTTGCGGTCATCCGAGGAAGATGTGCGATCAGAAGCAGCGCTACTACTTGGACACACAAATAATCCAAGTGCTGTCCCTTTATTGATTCGATCCTTGAACGATATCGATCGGGAGGTACGCGCGCGTTCCGCAATTTCATTGGGCGAACACAAAGCGTTGCAAGCTTTTGATGCCCTTGTAGTCACCCTAACCGATGATGATGAGTGGGTAGCTGCCATGGCCGCAATGGCCTTGGGTGCTATTGGCGATCCTAGAGCAATACCTCATCTTCTCGATAATTTTGATCATCCAGAAGGGTGGGTTAGAAGAGAGGCTGTCGAAGCGGTTGGGCTTCTTGGTTCAGAAGCCGAACTCGGTGCGCTCACAGCTTTGCTTTCAGGCGATGATAGTCGACTGGCAAGAACTGCCGTGGTTGCTATAGGAACGTTGAAAAGCGGCAACTCCTTCAAGACTCTTGTTAGTATCTTTGAAGGAGGTAATGAAGACTTACGTATCGCTGCAGTTAGAGGTCTTGCGGAGACGGAGGACGTCCGGATAACCGCATTGTTCACCCCAGTTTTGCGGCAAGGCGATACAAATGTGGGCAAAGCCATTGTAAGCGCTATCGGAAGGTCTGAAATCGACGGTCGTTTAGATTTGCTGCGCCTCGCATTTGAATTTGATGAATTGCGTGAAGAGACACTTCCGTATCTCGCAAAGTTGGGTGATGCAGATGCTTTGAGCGTTCTGCAAAGCCGTTTAACCGATGCGAAAAATGATCGACAACTAGCAGCTATTGGCAGGCGTGCTTATCCCGTGGCTTCTCAGGAAGGATTCGAATTGTTTAGCCGCCTTTTAAGTTCAAGAGATGTTTCTGCCGCGAGATCATCTGCCATATGGCTTGCACGGCACGGCGGCTCCGAGGGTAAGAACCTAGCGGCAGGTTCGTTGTTCGCTAGGCATCTTGATGTTATCAAAGCTCTAAATGAGAACTGAACATAATGATAATTATATGTCACATATACTGTAGCTGGTGCGCGCTACTTTGAAGTGCGACTCCTATTAGAAAACAATGAATTATCTAATAGGAGGAATATCGCATGGGAGCGATCTATACGCAACTTTCGTATCAGGAACGCCGCAGGATCGAAGACTGTTGGCTGGCAAAGGTCCCTGTCGCGGAGATGGCGCGTGTCCTGAAGCGTCATAAGTCGACTATCTTTCGCGAGATTAAGCGCAATTTCTGGGTGGATGACTCTTTGCCCAAGAAGTACGCAGGATACTTCGGAATGGCCGCACATCAGCGCACGCAGCAACGCCGTTCCACGCAACGCAAACTGATCCGACATCCTAATCTGTGCAAGCGCGTGATTGAACGGATCAAACAAGGCTGGACACCCGAACAACAGATCGGCAATCGGATGATCTATGAAGGTAACAAACTGCGGGTCTGTCAGGAGACGATTTATCGCTACATCTATTCAAAAGAAGGTATGGATCAGGAGCTGTGGTGGTACCTGCCCTTGCATCGTAAGAACCGAACACCACGCCGTGCTCGCAAGCGTCAGAAGCCCAAGTTTGACCGTGATGTCAGCATCCTATTTCGTCCTGACGATGTTGCTCATCGCCGTCAGTTTGGCCACTGGGAGGGCGATTTAATGCTGTTTGAACAGAAGCGTGGCCAGACAAATGTGACCTCATTGGTCGAACGGGTCAGCCGGTTCACTGTGATCCTGAAGAACCCGAACAAGCGTACCAAACCAGTGATGGGCAAGATTATGCATTGCCTGACAGGGTATCGCGTAGCGATGTCCCGAGAAGGAAAGCGATCAAAGACTTGCCCTTGGTTGCCCGCCGATCAATCACCTTCGACCGTGGCACCGAGTTCGTCAGCTGGCCGCATTTGCAGGCTGAGATCGGGACACAAACGGGGTTCTGTGATCCCTCCTCTCCGTGGCAAAAAGGAACTGTCGAGAACACCAATCGACGCGCCAGACGCTGGCTTCCCCGCAAGCGGGACATCAGGGCAATGACGGACCACGACATCAAGCGGATCTGTGACCAGCTCAACAACACGCCCCGCAAATGCTTAGGTTGAAAAACACCCGCCGAAGTGTTCCGTGAAAAGATGATGGAGGAAATGGGTCAACACCCCTACCCTCAAAAGCAATAGGAGTCGCGGTTCAAGTATCGCTCACAGCATTGGCCTTTAAGTCACATCTCCCATTGGTCGAAACGATGTTTCGCTGGGGTGCATTTGGTTTGTAACACGGTCACGGATGTATTTTGGGATCTCGGACGAGTCCAATGTAAAGGTCCCACACCCTGACAGGGCTGATCGAAGGTCGATTTCGCGGCCGAGGAAACTGTAAATGATCCGGTAACAGGCGATGTCGCGCACGGAATCCGTTGCGATGCCCATCGTTAGACCCGAGAGGTATTTGGACGACTTCAGGCCGGCTGCATAGACCACGGTTTGCCAGATGCGCTTGCCCATGAATTTCTCTTTCTCGTAAATGAAGAGCCGTTCAGCGTTGTAAAGCGCCACGCCTTCGTATTTGCCAACCTCCGCCGCGCCATCACTGTTTTCGGGATAACGTTCAAAATTCTGCGTCAGAATGGCTCCGCGGTGATCATAAATGTGGATAAGCGCCCGATTTATCCTGTCTGGCATGTTGCCGATGATAAAATGCGAATAGTAGTAGCCCAGATATGGTTTGATCTCACGATGCGACTGAGCGTTGCTGTGAACGCTGGATGAAATGAAGTCCTGCGACGGCAGCTTTGGACTGACAGATGGCGGGCGCAAAGCGATCAGCTCTTTGAATTCTTTGACTGGCATCAACAGTTCGGTTTCGTCGACGCCAAAGAAGTCCGAGATCTTTCGAAAGCTGCCTAGGGATGGTGTGCTTTTTCCGGACAGATATTTGGTGAATTGTTGACGAGAAACGCCGATGGCCCGGCAAACATAAGACACAGACGGGCAATAGCCGCATAGCAGTCTGAGGTTCTCTGGTAACGAATCTTTTTCGGTCATCTGCTCATCATAGCGTCAATTTTTCGTCCTAAAAGTTTACAAGTCGCGTCAGTTTTGAGCAATAGTTTTGATTGTGTGAGCGCATCAATGTTTCTACGCTTTGTCAAAATGCACTGCGCTCCATGCCCAAAAAGGTGGCGCCAATGTCAAAACAGGGGGAATTCATGGTACTATTTCTAAGATCGGATTTAATGCGGGCCGCATCGGTCTCGCTTGCGCTGTCGGCAGCAGCGGTAACAGGCTCTGCGGTTTCCGCTGAAGAGCTAAAAGCCCAGGTCGAAGCCGATTTCGGACAGCTTGATCCGGCGTTTTGGCAAAGTGGTTCCGATCTGAACGTGATCCATGCGGTGTTTCCCAAGCTGATTGAGTTCAAGAACAGCGAAACTTGGGATTGGGAATTGTCTTCAGCCGAGAGCATCGAGCAGGTCGATGAGCTGACCATCAAGTTCAGGCTGAAGCCGGGCATGATGTGGACCAACGGTTATGGTGAAGTGACGGCGGAAGACGTGGAGTATTCCTTTGAGCGTTTCACGAACGAAGCATTGGCCGCGCCGAACGCGGGCGACTGGGCGCCGCTCAAGGATGTCGAAGTGGTCGACAAATACACGGGCATCATCCACCTCAATGAGCCGTTCGCGCCAGTCTGGTGGAGTACATTGCCGTATTCGGCCGGCTCGATCATCAGCAAGAAGGCGACCGAAGAACAGGGTGGCAAATTCACCACCGACCCGAAAGCCACCGCTGGACCGTACAAGATCGAACGCTGGGATCAAGGGCAGCGCACCGTTCTTGTTGCACATGACGGCTGGAACGGCACGGCACCGGCCTATGACCGGGTCGAGTTGATCCCGATCAACGATCCGAAGGCCGCGGAAGTGGCCTTTGAGGCCGGACAGGTCGACATTGCAGCCGTGGCGATCAGTTCCGTACCTGAATTGGAGGCCTCCTTGCCCGACAACGCGCAGCTCGAAGTGCGCCCGACGGCGGGTTATCTCTGGCTGGGCCTGAATGCAGAGAACCCGGCTTTGCAGGATCCAAAGGTGCGTGAGGCGATCAAGCTGGCGGTTGACGTGGAAACCGTGATCGAAGGGGCCTATTTTGGCATTCCTGATCGGTCGACGGGCCTTGTTGCCCCCGGTTTGGTGGGCCACCGCGACATTGAGATGTCAGGCCCCGATGTGGCGGCGGCGCAGGCTTTGATGGCCGAGGCTGGTGTTAAATCCCTTGATCTTGAACTGGAGCATCAGAACTCAACCGATCTTCAGACCGCGGCGCTTATCATTCAGGCCAATCTGGCGGAAATCGGCGTCAACGTTCAGCTCAACACCCACGAAACCGGCACGTTCTGGAGCCTAGGGGACGAGAAGGGCGTGAACATGCAGATGACGCTGAAAGAATTCACCAGCCCACCGGATCCGGCATGGTCAACCCAATGGTTCCTAGAAGAGCAGGCCGGGGTCTGGAACTGGGAGTGGTTCAAGAGCGCCGAATTCGAGGAACTGCACTATGCCGCGATGGCCGAGGTTGATCTGGAAAAACGGGCAAAGATGTATCACCAGATGCAAGACCTGATGGATGCGTCGCATTCCTATATCTGGCTGATCCACCCACCTGTTTCCTTGATCCATGATACGTCGGTCACGCCTGGGCTCTATCCCAACGGTGACTACAAGTTGCAGGACTTTGAGCCTGCGAACTGAGCGAACGATGAGTGTCCGGCGGGCAAATACGCCCGCCGTTCTTCTTTTTCCAAATTGGCCCGAACGAACCCCATGAAACATGAAAGCCTGACGCCGGTAGAAGTGCGTGCATCCGATCTGCCATACGAGGTTATCGACGAGGAAATCTATATCGCCGTCTCGGACGGAACGCGGCTGGCGGCGCGTATCTGGCGGCCGGTCGCCGACGACACCGAGACCTTCCCGGCGATCCTGGAATATATTCCGTACCGCAAGCGAGACGGCACGCGGACGCGCGACGAGGAACAACACGGGTACCTGGCAGCCCATGGGTATGTCTGCGCCCGTGTTGATATGCGCGGATCGGGAGATTCCGAAGGCATCCAGATGGACGAATATCTGCCCATCGAACAGCAGGATGGTTTGGATGTGATCGACTGGTTGTCAAAGCAGAGCTGGAGCAATGGCAATGTCGGGATGTTTGGCCTGTCTTGGGGGGGCATCACCTCGTTACAGATGGCAAGTCATCGCCCGCCCGCGTTGAAGGCGATCGTGCCAGTTGGCGCCTCGGACGATCGCTATTACGACGATGGCTGTTATTTTGTCGGCGGTCTCGCGGGCGAAGCTGTTGGCTGGGGCGGTGTGATGTTTGCCTTTAACGGGCGTCCGCCTGATCCGGTACTTTATGGCGACGGCTGGCGTGATGCTTGGATGGAGCGCCTGTCCGAGCCGCCGCTTTTCATGAAAACTTGGTTGGAGCATCAACAGCGCGACGACTATTGGCTGCAAGGCACGGTCTGCACGGACTATTCGCGGATCAACATACCCGTCTATGCAGTCTCGGGCTGGACTGATTGCTGGCCTAACACGGTCATGCGGCTGATGAAGAACCTCGGCTGTACTCGCAAGGGGCTGATCGGGCCATGGTCGCATCTGTTCCCGGATCGAGCGCTGCCGGGGCCCGGCGTGAACTTTTTGGACGAAATGCTGCGCTGGTTCGATCGCTGGCTTAAAGGGATAGAGAATGGCATCGAAGATGAACCGATGCTAACACTCTACAGGCAGGAAAATGTCTCGCCCGATCCGCGCCACGACTGGCGCGACGGGGTCTGGCTGGATGCTGCCAGCTGGCCGGATGTCAGCTTGAGATTTCGCGATCTCTATCTGTCCTCCGACGGCATCTCCGACAGCGCAGAAGATGGGCAGATATCAATCAAAGCGCCACAGTCCCTTGGCATGATGAGTGGCGATTACATGCCCCTTGATGCGGATACACGCAAAGCCCAGATGCCTTGTGAACAGCGCAACGAAGATGCCGGTTCATTATGCTTCGACATGCCAGTCGAAGACGTGCCTTTCGATATCATCGGAACCTGTGTGGCCGAGTTTGAGGTCAGCACCGACGCGGGCAACGGCTTGCTGGCTGTACGGCTTTGCGATGTGGCGCCGGATGGCTCATCCACGCTGATTACCTATGGGATCATGAACATTGCGCAACGCGACGGCCGCGAAGTTCAGGCCGATGTTCAGCCTGGCACTTTGTATCACGTGTCACTGGAACTGAATGATATCGCGCATCGCATCGTGCCGCGACATAGGCTGCGCGTTGCTGTGTCTAACGCCATGTTCCCGATGGCCTGGCCGGTGGCCGAGAACCACACGCTCACGCTTAATCTGAGTAACTGCAAGCTGCGTGTTCCAAATGCGCAACTGGCTGCGAGCGATGCATCACGTGTTGTCTTCACACCGCCGCGCATTGCGCAGGCCGCTGCTGTGGACGTGCTGGAACCAGGCTCACCCAGACGGACCATCGAGGAAAACTTGAGCACTGGAAAACGTGCCCTGACGATCCGCGAAGATTTTGGCAAATATTACCTCAGCAGTGCCGACGTCACCGTGTCGGGCTTTACGCAGGATCGTTTTGAGATCGATGATAACGACGTCACGGCGGCCCGAGCCGAATACGATTTCCGTATGGGCTATACCCGCGACGGATGGGATGTCGCCACGACGGGGCACATGGTTATGACCTGTGACGCGCAGGCCTTTTATCTGCGGGGCGAACTGCGCGCCTTTGAAAATGATCAGGAAATCTATCGCCGTGACTGGGATGAACGCATTCCGCGGAAAGGGTTTTAGCGTGACACATGTGAGGGCAATTCGATGATCGGCTATGCGATCCAACGTATCCTAATTGCAATCCTGATTATCCTTCTGGCCGTCACGACTCTCTTTGTGATGATCCAATTCGTGCCGGGCGATCCGGCCAACGTGATGCTGGGGCCGCGAGCCACTCCTGAGTTGAAAGAAGCCTTACGCGAACGGCTGCATCTGAATGATCCGTTTATCGTGCAGGTCTATCACTTCTTCATCGGAGTCATGCGAGGCGATCTGGGGGTCGATCTGACGTCGAACCGTCCCGTCTTGAATATCCTGATTGAGCAGGTGCCCTATACCGCCTCATTGGTGCTTTCCGTCCTGATGTTTGCGCTTATTGGCATCCCCATTGGCACCTATGCCGCTGTGCATCGCGATGGGCCGTTCGATCAAGTCAGCGGCGTGGTGTCAGTTTCCCTGATTGCCATTCCGCCCATCGTGATCGGGCTCTACCTGATCCTGATCTTTTCGGTGCAACTGAAAATGCTACCTGCCATCGGCGCCGGTGAAGGCGCTGGAGAAATCGTCCTGCACCTGATCTTGCCGACATTGGCCATCGGCCTGACCTGGGTCGGATATGTGTCGCGGCTTGTCCGGGCATCGGTGATCGAGGTTCTGGGGCAGAACCATGTCAAGACGGCACGCGCCTTTGGCATCCCGAACCGTCGGGTCATGCGGGCCTATGTGCTGCGTGTCGCCCTTCCGGCCACGGTGACGGTTCTGGGGGTCAGTATTGGCTTTATCCTGTCCAGCGCAGTGATTGTCGAAATCCTCTTTGCCCGACCTGGCATCGGTAAGCTGATGTATGACGCAGTGATCAGCCGGAACTATCCGGTGGTGATGGGCACGGTCCTGGCTAGTACCCTTTTTATCGTCACCGCCACGACCATTTCCGATCTTCTGAACGTGATCCTTGATCCACGTTCAAGGGAGACAAGCTGATGGCACAAGGAACCAGCACACTCAGCCGCAGGGCCCGCGTCACCAACTTGCTGAGCACCCTGAGCAGTACGCCACTTGGCGCCATCAGCGTCATCATTGTTCTGACGTTTTTTGCCATCGGTCTGATGGCGGATCTCATTGCGCCTTATGATCCGGTAAAACTTGATATCCGCGCCAAGCTGCAAGGACCGTCGGCAGAGCATTGGCTGGGGACCGACCAACTTGGGCGTGATGTGCTGTCGCGCTTGCTGGTCGGGACCAAGGTGGCGTGTTTTCTGGCTGTCACCTCTGTATCGATTGCCCTTCTTATCGGCATTGTCCTTGGCATGCTGGCCGCCTTCACCAATCGCTGGATCGACTGGTCCATGCTGTTGGTCTTTGACACGGTTCGTTCTTTTCCGACCATCATGTTCGCCCTGACTGTGGTGGCGCTCTTTGGCCCCAGCGTAAATTCGATCATCGCGATTGTGGTGATCTCGACCTTCCCATCTTATGCCAGACTTGTGCGTACTCAGGTTTTGTCTTTACGGAATGCTGAATTTATCGAGGCGCAACGTGCGATGGGGACAAGCCTTACGCGCATTCTGCTGCGTCATATGCTGCCAAACGTGATCGGTCCGGTGATGATCGTTGCAAGTATGGACATTCCGTTGG
Organism: Aliishimia sp.; assembly: GCA_039978895.1. GTDB lineage: Bacteria > Pseudomonadota > Alphaproteobacteria > Rhodobacterales > Rhodobacteraceae > Aliishimia. The sequence continues at coordinate 13,133 of JBDWAL010000008.1, forward strand.
TCATCGGAGTGGAAGCCGGGCTGAGCTTTCTCGGCCTTGGGGTTCGTCCGCCGACGCCCAGTTGGGGCACCATCCTGAATGATGGGTTTTCCTTCATCCGTAACACGCCCTGGATCGTGATCGCCGGTGGTCTGCCACTGATCCTGACAACAGTAGCCTTCACCACATTGGGTGAACGGTTGCGCGATATCCTTGACCCGAAACTGCGCAAATAGGTTTAGCATGAGCATACCTCCTCTTGTCGTCGACATCCAGGACCTGACCATTCGTTTTGGTGCAGTTGAAGCTGTCAAATCTGTGACAATGCAGGTAGGGGGCGGACGCATCATGGGGCTGGTCGGAGAAAGTGGATCCGGTAAATCCACTTTGGCCAACGCAATCATCGGCTTGTTGCCGCCCGCCGCGAACATCGCCCAAGGCAGCATGAAATTCGATGGGCGTGACTTGCTGTCCCTCTCCAACAAAGACTGGCAGGCCCTGCGCGGTCAGGATGTATCCTATGTGTCCCAAGACCCGATGAGCGCGCTGAACCCGGCCCTGCGCATTGGCGAACAGATGCAGGATATTCAGCATTGGAGCGATAAGAGCCGATCAGAAAAACTGGCAACAGCGCTTGACGCGTTGCAAAAGGTGAAAATGCCCCAGGCGGAAGCGCGGCTGGGCATGTATCCTCATGAATTGTCCGGTGGTCAGAGGCAACGGGTCTGTATCGCGATGGCGATCATGGCGCGCCCGAAACTGCTGATCGCGGACGAGGCGACAACCGCGCTGGATGCCACGCTTGAGGTAGAGATCGTCGAGCTTCTCAAGGCCCTGCAACACGAGATCGGGTGCGCGATGCTGTTCGTGACACATCATCTGACCGTTGTGGAAGAACTGTGTGATGACGTGACGGTCATGTATCATGGCGATGTACGAGAAAGCGGCACAGTACCGGATGTCTTCTCTAATCCGGCGGATGACTATACGCGCAACCTGTTGTCCTGTGATCCCTCGCGGATCGAGGAAAAGTGCCGCCGCCTTCCGATCATGTCGAATCTCGACCTAAAATCGCTAGCAAATCCAGAAAATGACCGCGCCCGCATTGATCATAAATCCAAACCGCTCTTATCGATACGGCACCTTGACGTCACCTTTCGCAAGCCGCGCAGCATCGGCGATCTACTGAGTGGCACACCCGAGCGTCGGGTCGACGCCGTCCAGAATGCCTCACTCGACATTGCACCAGGCGAAACCGTTGCATTGATTGGCGAAAGCGGGTCGGGCAAGTCTACGCTGGCACGGGCGGTGATGCGCTTGGTGCCTGCGCAGCGTGGCGAGATCGTGTTCGACGACACAGACCTTCTGTCTATCAGCCAGCGCGAAATGCGCCCGTTTCGCAATGAAATGTCCATGATGCTGCAAGACCCGATTGGCAGCTTGAGCCCGCGCATGCCGGTCGGGACCACGGTCATCGAACCGATGATCGTCTCGGGCAGTTCAAGGGGCAAGAACCTGCGGCACGAGGCGATCAAACTGCTGGAAATGGTTGGCCTCAGCGAGGATTTCGCAGACCGCTATCCCCACGAGATGTCCGGTGGTCAGGCCCGGCGAGTCGGTGTGGCACGCGCGCTGGCGCTGCGCCCGAAACTGGTGATCGCGGATGAACCCACCGCAGGGCTGGATGTCTCGATTCAAGGGGAGATATTCAACCTTCTGGCCGAACTGCGCGAAACCATGTCCCTCTCGATCCTGATCATCACCCACAATCTGCACGTGGTGCGGCATTTGGCTGATCGAATGGTGATCATGTACCACGGCGAGATCGTAGAGACTGGTCTGACCGAAGACGTGGTGCGCGCACCACAGCACAACTACACAAGAGAATTGTTGGCCGCTAATCTCCATGCGAAATACGGTACCAACTCGTAGCCCAGAGTTATCCGGTTGCAGGGCGATCAGTTACTGCGGCTGCTTTCGATTATCGGATTTCTGTTTCATCTTCACGCCATATCCGTTTCGATGAGCCAAAAACGCTTCGTTGCCAAACCTTCTATTCTCTCCGACATGTGTTGACATCAAACAATGGCCGCTATTCCTTCTGCAGGACAGCGAGAAGTCTTGCGCCATTGCAGCGAAATTTTCGCTGCAATGGCGCAGCACGAATTTGACACTTCTGCAAAGGGCTCCAAGCAGACCATCGCTGCGTGCTGTACCAATGTCCACAGCGAAGCATGATGGAGTCCCCTGCCCCGTCACAAACGGCCCTTAGCGGACATTCGGCTCACCAGTATTCTCCAACGTTCGCTTCCACTAGCGTGAACGTCAGAAGAAACCTAATCACCACGCTGGGCAATAGTTGGGATTGTAGTATAGGTGATGGCGTAGCAAGATGCCAACAAAGGCAAATCACAGAAATTTTGATGTCTGCGGCAAAGGTGACATATGAAAATCACAGGGTTCAAGGGTAGTTGCGTAAATGGCTATCTTGATTTCGATCTAGAGTTCAACACGGATCTCACTTTTTTAACGGGAATTAATGGAACCGGAAAGACATCAGCGCTTAATTCAATTGTTTCTTTGCTACTTCCTAGGCTTGATTATCTTGCTGGGGATTTCTTTGAAGAAATCTCAATTCAGATCGACAACGGTGATCAACTAATAACGCTGTCTGCAACTAAGGAGGATCTTGCAACAAGAATAGATTGCTCCCTATTTGAAGACGAAGGTCTTCTGTTACATGAATTTGAACCGCCGGATACAATACCAACGCACAGGCTTCGAGAAATGGAAACTGACTACTACAAAGAATTTCTCGCTCGTAATGCAAAGCACCCGGTAGTAGCGTTTCTTGAAGGCCTTCCTACACCAATGTTTCTAGGCCTCGATCGCCGGTCTATATCATCGGACGTCGAAACGAGGCGTTATGCTCGAGCACCACTACATAGGCAACAGAAGCGCAGGAGCATTTTTGCGCGATCCTTGGGGCAAAGTTTGGATGAATCTCTTTGGTTTGCTCAAGAGAAATATCAAAGTTATTTGAGGCAAGAAGCACGACTCGATGGAAAGTTTCGCGAAAACCTTGTGGTTGCGCTGATTGATTTCCCGCCAATTTCGTTTGGGGGCCTGATTGAAGACCCTTCTCAGAGCGAGTTGCGCAATCTTGAGAGGGCACGCAAAAACTTGCAACGGCTTCCTGAACTTTTGAATGTTCCAAAAGAGCTGATTACTCAGAACGTTGATCCAATGTTTGAGTTCTTAGATAGTCGACTCGCGACAATCCAAAAGCCTAGACCGAAGAGCGATCAGGACGAACTCAAATTTGACCAGCGCATGGAAGCTTTGATTGACTGGTCGTACAACAAGACCCAGCTCGACAAAATTAATAGGCTGTCGGATATAGTTTCCGAACATAATGAAGCTTCAGCAAGTGTATTCAGAAAAGCGAATGAGTTTCTTGAAACGGTTAATATGTTTTTGATCGATAGTGGTAAAACGGTGCGTTTCGACGGGTTTGGAAGACTGAAGTTTATCGTTTCATCTGAGGACAATGAACGAGATATCAGAACGCTATCTTCGGGTGAAATTCAGTTGATAGTAATCTTGACGCATTTATATTTTAACCCAGAAGTTGAAAAGGCCAATGTCTTCATAATTGACGAACCCGAATTGTCACTTCATGTTCAGTGGCAAGAGAAATTTGTTGATGCTATTACTCGAGCTTCTTCGGAAACCCAGTTTGTTCTAGCTACGCACTCACCTTCAATAATTCTTGATCGAGTTCAGAATTGTGTTGAAATATCGGCCAAGAATTAATGGGTACTTCCGTGTTTTATCCACCGAGGGCAGCTCAAGCACTTGGATATTTGAACTCTTCGAGGAACGATATTGAGATATTTGTAGAGGATAGTTCTGCTCCAAATTTGTGGGTGAAGTTGCTTCGCAAATTACTTCCAGCCTCAACCCGAATCAATAATGTTAATATTCTTGGATCGCGTAAAAATGTGATCGCTGCATGCCGCGAAGATCAAGCCGAAGACGGTCGAAAGAAGCTATATATTATCGACGCTGACCTTGATTTACTCAAAGGTTTGCCCAAGCCGAACCTAAGGCATCTGTATCGTTTGCGTGCCTATTGTGTTGAAAACTACTTGCTCGACAACGAACGGCTCATAGAACTTGCGACATCATTTGATCCAGAAGTTTCCGAAGATAACGCCAATATTAGACTGGATCTTGATGGCTGGTTAGCTCGGAACGAGCAAGGACTGCATTCGCTTTTCGTTTGCTATGCCGTAACACACACACTTCTAGATTCTGAACAGACCGTCGGATATTCGGTCTTCCGAATATTACAGGATGATAGCCTAAGAAACGACCTCTGCCCAAAGAAGACTGGACGCCGCGTCTATCAGTTATACAAAAAAGCCGTCGAACAACACTCAATAGAAGCGGTAAGGCATCTGCGCCAGCTTGTATTAGAAAACTCAAACACCATCGAAACCATGAGAGCCGTATCTGCAAAGGATTATATTTTGCCTCAAGTATATGGGCTAATGAAGACATATTTTGGAGTCAATGTAAGCGTTAAGCAATTCAAGGTTATGTTGGCTGCACTTGTATCAAGGGAAGTAGATCCTTACTTGGTCCGACGTCTGGCGCGAATATGTAAATAGCTAGTTCGAGATGGAACTTGTATCCTAGGACTCCAACAAAAACGTTGTTATTCGCAATCGCAGCGAAGGTCCGCTTTCCGCCCATTTTGTTGAAAAACTCTGCAATTTAGGATCTTTGATTTTTGGGCAAAGATCCATTGAACCCAAAAGTCAGAACAGATCAACCGTGGGAGGCATTGCGCCGCCACAGGAGGCGTAGTCGACTAAATTGGCCGCCCCCCTCGCCTCAAAAAGCTAGTGACGCTCTAAGGCGAAATGGTATTCAATTTTTGTCAACAACGGAGTTTTTCAACAAAATCCGCCCTCTGTTGAAAAACAACGTGTTGCGGGCGCAGACAGTTGCGGTCTAGACCGAGCGCAAGCACCTTTCGTGTCAGGCTTTGCGCGATTGCTGCGGTGCAGGAAAGATCTTGGCCAGTTTGCGGAGGTTTTGGGCTGTGGCGGCGAGCAGGAATTCGTCGTTTGCACCGCATGGCCCGCGTAATCGGAGGCCTCCTAACTCGAGAATGCGCTTCAGATGGGCGAAGAGCATTTCTACCTTTTTCCGCAGACGCATTGAGATCTTGTATTGCTTGGTCTTGGCAATATCGCGGGCGTCCTGCCTAATTGAAGCTGCACCAACAAAAGATCAGCGTAGTTACGATAACAGGCAATTATCCTCGCAATCAGCCAACACCAGCGACGACCGAGACTCGCTTCCTTCGATCAAGAAATGTGGAATTTGGGCAACCACGATCACCAGAATCCAAACATAGATGCTCTGGTTTCACTTGGAAATCTGACAACTTGGTGGTTAATGCTGTCTGAGAAACAGCAACATTGGGCGTTATACTACCTGCTCAGTGGCAATATTATAGCTACGACCAGACGATGGGCCACTTAGAGAACCACTGTCTAGAGTAGAACGGGAAGAGGTTTGGTGTGAGCAGCATCCAAGACAACGAAGCGCCAAATGTGGTTACTGAGACGCGATTTCGCATACTGATGCAGAGTGGCTACCTCGCAGAAGTTCTTTGTCAGTCTGCTGCCTACAACAAGAGCGCGGTATGGTACGGCAAGTGGGTAATCCGGATCATCGATGAGGACAGAACATTTATGAAGCTTTTGGTCCCAGCACGGTCGATGTCAGACAAACATGATGAAATCAGAATTCGCGAGTTTAAGACGGCGAACGGTCTGATCTCCTTCCTTGCCAGCATGGGGTGCACACATGCCAATGTACCGCTTCAAGAAGGCGGGGTTTCAACACACGCATTGCCTGATGAGCTCCTAACCAAAGATCAGGACTAACAATACATCGAAACTTTCGCGCAAGCCTCTCAATAGTTGACCTGTTCAAAACCGTAGTTCCCCTCATAGTCGCGCCATTCGACAAAGACGGAGCGATGCCAGATCGACGGGCAGTTCAACCCCCAACGCTCCGTCCCGACATGCGCATCCGGCAAGTCGGCGATGCCCGCACGGCTCCAACGGTAATCACCTTGAGTGCCATAAGATCCGAGCCTTACATTTGCTGATCTTTCACATCCCCCTTCGCTCCCTGCCTCCCTTTGGTTTGCTTGGACGTCGAACACCCGAATTGACCGCACAAAATTGAACTCTTGACCGCTAATATCGATGTCAGCTGTGCCTGTCCCCTCACTCAAACCTTGGACCAAGTGCAGGACTGGGGCTTCGGGCAATCGCGCAGCAGGACCGCCACCATGCCTCAGAATCGCGAATTGTGGGATCAGGTCAAAATCGCTCGCGGGGCTGTTTGGAAGTGACTGTATCGGTGCATCGCCCATTTTGAACAATAAATCGTAGATGCGATCAGCCGTCAGCGTTTGAGGATCAGTTGTGTAAGCCGCTCCCATGGGGCAGCGCCAGATTTGAAGAGGCGGCTCCACGGGCCAAGGCGTTATGCGTCGGATGAACTCGGCGCGGGCGCGGGCACATGGTACTGACGCAGGCCATCCACCAGAGAGGCACAATAAAATTGCGCAGTCTATTTGATAGCTCTGTGCTTGCGCTCGATCTGGGACAGCAGTCAAACTGATTGCCCCTATAATCAATGAGAATGCCGAAGTGCGCAGAGAGTTAAACATGGTGGGCTCCATAGCATAATGATACTATGCTTAGTAACACGATCTTATAGTATTGTTAAGTCAAAGGTACGAACTCTATTATCCGTCTGTGCATGGACGTACCAAACCGAGCTCAGAAGGAGGTCGCTGTGAATAATTCTGTTACTCAGCCATTTCCTGAACGAAGCGACCATATTCTTGGCTAACTTCCTGCGCCTCGGTGAAAGCACGGGCACGCTCGCCCTCCATGCAGCGAAAGTAATCCTGCACCTCGCTGATGTAGTTCTCAAAATCTAGGCAAATGAGGTCTTCGTATTCTTTGGCAGCCGCAGGATCGCCCGGAACAAAGGGGCGAGCAGGAGCAAGGCAGGTTTCCGCACCCGCTTGCGAACACGCTGCAACCAGCAAGACTGTAATGCCCCAAAAAGTCGTGATGCGCATGATACCTACCGCCTTCTCACTGTTTTAATGGCAGCGATTACTTGCCAAACCTGCTCAAGGTTTGAACACACTACAATCTTATAGCTTGATGTCAATATTATAATATTGTATTGAAGTAGGATCGAGAACCGGTTCCGACCTGCCAATAGCAATGAAAGTGCAGCAATGGGCCCAGAGTTAGAGAGAGAAGCACCCAATGTGGTCACAGAAGCCTGTTTCAGATCTCTCCTGCAAAGCGCGTACCATGCTGAAGTCGTTTGCAAGTGCACTGCCGAGAACAGGAGGGCCGTCTGGTACGGTGAATGGATTATTCGGGCAGTCGACAGTACTCAAAAGCGCGAGAAGCTCCTGGTATTGGCCCGCCGAAAGTCAGGCGATGCAGACGAAGTGGTCGCTAGGACATTTAAGACAGCAAACGGTCTTATCTCATTCCTTTACAGCATGGGTTTCGCCCAAATTAATATCCCGCTCTATCAAGGCGGCCGCTCGTCCCAAGTACTTACACACTTCCCTGCAGCACCGAACCATCGCTAGCGCCATCGGGTTTATGCTTGTTAGCAGTGCCGCAACTGCTCAAGGCATGGTCTTGGTTATGCAGGGTGACGGCTCTCTGTCAGAATCCGCCTCGCAAGACAATTTTGCCAGGAATTACAACGATGGGATTGGGCAAAGAATTGCATCAGAAGGCCTGCAACTGTTCGACCAACAACCTGAAGAAGCAGCGTCTGCCAGCGAAGGCTTCCGTGTCGCTTCAATTGCTCCACAACGCATCGCGCCTCGTCCTGAAATACTAGCTGCAATTGATGAGACGGCGCTGCGCTATGCAAGCCACCCTGCCCTACGCCGGGCTGGCCTCACTGTGACGGAATGGCGGCTGTTGTTCCGCTCAAACATTGAAATTGAGAGTGCATATAACCCTAACGCTCGCAGTCAGGTTGGTGCCATCGGTTTGGGCCAACTAATGCCAGAGACCGCCTCAGATTTGCGCGTCGACCCCCACAATTGGCAACAGAACCTTGACGGGTCTGCGCGGTATTTACTCATGATGTTGGAGCAGTTTGGCGACCCCCGACTGGCACTGGCCGCATACAACGCTGGACCCAACGCAGTCGCCCAATACGCAGGCATCCCACCTTACCGAGAAACTCAAAATCACGTCAGCCGTGTGCTGGCCGTATTCAACAGGCTTGAGGGAGAAAACTCATGAGGCCAACCACAACAGAAATTGTAACGCTTTGGACCCTGTTCTTGATGGTCGCGCAGCCTGCCTTGGCGCAGTCCATTGATTTGTCCCCCGTTCAGAACGTCCTGCAAGGCATCGTTGACGCTATTACAGGACCGCTTGGCATCGTTATCGGCACACTCGCATTGATCGGCGTATTCCTGTCATGGCTCTTCGGCATTCTTGATTTTCGGCAAGCCCTTTGGGTTGTTGTGGCCATCGCCGGCATCGCTGCCGCTCCCACAATCGTCGCCGCAATTTGGACGACATAGGGGGCCCGAATGGCTGAACAGTCTCGTCTTTTTCTGGGCCTCGTACGACCTCCCAAACTGTTGGGCCTGCCCATCATGTATGCGATGGTCTGGTTATTCGGATCTGTTCTCATTTTCTTGTGGATTCAGCATTGGGTGGTCGCCGTCATGGCGGTGATCACCTACCCCGTTTTGTGGAAAGCCGCAGACTGGGACCCCAATTTCTTGGATGTGGTTGCCACAACGCTGCAGGAAACACCCCCAACAGCCAACCGCAAAATCCACGGAGGCGATAGCTATGCCCCGTGATACTGATTTTGACCCTCTCACCCTCTTGCCCAACTGGGTGAAGAAAGAAAAGGAACTGGCCCACATGCTTCCGTATGTGAGCCTCGTAGATGACTTTACCGTTCGGACGCGTGGAAACGAAATATTCCAGTGCATCCGGTTGGAGGGCGTGAACAGCTACACCAAAGATGATGATCACCTTGACAAGATCCGCGCGCTGTTCGCGTCTATAATTGCTCAGATCGGCCCAGAGTTTTCATTCTACGTTCACAAGGTTTCCAAAGCCATCGACCCAGCCTTGGCGCCAATTGATGGCGACGACTTTGCCGCCACGGTAGATCGGAACTGGACAGAATTCCTCCACGGCAGCGGGTTGCGTGATAAAACTCTGACACTCACGGTCAGCAACCGCCCCCCTCCCGGCTCAAAAATTCTGTTCAGCAGCAAGAAGTCTGTCCATCTGCTGAAGGAGCAGACTGCAAAGCGGATGCGCCGGTTGGCGGAGGTTGTCGGGTTTCTAAAGTCTACATTCGCAGACATGTCTCCTCGGTTGCTGGCTGCCTCCGAGGGCGAGTTGTTGGGCTTTCTTGGCGGATTGAATACCGGCCAAGAATTACCGCTCTTTGCGTCCTCAAAATATGGATACCTGTCGCAAGACGTCGCGAACGCACGCATCACATTTCGTGGAGCAACCTTTGAGGTCTCTGACGGAGCGGTTGGTTCACGGTTCGGAACCAGTTTCGCCATCAAGAATTATCCCGCAAAAACATCTTGCACGATGTTTGATGAGTTAAACCTACCTGTCGACATGGTCGTCACGCACTCCTTCACACCGATCAACAGCAACCTCATGGCTGGACGGATCAAGAAGCAACAACGCCTCATGCGTGCCGCTGAAGACGGCGCAATCTCGCTGGAGGCAGAGCTGATTGATGCCCTTGATGATCTAGAGTCAAAACGCCTGAGTTTTGGCGATCACCATATGAGCGTGACCGTATTCGCATCGTCCATCGACGATCTTGCGTCCATTGCAGGCGAAGTACGAAACACCGCCGCGATTGAAGGGGTAAACTTGGTCAATGAGGCGTTCGCCGTCCGGACCCATTTCTTTGCCCAGCATCCCGGTAATGCAGCAAAACGCAGCCGGAAGGCCGCTGTCACCAACAAGAACTTTGCTGATTTTGCAGCCTTTCATCGGACACCACTTGGAAAACGCAGCCACGAGGTCCCTTGGGGAACAACAATCACGATGTTTCCCACGCCCGAGCGGTCCGCACATTGGTTCAATTACCATGAGCAAGGCTCACCTGACAAAGAACCTACTGGCGGCCACACACTAATCCTTGGCCGCCCCGGCTCGGGCAAGTCGGTCCTATCAGCATTTCTGATGACCCAAGCACGACGAGCGAGTGCACGGATCTTCGTCTTCGATTACCGCCTCGGTATGGAAATGGCTGTGCGGGCGAACGGTGGCCGCTACGCGGCAATCAACGCGGGTCAGGCAACAGGCCTTAATCCGCTATGGACCGAAATTGATGAGCGCGGGCAATCTTGGCTTGCCGACTGGCTAGCCTCTCTCCTCTACCGCGCCGACAAACCACTCACCCCGGCACAGACCAACCGCATCCAAGAGGTCGTTCGGCAAAACGCATCTGCCTCTGATGCTGATCTACGCAACTGGCACGATCTCGCATCCCTGTTTGTTTCCGCCGATGACGACGGAGATTTGCATGAACGCTTGCAGGAATGGACGGCTGATGGCCGCTACGGCTGGATCTTTGGCCAGACCAAAGAAGACACATTCTCGCTTGAAGGCGATGTAGTCGGATTTGACCTTACAGGCATCTTGGACAGCGAAAGCGAAAAAGAGCGGATGGCCGTCCTGTCTTATCTGTTCCGACGCGTTGAACGTGTGATCGAAGACCGCAAGCCTACAATCATTATCATCGATGAAGCTTGGAAGGCCCTCGATAACGGATATTTTGCCGAACGCTTGTCCAATTGGCTTGTCACTGCGCGCAAGCAAAATGCGGTCGTTGTGATGATGACCCAATACGCCAGCCAGTTGGAACAAACCCGCATCGGTAGGACCATTGTGGAAGCCGTTCCCACACAGATCTTACTGCCCAACATTCGAACGAATGCGGCCGACTACGCGATGCTCAATCTTCAAAGCAAAGAACTCGACGTGCTGCTGAACACTGGCAACAATTCTCGGCTTGGGCTCGTCAGGGACGATGAAGGTTCGGTCGTGATCAATGCTGACCTCAGTGCCTTGGGTCCGCTACTGACCATCCTCGGCGGGATGGAAAAAGGAGAACAATTGGTGGGTGCCGACTATCGCCAACGCCCAGATTTTTGGAGGACTTCATGAAACGAACCACCTTGATCATATTGTGTGCTTTTGGCCTTGGTGCCTGCGGTGACTATCAGGGACCAAAGGCAAATTGCTTCGAACGAGACACCGTTACGCGATCAACCGGCAGCTTGAGCTTCCTTCATTCACCTGGTGGCCGCGTCTCAACCAGCACCGCACCCATTGCCGATTGCAACTTTGTTGCATTGGATGCGCCCAAACAAACCGAAGCACAGTAATGCGTGCATACCTCACAGTTACTGCGATTGGAATGATCTGGGCGTCTGCGGCGGTCAGCCAGGGCGTGCCAACTGTGGATGGAAACCTGTTTATCCGAAACGAAGCGGCCAACCTGCGTCGCGAAAGTGACTTAGCCACACAAGCCGAACGCCTTTCAACCGCAGAAGCGATTTCCGAGATCGAACGCGAACAACTCGCTGTGCTGCAGCAGATACTTGATGCTCAATCCAGTTTTGGTGGGCAGGGCATTCCAGCGATGGTGAGCACCCTCGAAGATAGCACACTGCCAGAGCAGTCGGCCGACAATTTGTATTCCCCTATCGATGGCAACTCCGGTGCCAATCAAATGTTCGGGGACGCAAATCTGAATATCGAGCAGCTCATAATCCGCGTGGCGCAAGAAACCCACGGTTTAACCGGGGTAAGTCAGGCAGGCCTCACTGTCGTCCAGTGGCGGTGTCTCCTGCAAGCTCTGATCTGGCAAGAAAGCCGCTTCACGATTGGAGCGCGATCCCCCGTCGGAGCCTTTGGCCTGACGCAAATCATGCCCGGAACTGCAAGCGATTTGGGCATAAATCCCGAGTACTATGACAGCCCATATCTGCAGGTCGAGGGTGGCGCACGATACCTTTCGCAGATGCTGCGCATGTTTGATGGCAATATCATCCATGCCCTTGCTGCCTATAACGCAGGGCCCGGCAATGTTCAGACCTATCGCGGCGTCCCGCCGTTCAAAGAAACGCAGCATTACGTTCAGGTTATCCCAGCAAAATACAATAACTACCTAACAAGGGTCGGTGGTATTGACGCACTGGGCACGATTGACCCCGCACTGCTTGCGAACTCGAACCTATCGATCACCGGCTCGGGTGCCAGCTTTTACGCCAACAGCTCGATGCAAAACGTTGAAGCTGCAGCCCTGCGCATTCAGAACATTGTGCGACGTATCGGTCAAACACAGGACGTTCAAGAATCCCTCGCCCTCAATACTTACGCCTGCGCTGAATTGGTTCGGTTGGTGTCGACCCTGACGCGGCTCAAGGCCGTCCGAACCCGACCACTGAGCGACGCAGAACTCGCGATGGCCGCCGCACAACTCAAGGAAAATCAGTTCATGAGCTTCACATTGGAGGAACTCGACTAATGGAAACATTTTCAAATATGGGAGCCACATTATGCTCCACAGTCAAAACCGTCGTTTTGTGCTCAATAGGCTTTACAGCCGCGCCCAGCCTTATGGGGGGCGGCGCTGCCTTTGCGCAGGGTGTCCCAACCGTTGATACGCGAAATATTGCACAAGAAATCCAGCAACTACGACAAATGATCGAAGATGAGGTCCTGCAAAACGAACAATTGCAGCAAGCCCTGAACCAACTCGGCACGCTGCGCGAGCAGTACGCCCAACTGCAAGAAACCTATGCTGCCCTTACCGGACTGATGGATATCCCAGAAATCATCACGACGCAGTTTGAAGCTGAGTTGAACGGAATTCTAGACCAGGAGTTCGGCGATATCCTCGCAACAATCGACGCTATCAAGAATGGCGACTGGTCTCGACTGGCGGGCAATGGTGCACCCGGCATCCAGACACAAATGACCCGCGTCTTGGCTGATGCGGGGTTTGACGAAGACACCTTGTCAGAGATGGCAAACAGCGGGGCGGCTGGTGCGGAACGCATTGCCCAACAAGCAACCACAGGTGCTGTCATGTCTGCCGCTGCCCAGAACAGTTATGAAGAAGCGGGCCAATCGCTGGAGCGTGTAGACCGTCTCGTTGGCATGATCGGTGATATGGAAGAGCTCAAAGACAGCGTTGACCTCAACACCCGTGTCACCGCCGAACTTGCAATCGCTTTGGTCGCGCAATGGCAGTTGGAGGCCGTGCAGACCGTGGGATCGGGCCAAGCCGGCGTTCTGGATGCCGCAACGCTCGCCGAAGAGCAGCAGTTCATGGATTTCACTCTCCCCACACTGACCGCTGATTGATTGAGGAACAGGGTGTGACACAGGAAACCGAGATCGTTGAAGAAGAGCTTATCTACGGCGCGCGGCGACGCGAACAGCTTTGGCAGAAGCTCGCGCTATCGGGTTTGGTTTTCGGGATTGTCGGATGCCTGTCAGCCACAGCTGTTGCAATCCTCGATGTCGATCCAGACCCCATAGTTGTTCCCTATAATCCAGAGACAGGAATGGCCCTCCCCAATGCATCGGTTGGCGCTGTTCGCGTGACTGAGAATGAAGCCATTATTGAGTCCGTCGTCTTTCGCTACGTGACAGACCGCGAGACCTACAACCAACTCGACAATGATCTGCGCGTTCGCAGCATTCTTGAACGTTCTGATCGGGCCGCCGAAGCAACCATGCGGTCCTTATGGGACAGTGCAAATCCAAACTATCCACCAGAAGTTTATGGCGATGCCGGTCGTCTCGATGTCGAGATCCTCAGCATCATCCGGATCGGGGTGAACCGCGCACAGGTTCGGATGCGTAAGCGTCTTACATCGCCACAAGGCGTACAAGCAGGCCTTTTCACCGCGACACTGTTGTTTGAATTCAGGCCTGAAGAACGTCGTTCGATTGATGACGTCTGGAGCAATCCATTCGGCTTCACCGTCATTGAATACGCAATCCGCTCAGACAGAATGGAGAACTGATATGCAGGCCCTTAAGCCAACCATTCTGTTTATCGCGCTAACCTTGATTGCCGCCCCTGCCCTCGCAGAATACATCCCGCGCTCGGGTGGTAACGACAACCGCGTGCGCGTCGCAACATATCAAGACGGTCAGGTTTACCGACTGAGCGTTAGCTTAACGCATGTGACGACAGTGGAGTTTGGACAAGGCGAAACAATCCGTTCGATCATCGCTGGTGACACCGAAGGGTTCCAACTTGATGGTGTTCCCGGCGGACGGGCTTTTGCGGTCAAGCCAAACGCACGCGGCGTTCACACCAACATCACGGTTTATACCAATAGGCGCAGCTACTATTTCAATGTGACAGAGGCAGCGTCTCCAACTTACTACGTTGTCCAGTTTCGGTATCCTGAAGACAACGTGCGCCCAACCAATGCGGTCGCACAACAAGCCCCCAACTATAACTACGCAGCCAGTGATCAGACCGAGTTCACCCCAACGTCGGTGTGGGACGATGGCACTTTCACGTATTTCCGGTTTCCGCGAAATGCGCCTGTCCCTGCAATCTTTAGATCTACCACCGGAAGAGAACGCACGGTCAACAGCCAACAAATTGAGGACGGCGTTTTGCGTGTTTCAGGCGTCAGCAGCCAATGGGTTCTTCGGCTCGGAGAAGACGTGGTCTGCATTCAAGCTAGTACTGGAGGATCAGGATCATGAGCGATCAACCCGATTTAGAAAAACGCTTAGCCGCATTGGAAGGTAGTTCATCTTCATCCGCCCGAAACAGGCCATCTATGAAAGTCGCCGCAGCAGGCATCATTGGCATCGCAGCGATAGGAGGGTTGGCATATTTGGCATTGCAACCAACTGTCGATGTACCCCTACCCACTGCCCAACCAGAAGAATTCCAATCTGAAGGCGAAGGCTTTGGTGATATTGCTCCATTTGTTCCGCCTCCCCCACCAGACCCCGAAGTGCAGATCGTAGAAACACAGGTCGAACCAAATGCGGAATTATTGGCACAGCTCGCAGCGCTACAAACACAAATCGAAGCCTTGCAAAACGCCGAACAGCCGGTGGTCCAAGACGACACTGCTGCGGCCGATGCCATCAATTCTTTGAGCGAACAAATAGCGGCCCTTCAGGCATCATCAGAAAGTGCTCAAGAACAGTTTCAAAATGAACTCGAAGCAAGAGATCGCGAGTTGGAACGGTTGCGTATGGATCTTGAGCTTGCCCAGCTTCAGCCGCCAACACCCGCATCAGGTCCATCTCAAAATGATCTGTTGGAGGCGGAGCAACTTCGGCTTCAACGCGAGGAAGAAGCGCGCAGAATGGCAGAACTGGAAAGACGTCGTGCAGAAGAACTGGCCTTCCAGCAAGCCCGTATAGAATCCCCGACCATTGCTTTTGGTGGCGGTGCTGGGGCCGATGGCTCTGACGCCCTCAGCGAACGCACACTCGGAGCGGTTCAAGATTTTGTTGTGAACGGAGCATTGCCGTCCCAAGTCACGCAAGCAGAAGTCATCGCCAATCCAGCAAATACGGTTGTTCAAGGCACAATGATCCAAGCGGTAACCGAAACGGCCTTGGACAGTTCATTGCCCGGCGCGATACGCGCAATAATCTCAGAAGATGTCTATTCCTTTGACGGATCGCGCATTTTGATCCCGCGTGGGTCACGCTTGATCGGGCGCTACCAATCTGGTGTCGAAATTGCCCAACAGCGTGTCACGGTCGCTTGGGATAGAATTATCATGCCCAATAACCAAACAGTGACAATCAGCTCCTTCGGAGGTGATGAACTTGGTCGTTCGGGCGTGACGGGTGTTGTCGATACCCGTTTTGGCGAACGCTTCGGTTCTGCAGCGCTGATCTCGCTCATAACCGCCCTGCCCGGCGCTGCAGCCGCTCAGGTTGAAGATGAGGCTTCCGCAGAAGTTCTGGAAGATGTTGGCGATGATCTGGCGGACAGCACAGACAGCGTGATTGGAGAATATCTCGCTATCGGCCCGGTCATATATGTCGATCAGGGTTCACGCATTACGGTCATGGTTGATCGTGATTTGGAGATATTCTGATGGCTTCAAACTACTTCCAAGTCAGCCTAGATAAAATCTCCGAGGCGAAACGGGATGATGTCATCGAACTGTGTATCAACCCCGATGGCTCACTGTGGGGGGAGTTTCAGGGCGATCATTTCATGCGCCGCCTTGATACGGCTCTGACCAAAATTGACATTAAGGATCTTGCTTCCCAAATTGCTGACAAAGCCTCCACACCGATGGGCAAGAACAAACCAATCATTTCTGTCAGTATTCCCTATCATGGTCGTTCCATCAGAGCGCAGGTGATCCAACCCCCAGCCGTCCGCGATGGTTACGCAATCGCACTCAGGTTTTTCTCGACGCTTCCACTGGAAGACATTGAACTAAAGTTCCTATTTGGGGCTGAACGTAGTTTGGAGACTGAACGCCAGCAAAAGAACCTCGCTCTACGTGAAGTAGTTGCCGGTGGCGACATTTATGCAGCCACGAAATTTTGTGTCGAAAACAAACTGAACATGATCGTCTCTGGTGGGACATCCACGGGTAAGACTGTTGCCGCGCGAAAAATCCTCGCTGACGTCCCTAAAGACGAACGCATCATCACGATTGAAGAGGCCGCGGAGTTGGTTCCGACACAGCCAAATTCCGTTACGTTGATCTCTAACCGTGACTCGCCTGCTCAATCGGCGGACGTGCTGCTCACATCAACACTGCGAATGAGGCCAGATCGCATCGTGCTGGGGGAAGTGCGTGGTCAAGAGGCAATGACCTTCTTGGAAGCCATCAACACTGGCCACGGCGGATCGATGACGACCCTTCACGCAGAGACGCCCCAACTGGCGGTTCAACGCCTAGCGATCGCTGCTTTGAAGACCGATGTGCCGATGACTTATCGAGACATGATAGAATACATCGAAAGCTCAATTGATGTCATCATCCAAGCCGGTCGCCATGAAGGAGACCGGGGCATCACCGAGTTTTATCTGCCCGGCACATCAGAGACAGGAGGCCAGAATGAAACAGTTTGAACATGAAGTTTTGACGTTTGAAACATCCTCTCAGAAAGCCATGGAAACGATGCAGACGCAGTTGAAGGAGTGGGGGACTTCGGGCTTTGAAATCGTTGGTGTAGCTCCAATCACTGTTGGCGGATCAGTCGTAACAGTTTTTCTGAAACGTGAGATGACACCATCTGGAGGAATTGAGTGATGCAAAAAACTTTCATTCTCGCAACGGCACTAACGATATCCCTGTCATCAACTGGGTTGGCACAATTTGTTCCAACGCTCGGGGAAGACACACCAAGAGTCTGTCCTCAGCAACCACAAGAACCAGATTGGATTGCGAGTATCGACATACGCGAGGCCCACAAAGGCAACCTCGTTCAATTGATGTATCGAGCGCAGGGGTTGGAAGCTGTTGCAACGAGTAATGATTGCTCTTGTGAAACGCGTTTTCCTTCTTGGGAAGCAGCGCAGCAATACTACTACGAACATTATGCCGACTTAGAACGCTGGGAGGTCCTTGAAAAAATAGATGAATACAGACGCGCTGCGAACGCTCACCGAAAAGTAGCTCAACCAATGTGCGAACAACAAGGAAACTGGTGAGGTCAGCCAAATGAGTGTTGTAACATATTTTGTTGAAACTGCCGGCAGCTACCTGGACGCCTCTGCTGAAACTCAGTTTGGCTCAGTCGCCGCAACGACTGGAACACTGATTATACTCGCTGCAAGCATTTTGGTGATCTTTGTTTTCATCAACATGGCGTTCCAATATCGGTCCATGGACGGCAGAACAGCTTTTTGGCTCGCTTTGAAAATCACTTTGGTTGGAATCTTCGCGACAAACTGGGTCCAATTCAACGCGTTTTCGACTGCCATTCTTAGTGGAATCGACAGTATTGCAGGCGCTTTGGTAGCCTCAGTCGGCGGAGGTACTCCTGGGCCGTCCGGGACTTTTGCCGAAGAATTTGATCGGTTGATAGCGGAACTCGGTGAATATCTTAATGCGGCAGGTTCCGAACTGAACTGGATGGCCGGTGCGATGCTCGACATTCTGGGGGTTTTGATGCTCTCGATATTGGGAGGGCTTGCGGCATTCATCCTCGTCGCATCGCGCCTCATGATCGCACTATTGATAGGGATTGCTCCGATCATGATATTTCTGACCCTCTTTGATGTTACTAAGGACTATTTCGCTCGGTGGCTTTCCGCATTGATTTCCTTTGCCATCTACCCAGTCATTATAGCTGGCGTTTTTGCTACGATAACTGGTGTTGCATCTGCTCTGATAACTGAGCTTGGAGATCCCGCAGGGGCAACAAATATTGGTGCGCTGATCCCATTCTTTATGATGATCCTTATGGCGAAGGGGTTCATCATTGCCACTCCGTTCATCGTGCGGGCAGTTTCCGGCAACATCGTAATGCCTGCGCTCACGAGCGGTATGGGAGGCACGTATTCGTTCGGACGCGCGATCACTGGAAGTCAGCAAGCTTATAATCGTCGTGATGTCGGCACAGCATCAGGTGCAGAGATTGTCGCACTTCGTGCTCGCCAGGCAGTAGGACTTGGCAATCCAAGAGACACAGTCAAAATACAGCCTGCTAGTCGAGGGAACGCTTCCCCACCACCTCAAATACCAACCGGAACAGGTCAACAAATGCAACGGATTCAAGCCAGATCCGACCGCCTTCGTGGGAAATAGCGCGCCATATAGTAGGCACAACAATCACCTTGCAGCGATAATCGATACACCGCCCTTCTCGTCAGCAGCAAATATCATTTCTAAATCAGCCAGTTGCTCTTCTGCGGCTTGAAGCGCTTGTCTATCAGCCTCGGTAACCTGCTCAGGGTCAGGACTTACGAGCCTGTGCTGCACTGCGTCATCCAACTTGGCTTGCATAAACTCCAAATCACGAGCTGCCTGATCAACCGCTTTAGCGCTTTTCTTACGTTTGGATGTCCGCAACTTGGCTCTATGCGGTTTAGCCCGCAACTCCTCAATCGACATCGGTTCATCTACCTTCTGGAGCTCGCTTTCCGCGACAGGGCCCACCCCTGCCCCGACATCCATTGATCCAGGCTCGCATTGGTCCATCTTACCCTGAACCGCATCAACTTCCGGCAACGGTTTTTCGCTGACAACCGCAAGCGCCAATGGCGGGAACGGCAATTCTCCAGTTTGTGCAGTATGGATCTTCTTGAAGAACGGATCATCAAAATACTGGATGCGCTTGGCGCGTATCGGCATCTGCGCATCCACAACAATGATAATATCATCCAAAGGCAATCGGCGCACTTCATCTTCTGGCAACAGCGAAGTTTCCTCTGTCCGCTCTGACATACTGCGCCCCTCAAATGGATTGCGGCCAATAGACCTCGAACGAGTGACCACACGCTTTGTGGTTTTCCCAACGGCCTTGCTCAACTCCTCGACAGTCTTTTCATCTGAGGGTGTCAGGTAGAGCTTTACACCCGCGTTACCCTGCAACGCACGCCGCGTGTTCTCGTCATAGATCTCATCAAGCGCCGGAATGGTTTGCGTGACGATAGCCAGATGTCCGTTGTAAGACCGCAAGGTCTCAATGCTGTCAGTGACGATCGGCATTTTTCCAAGACGATTAAATTCATCCAACATGATCATCACCGGCCATGGCTCATCTGGTCCAGGCTCTTTGTCCTGCATGGACGATATCAAGTCCGAGAAAAACAACCGGATCAACGGTGCCAGTGGTTTCACCATGTTCGGCGACACGACAAGATAGACAGAAAACGGCTTTGTGCGGATTGTTCTGAAGTCAAAATCAGAAACACGCGTTGCCTTATCGATGGCGGGGTTGCTCCACTGATCGAGGCCGGACGTCATCAACAAGGAAACATAGGATGTCAGCGTGTCATTATTTGTTGAGGCCATACGCTCGAGGATCAGTTTGGCCGCACGGTTCTGTACCTCATCGCGCCGCTTCATGAATTCCTTTTGCTTGTGTCCACCACTGGCCGTGATCCGATAGATTTCACCCAACGTTGGCACACCCCGCTCAAACGCCAGAAGGCCGGCCGCAACAAACAAATCTATCCCGCCTTTGAGGAGGCCCTGAACACGGTCGCTGTCAGCTTGCAAAAACAATGAGGCCAGTAACTGCAGTTCCATCTGTTGGCGATCGGGATCAGCCATCTCGGCGATACGCAGTAATGGGTTATACCGGTGGCTGCGACGATCATGCCAATCTGTCGGCGCAAACCGGAACACGTCATCCCCCTGCCCTGCCCGATGACGCGCGGTTGCTTCAAAGTTCTCGCCCTTCACATCCAAGACCACCGCAGAGCCATGGAAGGTCAAAAGGTTCGGAATAACAAAGCCCGTCGTCTTACCGCGCCCCGTGGGTGCAACAATCAAAGCATGAGGAAACACCTTGGAACAAATGAGTTGCCCGTTGCCCTTCGCCTTCCCTAGTTTACCGATGACAAAACCAGTACCAGGTTTGCTGAAAAATCCGTTTCGCCGCATATGCCCGGATTTTTGCCACTGGGTTCGGCCAAACTTGGTCAGCGCGCTCCCGGAAAGCACAGCGCTGAGCAACAACCCAGCCAAGCCAAAGCCGCCCATGATCAGGTTGGCCATTCGAAAATCAGCTGGTCTCGCATCTCGGAGATCAAGGTAGTTCTGGGCGAGCCAAAGGAAGTCGATTTCCGCTTTGATCCCAAAGTCCCGAAACGTCAAAAACGCTGTGGCCACAACATATCCAATCGCCACGGCCAGGAGTGTCAGCAGCACAATTCCAATGGCGATCTTGCTCTTATCCATGTGTCTGACCTTTTTCAGTCGTCCCATGTGTATGTTTCAAACGCTGCGCGTCGTATTCTTCCTCCGCAATCTCGGAGACAACTTCGCGTGTGGCTTCACTGTTGGCAGTAGCCTCGTCAGATTGCAGATACGCCTTGGCGGCATATAGACGATCAAGTCGATCATCGATGACCTCTGCAAGGGCGTCGCTGTCGCCAGACCGCAATGACTCAACCTGATCATCATCTAAGATGCGCTCAATCTCGCGACGGAATGCAGCGCCACTGCCGTCACGGGCGAACGGTGTGTTAATCTTGTCGTTGCGTTCATGGGCAACAACGCGCCAAACCTCGGCGCTGGCGGCATTGAGATTGTCCTCACTATCTAGGTCTGTCGCGTCTCGGCGATTTTCGTCACGCGCATTAAGTTCATGTGAAGCCGCATAGGTAGCAGCCAAGCCATCCGCCAAATGATCCGGCATGTCAGGGTATCGCGCCTTAAAATCAGCGGCGATGGCTTCTTCCATATTGAGCCGCCCATCTGAGCGCCCCATGATCGCCTGAACTTCACGGTCAATCTGGTCTGCCCGTTGCGGGTCGATGATCTCGACGGCCCGTCCGTCGTCATCTTCACGGTAAACTTGCGATGGCGAGGCCAACAGTTCCGGATGTTTTGCCATGAACTCTTCTTGCTCAGGCTGTTGAACATCACGGAAGTAGTCCTCTTCATTGTCCAACTCCGCTTCGACTATACCATCCTCACGAAGCACTCCTGCGCGTTCTAATACCTGTCCCAATTGAACATGTGCCTCATCCAATCGATCAACAGCAACCTTCAGATCTGCGTTCCGCTCCAGATTGAGGCCCTCACTTTCGGCGATTTTGGTCAAATCATCCGCCAGCCATCGCTGCTCGAGCCATGCGTTACTTGCCCCCTGCTCCGCCCGAGCGGTCACCGACGACGCTGAGATGCCCGTACCGCGCAATGCAGTTTCAATTTGAGCGCGGGTTTCCGGCTCTGACATGGAAGCCACAGCGTCCTTGTTGATGTTAATTTCGGAATAGACTCCGGTCTCAGACGCTGCATCGTTTAGGGTGAAGGAGCGCACGCCAACCGGCTGCATGTGAGCCACGTTGCGGTAAATTGCATCAAGCTGCTTTTCGTATTTTGCTTTCAGAGTATCGGGCGCATCACGCACGAAGTGTTCAACCCGCTCTGCACGTTCGGCAAACCGCCCTTTCAGATCATCAAAAGAGTCCTGCGTATCCATGTAAACCTCTCCATTCTGTTCAAGGTGACCGCCGTGCGCCAACATCTCAGCAGCGCGGAACAAGGCGTTTGAAATATCGTGACGGTTCTCTGCCGAAGCCTCTGCCGCCAGGGATCGATAAATTCGAGCGGTGTTGGCGATGTCCGCGAGGGCTCGGTCCAGATCTGATCCAATCCGTTCACGTGCAATCGGTGATCGACCCTCAGACTTAGCAGCATAAATATCTTTGGTCCGTGGGGCATAGGTTACATCGCCACGATCAATGCGCCGCGTGGCCTCAAGCCGGACACCGACTTTCTCCGCTTCCTCAACCATCGCGATGCGAAAATCGTCATAATTGAAGTGATGATCCCGCCCAAGATAGAAGTATTCGCCTTCTTGAGAGCGACGGTTCAGCACAACATGGGCATGGGGATGGGCCCGGTCTTCATGCACCGCAATCAGATAGTCAAAGTTGCGCGCATCATTGGCAAAGAACTTTTCGCAAACCCCAGCCGCAACATTGCGAACGTCTTCGCCTTTGGTTCCAACCGGAAAAGACATCAGCATATGTGTCGTATGGCCCATTTTGGGCCGGAATCCTTCATCCCACCGCGCACTAAACCGGTCAGTGACGCTCATAATTTCGGCGGCGTTCAGTTGGGTCTTGCCGTCCAAAACGCCCCTGCTATCGACAATGTGCGAAGATTTGGTTGCAAGATACTCCAGCTGATTTGATAGCTGGGCCTTGGTGTGACACCCGCCCGATTTGATCGCCTTGAACACAGCGGCACGATGACCTTTGGCAGCACGAACCATTTGTGATCGCTTTGCTCCCAATCCCTGCATTGATCCGCGCACCTTGCTCCACCCTTCGCGGAAAATCTCACCCGTGACAGCGGTAACTGCATCATTCCTCTGCATTGACCAGCTCCTTCAGGGCGTCAGTGGCAACCAATCGGACGCCATCTGTGCGGCGACGGGTCAACAGGTCGACTTGATCAGCAAAGTCGAGAACAAAGCCCGCAAGACTTCGCATCTGGGCAAGACTTGCGCGACCGAAGATTGGGCGCATGCCCTTGTTGTTGGCCTCGTTCATCCGCTTCGCGATCTGGGTGACATTGTTGCCAACGCGATTGAGAGCGGCGCGAAACCCGCGCAGTTCATCCGCGAGAATTTCATCCGGTTGGAACACACCGTTTGCAGATTGGATTAAACGTCGCAGCGCATCGGAGCGGTATTTGATCCCATGGCGTGACAGGAGCGCATCAAAGTGGTGCAACTCGTCTGGCGTTAGGGTGACGCTCACCGTTTCGGTACGAATGCCACTATCGCGCTTGCGGTGTTTGTCGCGATGGACCGTGTATTGGACGGTTCGTACAGTCACATTGAAGCGCTCTGCTAACACGCCAGACGAAACTCCTTCGAGAGTTTCACGGACGATTTCTAATCGCTCCAGATCAGATAAGCGGCGTCGAGACGGCATGCGAACAAAGACTCCCTATTTCCTGCCAACTTCATACAGCCAGTTTAGTTATGACGCAATTATAAGATTGCGTTGTAACCTATACGTTTGATAAATCGGATAGCTGAGCTGTATTCCGCCACTTTCGCCGCCCCACAGGCGGCCCTTAGGATCGAGTCTCGGTACGAGTCAATTTCATTTCCAGGCGCGAGGTTCAAAATTAGCGCCCCTGATGCCATGCATGCTCCGTTCGCAGTAAGCACCTGCCGCTGGGACTTATGACCCTTTAAATCGCAGCTCAGCGCCTCTGACCGGCAATATTGACCTCACCTCTCGGTGTCGGCCATGGAAACAGGTCCGAGTCGCCCATTTGGAGCACGCGATACGCGACACAAGACCGCCTCGCCGCATTGAAACTCATGAAGTAGGCAGCACGCCGCTTCAGCCAACCGAGCAATAGACTTGTCGTCACGCGACACGCGGCACGCTTCAAGCAACACGCGACAATGATCACGCGAAACGGATCACGGACACGCGATACTGCACACGCAACACGCACCACGTGTTTTATAGCACGCGATAATTGACACGCAGCACGCTGTACGCGATATGTTGCACGCAAAACAATAAACGCGACGCGCTGTTTCGAACACGCGATACGCGACACGCAATGAGGTAGAGCAATGCCAAACGATAAGATGAAGGTCATCACGGTCATGAGCCGCAAAGGCGGGGCCGGAAAAACCACCCTCCTCCAAGCGCTCTTAAGTGCGGCCATCAAAGACGGAAAACGGTGCCTCGCGCTTGACGCCGATCCACAACAAGCCCTGACGCGGTGGTTTGACCGCGCCGAAATAAACAATCCACTTGTGCGATGCGCGCAACTCGAAGTGTCTTCTGATCTCGAAAAATGGACAGATGAGGCCTGGGAAAAAGGCCAGACAGATATTGTCTTCGTGGACACTCAGGGTGCCGCTGGTGCATGGGCCGACGATCTCGCCGCTTTCAGCGATGTGCTCATCGTGCCGATGAAGCTTGGCGATACTGATCTCACAATCACAACCGACACCTTCAATTGGTACTGCGGCCTCAGAGAACGGACAGATGATCCCGAAAACCTTCCATCTTTCAAAGTCGTGTTTGCGGATGTTCCAAACAAGCTCACGGCCTCTCAAAAATACATCGAAGAGGTCGCATTGACGCGTTTTCCAATCATGGAAGATTACTTCATGCACCGTAACCAACACATCGACGCAGACCGATCCGGCTTCTTGCATGACTTGGCGGATTTCCGACGCGCCCACAAATATGGCCTATTTCGCAGCCACGCAAAGCTCTTCGACGAAGCAGTCGAGGAAGCCACGGCCATCCTGACCGAAGCCATGGGAGAGACATAATGGCACGACGCAAAAAGCCACAAATCAAAGGCACCGATCCATCATATGATCACAGCTTTGAACGGTTTCGCCCCGTGCCAAACGACATGCCCCCTGATGTCGTGGTCCCAGGTGTCGCAACAAAGAAAATCGTTATGGGAACAACAAAGCCCCAGCCGACGCAAGCCAGTGTGACTGCCGAAAAGACCACAACATCCGCACCGGAACCGAAAAAGGCCGCACGGGTCAAACCGGGCACAAGAGAACGGCAAACCCCATCAAAGCCAAGGGCCCCAGCAGTCCAAAAACAAAAAACCGAAGCTGATGTCTCACGGGGCTCTGATGATACACTCGGAACGGGCGAACGCCAGACCACGCTCGATGCCGCAGTAAAGGTCACGCAGGCAAAACAAATGGCCGTCTTGGAAGAGAAGGGTCTCAAGATGAAAGACATCGTCACCTTGGCGGGACGCCGCGCAACGGAACGGCTTGTCCTTTCACCCGACTTTGTCCCAAAGCCAGAGGCCGAAAGGCTGCCGATGAAACAGGGCTATCACACCTCCAAACGATTGCCCGGCTCCATTTTGGACGCCATGCGCAAAGAGCAAGACCCCCTTGGCATCAGTTCGGATCCCGCAATGGTCAGAGGGCAATTCGAGCTTCTGTTCTGGTCCTGTCTCGATGACGTGATCAAAGAACTCAAAGCCAAATACTAAGTGCAGGCGCGGAAGCCCGCGCCCCGATAATTCTAAGAGGGGGAAGTAGTTTCGACTTCCTTCCCCCTGAAACAAAATAGACAAGACCGTGTTGTCAGCTACGCCTCCGCCCGCACCACTCTTGTCGATTTGGTTTCACCCCCATCCTCTCAAGCTCCGCGCATACTCAGGGATAAGCCACAGCTTATCCTGCTTCGATTGAGAAATCGGACAGAGAAAACGCCATTTTCAGGCAGACCGAGGAAAGACCATGCCACGCAAACAACGACGAGAAGCGCATGCAATAGCGCGCATCCTGGACCGCAAAACCCTCGCGGTGGTCGGTTGGCTGTACCAATGGAACACAGGCGAGCGCACTCCAAAATGGAAAAATGGGATTCAATCGGATGTCGTCTACGAAGATCAATCACAGAAACCTCCTAAACACTGAAAGCCCAAAGGGCATCCGCGCGAAGCGCCGGGCGGGGCAGGGGGGGGTACGCACCGCGTGCCCTTTACCGCGTCACCACTATCCAACCGCAACACGCGCCCCCGATCATACGAGGGCGCATGTCTATCAATCCGTATTGCGGCTATGCGGCCTCATCATCCCGCATTTTATCGGCCCCATCTGCACCCATGATGAAATCAACGGCCTTTTGCGCTTCCGACGCGGCCTTGAAGATCAAAGCCTTGTCATTCTTCAACGCCTCGAGCCAATTTTCTATGTAGGCAGCGCTCTGATCAAAGTCAGGTTCAACGCCAAGTTTGACACCAAGGATACATGCACCAATCTCGGCCACCAATTCTTCGAACGCATAAGCGCTGCGATCCGAGTATTTCCTGATCCGGTCCAATCTCCTTGGGCCGCCCGTCCAATGCGTCAACTCATGCCCCAAAACCCCGTAATAGCGCGCCGCTTCAAAGAACGTTGCGATGGGCGGCATATGAACTTGATCCGTGGAAGGTCGATAATAGGCGCGAGGCTCGGTCGTGGTCACAATATCAGCTCCCGTTTTGGCGAAAAACGCCTCTAACTCTGGGTCCGCCCGCGTCCCAAGATCACGCGCAGGTTCGGGCAAGATATAAAACGCATCTGGTAGCCCCTCGATTTGGTCGGCATTGAACACATTATTGCATTTAGCGAACGGGATGCGCGACTTGCCCTCAACGCCCTCTGTGACGTGTTCAGTCTGCGAGACATCTTTTTCAAACGTGCCGTAGAAAACAGAACGGGCACATTTCGATCCTTTTATGACGCTGCCGCCAAGATCAATGGCTTGCTTGAACGTCATCCAACGCTCCGATGTAAATCCGCTGATTTCTGCCGATGCCCAAAGCATCAGGATATTAACGCCGCGATAGGGTTCGCCGTTGTGTCGCAATGGCAAGGCCGCAGTTCCACCTCCCCCCGTCCAAGGCTTGCGCCAAGGCGGTGTGCCCGCTTCCATCTGTGCGATGATCGTATCAGTGACGTGCTGGTGAATATCAATCTTTGGCATAACACTTGCTCCTGTGCGGTGAGATCGGGGCGTTGCCCCTGTTTGGTGACTGGTTTTGAGCGCAGCCCTGAAAGGGCGTCCGTCTCTAAAACCTGTCCCGCTGGCGAAGTGCGGAGGGGGTGCAAAACCACCTGAAATCGACAAGGCTGGTGCGGCCCACAGCGATGAGCGAGGACACGGCTTGTCTATTTTGGGTTGTTTTGTGGGGGAGGCAGAGCCTTCCCGAAACGCAGCTTAGTAGCGTTCGGCTTGTCCGAACCTCAGGCTGCAGAAAAAAATCGATGCTACCCAAATACAAACGAACAAATGTGTTAAGCCTCCGTAGAGTGCATAGGCCTACTGGCTATCCTTGATGGCTGCCATCTGATCAAACAATGCAAGAATTGCTCCGGCGTCATCATGACTAATTGGCAAGAAGAGTTCGGGATCGTAGTGCCAAAGTCGCAAGCGATCCAGAGGGCCAACGATGACCGATCTGGGGCGTCCATGAGCGGTAGCACTGATTTCTGCTAGGAGCTGGGAAAGGCGCTCAGTTGCCGGTTTGACTACATCTTCAGATGACATAAGCATGAATCTCCCTGCTTGAGCGATAGGCTCTTATTCGGTTACTCAAGCGGCACTGCGTTCCATCGACTTCTTTACGGACAGCGAGATGTTGTCGAAATCCTCAGCGGCCATCGTGATCCCATACTCGGTGCCGCCATCCTGTTTTTCCCACTGAGATTGGCGGATTGTGCCGCGCACATGCACAACATCACCAGGATGGACGTTTTCCTTCGCCCACTTGATGACGTTGTCGTTGAAGATCGTGACTTCGTTCCAATAGGGGTTCGATTGAAAATCACCGCGATCGTCTTTGCGACCATATTCTGAGGCAACGCTGACCCGGAGGGTTTTGCCGACTTCTTTGGTCTTGCCCACGCGTCCGATCAGTTGGAATTCTGCAAAGGTTCTCATGCTTCAGTCTCCTAGCTGGAAGGGATGGCCCCTAAAGATCACGTATCAAGAGGCATTATCAATATTATAATATTGATATCATAATTACTGTCAAGTCATGTAGTTTTTCTGCCAGCCGACCTTAGATTTGCCCGCAAAGCGGATACCTTTCTGACTGCTTTGACAGCGCGTGGCCCATCATTGGGCCGCCCCTGATCACGCGAGATATAGCCCACCTTGAAAAGAAGAGGGGCGGCATGTCTGCCGCCCCGAGGTTTGTGTCTGTTATTCGGTGACGTTGCCGTCGTCGCCATCGGATTTGGGTGGGAAGGCCACCAACTCGGTGACCGCAACGGGGAAGTCGAGCTTGATGGAGAGAAAAGGTTCTCCGCTGTCGTTGCGGGTGTTCTCGAAGACGGCGCCAACACGACGGAAGCTGGTTTGGTCTTTGCCATCTTTTTGATAGGTGACTGGAACGGTGAGGGTATAAATTTTGTTAGACATTTTCGATCTCCTTGTTTCGATGTGGGTGTCCCAGCGGATCGATTAAGGACGTCGCGCAAGTGGAAATGCGGAGGGTCCGCGCCAACGGGGTGGAAACCGTATTTTTGCTTGCCGGAGCGCAGCGCAGGGCACGCGGCGGCCGAGATCCGCGACCCATTCATCGCAAAAGAAACAAGGCAGATCGAACAGGCCCGATCAAAACGCCTCACGACACCAGTCACGCCAAATCAAAATTGGCGACGCTCATGCCAGTGCTGAATTGGCATTGCTCAAGGACATAGCGCAAGACACGCTCAACCCATACCTTCAAGCAACGCCTGACCATGTGGGTTGCGTGCAGGCTGGCTCTCACAAACATGAAATACGAAGTCCCGTCATCCACAGGCACATGCCCGGGTGGCTAGTGCGAATGCCCTCATCACTTAAACTCTTTGGCTATGCTTTCACCAGCTGCATCACGCGGTAGCCTTGCCCAAAGGATCGTGACCCGCATGGGCGAAGACCGCCTGCGGGCTTCGGGCGCAGCCGAGAGCCTGGTCAGCCTAATGTGGCTGATGGGCCGATAAACAACGCAACCTACAGAACTAATTCATCCCCGTAGAGGTCGAGTACCCAATCGGGAAGCTGCGGCAAGGCAAAGGTGAGGGTTCCGTTTGTGAAGGACACCGCCCGCACCGGGGGTTGGTTCAGCTGGGAATTGTCAAAAACATGACCGATATCACTGTTCAAAATCGCTTGGCGGATCAGGGGACCAGACCGGTCATATCGGTTTCTGATTTTCTCTTCATGTACGGGATGACCGCCCTCAATGACCCGTTCGCCGACGCGAGCGACGGATAGGTTCGGATGGTTTACAGAGATATGAAACGTCATAACGCGATACCCAAGGGCTTTAGCTTGGGTAATCAGATCAAGTTTCGAGGGATGGGAGAACACGGTTTCCGTGGAAAAGGTAGCAAAATGCCACCTACGCCTCTTATATGGCAATAAATTTATAAATGTCCAGTTAATTGACTGTCCCAGCCTCCATCTGCACCAGTGTGCGATAGCACTTCAGCGCGAACAGCGCCGGGCCTGATAGGGCAGGGGAGAACCTTCCCCGTCCCATCAGGTCAACAAAAAAGGGCCCCGCGCGAGCGGAGCCAGTTGATCCTCACCACAAGGATAAAAGGCAGGGCACTCAACGTGCCCTGCCATAATATCTAGGCCATGCCTTCGGGTATCCATTCCGCAATCCGCGCGATCTGCGCCTCTGTCAGCCCTTGCGCCTCTCGTGCCTCCCCATCCTCAAAGAGCGCGGCCATTTTATCGGCCTTCTCGGATTTTTTGAGTTTGGCGAATGTCGTGACGGTCGGATGATCCTCATTGAGGTCAAGCAGATCACGCCATTGCTGGATCAGATAAGGTCCGCCAACACGGCCGAAGAAGTTCTCAGCGTTCGGGGTAAAGTTATCGCGGATATCGGTTTCGACTGCCTTGTCGATCACCTCTGCCAGATCAGCGTCAACCGTGAGCAAAGAAGCAAGGTGGCGGATGATTTCCTCCATGATGAACTCTGACCCCTTAGCCTTATAGCCGCGAAACACACGGGCCATGTCACTGCCATACTTGGCGCTCGGCGTTGGTTTGGTCAGCCGTTCATCCAAAGTGTAGCCCGACATTTCTGTGCTTGGGACGTTTGGCACGTCGTCCTTGCGCAACCCAAAGACAGATGTGTAGCCAGACTTGCCTGATAGTTGGAACGCAAAAAGCGCCAGCAAAAGGTCAGGATCGCGCAAGATGGCATCTTGACGTGCCCCCGTTGCGATGCGTCCCAAATCCATCGCCAGTTTTTGAGAGATCGGCGACTTGGTCCCCGTGCTGCCCACGTGGTTGGATTTTTCCAGAACACCTGCGTCAATCGCTGCCTTTTTGTCTGTGCCTTTCACAAGACCAGCCTCAACCTGCAACGCGCCGTGCGTGTCGATGTAGACCAACACGCCTGCATGGGCTTTTTGATCTTCGGTGAACGACCCGTCAAGAATCGCTTGCAAGGCGGCAAGCTGTTTGTGGCCTTCGTCGTTTAACACCTCTTGCTCGGCTTGCTCTGACAGAGTGTCATAGTCTTCACTCTGATCGTCTGACAACGTGCCGCCCTCGGCATAGATGCGCGACAGCTTCATTTCATCGATCTGATACCAACCGATATAGCTGTCCCCGATGGCTTCCGCCCATTTCCAGCCCTCGGCTTGCAAGGTCGCGGCAGCTTCCTCCAGCTTCTTGCCAAACAACGCGTCAAGAATGGCAGGATCATCGATCAAAACTTCCTCTGCAAACAGATCACTGCCTGTGCGACCCCCTGCGGCCTTGTAGGCCTCTAAGCCCACAAACACAGCGCGACGGTCACTGTCTTTCACAGCATCGGGTTTGAGCATCTTTTTGATGCGGTGATCGCTCTCACCTTGGCCGCGCACGTTGTCTAAGATTTCCAAAGTCAGCTTTTCATCGTCACTGATGCTGAAGGCGGTGGCATTTGACAGACTGATGTCGCCATTGCGCAGGGCATCAATCACGAGATCGGGCAGGTTGGCCAAGGCAAGGCGGCGATAGACATGCGCCTCGGTCGCGCCATAGGCCATTGCGATATCAGCCACTGTGGCTCCGCGTTTTTCCATCGCGCCAAAGTCGCGGATTTCATCGGCGGGGTGCAGGGCTTCGCGTTGTGCGTTTTCGCTGGTCGCCCAGAATTGCGCGGTCTCCAGATCAGAGGCCATCTTGACGCTGACTGTCTGAAAGCGAGGATCGTCCTGCAAAAGGGCAAGGGCGCGGTAGCGACGTCCGCCAACAACCACACCGATACCCTTCTCCTCGGCAAAACCTGCGATGTTCTGGATCAGGCCATAGGCGCTGATGTTTTCAGCTAAGGTCAAAATGCTGGCCTCGCTGACGACACTGCGCGGGTTCAGATCGGAGAGATGCAGGTCTGCAAACGGAACGTCTTGGACATGCGCTGTAATTTGAGATTGATCATTCATTGGGTCATTCCTTTTGTTGAGTGGTGAGATGGAAAGGGAGGCCGCACCCAACGGTCTGGGTGAGGCGGGGGTCGATTTTTTAATATTCGGAGGCGTGGAGGACGGTCAGAACGCGCCGCGTGACATCCACATTGGCGGGATCATCACTGCCCATGTTGTAGGCCAAATCGTAGACGTCGATTTTCCAGAAGATGCTGTACGTCTCGCCAGCACTTTCAAATTCAAATGCCCCGAATGTGTGATCTCCGTAGGGGTCGTTGTCCTCGGTAAACTCTGAGAACTGTTGCACCCGCTGCATGATGATCGCGATGGCAGCTTGGGGTAGGTCCGCCACCCCGCGCGTAACGACAATTTGGCCGGGGACAGTAAAATCCGCTCCCCACGTTCTACGGAACCGATCGTTCTGCTCCGCAATTGCGAGGGTGGTCGCACTGACTGCGTCTTGTTCTGTCATGGCGCTCACCACCAGCACGAATAGACAACGGTTTGACCGCTGGTGAGTGCATCTTTCGCCCATGCGCAAAACGCGAGGTCTTGCTCTACGTTCTCGTCGGCGGCTTGATCTTGAAACTGATGCCCAAAGAAGAACCCACCGTCCGACTTTGGCAGAGCCTTCTGTCGAACAAGTGTCTCTAAGGCTGCAATGTCTGCGACCTCTAACATCAGTTCTGCGCAATTCAACTTATCAGCGGGTTGGCCTGTCTTGGCAGTAAAGAGCGTCTCTGCCCAAGCTTGAAGCTTTGAATGTTTGCGCCAGACGAAATCGGCGGCGCGGTCATCATCCGCGCCATCGTCGTGTTTGATATAGGCATATTGGTCGAGGCCCATGTGCTTACTCCTTTGTGGTGTGGACGGGGTCGTTGCCCCTTGATTGTCTGGGTTTGAGAAAAGCCCTTTGAGGGCGTCGCTCTAAAACCTGACCCACTGGCGAAATGCCGGAGTGAGCAAACGCCACTTAAATCGACAGGGAGTGGTGCGGCCCGCAGGCGCCAGACGAGGACACGGTCCTGGCTATTTTGGTTGCGTGCGCGAGAACCCAGCGGGTTCTAAAGCAATGTTCCGCTGTGGCGTATCGCGCTTGCGTGAACCCCAAGGAACCAAGAAACCGGATCGGGCGAGATCCGATGGACCAGATTGATCGTGACCCGGAGGGCAGATCCAGCCATCGCAGATGTGACATGAGCAAAAAGAAAGAGAGAGGTTCTGAAAGAAACGGGGGTCTGACTATTTGATCAGCTGCAGCTTTGATGGAAGGTTCTGGATAGGGATGCGTTTCGCAGCCCTATCTAGAGCAACGGTGGCCCGTCAGGTGGACGGGGCAGGGCCCACACTTAGAGTTTAGAAATACACTCTGATGTGTCTCAACACTTTTGGACTAAAACTACTGCTTTTGGGATATCGGGAACATCTGTCTAAAACGCCTACTTTTCAATTATTCTAAGCATTCTGACGTATCTATACGCACTGGATGTTGATATTTGGCGTTCTCGTTTGGTTATTTCTGTTAGAAATATGGTTATGTTTGTTTAAGTGTTACGCTGAGCAGTTCTCGAATATAGATCAGTAACTTAAATTTGAATTTTGTTCCTGATGTACCGACTATCTGTTCTTGATGTACCGAACTTGTGTTCTTGATGTACCGAGTCGCGTGTTCCTGATGTACCGATTAAATGTTCCTGATGTACCGAACTAGTACAGTGGGTTGGCTTCGACATAGGTTTTTGCGAAGGCTGTGAAGGCTGAATTGGCATTCTTGACGGGTTGATCCTTCGAAACGGCCCATTCTTTCCAAGTTTCAAGGATATATCCAACGTCATACTCGGGATGTTTGTGTTTCACTTTGACCATTGTCGCGTGAGAAACGTTCAAATCCATGTGATTCGGTACAACGGGAACATCTACAACATCAAATTTAGGCCGAAACCTTACAAGAGCCTGTTTTCCCTTTGTTTTAAATGGGGTAGACACTTGAGAAGGTTCAACGATCTCCATGTGGTAATCAGGGATTGTGTCTAGTTCCGAGATTTCGTTGATGCGGAATTTGAATTTGCGGTCGGTGTCGATAGAGCCGCATTTCTCAGCCAGACGTTTGACGCCAATATACCATTCTGGTTGGCGTCCGACGTGTTTGCGGGCAAGTTCGTACAGACGACGCTCTAGACCCTTCGAGAGACGGAAATAGTCTCTGTTGATGGTCAAAACACGCCGATCTTTGACGATGGCGTTAAACATCCAGCGGTTCATAGTGACTTCGACAGCGCCCATCACACGCTCGCCGTTGCGATTCGTGCGTTCAACGACCCGCCAATCTTCAATCCAGCCAAAGCCGCGACGTTCGCGTTCGCCGCCAGCCTCAACGTTTGTCAGGATGTTTGTGGAGCGCAGGCGCAAGAGGGCGTCCAAAAACAGCTCATAGGCGCGTTTACCCGTCCCGCGACCGGTGATCTTGAGAAAATCATGGGCAGAAAACTGGATGGTACGATCGGCATCTGTGCCATGCTCAATCCGCTCATTTACCAATGAAGTCAGATAGATAAGGATATCCTTGTCCCAGATCGTGGCGATGCCTTTGGGACCCGGTTGGATCTCGATCCGTACAGTTCCGTCATCAAAGATAAACGGCGTTGTCCGCGGGCGCTTCTGAAGCGAGAAGAACGGAAACTCCATCAGAGCACGCTCATCTTTGATAGGCGCGTCTGCAAGCTGGTCCAAGAAGAAATCTACCTGTTTATCTGACAAAGCTGTTCCTGATGTACCGAATCCAAGTTGTTCCCGTTATACCGAGGTTTGTGTTCCCGATATACCGAAAATTTACGACGATTGGATTCGTTACAGTCAACGTCTACGACCGTAAACGAAACCCTGCAGGCGTGTCAATATTATAATATTGTTCTGATCAGGTTGCTTTATGAACTTCTCATGAACTGTTAGTTCGCAATGGAGGTTTGTCTGAAGAGTGCGCAAACTTCAGCAAGAACGTTTTTGCGGATGTTGGGCACTTCACACAGAACGTCGTGTCTAGAGTTTTCAAGGAGTTTAAACTTTCCGAGTGGCCAGTTCTCCATTCGTTTCTGTATTGCCGGAACAGCGACAATGCTATCTTGAGCGCCGCAATAGGTGATGCAAGGTGTATCAGGGGAAGACATGTACGAGAGGGACCGTGTTTCTTTGAGCGTTTCAAATAGCCACTTCATGCTGGGTCCACCCACCTGTTGATCGACCAAAGTCTTCGAAATATTAACGTAATACTGATACATATCAGGGTCGTGCGTCAGCCTATTGTCGTCAAAGGTGGTGTGAAGAGCATAGCTTTCTCCGCGTGTGCCCGGAGCGTATTGGTGGCCTTGTCCAAGAAATTGAGCGGCCCATGATATGGGCCAAGCACCAAGGCGCTGCAAAGTGGAGAGATTGATGTCCCATAGCGGAGCAGTGAACGCACATGCTGGAACCGATAAGCCTTCAATAATGGCGCGTAGGCCGACACAAGCACCCAGAGAATGTCCCAAAATGAACCAGGGTTTAGGTAGATCAAGGTCGTGTGCCGCTTGTACCATTGCCGCCATGTCTTTCTGGTAGTCAGAATAATTAAGTACGTGTCCGACCATACGATCAAAGACTAACCTGTCAGATAGACCCTGACCGCGCCAATCTATGGCAAAGGCAGCAAAACCAGCTTGATGGAGCTCTTCCACGGTGCGACCGTATTTTTCAATATTCTCTGTGCGTCCTTGGAGCAGAAGAACTGTGCCGTGCGGTGTTTCGTCCGTTTTCCAATGTGCCACGCGAAGCCGAACTTTGTCCTCTGCAAAAACCCAATATGCTTTTACTTCAGTTGGACCCTCGGCAACTTGAGAGTAGAAAGGTGCCCCGTGCATTCTATCAAGACCATGCATGATGGGCCTCCATCATTGCGCTGCCCTGCCCAAAGCAGGTTGCAACATTAGGTATACGATTAATAACAATGAGAAAAACAGAACTGCAGTGAACTTGCTGACAGTGCCTATGAGGAAATAGCTAGCTACAAGCAAGAACATAGCTCCGTTCATAGTTAGCCAAGATAAACGAAGCGGACGGCCAATTCTCGGTGCAGGTATTTGTG
Source organism: Aliishimia sp. (assembly GCA_039978895.1). Lineage (GTDB taxonomy): Bacteria > Pseudomonadota > Alphaproteobacteria > Rhodobacterales > Rhodobacteraceae > Aliishimia. The sequence continues at coordinate 48,965 of JBDWAL010000008.1, forward strand.
CCTGCACCGATCTCAATCTAAGGGAAGCGTTCATGAAGGTTCCGAAAATCACCAATACACAAAAGAAGCTGTAGAAGTGCCCTGGGGCGCTTCGCAGTCCGCTTAAATCACTTTTAATCGACCTGTGAGCATCGAACAGAGATCGAAGATCGTTCATTAACCAATCCAATATATTTCGACTGTCGGACAGCAAGAAACTGGATTGCAGCTTCATCATGATGGTGATCAGTAAACCCAAGGACGTGCACCTAAACATCCCATTCATCAGGAAAAAGCGTGTTTCTTCAATGTCCGCAAGGGCCTTGGCTCCAAGTTTGCGTTTAAGTTCCTGAAGAAAATCCGAATAGTCTTGAACCATAACATTGAGAAAGATGAGACCAGTGAAGAAGAGGTAGGAGCAAAAGGCATTGTACAGAAAAACGAGCCCTGTAAAAATGATGGCGCTGGTAATCGAGATTGTTTCTGGGTGGAAGATCGCAATCCTGCCCCAGTCCACTGGCCAACCACTGGCCTTTCCGCTCAGCAGAGGGATCAGGTGCGTTGCTGTCCAGTTGAAACCAGAGGCGATCACCACTGTGATAAATAGGACCGCCCAAAAAGAATAGGACGTCGACATAAGTCGGCTTTCCCAGCTGGCTGCAGCGGCGGCTGGATCGCAAACTGCTTGCAGTTTGGAGCGCCACTCAGTTTTCCAGCGCCTTAACAACTCAACCAGCAGAGCTAAGTATACCGGTAAGATCAGAAAGAACACGATTGTCCAGTTTGGTGCCCATAAGAACCCAATCTGTTTGCCCGGCCCGGTCGAAGGGGAAAATTCAAAGCTGTGGATATTCAGTGTAAACGCAATCAATCCAAGAGCGGTTGCAGCCGTGAAGACAACGACAGGCAAGCCCAGCGAACTCTGTTCTTGAAAAATCGCTTCTGTGCTCTTTGCCAAACTAAAGCGCTGAACTGCTTGATTATTTAGTACTTCCGGCACGGATATTGGACGTTTAGTAACCTCAATTTCCACATCTGATTGGGGTTCATGCTTGCAGTTTTCCCTCTTATCTTTCCTTCTTTCGACCAGACGCCTGTTAGCGGTGCTAAGGACCATCTGCCATTGACTAGTAGCGTCTGGATCATCACATCCGAAAACCCTCGCCAGCCAGCGAATATTGATTGTACTAATCCCTTTATCATTATCTTGAAACCAAAGCTGTACAGTCCTCAGATCGACTCCAATTCCGCTGGTGTCGATCTGTGTTATCGCGTCAGCCAAGAGATCAGCAGTCCAAGGACCTTGGGGAAATCCATCTTTATCTACAGGTCGGCCAGCGCCTGCTAAAGCAAAGCGCTTGAATATCTCCTTGAAATTGCCCCCTTCTTTATGGGGCGGCAAGAAATATTTCCCATTCATTATCAAAGACTTATACGCTTTCGTTACGTTTCGCTTCGTTGTCCTTCGTACCCTATCGTGCCCTCCTTCAGTCAATGAACACAACTAAAGCGAGTATTTGGACGCGTAACGAGCGGTATTTTTCTCAAACTAAAGGAGCCTTATCTTTAAGGGAGCACGCAGCAGTGACCAAAACGATCAGAGTTCTGAATGACCTAGGAAAAACGGGGTGCTTCGAAAGATTAGAAGCAAGACCAATAAGTCTCATCTTGGATCGACAATCGCGGGAGATAGTTGGATGGCTATATGAATGGAACACAGGCGAACGCCTTCCTAAGTGGAAGAACGGGAGCCGCAATGACGTTATCTATGAGCAAGAAGGCGTGTTCGGACCAGTAGATTAGAACTTAACGTCGTTCAACTATTGGGTATTGCAGCAAAATCAGACCAACCGATGAGATCGCGCAATTGATACCTGACTGGTTCCAAAAGCGGCTGATGGAGTTTCGGCGGAAGTGTACATTGAGTGGTTGCAGCGAAGGTAAGGAGGGCTAATTCTGTTGAAAAATTCTTGCTTGATTGGTCGTGCATTCGCTGATTCAATTCCTTTGGGGATTGGAGGATTTTGCGATGATGGGACCGAAGCAGGAAGCGCAAGCGGCGCTGTTTTATGAGTTCTCACTGGAAGAGCACGTCCCGCAAGATCATCTGCTGCGCTCGATAGATCGGTTCGTTGGCCTTGATGACATCCGCCAATATCTCGCGGAGTTTTACAGACACACTGGTCGTCCATCGATTGATCCCGAGCTTTTGATCCGCATGTTGTTGGTGGGCTATTGCTTTGGCATCCGATCGGAACGGCGGTTATGCGAAGAGGTGCATCTGAACCTGGCATATTGCTTGTTCTGTCGCCTCGGTCTGTCTGATCCAGTGCCAAATCATCCGACCTTTTCCAAGAACCGTCATGGGCGCTTTCGGGAAAGCAAACTGCTGCGACATCTGTTCGAGAAGACCGTGGCGCGATGTCTTGCAAACGGTCTTGTGAGCGGCCAACGCCTTGCTGCTGACGCCAGCTTGATCGAGGCTGATGCTAACAAACAAAATTCGACACCAAAGGAATATTGGGATTGCAGTGCCATCGATCCAAACGATGCGCCACGGGCTGTGAAGGAGTATCTCGACGTCTTGGACGACGCGGCATTTGGCGCCGCATCGGAGGTCGAACCCAAGTTCACGTCCCATTCAGATCCTGCAAGTCAATGGACGGCGGCTCGCAAAGGCCCAGCATTCTTTAGCTATTCGACAAACTACCTGATCGACACCGACCATAGCGTGATCGTCGACGTCGAAGGCGCGCGGTCGATCCGGCAGGCTGAAGTCGGTTCTGTGCGCACCATGTTGGACCGGATCAAGATTCAACACGATATTGAACCAGAGCGATTGATTGCGGACAGCGCCTATGGATCAGGGCCAATGTTGGGGTGGCTCCTTGATCGCGACATCAAACCTCACATTCCAGTGCTGGATAAAGCTGGGCGGACTGACGGCACATGGTCCCGCACCGACTTTGAATGGGACCCTGAGAACAACCAGTACATCTGCCCCGAAGGAGAACCTCTCAAGCAGTTCCGGCGCAACTATTCCGACCCGAACCGGAAACCTACTGGAAAAGGCGTCGCTAAATACCAGGCTTTGAAACACACTTGCCAAGCCTGGCTATCGAAAATGAACTGTTGCCCAAAAGCCGATGCGCGCAAGATCACCCGTGAAGAACACGAAGACGCCCGCCAGGTTGCCCGCGACATTGCCAAGACTAAGCAATATAAAATCACGATGCGGCTAAGAAAGAAGGTGGAGATGCTCTTTGCCCACCTTAAACGTATTCTTGCGCTAGGCAGGCTCCGATTACGTGGTCCCTGCGGTGCAAATGACGAATTCCTACTCGCCGCAACCGCCCAAAATCTCCGTAAATTAGCCAAGATCTTTCCTGCACCGCAGCAAATGCGCAAAGCCTAGTAAGAAAGGCGCTCGCGCTGTGTTTGAAGCAATATTTGCCGCGCCTGCAACACGTTGTTTTTCAACAGAATGGGCGGAAACCGGACCTTCGCGGCAAATGCGAACGCATCTCTGGCCTAGTGCGGAAGCGGACTTTCGGCTAGGCCTTCCTAAGTAGTGCCACGATAACCAGAACGAAGTTTGGATTCGCCGCTCTGCGGCATGAAGCCGTATCGCTAGTGAAGGTGGGCCTACCTAACAGCGCACTCCGATTGACCTGTTTTCGGAAAGGCCTTCGAGTAGAGTGCAAGTTTCCATGGTTGTTTGAGATAATGCACGACATTTGGTCAACATAGGCTTGCAAAATGAAGTAGCATCCTGAAGTCTGGAGCAAATTGCCCAACCCCTGAAATCGCTTGGCGCTGAAGCGGTTCAACTGAGGCGCTAGCACCGAAAATGACTATGACTTTTGACGTTGAGAACCATAACGAGCTTCCAATAGAAGAAAACTTTATCGAGCAAGCCGAGTACATTGATCGAGCTAAGTTTCTGGCGCTCTCAGCGCAGCATCCCGATGAAGTGAGTATTCTTAAGAAGTTAATGGGCGGCGGCGCGAAGCTGCTCATTGGGCCGAGGGGGTGCGGGAAGAGCACCTTAATGAGAAAAGCTTTTTTCCGCATCCTTGAAATCGGCACCGACAAAGCGATTCCCATCTACGTCAACTTCAAGTTGGCCTTGAAGCTAGAGCCCTTTTACGTGAATGGCCCCAATGCAACCTACTGGTTTAAGGCCTGGTTAGTGCTGAAAGTACTTTTGGCTGTATGGGAGACCAAGGAGCTTGACGACGACATTGTCTTGCCGGCACAACTTCCACCGAAAGAAAAACTCAACAAACTTGTTGATATTCTAGAAGCCAGCCGCGCCGAAGATGACCAAGTCAACGATTTTAGTATCGGTTTTTTGACAGAGGTTATGGACAACCTCGCAACCGAAAACAGTGTAAAGCGGGTAGTTATTCTTATCGATGATGCTGCGCACTCATTTTCGGAAAAGCAACAAGAAGACTTCTTTGATTTCTTCAGGGCGATTAAATCGCGAACAATTTCCCCCAAAGCGGCGGTCTATCCTGGAATAACTGCTCATTCCGCAAGCTTTCATGTTGGGCATGATGCGGAGCAAATTGACGCGTGGGTTAAGCCTTCAGGTCAGGACTACGAAGAGTTTATGCTGTCTTTGGCAAACAAGCGCTTTGCCGGCACCGATATTGATGTGGTTTCAAAAAACGAAGAGGATATCCGTTTTTTGGCGTACTGCTCTTTTGGAATTCCACGAGCATTTCTTGGTATGCTCAGATCAATCTATAATTCGCAGGAAGCCTACACAACGACAGACGGCACGCTCAACAAGAATGCAGTCCTGCGGCTGTCTAGATCTGGGCGCGACATGTCGCATGCCGTCTTTGACTCTCTTTCATCTAAATTGCCGTCCTATCAAAGCTACGTGACAAATGGCACGAAGATTTATCAAGCAATCCTTTCACAAACGAAAGAATACAATCGAGGCAAGGAGCTAGAAAAACAAGGCCTGCAGTTCGCTATTCGAACCCCTATCGAGGCGGATATTGAGAAGGTTTTCGGGTTTCTCCAGTACTCTGGACTAATAATGCCGTCCGGGTCGATACTGAAAGGTGAGAAAGGCTCTTTTCAGCATTATCATGTCCACACAGGAGATTTGACCGCAGAAAACGTAATTGTAGGACAAAGAACTAAGTCTATCGCTTCATTCTTGAATGTCATCCGGGCGACCAAGCATCAAGCTTGGCCTCGTTTGACTTCAGTGGCTCTCTTGGATGCAGCAAAAACTAAAGCTAGCGACTTCACCCTGTCACTGCCGGTATGTCATGTATGTGCTACACCGAGGAGCAATCCAGAGGCAAGATTTTGTTCGAATTGCGGAACGCAGCTCAAGCCCTCCTCCGCATATGAAGCCTTGGTGGGTCAGCCTATATCTGTATTGCCAATCTCAAAGACACTAGAGAAGCGCATTCGAGAAAATTCCAATATTCGAAAGGTTCGAGATGTATTGCTCGATGTGGACCGGCAGACATTACTAGGCATTCCCTATGTCGGTAAAATTCGAGCACAGCAGATTGTAGGCCACGCCGAAGAACATGTGTCATGACCTTTAACATAGAAGATTTTGCGAATGGAGCCCCCGCTTCAAGTAGTATTGGCTCAATAGACGAGTACCTAGTCGAGACTGATTACCCCAAACCGATTGACGCATACATTTTGCACTCAAGAAGTTTACTGAGGTACGGTACAGCGGATCGACTTACTGAGAATGAACATCTTGGTGGGCTACTTTTGCTAGGTTCAGTATCAGCCGCAGAGGCCTATTTTAGATCAATATTGTCATTAGCTTTGGAGGCTTGTCCTATTTGCAGGCAAGTCTCGGCAGAAAAGCAGATAAATTTGGGAGGAGCACTATGGCATGGCCACGCTCAATTTAGACGAAGTGCATTTGAACACATGTCTTTCAGCTCCAAAGAAGAGCTAAAGAAGGCAACGCGCCAGTTCATTGGTTTCGAACTTAAGGACGCAAGATTCAAAGGACCATTGGATCAATTCGAAATGGTTTGTCATCTGAGGCATGGGCTCGTCCATAACGGTGGTACTCTACCTGGGCGCAATGCGGTCCAAATTGAGGCCAAAACCTACTCAAAACCAGTTCGGATCAACGTAAGCTTTCGTCTCTTGCAAAGAACGGTCGAAGCTGTAGACACGCTTGTCTTAACTCTTAATCGTGAACTCTTCGCAGAAATGTGCAAAAGATGGGCCGTAGATTGGAGGCAGCGCGCCGATTGGGATCCTTCGAATGAGGATCGGGCGTTCCGGAAGTTATGGTCGGCTTTTGCTAGCAATGAACTAATCAGAGCGCGGACCGGTCTATCAGCGTTCTCTCGCAGTCAATGTATGTCGCAAGTGCGGGACGACTACAATCTCTGAATCGTTCTGTCTATTTCCTGCGTCAGGGTTATCAAAGCGGTTATTAAGAATAGACTGGGGCTGGTCCATTTAGCTTGCGCAACGAAAGTCCAGAATGACAGTCCACATCGTAGCAATGGTATGGTGAGGTGAATGGCCGGTAAGTCCCGCGATGTGTCAGTTCGAGCGTCCTTTGTTTTCGCGCTGGCAGCGAATGGCCGCAAAGCGGGCTGCGATCGTAGCATCGTGATCAGGTGACGGAAGTCTGCTTTGGGCCGAACCCAGTCCCTTGGCTCGACCCCTGTGTTCAAAGTGCGATGCTGCTTTACCCTGATAAGGGCATATAGATGTCCGTTAGCAACTCCGGAGGCGCGGTGTCTGTGGGATCATTCAGGTAGTG
>JBDWAL010000009.1:0-78687 GCA_039978895.1 Aliishimia sp.
ATCGTCGACTGGTACATGGACGGCAAAATCGAAATCGACCCCATGATCACCCACAAACTCAAGCTAGACGACATCAACCACGGCTTCGACCTCATGCACCAAGGCAAATCCATCCGAGCCGTCGTCGAGTTCTGATGCGAAGGCCGGTCCGGGGGTTAGGTTCGTAACGCCTTTGAGCAGGCCCCTTGTCGGGCCTGCGACATCACCAAAATATCCACGGCAATGTTCATCAGATTGAACGTGAAAAACTCGCAAGAGTTAGAACTATGAACGACGGGCATTCCGCGCAACGCAACAAACGAAAATGGATTTTTATTCATGACGTTTGCCATGATGACACCGTCCATTTCACAATTGATCGAATGCCTTAAGTGAGATTTCGCGCGGGAAACGCGATTTCAATGGCCTGCATTCAAAATCATGCGACAGCAAACCGCCGTCTATATTCACGCGCACTCACGCCGCAGATCGAACGGAACAAGCGACTGAAGGCGGACGTGTCAGTATACCCGACCAACCAACAAATTTCACTTACTGGCATTATCGTGCGTTCTAAATATCCTCGTGCCTTTTCAACTCTTAACTCCTGAATGTATCGGGTTACCGGCAAGCCAGTTGCCTGAGTGAAGCGCCGTTGGAAGGTGCGTTCTGTCATCCCGGCCTTGAGTGCCAATGACGGGAGCGTCAATTCGATGGCGGCGTTCTCCTCCATCCAGTGTTGAAGGTCGCGGATCGGGTGGTCGCCATGATCTAAACGTGGTCGAAAGCTTCGATAATTGCGTTGTTCGCGCCCTTGAGGGTCGATCAACATGTGACGACAAGTCTGCGAAACGATTTCCGGCCCCATCCATCGGCGCACAAGAAACAGTCCCAAATCAACCCACGCCATCACACCGCCTGCGGTCACGATATCATTGTCGTCGATCAGCAAATGCTCTGGGTGCAAATCAGCGTTTGGAAATGCGGCGCGGAAATCTGCCTCCAGCGCCCAATGTGTGGTCACTGGGCGGCCATCCAATGCACCAGCATGCCCCAACCAGAACGCCCCCGCACAAGCGGAACAAAGCAACGCGCCGCGCCTATGTTGGCCGGAAATCCATGCATGCGTGGCTTCATCTTGTTCACCCCGAGTGCCCGTCAAATTGGGCGGTAGCACAACAGCGTCAAACTTTGCCTGCGTTTCGAGGTTTCCGGGATGAAGAACAGTGTGATCAACGACGCACACACCACCAGCGTCCCCCGCATAGCGGTTCGCAACAGTCAAAATATCCCCAAGGCCAAGCACAGCTGACATTTGCGCACCATCATAAGCAAGCAGAGCGACTTTCACTTGTTTTGGCGCATTTCGCACAATCATTGTCATTAGCGCCAATCGTAAAGCCAACGCTTCATCTCGTAAATTGGAAAAAACAAGGAGACCTCAGATATGACAAAGACAGCCCTGATCCTGATCGACATTCAGAACGACTATTTCAACGGTGGCTTGATGCCCCTCGACGGAATGGACACAGCTGCCGCGAATGCTTCGCGCCTTCTCTCTGGGGCGCGCGCGCGAAATGAAACCCTGTTCCACATACGCCATATCGCTGGTTCGCCAGAAGCGCCCTTCTTCCGCCCTGGCACAGTTGGCAGCGAAATCCACACAACGGTCCAACCCGCCCCGAATGAAATCGTTCTTAAGAAAAACCGTCCAAATTCCTTTGTCGGAACAGGTCTGGAAGCCGCGTTGCATGACGCGGGGGTTGAACATGTGATCCTCTGCGGCGCAATGAGCCAGATGTGTGTGGACGCAACCGCGCGCGCGGCGGTTGATATGGGGTTTGCAGTCACTGTGGTGAGCGATGCTTGCGCCGCCGCCTCGGTCAATTTCGCCGGGGTTGGTGTTACGTCTTCGCAGGTTCATGCTGCAATCATGGCACCTTTGGCTGCGAGTTACGGGAAAGTTGTGATGACACAAGACATCGCAGTTAATCATCCCGCCGGATAGAAGGCACGCACCATCGATTGCCGATCTTATGTAGAGCCTTTAAAACCGTGTTCTTTTTGGAAAACGGTTCGATAGGACCTCCGTCAGCCTAATGCCAAATTCAAAATGGTCGGCTGACGGTGAGAGAGCGCAGCACATGGCAACGCGACAAGGGTCACCCCCTGAAAGTTACCCCCTTATTCCGATTGCTGCACTGCCACCCTTTGCTGGTTGAAGAGAGCAACATGTTTCACCATGAGGTCCCTTCAACATTAAATGAGTGGCACGATGGAATGCAGCACTAGATCAAAACAGCCCGATCACATCGCCTGCACCAAAGTCGGCAAGTTGGAAGTTCTCGATCAATAGAATTCCGCCAAAATCAAAGTTGATTTCTAAGTTTGCACCGCTGTTAGAGGCGTCCGCCAAAACGTCAGCAAAGCTCGAATAGCCACTTAGCGACAGATCAAGCTTATCCCGTGTGTCTTCGAAATCACGGATGCGATCAAACCCGCCGCCACCGAATGCCGTGCTCATAAAGACGAATTCATCGCGGAACCCGTCACCCCCGCCCGAGCCATCGCCCCCGGTCAGAATATCATTTCCGTCGCCGCCGATAAGTCTATCATTGCCGCGGTTGCCGACGATCTTGTCGTTCCCGTTTCCGCCCCAGATTTCGTCTGCGCTGCCGCCTGCGCGCAGGTCATCATTGCCATTTCCGCCAAGAATGAAGTCCTGCCCGAAATTGCCGAACACCAGATCATCTCCGTCTCCTGCGAATACGGAATCCAATCCTGTGCCCGCAAAGATGTCATCATCCCCATCACCGCCTTCGATGTTATCCGCGCCGCCCAGCCCTTTCAGGATATCGTCGCCTGCATCTCCGCTGAGGTTGTCATTGCCACCGCTACCTGTCAGATCGTCGTTTCCATCACCACCTTCGAGCGTGTCATCCCCAGCCAAGCCGATCAAAACATCGTCGCCAAGACCGCCAGCCAGCGCATTGTCCCCAAGATCCCCAACCAATCGATCATTGAAGTCAGATCCCACGACATTCTCAACATCGATAAATGTATCAACACCTTGACCGCCACCAACATCGGCGGCTGCACGGTTCAAGAACACAACAACACGTCCTGTTGCTTCCGTGTAAAAGACGGTGTCTTCGCCCTCGCCGCCATCAATCGTGTCGTCGCCAGCTCCACCGAATATCGCATCGTCGCCCGAACCGCCCAAAAGCACATCGTTGCCTTCGCCCCCGTTCAACACGTCGTTGCCGTCTTCACCTTCCAGCGTGTCATTGCCACCCAGCGAAACGATGAAGTCGTCCCCGCCGCGTCCTTGGAAGCGTTCATCCGCGCCTGACCCAAATAGGAGATCATCGCCGTCTCTGCTTCCGCGCACCCATTCAATGTTAGACAAAGTGTCCAAGAAGGCTTCACCACTCCAAGTCCCGCTTGCTGTGCCTGTTGCCAAATTGACACTCACATTCTCGACACCGCTTCGATCATATCGGATGCGGTCAAAGCCTGCGCCGCCATCAATGTCATCGTTACCGCGTTCGCTGATGAAGGATTCATCACTAGCCGACCCGGTTAAATCGTCCACGAATTGCGTTCCGTGTATTTCCCAGACGTCTCCGATAATCGTATCTTGATCCCCGAAACCATCGTCTATTGTCCCGGCGGCAAGGTCGGCTGTGATACCGGTGGCACCTGAGGAATAATTAAGCCGCACGGTCCCGCTGGTGATATCGATCAGGTCGTCACCCGCACTAGAGTGGATTTGCATCCATTGCTGCCCACCCGTTTTGTTGTTCACCAGAAACACGTCAGCCGCATCGCCACCTTTCAGCCCAAAGCCACCTTGATCTGCACCTGCATCAAGGGGCGCGGTGACATCGATGAACGTGTCGATGCCTAAAATGCCCTTGTCGACAGAGCCCGTGTTCGCAATTCCATCAATGTCAAAAATCAATCCGATCGGTGCGCCGTCGTAATCGACTTCAAAATAAGCGTTAATCGGATTTGCATCGCTAAAGATGTAGGTGTCGTCACCAATTGAGGCCAACAAGAGATCAAATCCGGTATTGTCACCGGGGTTCAAGATGTCGTTCCCGCCCGCACCGTAAAGGGTGTCGTTCCCGTCTAAACCGCGCAGCTCGTTGTCCGCATCATCACCGTCTAAGAGATCGTCAAAAATGGTGCCCCTGACATCCTCAATGTTCAACAAAGTGTCGGTATCACCGAACCCATCCGTGGCAGTTCCTGCGCCTAGATCAACGGAAACACCAAAAGAGCCGCCAAAATTCACGTCACGATCATAACGCACCACATCAACACCAAGTCCGCCATCCAAGACATCATTTCCCGCGAGCCCACGGAAGTGATTACCTGATGCGTCGCCTGTTAGTGAATCCGCATTTTGCGAGCCGCGCAACGACTCAATGCTGCCAGAAACACTTTCAGAATTGCCAAAGGTGTCGAAAATCACACCAGTTGCGAGGTTTACGAACGCTCCGGCTCCACCCGTTTCATTGGCGAAACTAATCTGGTCGAAACCCGCGCCGCCAACGTAAGAATCCGCAAAGTCACCCAGTTCCATGAACGATCCACCAGGGCCCGCAATCGCTGTGTCGCCAAGCTCAAAAAACGCATCATTGAAGCTCGTTTCTTCAGACGCAGGAACACCTGTCGCATCGAACGTGATATCGAACGGAGCAAACAATGCATCGAAAAGCGCTTCGTTCCCGCTCTGCAATGCAAATACCGCAGTTACCAAGTCTGTCGCGGAAAACGAAAAACCGGTCATATCCGCGATGAGTGTACCGCTGTCGTAAAATTCGATACCATTTATCAAACCAGCGGTCGGAATTCCAAGAGGTGACAGAACAATGCCTGACCCGATCCAAACCGTTGAAATAGTTGGATCACTCGCGCTAACGAAATTAATTTCTGTCGTCGTATTAGATACATAGGTCGCATCGTCCAGCGCGGCCGGGAAGGTATCTTCCGAGAAAGATGCGCCTGTAAATTGCTCAATGGTAATTGTCGGCATAATTGTAATCTCCGTAATTAATTGAATTGCGCTTTTTTGAAATTTTGAAAACCAAAATGCGCCTTTGGCCAAGACTACATCATGCTCTCATTGGTGTGGTCAACCGTCGGACGTCATGCATCGGCCACATTCAATCTATGCGAGCAGTGAGGGGTGAACGCGCACGCGCCTAAATAAAACGAAGTCAGGAACGCATCATGAAAGCACATTAACCAATCAAACATTTTGTGCACTTTCACAGTGTTTTGCGTAAGAAAGATCATCAAACAAACCACACAGATTGAACAAGACACCAGTTCATATTTCGGAAGGTCAGACCCGTCACAAAACTAGGGCCGCGCCCCCATTGGTGCACGGCCCCTGTTCTTGAATTACATCAAATTTTACACGCTTCGCGTCAAGCCACGTTTTGCGCACCGACATTGTCCGCAAAGCTCTTGAAGAACTTGGCCGCGAGTTTTTTGGCCGTTCCTTGGATCAAGCGGCTACCCAATTGCGCCAGCTTTCCACCAATGTCGGCGGTTGCGTTGTAACGCAGCAAAGTGCCGTCCGGATGAGCTTCCAATTCCACAGTCGCACCACCCTTCGCAAATCCAGCCGCGCCGCCATTGCCTGTGCCGGTCAGCGAGAACCGTTCAGGTGGGGCGTCTGGTGAAAGGGTAACATTGCCGCTGAATTTTGCCTTGACCGGTCCAATCTTAAGAACAACTTTCGCTTCAAGATCTGTGTCTGACGTTTTGATCAACTCCTCGCATCCAGGAATGCAAACCTTCAGGGTTTCTGGGTCATTCAATGCTGCATACACCACATCTTGGGGTGCATTGATGATAATTTCGTCTTTAAGTTCCATGAGTTAGTCCTATTTTAACAGCAGGGGAATTTGACCGTGGCCAAAAGTTCAATTTGGTCTTTGGTCATGATGGGGCAAACGCGCTTGCGGGTAGTTTGGGCGAGTATTCGCAAAATGTTCGCAATGAGAACGTCAGACATCTTGCACACCTTGGCCTGACACGTTTGCACGCCGAAACTGCGTAATTTCCGCAAGGATCGACATGGCAATTTCGTTCGGCGTGATCGCATTGATATCGAGGCCCGCTGGTGCGCGCACCTTGTTGAGAGCCGGTTCCAGAGCAGGAGACTCAGCAACCAATTTGCCAACCAGAGTTTGGAATTTTCGGGTGCTGCCGACAAAGCTGACATACTCGCAATCGCCCGACACGGCAGCACGCAAAGCATCTGTGTCACCCTGACCTTGAGTTGCCACAACAACAAAGTCGCGTGGTTCAAATTCAAAACCGGGTGTCACATGTGCCTCAAGATCAGTGCTTTGCGCCGCATGTACATGAACTTTGAAGTCAAAACGGGTCGCCAAATCTGCCAGAGCCATCGCCACCAGACCAGTGCCACAAATTACCATCTTCGGAAGCGGAAGGACCGGCTCCACGAACACATCCATCGTTCCTTTTGATGGGCACCCATTGCGGGCGAATTGCACACCATCGCGAATATCGCCTGCATTAACGCCTTCTGTTTCCAGCAATTCTTGGGGGCGCAAAGAAATCAATTGCGGATCGCCCGTTTCGATTGCGGCGCGTGCCGCCTTGCCGATGGCGCCACGTGCGCAGCCGCCCCCGACCCAGCCGACCAAAATTTTGCCATCGCGGTCTAGAAGCGCTTTGCCCCCCGGTTTGGCGGATGTTGCATCAACCGTACGCACGACGGTGGCCATGGCAAAAGGCATGCCCTTGGTTTTCAGCTCGCCCATCTTGGCTTCCATCAACGCATGATCTGATTGAGATAACGTCATAGCCGCGCCATTGTTTTTTCGAGGTTTGCAAGGTCGTTCAATGTTGTTGCCGCAGCAAAAACATCAAGATGGGGCAAGGCCACCGCCATCCCTTTGGCCACGGGTTCATAACCATTCCAGCCCTTCAACGGGTTGAGCCAAACGATTTTGCAACCGCGCCGCTTCAACTTGGCCAATGCCGCCCCTAGAACCTCCGGCGCGTCACTGTCGTATCCATCAGACAAGACAATCACCACACTGCGCCCATCGACAAAATTGCGCGCATAACTATTGGCAAATTGGGACAGGTTGACGCCAATTTTAGAACCGCCACCAAACCCATCTGCAAGCAACGTGATGCGGTTCAAAGCACGCAACGGATCATAGTCGCGCAGTGCATTTGTGATGCGCACCAATCGCGTGTGAAACAAGTAGGCGTCGCTTGCACTATCCGCACGCATCAACCCCGCGAGAAACGCCAAGAACGGGCGCGCATAGTTCATCATAGATCCAGAAACATCACATAAGGCCACGATTTTCAGTGGACGGTCAGGACGCGTTCGTTTCGCAAGCTGGAATGGCTCACCACCAGAAGACAGGCTGTGACGCATTGTGCGGCGCAGATCGATAGATGCCCCGCGTTTGGCCGCCTTACGTCTGCGCGAACGACGGTCCCGCAGCGCTTTGCCAAGTTGAATTGCGACCTGTTCTGCGTTCCGGATGTCTTCGGCGGACACAAGTTCACGCAAATCCTTTTTCATCAGATTATGCGCCTTGGACGCGACCAGTTTCCCAGTGCCCTCTGCATAACTCTCTTCGCCATCATTGCCATCTTCGGGGCTGTGGATCGATCCTTTGGTGGCGCTGCTTTGTGTCTCCTCTGTACGCGAACTTCTGGTGTCATGCGCTGCGGTGGCATGTTCTGTATGAACCACCTTCTGTCGCACGCGCCCTTGCGCCATCCAGAACGCATCAAACAACAAATCAAATTGCGCGATGTCTTCGATCGATCCCGCGCAGACAGACTTCAAGGCCAAACGGGCATCGGAATGCGAAATAGGGTTTACACAACTTAATGCCTGAAGCGCCGTTTCGGTTTCCGCAACTCCAAGCCGGAACCCGTGTTCGCGCAAGTGTGCCATGAACCCAGAGACCCTTGCAGCCGGACCGGGGTCCGCTGCGGCAAAACGTGTTACTTTGCTCATGCCGCTTTACCCGCAATGCGCGCGGCAACTTCGGTCGGAACAGCTGCGCGATCTGCTTGAGTTTTCAACAATGTCGCAAGGGCCGCTTGAAGCACCACAGGGTCAGTCGTTAAATCTTTGATCCCAAGCCCAGCGAGCGCGGCCGCGAAGTCCAACATCTCTGCAATTCCGGGCGTCTTTACCAGTTCTTCTTGGCGTAATTTCTGAACAAAACCGACGATTTGCAGTCCCAAATGCGCTTCAACCTGCGGGCACCGGGACGCAAGGATCGCGAGTTCAGTCTGACGATCGGGGTAGTCAACATGCGCATAGATACAACGTCTGCGCAGAGCATCAGACAGATCGCGCGTGCCATTTGCTGTCAGGATGACCAAGGGGCGCGTTGTTGCTGTGATCGTGCCAAGTTCTGGGATTGTGATTTGATATTCGGATAAAACTTCCAGTAAATAAGCTTCGAACTCTTCGTCTGCGCGGTCGATCTCATCGATCAAAAGCACAGGCGGCGTGTCTTGACGGATTGCCTTGAGCAACGGCCTTTCAAGCAAGTATTCTTCTGAGAAAATACGCGCCTCAACAGATGAACCTGTTACGCCCGCCTCGGAAGACGCACGGATCGACAGCAATTGCCGTTGATAGTTCCATTCATAGATTGCTTGCGATGCATCCAGCCCTTCATAGCATTGCAGCCGGATCAACTGGGTGTCGTTTACAGTTGCTAATGCGCGCGCAACCTCGGTTTTACCCACGCCAGCGGCCCCCTCCAAAAGAAGAGGCCGCCCGAGAGTGGTGGCAATATGCAGCGCCGTTGCCAGATCGTCACTCGCAATGTAGCCCGTTCCGGCCAACGACGTTTGAAGGTTTGTCCAACTTGTCATGAGCGTGTGCGGGGCAATCAAGCCTGCCCCGCCCTTTCTTTAGTCATGCATGCCGAGGTCGTTGGCTGTCTTCCAAATACGCCAGTGATCGTGCGGCATATTGGTGTGACGGTTGCCAAACGGACGGAACGCATCCTGCACAGCATTGGAGAAGCAAGGAACCCCGCCTACATGCGGGCTTTCGCCCACACCTTTTGCGCCAATCGGGTGATGAGGCGACGGAGTAACTGTGTGATCAGTTTCGTAGTTTGGCACTTCCCATGCAGTAGGCAGGAAGAAGTCCATCAACGTACCCGTCTTGCAGTTGCCCATATCATCATAAGCAATCTCTTGGCCCAAGGCGACAGCGAGCGCTTCGGTGAGACCGCCATGGACTTGCCCTTCGATGACCATCGGATTGATCCGCGTGCCACAATCATCCAGCGCATAGAAGCGGTTAATGGTTGGTACCCCTGTATCAACATCAATGTCCATAACGCAGACGTATGCGCCAAACGGATATGTCATATTGGGTGGATCATAGTAACTGACCGCTTCCAGACCCGGCTCAAGACCCGGGATCGCCTGATTGTAAGCGGCATAGGCAATTTCGCCCATGGTTTTGAACCGCTCTGGCGCCCCTTTGATGACAAACCGATCCACGTCGAATTCCACATCGTCGTCATGGACTTCGAGAAGATAGGCCGCAATCATCTGTGCTTTGGCCCGTATTTTACGTCCAGCCATTGCAGCCGCAGCCCCAGCGACCGGTGTTGAGCGCGATCCATAGGTTCCAAGGCCGTAAGGCGCGGTATCTGTGTCGCCTTCTTCGATGGTGATCGATTCCGCAGAGATGCCGATTTCAGATGCAAGAATTTGGGCAAACGTCGTCGCGTGTCCTTGGCCTTGGCTGATCGTTCCAAGCCGCGCAACCGCTGAGCCTGTCGGGTGAATTCGGATTTCGCAGCTATCAAACATGCCCATCCCAAGGATGTCACAGTTCTTAACAGGGCCCGCACCTACAATCTCGGTGAAGAAACTTAGCCCAATTCCCATGATCGAACGCGTTTCACCGGCTTTAAATGCAGCGACACGATCCGCTTGTTCTTTGCGCAAACCGTCGTAGTCGACTGCCTTAAGGGCTTTGTCCCACGCTGTATGGTAGTCTCCGCTGTCGTATTCCCAACCAAGAGCAGAATTATATGGGAACTGCTCTTTCTTGATGAAGTTGATCCGACGCAATTCTGCGGCGTCCATGTTCATCTCGATGGCGAGGACTTCAATCATACGTTCGATGAAATAAACGGCCTCAGTCACGCGGAACGAACAGCGATATGAAACCCCACCGGGCGCTTTATTGGTGTAAACCCCGTCTACGCCCAAATAGGCGACAGGAATGTCATAAGATCCTGTGCAAATATTCATGAAACCCGCTGGGAACTTGGTGGGGTCCGCACAGGCATCAAAAGCACCATGATCTGCTGTCACATGACAGTGCAGACCAGTGATTTTGCCTTCCTTCGTGGCGCTGATCTTACCCTTCATCCAATAGTCCCGCGCAAATGCGGTGGACATCAGGTTTTCCATGCGATCTTCGACCCATTTCACAGGGACACCTGTAACGATGGAGGCCACAATCGAGCAAACATAACCTGGATAAACCCCGACTTTGTTACCAAATCCGCCACCAATGTCTGGCGACACTACGCGGATGTTGTGCTCTTCGATCCCAGACAACAAAGACGCGACCGTGCGGACAACATGCGGCGCTTGGAACGTGCCCCAAAGTGTGAGCTTGCCGTTGACCTTGTCCATGCTCGCAACCGAACCACAGGGTTCAAGCGGGCATGGGTGCGTGCGGTGGTAATACATGGACTCTTCGGCAACGATGTCAGCGTCATCGATAACAGCATTTGTGCCGTCTTCATCCCCGACTTCCCACGTGAAGATGTGGTTGTGATGTTTGCGCGGACCATGTGCGCCCGGTGCTTTTGGGTCCAGATCTTCGCGCAGAACCACGTCAGACTGCATCGATTTGAACGGGTCCACGATGACGGGTAGCTCTTCATACTCGACTTCAACCAGCTCAACCGCGTCGGACGCGATGTAGCGATCCTTGGCGACGACAAACGCAACTTCCTGCCCTTGGAACAGCACCTTGCCATCGGCCAGAACCATCTGTTTGTCGCCTGCCAGCGTAGGCATCCAATGCAAGCCCAAAGGCTCAAGGTCTTTGGCGGTCAAAACCGCAACCACCCCATTGAGGGCCATGGCAGCGTCCGTGTTGATAGACGCAATCCGCGCGTGCGCATAAGGGGAGCGTACAAAGTCGCCCGTCAGCATGCCCGGAAGATTTATGTCGTCGACGTAGTGGCCCTTGCCTTGCGTGAAGCGCGCGTCTTCTACGCGTTTGCGTGAACAGCCAAGACCTTTGAGGTTGGCGACCCGTTCGTCGCGTGTGACTTCGTCTTTCATTGCGCCGCCTCCTTGGCTGCATTCAGTTCAGCCGCAGCTGACAAAATGGATTTCACGATGTTTTGGTAGCCCGTGCAGCGGCAGATATTGCCTGAAATGCCAAAACGAACTTCTTCTTCGGTCGGATTTGGATTCTCCAACAGCAACCGATGCGCACGCGTGATCATGCCCGGCGTACAATAGCCGCATTGAAGCCCGTGGTGCTCTTTGAAGTTCTCTTGCAAGACATGCAGGTCGTCTGGCGACCCGAGCCCTTCGATTGTTGTGATATTCGCGCCCTGCGCCTGAGCGGCAAACATCGTGCAGGATTTCACCGATTTGCCATCGATCTCGACCGTGCAAGCGCCGCAATGAGAGGTTTCGCACCCGACATGCGGCCCCGTCATGCCCATCTTCTCACGCAGTGCGTAGATCAGCAGTTCACGTGGTTCAGCGAGAATTTCCTTTTCCTCACCGTTCACAGTCATTTTTACGATTTGTTTTGTCATAATGTCTTCCCTTACGCCCGTGACCAAGCGCGCGCGATTGCACGTGAAATGATGATCCCAGCGACGTGTTTTTTGAATTCGACCGGGCCGCGATTGTCCTCAGTTGGATCAATATCGCCCAACGCCGCGGCCACTGCGGCTTTCACCGTTGCATCATCGCAAGACGCACCGATCAAGGCCGCGCCCGCAGCTTCCGAAAGCACTGGAACATCGCTAAGGTTGGTCATTGCTACAGCGGCAGCGACAACCTTGCCGTCCTCTTTCGTGATCATGGCCGCACAGGCAGCGGTCGCATAATCGCCAATCTTGCGCTTTTGCTTCTCGTAGGCATACCCGCCCTTGGCGGCGGCAAAGGTGATCTGGGTTAGAATTTCCTCGTCATCACGTTCTGTCAGGTAAGCGGCTTCGTAAAAATCGCGGGCCGCAACTGTGCGCGTGCCGCCAGCCCCTTCAAGGGTGAAACTTGCATCAAGGCATTGCATCAGGCCGGGCATGTCATTGCCGGGATCACCATTGGCAACATTGCCGCCAATCGTTCCCATATAGCGCACTTGTGGATCCGCAATCTGTAACGCCGCCTCGCGAATGATCGGAGCTGCTGCAAATAGTGCGTCATCGTCGATCAGTTCGTGCTGTGTCGTCATGGCACCAATCGTAATGGTCCCGCCCTCGATCGAGATGCCTTTCAGTGTCTCAATGTCTTGCAAGTCGATCAGATGAGGTACATCAGCCATGCGCAGTTTCATCATCGGGATCAAGCTGTGACCACCGGCCAAAACTCTGGCGTCATCGCCGTGTTCGGCCAACACCGACAGCGCACCTGCGATGTCGCTAGGCCTGTGGTATTCGAATGCTGCTGGTATCATATGCGGTCCTCCCTCGCGTCTGTATTCCGTGGTATTCAGTGGTCGACGGCGATGAAGACGCTACTGCAAACACCTGAAATGCATGACGCTGCGCACGAAATGCGAATTGAGAACATGAAACGCGTTCGCACGCGCAGCATTATACAGATGAAGACTGGAGTGGGGTTTAAACCCCGAGACTGTCCCGCACCGATGCGAGATACGTTCGGCTGACTGGCGCTTTATCGATATGCGCGCTTCCGTCGAAAGAACACACGCCATTGTCTTTCTTACGCTCAAAACCTGTGACGAACTGGGTGTTGATAAGATAGCTGCGGTGGCATTTGACAAAGTTAGCGTTGGACAGGCGCTTTTCCATCGTCGAGATGGACCACGGGCAGAACAAACGTCCTGTTGTGTGATACAAAAATGTGTAGCGTCCTTCCGCCCGAATTGCCGTCACTTCGTCGTCGGTCACGAATTGAATGTGACCGTTCTTTTCGAAGGGTAACTTACCTGCAACGGGTACCGGCATGTCAGTGTCGGCTTCGGGTTCAGGGCTTTCAGTCGGTTCATTCTCTTGCTCTGCATCTGAAGCGGTCAGCTGGGTTGCGAACGTGACCCCAACAAGCAGAAACGCGCCAGAGATCACAAATGAGGACAACGTCACACCGAAGGCAAGGACTTCATTGCTTAACCAAACGCCGCGGGGTGTGGCCCCTGCGACCTCGACAAAATGTGTGCCCGTCATCGCAACAAAATGCACCGCCACCACAGCCGTGCCGAACACCAATGTTCCAATCAGAATGTTCTTGTGGTCGCGATTACCGTAACTGATCCAAAAGGACGACACACACAGCACAAGCGCCGCGCCAAAAGCCGAAGCGACCCCCAACGGCGAATAGACCGCCCGCACATCCTGAATACCAGACATGCCGATATAATGCATCGCAACAACGCCTAGCCCGACGCACACACCAGCAAATGTGATACGCAGCGGCGTGCGGTCTCCGAAGTGGACGATGAGCAAAGCGACACCCGTCAATAAAATCGCCGCGAGTGCCGAAATCAACGTAATCAACGCATCGTAGTGAAACGGAACAGGCAAGGTCATTCCAAGCATCGCAACGAAATGCATCGACCAAATGCCGCTTCCCAAAGCGACCGCAGCCATCGACACCACAAGCTTGCGTCGTCCTGTTGGCATCGTTGACGCGCCACGGGTGAGTGACAGCCCTGTGAACCCGGACATCAAGGCAATCGCCAAAGACGCTATGACCAATAAGTGGTTATGACCATGTTCTAACATGCCTCCTTCATATCGCGGCGACAGGTGTTTGCAAGTTGCCGCGTCACAAGACGCGCACCTAGTGGATCAAACGCGAACAAAAAATCTTGATGGCTGGCTGTTTGATTGGCATAGGCGAAATTCATGCAAGGCCTCTCCCAGAGGGTGCTCAAGTTGGGTGACAGGTAGAACTTTATCCGGCGTGATCAGACCATAATGAAAGGTCATATTTGATCACGAAGGCCAGATTCTGGCCCCACAAAAATCAAAAAGCTCCCCCCAGCGTTCAGCCGGAGAGAGCAATCATGTAAGCAAGTCAGGCTTGCGTCATGGTATGGTTATCAGAAGATGAAATCGCCTGATGTCAGGTCTGCCAACATAAAGTTTTCGATCTGCAGGATACCTGAGAAATCGAAGTTGATCTGCACATGCGCACCTACTTGGCTGGCATCGGCCAAAACATCCGCAAAGTTTGTGTAGCCGCTCTCAGTTAGGTCGAGCTTGTCTTTTGTGTCTTCGAAATCGCGGATACGGTCGAAACCACCGCCGCCATTGGCTGCACTCTTGAATATGAATTCATCACGCAGCCCGTCGCCGTTCCCGTCGCCATCACCACCTGTGAGCACGTCGTTGCCAGCACCACCCCATAAGAAGTCCTTGCCGTTGCCGCCAACCAGTTTGTCGTTGCCGTCATCGCCAGTCACAATGTCGCCGCTGCCACCTGCGCGAATGTCATCATTGCCAAGACCGCCGCTGATTGTGTCGATGCCAAAGTTACCGAAGACAAGATCGTCGCCACCGCCGCCACTGACTGTATCAACCCCAAGACCCGCTTGGATTTCATCGTCACCGCCACCGCCTTCGAGGATATCTGCGCCGCCAAGACCTACAAGAGTATCCGCGCCGAAACCACCAATGAGCGTGTCATTGCCGCCAGACCCGATCACTTCATCCTCGCCGTTGCCGCCATCGAGCGTGTCGTTGCCCGCAAGGCCGATCAGCACGTCGTTGCCAAAGCCGCCTGTGAGCACGTTGTCTCCGGCATCGCCGACCAAACGGTCGTCAAACGCTGTTCCGATGACGTTCTCAATGCTGACAAATGTATCGATGCCTTGGCCTGAGCCCACATCTTCTGGCGCACGTGCCAAGAACACAGCCACCCGGCCGCCAGCATCAGCATAGGACACGGTGTCGATGCCATCACCGCCATCCAGCAAATCGTCACCAGCGCCGCCCGCCAATAGATCGTCGCCTGCTTCCCCGTAGATGGTGTCGTTGCCAAAGCCGCCGTCAACCGTATCTGCACCGTCGCCCGCATAGATCAAATCAAACCCGGCTTCACCATGAATGATGTTGTTAAAGTTCCCACCGACTGCACGCAGTTCATTGTCGCCGTCATTACCGCGCAATTGCGCCCGGCTGCCGACAGTCAGGTTCTCAAAACCAAGAATGGTGTCGAACACTGTCGTTGTTTCGGCTTCAAGGCGTTGATTCCCGGCCAACAAATCGAAGACCATGTTCACACCATAAGACACGCCTGTGGCCACAAAGGTGTCGATCCCAGAGCCACCGAAATATGTGTCAACGATGTTGGATGGGCTGTTGTCGATCACAGTGTCATCACCGCCGCCGCCGCGAACAAGGTCTTGGCCACCACCACCGGTTAGGGTGTCATTGCCGTCACCGCCGCTTAGTGTGTTGGCACCAGATGTCCCAACCAGGACGTCGTCAAACCCGGACCCGATGACTGTCTCGAAATTCGAGATTATGTCGCCTTGTGCATCACCTCCGCTGACAACGTTGGTCGCGAGGTTGACTGAAACACCTTCCGTTGAACTGAGGTAACGGACCGCATCGATGCCTGTACCGCCATCAAGCGTATCAGCACCATCGCCACCTTGAATGACATCGTCCCCGGCACCACCGTCGAGATTATCATCGCCGCCGTTGCCTTCGATCCCGTCATTGATCGATGTGCCGACGATGGTTTCAGCGTCATCATCGCCAGTGAAAGTGATCGAATCCGCTTCATCGGTGCCGTAGCCGCCACTGAAAGTCAGCCCGCTTGCATCAAAGAAGGTTGCCGCATCCATAATGAACTCGGTGTCGAACACGTCAAACGAGGAACTTGATCCAGCCCGTCCGCTTGCCGAAATTTCCGAAAGACCGGACGCAACGGCTTGCAGCACGTCCATCTGAATTGACAGACCGAACGCTTCAGAGCCGAATGTGCTAAAGGTCAATTCTTCGATGTCGGTGACTGTCGCCAAGCGCAGGTCGACCACTGTATCTGGCGCATCAAGAAAGAATGCAGCGACAAGAGTATCGTAGCCAGTCCCCCCATCAAATGTGTCGCCAGCTTCGAAATCGCTCAGGACCTCACCGATAATAAGTTGATCATCGCCGCCTTCCCCAAGCAACGTATCAATGCCGCCCGACCCGATGAGATTGTCATTGCCAAGACCAGCGGCGATTGCGTTGTCCGCATCTGTGCCCGACAAATTATCGTCAAAATCTGTACCCACAATGTTTTCAACATTGTTGAGTTGGACAGTATTTATCCCGTTGCGAAATGCTTGTGTCCCGTTGCTGAGAAACACAGCTTCGTTCCAATCTTGGAAGGAAATCGTGTCTATTCCATCGCCGCCTTCGACGAAATCATCGCCTGCTGACGCAAAGATTAGGTCATCGCCGCCGCCGGCAACAATGATGTTGCCAAAGGCATTGCCTGCACCAACAAGCGACGAGCCAATGAAGGTCTCGGCATCGTTGTCGCCGCGCAAGACGACCCGATCGCCAGCCACGGAACCAAAGCCTTCTGTAAATGTCAGACTGGATACGTCCACACTGGTTAGATCTGAAAGGATCAGATCAAAAGCAAATGATGTAGCCCCAGTCATGGCGCGGTCTTCTACAGAGATTTCCGTGAAGCCAACATCGACGAATTGCTGTGCGCTGAACCGCCCAGTCAAAGAGCTTTGCTGATTGTCGATTCCAGAAAACGAGATTGCTTCAATATCAACGATATTCGCATTTCGCATATCATAGATGAGTTCGTTAAATATCGTCGACACCGCTACAAAATTCAATTCGTCGGTGCCTGCGCCGCCATCATATGTGTCGCCAGCATCTTGATCGATGGGCAGACCCGTGACGATCAATTTGTCATTGCCACCTTCACCAAACAGCAAATCCACACCGTCCGAGCTGCGAAGAATATCCCCGCCATCCCCGCCACGCAGAATGTTATCTTGTGCATCGCCAGTCAGGAAATCCCCGAACACGGACCCTGTCACATTTTCAAAGCCGGAAATGATATCGCCGTCAGCATCGCCGCGAAACGCGGTGTTCGCTTCAAGATTAACCGACACGCCTTGTGTCACAGAGGCTGAAGCGTTTGCGTAGCTTAGCGTATCAATGCCCGCGCCGCCGTCCATTGTGTCGCCGCCCTCGCCGCCTTCAATGGTGTCATCGCCTGCGCCGCCGTCGATAATGTCATCGCCACCATTCCCATAGATGAAGTCATCTTGTGTTGAGCCTGTTATGGTCTCGGCGTCGGCATCCCCAATCAAGGTGACCCGGTCCCCGTCAACCGATCCATATTGAGAATCAAATATCAGCCCGCTCAGATCAGCTACGGTTAGAGTATCAAGAAAAAACTCGGCGTTAAACGCGCCTGTACCAGTGCGAAAGTGCACACCAATATTCGTGAGACCAGATGTGATTGCTTGCTGCAAATTAGACTGCGCCGTGAGCATTTCAGACTGACCGGCATTGTTTTGAAAGGACAGCCTTTCAACGTCAACAATGGTCACGGGACGCAGGTCATATGTTCGATCCGTGGTGGAACTTGAAAGAACACCCAGTGAATCAAATCCAACACCGCCGTCAAAAATGTTGGCAGCGGTAAGCGTAAAGCTGGCTGGGCTGCCATTGAGTTCAAAGCGGTCATCGCCGCCGTCCCCGTACAATTCATCGCCACTACCGCCTGTTGCTATCAAAGCGTCATTGCCATCGCCGCCATGCACGACAAAGCCACCAGCAGAATTGCCAAAAATAAGATCGTTAAAGGCAGAACCCAAAACGCTTTCGAAATTGACAAAACTGTCGCCAGTCCCATCGCCCCCACTTGCAGTATTTGCGATTAGGTTGACGATCACACGCTCACCAGAACCTGCATAGCTCAGCGTATCAATACCCGCGCCACCGTCTAAGATGTCAGCACCTGCACCACCTTCAATGACGTTGTCGTCACTTGAGCCGGTCAAAGTATCGTCAAATGCGGAGCCGAGCAGGTTCTCGAAATTGCTGAATGTGTCGCCGTCCGCGTCGCCCAAAGACGAAGTGCCTGCACCAAGGTCAACGTTCACGGCTACGCTTGAGCCCGCATAGCTCAGCGTATCAACGCCAGTGCCGCCATCCATTCTGTCCGCGCCTTCACCACCTTCGATGATGTCATCAAATTCGGCGCCGTAGATCACATCGTTGCCAGACCCACCATTGATGTCATCCGTGCCAAAATCTGCAAAATTGGACGCCACGTGGTTCGTGACCGAGACGTTAACCATGTAAGTCGCGCCAGCCGGGATCAAGCCATTGAAATCCCTGACTTGAAAGACGAAGGTTTCGGCGGCCCCATTGTTGACGAATGTTAAAAGCGAGTCTCGGCTCACGGTCCCTTCGGAGCCAAAGCCACCTGCACTGTTCGCTGAATCATCGTTACTTGCAACGGACGTACCTGCCGAATTAAAAAGTTCGATAAGGCTATCAAACGATCCGTTCCCGCTATCGGAAAAGCCGTAGTCCAAATCAAGCGTGAGGGTTTCACCCGCACCAACCGTCACCGAAAAGAAGTCATTTGTCCCGTCGCTTTGACTTACAATCGATGTATAAGGGACAGTCGTTGCGTTTAAGACATCCGGGTTTTCCCGAATGCTCCAACGGCTGCCCAAATCAATATTTATGGCCGTCGCAAACGTGCTGTTCGTCCCGTCCGTGTCAACCCAAATGCCATCATGATCACCAAAGATAACATCGTCGCCCCCGCCACCCGTAATAACCTGCGGGTTCGGGACAAGGCTGCCACCCGTAGAGTGTTGGGCAATAATAATGTCGTTGTCAGCAGTTCCGGTCAGCGGTGTTGAGCCATCAACTTGGGTAATAATCGTAGACATGTGGATCGTCCCTCAAACAGGTAAAAAAATATGTCCAATGCACCCCCTGCTGGGTACCTTGAAACTCGTTTGGACACGCAACACGGTCCGGGCTGAAAACATCATGAGGGGCGCGAAAATCCGAAACATTCGGATCTATCTTCTTTGAAACAACGGCCCACCTAGGCCTTAAAACCTTAACTAAATTATTGGGTGCAAACCGTCATCAAACCACAAGACGCAACGTCCAAGGTTCAATTACCCTTCTAGCACCAAATCCCCCAAGTCTCCCTGTGGTACATAAATCTAAGCACCACACAGAATGGGTGGCGCGACGTACTTTCAAAGTCAATCTATTTTAGACCCCCAAACGCCCTAACGAGCCCAATGCGCATACCTGTGGTTGCAAGCTTGCATTTTTATTTTGCAAAACGGAAAATGGCCTCCCGCATAGGTAGTTACCCCGCGCTGCAAAACCTGATCTAGTATCTCGGTTGCATCGTGTTCGTATATTTTGAGGCAGCAAGCTTCGCAGATCTAATAATGCCGAGTATGCGTTTCCAGCCTAGCCCTTGCTGGGATCACCCCAGAGCGGACGCCCCGCCGCCAGCCAATAACCAGCCCCCATTATCCCCGCACCCGCGATGACATTTCCTATCGTAACAAAGGTCAAATTGTATAACGCGCCAACAATTGTGACACCTTCACCATGGTCTGATAAAAGAGCGACGCTGAAGATCGTCATGTTTGCCACAGAATGCTCAAACCCTGTCGCGATAAACGCGAAAAGGCAAAACCAAATCAGCGCTATTTTGGCCATATCCGACTGCGTTCGCGCCGCCATCCAAATTGCGAGGCACACCAACCAATTGCACAAAATGCCCCTCAAAATCAGTGATACCGCACCGCCGGTAATTTTCTTTTCCGCGACCGTGTGAAGAAGGCTGGTTGAGTCCGAATTTAGGATCGCGCCGCCGCCGCCAAAGACAAACAATGTGCCCAAACAAACCGCGCCAACCAAGTTCCCCGCCCAACTTGCGCCCCAACAAATCACCAAATCCGAGAGGTTAGTCCGGCCCGTCAAAAGACCATGCGTCATGAACATCGTATGCCCGGTGAAAAGCTCACACCCCGCGAAAATCACCAACATCAGCGCGAGCCCAAAACTTGCCCCCATCACAATGGGACGTATTGAGGCATCCACCCCCTGACCAACTGAGAAGATCAACAAAATACCCAGCCCAACATAGGCCCCGGCCATCGCCGCCAAGATCCCGAATGCAAGCGGATCACGACGCAAATGTGCCGCCTTGTCTTCAGCCGCTTTTGCAAAGATGTCGATTGTGGCTGAATAGCTCATTGAACGATGCCTTCTTGATCCGTTGATCGTCACGAGGGGCAATCTTTAGGTGATGATTGCCCCTCGCGCGTTTCAGCCTGAATAGGCGTCAGTGCTAGACGTCCTTACCGCCCGTGAAATTGAATTCCGCACCAGAACGGATGCCGGAGGGCCAGCGTGTCGTCATGGTTTTCAGGCGCGTATAAAACCGAACGCCTTCCATGCCATGGATGTGATGATCGCCGAACAATGAGCGCTTCCAGCCACCAAACGAATGATACGCAACCGGCACAGGAATAGGTACGTTCACCCCGACCATCCCAATTTTGGCACGCGCCCAGAAATCGCGGGCAGCGTCGCCGTCTCGGGTAAAAATTGCCGTACCATTCCCATATTCGTGGTCGTTCACCATCGTGACGGCCTCTTCATAGGTTTCGGCGCGCGCGACGCTCAGAACTGGGCCAAAAATCTCATCTTGGTAGATCGACATATCCGTGGTGACGCGGTCAAACAAACAGCCGCCAATGAAGTAACCATCCTCATATCCTTGCAGCGCAATACCCCGGCCATCGACAACAAGTTCCGCACCCTTTTCGACACCTTGGGCGATGTAATCATTGATTTTATCAAAGCTTTGCTTGCTGATGACAGGCCCGAGTTCCGCCTCTGGGTCGGTGTAGGGTGCAACTTTGAGCGCACGTATGCGCGGCGTCAGGGCCTCGACAAGGCGGTCGGCGGTTTCGTCCCCCACGGGAACCGCGACAGAAATCGCCATGCAACGTTCCCCCGCCGACCCATAAGCCGAGCCAATCAGCGCATCTACAACCTGATCCATATCCGCATCGGGCATCACAACAAGATGGTTCTTGGCCCCGCACAAGGCTTGGACACGTTTACCGTTCCCTGTGCCGCGTCCGTAAATATATTGCCCAATAGCTGTGGACCCAACAAAACTGATCGCCTCGACAGTCGGATGATCTAGCAACGCATCAACGGCTTCCTTGTCGCCATTCACCACATTGAACACGCCTTCGGGCAGACCTGCCTCAGCGAACAATTCTGCAATTCGCATCACGACGCTTGGGTCTTTTTCTGACGGCTTCAGGATAAAGGTGTTCCCACAAGCAATGGCCACCGGGTACATCCACAACGGCACCATCGCTGGAAAGTTGAATGGGGTAATTCCTGCGACAACCCCAACAGGCTGACGCACAGAGAAGCTATCGACGTTGGATGCCACCGCCTCTGAATATTCGCCCTTTAGCAGTTGCGGGATACCACAAACGAATTCAACCACTTCAATACCACGAGCGATTTCACCTTTCGCGTCGGGCAGTGTCTTGCCGTGCTCCGCCGAAAGGAGTTCGGCCAATTCATCAGTGTTTCGCTTCAATAGATCGCGAAACTCGAACATCACCAAAGCGCGTTTAGCTGGCGGAGTTGCGGCCCAAGAAGGCAAAGCCTTGGCGGCGGCCTGAACAATGGTTTCAACGTCCTGCGCGGATGCCAAACTGACAGAGCCCGTCACTGCACCTGTCGCCGGGTTGATGATATCAGACGTTCTTGTGCTGGTTCCAGCCCAGCTAGAATTGTTTACGAAATGAGGAGTGATAGACATAAGTGTTTCTCCGTCGGAGTTGGGTCCGATCGTTTTGGCCGTGTTGCGAATAGGCGATTACAACCGGATCGAAGTTTAAATGTATTCGAGATCGGTCATGAGCATCTTGAGTTGCGTGGATTGCAAAACCGTCAAGCTCGGCAGGGGCGCGCGGGGGCGGCCAAGGTTTAAATCAGTCCAAGCGGACATGGCCCGGATGCATTGCGGGACACCGTAGTATTTGAAGAAGGTGAAGAGCGGTTCCATCTTTTTATAGAGCAAGTTGCCTTCCGGATTTTTGTCACGCAACAACTGGTGCAATTGAACCATGTCTTGGGCGAACATCGGGTGGAATGCGGCCTCCCAACCGATGGCACCGTATCCGTAACTTTCGCGCGCGACGAAATGAAGACCCGTGTAAAAGGAAAAACGATCACCTGTTAACGCTTTGATATCGCGGACCCTATGTGGATCACCGGTCGCATCTTTAACGGAATCGATCCCCTCTACCAGCGCCAATTCCGCAATCATTTCTGGGCGCATGTCGTATTTTGTCGTACGTGGAATATTGTACAGTCGGATCGGAATATCCACGCTTTCGGCCACTTCTTTGTAGTGACGCACCACGTCAGGCAAACGAATGTCAGGCAGGTATGTCTGCATTTCTAACATAAGGGTCGCGGCCCCAGCTCTTTGGGCGTGATCCGCCCAATGCATGACTTGTCGCGTTGAAATATCGCCGACCGCTACATTCACAGGAAGACGTCCGCCATTTGTCCGGCACACCGTTTTAACGACTTCGAAACGTTCCGACTGAGTAAGATAGACACCTTCAGTTGTGCTGGCCACGCACGTTAAACCGTCTGCGCCACTGTTGATGATCGCTTCTGTATATCGTTCCAATGTAGCGTAATCCACATTCCCTGCGGGATCAAACGGCGTAATCAGGTAGCAATAAAGCCCACCTTTTCGGCCAACCGTTTCAATAGTCAAAAGTCTCTCCTTTTTGAGGGATGCATAGCCCTGCGAGGAGGGTGCAATGCATCCCTGCCCCGTTGCTTTTAGTTCGCCGGGAATTTGTCACGATCAGAGCCGATCTCGACGGTTTCACCTGTTTCAGAGAACGTACGGTTCACATTGGCGCTGCCATAAATGACCATCGCGATAACGGGTTCATCGGTGTCGTTGATCAACTCGTGCTGAACACCCGGAGAGATGAATGTTGAATCGTATTTGCTGCAAAACACCTCTTTGTCCCCATCCAAAACAATCCGCATTGTTCCTTCGAGCACTGTCACTTGCTCCTCTGCGTTGTGGATGTGGGGAGGGACAGCTGTCTTGGCTGGCATAACCGTAATGCCGGAATGAAGCGACCGAGCCCCGATTTCCTTGCTTGCGATGGGTTGGTTTACAATGCCAATTCCCCGAGCGACCTGTGGCAGATCAGCGTATTTCAAATGGTTGATCGTCTTGTTCGTAGTGGCCATTGGAGTTCTCCTTTAGTGGCATCTAAATTTATGATGAGTGCAGTCTAAAAGACTGATTTTTTCGCGGGTTTCGGCGTTCGATTTACCTGAACCACAAGATCATGCTGGGCGAGAATGCGATAACAAAGCAGATCACAATCAAGGAGACAAACGCTGGGAATGCCCTATACGCGATGCGCATAAACGGTTCTCCACTGACTGCGGCCGCTGCAAACAAATTGATACCAACAGGCGGTGTAATGAACCCGACAGACAGGGTCGCAACGACAAACACGCCGAAATGTACCTGATCAAACCCAAGCTGTTGCCCAATCGGAAACAGGATCGGCATGATAACAAGGATGGCGGCAATCGGTTCCAAAAGACACCCAACCAGCAAAAGCATGGCTACGATCAAAACCACTGAAAGATAAGGACCGGTTCCAAAGGACGTGAACGCTTCCACAATCGCCGCTGGCACCCGCAAAATCGCAAGAACCTCTGCAAACAGAATGGAAAACGCGATGATTGGAGCCAAAATCCCAGTGGTTTTTGAGGCTGCTAAGAATATTGATCCCAGTTCACTAATTTGGACTTCGCGGACGATCAGAAGTTCGACCACAAGCACATAGAAAACGGCAACAGCAGCGGCTTCCGTCGGGGTGAAAAAGCCGCCGTAAATCCCGCCCAAGATTACAAACGGTGCCCCGAAACCGTAGCGCGCCTGCCAAATTGCCGCGAGCGCTTTGGATCCAGAGAACGGCGTGCTCTCGGTGGCCCCCCAACTGCTAAGCGAGCACACAATGTAATTTGCGACGCACAACCCCAAAGCAATCAACAATCCGGGAACCACACCAGCAATGAACAAGTCACCAACGGACGTCCCTGTCGCAATCCCGTAAATAATGAAGATCAGACTAGGTGGAACAATTACGCCCAGAATGCCACCAGACGCAGCAAGAGAAGCGGCATAACTTTTATCATAGCCACGGTCTTTGAGTGCAGGCACCATGATCTTACCGATCGTTGCAGTATCGGCTGAGCTGGAACCGCTTGTCCCGGCAAAGAAAAAACACCCAAAGATCGTGGCCATGCCTAGACCTCCTTTGATCCAACCGACCAGCGCCTCGCCGAGGCCGACAAGATCCCTAGCAATGCGACCACGCGATATGATTTCCCCGGCAAGGATGAACAACGGCATCGCTAAAAGCGCCCAACTGTCCAGCGATGCAAATAGCGTCGTGCTGAGACTGCTAAGTGAGTACGCACCGGTGAGAATGATCAGTGATAACGACCCCATTGCGAGGACAATGAACAAGGGCAATCCGATTACCAGATGAACGAGCATTAGAACGATGACAACGGACGCGATCTGCATATTACTGAGGTCAATCATAACGCTGGCTCCGCTTCAATTTGTGTGTTTGGAAAAAATCTGCGCCGTGTTCGTTGTAGAATTCGGATAATCATAAGCCCCCAGCCCAATGGCAGGGCAGCTTGGGCCCAAGACATATTGAGAGGTAAAGCATGCATTCGGATATTGGCCATTTGCTGGATATCCATGAGCAAAATCGAGTAGTAAATCACAGCCATCGAAATCAAGACGCACAAAAAGTCGCTATAGGTTTCAAGCATTTTGCGACCTGCCTCTCCCATCCGATTGGGGAGCAAATCTATGCGGATATGTTCATCGTGCCGAAAAGCCTCAGCGGCTGCGATATAGGCGAAATACACAAATGAATATCGAGCCGTCATCTCCCCCCAATTGGTGGAATGTGAAAAGAAGTAACGCATGAACACTTCTGACAAGATGATCAGAAAGAAATATGCGTAGGCCAGAACGACTACGATCTGAACAAACGGTCCGTCGATAAATCGAATGAACCTGTTGTTATAAGGTGCAGTTTGCATCAGTGGAGGTCTCTCAACAAGGAACGGCGCATTGCATTTGCGGCGACGGGGCGGACTTTGCCTGCCCCGTCTCTCAATTGGTTAACCTTGTAGGTTCACAACTGTGTCAAACGCTTCACGACCAAACGCGTCTTTCAACTCGTCATATTCGCTGCGTTGATGGCCCATTGCAGAGACCCACTCTGCTTTTTCGTCATTGGTCAACGTCACAACTTCGATGCCAGCGTCGGTCCAAAGTTTGACCATCTGATCATTCGCAGCCAGTTGTTGCTTGCGTTGGTATTCGTAGCTTTCTGCACCAGCTTTCATGATTGCTTGCTGAATGTCATCCGGCAAACCAGAGAACCAACGGCGGTCCAAAACCGTGATGTGGCAATTAAAATTCAATTCATACATTGTCGCACTGCTAAGCGTTTCATGAATTTTGGTTGCCGTAAGTGGACCCAAACCAACGCTCAGCGCGTCAGCCGCACCTTGTTGCATCGCTTGATATGCCTCACCCCATGCGATCGAAACCGGGTTGGCTGAGGTCAATTTGAACATGACATCCTCCACGCGCGTGCCGTTGGTGCGTACTTTCAAACCAGCCAGATCTTCTGGGCGGCGAACGACACGGTCGACTTTGTTGCTAATCCCCAACACACGGAAACCCGCGTTCGCCCACATTCCCGGAACGACCTGAAACCCACTTGAAGCCGGGCGGCTTATGAATTCCGAGTTGCGGAACCCATCCGTTTGGATCGTATTTTCGAAGGCATCATTTGAACCAAACAGAAATGGAAGATCGATAATGTTGTACACGTCTGAATAATTGACAAAGTTGCCTGTTGAAAGCTGGCATCCCTGAATTGCCCCAGTCAAAACCTTCTGAGGGAGGACATTCTGCCCACCGAGGCTGCCTGCTTCATGAATGTCGACTTCCAAAGCCCCTTCCGAGTAACGTTCAGCTGCCGCTTTGAACTGTGACAAGCCTGTAATCATGTAGTCCTCTGTTGCCGCACCGAAAGTGTGGCCAAAGGTCAAACGATGGTCAGCAGCTGCGCGAGCCGATGTAATTATGAACGGAGATGCGACGCTTGCTGTTGCGGCGAGTGCACCCGTTTTTAGCAACTTTCTTCTCGAAAACATATTTTCCTCCCCAGGAAATTCGCGTGTTACGCGACCGTCATCAGCGCGCAATCTCGTTAAGGTTTTGACGCAATCAACATTGGAACCCTCCCGGCATCAATATTATTTACATCATGTAACTAAATTAAGATTCACAGAACGCATCTGTCAAGAAGAATGTGATAACGTTAAATTTAGACGCTGTTGGAAAGAAAAACTCACCGACCTGAATATGAAAAATTCAGGAAATCCCCATATTTTTCTGACACTTAAACAAATTCACCTCGGAAAGTCACGATAGCACGCCGCAAGATGAGACCCGTTAGGCTAAGTCACATAACCGCCAGAGAAAAAGAAATCATGCAACGCTAGGTTCTCTGATGCCTCGATGTAACTGGCATCGCTAACAACGATTCTGCTTGGCTGAATATCCATTTCCTCAGCCACCTTCTCATAACTCGTTCTGACACCTTCGGCATAGGCTTGCGCTTTCAAGACTGGGCCGGCCAAAACAATTGCATCTGGCGCGATTGCGATGGTGAGGGCCACCAAATTAGCACCCAGTGCCTGCCCGGCTTCAAAAAAGACATCTCGCGTTTCTTCTGATGTTTTATTTGCCATCGTGACGGCTGCTTCCAGTTTTGCACTGAATTCAGTTTCGCCTTTTTGTGTAGGGATATTAGCATCCAACAAATTGGTCAAAATAGCCCGTCCTGATGCCAACAGGCTGAGTTTACGTTTGCTTTGTTTGTCTGCTGGATTGGACGGCACGCTAATGTCATTGATCCACCCTTCATCAGCCAAGCGCCGAACGATACGATCACCGATCGCGATGCTCGCCCCCATCCCTTCGGACACGTGCGCCAAAAAGACGTTGGAGCTATGCTGTTCATTGCAAGGGTGAACATCCAAAAAATGCCGGCACAAAGCATCACCGTTGTTTTCAATGCGCGTTGGACATTGCAACCGTTCAATCAAACGCTCTTTTATTGGGAAGTTCGGCCAATGCAGAAGAATCGACTTGGTCAAGAACCCCGACTTCACATTGATCGAGCCTGGAAGCGTAAGCGACGCACCAATGATAAGTGATCGATCCAGCAGCCGCTTCGCGACAAGCTTGTCGACGAAATCACCAATAAACGCCACTGTTTCTGGCGCGGAACTGATCACAGATTTTGGAATTTCCTGTTGGTGGTGTTGCTGGCCAGATATGTCCACAATCGAAATAAGACGTGAAAAGGATGAGATGCTTATCGCGACCAGAAAGCCACCCATAGCATTGATCTTAAGCGCAACACTCGGCCGCCCGCGTTGGCTTCCATCTCGCGAAATCGGAGCATCGACGCAAATTCCCTGCGCGATCAGTTCCCTAGAAATTCGTGACAAAGACGCTGGCGTGAGGTCTAAAATCTCGGCCAGTTCCTGACGAGAAACCAAGTCGCGTTCACGCAAAACCTGCAGTATTCGCGATCTGTTTTGCGTTCGGATATCGTGCAAATGCGGGCGTTTGATAAGTGGAGTGTCAGGTTTCACCAAGATTATTCTTCCACTCGCCGACAAATTCTCTGCGCTAGTTTGCAGAGTTAGCATAGAATGCGGAAGAAAAATTTTAAATGGCTCATATTGCCCAAATGGAATGTTCAACCTTTTGAGGCTTCTAGGGACGCCTCGGAATACGGCCGAAACTACCCAAAGGACAGAACAAGTGCCGTAATGTTCATTGTGGAAGTGCTAGCCGGATCAACAAGTCCAAGGCTTCTTCTAAGTCTTGCGGGCGTTTGGTTCCACGCGACACCATCATTGCCCCTTCAAGACCCGAAACAAACATTTTTGCGAAGGCTTCAGAATCGAGATCAGCGCGAATTTCACCCTTCACCTGCCCATCTTGGATCACACTAGAGACCCAATGATCTTGTGCGTCAAAAAACTTGATTACCTCTTCGCGCACTTGATCAGGTAAAGTCGCGGTTTCTGCAGCCAAGACCCCACCTAAACAAAGTCCCCCCTGCACGCGGAGTGAGTTCACAAATAATGTGCCATAGGCTTTCAACAGCCCCGGCGCATGGGCCGCTTCGAGACCGTCTAACGCTTTTGAGAACGTTTCTCGATAGGCTTTGGCCGTCGCCTCGGCCAAGGCAGCCTTTGTTGCATAGTGATAGTGAATACTCGCGCTTTTAATCCCGACCTCAGCTGCAACGTCCCGAAAGCTAAAGCCGTTATAACCGCGATCCATCATTAAAATGCGCGCCGAGTCTAAAATAGCGATGGCCTTATCGCTCACATTCGCATCTGACATCACAACCTCCAATTCTATCAAGTACTAGATAGGGTATTGACGGATGCTTCGCAAGAGATTAGCTGAATGCCTATCTAGTACTTGATAGACAGGAAAGTGAAATGTCAAATCTCATCATGAACCGCCGTTCCTTAATGCTTGGTACTGCGGCAACAACATTGGCTGCGCCAAATCTGCTTCGCGCAAACACACTTGGTGGCGGTCCCCTCGGTCAGGGCACCACCCCGCTCAAGCACGGTGTCGTCACCGTAGCCGACTTTGGGGATGTCAAAATTCATAGCTATCAAAGCCCAGATCTAACCGGTTGTGTAACGACGCATGTCATTGAAACACCGGAGCGACTTGTCTTTGTAGATGGTCAACGATCAGTCATCTATGGTCAGGAAATCCGCGACTATGCCGAAGCAACCGGCAAACCGGTTGACCGCATGATCATTTCCCACTTGCACCCGGACCATTGGTTTGGCGCGTACCAATTCCGTGATGTTCCAATCTACTCCTTTGCAGAAACACAGGCAGAGATTGATCAGTTGGGGGAATACTTCATTCAGATCAGCATCGCGTCTTTGGGCAAACATGTTCCACCAACAAAAGTTGTGCCAAATCGCGTCATCGAACATGGCGCAACAGAAGTGATTGATGGCGTCACCTTAGAATTCCGCCATGTTACAGACGCAGAATCAGACAACATGATGACAATTTATTTGCCTGATCAGAAGGTTTTGATCGCGCAAGATATGCTCTACAACAATTGCCACCTCTTCTGCGGTCACGGCAACTTTGATGGTTGGAAGAAGGGTCTAACTGAAATGCAAGCCGACACATCCTTTGATCTTGTATTGCCCGGACATGGTCCAACAGCTGGATCCCGTCAGGCCATGGATGATGCATTGATTTACCTCGACCATGTTCAATCAGCTTATGCCAAAGCGACGACAGGCGATGAATTAAAGGCGGCGATTATGGACCGTTACCCATCCTACCTTGCTGCTGGTTTGGTCGACATCCAAAACCTATTCTTGTTCCCGAAAAGTTAATAAAAGCGGTCGCGGGTGACGTTTTACGCCCGCGACCGTCCGTCTTGAGCCCGCTATCACACAGACACAGGATCAACGGTCCTTTGGCTTCACTGTGAAGATCGCATGTTCCAAGTTTCAGATTTCTCTGACAGGATTAGCTAACGTAAGACGGCCAGCAATACAGTCGGGAAAAGTATGCGCCGCTGTCAGATAGAGGTCCATATGCATTCATTTTTCGAACAAATCGCCGCGAAAATTCCGCTCATTCAAGCGCCAATGGCCGGCGCTCAGGATGAAAAACTGGCCATTGCAGTTGCAGGCGAAGGCGCTGTCGGATCGATTGCTTGTGCGCGATTGAAGCCCGACGAATTATTGGCATCAGCACAAAAATTTCAAAGCCAAGCATCTGGCCCGCTGAACTTAAACTTCTTTTGTCATGATGTTGTCCTGCGCGACCCGTCGCGCGAGGTGCTTTGGCACCAAGAATTGAACCGCTATTATAATGAATTCTCCTTGCCGCAAACTTATCCAGAGACGGTTCCAGTTCATGCTTTGGATGAGCGTATGGTTGAGGTCGTCTGCAGGCTAAAACCTGCAATTGTTAGCTTTCATTTTGGGCTGCCAGACAAAACCTATGTTGATCGCATACGCGCCACAGGTTCAAAGATCATCGCATCCGCAACAACCCTTGAAGAAGCAATTTATCTTGAAGCGCAGGGCTGTGACGCGGTCATCGCGCAAGGCCGCGAAGCAGGTGGTCACCAGGGTGTTTTCTTGCAACCCGATCAAGATGTCCGGTTCTCAACGACGGAACTCATCGAGCAAATGGTTTCAGTTCTGCGCATTCCAATCATCGCAGCCGGAGGTATTGCTGACGCCAATCTTATTCGTAAGATGATGAATTTGGGGGCCGCTGGCGTGCAAGTGGGAACTCGTTTCTTGAAGTCCCCTGAGTCCACGATTACGTCGACACATCGCGCTATACTTGAGGGCGAAGAAATCCGTAAAACCGCCATCACCAATGTGTTCACGGGCCGACCCGCACGCGGTTTTGTAAATCGGATTATGAAAGACGTTGGCCCAATGAACCCGCACGCGCAGGTGTTTCCATTCGCTTCCTCAGCACTTGCCCCGATTGCAACGGCAACAAAAGGGTCAGAAGATTTTGTGTCCCTTTGGGCCGGGCAAAACTGGCAGATCGGCGACCATATGCGCGCCTCGGAGATTGTGAAAGAGCTCTCACAAGGTTTCACAGGCTGAAAAGGTTAGCATCCGGGGGTATGTGGCTGCTTAGAAAGTTAAGCAGCCACAAGTGTTTTAGCCGAAGATGTAGAACGCAAGTTTGTTGCCATCCAAGTCGCGTACGTAAGCACCATAGAAAACGTCGTCGATACGTTGACCTGGTTCGCCTTCAGAAGTCGCGCCGAGTGAAATCGCTTTGTTGTACTTCTCTGCAACTTCTTCCTTTGACGCAGCGGCGAACGCGATCATTGAACCGTTGCCACAGCTTGGATCATTGCCATCGAAAGGTTTGCATACGGCGACCATAGGCTGTTCCATAGTCTTGCCGATCATCGCCAAGCGACCAATGTCGACCTGCACGGTTGCGTCGAACAATTCGGTGTAGAATTTCTTTGCTTGCTCGATGTCATTCACACCGATCGTTGTATAACCAATCATAGGGTTTCCTTTCGCTTTGTAGAACATTCAACCTACTAGAAGGTTGGCAATTTTTTAGCAAGTTAAACCGACATCCTCACCTTAATGTCATCTCGTACGAATTCCGGGTCTCGCAACATTCGCAAGCGGCACGGAAATCTAATACATATTGGTCTGAATATCCCTATCGATCCGACCTTCCATCTCGTCCAACTTTTCTTGCGAATAGTTTTGATGAGCCGACATCATATCCCCTAGACTTGGGGCGGTCTTGCGATCGATTTGCGTGTCAGAATCCCAAAGTCCCGATCGGCGGATCGCCTTAGAGCAATGCCCATACGCTTCCTCAACTTGGATCAACAGCCCAACAGGCGGCACGCGATCCTTGATTGCACATTTTTGCAGCATCTCGGGGTCCCGCGTGATCAGTCCACGACCATTGACCCGCAACGTATCAAAAACGCCCGGAATCATGAACAAAACAGACACGGAAGGACTGGTCAGTATGTTGCAGAACGTGTCGAAACGTTGGTTTCCGGGTCTGTCAGGGATCAAAAGCAATTTGGGTGTGATGATTTCGACAAAGCCCGCAGGATCACCACGAGGCGTGATATCTGACTCCCCCTGTGCATTCTGGGAAGAAACAAGACAAAATGGTGACAAACGGACAAAGTCTTGCATTGGGTCGCTCAAAAACGGCGCCGACTTGTCATAGATCAAATGGGTTGTGTCGCCATACCGTTCACGAAATTCGGAAATGTCAGATACTAGATACTCAGCGCGAATAGGGTCGGTCATCGGCGTCCTTTCATTGGCCACCGCACCATCGCCACAGGTTTACCAACGGTTAGGTGCAAGTGCATTTCAATCAATATCGTCGCTCGACACACGACTTGCTAGCCTTTGCGAAAAACAAATTAAATGCTCTGTCACATCGGTCATCTAATCGTGATCTGTTCGTTCTTGCCAAAAATTACAGGGTCACCCATTTAACCTACCTACTGGAAGGCTCGCACCATCCAACAATCGCAAAGGACATTCAACATGCTAGAATCACAAGGCGTATTTCATGCAGGAGAACGCAGCCTGCACGAAAAACTCGGGATCAGCGAACGATTGCATGAACTAGGGTTGCGCATGATCCGCGATCACATGCCGGATCAACATCGCGAGTTCTTTGCAGCCCTCTCATCTGTTCATATCGGCGCGCTTGATAGCGATGGGCACCCTTGGGCTGTGATGCGTACTGGGACGGTTGGCTTCATGTCCTCAACAGACGAAAAAACTCTTAACATATCGTCCTCCCCTTTGCCGGGCGAACCCGCTGATTTGGATTTGTCAATTGGTGCCAAAGTCAGTGTCGTGGGTATTGAGTTCGAAACTCAACGACGCAACAGGTTGAATGCGACGGTACGCGCCACGCAAGACAGCAAGTTGTCCTTGCACGTCGATCAAAGCTACGGGAACTGCCCGAAATACATTCAGATCCGGAACAAAGTTCCTGCTGACACAGTTCAATCAGACGCCCCTATCACAGCCCGGGCCCTCAGCAAGTTTGATAAGGAACTGGTGGGTAACGCTGACACTTTGCTGATAGCGTCTCGCGCGGGTCAATTGGGCGATGATCCTCGCGCAGGCGTCGACATCAACCATCGCGGTGGCATGCCTGGTTTTGTAACCGTTCTTGATGAAAACACACTTCAATTCCCGGATTACAAAGGCAACAACTTCTACAATACCTTTGGGAACATCGTGACGGACAATCGCGTTGGCCTACAATTCGTCGACTTCGAAACGGGCACTCTTTTGAATATCAAAGGGACCGCCGTTTTGGTCGAAGATCTCAATGATGGGGAATTGCCGTTGATGGGCCGTGGCCTAAGAGTATCGATTGATACGGTAACACGTGCCGACAGAGCTTTCCCGATCCGGTATAGCTTCTCAGGGTTTTCAGATCGCAATCCAGCGATAGAGTCATGAACCACTTCCGTTTACGACTTGTTGATTTAGCGACAGGTGATGCTTGCGCTCCAAACCTACCTATTGGTAGGGTTCGAGGTGTAGGCTCTGAGTCGGCATACTGCGACACCAACGCCACTGATCAACTTACGTCAAAAGGACAGACCCGATGGAACTGAACACCGATTTCAAAGAACGCGTCGTCGTTCACTCTGATCAATTGGATTGGAATGCATCGCCGATGCCCGGCGTTGATCGGCGCATGTTGGACCGTATCGGCGGTGAAGTCGCGCGTGCCACGACAATCGTGCGATATGCACCTGAGAGCAAATTCTCCGCACACACACATTCTGGAGGCGAAGAATTCATTGTCCTTGAGGGTGTTTTCCAAGATGAACACGGTGATTTCCCAGAAGGGACTTATGTCCGCAATCCGCCCACATCATCGCACACTCCTGGTTCCGAAGCAGGGTGCACAATCTTTGTAAAACTCTGGCAGTTTGACTTGGATGACCGAAACCAGTTCCGCAAAAATATGGCTAACGAATTGGCAGACCCAGTAAATGGGGTGGCAACCGCAGAATTGCACCGCGACGAGCAAGAAGTCGTGACCTACAGCCACATCGATGCTGAGGCGACTTTGTCAAATACAGACGCAGGGGGAATCGAAATGCTTGTGATCAACGGCAGCGTTGTCGAAAGTGGCGACACACTAGGCAAAGGGGCTTGGCTGCGCCTACCAGAAGGCAAACCGCTCAATGCGGTGGCTGGCAACGAAGGCGCCAAAGTTTGGATCAAAACGGGCCACTTGCCCTTTGCAAAGCCGCCGGTCGTCTGATGGGTGCGCATAAGCCATTGGCCCTAGTCGCGGGTGCTGGAGCTGGGTTAGGACAATCCCTTTTAGCGCGTTTTGAGACTGGCGGTTTTCACACTGTCGGCCTTGGTCGCACCCGCCCGGAAAACCCAGTTGGAGATTTCCACACGCTTGATCTTGCCGATCCCTTAGCCGTCTCCAGCAAACTGACAGAGATCATCGCACAATATGGGCCACCCAAAATCGTTGTGCACAACACCGCCGAACTCGTCATTGCCCCTTTCGCCGACACAACTTTGGATGACTACACACGAACGTGGACATCCATGGTTCAGACGGCTGTTTTATTGGGTCAATCCACTTTGCAATCTATGGCGACGGCCGGCGGCGGCACGTTTATTGTATCTGGCGCGACTGCGTCCTTGCGCGGT
The DNA here is from genome assembly GCA_039978895.1 of Aliishimia sp. GTDB lineage: Bacteria > Pseudomonadota > Alphaproteobacteria > Rhodobacterales > Rhodobacteraceae > Aliishimia. The sequence continues at coordinate 34,716 of JBDWAL010000009.1, forward strand.
GGAGCGAGATTCTCGGCTTTTGCGAGCGCGAAATTCGCACTGAGAGGATTGGCACAGTCGCTTGCCCGCGAATTCCAACCTTTAGGCGTTCATGTGTGTCACGCTATTTTGGATGGGATAATCGACACCACTCGATCCCGGGATCTGCACAGCCTTGATCCAGCGAAAATGATGAAGCCCGAAGATATTGCCGAAACTTACTGGCAATTGGCCCATCAACCAAAATCCACTTGGACCCATGAACTGGATTTACGCCCGTCATCTGAAGGTTTCTAACGGATGACAACCCTAATTGTTGGTGGAGGTCTCTCCGGGTTGGCACTTGCAGATGCGTTTGAAGAACAGGGCCGCGACTACATGTTAGTCGAGGCCCGCGCGCGTTTTGGTGGTCGCATTCTAACCGAGCACCTAGACGCTGGATATTTCGACATGGGCCCCGCTTGGTTCTGGGATGGGCAACCGCGCATCAAGACTTTGATCTCACGACTGGGTCTTGAGAAATTTGAACAGTTCTCAGACGGCATCTTATCTTATGAGGATGAGGCAGGTCACGTCGAGCGTGGTCGTGGATTTTCGTCGATGCAGGGATCTTGGCGTTTGAATGGGGGCTTGGCAGCACTAACCAACAGTCTTGCTGATGGAATACCCATTGCCCGCAAGCGCTTGAACACCTCAGTAACGACAATCGCAAAGACGCATGACGGGATCAAAGCAAGCTTTACAAATGGCGAACAAATTGCCGCTGACGAGGTTGCATTCGCGCTTCCGCCGCGTGTGGTTGCTGAATTGTCGTTTGAACCTACGCTACCCGAAAGGGCGGTACATACTATGACGGGCATTGCGACTTGGATGGCTGGGCAAGCTAAGGCGGTTGCTGTTTATGACAGACCTTTCTGGCGTGAGGCAGGGCTTTCTGGCGATGCAATGAGCCGCCACGGGCCAATGGTCGAAATTCACGACGCATCACCTGCGGCAGGCGGCCCTTATGCACTTTTCGGGTTCATTGGTGTTCCACCTCATGCGCGAACGAATGAACAAGAGTTACGCGAACATCTTAAGGCTCAACTAGGACGCATATTTGGGTCGGAAGCTGCGGTTCCAACGAAACTTTACCTCAAAGATTGGGCGTTCGATCCCCTAACGGCGACCAAAGCGGATCAAGCCCCACTTTATGCGCACCCAATTTATGGTTTGCCACAAGACTTGATCGGCATTTGGGACGGTAGGTTGTACTTTGCCGGGACAGAAGTCGCACCTCAATTTGGCGGCTACGTCGAAGGGGCTTTGGAAGCGGCAGAAAACATACTAGAGACTTTGAAGCTTAAAGATGGATGAATGTGATGTCGACTGACACCAAAACAGCCCTGTTAAATTCTGCTGAACGCGCCGCGCGGACGCATGGTTTCGATGGCTTTAGTTATGCTGATTTGGCGAAAGACGTCGGTATACGCAAAGCTAGCATTCATCATCATTTCCCATCTAAGGCAAATCTGTCCGTTGAACTTATGAAGCGGTATTGCACTGGGCTTGAAGCTGTCTGCGCAGAGATTGATGCAAACGCATCCACGGGTGGTGCGCGCGTGATGGAATTGATTGAACAGTATCGCGTTGCACTAAATGACGGAAAGACCCTCTGCCTGTGTGTGTCATTTTCAGCAAGTCGGGAAAGTTTGCCCCCCGAGGTGATTCAGCAAATCAGCCTTTTTCGCGCGATGATTTTGGATTGGTTGAGCTTCACATTTCAAACGGGTGCCGAAGATGGGTCAATTAGCAATGTCGTTGATCCCGCACTTGAGGCCTCAGCAGCACTGGCCATGTTTGAAGGCGCTCAACTCGCAGCACGGGCCGAAGAAAAGCCCCAGCTTTTTGACAATGCTGTGCAACTTCTGAAACGCCGTATAACCATTTGAAAGGATTATTTTTCGGCTATGAACGCCATGCAACACCAGACATGACCTGTGACGGCGAAAAGGTCTAATCAGAGGAAATTAAATGCCCTTTGCGCCAATACCAGATAAGGCAAACCTAACCATTCGACCTCAAGCGGCAGTATCCCTGCTGCAAAAACAAGACGCATGAATTTTGTCAGAACGGGACAAAGCAAAATCCAACTGAGGTTGGATCATGCGCGCTTCTTTTTCTTTACCCAATAGCGTGTAACATTTTGACAAGCCTAACAGCGCCCAGACGTTGTTGGGATGTCGGTTAGAACGCAAAACCGTGTTATCCAGACCAAGGTCTGCCTCATAAGCGGCCATCGCCTCTTCTACGTGGCCTTGCTCGAGCAATAAGGCGCCAAGCGCGTGACGGCTTGGCATCATCCACCCCCAAGGCTCATCATAGGGCAGTGCATCTTCCAACTCGACAGCTTTGCGAAGGTGGGCAAATGCTATCTCGTGATTGCCTTTGTGATAGTTGACCTCGCCAGCTAGCATTTCTCGAGCCACACCCAAGATCGCCTCACATTTGACCACGTGCATCATTCGGCCCTCGTCCAATGCTGCTGCGGCTGCTTCAAATTTTCGTTGTGCGTCTGCTGCAGCCGAATGATTGCCGAGGGCCGCATATGCAATGCCTTTGCCATAGTAATTCAACGCAGTTGTCATGCAATATAGTGCAGGGTCTTTTGGCAACGAGGTAGCTATTAATTCATCCCATTTGCCAAAACGTACCAAGACATGGGTCTCGACAGACATGTAACCTTCTATCCAGTTCGCCATTGGTTCAATCAGGTCTTCCGGGATTGTCGTCTTCAGACCTTTGACCGCATCCATGGCTAGATCGAACCGCCCCAAGAACATCGCGCCGTATAGTTTGAAATGGTAGTTATGCACGCGGTACAACGAGTAGAAATTCATTGCCCCAGTTAAGGCCCAATATTTCTCATCCGCCTTGATACCATTGGAATTACTCACCACGACATCTTGATAATTGCCGCATAAAACATCGATGTGCGTGGCCATGTGCTCCAAATGACCCGCATCCGGAACCAACCCACGGATTTCATCAGCGACGCGAAGTGCAGCCTCTGGTTCGGGAGACATTTCCATCAGGTGAATATATAAATGCCACAGGCCAGGATGAGGTCCAGCGCCAGAAACGCGGACATCATTAATCCCCTTTTCAAGCATGTTCCGGGTTTCAAGCGTTCGTGCGACAGGGTTCGGCTCGCCCGTACGTGGGTTCCACATTTTCCACGGGGTAAGGTTCATTTGCGCCTCAACGACGAGAGTAACGACATCAGCATCTTGGGGAAATTGCTTATAAACGGCCATCATTTCATCAGCGTAAGCATGGCTCCAGACATACAAATCTGGGACGGGTTCGTTCGACTGATATCGTTTGTGAAGCGCCTTGATAAGAGCTTGCTCTATCGCGGTAGCACCAGCTGCATTTTTTTCAGCCTGAGCCAAGGCCGCTCTAGATGTATCAAGCGTTGCTTGTAATTCAACGGGATCAAACAATTCCCAAGGCTTATTGTAATTGGGCCCAATTATGTAAGCCAGCCCCCAATACGCCATTGAACAATTCGGATCGGCCTCGAGGGCTTTGTTGAAACAAACCTCGGCTTCCTCATGATTATAACCATAGATCCAGTTTAGGCCTCGATCGAACCAAGTCTGTGCATCACAAGACGATGTCGTAATCGTTCTGACATAAACTCCAAGGTCGTACGGATAATCTGACACGTTGCCACTCCTCACCACTAAAACACCAGATGCCTGCCTAGCTCCTTGAGAGCCTGTCCAAAGGCGTTGGCCAATCCGGATATGTCATGCTCGGCTGACAAGCTGCCGAAAAGCAAGCAAAATTTCGCACCCGACCACTTGAGTGCAACGCAAGAGCAAATCAAAGAAGCTTAATTTGAAACACTGTAGTCAAAGAGCCGTTTCAGTATCAAAGACAGCACAGCAACACACTTTTGCGCCCCAAGTCAGACTGTTCATTGCCAAGCCGTTTACCTCAATCGCATTGGACTGACCCAAGCTCAGACATCTCGTTTATGTGATATTCTCCGCTTTGTGTCGCGCCGCATGGTGAAGTTCCATAAAGTCGACATATATTCGCGAATATCCCCGGAGACTCACATGACCCAGAATTCTGACATACTGCTCGGAGCTCTTATTGCCGACGCCGCCTGCCTTGGGCTACATTGGATTTATGCACCCGAAAAAATCGCAGCAATTGCCGAAAGGCAAGGCGGACAATGCGCTTTCACACCTTTGGACATTAAGAATTATGAAGGCGTAAAAACCTTTGCCCACGGCGCACGCAGCGATGGTATGATGACGCAGATTGGCGAGGTCTTAAGGCTGACAATCCAATCCATGAATGCCCATGATGGTGCCTTCGACGTATCCGCTTACCAAACTGCGTTTGCCGGGCATTTCGGTGCAGGTGGTGCCTATCAAGGCTTCATGGATCGTCCAACTCGTGGTGCGTTGGAAAATATAGCTGCAGAACAATCGCCTTCTGGCATCGACGACAATCAAACACCCGCTCTTTCCCGACTACCAGCGATCCTTGTGGGCTATCATGGGCAAGAAAATCTGGCTGATATGGTAACGGCTTCGATGGAGGTGACAAACGTCAACGATGTGGCCGCAGCTTATAGCCACACGTTCACGGAGGTTCTGTCGCGTGTCATGCAAAATGAGCCGCTCGACGAAGCCCTAAATGCAGCGGCCAATTCCGCAAACGCTTTGATCAAAGCTGATCTTATTGCAGCCCTTGCGGCGCCTGAACATGACTCTACAGAATTTGCGGGGCTTACAGGTTTGATGGGGCGCGCATGTAGTTTGCCATCTGCGGGACCCGTCATCTTTCATATCCTAAAACACAGCCGCAGTTATCAAGAAGCCATTGAACGCAACATCTTAGCCGGTGGTGACAATGCGGGACGGTCCATCATGATCGGTGCAATTATGGCTGGGAAACATGGGGTCGCGACACCATCAGGCGTTCCGCTGTCATGGGTTCTCAAACTAGACGATGCCGCAGAAATTTTAGCGGAATGTGAGCATCTCGGGGCGTAGCACCACGCTAAGGTATCCAACGGATCGCCAGAATATGAAACGGCCGCCTGCAATAAACAGGCGGCCGTTTCTAAATTGGGTTAGCAGCTGAATTTAGCTGAAAACCATACCGCCATTGATGTCGACATTCGCGCCAGTGATGAACGCACTGTCTTCACAGGCGAGGAACAAAACCAAGTTCGCAACGTCATTTGGCACACCTTGACGCTTAACCGGAGCAGACGCCTCAAATCCTTTGCGCGCTGCATCAGGCGTGTGGATGTTGTGGAAATCTGTGTCGATCATGCCCGGGCAAAGCGCGTTGACCCGTACATTTGGACCCAACTCCTTGGCCAAACCGCGCGTCAAAGTCATTACCGCGCCTTTGGAGGCTGAATAGGCTACAGATCCGGCACCGCCGCCGTCGCGCCCAGCTTGGCTCGCCAGATTGACGATCGCGCCAGATTCGAGATGTGGCAAGCAAGCTTTGATCATCAGGAAAACACTTGTCAGGTTCAAATCCATGACAGCATTCCAGTGCTCCAAGGACATTTCCGCAATGGTTTTGCGCGCGATCAGACCGCCTGCATTGTTGACCAACACATCAATCCTGCCAAATTCGGATACAGTTTTGCTGACCAGAGCGTCCACGCCTGCTTGCGTGTTCAGATCACCTTGCAACGCAAATGCATTGCCGCCAGCGGCTTTGATTTCGGCCACTGCACTTTCGGCACCTTCGCTGCTCGCGAAATAATTGATGGCAATATTTGCGCCTTCGGCTGCGAGTTTGATCGCACATGCACGACCGATGTCACGGCCTCCGCCTGTGATGATGACGGTTTTGCCTTCTAGTTTCATGTGATTTCCTTTCTTCAATTGTGTAGACGCCCTGCTGCGGCGGTAAACGGTTTAAACCAGCCGACAGTGTTTCTGTGACGGGCGAGCACTGGCGTGCCACTGATTCGCATTGTTGAACTGCTTGTCTAACGAACTCTATCTGGCATACTAGCATTCAAATCAAGCAGGTCGCATAATCGACCTGCGATGAAATAATCTGGATGGGGCCCTACTCTTGCGAATTTCAAACGACACCTTCGGACCTTGGGCGGTTTCGAGCGAAGACTAGCAAAACTCCAGATCATCCATTAAGTTCTCCGACAACAAGAAGGAACTCCTATGTCATCAACAGCACGTACCAGAGATCGCAGAACGAGCGTCGACGTGGTGTTTGACCAGCTCCACAAATCAATCCTCAAGCTTGAGTTGTTGCCCGGCGATAAAATCTCTGAAGCTGAGATCGCTGCGAAGTTCGGGGTCTCGCGCCAACCCGTTCGAGACGCCTTTAGCCGCTTGGAAAACTTAGGGCTTTTGTTGATACGCCCCCAAAAAGCGACAGAAGTGAAACGCTTCTCGCTTTATGAAATCACAAAATCACGGTTTGTGCGTTCCAGCCTAGAGGCCGAAGTTTTACGCCGTGCAGCCACATTGGCGACCCCTGCTGATAGTCTGACCCTAGAAGCAAATTTGGCGCGTCAGGAAGCGGTAATGAAAGAAGGGAATTATGAAGAGTTCAGCAAACTCGACTATTCCTTTCACAAAGAGCTCTGTAAAATCGCGAAGGTCGAATTCGCCTTTGAGGTCATCTCTGCGGAGAAAGCAATCGTGGACAGGTTGTGCATACTTAGCTTGTCAAAAGAAGACCGGATGGACCAACTTCTTGAAGACCACCGCGCGATTGCGGACTGTGTAAAGCAAGGCGACAAGGATGGGGCGGCAGAAGCTGGGATGATTCATTTGTCTCGCTTGGATGCTACAATCGAAGCTATTTCCGACCGCAATCCTGAATATTTCGAAACGTAACCGACCCGCACGGCAATACCTCTGTGAAACGACTGCCGCGCGCACAAATTACCCGTTTCCCCCTTGCGGGTTGTCGACATTGGCATAGGCTACGTCTCTGACTTGACACGCAAACCGGCGATTGCGCGCAAAAAAGCCGTCGAATTTATCGAACATTGCGACAGAATATTTGACTCGCCAGCCCAATCAAAATACTAGTATACCAATCATTGGGAGTGAGCTGCTAATCAGAGTGCAGATATTCGCCAGTGCGCAAAACGGTCTCTTGGACTGTCAGATAAACTGACGTGAGAGACGATGAAACAAGATCGGGAGGGATCAATATGATGCTAAAAACCACATTCAAACAGAGCCTTGTGGGCGCTGCTATGGTCGGTGCCATGGCCGTCGCAGGTACATCTGCATCCGCCGCTGAACTGCGCGGCTGGAACATTCACGTTGAAGACTATCCAGTCTCCATCGCCATGGAATCATTCATGGCAGAAGTTGCCGAAAAAACCGGTGGCGCTGTAACAGGCAAAATCTTCCACAATGGTGTTTTGGGCAGCCAGCCTGACGCGATTGAGCAAATTCGCCTTGGAATCATCGATTTTGGTGAATTCAGCCTTGGACCGATGGGTCAATCGATCCCTGAAACCAATGTCGTGTCTCTTCCCTTCATTTTCCCATCCATCCCAAAGATGTATGAGTTGATGGACGGTGATGTAGGTGAAGCCATCGGCGCAGGCATGATTGCAAAAGGCATCGTTCCACTTGGTTGGTATGACGCTGGCGCACGTTCTTTCTATAACTCAGTTCGCCCAATCAACACACCTGCAGACGTCGAAGGTCTGAAAGTTCGTGTGATGAGCAATGATCTGTTTGTTGGTATGGTTGAATCCATGGACGGCAACGCAACACCAATGGCATTTGGTGAAGTTTACCAGTCAATCAAAACTGGTGTTGTTGATGGTGCGGAAAACAACCCGCCATCCTATGAGTCAACAAACCACTTCGAAGTTGCAAAATACTACTCACTGACTGAGCACCTGATCATTCCTGAGTGCCTGTGCATGAGCCTGAAAACATGGGAAAAAATGACCCCTGAGCAACAGGCGATCTTGAAAGAAGCCGGTCACAAAAGTGCCGTTCAACAGCGTGAATTGTGGCAGGCACGTGAAGCAGCCAGCATGAAGATCGTTCAAGCAGGTGGCACAACAGTCAACACAATCGCAGACAAGGGTCCTTTCCAAGCCGCTATGGCGCCGGTCTATGACCAGTTCCTTACAGCGAACCCTGACTTGGCAAGCCTCGTCGACTTGATCCGCAACGCGAATTAAGTTTGACCTGATTTAGCAAAGGCCCGTTGATAACTCGACGGGCCTTTGTCTTTGAGTGTCTCGTTTTACTGGCGAAATGACACGACAAAATAGGAGACCCTGATGGTGGGGCAGTCTTCCAAAATCGCGACATTAGAAACAGCCGTGGATATGGTCCGCGCAGCATGTATCTTCATCGCGTCAATCGCTTTAGTGGTGCTCATCTCAACCTTTGGCTGGCTCGTCTTCGGCCGCTACGTGTTAAATGCGACACCGACTTGGGTTGAACAACTTGCGCTTCTTTTGATCTGTTACATCGCATTCCTTGGCGCCGCAGCTGGGGTAAAGGAAAATACTCACCTAGGAGTATCCTTGTTCCGCGATGCAATGCCCGAGAACGTTCAGAAAATTCTGATGATCGCGATCGACCTTATTCTCGCGGCGTTCGGCGGCGTGATGCTCTTTGCTGGCGTGACCTTGATGCAATTCGGCTGGGGTACTTTGTTGCCCATGCTCGATATTCCCGAAAGTTTTCGGACCCTTGCTATCACGTCATGTGGCGGCTTGATCCTTTTGTTCTCTGGTCTGCGTGGCGTTCTGCGCATTCTCTCATTCTCCGACTGGCACACAGTCCATAAAGACTTGGATATCTGAACCATGGGTCTGACAATCCTCTTGCTTACTTTCGGCCTCTTTGTTGTGGTCGGAATGCCCGTCGCCTTTGCCATGGGTATCGCTGCCGCCACTGCCTTTTGGTACGAAGGCTTTCCAATGCTCATCACGTTCCAAAGGGCTACGTCCGGCGTGTCGGTGTTTTCGCTCTTGGCCATTCCATTCTTCGTCTTTGCTGGCGAAGTGATGTTGCACGGTGGCATCGCTGCGCGTTTGGTTAAGCTGGCCGCCGCCCTCGTGGGTCACTTGAAAGGTGGCTTGGCAATGGTGAACATTTTTTCATCCATGCTCTTTGGTGGCATTTCCGGGTCTGCTGTTGCGGATATCTCTGCTTTGGGGTCCTTGCTGATCCCAGTTATGAAAGAGCGCGGCTATCGCCCTGATTTCGCAGTCAACGTCACTGTAACATCTTCTATTGCGGGCATTGTTATTCCGCCAAGCCATAACATGATCATTTTTGCTGTGGCCGCTGGCGGCGGTATCTCAGTGTCAAAATTGTTCCTTGCGGGTGTGATCCCCGGCATGCTGATGTGCTTTTGTCTTGCCGTTGCGGCCTACGCGCTATCGATCAAACACAAATACCCTGCCGAGCCCTTCCCAGGATGGGGTGAAGTTGGGCGGAGTGCCGCAGACGCGATTCCGGGTTTCATTACCGCGGTCATCATTGTCGGTGGCACCTTGTCCGGCGTCTTTACCGTAACTGAATCAGGTGCCTTCGGTGCGATCTATGCGTTGGTTCTGACCAAGTTCTACTACCGTTCGCTTACTTGGGACGCCTTCGTTCTGGCCGTAACTGGCGCTGTGCGCACGACGTCCATGGTGATGATCTTGATCGCCTTCGCATCGTCCTTTGCTTACCTACTGGCGCTTTATCAGGTTCCAGCCAAGCTTAGTGATCTGCTGGTTTCTGTCTCGGACAACCCAATCATCATCTTACTTATGATCAACCTCATCTTGCTGGTCTTGGGCATGATCATGGATATGGCTGCGCTTATCCTGATTTGCACACCGATCTTCTTGCCGATTGCAAAAGGCCTTGGCATGGATCCCACGCAGTTTGGTATCATGATGTTGGTGAACCTTGGTCTTGGTCTGTGCACGCCGCCGGTTGGAACATGTTTGTTCGTCGGCTGCGCTGTTGGTAAGATCAAAATTGAAGAAGCTCTGAAGTCGATCTGGCCGTTCTATCTGGCCATCCTCTTCGCGCTGATCCTCGTCACTTATGTTCCTGCAGTTTCTTTGTGGCTGCCTTCCGTACTCGACTAAAAAATTCCTTCAGAAAGGTCTTAAACATGCCTACGCCTAAGCCAGTTCCAGCTAGTATCCTCGCGCCGATGTCATTTCCCAAACTTGGAGGTGGCGAAATCACAGTTGGCGGTTCACGCGAGAATTGGACTCTTTTCGTTGTCTATCGCGGCAAGCATTGCGGGAGATGTAAAAAATACCTCAACCTCCTGAACGGGATGCTGGGCGAATGGACCGATGCAGATTTCGACGTGGCCGTTGTGTCTGCTGATCCAAAAGAAAAAGCAGAAGCGGATCAGGCTGAATTCGGTTGGACCTTCGACATCGGCTATGACCTTAGCGAAGAGCAGATGACAACACTTGGCGTCTATGTTTCAGACCCGCTGTCATCCGGCGAAACAGATCGTCGTTTTGCAGAGCCCGGCACGTTTGTGATCCGTCCAGATGGCAGCATCTTGATGATCGCAATTTCAAATGGTCCATCTGCCCGTCCGGACCTTGTTGAATTGCTCGATGGTATGATCTTCACGCGCGAGAACGACAAACCACCACGCGGTAACGTCTAATACTCTGATATCTAAGTCCTAGAGACTGAAAGGCTGGCACCAAAAGGCGCCAGCCTTTTTTATCGCGCCAACCAACCACCGTCGACGTTCAAAACCGCACCATGAATGTAGTTGGCTGCAGGCGAAGCCAGAAAGACAGATGTTTCGGCAATGTCATCCGCCCTGCCCCACCGCCCCGCAGGAATACGATCTAGGATCGCTTTGTTTCGCTCTGGGTCGGCGCGTAAAGCTTCAGTGTTATTGGTTTCAATATACCCCGGCGCAATGGCGTTCACGTTGATGCCCTTTGCGGCCCACTCGTTGGCCATGATCTTGGTCAACCCAGCGACACCGTGTTTGGCAGCCGTGTAGGATGGCACGCGAATGCCACCCTGAAATGACAAAAGGGACGCGATATTGACGATTTTACCTGCACCACGTGGCAAGGCAGCCTTTGCAAAAGCCTGACACGTGAAGAACACTGCCTTGAGGTTCACATCCATAACCTCATCCCAATCCGTTTCTGAGAAATCAACGCTTTCATCGCGCCGGATTATACCCGCGTTGTTCACAAGGATATCAATTTGGCGCGTCTCAAAGGTGTCCTTGGCGGCCATAGGGTCCGCAAAATCTAGCGTCAGGTCTTCTGCACTATCGATCATTGCAACGGTCTCAGTACACGAAGACCGCCCAGCACAAATGACATGCGCCCCCGCGCGCCCCATTGCTTTTGCGATTGCTTGCCCGATGCCTGTGTTGGCACCAGTGACAAGTACGGTTTGTCCTTCAAGTGAAAAAGGGTTCATCGCAGTTCATCCATTCCCACCATATCCATGTCTGTGAAATCAGCATTGTCGCCTGCCATGGCCCAGCAAAACGTATAAGATGCCGTACCTGCACCCGCGTGGATCGACCAAGGGGGCGACACAACAGCCTCTTCATTGGCCATAACAATGTGACGAGTCTCGTCCGGCTTTCCCATAAGATGGAACACCCGGCTATTTTCCGGAACGTCAAAATACATATAGGCCTCCATTCTGCGATCATGCACATGAACAGGCATCGTATTCCAAACACTTCCGGGTTCAAACTGCGTGTATCCCATTGAAAGTTGGCAAGTTTCGCACACGTCAGGGTGTAAAAATTGAATAATTACCCTTTGGTTAGCAGTCTCAGGCGCGCCCATTTCAATGCGGCGTGCGTCTGATGGTTTTATCAGTTTAGTTGGACAGATTCGATGCGCGGGTGAAGAGGTGATGTAAAACCGTCCGGCCCCTGAGAACTCAATTCCCCCCGCGCCTTTACCGACATACAGCAGGTCACCTTTCTCAAGTGTGTAAATATCCCCCTTGACCTTCACCGCACCAGTGTCGCCAATGTTCAATATCCCCATTTCGCGGCGATCAAGGAAACTTGGTGTACCGGTTTCTGCCATATGATCGAGCGTCACAGGACTGTTGGCAGGCACAGCCGAGCCAACAATCAGCCGGTCGTAATGTGTGTAAACAAGGTTGATTTCGTCGGCGGCAAACAACCCACCAATGTGGAAATTGGCCCGCAACGCGGTTGTATCCATTGCCTTTGCAGCTTCTGGATCAATGGCATAACGAGTTTCAGTCTTAAGCGTCATTCGGGCGTCCTTATTAAAAATGGTTCTCGGCTTGGGATGCCTCTCCGCGAGAGATACATCGGGGTGTGGACAGGCCTTTCTTTAGAGCGTGAAGAGCGCGATCATCAGGTTCGCTTTCGCTTGCAAAGACACCATGAAGGGCTGCAGGTGTACTTCATCGCGCCTCATGCAAGCACTCTCTCGCACCTCCAACTTAATTGGTACGACGCACCTTGATTTCAAAGATGCGTAACGGTCACATAAAACGCATCGTTGGCTCAAAAACAAAGCTCTTGGTTCTACGCTGCAGCCACGCTACCCGCTCATTCTGTCTCGGGTCTAAAATCAATATGGATGTGGTTCCCATCCAAATCCGCGAGGTTGATTTGCGTGATAGATAAACCTGGAACTGGATCCACCGAATGTTCGATGCCAAGCGTTTGCAAATGATCAATGAGGTCTTGCTGCCCTGATGCCTGAAACGCGAAATGTTCAATTTTGGGCTCCGTTGACGCGCATTCCTCATCCACTTCGACAAGGTGAATAACGGGATCATCACCCACGTAAATCCAAGCGCCCCCGAACGGGAAGTTAGGACGAAACCCTGCTTTTAGACCAAGTACGCGATCATACCACTCTATCATCTGTTCAAGTTTGTCAGTGCGTAGATTGACGTGGTCCAGTCGATTGATTTTCATGCCAGAGCCTCTTTGCTTTTCAGATAACTGCACCATTCTTTAACTGTTTCTTTGAAGAAATGTCACGTGACAAGGAACGCCGCTCTCACCGTTTCCATACAGGCCTGAAGGCCCTGATGAACCGTACCAAAACGACTGCTTGGCGCAGGAACTGAAGTTGCGAATATACCTCCGTTCTGACCAGAAATTGCAAAGCCTAGCGCACTCACGCCTTCGATATGTTCGTTTTCGTCACAGGCCAATTGGCCGTTTCGAATTTGGGAGAGTTCGACAAGCAAGGACCCCAGCTTGATCTCATATTCTGGATGCGCTGCACCTTCGCGTAGGATCAGTTTTTCTGCGGTGGTTCATCAAGACATACAAGGGCCGCCTTGCCCTTTAGTGAACTTAAGTCATCGGTTTAGGTATCAATGCCTCAACTGACCTTATTTCGACGACGTCGACATAAAACGTAAGCATTAGATGGTCGAAAAGGGTTTGAAGGTTGTAGGCTACGACACCCGAACCAACGATCACCCTCTGGCCACCGCGATTGGCCCTCAACCCAATGACCCGATCCATCCGCATCTTGAGCAGGAATATTTCGAATGGGTCGATGGTGTTGATTGGAAAGTTGATTTCATCTTTGTCCGTCGAAGAAAATTAATTGCTTCGCGGCACATGACATCAAGTTTGAATATGAATGTTACGATGTTGAGCACCTCCATAACTTAAAATTCTGTATGGATATCGGGTTGTTCAGGGCCCCAAACTTTGTCCAATTCATCTTTGGAATCCTTGGCGGAATTGGCGCCGATGTAGATCACCTTGTCTTCATGCAACTCACCGCCGACAAGCTGTTCGGCGGCGACTACCGCTGATCCGTATTCGGGGCTGGTGGCGCACAAATGGATTTGACCACGACAGCCAGCCAAATGGGTGGAGTATCAGGGTCGCCCTGGGGGACAGCTTGCTAATCTCTCCCGGTGAATTGGCGGTATTGAACGCACAGCAAGTCACAAAAATCCGCCGCATTGTTGAGGTCCTTGGCCATCGGGTATTGATCGCGTGAATTTCTAACCAAAGGTCTGACGCGAAATTAAAAGTCATGTGCCCGAAAGACCTGCCTTTGCGCACTTCAACCTGTTTCTTTGATTCTATACGTTAGCAATTTTGGCCAATGGTTCGCCCGAATGCGGTCCATTGCCACGGATACATCCGATGCATTTCAGAACATTCTAAGCGCATAGACACGATACCCAAAAAGACCGACTGTGAGCATTCCATGCCCGATCTAGACACACTGGCTGATGACGATCGAAAAGTTCTGATCCTTGGCGCTTATGGGCTGATTGGTGCTGGAATAACCAATCAGCTGGTGACAGATGGCTACCATGTCACCGGGTTAGGTCGGAACGGCAAAACTGCCGAACGTGTCTTGCCGGATATTCCTTGGGTTATAAGCGACATCAGCGTATTAACTGATGCGCAAGACTGGGCCCCAATCCTTGCAGGCATTTCGGTTGTTGTGAATTGTTCCGGAGCTTTGCAGGACGGACCAGAAGATGATCTGGAAGCTGTCCACAATCACGCGGTTTCGGCCTTAGCGTCAGCTTGCGCATCTGCAAATGTGAAGCTTATCCAAATTTCGGCCGTGGGCGCATCACCGAAGGCAACAACGTCATTTTTGGCATCCAAAGCGCGCGGCGACGCAGCTATCCGGGCATCTGGTGCTACATATCAAATTTTTCGCCCCGGATTGGTGTTGGCCCGCAGTGCCTATGGCGGAACGACAATGTTGCGTATGCTCGCCGCATTCCCTGTGGTGCAACCGCTTGCGATGCCAGAAGCGCAGATTCAAACAGTGTCTCTTGATAATGTTTCCAACGTCGTCAGCGCTGCGGTAGGCGATCAATTTCCAAGCGGGTTTGAAGCTGATTTGGTTGAAGCAGAACCGCATTCGTTGCGCGATGTCGTGGGATCCATAAGACGCTGGTTAGGGTTCAGCCCAGCACGGCTTCAGATCGTGATCCCAGCGATTGGAACAACTTTAGTTTGCAAATTGGCTGATGCTTTGTCGAAACTTGGGTGGCGTTCACCATTAAGAACAACGGCGCTAAAGGTCCTGACCGAAGGCGTGAAGGGGCAAGCCGTAGATTTGACGCCCTTCGGATTGAAACCGCTCTCAAAAATGTCAGAGACTTTGAGCCAAATGCCCGCACGCGTCGAAGACAGGTTATTTGCAAGGATGGCACTGCTAACGCCATTGATGGTTCTCACTTTGGGCGTGTTTTGGTTGGCATCCGGGCTGATCGGCATCCTACGTGTGAACGAAGCTGCCCTAACCTTAGAAGCCGTTGGCTGGCCGCACGGGCTTGCTGTGGCCAGTGTCCTGTTTTGGGCTTTGGTGGATATCGCTATTGCAGGTGCCTTTGCCGTGCGAAAATTTGCGCATTTGGCCTGTTGGGCGGCGATTGCTGTGAGCCTTTTCTACCTTGCAGCATCGACCTTGTTTGTACCGGGCCTTTGGATCGATCCCTTAGGTCCGTTGATCAAGGTCATTCCCGGAATACTATTGGCACTGGCGACACGCGTCGCCCTGGAAACCCGTTGATGGAGTGGTTGGATTTGGTCCGCCTCGCTCATGTTTTGGGGGCCTGCGTCCTGATTGGCACAGGGGCCGGAATCGCCTTCTTCATGTTGATGGCAAACCGAACTGCAGATCCGCAAAGCATCGCGCATACAACGTCCGTTGTTGTGATCGCGGATATGTTGTTCACAGCCACGGCGGCAATTTTACAACCCATAACCGGACTAATATTGGCTTGGGGATTGGGATGGAGCTTGACGGAAGGATGGATTGTTCTGTCCTTGGCGCTTTATGTCTTCATTGGTGTTTTTTGGCTGCCAGTCGTCTGGATCCAAACAAAAATGCGCGACGAGGCTTATGCCTCGGTCCAAGCAGGCGTGCCGTTAAGCGCACGATATAAGCGCCTGTACAGAATTTGGTTCGCTTGCGGCTTTCCAGCTTTTTTCGCCATCATCGCGTTGTTGTGGTTAATGATCACTAAACCAGACATTGGGTTTTAGGATCGATAGGACTGCCTCGTTATAGCCAACTCGAATAGTCTTTGATCCAATCCTGCCGAAGTCGATCCCCTTCCCCGATAAAGCCCTGATCCAGTTCTTCATACGTGTTCACCCTGTCTGGCCGAAAATGACGCAAATCTTTGCGCAGCTCACACCATCCAGCGATCACGATGACCTCTGAATGGTATGCGATCGCAATGGGCCAGATCGTCCGGTTGGTCTCTAGGCCGTCTCCATTCCTATAGTTGATACGTAGCTTTCGTTCGTCTCGTATGGCTCTGCGCACAATCGTGAGGTCAATCACTGGCGGTTCCTCGACGCCCCATGTCGATGCAAAAACTGTTCCACTTAATCGTGTATTGTCTGTCAATTTCTGCGCAGCCGAACGGGCGGCGCGGATAAGACCACGATCCCCAGTGCGCGCAATAAGCGCTAGGCCCACAGTGATGGCTTCCGCCTCATCGACATCAAAATTGATTGGCGGAAGATCATACCCCGAACGCATGATGTAACCGACGCCCGCTTCGCCCTCAACGGGCACGCGCATCCCTTGCAAAACTGCAATGTCCCGGTAGACGGTGCGTTTTGTCACTTCTAGCTCTTCAGCGATCTGTTGCGCTGTGAGCGGGCTTTCGGCATTCCGCAAAATTTGGATGATCTCAAACATACGCGTTGATCGTCCCAATGTGCGGTTCCTCTGGATAGTTTCTCGACCTTTAGCACGTCACTGCTGACAATAGGGTGTCAGCAGTGACGTGCTAGGTTTTTCTGAACTCTAAAACGAAAGCAGCCTGTGACCCAAATTTCCAAACACAATCGTGGCGTCTTGTACGTGTGCGTATCGGCAATTGCCTTTAGCAGCGCAGGCATTTTCACGAAATCAGTTGATGCCGTGGCATGGGATGTGATCTTTTGGCGTGGTCTAAGTGGGGCTATCTTCACATTACTTTTCTTGGCTTTCAGGGCGGGTTTCGCAGACGAATTGCGCCGATTTGACAAGGCTGCAATGCTGGCCGCTGTCTTGATGGCATCTGGAACCGCCGCGTTCATTCCAGCGTTCAAACTGACGAGCGTCGCAAATGTTTCGCTGATCTGGGCCACCGCCCCTTTCGTTACAGCCGTTTTGGCTTGGTTATTTATCAAGGAAGCCCCGTCCTTTCGGGTAACTCTATGCAGCTTTTTGGCCTTGATTGGTGTTGCGATAACCGTCGGGTCATCTGGCGCTGCCAGTGACAGGCTTGGTGACATATTGGCCTTTTGGATGACCCTCATGATGGCCGCGACCATGGTGCTTTATAGGGCGCGACCTGACACACCAACCAAACTACCTGCTGCTTTGGCTTCCGTTATTCTGCTGCCTTTCGCTTTGTTCTTTTCCGACCCAACACAGGTGTCGGTTCCAGAAATTTGGGTTCTTGTTTCATTCGGCGCCGTCTTTGCAATCGCGTCTGTATTGTTAACGGAGGGCGCGCGTTTGATCCCTTCGGCAACGGCCGCCCTTGTCAGCGCACTTGAAACACCTTTGGCACCATTTTGGGCGTTGCTGATCCTGTCAGAATGGCCACCTGTCACCACTGTCTTGGGCGGCGCATTGATCATGATCGCTGTTCTTTGGTCCCAAAAACGTCCCCGTCTTTGACCTAGTACATAAGGATTTATTCCCATGGGCATTAAAACGCACAAACTTACCAAGTCGTTGCGAAATTTCATCGAAGACCAGCCCGTCTTTTTCGTCGCCACAGCGGCCTCTGATGGGCGGGTCAATCTGTCCCCAAAAGGGTTAGATTCCTTGCGCATATTGTCCTACCAAAAAATCGTCTGGCTGAGCTTAACAGGCAGCGGGAATGAAACGGCCGCGCATATGCTGCAAAACCCGCGCATGACCTTGATGTTTTGCGCGTTTCAAGGCGACCACCTCATCGTGCGAACTTATGGCACAGCGCACGTCCTTCATCCCCGCGATCCAGAATGGGGCGAGCATTATGCACTGTTCCCGGACTTTGCAGGCGCCAGAAACATCTTCGTCCTCGACATTGATCTGGTCACCACAGCTTGCGGCAGCGGCGTTCCCGAAATGTCAGTTGTGCGAAGCCGCGGCGAAACAGACCTAGAGCCATGGTATGCCGAAATGGGTCCCGAAGACGTTCGAGCTTTCTGGAAAAAGAAAAACTTAACGAGCCTAGATGATCACCCCACCGGCATATTTGAAACGTAGTGCTGTCGGCACATAAACAACTCGACATAAGGACACCAACGCCATGCCCGCAAACAATTACCAACAGCTCTTGGACACATTCACAAACCTGCACGCCTCTCCCGGTGCATTCTTGATGCCAAACGCATGGGACGCCGGGTCTGCAAGACTTCTAGAAGGTTTAGGGTTTCAGGCTCTTGCAACGACAAGCGCTGGATTAGCCTTCTCAATGGGATTGCGCGATTCAAGTGGGTGTTTGTCCCGCGATCAGGTGCTAAACAACGCACGATCAATCATTGAGGCGACAAGCCTGCCTGTCTCAGCTGATCTTGAAAATGGCTTTGGTGACGCGCCCGCGGATTGCGCCCAAACTGTGCGAGACGCGATAGATATTGGGCTTTGTGGCGGTGCACTTGAAGACGCCACCGGCGACCCTGACAATCCAATCTACGAATTTGAACTTGCCGTTGATCGGATTCATGCCGCCGCAGCAGCGAAATCCAGACCAGATTTTTTGATCACAGCACGCGCCGAAAACTTCATATACAACAAGCCTGATCTGGACGACACAATCCGACGGTTGCAAGCCTTCGAAACCGCTGGCGCTGATGTCGTTTATGCGCCGGGTTTGCCCGATATCGAAAGCGTTCGAACAGTGTGCCAATCGGTCGGCATTCCAGTGAACGTCGTCCTTGGCTTATCTGCGACCGCGTATAGTGTGGAGGATCTTTCCGCCGCAGGTGTTGCACGCATAAGCACCGGGGGCTCGCTTGCCCGCGCGGCATTAGGTGAAATGATCCGAGCCGCGCAAGAACTCAAGGATTTCGGGACGTACACTTACGCCACCCGTGCGATTTCGGATGCAGATGCCGCCCGTCACATGTTGCCCCGTGCCCCTGAAGCAAGCTGAACCAAACCGTTTTTCGGCATGTGGCAAAGCTGGGATGGGCCAACTTCCCAGCCGTGATCGCTTTTGGAGTTTGCGAAGGGTCTCACCTTCATTCACATCAACGAAAATTGATCTTTGCACATAACAAACCCAACGATAGCATTTGCTTTACTCTTCATACCCTATAATAATACTCAGGTAATTTATTTGGCGATCTGCCCCCCCCCCGGATCATGAAAAAGGCAAGGATATGCAACCACTCAGAGCACCTTTGCAAGCCGAGCGACACGAACCAAGATTGCGGCTGGAAACGCTGCCCCCTGACGCGCGCGCATTAATAATGCATCTACGGATGGTCGCTTTGGCGTGCCGCACAAAACCTCGCACGGACTTGTTCCAGGCTTGCGCCCTCTTAACCCTCGACAAGACGCAAGCACGGACAAGCCATGCCGAAGCGTTGATGCGGTGTCTGCCTGATTGCTTAGGCAAAACCCCAGTCACGCATCGCCCCGGCGAACAAGAAATTTCATTCGATGAAGCATGGCTGTTGAGCTTGGCTCAAGCAGAAGCCCGCAAGGATGAAAACAGTACGACCTTCTTGCTCGCCTCTCGCGCACGTGGACAAGATTGCCGCCATTTGCGTTTTCTCATTCATTCTATTTCCGAGTATTTTGATCAAACTTAGAATTATTCTAAAAACAGCTTGGCATTTCATATCCCACGTCTATATTGACTTTCAAGCAAGCCAGCACGACGCCAGCCAGCCATCAAAATTTATCAAAACTGAGGACGTGTGACATGACACAGACGGCTATGACGCTTTCCGTTGACGCCAAAACACAGATCGCCGACGCGCTAAATCAATGCGTAGCCGAGACTGCTGTGACCACAATGCTGGCCCAAAATTTTCATTGGAACGTGACCGGCATGGCATTTGGCCCGCTGCACGACATGTTTCAAAAAATGTACGAAGACCACTTCATTGCGCAAGATGATCTTGCGGAACGGGTCAAAGCGTTGGATGTGCACGCCGAAGGTACCCTATCTGGAATGCTGAAGCGCTCAAAAGTCAACGAACACAGCGGTCAAGCGACCGCACCAGAGATGCTAAAAGCAATGCTTGTGGCCCAAGAAACGCTCGCCTCTACAATTGCAGGCGCAGGCGAATTGGCTGCGAGCCACGGCGACACATTGACAGAAGATCTCTGCATTGCGCGCGGTCAGGTTCATGAGAAATTCGCTTGGTTTGTGCGCGCGCATCTACAATAGCGCAGATTGCTCACACAAATGGTTAAGCCACGTCTCGCACCGCCGAGACTGGCTTGACCTTTTTTTTCAGACATTTGCGCATGTATTCTGGTGCCCAATGTTTGTATTTTCCCAGCCGTGACTGCTGACCGACCAGCATTTCGACAAATCCTTGTCGATGGTCGTCCTTCTTCAGCGACTTGAACAAAGACTTTTGCGCCTTAGTCATAGAGCAACCGATACAGTGCCCTTCTCGCTTGAATTTGCACACATCAATGCACGGGCTGGGGGTTTTCGTCATTTCACACCATCTTACTCAGCATTTGCGCCTTTAGACGTTAGCCACCAAACGGCACAACGACGCTGACACCAAACAACGTTTCATCAGTTCCAGCGTCATCGACAAAGGCCAATCCAGACCCAAGAGCGATCCCATTGGCGAATTCATAGTCAACGCCAAGGGACACGACATTGGTCTCTCCGGCGGCGGCGTCATCGCGCACTGCCAGACCCGCCGAAAAGGCGTAGTCGCCGACCGCGTAGGCGCCTGTAATCGTGGCATAAGTCACGTCTGTTCCGGCACCTCCGAACCCGTCAAACGAGGCAAGTTCCGCAAAAACATCCAAACCGTTGCCGAAACTGTGCCCAGCGCTGGCCACAAAGCCCGTTTCGTCTGAAAGGTCGCCTTCCCCTGCACTCAAGTGGCGCGCACCGACTTGGATTGAGGTATCGCCAAATTCTTGCGTCCAGCTCAGCGCAACATTGTCCAAATTACCTGTATTGCCTGCGCCGCCGTCCGACACCCGAGTGCGTCCGCGATCTTCGCCAATGGACCGGCTGAGCGCTGTGTCATCCGCATAATAGACACCAAATGACAGAACCCCGCTTGGCACGATTTCAGTGTCAACAAAGACACCGATTTGCTCAGTTTGCTCATAGTCTTCGGCCACGATATCGTTGAAGTATCCTGCCCCGTCGTCCCAAGTCCGTCCAAACGTTGGCGCTGTTTTACCAATGCGAACGGTTGAGTTCCCGAAATTGAAACCGACACCTAATTCTTCAATGTAAAGACCAAAGTCTTCAAACGCGCGATCATCCGTTGCGTCCGTGACGCTTTCACCGACAAGTGTCCCAAACACAAACCCTTGCTGCCCAAGGGCCAGCGAGGCTTCAAGTGTTACGATTGCATATGTGTCTGAAAATTCATTCCCTGGCGTTTCAGAATCCAATGTCGTATCGACACCGATCTCCAGTTCACCTTCCCACTCAAACCCAGAGTCTTGCGCCACTGCTTGAGTTGCAGCAGCGCTTAAGATGACGGCGGCCGCCAATCCATAGTTTCGCATGTCGGTGTAGCTTTCGCAAATGTGGCTGGCGACGGCTTGCCTGTTTCAGTTGATTTCTCGTAGATCGAGGCCACAAAGGTAGCCTGCAGAACCCGTATCCAAAGGGATTTGACGTTACCTGACTATTACACTAAGAAATGTCAACGTGCTTATCCGACAAAGTTAGTCAGATTTACGTTTTCCCGCTCACGATTGATTGTCCCGTCTTAAAAACCATGAGGCCGCCCCCTAAAACTATTGTCTGCTTTGGAACTGGGGCAACCTGACACAGCTACTACGAGGTCGTTGCCCCTTCGACTTGCAGGCACAACAGATGGCATTACTGTGTGCCTGTGCGATCTCATCGCCGGGCCACCTGCCGCGCGCATCAAAGTCTGAAACTGGAGTACCAAAAAGTGATCGGGAATGTGCTTAATATCAAGCAGCTCGAAGCCTTAATTTGGGTTTCAGACCTAGGGAGCTTCCGCAAAGCCGCGCATCATTTAAACACCACACAACCCAATATTTCGTCCCGTATCGCCGCATTAGAAAATACGTTGAAAGTTGTACTGATGCAGCGTGACGCGGGCTCTGTTCAACTGACGGATAAGGGGCGAGAAATTCTAACGGTTGCGCGTAAAGTCCTGCGTGACGCCGAACAGATTGTCCAAATAGCTGACCGCCCCGACTTGGTTGTCGACAAGCTGCGATTGGGCGTTACCGAACTGGTCGCTTGTACTTGGTTGCACGCCTATTTGCGGGCCATCAAAGCGGCATACCCAGCTTTGAATGTGGAACTGACCGTCGATTTGTCGCGGCATTTGGACAATGAACTGCACGCGAACCGGTTGGATTTGGCTATTCAGTCCGCCCCGTTTGCCAGTGCGGCCAGCGGCATCATCGAACTGGGAAAATCCCCCTACATCTGGGTCGCTGCACCATCACTGTCTGATGGCCTTATTGGAAAAATGAATGTCGAGGACCTGCTTCCACACTCCGTTTTGACCCATGCGCGACATACCCAAGCCTATGTCGAACTGGTCGATCATGCCCAAGATATGTCACTGTCTACTGCTAGAATTGTGTCGTCAAATAGCCTCGCATCTTGCGTTCAGATGGCCGCAGATGGGATGGGGGTCACACTTTTACCCAAAGCTCTTGTGGAAAAGGAATTGAACGACAATTCTCTAGTGAAGGTAGATGTAACTTGGACACCAACTCCGTTGAGTTTTGCCGCCAGATTTCACGCTGAAAAAGCCCCGCACTATTTGACACACTGTGCAAGCATGGCTGTTGATGTCGTCAAGGCATCCAATGTGAGTGCGACACCCGCCCCCAAGGATCAATAATTCCTATCACTCCTATAGAGGAAAATAATTTGCACTTATACCCCCACCCTCCGTAATTTGTGGCAAGCAAATTTGAGGTGAGTCTATGATCAAGCAATCCGTGCGCTTAGGTGTTGATATCGGCGGAACGTTTACGGATGTTGTGTTGGAAGTCGGTACAAAGTCGTTTTCGACCAAAGTGTTGACCACATACATTGCCCCTGAAAACGCCATTATCGACGGCATGCAGCAGGTTTGCCAAAAGGGTGGCATCACCCCCTCAGAGATCGATCAAATCATCCATGGCACGACCCTTGCGACCAATGCGCTGATCGAGCGTCGCGGTGCAAAAACAGCCCTGATCACCACCCAAGGGTTTCGCGATGTGATCGAAATGCGAACCGAGTCCCGCTTTGAGCAGTATGACCTAAACCTTAGTCTCCCCGATCCATTGCTTCCCCGACAGATGCGATACACCGTACCCGGCCGCATGGACGCAGGCGGGAACGAACTTGTTGCGCTGACCCGTTCGGATATCGAACCCATCGTCGCTGAAATCGCAGCCGCTGGATATGAAAGCGTCGCTGTTGCGCTGATCCATTCGTACTTAAATGATGCTCATGAAAAACTTGTCGGCGATGTCCTAGCCGAAATGATGCCCGACACGATGATATCGCTATCGAGCGAAGTATCGCCGCAAATGCGCGAATACGAGCGGTTCAACACCGTCGTTGCAAACGCATATATCAAACCGCTGATGAAATCCTATCTGGGGCGATTGGAAGGCCGCCTGCGAGACACTGGCGTCGATTGCAATATCTTCCTGATGCACTCAGGCGGCGGCATCATCTCTATTGAGAACGCAGCTGAATTTCCGGTCCGGCTGGTCGAATCCGGCCCTGCGGGCGGCGCGGTTTTTGCTGCAAACATCGCTGCCCGTTATGGTTTGGACAAAGTCCTGTCTTTCGACATGGGCGGCACAACCGCGAAAATTTGTCTCATCAAGAACCAAACCCCGAAGACTTCCCGCGTGTTTGAGGTCGCACGGACATATCGCTTCAAAAAAGGGTCCGGTATGCCAATATCGATCCCTGTGATCGATATGGTTGAGATCGGCGCAGGTGGCGGATCGCTTGCGCATGTGGATGCGATGCGACAAATCCGGGTTGGTCCGGAAAGCGCCGGATCAGAACCCGGCCCTGCATGTTATGGGCGCGGCGGTGCGAAACCAGCTGTTACGGACGCAGACCTTGTCCTTGGCAAACTGGACCCTGAAAATTTCGCAGGCGGCTCAATGACGTTGGATGCAGGATCATCTGCGAAAGCTCTTACGGATGTGCTTGGCGATGTGTTGGATATGGATGCTGCGACCTCAGCGTTTGGATTGGCGGAAGTCGTCGATGAAAATATGGCGAATGCGGCGCGTGTTCACGCTGTGGAGAACGGCGAAGACCTGTCAGAATACACCATGATTGCATTTGGCGGCGCGGCGCCCCTGCACGCCGGACGTTTGTGCGAAAAACTGGGTGTCGATCGATTGCTCGTACCGCAAGGCGCGGGCGTTGGTTCGGCGATTGGGTTCCTGCGTGCCCCTTTCAGTTTTGAGGCCAACCGCTCTGTCTACATGACGCTTGCGGGGTTTGATCCTGAAAAAATCAGAACCTTGCTTACAGATTTGCAAGCCGAGGCGACCGGGTTTGTGCGAAATTGCGACTCCCTCAGCCCCATTTTGTCAGAGTTCAAAGTCTACATGCGGTATTCCGGCCAAGGCTGGGAAATTCCAATCACGTTGACGCAAGATCAAGCCATGACCCCAGACGTTGCCACGTTCGAAGCGCGTTTTGTTGAAGACTACATAAAGCTGTTTGGGCGCGCGGTGGAAGGTATGGATATTGAAATTACCGTCTGGTCCGTCAATGCAACGACACCACCAGAAACTGTCGCCAGAGTCCCCGAAATTGATACGCCCAGCGCGGCCTTGATCAGCGGCGAACGTAAGCTGTTTGATCCGGCCCTTGCCGATTTTGTCACAGCAGACATTGTCTTGCGCGATGACATGGCTGACGGCGCCACGGCGCAAGGCCCGTCTGTGATCACCGAAGACGAAACCACTATCATCGTCCCCTCCAGTCGCATCGCAACGCGTCAGCCTGATGGCTGCATCGACCTGCGCGTGAAAGGATAACATCATGGCCAACGAACATTCCAACGTCGCCTACCAAGTCATGTGGAACCGCTTGATCTCAGTTGTAGAAGAACAAGCCCAAGCTCTTGTCCGCACCGCGTTTTCCACGTCCGTTCGCGAAGCGGGTGATCTTTCGGCCGGGGTCTATGATTTGCAAGGGCAAATGCTCGCTCAGGCGGTCACAGGCACTCCGGGCCACGTAAATGCCATGGCCGATGCGGTTGCTCATTTCATCCGCCGTATTGGGCGCGACAATATCTTTGAGGGTGACGTCTACATCACGAACGATCCGTGGGAGGGCACAGGCCACCTGCATGATATCACCATGGTCACGCCGTCCTTCCATAAAGGTCAATTGGTCGGGTTCTTCGCGTGTACCGCACATATCGTGGACATCGGCGGGCGTGGATTTGGCGCAGACGCGGCGAGCGTTTATGAGGAAGGATTATATATCCCAATCATGAAGTTTGCCGAACGCGGTGACGTCGATCAAACACTGGTGCGCATTGTGCGCGGCAACGTGCGCGAACCTGATCAACTGATCGGCGACATGTATGCGCTCGCCACGTGCAATGAAATCGGTCACCGCCGGTTGGTCGACATGATGCAAGAATTCGATCTTGCAGATTTGAACGGCATCGCAAGTTTTATCCTCGACAATTCACGTCGTGCGACATTGGAACGAATTGCCGCCCTACCACGCAAATCTGCGCAGGGTGAAATGACGGTCGATGGGTTTGAAAAGCCGATTACGTTGAAGGTCAAAGTTACGATCCATGAAGATCGGATAGTATCAGATTTCACGGGAACTTCGGGGCTTGATAAAAAGGGCATCAACTGCCCGTTGGTCTATGCCAAAGCTTATGCCTGCTACGCGCTGAAGGTCGCTATCGCGCCCGAAATTCCCAACAATGCAGCCTCGCTGGCACCATTTGAGATCGAAGCGCCTGTGGATACCATCGTGAACGCTGTGCACCCCGCGCCCGTGGCCTTGCGCCACATCGTGGGCCACTTTGTTCCGGACGCCGTGTTCAACGCGTTTGATCAGATCGTGCCTGGATTGGTGCCTGCAGAAGGTGCTGGATGTCTTTGCAACTTTCAGGTCTCCCTTCGCCCGCGCAGCGATGCCCCTGCCCCGCCACATGCGCGCCGCTCCGAGGTTTTGACCTTCAACTCTGGCGGGTCTGGCGCGCGTCCTGCTCATGATGGGTTAAACGCAACAGCCTTCCCATCCGGCGTGATGACCATGCCCGTGGAAGCCACAGAACATGCAGGCCCTGTCATCATCTGGCGCAAAGAATTGCGCCCCGATTCAGGTGGTGCGGGCAAACAGCGCGGTGGCCTTGGGCAATTCATGGAAGTCGGCGCTCGTGAAGGGCATGAATTCGACATTCAGGCCATGTTTGACCGTGTCGATCACCCAGCGTTGGGGCGCCGAGGCGGCAACGCAGGCGCGCCCACAACGATCGCGCAAGACGATGGCGCAAAGATGAACGGAAAGGGCAAACAATTCGTGGCGCATGGCCGCCGTGTGATGATGGCCTTTCCGGGGGGCGCGGGTTACGGCGCGCCCCAAGAGCGCGAAAAATCATCTGTTATGCGTGATCTTGTTCGCGGTTACATCTCCGCCGAAACAGCAACCCGGGACTACGGCCTAAGTGCTGAAGACATCGCATCCGTTCAAACCGTGATCGCGAAAGGCGAAGACCTGTGAGCAATGCCCAAGCACCAAAAAATATCACTTATGATGTCGTCATTGTGGGCGGCGCAATCATGGGAGCCTCGGCAGCTTGGTTCCTATCTGATGACAAAGATTTCGACGGCACAGTTCTGGTGGTCGAAAAAGACACGAGTTACGAATTCTCATCAACCATGCACACCAATTCCTGTATGCGTCAGCAGTTTTCATCCGCTTTGAACGTACAGATTTCGCAATTTGCAGCGGGTTTCGTCAAGAATTTGCCCCGGTATATGGGCAATGACGTCCGTGTGCCGAACCTCAGCATTCAAAACTTCGGGTACATGTATTTGGCCGACACGGATCAGTTTGCTGACGTGCTTCGCGAAAGCCAAGCAACCCAAATTGCAGCCGGCGCAGCCACGCAATTGATGACCCCCGAGCAGATCAAAGCCGCCTACCCGTTCTATAATGTCGACGACATTGTGCTGGGGTCGATCAATCTTGTGGACGAGGGGTTTTGGGATGCCACGGCTGTGTTTGATTGGTGGCGCAAATCTGCGCGGGAACGTGGCGTGGAATACATTCAAAACGAAGTTGTCGCGATGACAAAGAATGACGCGGCAACGCGCGTTGTGTCAGTTACGCTCGAATCGGGGGAGGTGATTTCCTGTGGTCAGGTCTTAAATGCCTCCGGCCCGCGCGCCATCGAGACTGCCAAGATGGTCGGCGCGACTGTTCCTGTTGAGCCGCGCAAACGGTTCTCGTGGATTTTCTCTGCCGAAACGCCGTTGGATCGGGACTTGCCCCTGACAATTGATCCTAGCGGAATTCATGTGCGCGAGAACGGCGGCGGCACATATCAGTGCGGCGGGCATTCAGACGTCGACCCGGCTGTGGACTACGACGACTTCCAAATGGATCATAACATTTGGCAAGATCACGTGTGGCCCATCCTCGCAACGCGTATTCCGCAGTTCGAAGCGATCAAAGTGCAATCAGAATGGGGCGGGCATTACGCCTATAACACCTTCGATCACAACGCGATCATGGGGCCGCACACCGAAGTGGAGAACTTCTTCTTCCTCAACGGGTTCTCGGGGCACGGGTTG
Organism: Aliishimia sp.; assembly: GCA_039978895.1. Lineage (GTDB taxonomy): Bacteria > Pseudomonadota > Alphaproteobacteria > Rhodobacterales > Rhodobacteraceae > Aliishimia. The sequence goes on from JBDWAL010000009.1 coordinate 62,686, forward strand.
CAGCAATCCCCGGCTATGGGGCGCGGAACTGCCGAACTGATGGTCCACGGTGCCTATAAATCGCTGGATATGTCGCCATTCAATTTTGAACGCATCGGATTGAACCGCCCAATCATCGAAAAGGCGATTATCTGATGACATGCGCGTGCGCTCTGTCGCTTACGCCTGCGAAAACAACACTCTTGGCATAAAGGCCCACAATCATGAAAAAACTAGTCCTCACCGGGGCCGCTGGCCGTCTGGGATCTTACCTACGCGAACCATTGTCCAAGATGTGCGATGAATTGGTTTCCACAGATATTATTGATGATATTGGCACGCTTTACCCGGGCGAGACCTACGCAAGGGGCGACTTGGCCAGTCTTGATGACATGATGCGGGTGTTGCAAGGCGCTGATATGGTTGTGCATATGGGCGCATATGCGGATGAAGGTCCGTTTGACGAACTTCTTGGACCCAATTTTGTCGGTGCTTACAACATCTGGGAAGCCGCATATCAAAACGGGCTGAAACGGGTTGTGTATGGCAGTTCGATCCATGCGGTGGGCATGCATCCCAAAACTGATTTCATTGACACCGAGGTTCGCCACAGACCGGATACTTTCTATGGTTTGGCCAAATGCTTCGCCGAAGATTTAGGGTCGATGTATTGGGACAAACGTGGCTTGGAAAGCGTTCACATGCGGATTTTATCCTGCGCTCAGGTCACCAATGCACGCGCGCTTGGATCGTGGTTGTCCTATGATGACCTGATCCGATTGGTGCAACGCAGCCTTGAAACCCCGGTGACTGGCTTTTCGATTGTCTACGGCGTCTCAAACAATGATCGCGCACCCGTGGATAACAGCAAGGCAAGCTTCCTTGGCTATCGGCCTGTCGACAACGCCGAACAATTTGCAGAACAGATTTTGGCCGAAACAGATGTTATGGACAGCCTCGACCCCGGAAACATGTGCCACGGTGGACCGTTCGCCTCAGTCGAGTTGGGAAATAGCGGTGTGGCGACAATGAACATCATCGATGACACCAAGAAAACCTAAACAAGAAAGGGCGCCGCGTTTTACCGCAGGCGCCCTTTTTGAATTCAAGTAACGATGTGCCTTATTGCGTTTTGCGGCGCCGAACCATCACAAGTCCACCAGCAGCAACAAACAACAGCGGCAAAGACGCCGGAAGCGGCACAGGCGCAATGAGCGACAAAGCATCAAATCGTGCAGAACCTTGCGCAAACCCTGTTGTGTTTTCTAGCAAACCGGTGGTTTCGTCATATCCGATTTCGCTGTTTATCAACGTCACCAATACCGCAGCACCGTCATAGATCGAACCAGAAGCGGCAACGGATATGCTTTCAAACAGAACTTGGATCGAACCATCCATTGCTGCCAAAACTGTTCCGCCTGTCTTTGACAGATCAGTGCCGAGAAGACCGGAACTCAGGATGAACGAGTACGCCGAAGCATCATTCTCGTCGAAGGACGAAACAGCGGCACTGCCGGTCCCATCGAATGCAGCCAACCCAGTGGCGTCCACAATGACATTTATACCCGTTACAGTTTCGGTATAGCTTGTGTCCAACTCATAGCCGAGCCCGGCAAGATCGATGGTGCCCGCGGTTGCGAAGGCAGGCATGCAGCTCAAAACCGCTGCGCAGATCATTGCTTTTAAATTTGTCATTCGAATACTCTCCATATCCATTTTGCCCAAACCTCCGGGACACTTTTTACTTTTGCTCTTCGGCCAGCCCATTCAGGCCAACAATGTTAATTATCTGTCATCAAATCAAGAAGTCAGTTTCAAATGTTGAGACACCCAACAGAATGATCTGATCCCCGTCTTCGTCAAGGTTGATGAAGACTTGCTCACCTGTCCCGGCCGCAATCGTTACAGATGCGTCCCCAAAGTCGAGCAAATCTTCCCCGACTTCAAAGTCCGTTACAATCTTGCGTTCGCGCACGCCATTTGTCGATGAAGACGAGAAGTCGAATACATCCGCTCCGGCACCACCCGTCGCGATATCCAAAGCCCCGCCAAGCACATCAATGCGATCCGCCCCATCAGTCCCAACCAAGCGATCAATCCCTTCGGTTCCGACCACTTCGTTGAGCACAGGTTGCTCGAACACATCTTGCACTTGGACCAAAGCCAACGTGTCATCAGTAAGACCACCGTCGCTGACTTGGATTTGGACTTCATACGTGTTGTCCCCGTTCTGATCCAACGCATTTTCGAAATCTGGCGCCGCCAAAAAGGCCAACTCACCCGTCGTTGCATCGATGTCGAACAAGGCCGCGTCGTCGCCGCCAATGATTGAAAAGCTCAAAGCGTCACTGTCGACGTCCGAGGCCGTTATTGTGCCCACAGCCGTTGTGTTTTCATCGACTTCGAACGTGTCCAAAGCTGCCAAGACAGGTGCGTCCGCCACGCCTAACACATTAAATGTGGCTGTCGCGCTATCCGTGCCGCCATTGCCATCGCTGATCGTATAGCTCACAGTTTCTGACGCAACTTCGCCTGCATCCAACGCGTCGTAGACGCTCGTGGCAGATGCCAGAAGACCGCCTGTTGGATCAAAGCTGAACGTCCCATCTTCATTGATTGTCAGACTTGCTCCGCTTGCTAGCATGTAGGCCGTACCGATGGTCAAAGCAGACGCGTCTGACGCCTGCGCGGCGATCACAGTCAACGTGTCGCCATTTGCATCGCTGTCGGCATCTGTTGGATTGGCTTCAAGTAAACTTCCAGTGACGACATCATCTGCACCAAGCCCAAACAAATCGTCCTGCGCTTCAGGGGCGAAGTCATCCGTAAGAACAATCGTGGTCCCGCTCGAAGAGGCAACCAGTGCGCCCATATCATTGCCCGTGATCGACACGACCAATGCTTCATCCAACTCAGTGGTCTCGTCGTTCAACACGCCGACATTCAATGAAACGGAGCCTTGTCCGGCTGCGATCACAACTTGTCCGGTCATCGCCGTGCCCGCTACAAGATCGGCGGCATCCACATCACCGCCAATGGCGTAGTCGATGCTCACTGCTTCGCTGTCATCCCCGATCCGGTAGAATGTGTAAATCAAGGTGTTCGGATTTCCGTCCGCTTCCGACACCGATGTCTGCGCCGGGGTCACACCAATCGTCAAAGGTATGACGGGGGCATCTGTTACAACAACTTGCTCAGTTGGATCGGCGGCAAGGCCCAAAGCCCCCTCAATAAAGTTGTCGTCCCCTGTAAGAGCAAAATCCAAGATCGCATTTTCGCGCAAAATCGGATCAGTAATCCCAGCCAAGTCTACGGCTGCTTCTGCTGCCGCCAGAATTGAGGCCGGTAAATCGGTTATCGAAATTTTGGCCGCTGGGAACCCATCTGGGAAAAACCCTGCATCCTCTGCGTCCGAGAAATTTCGTTCAACATCTGTGACTTCCCAGCTGTTGGCATAGGTCACGTACAACTCTTCAAATGTTGGATCAACAAAAGTGGTCGTACTATCGCGCAACATCAGATCGTTGCTGATGTCACCGTCAGCGTTGCCCATCAAGCCTTGCACGTTGTTGGCATGTCCGCCTTCTGCGCTCGATAGGAAGACACAAATGTTCAGAACGCCGTCCACGTTTTTGACCATAAGCTGTTCGTTCAAATCGTTCAAAACAATTGTGAACGTCCCCAGTTCTTCGTCAAAGAACACATCTAGGCGACCGTCATCATCCACATCCAAGGCACCTGTGGCGAGATCCTCGGCTGAAATCGTGACACCATCTACAAGCAACGGATTGTCGCCAACAGCATCTATTTCAATCGTTTTGCCATTTACGTCCACAGCCATGCGCGTGGTCACGGACACAAGATCCGAACCCGGCAATGGTTCAAAGCGAACCTGCACTTGGAAGTCGCGTGGATCGTCGAGCATGGTGCTTTCGATCAACACATATTCGCCCACAGCTTGGAAATCGTAGCCAAGCCCATCCAGCGTTACGATATGCGGATCACCAAACACGTCGGCTTCAACACCCGGTGGAATGATCGGTGGTCGGCCATCGTCATTGCGTATTGTTACCGTCGCATTGGATCGCAGAATGTCATAATCGACGCCATTGAAGGTTTCGACATTCGTTATGCGCAACTCGAAACTCTCACGAGGTTCGATAATTCCATCATGAATGATGTTGACCGTGACTTGCTTCAGACTTTCGCCATCTTCAAAACGCACTGTGTTCCCAAAGTTTGGCAGGAAGCTATCAACGTCCTGACCATCTGCTGCAAAGAACGATCCTTGCGAGGGAAGTGGGTTCAGATCATAGGTGATTTCGGTGACGCCTGTCGTATCGCCGCGCCGGACAAGGTCAAACGTGACAGGTGTGAACCCACCGGGCGTTGAGCCTTCGTTGAAAGACCCGCCTCCTTGCACAAAAATTTCGTCAGCAAAATCATTGTCGTTGATGCGACCCAATCCGGTCGAATTGCCCAGAGTGACCTCGCCGCTGCTTTGTGCGTTAGACAGAATGATGCTGAGCATCTCCTGACTTTCGATGATCACATCATCTGTTGGTGTCACAATGATTTCTTTGGTGATTTCACCAATTGCAAAGGTCAATGTTCCAGATTGACCGACACCGCCACCCAGGGACGCGCCGTCAGCTTCAACATCCAAGATATCGGCCGCGCTGACAGGACGGAATCCTGCTCCTGCGACATCAAAATCCACCGTCACTTCAGATGACGTGTCGCGCGAACGTGTTACCGTGAAGACAAGTTGCCCATCTTCTGTCCCGACCACGCTGTTGATCGACACCAAAGCCGGGAAGTCGTCATTGAAAATCCGCCCAAAGCTGGATGTCACGCCTAACGAAATGTCCGACGGACCATCTGTTGAGGGATCAGAAATCGTGAAGGCAAAATCTTCATTTGGTTCAACCGCATTGTCGCCGTTCACTTCAATGACAACGCTGGCAACCGCTTCACCGGATGCAAAGGTTACAGTTCCAGTCGGGAATATGCCCCCGACGAAATCAGCAGCGTTCGCAGGCGAGAACCCGTTTCCAGTTACGGCAAAATCGACGCTAACAGTTTCAGTCAGATTGCCGGTTCGCTGGACTTGGTAGGTAAACTCGGTTGGGCCAGAACTGCCTTCGCTAGCAGTTTGCACGAAGCCGTCGTTCACCACCGAAACAACGATTGGCAAGGCGCCGGACACGACGTCGACACCAATATTTGCAATGTTCAGTTGGTTGTCATTTGCACCATCGGCATTATCGATTGCCTCAAGCGCGTCTTCCCCGCCAAAGATAACATACGTCCGCCCTGCATTGGTAAGGATACCAACGTCATCATTTGGTTGACCTATAATCAGATCACCAAAGCCGTCGCCATTTATATCCCCAGCCGCTTCGATATTGACGTTGTAACCACCACTGTACTGATCATTTTGCGAGATCTTATAGAACACAGTGTCAGCTTCACTTTGATCAAGGTTATCGAGATCAAGGATCATTGGGAATTGATCTCCGGCGTCTTCATCACGCCCGAAAACCAAGAAAAAGTCGCTAGCTTGCGATCCGCCAAATGCATTGCGTTCTTGTGCGCCAACCAAGAAATCAGCCACCCCATCGCCGTTTACATCACCCGCGGCGCTGATCGTTTGGCCAAATCCGAACCCATCTTCAGATGAATTGACCAACGTGATATCGGGCAGATTGACGAGATCCCCGTTTGCGTCACTTGCGGCCAAACTCACGCGTTCGTTCAAACCGTCTTGCGTTCCATCCGAGTTGACCCCGTCTGGGCCACCAAAGATAATGCCGACAACACCGCTCGCATTGTCGCCGTCTTCTGCATAAGGGTTGCGTTCCCCTATGAGCACCCGGTTGGTTGAGCTGATTGCCACATCGTCGAAGCCGTCTCCGTTGATGTCACCGATCGCCGCAAAATTGGTCCTGCTTTGGCCTTCAAAATAGTACCCATTGTTGTAACCGTAAAACCTATCACCGCTCAAATCATCCCAGAAAACAGACGTCCCGTCTGCGGGCCCGGACTTTACTTGAGGTGAGGTTGCCGTGGTCGCTTCACCAAATACAACAAACGTGTCTGACGAAACGATTATGCCGTATTGTTCCTCGCCTGTATCAGGGTCGGTATAAGACCCACCGTAAACATCGGTACGACGCACGCCAAGGTCTGCAAACCCGTCGCCGTTCACATCGCCCAAGGCGGCGACTTGACCTGCTGAGTTTTCAAGATAACCGCCGCCATAATAGCCACCGCCGTAATACCCTCCTGCATCGACTGTACCGCCTTCAATCGCGAACCCATTTTCGCCATCTAGGTTGGTCAATTCGATTTCGCCCGACGTATCTGCACCAAAGATCACATGGCCAATTGTGTCGCCTGTGGATGGGGCCGGATCGGTCGCGGATGCAACTTGGAGACTGGCGACATAGTATCCGCCGTAGTAGCCATCAGGAGCCTGTGAGATCAAAATGTCATTGAACCCGTCACCGTTGACGTCGTGAGCGGCCTCTATGCTCGTGAACCGGTTAGAGCCATCGCTGAGGACCACCATTCCGTCGGTGCCGCCCGACGGATTTGAGATTTCTCCCAAATCAACCGAAGCCCCCAAATCAGTGCCACCAAAAAGAACGTAGGCCGCCGATTGACCTGAGTAGGAGTAGTAACCTCGCCCTTGGCGAACAAGAATCCCGACATCATCGATCCCGTCACCGTTGACGTCGCCAAGGTTAGAGATGTCGTCAACGCCAAAACCGTAGGAACTTCCATAAGAGTAAGAACCGGTACTCTCCGCAAGTTCGATGACTACACCATTGGTTCCGTCAATTTGATCCAAAGATAGATTGCTTGGTAGCCCGCCATCATCATCACCAAATATGATGTACAGACCTTGATCTGGTCCAGCGTAGGTACCCACACGGGTCGCAACACCGAAGTCGTCGATACCATCGCCGTTAACATCGCCTATGCCAGAAGTTTCTATTCCCGTGTTAATAAAGCTGTCCGTGCCTGACACAGTCAGGCCGCCATAATAACCCATCGGTATATCCCCAAACAGTCGTAAAAATCGTATCTTTAAAATTAAGGGAATTATCACCGTAAGAATTGCTTTTGGTCAATGCTGATTTTGAGACAGCCTCAGACAAGTTCCAAATCAGCAATGTTTCTTGACAGACAGCCAGCAAATCAAGGACCGTGCTTTACGCGCATTTTCGCCGTCCCTTTTGATAAGTCTACCCATTGGAAAGCTAAATTATGTCGAACACCATTGACGAGTCTGCACAACCAAAGCTCTCATTTTCCCCATCTCGTACCTTTGTGCCTTGGCTTGCACAGACCGGCGGCTCTTTGGCTTTCACAACCTATCAAGCCGGCAAAATCTTCATGATCGGAACGAACAATGAAACCGGGCGACTTTCGATTTATGAACGCTCGTTTCCGCGCTGCATGGGATTTGGTCACGGCAGTGAAGGTGACCAGCAAACCCTTTGGTTATCATCACTTTATCAACTTTGGCGCCTTGAGAACTTCCTCGATCCAGGACAAGTCACCCATGATGGCTATGACGCGGTATACGTGCCCGTTGAGGGGCGCACGACAGGCGATGTCGATATTCACGACATTCACGGCCAACCCGGACAAGACAGCCCGCTCTTTGTGGTCACACGCTTCAATTGTCTTGCCACTTTGGATCGTCGACATTCGTTCAAGCCAGTTTGGACGCCGCCATGGATCGACCGGATTGCCGCAGAAGACCGGTGCCACTTAAACGGCCTTGCGATGCGTGACGGCAAACCCGCATATGTGACATGCGTGTCCCAATCAAACTTGGCAGGCGGTTGGCGAGAGCACAGACGCGATGGTGGGATTGTTTTGGATTTGAAAACAAACGAGCCAATTGTCACCGGATTGTCCATGCCCCACTCCCCCCGATTCTATCAAGGGGAGTTGTATTGCCTTCAATCTGGAACGGGTGAGTTTGGATGCATAAACACGCAAAACGGCACCTTCGAACCAATGTGTTTTCTGCCCGGCTTCGCCCGAGGCGTCACCTTTGTGGGACGTCACGCCGTGATTGGCGTGTCACAGGCGCGCAAAGATCGCACATTTGAAGGGCTGGTTTTACAAGAACGTATGGACAAGGAAAAAGCTCCGGCAAGATGCATGCTGGCTGTGGTCAATCTTGATACTGGCGACCTTGAACACGCCCTAGAAATCGGCGGTGCCGTCGAGGAACTTTACGATGTTGCAGTGATCGAAGGCGTGCGCAGACCAATGTTATTGGGCTTCAAAACGCCGGAAATTCGTTTTCAAATCCGCCCCGCACCCTATTTTGCACAAACCAACCCCTCGCTGACATGAAACGTATCTTGTTCGCATGGGAAATGGGCAGTAATTTTGGCCATGTTAACAAGGTCAGTCAAGTTGCAGCACAGCTTCAGGGCGAGATGGACGTGACCTTTGCTGCGCGCAACGTCATCGCGGTACGTGACCTTGCGCCAAATCTAGAAGCCCGCTTGCTACAAGCCCCCTATTCCCCCATGCGCGCGCCAACTCAGCATGAAATGACTGGCGCATGTTATCCTGGCTTGTTGCTTTTGGACGGCTGGGACCAGTCTAAACGACTGATCCCGCTGATAGAATCGTGGCGCGCTCTTTTCGATTTGGTTCAACCTGATGTTCTGGTGACGCAAGCCGCCCCAACAGCCCTTTTGGCAGCACACGGTCTGGGTTTGAAAACCGCCTTGCTCGGATCGGGTTGGGACGCGCCCCCCCGTGCAAATCCGATGCCCTGTTTGTCGCCTGATGACCCCGAGGCGGTCGCACTTGCCGCACAGCAAGAAAGTGACGTTCTGACCCAAGCGAACCTCGCGCTGGCCCATCACAATGCGCCGAAGCTAGAACAGTTTTCCGATCTTCTGGATGTCGAAGAATACTTGTTGGTAGCTTATCCTGAAAGCGACCACTTTGCACCGCGCCACAAATATGAGGCCGCCCCCGCCCCCTATTTAGGTCAGCTCCTTTCGGTGCAAACCGGGCAACACATGACATGGCGTACCACAGGGCTTCCCCGCATTTTCGCTTATCTGCGTCCCGGCTCGGGTCCCTATAATGCCGCCGTACAAGGCCTATCGCAATTGGGGCCTGACGCCGATATCATTCTAGCGGCACCCGGCATTGACCCCGTACACGCGGAAAGTTTGCGCGCGCGTAATGTGCAGATTTGCGATGGACCAGCACGTCTGGATAAATTGTTACCCGATTGCGATCTTGGCATTAGCCACGGCTCCAATGGCATCGGGTCGGCGTTCCTTGCCTTTGGTGTCCCTCAAATCGGATTGCCAGGGCATCGCGAGCAAATGATGTTTACCCAAGCCGTTGCACGCGCAGGCTGCGCTCTTGGTGTGGCAGGTTCATATGCTGGGCCGCAAATCGTGGAAGCCGTGCAAAAGGCTTTGAACTCGGTAAATTTGAAGGAACGAGCTCACCAAATCAAAGATAAAATCGCATCCGAAGGACTGAAAAATCCGGCCCAAAAAGCCGCCGACATTTTGCGTGAATTGGCAGCAAGCTAGATGTCAAAAGCTGCTCGTGACGAGCCTAGCATTCGATAAACACAGCAAAGTTGTCCTTTTACCGAATTGGTCGGAAAGGCTTGCGGCCGCTCTGTGATTAAAATCTAAGACCACTTGCTGCCTACAATTGATGAGTTAGGGAAACTGAACCGCGCCGGGTTTGCCGGAGGTTGATTTGCCTTAGTTACGCGGACGCGGCCATTTCTGATCTTTCCCGAGCAGCATAGAGGTTTGCCTCGGCTTCGGATGATCGCCATCGTGATTACCAACGATCAGATGTTGTCTGGCACCGGGTAGTTCGTTGAAAATTTGGTGCAGGTAGCTAACCTCTTTAGCTGGTGCGCTACATGCAAAGTCCCCGATGATCCAAAGATCATCTTCCGGTTTCACAACCTTCCACATGTTTTCCAAGAGGATACCATCCATATGGGACGCTGATTTGAAAGGCCTATTACAAAAGGCGATTACATTTTTGTGTCCAAAATGGGTGTCTGCTGTATACCAATGCGTCATAGTTTTAACTCGTTGTCTTTGATCTATCCATTCTCAGGCAGCGACTGAACGTCGTGTTCCCCTGTGGGTGACGCGCTTCCAATCTAATCCTTCAAAAAGTGCTTCAAATTGAGCTCTCGTTAGGTCGATGACGCCGTCCGTCATTCGCGGCCATTCAAAGCCTTTCCCTTCGATGCGCTTGTAAATCATGATCAAACCGGTTCCATCCCAGACTATACGCTTCAAACGGTCGGCAAGTTTAGAACGGAAGGTGAAGACTGCGCCGCTGAAAGGGTCGAGATCAAACTCATTCAAGTCGATCGCAGCCAACCCATCCATACCTTTGCAGAAATCGACCGGCTTGGTCGCAACATAGAATTTGAAATTGCCTGGTGGTGCGATCGTTGCTTCACCCAAATGATCTGAATGATGCCATCCACCGGATAGTCTTCGCTAGCCGTCAGCATGCATCCAACGTAAGCGGTGCAAAACACCCCTCATTTGAGGTCTTCCAGCGCCCACAACCGGGGTCCATATTGGCGGCACGCCAATATGGAAGCACAAATTTAAGGGCTTCCGGCCCAAAGGAGACTGAGCGGGGCGGATGATCCCTACTCGCTCAAGCTCTTAGCGGTTGCTGAAGGTTATTGGCTCTGACATGCCCACAAGCGACGTTGAGTGACGTGCAGCCCATCGAAACGGTCATTCGCTACAAGGACATTTTCCGACAACGGGCGAACTCACAGTAAGTAGGACAAAGTAGTCATCTAGTCTCTGTCAACTAAGAAAGACCCAATCTCTAGGCTGCAAGAGAAGTAGTTAGTTTTGATACTAACTCTTGATCTTTAAGGCCCGACCTGTCAGCAAAAAATAGGATCGAGGTCACCACGGCAGGCATCCCGCGAGTAAGCGTTAGGCTTCTGCCAAGATCAGCAAAGAAGTACCATGGAAATTTAAGTGGTATTCCGTGATCGCCCAGAGAGTGGTTATCCAAAAAGAGATTTTTTCTCCTCATTTAGGCTGATTTTCGCCACTAGATTGATCGTGGCGTCGTCTGGGAATGAGTCTAGGTTGAGGCCTTCTCGAAAGGGTGGTTGGCCATATGATCTCAAACGCGAGGTCGTAAAGCGCATCTTAGATGATGATCACCATATCGGGACCATCGCCGCTGAGATCGGCGCGCATGAATGCCTAGTGCGGAAATGGTGCGTGGCAGCAAGGCGTGAACGAGGAGAGACCGTCGTAGCTCCTAGACCGACGTTTTCAGAAATCGCGATCACGGCCGAAGAAATCACTCCAGTGAATGTGAAGAAACCTCTGTCTCGGGCGTCCTTAACGATTGGGGAAGTTGAGGTTTCGTTTCCTGCGCATTTTTCGGTCGAGAAGCTATCAACGCTGTTTGAAGCGGCGAGGTCGGTTGGATGATCTCTCTGGCCAATAGCTTTAAGATCTATGTCGCGAACTCCCCTGTTGATTTCCGAAAGGGAATGGATGGGTTGGCGGCAATTGTTGTTAACGAGTTCGATCTTGATCCGTTTGATGGAGCCATTTTTGTATTCAGATTCAAACGGGCCGACCGGCTGAAAATCATCGTTTGGGACGGGACCGGCCTCGTGTTGGCGCACAAGCGTATCGAAGGTAAAGGCTTTATCTGGCCCAGGATATCCGATGGCACGATTAATATTTCAAAGGCTCAATTCGAAGCTCTCTTTGATGGGCTAAACTGGAAAAGCATTTCAGAGAGAAAGGCGTTCCATCCGCTCCGAGCGGGACCCAATAATGTGGGCACGAATGGTAACGTACCGGATCAAGAGCACAGGGTGGGGGCAAGCAGATGAAATGCATCGTCCTTGCCGACCTCCATTTGGATTTACACCTCAACCAAGAAATGGATTCATTCGACAGAGTTCCCGCAGAGGATTTTGAGGGCATCACACATTGTATCATTGCTGGGGATCTTTCAAACAAGGCACACAAGCAATGGAAGCGTTGTCTCCCCTGGTTATTCATGGATGAGACCACCATTCCAAAACTCGCGCCAGGCACTGGTAAGACACGTACAAGTCAAATGTTTGCTATGCTTCGCGATGATCGTTCGTTCGCAGGTAATCTGCCGCCGTTGGTGATCTACGAAACCAGCGACACGCGGACCCAATGGAAAATACATAAACTTCTGTATGGGTTCTCCGGTATCGTACAGACTGACGCTTACGCTGGTTATGGAACGTTCGGAAAACCAGGAACTCCCGTTGAAAACGTCATCCCAGTTAAGTGTTGGGCTCATGCACGGCGAAATTTTACCGATGAGTATGAGTTCAATAAGACACCCGACGCGAAAGAAATTATTGATATCATTGCTGAACTATACGACGAAGAAGATGTTGAGAAAATTCGAGGCAAGCCGCCATTGATCCGGCAGCTTCATCGAGAGGCATTCTCTAGGCCGATACTGGATCGGTTGCGGCAGCGTTTGATAGCGATGTCCTCAAATCACCTGGGCAAAAACAAAATGGGTCAAGCTATTCGCTACCTACTCCTTCGGTGAGATGAATTCACATATTTTTTCGACGACGGACGTGTTGATTTGGACAACAACGCGGTGGAGCGCATGTTTAAGCCAACCATCCTGTCACGTAAGAACTCCCTATTCATTGGCATTGATGAAGGCGGCGAAGCATGGGCGATACTCTCGTCCATCATTGAAACCTGTAAGCTGAATGGGATCAACGCGGAGCCGTATTTGGAATGGGTTCTGGATCAGATTGCCAATAAATTGCCTCGAGCGCGGTACAGTGAGCTGTTGCCATGGAATGACCCGCTTCCAGTCGAGACCCTCGAATAGAGCTTCAAACTGGGATTTGTTCATGTTGATCATGCCGTCTTGAATGCGCGGCCATTCAAAGCCTTTGCCTTCGATGCGCTTGTAAGTCATCACAAGGCCTGTTCCGTCCCAAACGATCAACTTGAGCCGGTCCGCGCGTTTCGAACGAAAGATGAAGATTGCGCCACTGAACGGATCAAGGTCAAACTCGTTTTGAACAATCGCTGCAAGGCCGTCCATCCCCTTTCGGAAGTCGACCGGCTTGCTGGCCACGTAGAATTTGAAGTTGCCGGCTGGAGAAATCATGGCCGGCTTTCAAATGCACGAATGAGGCTGATCAAGCCATCGACTGGGTAAGTAGATGGCAGCAACAATTCACATCCAGCGCGTTTGAAAATGATGTGAGATGTCGCAGCCTGTTTAACTGGCTCATCATGTTGGAGCTTGATTTCGGCAAATACTGGTACGGAATCCTGGACCGTTTGTCGCTTTGCCGACTTCTTTTGCTTCGGCCCCTTCCGCCAAGCATAGGCGGTCTTGTCCGAAATCTGGCACGTCTTTTGGACGTCACCGATTGAGAGCGTGCCGGATCTCATGCGCTTCGCCATTTCGCGCTTAAACTTTTCGGGCCACAGACGGCGGCCGTCTTTTCCGACGGGGATTGAATATCCGAAAGCGTGGAAGACTCTGTCGATTTTCTGATCACTTGCGAGGTCACCTAAGTTTTGAAAGTTCATGATGCCTGTATCCTTTTGGATGCATCATAAGCTCGTAGGTGAGTTCAAGTCAGGCGCGATTTCGGGCCCCAGATGCAACGCTTACGATCAAGCTGCTCAACATCCTGAGAGAGGAATATCGTCACCTTCATCGGATTTTTCTTTCTTGGGACGCCGCATCGTGGCACGTTTCAAAGAAATTGATTGAAAATATCGAAAGTGAGAACGCCCGCCCGCCAAACTTGCGTGGACCGACGGTCGCACTGGCACCTCTGCCAGCGGGCGCGCAGTTCCTAAATGTCATCGAGGCAGTCTTCAGTGGAATGTCCCGTGCGGTCATTCATAACAGCAACTATGCCACAAGAGACGAGGCCAAGGCGGCAATAGATCGTTACTTTTCAGAGCGAAATGAATATTTTCAAAAACACCCCAAGAGAGCTGGCAACAAAATTTGGGGTGAGGAGCCGTCGGTCTCGGGCTTTTCAGATAGTAACAATTGCAAGGATCCAAGGTATCGTTAGTGCCCAAATTCATGCTCTTGTATTGGCGTACCGCCAATATATGCCCTAGTCGGTGATGCCGTAAGACCTCAAAATGGGGGGGGCGATGCAGCGCTTACCTTCCACTTTTTATTTGAACAGCAATGAGACGGCCGCTGGCATACAGCTTGTCTTGCTTGTCGATTGCAATTTCAATTTGACCATCTATTCCAAAGTCTCCTTTTTCGTTTTCCCTGAATATATGACCCATTTTAGTAATGCCGGTATTAACTAGGTTAACACCTTTCACCGAGGTCACATCGGTATCTGTAACAATTGGCAGTAGCATTTATGGCCTTATTTAATGTGTTTTTAAGATCATTTATTTCACCCAGAGGCGAGCACTGTTTCTTCATGTGCAAATCATAAGAAAATGGTATGCTTTAGCATGCTGTGGTGCAAGTCCTCAGCTTTGCAATGTCAGATTCCACTGTCCATCGCCGACCTTGGTGCTTTTCACTGCAATCGCAAACTGCCCTAATGTTGGTTAGAGACTGCCATCATCTACAACCTCAATTTCAACTCGAGCCCTTCTGCGAAACGCCAAGGCAAGAGTTCCTCATATCGCCTCCGTGGTACCTTTTCTGTGAATTTCTCAACAACCAAGTGATGTATGCGTGGGGATCAATGTTGTTTATTCGACAGGTCCCGACAATGCTGGCGATGATGGCCCAAGTCTCTCCCCCGTCGGCACTGCCCGTAAACAGGGATGCCTTTCTCAATTGAACCAGCGGTCGGATCGTATTTTCAACGTTATTGTTGTCCATCTCGACACGCCCATCTTCAAGAAAAATCCGAAGGCCCCCTTCTAGCTTTAGCGCGTAATTGACCGCTTCACCGAGCTTGCTCTTCATCGCGCCGGTCCGTGCATAGGCCTTCAGGTACGCGAAAATGCCATCGACGATGGCTGTACTATCTCTCTTGCGCGTCGCTTGGCGAACAACGTGAGCCTTACCTTTCATCTCGCCCTCTACCTGGTAAAGCTTTCTGATCATGCCAACGATTTTTCTAGCTGGTTTGCTCTTGTTGGACTGTGGTTCCTCCCAGAACTTTCGACGCACGTGCGCCCAGCAGAAAGCCAATTTAATAGGGCTGCCGATACGTGTTGAAGACGTCAATCGATTGTAACCTGAGTATGCATCAACCTGTAAAATACCTTCAAAACCAGAAAGCATCGTTTCGGCATGAATGCCTTCACGAGTTTGGGTATATTTGAACGCCACCGCCGGTGGTTTGTTACCACCCCATCGCCGATCATCACGGCAAAGAGCCCAGATCCGACACGTCTTCAGTTTTCCGAGGCCGGGAAAGAGTTGGCCGAGGTGGGTCTCATCCATGTGTAGCTTGCTTGCTAATTTGATGTCTGCGAGCAATGCTTCATATATTGGTTTCAGGGCATCCTTCGCCTTTTTCATAAGGCGTGAAAGGGTGGACCGGTCTATGTACACCCCCTTGCGTCCAAAAATGTCTTTGATGCGATTGAGTGGCAGGAAATCAGCGTATTTCTTAATCAAAACCGCTATGAACATCGAGGTGTCAAAACCACTCCCGTCAAATGGGTGCTCCGGCACAGGGCGTTGGGCAAAGTGTCCACAATTCTTGCAGGCGTTTTTGGAATAGATTTCTTTAATGACATAAATCTCCGCCTCTTTGTAAGCAAGCCGCTCTCGAACCTCGGTACCAACCAAACGGTAACCGCAACCGCACGCACATAACTGATCTGAGGTTGGATCAAGCTCACGAATCTCGCGACGGAGATGAGCAGGGTATTCTTTTTTCTTTTTGCCTTTGCCCACATTACTAACGGGTGGGGCTTCCGCTTCATCGGGGGAGTCTTTTTCATCATCATCATCATCATC
>JBDWAL010000010.1:0-149169 GCA_039978895.1 Aliishimia sp.
CAAAGTGCGCACGATCACAGCGACACATCTAATCCAGCATAGTAATCCATCGTCTGTCTCCCTTGTTCACTGCTATCCTGTGATCCTATGGAAGCTCGACCTCAAAACAGAGCGCTGCCCAATTACGCAGGCTATGGGCCGGAAGCGACCAAATACAGTTGAGATGCCAATGGCGGCAATGAGTAGGGAAAAGATAAATTCTCAAAAGATCCGTTCAAAGTCCTCGCAACGGTTTCGTAAGGCACGTCAAAAAAGGTCATTGGGCTGGCGGAGACGAAGTCGCATTAAAATGCAACCATCTGCGCAAGGTATAAAAGGCCATTAAAGTACTTCTCTAGTTTTCCGTTTCCTTTGCCCAAGATCGCTCTATCGTTGGCTCAAATTTAGGATCGGCAACATAGGAGGCGATCAAACGATCGATGGCTTTTCGGGTAAGACGATTGTGGTCACGGGCGTATCCCAAACTTGCGACAAAGCTCCAATGGGAATGCATCATGGACACGAACAGAAACGAAATTTCTTCGCATGCCGTCCGTTCCAGATCCGGGTGTGCGATAGATAATTCATGCACCATGACCTGACCTTGAACCCCACATCACTTTCGGCTGCTGGAACTTACAATATCGGTACGGATCCGAACTCTGGCAATGGCAATTTTTCCAGCTTTGGTGATAACACCAGCGGCAGTGGAAACATGATGATTATCAATGGGACCACCACAACTGGCACTATATCTTGGGGCCAAACCGTCAACGTTATCGCTGGTCAGACGTATTCTTTCAACATTTGGCTCGCCAATCTCTTTCCCGGTGGGGCAGCTGCACTTGACCTCGTCGTCGATGGAGTAGTCGTAAACAGCGCAACGACAAATGCGACAACGAGCAATGCCAATAGCGGGTTCTGGAACGAGTTTACTGGTGATTGGTTGGCGACGGTTGATGGAGCTATTGATTTGCAGGTTATCGAAACAAGCGCAGCCTTTGGCGGAAATGACTATGGGCTTGATGATATTTCTTTCACAACCGAGATCGCGCCCGTTAGCTCGGTGCCATTGCCAGCAGGCCTACCTCTGCTATTGGCTGGTCTGGGCGCGTTGGGTATCGCACGTCGCACTCGTCGCTAAATAGTCTTTCAAGGACATTAAAGGAGGCGCTTTTAGTGCCTCCTTTAATGGTCTCTGTTAGCAAAAGAAATTCGCAGCAAAAAACTCAAAGCGATCAATCTGTTGACGGCGACGAGCAGTGTTTGAATTTTCGTACGGGTAACCAATGGCGCAATCCACTCCGAACTGAGCAATCCAAAACAAAACGAT
Source organism: Aliishimia sp. (assembly GCA_039978895.1). Classification (GTDB taxonomy): domain Bacteria; phylum Pseudomonadota; class Alphaproteobacteria; order Rhodobacterales; family Rhodobacteraceae; genus Aliishimia. The sequence goes on from JBDWAL010000010.1 coordinate 1,313, forward strand.
GTCGAACTCTCAGGAGCCCCTACTCACCACATTAAGATGCAGCAGCGGCCTTTCCAGCTTTTGCTCGCAAGTTTTCTGCATCTACTTGTCGATTGCTACGAAAATATCTGATTAAAAGGCAAAATGTCCCGGCGGAACTGGAAATCAGAGGTCAGTCAGAGGATTGATTCCGTTGTGCAATTCGCCCCATTCCGACAAAAGCCGCCAACAATAGCCAGCCTGATGTAGGAAGTAGTACAGGCGAAATTTCCGAGACCTGTGCATTGAATTGTGACTGTGGAGCCTGGAGATTGATGTCCTGATTTGTTAAAGTTCCGCCAAACAATACCGTGGCTTGATCTGTAATAGGCACACCCACGGGACCACCTGTAACTGTTGCCGCTTGGAAAAACGAGAAACGGTAGTTGGTGCCAACCTCTAAATCAATTGGCCTGAAAATACCCCGGTTGTCTGGTCGAAAATAAAGTCCGAGAAGTTTGGATTTGATGAGGCCGAATAAAAGAACTCAAAGCTACGGGTTGCGTTTGTGATCGAAAAAATCGTTTGGTCATCATTGATGTGGCGTGTGCTTGATCCGCCATCATAAAAACCGGAGAACGTGAGGGTAGAAGCTTCATCGACAGAGAAATCAAACCGTGTGATGTTGGACGCTTCGATACGTGCCGGGCAAGTTCCTGCGGTTGGATTGCCAAGGCATGTCGCGCTTAGATTTATGGACGCATTCACGAAGAAGTCAGTGTCATTCAACAAAGCCTGAGTTGTATTCTCCAAGCTCCCCACGACCGGGCGGTTTCCAGAAATAGTATTGGCAACTCAAGATTCTGAGCTGTATTTATTGGCCCTTGAGACGCACCCGAAATCTCAACCCGGCGATCACCGGAACTAGGCTGAAGACCTAAACTGATAGCTGTATAGTTTTGGTTTGCAGTGTTAACAACCCTCGACAATGCGGGTTCGTACGACAATGTCGCAGCGTTGCCAGTTGCCGCAAGCAACAATAAGGAAGTAGTGAAAATAACCTTGTGCAGCATAGTTAACTCCTAATTTGGAATCTGAAACGCAAACTCACATGAGCAAATTTCGGCAGAAATTTACTCTGAGATAGTTGGTGATGATGTGTAGAGTGGGTCTTGAATGTTGATGTCCGTACGAATTGGACATGAAGTTTTCAACTTGAGGATTCGAGCATGCCGACATTACCTAGCTATCTGGCGGAAAACGATCCGCCGAAAAACCAATCTGTCCCTGATTTGGCCATCAAGCTAACAGATAAGATAAGCCTACTTAGCCGCAGCAAACATCATTATATTCTTCATAAATATTGTACTCACGAAAATTACGGCATCATAGTCGCTTCTCTCTTCACTAAAGCTCTGTGATTGCGGACAAAAATTTCGATTGAGGCAACCGTAGTTGTGATCATCACAACGCGTCAATTAATCTTAGACAACAGAATGGTGATTCAAAAACACTCATAAAAACAATAACTTAATAGTGACACACCAGCACTGATTGGCCCTTGCCAATCGACCTGCCTTGTTTCAGTCTTTAAAACGGGTACGTCTTTGATCCGGATTCGGTTGATGTGTTGGAAGGCTACTGTTGGTGCGCTTGCAGTTGGTCCGAGTTGCAGTCTTTGGCCACAATCTAAATCGCGCAGGTGCAGCGAACGGCGGGCTATGCAGGCTACAACCGCAGTATCTTGACCTACCCGCAAATGGCCGATTTTGGCCGTGAGTGAATGGGATAGGCGCAGTGGATTGGCGGATGTTGCGCCGCATTTGATGACTGCAAAGAACCCTTTCTACCTGATGCTGCGGGTTGTGCGAATGACCGCTTGCAAAATCAGTATAACTCTCAAATTCGAAGGTACTTAGATTTCAGGCACTCAAACCAAGTGATCATCGTATCAATAAACGGAGTGAACCAATGGGTTGAAACCCGACAGAAGTAGCGGCTTCAAGGTCAGCTCCGCGCTCGTACCCTACGACGGGACGTCCAATCCCGACAGTAGAAACAGCTGACAATGCGTCTCCAAAGAGCGACTGGTCATTTGAAATTGCGGAGAAAACATTCGACATGCCGACGACCGCCTCTGACAGATTGGCGATACAGCCTGCTTCCATTGTCATACCTGACAAACGTGCAAAAAACGCAAGGTTTGGGTCCTTTAAACACTCTGGCGTGAAAATCTCTGTATCAGTTTGAGAGCCGTCACCACCCCATGCCTTATGCCACTTTGCAAGATCATGAGCGTTTTCAATTCGGCGCCATTTCGCAGGCATAGTTTGCTGTTTTGTCTCAGACCAAATCCAAGTCGCATCAAACGCAACCTGCATACCAACAAGATCTACATCCAAACATGAGAAACTGTCTTTAACACCACTGAGACCTTTGGCCCGCTCATTCAGCTCGTCTGTAGCGATTGGGTTCAATGTGATCATTTTAGGGTAGTAAGGTAGTGGATCGTCGATGCAAATATATGCGTTCTCATTGCGTTCAGTTCGCAATCCATTCGCAGCCATAATCGCGGCACAGAGGTCGGCGTTATTATTCGCAGCTATTTGGGCTTGGTTTTGCGTGCTCAGCATCCTCAAAATTTAGCACCAACCCGATGAGAGCACCATATCAGACCTTCGCACACCCGTCAGAAAGCTGCATGCTACACAAATTGCCGTTTTCTACGTTTGCGTTTCCCTTCGAAGCGCATAGAAATTCGAGCCGAAAATCATCACGGCTCCGACGAGCAGCCAGACTTCAATAGCTTCGCAGTATGTTTAGAACCCAATAAGTGCAATGAGAGGCACGCGAAAAAAGTCGATGGGGGTGGCGATTGACGCATCCAGAAGTCGCAACGCTTGCGCCATTGTATAGTGCGCGCTCAACCCAGTGATCCCCGCAAGTACAATCCAATGCAGGTCTGCAAGTAAGGGTGTGTTCCAGTCAAAGATCGCAAACGCCAAACCTATTGGAAGTTGTAACAGGATCATCCAGACAACTATGATCGCAGGTGAGCAATCGCGCGTCAGACGCTTAACCATAATGATCGACAAGCCATAACCCATTCCCGCGAGCAACCCGATGAAAAACGCCGGATCGATGATGGTCAGACTCCGCCGCAAGATCACCAAAATACCCAAGAAGCTTATCACCACCGCCACAAGACGTGGACGGCTGACCCGCTCACCGAGAAACAGACTGGCGAACAGCGCCACCCAGATCGGCATGGTGAACTCCAATGCGAACACCTCGACCAAGGGCAACACAGCACCCCCCGGCGTCTAGCAATATTGCGCCCCAAAATGGGTAGCATTCCGCATCACGTGCAAGCCGAAGCGTTACACACGGCGCAACTCGAGTAGAAGGTGTCGCGCAAAAATCAGGATGACAAGCAGACCAACCGCAGAGCAGAAAAAGAGAATCTGGAAAACCAACGGGCTCGCTAGACGCGATGGCCATTCCAACGAAGGATGCCAGGCAACCACCCATCCATCCATAAAACGCCGACACCAACTGGATTGTTTTTCGGTTCTGGGCGGGGGAGACGCATCATGGCGTTGGCTCTTGCATGGTCAAGTTTCGCAATGCCAAAGACTGACGCGCATTGAAAATTCAAAGATCAAATTCGCGGTATTGCTTTATCAAATGCCTCTCGGAGCAACTTTGCCGCCGGATTGAGAATACGTTTCGCCCATGCCACACCAACATCCATTGTGGGAATTGATCCAACCAGATCGACCCTCTCGACCCGGCGTCCGTCCAGCGTCCATGATCGATACACAACGTCGCTCAGGATCGTCACAGCCAGACCAGAGGCCACAAGATTGCGGACCGCTTCTATTGAGCTAGAGGTGAGCTTTATGTCGGGATGCACCGTTTGTGTCGTCCAATAGGCCAAGCCCTGCTTTTCGGCATCGTCAGAACGTAAAACGGCGTAAGGATATTGGGCCACATCCGAAAGTGTGACTTCTTTGAGCTTCGTCAAAGGGTGATCTACACTCGTCCAGAGCCGTCGGTGCGATTTGTGCAAGGTCTTGCTTTTCAAGCCAATGCCCTCCGTTAGATTGGAGGTCAGAACCAGTGCGAGATCCAATTGGTCCGCGACCAGCGCTTTTTCCAGTGCTTCACGGGGTTTTTCGACAAGTTGCACCTCAACGGACGGATGCTGGCGGGAAAACTGCTCTATCACCGGAAACGCAAAATAGCTGGACAGTGTCCAACTCATCCCCAGACGGACAATTCCAGACACAGTATCGCCCCCCACCTCCACGCTTTTGACTGCCGCTTCAAAAGAAGCAGCAATGTCATGCGCGTGATGCCGAAATTGTTGCCCCGCGCGGGTCAATGTCAGACCGGTTGGGTTGCGATCAAACAACGCTGTGCCAACATCAGCTTCCATATCCTTTATCGACAGCGTGACAGCCGACTGTGAAACATTAAGTGAACGAGCGGCTGCGGACACTTGCCCGGCATCAACTACAGCAAGGAAGTATCTAATCTGCCGGTGGGTCAGCACATGAGTTTTTCCAATGTGAGTTATTCAAAGTCTGAATTTTCAATACCATGTGAGCTCTGTCAATATCCAACTGAACTGTTGGGAGATCAGCCATGAAATATGATCGCATTGCGCCACACCACACGGACACGCCAATCCCTTATCTGAGCGACGAAGAGATCGAGGCGCGCGTATTTTGCAATCTAGAAGCACGCAAGACGGCTTGGGAAAAAGGACGTCACAACAGCATTATCATCTTGCAGCACCCCGAGACGCGAACCGTTCTTCAGCGCATAGCAGCTTGGTGGCATCTACGTTTTCAACGTCGGGATCCAGATATGCAGTCGCAAGACCCCGCGAACATTGTAGAACCCACATGGCACGGGCATTGGGCCTCCGCCAAATACCTTTGAGCCGTTGAAACAGCCATTGACGCAGGAACAGCCAAGATCGCCCTCCCCCCCGTGCCTTTATCTGCCATGTGGAACGGTCGGAAATCTACGGGTTTCAGGTGCACTTAGTATGATTTTAAGCGGATCAATGCACGGAGGTCAGGCCTTTACCCGTTCTGATTTGGGGTCATACATTGGGCGCAAGGAGGCGTCGGCTTTCACGCGGGTGCCTGCGACGTCGATCTCGTAAGAAGATGCCTGGACATCCGAAGATGTTTCGCCTTTGCACGCGACATAGCCCAGCCCCATTGCACCACCAAGGGCGTGACCATAAGCGCCCGAGGACAGGTAGCCGATAAGTTGGCCATCACGCAGGATCGGTTCGTTGTGGTAGAGCAGCGGTTCGGGGTCTGTAAGGCGGAACTGGACGAGGCGTCTTTCAAGGCCCGTTTCCTTTTTGCGCAAAACAGCGTCGCGGCCAATAAAGTCTGGTTTGTCGGCTTTGACAGCAAAGCCTAAGCCCGCCTCAAGCACATGGTCTTCGCATGTGATGTCATGGCCAAAGTGGCGGAAGCCTTTTTCCATGCGGCACGTATCCATCATATGCATCCCGCACAACGTCACGCCAAGGTCTTGGCCCGCCTCATGCAAGGTTTCGAAGACATGCGCGGCCATATCTGCGGAGACGTACACCTCCCAGCCGAGTTCGCCAACATATGTGACGCGATGGACCCGCGCGAGGCCCATGCCCAATTCAACCTCTTGAGCGGTGCCAAACGGGTTCACATCATTGCTGAAATCCGCCGGGGAGACCGCTTGCAAAAGCTTGCGCGCATTCGGGCCCATAATCGCAAGAACGCCTTCGCCCGCCGTGACATCCGTGATCACCACATTGAAATCGCCCTTGTGACGCATCATCCACGTCTGATCCGCAAGGCGTGTCGCGGCCGGGGTGACAACCAGATAGGCCGTCTCAGTGAGGCGTGTCACCGTGACATCCGCTTCGATGCCAGCGCGCGCATTCAAGAACTGCGTATACACAATTTTGCCATTGGGAACCGAGTAATTGCCGCCGCCCACATAGTTCAGGAAAGCTTCGGCGTCAGGTCCTTCAACCCGAATTTTGCCAAACGAAGACATATCATACATGCCGACATTTTCACGCACTGCCATGTGTTCATCACGGACATTGTCGAAGAAATTTTGCCGACCCCAGCTATATTCATAATCGGGGGTCTGGCCCGGTTTGGCGAACCAATTGGCGCGCTCCCATCCGGCGAGCTCGCCCATCACAGCGCCCTTCTCAAGCAGATGCGAATGGAACGGCGTGCGGCGAATGCCACGGGCTGTGGCCTTTTGGCGGAAGGGGAAGTGATCCGCATAAAGCAAGCCAAGTGTTTCCGTTGAGCGCGCCATAAGGTAAGTTTTGTTGCCCATAAACGGCTGCATTCGAGAGATATCCACATCGCCCAGATCGAAGGGCTTTTCACCATCCTGCATCCATTGGGCCAACGCCATTCCAGCGCCGCCAGCGGATTGAATGCCAATCGAATTGAAGCCCGCAGCAACCCAGACATTGTCCATCTCGGGGGTCAGGCCCAAATGGTAAGCGTCGTCAGGCGTGAAGGATTCCGGACCATTGAAAAACGTATGGATGCCTGCCTCAGCGAGCATGGGCATGCGATTGACCGCGTTCTCGAGGATCGGTTCAAAATGGTCGAAATCTTCAGCGAGCTGGTCGAATTCGAAGCTATCCGGGATCGGGCCCCACGGTTTAGAGACCGGTTCAAACGCGCCCAAAAGCATCTTGCCCGCATCTTCTTTGTAATACGCGCATTCATCAGGCATGCGCAAAACAGGAAGTTGGGTCAGGCCAGGGATTGCTTCGGTGACAATGTAGAAGTGTTCGCAAGCCTGTAGCGGAACATTGGTGCCCAGCATCTTACCGACCGAATGCCCCCACATGCCGCCACAATTTACGACATGATCGCACGTGATGTGACCCGATGTGCCATCTTCGCCGACCCAATCGACACCTGTGATCCGTCGGCCCTGCTTGGTCACACCAGTCGCTGCGACCCGTTCTTGGATTTTGGCACCGCCCTGACGCGCACCTTTGGCCAAAGACAGCGCGATATTGCCGGGGTCACCCTGGCCATCGAGCGGCAAATAAACCCCGCCTGTGACGCCATCGATATTGAGGTGCGCGTAGCGGGATTTGATCTCAGTCGGGGAAATCTCTTGGACCTCAACGCCAAACGCGCGGGCCATACCCGCTTGACGGTTCAATTCCTCAAGGCGTTCAGATGTGAGCGCCGCGGTGATCGAACCGACGCGTTTGAAGCCCGTGGCAACGCCCGTTTCCGCTTCAAGGTTGCCATAAAGCTCTTGGGAGTACTTTGCGAGCTTCGTCATATTCGCCGTGGCGCGCAATTGGGCAATCAGACCCGCCGCGTGCCACGTGGTGCCAGACGTCAACTGTTTGCGTTCCAAGAGCACAACATCTGTCCAGCCAAGTTTGGTCAAATGGTAGGCGACCGAACAGCCAATAACGCCGCCCCCAATGATGACGACGCGAGCGGATGTGGGAAGATCAGGCATGAGGGTGGCTCCCTAGATGGATGAAGAGGGTTCGAATGCTGACGCATCCGACCAGCCGGGGGCGCTGCCCCCGGACCCCCGGTCTATTTCTGGCAAAGTGGACAAGAGTTCGGGTCATATCAAAACATGGCCATTCGCCGTCAATCTACGGGCTGTTTCGGCGATATGGGTCGGGCCAACTTCGCAACATCCGCCAATGATCGTTGCACCAAAATCAGCCCAATCAACCGCAAACCGGGCATAGGCTTCGGGCGACAAATCTTGGCGGGCTTGCAAAGCGTCCACGGTTGGGGCGTCCTTTTTGAAACCGTCCGTAATTTTTGTGAATCCGTTTGCGTAACCGCCAAAAGGCAGCCCAGATTTGGCGAGGACCGGCATCGCCTCAGTGATCGCTTCGGGGCGCGAGCAGTTCGCCATAACGGCGGCAACACGAGATTTGCACAAAGCCAACGCGTCAGACAGGGGTTCGCCAGATCGCAAATGCGTTCCATCTGAATCATCCACCGTGAAGGCAATCCACACGGGCAGATCAGTGTGAGCCGCGCCGCGCAACGCGCCTTCGGCCTCGTGACAGCTTGAGACCGTTTCAATCAAGAGCAGGTCAACGCGACCTTGCATAGCTTTGGCGATCTCGGCGAAACGCGTTTCGGCCAGATCAAGTTCGGGTTCCAGATCAGGGCGATAGGACGCCATCAAAGGGCCCAAACACCCCGCAATACGCACCCCCGGCGCACGCGAGACTTCGGCTTGGATCAAAGCCGTGTCCAACAAATGTGCCATCTGATCTTCAAGGCCAACCCGTTCTAATCGGGCGCGATGCACCGTGTAGGTATTCGTGCTGAGAACCTTGGCCCCAGCGGCAACATATTCTGTGTGAACCTGCCCCACCAAATCTGGCGCATTCATCATCACTTGTGTCGACCACAAAGGTGTCGGTTTTTCAGGTCTGCGTTTGACCAATTCTTGGCCAATTGAGCCATCAAGGAGGGTGATTTGGGTCATATGCCACTCATGAGAATGTAAAAGGAAAGCGCTGCCGCGTAGGTGAAATCCACAAGCACACAGCCCGTAACGTACCAGCGAAAGAACGCAACACCCGCGCCGTTATGTTTGGCGATGTCCCAAAGCCCATGACCAAAGACCGCCAAAACAATCATCCAAGGTGCGCCAAACCAGAAACCAAGAAGGGCAATCACGGCAAGGCCAGTCGCCAATTTGAGTTCAGTCTGGAAGACGTTGCCCTTGCCATACGCCTCAATTGCGTAGGGCGGCAGCATCAACAGGAGGAAAACCAACGCGATCTCCCAGACGAGGGAATGGGGCAACCAGAAATGACTAATCGGAATCGCCACGACATAAAGCGCGGCGGCAAGTTTCAACGCCAAAAAATGGCCTGAAAAGAACGTATCATGAGCCGGGCAAGGCGCGTGCATAGCTAACTAACCCCAACATTTGAGACCGGTGAACACGTCATTTGTCGGGGGCTTTCGGCTGTAAATGAGCGTGTCTTGATCATGTCACAAGACCGCCCAACTGAGGTACGATTGCCCAAAGACATCACGCGCGTAGCCGGTCGTTGGCGGGGTCCCACAAGGGCGCGTCGTTTTGTACGATAGCTTTGCGGCGTTGGCCGAAGACTTCGATTTCAAGTTCGGTGCCCGGAGTTGCGAGGTTTGCCTTGATCACACCCAGCGCGATGCATTTTCCAGTTCGATATCCCATGCCACAGGAGGTGGTTTCGCCAACAACCGTGTCACCCTGCCAGATCGTGGACATGTAGGGGGCATCTTGTTCGCCCGGCTCCAAAGTCAGGGTCGCGAACGCCTTCTTGCGACCTTGTTGTTGTTCGTTGAGCAATGCCGCCTTGCCCGGGAAGTCTTGGGGCTTTTCGAACCGGATGAAACGATCAAGGCCACCTTCGAGCAATGTGTAATCCGTGGACAGGTCTCCTTTCCACGCACGATAGCCCTTTTCGAGCCGCATCGAGTTCAACGCGTACATGCCAAACGGGGTCGCACCCGCAGCGGTGATTGCATCATAAAGTGCAGGAATTTCAGCCAGCGGCGCGTGGACTTCCCAGCCAAGTTCGCCCGCAAAAGAGACACGGGCAAGCATGCAATTGTGACCTGCAACCCTTGCCGACTGCAAGGACAGCCATGTCGTTGATAGGTCCGCCTGCGTGTCGAGCGATTGGAACAGGTCACGCGCTTTGGGACCCGTGACAATCAGGGTCGAGAATTCGGTGGTATGGTCCGTGAGGCTAAGACCTTGGGGTAAATGTTTGGCCAGCACCTCAAAGTCATGCCACTGCGCAAGGGCAGCAGTGATCAGGGTGAAATCATCCTCGCCGTGGCGCATAATAGACATCTCGGTGAGGATACGACCGCGGCTGTCGGGGAAGTAGCCCAGGGTCATGCGGCCCGCTTTGGGCAGCGCACCTGCGATCATAGTGCGCAGATATTCCGCAGCCCCGGCTCCTGTAAGTTTGAAGCGCGAAAAGCCGGGCAGATCGAGAACACCAACGCCGTCACGCACCGCTTCGACTTCTTCACGGATGCGGGGTTCCCAAGGACCAGAGCGATCCCATGTTTGCGTGGATTCTTCTGAGGTGTCATCGCCATCTTTGGCGAACCAATTGGCGCGTTCCCAGCCATTGTAAGACCCCATTTGGCCCCCAAGTGCGCGAACCTTTGCATCCACCGGGGACAGCTTTTTGTCACGCCCAGCGGGCCATTCATGATGCGGGAAATGCATCGCGTATTCGTGGCCGTAAGTCTCCATTGCTTTGGCCTGACAATGATCATGATCCGTGTAATCAGTGTAGCGGCGTGGATCACACGACCACATATCCTGCTCTGTTTGGCCGTGCATGATCCATTCTGACAACACCTTGCCCGCGCCGCCACCTTGGGCGATGCCAAAGGTAAAGGAATGCGCTTCAAAGGCGTTTTTGACGCCGGGCATAGGCCCAATCATCGGGAGGCCATCCGGGGCGTAGGGAATCGGGCCATTGATATTGCGACCAACACCAGCCGTGCCAAGGATCGGCACACGGCCCATTGCATCTTCGATGTACCACTCCAACCGCTCAAGATCGTCAGGGTAAAGCTGGAAGCTAAAATCATCCGGCATCGGGTCTTCGGGCGTGACCCAATGGGCTTTGCAGTTGCGTTCATAGGGGCCAAGGTTCAGCCCGTGCTTATCTTGGCGCAAATAATACGAGGAATCCACGTCGCGGATCATCGGCATTTTGTGGCCCTTTTCCTTGGTCCACGCTTCGAGCTCCGCGATAGGTTCGGTCAGGAAATACTGGTGGGACATGACGACCATGGGGACCGTGCGCCCACCAAACGGTTTGAACATCTCGCCGACACGTTGAGCGTAATACCCCGCGGAATTGACGACAAATTCGCAGCGAATGTCGCCTTTGTCTGTCATGACGATCCACTCATCGCCATCGCGTTCTATCCCCGTCGCAGGGCAAAATCGTTCGATGCGCCCGCCGTGATCACGCGCACCCTTGGCAAGGGCTTGGGTCAACTGAGCTGGATCAATATCACCATCAAGCGGGTCCCAAAGCCCCCCCGCAAGCTCATGAGTTTCCATAAACGGGTTATGGTCTTTCAGCTCTGCCGGCGTACATACATCCATTTGCAGCCCCTGATAACGGGCCATGCCTGCCACCTTTTCGAACTCTTGCATACGCTCTTTGGTGTGGGCCAAACGCAGCGCGCCAGTGACATGATAGTTCATCGGATAATCGACATCATCCGCCAGCGTGCGGTACATTTCCAAGCCATAGCGCTGCATATTCATCACCGCCCAATTGGGCGCAAAATTTGGACAATTTCCCGCGGCGTGCCATGTGGACCCCGCCGTCAGTTCATTCTTTTCCAGCAAGACGCAATCGGTCCATCCCGCTTTGGAAAGATGATAGAGCGCGGAGGTGCCAACCACGCCCCCACCGATGAGAACCACGCGTGCTGTTGTAGGAAAATCTGCCATGGTGATGCCTTCTTCTTAATGGTCGTGTTGCGGAAGACTGTCCGCGATGTCGTAATAGTCGCCCTTGTCGGCAACAAAGATGTGCTTTTCGATCTTCAACCCGGACGGGCCATCAAGCACGCCCAAGGAGAAACTCAATGAGGTTTCGGTATTGTGCTTCCAGAACAAAAAGCAGCCACATGATGGGCAAAAACCGCGTTTGGCTGTGTCGGAACTGGCGTACCAGCGCACATCCCCTGTGATGTCGATGTCCGATTGTTCAACCACAGCTGAAGCCCAAACATTGCCAGACTGCTTGCGGCATTGACCACAATGGCAATTTGACACGCTCCAAGTTTTCCCCGTGACCGTGAAACGCGCAGAGCCGCAATTGCAGGACCCTTTAAGCATATCGGACCCTCCTTAGGATAAGTGTCGTCGCAAAATGGCGTCGTTTTAGATGAGATTTCATTACGGCCCTATCCACGTCAATACACCGGTGGCGCGATGACCCAAATCGCCACAGCGGGCGTTTGGGACGTGTTGGACCATGTGAACGGTTCCCCCCGAACGCGGAAACTATCGCCTGGATGGATCGTAAAGTTCCGCCCGTTGATGTTCAGTTCCAACCGACCAGAGAGCAAAAAACCGACCTCTTGCGTGGGGCGTGTGACGGGCGTCGTGATGCTAGCGCCCGCCTCGAAAGTTGAGTGCACCATTTCGAAATCATCGGTCAGGTCCGGTGACAGCAATTCTTCCTTCAGCCCATCCACACGACCACCAATCGGGCGACGCGCATCCTTGCGTACTATATAACCGTCTTCATTTGCAGTTGTGCTTTCTTGCTGAGCCAACGTCGACACCGAGACATCCAAAGCATCCGCAATCTGTTGCAAATCACTCTTCGTGGGTTCGGACAATTCACGTTCAACTTGGCTAAGCCACCCCACGGACCGGCCCAGTGTTTCGGCCAAATCGGACAAAGTGAGACCGCGCGCCTTTCGCAGCACGCGTAAATCTGCCCCGAGGGTATGCGGCGTATGGTGCAGCATCTTTTTTGATTCCGTGAAATTATCCTCTTGAATTTCACCATGCTGTCAGTTGGTGAAATTTTCAAGCATTTTTTCACCACATCATTCTTGAACCAAAGTACCCGCTTCGCTATTTGCCCCGCATGTTCAAGAAAAACCCGTATTACGGGCAATCCTCAGAGCCGGGGCCACCCGATCCAATTCTCGTTTTCCTAGAGACCAACGTCGCGCCATGGATGGTGGCCGTCGCGCTCTTTCTTTGTATCAACTGGATAACCTACCGGGTCTTTGTGAACGACAAACGGCGGGCGATTGAGGGAGGCCAGCGTATCTCGGAAAGGGCGCTTTTGCGGCTCGCGTTCTTTGGTGGCAGCCCTGCGATGTGGGTCGCGCGCAAGCGTCATCGCCATAAGACCAAAAAACAACCATTTGTTCGGAAGTTCTTTGGGATTATCTGGCTACAAATTGTGTGTATTCTGGGTGTCGTTTACTTAGTCCACTTTGGTGCAACAATTCCGCAACCTTAGACGCCGCAAAACACATTCTTTAAGATCAGCGACAAAGCCTCCGCATCTTGTTGCGTAAACGCGGCTGGCTGATCACTGTCGATATCAAGCACCGCGATCAAATCCTTGGCGCGGTTCCAGACCGGTAACACCAATTCAGACCGGGTTGAGCTTGCGCAAGCGATATGACCGGGAAACGCATCAACATCTTCGACCAGTTGGACTTGCCCCGTGCGTGCAGCTGCCCCGCAAACACCGCGTGAAAACGGTATCTGCAAACAACCATGGCCGCCTTGATAGGGCCCAATCTTAAGTAAGTCCGGGGCTGTAACGCGGTAAAATCCGGTCCAATCGAAACGGGAATCGCTGTGATGTACTTCGCACGCAAGCGTCGCCATCAAAGCGATCTCATCCGTTTCGTTTTCAGTAAGTGCCGTGACGGTTTTCGCGAGCGTTATGTAGTCGACCTGCATATCAACCATTCTTGTCATGATTGCCCTTAGATGCGTTCAATAGCGATAGCCGTACCTTCACCGCCGCCAATGCAAATCGCCGCGACCCCCCGTTTGAGGTCGCGTTTTTCAAGTGCATTCAACAGGGTCACCATAATGCGCGCACCAGATGCCCCAATCGGATGACCCAAAGCACACGCACCGCCATTCACGTTGACGATATCATGGCTCAACCCCATTTCTTGCATGAAGGCCATTGGAACCACTGCAAACGCCTCGTTTACTTCCCACAAATCAACGTCCTCTTTGGCCCAGCCAATTCGCGCTAGCAGTTTTTGTGCAGCCGGGACTGGAGCCGTTGTGAACAAGCCCGGAGCCTGCGCATGGCTTGCATGCCCCAGAACCCGCGCGCGGATGTTTAAGCCTTGAGCTTCGGCCGCCTCTTGCGAGGCCAAAACCAAAGCCGCAGCACCATCTGAAATCGACGAGGAATTCGCAGCCGTGACCGTACCGCCATCTCGGAACGCCGGTTTGAGTTGTGGTATCTTTTCGGGACGCGCGTTTGCGGGTTGTTCATCTTGCACCACATTTTGGGTCGCACGACGTGTGACAATATCTAAAGGCGCAATCTCATCCGCGAACGCACCGTCTTCTTGCGCCTTCAAAGCGCGACTTAAAGAGGCCAACGCGTATTCATCCTGTTGCGCGCGCGTAAATTGAAACACCTCCGCGCAATCTTCGGCAAACGTGCCCATCAAACGGCCCTTATCATAGGCATCTTCCAGCCCATCCAAGAACATATGATCCACCGTCACACCATGTCCCAAACGCGCACCACCGCGCATATTTGGCAACAAGTACGGAGCATTGGTCATCGATTCCATACCACCCGCAACCATCACCTGCACCTGCCCGAGCGCGATCTGATCGAACGCAATCATAGCGGCCTTCATTCCCGAGCCACACATCTTATTCAGGGTAGTCGCCGGAACATCTTCGCTTAGACCTGCAGCAAATCCCGCCTGACGCGCCGGTGCCTGCCCTTGACCAGCTGGCAAAACACACCCCATCAGCACTTCGTCCGCCATTTCAACCTGCGCATCTGTAAGGGCGGCTTTAATGGCAGCACCACCAAGTTCTGACGCCGACAGAGGGGACAAAGCACCCTGAAATCCGCCCATCGGTGTTCGTGATGCACCTGCGATAACAACTGATTGCATGAAGTTTCTCCCGAGAAGGGCCGTCCTCACGAAATGGTAAGAATTGCCCGATAAGAATGCCTAATTACAAGATAAGATCGGTACACCATGAACCTTACCAGCACAACGGACGGAACACGACGAATCGTGACCGTAAATGAATCCCGAATTGACGCGGCAGTTGCCCTGTCTTTCAAGGAACTGATGCGGGTCGAGACCGACGAGGCCACCGGCAACGTAATTTTGAACCTTGAACAGGTACAGTTTGTGGATTCGAGCGGACTTGGGGCGATTGTGGCATCAATGAAGATGATGGGCTCGTCTCGGACACTTGCGTTGGCAGGGCTGACGCCAACGGTCGAAAAGGTTTTTCGGTTAACGCGAATGGATTCTGTGTTTCCAATGTTCACGTCTATGGAAGACGCATTGGCGGATACAAGCATTTAGGCCCAGAAGCACAACCAAAGTTCACAGCGAAAATGACTCATAAAAACAAAAATTTTTCATTTCAGATCGGCGTTGTGAGCGGCCCGCTTGCGGCGCGCGAGGCACTTGCAGAAATCTTTGTTGCCCTTGAACCAATGTCCTTGGATGTTGAAGAGTTGGGCACGATCGAACTTGTTATGGCTGAGACTTTAAACAATATCGTCGAACACGCTTACCCCGCTGGTAGCCATCCAGGCCGCATCGAAATTTTCGGCGAAAGCAAAGCAGATGGATTACATTTTCGCGTGGAAGACAATGGCCTAACAATGCCTGACGGGCACGCCCCCATCGGAATAGCCGCCGATCTGGATGTTGACCTTATGGACCTACCAGAAGGTGGTTTTGGTTGGTTTTTGATCAGGGATTTGGCCAAAGACGTTGCTTACGAACGACTTGGTGAGAAAAATGTTCTCAACTTGAGAGTCGCGATTACCAGAAACGAACCCTAATGCCATCTTTGGACGGCATGTTGCGTCTTTCGACTTGAGCAAGTCGTAACAATTTGAGTGCTTTGAGCCTTTGTTGGCTCATATTCCACAATTCTAAATATTCAACCAATGTTAGAAATTCAATTTAAAGTTACGCAGAGTTTCGCTGCGTGACTAAAGATATTTATTCAGCATTCGGAATTCCCTTAAAGCGAGCAAGAATACACTCTCTAGTAAGTAATTCATTTACCATGCCATATTCTTCGAAGAAACCACCTTGTTTATTCCTTATTTCAGCCCGAAATCGTGGGCATAAGTGTCCTTGTAGCTGCATATAGCTTCCCTCGGCGTCACGTGTAATAGCCCCCACCCAGTACGGGACGCCGAGGCTTCACTTCCTCCCCCCTGAAATCTCAAAGAAAATCAACCTGTGCGGACCTGCACATGGCGATGTGCCTTGGACAATCCGATTACACAAACTAGGATCGCTTCAAACAATCGGAGCTTCCAAAATGCGTGACTTCCATCTTCCAGGCCGATCCCCCGTGCTGGCGCAAAACGGGATTTGCGCAACCTCCCACCCGATTGCGGCGCATGCAGCAATTGACGTTCTGCAAGCAGGCGGAAACGCAATGGACGCAGCCATCGCTGGCGCGGTCCTACTGGGAATTTGCGAACCGCAGATGACGGGGATCGGTGGCGATTGCTTTGTTTTATGGTCCCATGCAGATGGCCCCGTCAAAGCGATGAACGGCTCAGGGCGCGCGCCTGCTGGTGTTTCGGCGGAAAAATTGCGCGATGCGGACCTGAAGGCCATTCCGTTATATGGCCCGGAAGCGGTCACAATACCCGGCGCCATCAATGCTTTCTGCCATCTTTCTGAAAATGAGGGTAAGTTGGGGTTGGACCGGCTTCTGGCACCAGCGATTCATTACGCGGAAGCTGGTGTACCAGTCGCCCCGCGGGTTGCGTTTGACTGGGCAAATGATGCGTCAATCTTGCAAGACACAGCTAAAAAGCACTTTTTGATCAATGGTGCGGCCCCCAAAGCGGGTCAAATGTTCAGTGCACCGGGACAAGCAGACGTGTTGCGCCGCATTGCCAAAGACGGCCGCGATGCATTTTATACCGGTGAAATCGCGGACGATATGATCGCAGCATTGACGGCTATGGGTGGCGTACACACGGCCGGCGATTTTGCGGCGACGGCGTGCACTCAAACGGATGCGATTTCAGGCAACTACAAAGGTGTGGACTTGGTGGAGCACCCACCGAACGGGCAAGGTGCGACCGCTTTGTTAATGCTGAATATTTTGAAGCACTTCGACATCGCGTCAATGGATCCTTTCGGAACCCAACGCGCGCATATTGAAGCCGAAGCCGCTAAGTTGGCTTACGATGCGCGCAATCGCTTGATTGCTGATCCGGATTTCACACCCCGCTTAGAGCATATGTTGGCAGATGAAACTGCCGCAAAGCTTGCGGCCTTGATCGATCCTGCGCGCGCAATGGGTGATGCCAAGCCGCTGACAGAAGCCGTGCACAAGGACACCATCTATATCACCGTCGTAGACAAGGATCGGATGTCTGTTTCGCTGATCTATTCCATTTTCCACGGGTTTGGATCTGGTATTGCGTCCGACAAGTTCGGCATCTTGCTGCAAAATCGCGGCGCAGGGTTCACGTTGGAGGCTGGTCATCCAAACGAATTTGGTCCCGGCAAACGCCCAATGCACACGATCATCCCGGCGATGTTGCGCGAGAACGGCAAAGTGACGATGCCATTTGGGGTGATGGGCGGGGCTTATCAACCAAACGGGCACGCACGTGTGGTCAGCAATATGGTCGATTTCGACATGGACCCACAGACAGCTTTGGATGCCCCTCGCGCGTTTTCCGATGCGGGCACGATGAAAGTCGAACGTGGGTATAGTGACCAAGTGCGCGCAGAATTAGCCGACATGGGGCATGTTGTCGAAATTCCCGACACTGCAATCGGTGGCGCGCAAGCGGTCCGAATCCATGATCACGGCGTACTTGAGGGCGCGTCTGATCCTCGCAAAGATGGTTGCGCGGCCGGATATTAAACGGATTGGCGGGGGGTCATCCCCGCCATACCTCAATTTAGCTGGAAGTGAAGAGGATAAGAGCCGTCCTCAAACGGACCAAACAAGTCGCTGATATCCGGGTGATCCACAGGTTCGCCGCTATAGTCCGCCACCAAATTCTGCTCAGAGACGTAGGCCACGTAATAACTTTGGTCATTTTCAGCGAGTAAATGGTAAAAAGGCTGCTCTTTTACCGGGCGGCTTTCCTCGGGAATCGATTCATACCATTCGTCCGTATTTGAAAATGTGGGGTCCACATCAAAAATAACCCCGCGAAACGGGTGCTTACGGTGTCGGACAACTTGCCCCAAGTGGTATTTTGCGCGCGATCTCAGCATCATATTGCAGCCCCTAGATGAGCTTAGTAGACCGTTCAAGGGGGTCTTGTCCATTTTTCCGACCCAATTTGATGGAAACAGTCTGTGAACCTTGCAGTAACAGTGCTCGAAATAGTCGCTCCGGTATTTTTGCTTGCCGGAATTGGCTTTGTATGGGTCAAATTTGGATTAGAATATCGCATCGAATTCGTCACACGATTGGTGATGAGCTTGGCCTTGCCTGCGTTGATTTTCGTCTCATTGATGCAAACAAAAGTGGACCCCGCAGCGTTAACAGCTTTGTCTTTCGCCACCCTTGTTGCGTACGCCTTGATCACATTGGGTGCATATGTGTTGGTGCGGGTTATGGATTTGGAAACACGTACTTTTTTAACCCCAACAATCTTTGGCAATACCGGAAATCTTGGCCTGCCTTTGGCATTCTTTGCTTTTGGCCAAGAGGGGTTAAGCTATGCGATCGTCGTCTTTGCTTTGATGTCGATGTGGTTTTTTACCTTCGGAATCTGGATTTTCTCAGGCGGCGGGTCGGTCATAAAAGTCGTCAAAGAACCTTTGGTCGGAGCCACTCTTTTGGGCGCATTATTCTTATGGCAAGGATGGGAAACACCGGAATTTCTAACCAACACATTGTCTTTACTCGGGCAGATGGTCATTCCCATAATGCTGATCACACTCGGCGTTGCCGTCGCGCGCCTAACGCCGGGCGGTGTTGTGCAGGCAGTTTGGCTGTCGATCTTGCGCCTTGTGGTGTGCGCCAGCATCGCGTGGGCCGTCGGGGTCTGGTTTGAATTGGACAAGGTTGCGTTTGGGATTTTGGTTTTGCAGGCTGCCACGCCTGTTGCCGTGACCTCATATTTGCTGGCAGAGAAGTATGGCGGCGACGCGGACGCGGTCGCAGGGCTGGTTGTTGTGTCTACCTTGATCTCTGTGGGCACTTTGCCGCTGCTTTTAGCCCTGCTTCTGTAGAAAACGTGATTTCACGCGAGCGCGTTTTACGTTAAACTACCTGAAAATTATAATAAGAAGCGAGAGAGGCAAATGAGCAGACTTCTTTACGCGCTTCTGGCGGTGCTTTTCGTGGCGTCCTGTGGCAGCAGTTATAATTCTGCGCCGCGGAACCTTGATAACGCGTGCACCATCCTGAAGCAGCGCCCCGAATACGCCCGTGCATTCAAAGCAACGGAGCGGAAATGGAACGTTCCAACGCATGTGTTGATGGCCACGATCTATCAAGAAAGCAAATTCGTATCAGACGCGCGCACCCCATTTCGGTATGTCGCGGGCGTCATTCCAATGGGACGGCAAAGCTCAGCCTATGGGTACAGCCAAGCACTGGATGGGACATGGGAAGAATACACTGCGTCGACCGGAAAGCGTGGTGCCAAACGGAACCGGATCAACGATGCCAGCGACTTCATGGGCTGGTATATGAACGAAACCAAGCGCCGCAATAACGTGTCTTTGTCGGACGCGCGCAATCAATACCTTGCGTATCACGAAGGCCAGACCGGATTTGCGCGCGGGTCATATAACCGGAAGTCATGGTTGGTGCGGGTCGCAGGCGAAGTCGGCCAACGATCAAAAATGTATCGCTCGCAGCTCTCTGGATGTAGCGCGTTCAGGTAAGAATGGCCCCAAGCAACGCATCGGTCAAATCAAAAGCCCCGGAAAGACACCTCTGGGGCTTTTTGCGTTATTGATCGCCGCCAGATTCATAGATAGCGATATCAAACAACCTATTTGGCAAAGCGCCCCCCTTGGCCAGTTCGCCCAAGACGACGGTCGTCTGCGACCCATTCCCGTCATTGATCACCCATTGACGCAGCTCAACCGGATTGCCCGTAAACAGCAATTCAATATTGCCATATTCGGGATTTTTCGGGTCTTGCGCAACGACCTTGGTGGCCGTGCCATCATAAGAGTGGCCGGTGACCATCTTGGCCTGACCCAAATCAACATTCCGCGCAAGGATCAGCGACAAAGGTGTGCGGTTGAGCGGGTAAGTTTCGGGCCGCGTATTTGACTTTCCATCCACGATCACAACCGTGTTTGCGTTCGCGACAACCAACGTGCTTTCGGGCGGGTTATACTCAAAGCGTACCTTGCCGGGACGTTTGATGTAGATTTGCCCGGTGGAAATCGTTCCATTGTCGTTGATCTGAGTGAACTCGCCTTGGGCAGTTTTCATCGCATTGAGGTATTTGGAAATCGACGCAAGCGGCAGCTTTTCAGCGGCGGCAGGAAGGGCCAACATGCAGGCCAGAACAATCGCTAGGATACGCATAAGACTTTTTGTCCTTATCAGTCACTACTCTTACCAAAACAGATAAGCATCCGAGCGCTGTTATGCGATAGCAAAGGGCGCATTGCGGCGCCGCTTTGCCGAATTGGATGGTTCAAACTACTGGTGCGCAACCCCACCAAGCGGTCCGAAACAAAGGGATACTTACTGCTCAGGCACCAGAATTTCGCGTTTACCCACATGGTTGGCAGAACTTACAACGCCTTGGTCTTCCATCTGCTCAACAAGTCGTGCCGCCTTATTATAACCAATGGCGAGCTTGCGTTGGATATAGGATGTCGAACATTTGCGGTCCCGGATCACGATACCAACCGCCTGGTCGTAAAGTGCATCTTCACCATCCGTGTTGCCACCAAGCCCAAGCACCTGATCGATATTGCTCGCGCTGTCCTCTGCCGGGCCTTCGACGACGCCGCCAACATATTCAGGCGGACCATAGGCCTTAAGGTGGTTGACGATTTCTTCGACCTCTTCGTCCGACACAAACGGTCCATGACAACGGGTGATCTTTGCGCCACCCGCCATGTAAAGCATGTCACCCATGCCCAAAAGCTGTTCAGCCCCCATTTCGCCCAAGATGGTGCGAGAATCGATTTTGGAGGTCACTTGGAACGAAATCCGCGTTGGAAAGTTGGCCTTGATTGTACCCGTGATAACATCGACGGACGGACGCTGCGTTGCCATGATCAAATGGATACCAGAGGCACGCGCCATCTGCGCAAGACGTTGGATACAAGCTTCGATTTCTTTGCCTGCGACCATCATCAAGTCGGCCATCTCGTCCACGATCACAACGATATATGGCAGTTTGACCGGCATGATTTCTTCGGTTTCAAACACCGGTTCGCCCGTGTCGTCATCAAATCCAGTTTGCACAGTGCGCGAGAACAATTCGCCCTTATCAAGTGCTTCTTTCACGCGACCATTATAGCCATCAATGTTGCGCACGCCCATTTTGGACATCTTGCGATAACGCTCTTCCATCTCACCGACGACCCATTTCAGGGCAACAACGGCCTTTTTAGGGTCAGTTACAACTGGCGAAAGCAAATGCGGAATGCCGTCATAAACAGACAATTCGAGCATTTTGGGATCAATCATGATCAAACGGCAATCTTCGGGCGTCAACTTATAGAGCAGCGACAAGATCATCGTGTTGATCGCCACGGATTTACCCGAACCGGTCGTCCCAGCAATCAACAAGTGGGGCATCTTGGCCAAGTTTGCGACCATCGCGTCGCCACCAATGTCCTTGCCCAATGCTAACGGCAACTTCATGTTGCTATCGCCAAAATCACGCGCGGACAGGATCTCGCGCAGGACGACTTTCTCGCGGTTTTCGTTTGGCAGTTCGATACCAATCACAGAGCGGCCCGGCACAGTCGAAACACGTGCGGACAAGGCCATCATTGAACGTGCGATGTCGTCAGACAAGCCGATCACGCGGGACGCTTTCAATCCCGGTGCCGGTTCAAGTTCGTACATTGTGACCACAGGGCCGGGGCGCACAGAGACGATTTCACCCTTAACGCCATAATCATCCAACACGTTTTCCAACATGCGCGCATTTTCTTCCAACGCATCATCGGACAAGTGATGGCGCTCAATCGCGACTGGATTTGTCAGCAAATCCAAGGGAGGCAGGTCAAACGCGGCGCGTTGTTTGTCTTCAAACGCAAGCATCGGTTGGGCTTCTGCCTTGGCCTGTTTCGAAGGCTGGATCGGTTTCGCGGCCGGTTGTTGCACCACTTTGCGCGGCTGCGGCGTCGGGATCACGGGCGCAACCGGAACAGGTTGTGCCAAGGTCATTTCCTCGATGATCTCATCATGAGCCGGAGCTTGCGGCGGTGTCGGAATCTGTGAAACAGGCGCTTGCGGGATCGGCGCGGGCACGGGTTGCGCCATCAGCGGTGGCTCTGTCGGCATCACATGCGCGGACGTCAAAGGTGGTTCAGGCGGTAAGCCAACCGGCGTGTCATTCAAGATTAAAGGCGTCGGGCCGTGACCACGACCACGTGTCAACGGCGCAACACTTTCCACACGGATCGCAGAATTCTGGCGCACACGTGCTTTGATCGCATCTGCAATCCGTTCTTTGACCCGGTTATCTTCGGGGGCGTCAACGTCGTGGTCGATTTCACCATTCGCGACGAGTTCAGGTTCTGGCATCGCATCTGGACGTTTGATCAACGACGGCACACGCGACAACAGACTTTGCTTGGCGGGCGCAGGTTCGGCCACGAAATCTGGGGCCATCATTTCTGGCGAGAGGGCCGGAGAACCTTCGGCAATCGGGACAGATGTTTGAAGTTGTGCCGCTTGTGTGGCTTCCCACGCGGCGTGTTCTTGTGCTGCAATCCGCGCAGCTTCGCGCTTTTCTGCACGCTGTTCGCGTAAAGTTGCTGCACCTTGCAGACCCGCAGACGCACCACGCAGACCAATCTGAGCAGAGCGACCCAACACAGTCATGATCGCCGCATACGTCGACACCAACCCCAGCAACAACCAGCGCGTCAAACGCTGGACTTCTGGCTTGGTGAAGCCAAGCACAAACGCCCCAAACACAATCAAGGAAATCGCCATAACAACCGACAAGAGTTTCACAGCAAAAGCAGAACCCAACGGCAAAGCAGTCAAAACAACACCCAAAGCGGTCGCGCCGCCCATGCCACCAAGGCCAAATTTATGCGCTTGTGCCCACACATCCGACGGGACGAGCGTCGCTGTATACACACTGAACACAAACAAGGCTGGAACGGCGAAAATCAGACGACCCAAGGCGCGCTCATGACCCATGTGCAGCGCAAACCGCACGCCCCATGTCATCAAGATCGCAGCAATCGCCCAGCCGACCAAACCGCCAACCATTACCATCATTCCGGCGATCGATGCACCTGTACGGCCCAACCAATTGCTGACAGGTGCGTCCGTGGATACCATCCAGTTTGGATCATCAGGACTGTAAGACCAGACCATCAACATCGTTAGAAAACCAAGGCCAAACAATGCGATACCGATCAGCTCTTTGCTGCGCTTCTCAATCGCTTGCGCCATTTCCCTGTCCAGTAGCGGCTCGCGCTGCCGTGTCGGATATGCCATGCCTCGTCCCTCTTTATTTTTCATACAAACAGTCGCGCAAGCGTATCAGCCCGGCTTCGGTTTGGTCTTTTGGGGCCACCAAGGCGACCCGGATGTAATGATCGCCGGGATTAATACCGTCGGCGTCTTGTGCAAGATACGCGCCGGGCAACACCCGCACGCCAGTTTCTTTCCACAGTTTCAGTGTTGCCGCCTCACCGTCTTCGACGGGCAACCACAGGAAAAAACCCGCCTCGGGCGTGCGATACCCCGGCACATTGCCAAGGATGCGGTCCGCAAGATCGTATTTTTCCGCATAAAGCGCGCGGTTCTCGACAACATGTTCTTCGTCGCGCCACGCCGCTTCGGCCGCCGCTTGCAACGGCAACGGCAACGGAGTGCCTGCATAGTTGCGCAACTGCTTGGCCGCCGTGATCGTCTTTGGACCACCCACAACAAAGCCAGACCGAAGCCCCGGCATGTTTGAGCGTTTGGACAACGAGTGAAACGCAACAATGCGCTCAGGATCAGTTCCTTTTGCCGCTGCGACCTGCAAAATTCCCGGAGGGGGGATGTCTTTGTAAATCTCGGAATAGCATTCATCCGCGAAGATGCGGAAATCGTGCTGCTCGGCCAAATCGATCAAATTTGACCAATAGGTTTCGGACGCCACAGCGCCCTGCGGATTTGCGGGCGAGCAGATATAAACCGCTGTCGCGCGCTGAAGGTGTTCAAGCGGTACAGCCGCGAAATCTGGCAAATGGCCGGACGCCTCGGTCGCGTTCACAAAGATTGGTTCAGAACCGACGGACAAGGCCGCAACCATGTACACTTGGTAAAATGGGTTCGGCATCAAGATTGTCGGCTGTTGCCCATTTTTGGTCTCAGGGCAGAACGCCATCACAGCGTTATAAAGCCCCTCACGCGTTCCATTCAGCGGCAACACCCGTGTTTCGGGGTCCAAGCTCACGCCATAACGATGCTGCACCCAATCGCAAATCGCACCGCGCAAACCCGGCGTGCCTTCATTAGGTGGATAGGAATTGAAGCCAGCGGCGTTTTCGCTGATCACATCGGTGATCCATGCCGGAAACGCATGTTTCGGCTCGCCAATTGTCATATGGATTACGTCGCCGCCGGGTTCGTGCACATCCAATAGGGCGCGCAAACGCGGGAACGCATAAGCCAGAAGGTTAGAAAACCGCTCGGGGAACATCTGAAACTGCCTCTGATGCGGGATCATTTTCGCCCCGCTTTCCACCAGACTAACAGAGCCATCGACTCTGCGTCCAGCTAAACAACGGCCCTTACGCAAAATTGTGGCATTTCTGACATTTTTCGCAAGCAGCGTGAGCGTTAAGAGAGCGCCCGTTCCGCAGCAACCCCCACGCGCAAGATGCGTTCATCCTGTCCCGGAGCACCCATTAATTGAATGCCGCAGCTTGGCGTTGTGGTTGGCAAACTCAACCCACACAGCCCCATCAAGTTGCCAATTCGGGTGTTGCGCAGCGCCAACAGATTCTCTGTCACATAGTAATCGCTGTCATTTGCGAGCCGCTCCACACTTGGCGGCATGATCGCGGATGTTGGCACCAATACTGCGTCATATTTCGCCGCCGCCGCGTCATACGCCCCCCGGATCGCCTCTATTTGCGCCCAAAGTGCCACGTAATCCGGGCCAGAGACATCGCGACCCAACCGGAACCGCGCCAAGATTTCTGAGTACATCTTATGCGGAGCCGCCTCGATCACGTCGCGCCACAAGCCATAGGCCTCAGCCGTGTAAAGCTTACCGCCAAAGTTAAGCGCATCGACAACTTCGGGAACCTCAAACGTTTCAATC
Organism: Aliishimia sp.; assembly: GCA_039978895.1. Lineage (GTDB taxonomy): Bacteria > Pseudomonadota > Alphaproteobacteria > Rhodobacterales > Rhodobacteraceae > Aliishimia. The sequence continues at coordinate 26,556 of JBDWAL010000010.1, forward strand.
GACGCGCCCGCATCACGCAAGCGGTCGAGTGCATCTTCAAAAGCCGCAGCCGGGGCCTCGCGCAGATCATCCATTGCAATTGAGTTCAGGACGCCAAAGCGCACGCCTTTCAGCGACGCACCACGCAGATCAGGGCCTGAATGCCCTTCCATTGCGCCAAGCAAAAGCGCTGCATCCTCAACCGTCCGGCACAATGGACCAATCGTATCAAATTGTAGGCAAAGCGGGACAACCCCCTCAAGGCTCAGACGGCCATGCGTGGTTTTCAGCCCCACAAGATCATTCCAAGCGGATGGAATGCGCACCGATCCCCCCGTATCAGACCCTATTGCCGCCGCCGCCAACCCAAATGCAACCGATGTCGCAGCACCAGAAGACGACCCACCCGGCACCACCCCAGCATCGTTAACGTTTGGCGGTGTCGCCGTACTTGGGTTCACACCAAGACCCGAAAAAGCCAGCTCGCTCATGTGGGTTTTGCCAAGGCAGACCAAGCCCATCGCGGTGGCGTTCTGAAGGACCAATGCATCGTTGTCTGGTACGCGACCCTCAAGCAAATTCGAACCCGATTCTGTGCCAACACCCGCCGTATCAAACAGGTCTTTCCATGAAATCGGAACACCGTCCAAGGGCGACAATCGCTGTCCTGCCTTTGCGCGCGCACTGGCGGCTTTGGCCTCTGTCATGGCACGCTCGCGGGTCAGGCGGGCATAGATACGGGGTCCGTATTCATGCGCTTCAATCGCGTCAAGGAACTGTGTGGCAAGGTCAACTGGGTCGATCTCTCCCGCGTCTATTCCCCGTCCCAAATCTGCCGCGCTCATGTTTTGCCATTGCTGCATCATACTGCCCCTTATGTTTGCCAAGGACGGTAGCGACCTCTTGGCCCATGGACAATCCCGCGCGCGCCACCATATCTGCTGCATGGCTTTTGATACTGATATTTTGATTTGTGGCGGCGCGTTAAGCGGCACGTCGCTCGCTTTGGCCTTGGCGCAAAGCGGGCATCGCGTAACTTTGATCGACGCGATGGCGACAGATGTGCAACGTGACGCAGATTTTGACGGTCGCTCTTATGCTATCGCACTCGGATCACAGCGTTTTCTAGACGCGATCGGTCTGTGGGATGCGTTAGAAGACCACGCCCAACCCATGTTGGAAATAAAAGTTACAGATGGGCGCGCGGGCGAAGGTCCTTCCCCGTTCTTTATGCATTTCGACCATGCCGAAATCGAAGAAGGTCCAATGGGTTACATGGTCCAAGATCGGTATCTGCGCGGAGTGTTGCTTGACGCTTTGGCCGCAGAAGACCGGATCACTCATCTGCCAAGCACACGCATTCTAACACAAGAAGCGACGGCCAGCGGGATCACCGTTACATTGGACTCTGGCAAAGCCTTGTCCGCCAAACTGCTGGTTGGTTGCGACGGACGCACATCTGGCACGGCTATGCGCGCAGGAATCAAACGCACTGCGTGGGGGTATGGGCAAACAGCTTTGGTCTGTGCCATCGAACATGAACTGCCCCATCATGGCATCGCACACCAATTTTTCATGCCCCCCGGCCCCTTGGCGATACTACCGCTGACAGGGAACCGATCTTCCATTGTGTGGTCTGAAACCTCACAAGAAGCCGAGTCGGTCAACGCCTTGCCAGACGCCGCCTATTTGGATCATTTGCGTCCACGCTTCGGCAGTTTTCTGGGTGAGATTTCCTTGGCAGGGCAACGCTTCACCTACCCACTTGGCTTAAGTCTCGCACAATCCATGATCGCAGATCGTGTCGCCTTGGTCGCCGATGCATCCCATGGCTTGCACCCAATCGCGGGGCAAGGCTTAAACGCAGGTTTGCGCGATGTGGCTGCCCTAACAGAAACATTGACCGAGGCCGCACAGCGCGGCGAAGACATCGCCAGCCCCTTGGTTTTAGAACGCTACCAACAATGGCGGCGCTTTGATGTGGCGTCACTTGCCTTAGCAACAGACAGCTTCAACAGGCTATTTTCAAACGACAATCCGTTGCTTCGTGTGGTCCGCGATCTGGGCATGGGCGCAGTGCAGGCGATCCCGGCGCTGCGGCGTGGGTTTATACGTGAAGCCGCTGGGTTGACCGGGGATGTGCCCAAACTGATGTTGGGCAACCGCCTTTAGGTGTCGCGGGCGCTGAACACGCTCTAGACACTTTTTTGCCGCGGCCCGGTGCGCCGCGGCCGCGATGCCCCTCAACCAGCATGCATCAAAACCATCTACGGCCAACACATCGCCAGAACTGGGGTAGCATTAGGCAGGTCCCCACTTCGAATGAAGTTGGTAACATCGGCAGGTAAGAAATGGTCCGGCTCGAATACGATAACCGCCCCAAATAGGGTCAGCCGTTCTTCCAGTTCAAACCGCATAAGTCGCCGCGCTGCAGTCGTAAGCGCAAAGCCTTCCGGCTGATCATCAAAAGACAAAAAACGGTGCGACTGTAAAATTTGTGAACGTAACCGACAGACCCCTTCAGGTCCCAAAGGCGCTTGTATCAGCCTCCCGCCTATCCAAACCCAATCAAAACTGCCACTTCTGGCGATTAATCGAGAGCCCGCGCCTCATCTTCCAGCATAATCGGAATGCCGTTGCGAATTGGAAACGCAAGGCGCGCACCTTCGGAAATCAACTCCTGCGCCTGCGCGTCATAGCGCAAAGTCTCATGTGTCCGCGGGCAGACCAAAGATTCCAACATCCTGCGGTCAAAAAGAATTTCGTCGCTCATTGCATTACCTCATCAGATTGCCCGCCGCGCAGCGCGTATTCGATCAGCACGATCAGTGTCTCACGTCGCGTACTCAAAGATGGTGCTTCGAGCAAGGCTTGCCTATCTTCGGGTTCAAAATCCAACATCATCGACAGCGAGTTAATCAGCAGTTCGTCTTCGGCGTCTTTTAGCGTCTCCCAGTCGGCAGACATGGACTGAGCGTCAAAATAGCGGCCCAACAAATCCAAGAAAGACGTTCGATCAAAATTCACGTCTTGATCTTTGGGCAAAAGATCCGCATCGAACCCCTCCCAAGACACATCGCAGCGCCGATAGGGCGAAAAGCCGGACACTTCCGACAAAACCCGAAAACGCGAAACGCCTGACAGGGTAATCATATACCGCCCGTCTTCTGTTTCAGAGAACTGCGTCAGCCGCCCTGCACATCCAATCCGTTGCAATCCTGTGCCCGAACGCCCCGGAACCTCGTTTGGTTGGATCATCCCGATCAACCGTTGAGGCGTCTTCAAAGTGTCCTCCAACATCTGCAAGTACCGGGGTTCAAACAGGTTCAAAGGCAAGCGCGCACGTGGCAGCAGAAGTGCGCCCTGCAAAGGGAACACTGGGATTGTCTCGGGGAGGTCAGCAGGTTTTATCATGAACAGATACCTAGCTCTCGCGGGCGATCAGGCAAATATCATGGATGACAATTTGCGACGCCCGTTCAAGACCAACGGATCTTCAGGCTTCAACGCGTCGAACATTGTAAACAATTGCGTCTTTGCCGCGCCGTCGTTCCAATCGCGATCACGCCGGAACAGGTCGAGCAAATGGTTGATCGCAGCTTCCCCGTCCCCGTTGGAATATAACGCCTGCGCAAGATCATAGCGCGCTTGGTGGTCGTCTGGGTTCGCGTCGACTGCGGCCTGCAATTCGGCCACGGGACCTGCATTGGCGGCTTGCTTGGCCAGTTCCAACTGCGCATGTGCCGCTTCGAGTTCGGGCGTTGTGGAAATTTCAGCCGGGGCGCCGTTCAAGATCGCTTCGGCTTGGTCCAAATCATCCATCGCGATATGGGCGCGCACCATGCCCCCGTAAGCCATTGCGTTGTTGGGGTCTTCGCCAAGAACGGCTGCAAAGGTCTGCGCGGCATCATCTGCGGCACCTTCTTCGAGCATCTCTTCGGCGGCGGCTATCGCGTCGGCAAGACCTTCACCCGGCGCTTCACCACCTGATGCTTTGACCACGCGGTCGACAAAATCCTTAATTTCAGATTGCGGCACAGCGCCTTGAAACCCGTCAATGGGTTGGCCCTGATAGAAGGCGTAAACTGTTGGGATCGACTGGATTTGTAGCTGCCCGGCAATGCCTTGCGCTTCATCCACGTTGATTTTGACCATCTTCACAGCGCCCTTGGCACCGCGAACCGCGTCCTCAAGCTGAGGTCCCAACGTCTTGCACGGGCCACACCAAGGCGCCCAAAAGTCCACAATAATCGGGGTCGTCTGAGACGCCTCGACCACATCCTGCATAAACGTCGCTTCCGACGTGTCTTTGATCAGATCGGCGTCAACACCGCCCGAACCGCCACCAAGATTAAGATCAACCATAGCTAAAGTCTCCAATCACGATCATCTACCGCGCGTTATATGGACCGGGGACTGCCAGATGCCAAGGGCTGACCACATATCAAACGCTTCACCCCCGAGGGCCGCGCCTGACCTCGGGTGGGCGCATCCCCCAGAGATCGACGCACTTTATACTCGCCAAACACATCCCTCAGATTGTCTTTGCGCCGACGCTGCACTTGTGCCCTCCCTTCGGGGAGGTCAGGCGCGGCCCTGTGTTGCACTCATACCTTACCCAAGACACGCAATACGTTTTCGATCCAACCCAAATACGTTGGGTAATCCTTGGCTAAGCTCGCCAAAATCCTACCGTTGTTAAAAGCCAAATCGATGATTGAGACCATAGCGGTGGGCGCACCACCAACAATACCTGCCGCAATGGCATTTACCGTATATTCGCCTGTCTTCTTCTTAATCGCCTTGGCTACGTCCAAAGCTTTAGAAGCGACCGACGACAATATGTTCGACAAAGACACCAAAACCCCGGTCTGCACAAACGCGTCCGGCAAACCGTCATCCTCGGCCATCTCGATCAAATCATCGAATTTCCGGGCAAGGCTTTCCGACACGTCATCTGCATCGTGGAATACCGCCGAAAGGTCTCGTAGTGCTGGCAAAGCATCCCGAAGCGGCGCGTCCGGTTCTGCTACGGTCGTCACATAACGTCGCCATCTCGGAAATCTCTGCATCAGCGTTGAAATGACGCCGCTGAAAGCAATCAAATCACCCGCAGCATCCTCCATCAGAATGCCGTCGCTTTGCTTTGATATCTCGATTATACGTTGACCATGCGTAGCAACTGAAATGACGCGCATATCCTCATAGCGTTCACCCAAACTACGACCAAACGCATCCATCGCACGGTTTAGATTAGGCATATTGTCTTTGCGCAGAAGGTCTTGTGCCTCATCATAAAAATCTTTGAGAGCTTGCCACCCCTCCCGCGCCAATTCCTCGTCTTGTGGTGCCAATTCGGGATCTGACGGCGCTTCTGTTAGCGTGTCATCGACCCATAACGTTTGAAGTGGTGCAGGTTCTTGTGGCGGTACGCTTGGGGGTTCCCCCGGCGGCTCCCAGTCCTCCAAATACGCAAACAACTCCCGCGCCCGCTGCGAGTCGTCTTCAATCTCCGAAATTCGCCTGATCTCGTCATCAACCTCGGTCGCGACGCAACCCTGAAATGTTAGGCCCTTAAATTCACGCGCTTCACTCAGACCCTTCAATCCCAGCACAGGCCGCAAATCAGCAACCTGTGTTTCGTGCAGAGTCAGCCGTTCCAAACGGACCAACCCTGATAGCGCGCCAATGTCAGAGACATGCGTGCCTCCCAAATCCAAACTTTCCAGAGAGACCAGCTCAGACAACGCGCCAACATCAGAGACTTGCGTGCCGCCCAAATACAGCATTTTTAGAGAGGTCAGCCCAGACAACGCGTCAAGATCAGAGACCTGCGTGCCGCGCAAATCCAGATATTTCAGAGAGACCAACCCGGACAACACGCCAACATCAGAGACCTGCGCGTCGCCCAAATACAACCATTCAAGAGAGGCCAACTCAGACAACGCGTCAAGATCAGAGACCTGCGTGCCGCGCAAATCCAGCAGTTCCAGAGAGGTCAGCTCTGCTATCTCCGGCGGAAGCACCTCAAGCGCCTGAGTTTCGGCCTCCCGCAGACCAAGCGCCGGCCGCCCATCCGCCTTCGCCTCCGCAATCCGCCGCTCCGCTGCGGCATACGCCTCTTCCGCTTCTGTCACCGCATACCCCACCCATTGCCTTGCCCGATCAGTTTACTCGGTCCACGGGAAAAGGTTAGCGAAATCTGACACTGCCGTGCCAGCCGGGTTAGCGGCGCAAAAGGTAAAGAAAACGAACCTTAATCGCGCGATCCACGACGCGCAGAGTTACCTCTGCGAAACCTACATCTCGCGGATGCTCGCGCGTCACCTTCACATTTCGATGTCAACTTTCAGACCCCAAGGCGTACATGTTCCGTCCCCAATTGCAGGCCGCGCGCCTAAACGCGTCGCAACCCGCCACCGAACGCCCCGTTAACGCCGCCCAGAACCGCTAAAATCACACATCAAACGTCGCAAAGACCGGCGCGTGATCAGACGGTTTTTCCCAGCCGCGTGCGTCACGATAGACCCGCGATGAGTGCGCCGCGTTTGAGATATCTGGCGTTGCCCAGATGTGGTCCAGTCGGCGTCCTTTGTTCGCCGCGTCCCAATCCTTGGCGCGGTAGGACCACCATGAATACAAAAGCCCCTCGGGGATGTCTTGTCGGGTGATATCGACCCATTTGCCGGACTCTTGGGTTTCGGCCAAGGCTTCGACTTCAATAGGTGTGTGCGACACGACTTTGAGCAATTGCTTGTGCGACCACACGTCGTCTTCGCGTGGGGCAATGTTCAAGTCGCCAACAAGGATCGATTTTTCGGGTTTTACGGCATGGAAATAGTCGCGCATTTCGCTGAGGTAATCCAGTTTTTGGCCGAATTTCTCGTTCTTCTCACGGTCGGCAACGTCGCCACCTGCGGGCACATAAAAGTTGTGGATCGTAACGCCGTTTTCCAGCTTTCCAGCGATATGGCGCGCATGTCCAAGGGAGGCGAAATCTTCGGCACCTGCTTCCTCTATCGGGAGCTTGGACAGGATCGCGACACCGTTATAACCTTTTTGGCCGCGCGCCACCATGTGGGTATAGCCAAGGGCTGCGAACACCTCCATCGGGATTTTGTCTACGGGGCTTTTACATTCTTGTAAACACAGGACATCTGGCGCTTCTTCGCCCAGCAATTTCTCGACCAGACCGGCGCGCAAACGCACGGAATTGATGTTCCAAGTGGCAAGGGTAAAGGACATGGGCGCGGCTCCGATTATGTGAACGCGCACCCTAGGTCAGGCGGCATCGGGGCGCAACGCGGCCACCGTCAAAATCTGTGACTCAGCTGGCGATTTTAAAGGTTTTGGGAACTGTCTTCATCCATTGCAACGTCGCCTCGGTCTGCTTCTTGCCGGGGTGGTATTCGGCGCTAATCCAGCCCTCATACCCCGTTGCCGTCATGGCCTGCAGCAAGGCTTTAAAGTCGACCTCGCCTTTGCCCGGCTGCACACGACCCGGTGCGTCGCCAAATTGAACATGCGCCGCCCGCAGCCCGTACAGCCGCCACACTTCGACCGCATCGCCATGGATCATTTGCGCATGATAACTGTCATATTGCAGGCGCACATTTGGCTTCTTGACCGCATCCAGCACTTTCGCGGCAAGGGCGTAGTCGTTCATGAAATAGCCCGGATTATCTTCGGAATTGAGCGGCTCGATGGTCAAAGTCAGGCCCTTGGGGGCCTTTCGCGACGCCCATTTGAGGTTTTCGACCAGAGTATCAAAGGCTTCCTCGCCCTCGCCCTCCCCTGTCATCACATGGATAAAGCGAACACCAAGCGCTTCGGCATAGCGAAATACACGCTTGATATCGTGTTGAAAACGACCCTGCCCACCGACACGCGCCGCAAAACCGCGCTCACCGCCTGTGTAATTGGGGGGCGGGGCATTCATCAAAATCATCCGCAGCCCAGTTTGCCGCATTGCGCGCTGCATTTCTTGCGCGCCGACATCATAGGGAAACAGCACCTCGACGGCCTCAAACCCCGCAGCAGCAGCAGCTTCGAAACGTTCGATGAACGGAAGCTCGGGCCACAGCAGGGATAGGTTCGCAGCAATCTTACTCATGAAATATTCTCAATTTAGCACGGGTTTTTGCGATAATTTTCGCAACGCCTTAACAACCCTTACGCCCGCGCTGCCCAATCTTACAATACCCGTTTTACGCGCACCCACTTACAACGCCAAATACATGCGTTTGTTCGCGCTCTGTCCGGCAAAAACGTCCTATTCAAGCTCCGTCGATGGGATAACCTGAAAAAACACCCCTTGTGACCACAAACCAAACCAGCCCTCGTGGTGGGCACCGATATCGACAAGCCGATAGAAGCTTTTGCGATCAATCAACGCTTCCAAGCCCGCGCGAACATGCACGTAAGGCGCGGGTTCCCCTGTTTCAGGGTCGCGTTCAACACGGATTGGATTGTCTGACGAGGCGACAACGCGGTCACCCATATTGGTCTCAAATTCAAGATTTTGGTGGGCCGCATCGCCCGTCGCGGTGAAATCCACGGCCACAAATGGCGCGTCATCCACGGTGATTCCCACCTTTTCGACGGGCGTCACAAGGAAATATTCACCATCTTCCAGCTTCAAAATCGTCGAAAACAGACGAGCAAGCTCAAATCGCCCAATAGGTGTGCCCTCATAGAACCACGTCCCGTCACGCGCGATACGCATGTCGATATCCCCACAAAATGGGGGATTCCAGAGATGAACCGGCGGTAAGCCGCCCGATTTGGTCGCCTGAACAGACGCCATGAGGCTTTCTGCAGACGGTGTCACAGTATTTTGTGCAGACATGTCGTTTGTCATTCCCTTCCGGCGCGATAGTCTTATCTCAGAAGTATATAGCCAGACTGAAAGGGAAGTCATGAGCGACGCGGAAAATCTCGTGGCAGATATCGAAGCATTGGGCCACAAGCTCGCTGCTGCGAAATCGTCGATCACCAAACGCTTCATCGGACAGGAGCGCGTGGTCGAGCTGACTCTGACCGCATTGCTGTGCGGTGGGCACGCTCTGTTGATCGGATTGCCGGGTCTGGGCAAAACGCGACTGGTCGAAACTTTGTCCACAGTGATGGGTCTGCATGGCAACCGTGTGCAGTTCACGCCAGACCTGATGCCCGCCGATATTTTGGGCTCGGAAGTCCTGGATACGAAATCTGACGGTGCGCGGGCGTTTCGCTTCATCGAGGGGCCGATTTTCTGTCAGCTGTTGATGGCAGATGAAATCAACCGCGCCTCACCGCGAACGCAGTCGGCCTTGCTGCAAGCGATGCAGGAAAAAACAGTGACCGTCGCCGGGGAAGACCGCCCGCTTGGCACGCCATTCCACGTGCTCGCCACACAGAACCCAATTGAGCAAGAAGGCACATATCCATTGCCCGAAGCGCAACTTGACCGCTTCCTTGTGCAAATCGATGTGCCCTATCCAGATCGCGACACCGAACGTGACATCCTGATCGCCACCACCGGGGTAGAAGAAGAAGATGCTACGGCTGTCTTTGAGGCCGACGAATTGCTGGCTGCACAAACCGTATTGCGGCGTATGCCCGTTGGTGAATCCGTGGTCGAACTGATCCTTGATCTGGTGCGTGCCTTCCGCCCGGAAGACCCGTCTGCAACACAACAAGTGCGCGACACGGTTGCTTGGGGTCCGGGACCACGTGCAGCGCAGGCATTCATGATGGCTGTTCGCGCAAAAGCGCTTCTGGACGGGCGTTTGGCCCCATCTGCGGATGATGTGATCGATATGGCCCGCCCAGTTCTGAGCCACAGGATGGCACTTGGATTTGCTGCCCGCGCCCGTGGCGACAGTTTGTCTGATCTCATCGATACCACTGCCAATTCCATGGCCCGCAGCGAGGCCGCTGCGTGACCCGAACCGTCGCCGACTTACGCGCCCGATCTGAAATAGAAGCTGCCAGCTTCCCGCCGCTTCTTGCGCGGGCGGAACATTTGGCGGGGGCTGTGTTGTTGGGCGATCATGGGCGGCGACGGTCAGGGATGGGGGATGATTTTTGGCAATACCGCCCAGCGCAACTTGGCGACTCGTTGCGCATGATTGATCACCGCCGATCAGCCCGTGGCGACACGCAATTTGTGCGCGAACGAGAATGGCAAATCGCGCAATCCGTGATGATCTGGGTGGATCGCGGTGCCTCTATGGGGTTTTCCAGCGGCAAAGACCTAGAGACCAAGGCCGAACGTGCCCGCTTGCTTGGCTTGGCCATGTCCATCCTTTTGATACGAGGCGGCGAACGCGTTGGCCTGACGGGCACCAACTTGCCCCCACGCCGCGGCAACAACCAAGTTTTGCGGTTGGCGGAATTCCTCGCGACGGATGCGCAAGACGACTATTCCCCACCAGAACACCGCGCCATGCTGCCAAGTGCGCGCGCGCTGTTTATATCCGATTTCTTGGGACCACTTGATGAGGTCAAACTCGCCCTCGGCAAAGCCGCAGATCGGGGCGTGACGGGCTGCATGTATCAAGTGCTGGATCCCGCCGAGGAAGCGTTTCCCTACAAAGGGCGCACCGTGTTTGAAAGCATGGGCGGCACGTTGCGTCATGAAACGCTCAAAGCAAACGACCTGCAAAACCGCTATCTTGAGCGACTGGTCGAACGTAAGGCCGAATTAACCGAACTCTGCCAACTTGCGGGCTGGCGGTTTGAAACGCACCATACAAATCAATCTGCGCAAGCTGGATTGCTTTGGCTCTACCGCGCGATGGGAACAGCAGCATGACAATTTTGGGTGGTATAGGTTTCACAGCACCTTGGCTTCTGCTTGGCCTTATTGCGTTGCCAATCCTTTGGATCATCCTGCGCGCTGTGCCCCCTGCCCCGTTGAAGCGCCGCTTCCCGGGTGTGGCGTTGCTGCTTGGCTTGGCGGATGACGACACCGTAACCGACCGCACCCCATGGTGGTTGTTGTTACTTCGCATGTTGGCTGTCGCGGCGATGATCATCGGATTGGCCGGACCGATCGCAAACCCGAATGCGGACGCTGCCGCCGGCGGGAACGCGCCCTTGCTGGTGATCGCAGATGCAAGCTGGGCTGGCGTTCCCGGCTGGGACAATGCGCGCGAAACAGCATTGATACGATTAGAAAAAGCCGCAAGCCAAGGCAGAGCGGCCGCACTTTTGGTGTTGAGCGCGCCAGAAACGCCTGTGTTCCAATCCGCAAACGCCGTCGCCGAACGCCTTGCCGCACTGACGCCTTTGGCATGGCAACCTAGCCCCGATCTTCTTGCGCTAACATCCACGGCTTTGCAGGACTTGGATGGCTTTGACACGCTTTGGATCAGTGATGCCCTCACATATCCCGGCCATTCTGACTTGGTCGAATTGGTCCGGGGCAAGGGCAATGTGACGACCCTGCAAGGCGGATTGAGCCCGATTGGTGTGGCGCCCGCAACCTATGAAGACGGAATTGTCACGTTGCGCGCCTTACGCCCAGATTCGGGCTTTTCCCGCGACATCACCTTTTTGGCTCAAGGCAAAGACCCCGCTGGCAACGAGACGATATTGGCGCGAAACACAGTTCAATTTGACGCGAATGAAACGGTCGCCAGCGTTGACCTGTCTTTGCCCGCAGAACTTCGTGCAAGGATCACCCGCTTCACAATTGAAGGCCATCGCAGCGCAGGGGCCACCACGTTGGTGGATGACAACTTACGCCGTCGCGAAGTCGCTTTGATTGCAGGGCGCGATGATCGCGAGGGCCTGCAATTGCTGTCCCCATTGCACTACTTGGAACACGCGCTTGAACCGCATGTGGACTTGCTGAATTCCGCGCTGGAAGACGTATTGCCCGCCAACCCGGACGCGATCATTCTGGCGGATGTGGCCACGTTGTCGCCGCAAGAAACCGAAGACCTTGCGGCATGGGTTGCAAAAGGCGGCATGCTGTTGCGCTTTGCGGGACCTCGCATCGCGGCCAGTGACATCAGCCGTGCGGACGAAGATGTCTTGATGCCTGTGCGCTTGCGATCCGGCGGACGCAGCGTTGGGGGCGCGATGAGTTGGGGGGAGCCAAAAGCACTGGCGGATTTCAACGCCGATTCACCTTTCTTTGGGTTGGACATCCCCTCTGACGTGCGTGTCACCGCGCAGGTCATGGCACAACCGGATCCGCAATTGGCCGACCGCGTGATTGCACAACTCACCGACGGAACGCCATTGGTGACACGTAAGTCATTGGGCCAAGGCCAAGTAGTTTTGTTCCACGTCACCGCCAACGCAGAATGGTCAAGCCTGCCATTATCCGTTTTGTTCGTCGAAATGTTGGAACGTCTGTCTGTTTTATCAGGCACAGTATCGCCCGACCCTGCCGATCTTGAGGGCACCACATGGACCCCCACCCGCGTGTTGAGCGCAGAAGGAAACCTGATCGACACAGGCAACCTCCCCGGTGTGTCTGGCCCAGATTTGTTCGAAACCGCCCTAGGCCCTTCTTTGCAGCCCGGTGTGTATCAATCTGAGAACCGGGTGTTGGCACGAAACGTGATTGGTCCGGATACACCTGTAGAACCTGCCATCTGGCCCGCCGACGTTACAGTTATCGGCCTTGGGGCATTGCGCGAAGTGCCTTTGGGTGGCTTGCTTTTGGGCGCGGCGGTGTTGTTGCTGATGGCTGACATTATCGCCTCACTCGCCCTGTCTGGTCGCCTGAGCGGCCCGCGCGCGACTGTTGCCAGCACAGTTCTGATCGCCTTGCTATACATGCCAAACACCGGGCACACCCAAACCACGGATGACGATTTCGCGGTCACGGCAACGGCCGAATTGGTGTTGGCGCATGTTCTTACTGGTAATAATCAGGTGGATGAGGTCGCTGAGGCCGGTCTTCGCGGATTAACGGACACATTGTTTTTCCGCACATCGATTGAGCCGACAACCCCGATGGGCGTGAATTTGGAAACCGATGAACTGGCGTTTTTCCCAATGCTTTATTGGCCAATCACGCCAGATCAACCGCGCCCCAGCAGAGAAGCCTATGCCCGCCTCAATGAATATCTGCGTTCGGGTGGTCTGATTTTGTTTGATACGCGCGATGCCGATCTTGCTGGATTTGGCGCGTCATCCCCAAATGGACGCAAGCTTCAGGATCTCGCCGCGCCGCTTGATATTCCGCGCCTAGAGCCGATCCCAAGGGATCACGTTTTGACCCGCACGTTTTACCTGCTGCAAGACTTCCCGGGCCGATATATGGGGCGCGACGTCTGGGTAGAGGCCGCCCCCCCTGATGCCCAAGCCATCGACGGTATGCCCTTCCGAAACTTGAACGACGGTGTGACCCCTGTTGTCATTGGTGGCAACGATTGGGCTGCCGCGTGGGCTGTAAACACGGGCGGCGGCGCTATGTTGCCTGTTGGGCGCGGGTTCTCAGGCGAACGTCAGCGCGAGTTGGCATATCGTTTTGGAGTGAACCTTGTGATGCATGTGCTAACCGGGAACTATAAATCGGATCAGGTCCATGTGCCTGCGCTTTTGGATAGGTTGGGCCAATGACCGGAACCGTTTTGTTTTCTCCGTTGGTGCCGTTGCCAATGTTGATCTTGTTGGCTGTGCTCATAGTTGGGTTCACAGGTTTTGCGCTGTGGCGCGGCTTGGCCGGATGGGCCTTGCGTGGTTTGGCAGGCGTGGTTCTTGTCCTTGCGCTCGCAAGCCCGGTCTATCAAAGAGAAGATCGCGCCCCGCTAAGTGACATCGTTTTGCTTGTAGAAGATCGCACCTCTAGCCAGACATTGAAAAACCGCCCTGCTCAAACAGACATCGCGATCGAAGGCATCACGCGCGCCATCGAAAACCATGACAACACCGAGTTGCGCCGCATAACGGTTGAGGACGGCGCAGACGACACAGGGTCGCAAATCATGACCGCGTTGTCGGACGCTTTGGCCGAAGAACCCCGCGCGCGCATCGCGGGTGTGATCGTGGCCTCGGATGGGCGCATCCATGATGCGGAGCTTGCCCCCGATTTACCGGCCCCTTTGCACCTTTTGATGACTGGCGAAAACGATGATTGGGACCGCCGCCTGGTGGTAACAGGCGCCCCCGCTTTTGCGATAATCGGTGAACCTGTCACGCTTACTTTGCGCATTGAAGACCAAGGTGCGGCCCCAGACGCGCAATTGTCGCGGTTGCAGGTTTCCGTGGATGGTGCTGCGCCGCAAATCTTTCAGGTGCCCATTGGTGAAGACCTCGAATTGCCTGTGACGCTGCCGCATGGTGGGCGTAATGTGATCGAGTTTACGGTGCCTGAACAAGATGGTGAGCTGACAACACGCAACAACACCGCCCTGATCCAAATGAATGGCGTGCGCGATAGGTTGCGCGTGCTGCTTGTTTCCGGCGAGCCACACCCCGGTGGGCGCACATGGCGCAATCTGTTGAAATCCGACAGTTCGGTTGATCTTGTGCATTTCACAATTCTGCGCCCGCCCGAAAAACAAGACGGCGTGCCCGTCAGCGAACTGAGCCTGATTGCCTTTCCCACGCGTGAATTGTTCCTAGAGAAGATCAAAGACTTCGATTTGATCATCTTTGATCGTTACAAACGCCGCGGCATCCTGCCCGCGATCTATTTGGACAATGTTGCAAATTACGTGCGTGAAGGTGGCGCTGTGCTGGTCGCGGCGGGTCCTGATTTCGCAAATGCGTCTAGTATCTTCCGGTCTCCGCTTGGGACCGTTTTACCTGCCGAGCCTACAGCCCGCGTCTTGGAAGAACCCTTTAGCCCCACGATCACCGAGGATGGCAGCCGTCATCCTGTAACGGCCGGTCTGCCAGCAAATGGCGATTGGGGCCGGTGGTTGCGCCAAGTTGATGTCGATCCGCAATCAGGCCACATCGTGATGACCGGCGTGGATGATCGCCCTTTACTGGTCTTGGATCGTGTCGAAGAGGGTCGCGTGGCGCTTTTGGCATCGGACCACGCATGGCTTTGGTCGCGCGGCTATGAGGGCGGTGGTCCCCAACTGGAATTGCTGCGGCGCTTGGCCCACTGGATGATGGGTGAACCTGAGCTTGAAGAAGAGGCCCTGACAGCTGAAGCCATCGGACAAAACATGCGAATTCAACGTCGCACAATGTCTGAAACGTCAGGCAATGTGAGTGTGACCGCACCCGATGGTTCGCGCACTGTGATCGAGATGACGCAAACCCGACCGGGCCTTTTTGAAGGGGAATATGACGGGCCGGAAATTGGGCTTTATCGGCTTGAAGAAGGTGATCTGAAAACAGTCATCGGTTTGGGGCCAGCCGCCCCCCGCGAATTCGAAGAAACTTTGGCCACGTCGGATCTAATGCAACCCAGTGTCGACATGATGCGCGGTGGTGTCGTGCAGCTTCAAGACGGGCAGCCAAATGTGCGCACAGTGCGGGCAGGTCGCCCCTCAGCAGGTCGTGGTTGGATCGGAATCACCCCACGCGACGCGTATGAAACATTGGATGTGCGGCAAATGTCATTGCTGCCGCCTTGGCTTGTCTTGCTGCTGTCTGCGGGCTTCATTGTCGCGGCTTGGTTGCGCGAAGGGCGTCGTTAAAGGATCGCGATGCCTTGGGATAAACTTCGGGAAGTGGAATTGACGTTCGTTGTTTCTAAACAATAAAATGCAATAAGTTCCCCGCGGGGACCCTTCCCCATTGGTTCAATCAAGCCGGATGTTGACCCGGTCAGACCGCCCCGTCGCATCAATAACGCGCAGTGTTGAAAAGCCCGGACGCAAGCCCCTCAGTTCAATTTCTCGGGCGTGCACACTGGTGTGAACCGGTCTTTCATTGGCCAACACAGCAAAGGGCGGCGTACCCCCTTTCAACTTCACAACAACCCCTTGATCTTGCGAGACACGAAAGCGCGCACCATCAGGCGGGAAGGCCAATTCCGGTCCAGTATCATCCCCGTCCAAAACCCCAGATCGCGGTGAGAAACGTTGCAGAACCTTGGGCAAAAGGGCCGTGCTTTGGATCAAAGTTTCCGGTGGTGGCACAGGCAAAGGATGCAGCGTTGGCTTCAAGCGCCCAAAGGCCTCAAACAAGATCGGGGCCGCAATATCCCCGCCAAAAATACCCGGCACAGGCGTGCCATCCGGGCGACCCAACCACACACCAATCACATGGCGGCCATCCCACCCAATCGCCCATGCATCGCGGTGCCCATAGGACGTTCCGGTCTTGAACGCGACATGGCCCAGTGGTTGACCTTGGGGCGGTTGAATACCCGCCAAAATATGGCCCACTTGCCAAGCGGCACTGCCCGACACGAGACGTGATAGCGGCTCTTTTTGTGTGGGGCCCATCCAATGCAAAGGTACAGCTTGGCCCCCTTGGGCCAAACCCGCGTAAAGCTGAACAAGATCTTCAAGCGATAAACCCAACCCGCCCAGCGCAATCGCAAGTCCCGGCTGTCCGCCCGCAAGTTGCGGGTCAGCGCCGCCTTTGCGCAGTGCAGCCATCAACCGATGTGGACCCATAGCGTCTGTCAGCAACACCGGGGGGATGTTCAGCGAAAGCTCAAGCGCGCGACGCACAGTGATATCGCCCCGAAACTGACCATCAAAATTCTGCGGCGTGTAAGCGCCAAAAGCCACAGGGCGATCAGAAATCAACGTATCAGGATGCGCAAGACCTTGGTCAAAGGCCAAAGCGTAGATCAAGGGCTTTAACGTCGAACCGGGGCTGCGTTGCGCCCTTACCATGTCGACAAACCCCGCGTGCCCGGCATCGCCATATTGCGCGGCCCCCACGTAAGCCTGAATTGCGCCGGTGTGATGATCAGCCACAAGAATGGCCGCCGAAACTTCGCGCGGCAAGTTTTGCACCGCACGTTGAGACAAGGCCTGCATCTTACGCTGAACATCTGCATCAAGCGTCACCTGTAACACCCGGCCCTGTGGCGATGCTCCGCGCGCGCGGTCCGTCAGATGTGGGGCGAGGCGCGGCACACGGTGCAAAACGCGCGGAATGTCAGCAGTGGTTCCCGCCCTGCCAAGACGTTGCAAAATACGGTCACGGGCGTGCTTTGCTTGCTGTGGATTGCGATCCGGACGGCGTGTTTCTGGGGCTTGTGGCAAAGCAATCAACAAAGCAGCCTCAGCCGCGCTCAACCGTTTAGGGGGTTTGTCAAACCACGCATAAGACGCCGCCCGCACCCCTTCGACATTCCCACCAAATGGCGCATGCGTAAGGTATAATGTCAGGATATCATCTTTGTTCAGACGTTGTTCCAGCGCCAAAGCAACCCTGACCTGGCGCAGTTTTCCAGACCAACCACCCGTCCCGGAGTTTTCGATCAAACGGGCTGCCTGCATGGTCAGTGTCGAGCCACCCGACACAATCCGCCCATTCCAAACGGCTTGCCCAAAGGCCCGCACAATCGCGCGCGAGTCAACGCCCCTATGAATGGAAAACCTTTTGTCTTCGATTGAGAACAACATCTTGAGATAGGTTGGATCAACGTCACGCGACGTTGTTGCCATCCGCCAACGTCCATTTTCGACCGGATAGGCCCGCAGCAGATATCCGTTAGCGTCAACCACTTCCGTTGACACTGCATGCGCCAAGAGCGGCAAGCGAGTTTCGTTGACCCAATCTTCAAACCCATCACGCGCAACTGCAATCGCCAGCAAGCCCGCAGCACATGCCGTGAGCCAACGATGGATCATTGGTTGATAACCAATCGGCCGGTCTCAGTGATCGCGCGGTATTCAGGGCGATACATGTCATGCACCAAAGCGGCCGGGTGGTGATACGTTCCGGGCGTCACTGCGCGCACTTTATAAGCCAAATGAACCTCTTTAGCATCCTGCACGTCCAATGCCGCGCGGAACCTGTCGGACAGGAATTCACTGTTTTCGACCTGCGTTGAGGTTAGCCAATCAAGACCACGAATTTGACCGGATTGGATCAGGTTTGGATTGTCGATCTCAAGCCCAGCGGGCAACGCGTCTTCAACCATAAGACGGGCACCAACCTCCTCAAACGGGGTAATTGTCAGGACAACAACCATTTGATCACCTGTGGTAAATGGTCCTGAAACCTCAATGCCATCCGGCGTGAAATAACGGCGCTTCAGGGCATATCCGTAGCCGCCCGCATCAGGCGCAATGTCTGGAACGCCATAAGTGGTCAGGGTCACATCTGTGCTGGTCCCACTTGTGTTGCGGATTTCAAAAACCGTTCCGTCATCGGTGTTTTTCAGACGCTTCACAACAGGTCCCGCCGCAGCAACACCATTGACGAGCAACCCCGAACTGCCCGGCGTGCCACGCAGCGCGTTTGCCGCCATCAGCACTTGTGCGGCCTCTTGTGTGGACAAACTGCGTTGCGGGATCAAGCTTTGCGCCAAATTGGCCCGATCAATCGCCTGACTTCCGGAAACAGCAGCAAGACGCAAAACCCCTGCTTTGTCTGAAACAGAAGACCCAAAATCATCCCGCCACACACGTGTGTCAGAGCCACGCTTCAACAATCGTGCGGCCTGTGCAAACATGCTGTCGGCGCGCAATGTGTCACCATAACTTGCTAAGGCTGCGCCAATCTGGGCGGCAGATAACGGAGTCGCAAAAGCCTCGCGTTTGGCGTCTGCATAATAGCGCAAATCGGCAATCGAAGCGGCCCCTTCCTGCGCCAAAACCAGCAGGGCATAGGCGATGTCTTCGCCGCCCTTATCGAAATCAGGCGCGTAGTTCACGCGATTGCGTAAGTTGTTCAGCGCCAATTTGATCGCAAGCGAAGGCACATCGTGACCTGCATCCCGCGCGCGGGTCAGAAAATCGGTGACATAAGCGTCCAGCCAGAACTCCCCCGAGTCTGCGCGCCACAGCCCGAAACTGCCGCCGCTTGTTTGCCTGGTTAAAATTCGTGCCACAGCGTTTTGGATACGCGATTGCACATCCGTGTCGGCGGAAAATTCACTTAGGTAGAGCAACGGCATCGCGCCAGAGGTCAGCTGTTCGGTGCAGCCATATGAGTTGCGATCCAACTGATTCATCAAACCCGGCACATCAAAGCGCGCCAATGGTCCCGCTGACACAACAGCGCCGCCCGTTCCCGGCAACAGGCCCGCAAAGACCTCTTGATCGAAACGGAACGTGGCGCCATCCGCCAATTCAAAGCGGCGCGTGAAAGCCGTTTCGGGGTCGTTACGACGCACGCCAAGGTTCAACGTTTTATCCAGATGAGTGCCGTTTGGCAGGTCCAGCGTTACCTTAAGCGATATGTCACCCACGTCTGCGGCGACGATAGGCAGGGAAAGAGTCGTCTTTTGGCCGGCTTTGATCGACACCGTGTCAGGTGCCACGCCCAAGAACAATTCAGGCGCGTCAATCGTCAACGGCATGTCGCCCCCAGCGCCATCTGCATGCACGAATTCCAACAAAAGGCGACTTTCATCACCCGGCGCCAAGAACCGCGGTAAGGAAGCCGTGACCACAACGGGATCGCGCGCGATAATTTCGGCCGTCGCTTCGCCCACTGCCGTGTCGGTCCAGGCAATCACATCCAAACGGATCGTTCCATTGAAAGCAGGTTTTGGCACCGTTATCAAAGCCATCCCTTGCGCGTCGGTTTGAACCAACCCAGAGAAGAACACCATGTTTGCCTCGGCGGGCGGGGGCGTTTGAAGGCGCATTTGCGCACCAGCATCGCCACCAGAACGAACCCTGCCAAGAGCCCCGGATTGGCCATCGATAAGACGCCCATAGATATCGCGCAGCTCGACGCCAAGTCGACGTTGGCCAAAATAATGTCCCTTAGGATCAGGGCTGTCATGGCCTGTCAAATTGAGAATACCCAGATCGACCGCCGCCAGTGTGACATGGGCTTGCGTGCCAGTTGGCAAGCCTTTGACCCTGACTTGGACGTCGGTATTGCCGGGTTGGCCATCGGTCGAAATAGGCGCCAAGATCACAACATCCAGCGCTTTATCACCCGGCGCGACCTTCGCATGCGCAAGACCCATAGCGCGCGTTGGGTTCGGATCATCGCCGCCAAGGGGTCGCAAAACCGAAGCCGTGACATAGGCCCCGCTGCCCCAAGCTTGTGTCACCCTCAACGGCACGACACTTTCGCCGGGATCAAGCGTGACGACCTCTCGGTGGATCACATCGCTGGCCAGCACGCTGACCATTGCCGTGCCACCCTGCGGGGCAGTTATGCGAAATTGTGCCGTCTCTCCAACGCTATACGTCGGTTTATCGAGACCCACATTCAAGCGATCCGGCGTCTGTGTGCTGTCGCCGCT
Organism: Aliishimia sp.; assembly: GCA_039978895.1. GTDB lineage: Bacteria > Pseudomonadota > Alphaproteobacteria > Rhodobacterales > Rhodobacteraceae > Aliishimia. The sequence goes on from JBDWAL010000010.1 coordinate 46,834, forward strand.
GCCATACCAACCCGCAGAAAACACCGTCGAGGCAGACACTTGTGTCCCTGCCAGTTCGGCCACCAATTCATAGCTCCCCCAGCGCACCGGAACAGAAAGCGACGCGGCCTGTCCGGTCAATTCCATTGTCCCATTCGCAATCCGCGTGCGTCGCGTGATCGGCTCCCAGTTCCAATTTCCGTAAAGTTGATACCATTGATAGCGGGTCTCGACACGGTTCAGGACCCATATGAGTTCGCCGCGCATCGCAGCCCCGGTTGGGTCTAGTGCAACCATATCAAAAACCGCATCAGAATCTTCGGCGGCAACATCTTCGAAACTTGGTTTGAACCCGATGATTGGCGTGGTCAGGCGGATGGGTTTGACCAAACGACGCTCAACTGGGCGCCCTGATCCTTCTGACACGCGCGCGACGATTTCCACATCCAAGGGCACATCAGGCGTTGGGATCACTGGAAATTCCAAACCAAGCGTCGCGCGTCCATCGCTATCTGTGCGGACTGGCTGCAAAGACGATGTCTGCCTGCGCAACGTCGAATCGTGGCGGCCAAACACGTAGCCGGGCCAGCCATCTTGGGCGCGCGTTGGGCGCAAACGTATATCAGCTTCAACAGGGATATCCCCCGCAGGTGCGCCAAACAAATAGCGCGCCGAGACCGTCAAAGGCGGGCGATCCGATAACCGCAATGCGTCGCCCTGCAGCTCTAATGTAAAATCCAGCCGTTCGGGCAGGAAGTCTTCCACCAACACTGTCGTGCTGGACAAGGCGGTGTCGCCATCCCCGAGCCGCATATCCAAACGCCACGTTCCACGCGGCACATCTGCGCCTATCGGCAACTCAAAAACATGTCCGCCCGCTGCCGCTTTTGTTGCGATTGTGCGGCTGTATTCGGCCCCATCTGGGCGTTGCAACACAGCGATAAGTGGCAAGTTTGGTTCGGCTTGCGCGCCAGTTGCGTCGCGAATTAAAGCTGTGACACCAATCGTTTCGCCGGCGCGGTACGCCCCCCTATCTGTGGCAAGGAACACATCCAACGCCCCCGGTGCGGCGCGGCCTTCGACACCTCGATCGGACAGATCAAACGCGGGACCCGTGAGCGGCAAAAAGGCCATGTCATCACTTGTCTCTGCCAAGATCAGAGCGGGCGCTGCCGATCCTGTGCCGCGTGCAAACCCCGCTTCAAATCGGGCAAACCCATCGGCATCTGTGGTCGCGCGCGCCAAAACTGCGTTGGCCTTGGAGACAAGCGAAACGTTAACACCTGCACGGGCTTGAGCATCCGACAAGCTTTGAACGCCGACATGCAGCCCATCAGAGCCTTTCATACTGCTCAGGCCAAGATCGGACACAACAAACCATTGCGTGGCCCCGGCTTCATCATAACGATCCACGCCTTTCACCCGCGCGGTCAAAACATAAATCCCCGGTTTCATACCTGTGAGCATATCGCCCAACGGCAATCGTGTTGTGGTTTCGCGGTTTAATTCGGTTTGAACCTCGGCTTCGCCGCTCCAGACTTCGGCGGCGACGTCATTCGCGAACGCATCTTCGGCAAAGCCTGACAAGGGTCGCCCAAAATAGTTGTCTTGAATGGCGCGTAGCAAGTTTCGGTCGCTCACTTGGCGCAATTGCAAATCCAATTGGCTGGCATTCACGGTTTGCACAGGCAATGCCGCCCCCTCCAACCTTGGTAGAACATAGCCCCGCCCAGGAAAGCTGACCGACGGATTGCGATCGCGCACATAAAGTTGCAATGCCACGTCGCGCTGCATGTTTTCCCCACGTGCGGACGGCAAACCACTGCGGAACGTGACATCGTATTGCGCGCCATGCTCGACCCCGGTCACACAAAGCTGCGCACCACTTGTTTCGGTCACAACAGTCAAGTTCGGCACGCGGACAAATGTGTCATAATCAACGCCGCTTTTGACCAGCGGCTCAGAGAATGTCGCACAAATGCGTGGTGCGGCGCTGTTGTTGTCCACTTGATGTTCGATGATCCGGAAGCCAAATGTGTTGATCACCTTGTCCAATTTGGCCGCAAAGTCATCGCGGGGGCTCAACTGGGTCGCGCGTCGCAAGGCTGGAATGCTGTCGCGCCCTCGTCCGTTCGCCTCCAGAGCGTCAGCCAATTGGCCCAAAGCAGCCGCGTGCGCTGCATCACCCTTAGCGCGCAGCACAGCATTTAACGCCGCCGGGACAGCATCACGTCTTGCGCGGTTTCGCTCACCTCGGGACACTGAATTTGGCACCCGCAAGCTCGCATAGCTGTAACTAGACCACGCATCAGGACTGTCCGTGAGCGATGCCAATGTACCCGCCCAATTTCTCGCATTTACATATGATTTTTGCGACAAAGCTTGGGCCAGAGAGACCGTCAAGCTTTGAGCGGTCTGGTTACCTGCAGGAAACCGTGTGGCTATGTCTGCAACCAATGTGTTTGCACGTTTTACGTCATCCTCCGTCAGGAAAGGCAGGGCTGCTCGGCGCACGGATTCCTGCGCCAAAACCTGTGGATCGGTCGCGACGCGCAATGCTGACATCGCACCCACATAAATTTCCGATGTTGTCGCCCCCGTTTTGGGAAAACAGGCATTGGATCGGGCGTTAAATGTGAACGCGTTGCAATCCGACATCGACAGACACGCGCGAGCACAGGCTTGCTGCGTTGTATCGAACAAATTTGAAATATCTCCACCCGGGAAATCCGCATCCGGAGAGTAGATAAATCGATCCTGCGGAACTGCATTGGAGGTCAGTGGCTGACCTTGTGCAGAAACCGTTGATAGAACAAGGAAAATTACAGCATAGATTTTGGCGATCACGCGAAGGACCATTCGAACTTACTCCATCTGGGTAACTTAAACGTGACACGTGACACGCTAGAAACGCAATGATTCATAGGAAATCCGGCGCTCAGTTAAGTGGATATTCACCTCAAAAGAGGAATGTGCACCCGATACGATCTGGATCCTTTGATGAGCCTAGCAGAAAAACTTGCCTCAGAACGACGCGGTCGACTGGCCGCTGAACGGCTACTTGAACTCAAGCAGGCCGAGCTTTTTGCTGCCAACCGCAAACTAGGCCATCACGCCCGCGCCCTATCTGAAGAAATTGTTGAAACGCGCGCCGAAGTCGCAAATGTCCGCAACGAGAACGAGCGTGTAAAATCGGATCTGAGTGTCGCGCACCAGAAAGTTGAACTGGCCGAAAAACGTCTATGGCATTCCATCACGACTATTGAAGACGGGTTTGCATTCTTTGACCCCGATGACTGCCTTATTGCGGCTAATCACGCCTATCAGGTGGTTTTCGAAGGCTTGGAAGAAGTCAAACCCGGCATTGCATACGCGCGATTATTACAATTGCTGACTGAAGAAGGCATCGTTGATACCGAAGACACACCTCCTGCCGAGTGGCGTGCAAGTATGTTGCAAAGGCGCCAAAACCTAACCGCAGAACCCATCGTTATTCGGCTTTGGAACGACCAATATATTAAGATCGTCGATCATCTAAGTGAAAATGGTGACGTGATCTCGCTTGGCTTGAACATCACCGAAACGGTTCGTTATGAAAAGGAGCTTCAGGAAGCTCGCATCCGGGCCGAGGATGGCGCGCGTGCTAAGTCAGCCTTTTTAGCCAATATGAGCCACGAAATTCGCACGCCCATGAACGGGGTTGTTGGCATGGCCGAGTTGTTGGCCGAAACAGCGTTAGACGATGAACAACAATTATATGCTGAAACCATCCGAAACTCTGGTGAAGCATTGTTGGTTATCATCAATGACATTCTCGATTACTCAAAAATCGAAGCTGAGAAACTAGTACTTCACCACGCCGTTTTCGACCTAGAGAAAGCCATCAATGAAGTCGTGATGTTGGTGCAACCTGCCGCGCGCGAAAAGAACGTCGCCTTGCTTGTGGACTACGATTTATTTCTTGCTCAACATTTCAAAGGCGACGCAGGGCGTATTCGCCAAATTCTGACCAACATCATTGGCAACGCAGTCAAATTCACCATGGAAGGTCATGTTTTGGTGCGGGTTACAGGTATTTCTGACGCTGAAACGGGTCTGACAGCCATTCATATTGCGATCGAAGATACAGGGATCGGCGTTCCAGAAGAAAAAATAAACCATATTTTCGATGAATTCACGCAAGTTGATGATGAACAGAACAGGCAATTTGAAGGCACCGGGCTGGGCCTTGCGATCACAAAACGTCTTGTGCATATGATGAATGGCGAAATCTGGGCCAGCAGTGAGTTAGATGTAGGGTCATGCTTTGGCTTCCGCATCATGTTGGAAACCCAAGAAGTCGCCGCCAAAGAACCACCACGCGTTCCCAAGAACATTGAGCGCGTCATGATCATTGACGATAATAAGATCAACCGGGAAATCTTACGAAGACAAATCGAACTGCTTGGCGCGGAAGCCGATGGCTTTGCGACCGGGCCGGAGGCATTGATGAACCTTCGCGAGTCATATGACCTCATAATCACGGATCATATTATGCAAAGTATGAACGGTGCTGATTTCACCTTAGCGGCCCGAGAGCAAGGCTGTGAAACACCTATCATCATGGTAAGTTCCAATCCCGGCGCCTTAGGAAACTCCGAAGCTCGTGGGCAATTATCCGCGCTTTTACAACGCCCGGTCTACCGAGACACACTCATCAAAACCTTGACCGGCCTCGGGGCCGTCGTCGACGAAAAATGTACCACGGCAGCCTCTAAAAACACTCACGAACATTCAAACACGGCAGCAGGATCAAGTGAAGAAAGCACTTCACCAGCGCCAGTCTTCAAGGCACGCAAAAGACCTGCACCACAAGTGCCGCCCAAAAGTGACACCGCGGATGTGGAATTTAACCCCCCAGAACCGGAAGCACACCTTGCACAACCGGAACGCCCAGAGCCCGCTTCAAAACCACAACCAGCCGAAGCGGAACAAACGAGCGTTCCGGATGTCGCCCCGACTAATGTTCAAGCCCCAGTCACCGCCCCAACAGCTTCAGACGGCGCGCGAAAGATGAAAATTTTGGCCGCTGAAGACAACAAAACAAACCAATTGGTTTTCAGGAAGATGGTCAAACAACTCGATATCGACCTTGTTTTTGCAAATGACGGAATTGAAGCCATTGAAAAATATAAAGAATTCGAACCTGACTTGATTTTCATGGACATCTCGATGCCACGGATGGATGGCAAGGAGGCAACTGGAAAAATCCGGGAAATCGAAGCAGCCACTGATCAACGAGTCACGATTGTCGCGCTCACGGCTCATGCTATGACCGGCGATGACCAAAGCATCATGGAGGCTGGTTTGGATCATTATTTGACCAAACCTCTGCGCAAACCTGCAATTCATGACATGATCATGTCGCAGGCTCCAGAATGTGTGAGGCCACCACTTTCAGATGAAGCTCTCGCGGGGTGATCTACGGTGTCTCTAAAAAGGACGATGCCATTTTAGAGAGACTGAAGTTCAAATTGCGCAGCCTTGACACATTACACGATCATGATTGGTAAGGCCGAACAAACACAGGCTTATCTGCTTCGGACATGTCCGGTTGGTACATATAGCCGCCATAGTCAAAATCCTTAAGGCTATTGGCGTCGGTCAGTCGATTTTGCACGATGAAGCGCGCCATAGATCCCCGCGCCTTTTTTGCAAAAAAGCTAACCATCTTAGGAACGCCTTCTTTATCCTCTAAGAATTGCGGTGTAATCACGCGCAGTTTCAGAGCCTTAGGCGCTACAGCGCCGAAGTATTCTTGACTGGCGCAATTCACAAGGATGTCCGTTTCAACGGTTTTAGCCTGAGCGTTGAGGGCCTTGGACAATTGGTCTCGCCAATAATCATACAGCGATGTGCCCCGTCGCGTTTTTAGCCGACTTCCCATTTCAAGCCTGTAGGGTTGCATGCCATCCAATGGGCGTAACACACCGTACAAACCCGACAAAATCCGCAAATGTTCCTGCGCCCATGCCATTTCACCTGCATCCAGACTAGGCGCATCAAGTCCCTGATACGTGTCCCCCGCAAAGGCCAAAGCTGCCGGGCGCAAAGCCTCCTTGGTCGGGTCGGACTCGAAATTGCGGAACCTATCCCTGTTCAAACGCGCCAGATCGTCGCTCAAGTCCATTAGTTTTTTGAGGTTGCCCAAAGTCAGATTTCGCGCCGTGGCTGCAAGGCGTGCTGCATCCTCAGGAAATTCCGGTGCTGTCATAGAGACATCTCGCTCGGCCCAATCCAAGCGTTTAGCTGGTGAAATGACGACTAGCATGGCTGCTCCCCAATATCATCGTGTTAGACGTGACTTAGCTTGCCTTGCGCAGCGCGTCCAGAAACGCTGGCCCAAAACGTGATGCTCGCCGTTCGCCCAATAGTTTCTCAATCGAATTTGCATCTGGACTGTGCAATTGTGCCACTTTGGACAACAGCGACGCAGAACAGCTTAACGGTTTGTCAGTACCGTCCGCGCCACGTGCCAAATCTGCTTGAATTTCAAGCAACTTGTCATAGATCGCGCCTGCATCCAGCCCAGCAAGTTTCATACGTTTGGGGTGGATTTGTTCTGCTTCACCCGTGATCACAGATAGAAAATCTGCACCGTAAGTTTTGAGTTTCTTGGCCCCGACGCCAGTAATGCCCGACATTTGGTCCAACGTTTGAGGGCGGTTTTCCGCCATCTCTATCAATGTGCGGTCATTAAACACGACATAAGCTGGCACTTTTGCCGCTTCCGCCAAGGCTCTACGCTTGGCCTTCAAGGCGGACAAGAGTGGCGCGTCTTCTTCCGAAACCAAAGCTTTGACTGCTGGACGACGATTAGCGGCTTTGATGGAATCACGGCGCAGTTGGATCGTTTGTTCGTCTCTTAAGATAGGTAGTGCGCGATCCGTCATACGCAACGCGCCGTGGCGCTCTGGGTCTGGTCTGATCAGATCATGTCCCATCATTTGCCGAAAAACAGCTTGCCATTGTCGGCGGTCATATTCTTTTCCCACGCCGTATGTCGGTAACTGGTCATGACCCCGCGCTTGAATTTTATCCGTGGAGTTGCCCAGCAAAATGTCGATAAGATGACCGGCACCAAACCATTCCTCGGTACGCAAAATGGCTGATAGCGCTTTGCGAACGGCGGTCGTGCCGTCAAACACATCAACCGGGCGTTCGCACAAATCGCAATGATTGCACTGCGCGGCCGTTTCCCCGAAATATGAAAGCAGGGACTTTCGGCGGCATTCCAGCGCTTCCGCTAAGCCCAAAAGAGCATTCAATCGTGCGTGATCTGCCGCCCGGCGTTCAGGCGGCGCAAGACCTTCATCGATCTGAGAACGTCGCAATCGAATATCTTCAGGCCCGAACAACGTCATGGTTTCAGCGGGCGCGCCATCACGACCCGCTCGACCAATTTCTTGATAATAAGCTTCGATGGATTTTGGCAAATCGGCATGCGCCACCCAGCGAATATCCGGTTTGTCGACCCCCATGCCAAACGCAACAGTTGCAACCACAATCAAGCCATCTTCACGTTGAAAACGTGTTTCGGCAATGCGGCGATCTTCAGCCTCCATCCCGCCATGATAATGGATTGCGCTATGACCAGCTTCGCGCAATGCCTTCGCGAGCGCTTCGGTTTTGGCGCGCGTACCGCAATACACAATGCCCGATTGACCTTTGCGCGCGGCTGCAAATTCAAGAATTTGACGGCGTGGGCCGTCTTTGGCCGCAAAAGCGAGGTGCAGGTTAGGCCGATCAAAACCACGTAAAAACGTACGGGGTTCTTTGCCCGCGAACAATTTCTGCACAATTTCGGCACGTGTTTCGGCATCTGCTGTCGCTGTGAATGCCGCAACTGGCACGTCCAAAGCAGCACGCAATTCGCCAATACGCAGATAATCTGGGCGAAAATCATGTCCCCACTGACTAACGCAATGCGCTTCGTCGACCGCGATCAGGCTCACGCCAATCCGGCGCAACATACCAATCGAAGACCCCATCCCAAGCCGTTCCGGGGCCATATAGAGCAATTTTAGGCGCTTTTCTTCCAAGGCCTGCCAGACTTGATCAGTTTCTTCTGGCGTATTTCCAGACGTCAAAGCCCCCGCTTCGACCCCAACCGCTTGCAACGCACGCACTTGATCCCGCATCAACGCAATCAAAGGAGAAATCACGACGGTCACACCTTCACGCATCAACGCAGGAAGTTGGAAGCAAAGGGATTTGCCACCACCTGTTGGCATGATGGCCAGAACATTTTCATCGGAAACAACGGCGTCCACGATTTCTGCCTGTCCGGGGCGGAAATCGTCAAAGCCGAAAACGTCTTTCAGTAGGCCTGTACCGCTCATGAACCCTGACTTCGTGTCAAATTGTTATGATCCGCGCGTTCACAAACGCAGAACGTCATTGGTTTACAATTTCACACTAAGATTCAGGGAACAAGCCTTAGGGCTTACGCGAATCCGAAAATCACAGGGAGGATGTATGCTCTTAGGGAAATAACAATCAAAAGAGCGACAAGCGGCGCAAGATCCAGTGGATGGGTGTTGGGTAGAACCCGGCGGATCGGCGTGTAGATCGGCTCAAGCAGACGGTTCAGGCCGAACCAGAGTTGCGACACGAATTGCTGCTGTAAATTCAGGATTTGGAAGTTGATCAACCAGCTCATAATCAAATGCGCGATCATCACAAAGTAGACAACCCCAAGAACAAGTTGCAGTGGCCCGTAAATCGCAAGCATCGACAGTCTCCTATTTCTTCTTCCCTCCACCTATGACGCAAAAGGTCTTTACGCAAGGTTTCGACAAGGCAGCCATTGATTCTGCAGTGCAGCATCACTTAATTCGCAACAAAGGAGACGCCGTATGTTCCCATTCTTCCGCCTTGCCAAAGAAGTAATCCGCGCGAAGCGCATGACGCCACTTGAGAAGTTAACAGACACACACGTGTCTGAACATATTTGCTGGCCATGGGATCTGGATGCGTTTCTTGAGCTCAACAACGGACGCACCCTGACTTTGTTCGATTTGGGCCGTATCGGAATGGCACTCCGGGTTGGGCTCGTTGATGTTTTGAAGCGCGAACGTTGGGGTCTGACAATGGCAGGAAGTTCCGTTCGGTATCGCCGGCGCATCCATGCTTTTCAGCGGTTCACCGTCAAAAGCCGTGTCGTGTGTTGGGACGACAAATTCACCTATATCGAGCAGTCAATGTGGAAACGAGATGGCGAATGCGCGAACCACGTTTTGTATCGTGCGGCTGTGACCGACCAAGACGGCATTGTCCGACTTGATAGGATTTCGCAGGCTTTGGGACATGACAGCGTATCACCCCCTATGCCCGAGTGGGTCGCCAATTGGTGCCGTGCCGAAGCGAGCCGCCCTTGGCCACCAATGGAAGATGCGCGGCCCCGAACCCTGAAAGCCGCTGCCTCCTGATTGCAAAGCTTCGCTTGCGCTGTACCACTGCCCTAGTGTTAATGACGAAAATGTATAGGGGTAAGGCATGGCAGAACCGTCGTTGCGTAAACGTATCTGGGGCTGGTACTTTTTTGACTGGGCTAGCCAGCCTTATCACACAGTTCTTCTAACCTTCATCTTTGGCCCCTTCTTTGTGTCATTGGCGCAAGAGTCCTTTCTTGCGGACGGGCAAACCCCTGAAATGGCAAGCGCAAGCGCGCAGTCTATGTGGGCAACATGCTTGACCATCACAGGGCTCATCATCGGATTTGGGGCCCCTCTTTTGGGTTCAATCGCCGACACAGCCGGGCGCAAAATGCCATGGATTGCTGCCTTTTCCTTGCTTTACGTGCTTGGCGCATCAGGCATCTTCTTCACGCAACCAGATTCGAGCAATCTGGTGATGATGATGGTGGTGTTTTCGGTCGGCTTTATCGGCGCAGAATACGCTCTCATCTTCACGAACGCGCAATTGCCCGGCCTTGGTACGCCCGAAGAAATCGGCAAGCTTTCTGGATCCGGGTTCAGCTTCGGATACGCTGGCGGGGTGATGTCGCTATTTTTCGTGCTGCTTTTCTTGGCAGAGCAAGGCAACGGAAAGACGCTGATCGGCTTAGATCCGTTGTTTGGACTTTTGGACGCTGAATTGAAGCAAGGCACCCGTAGCGTGGGTCCTTTTGTTGCGCTGTGGTTTGCAATCTTTATGATCCCCTACTTTCTTTGGGTGCGTGAAGTGCGGCAACCTCAAACGGATGCCTCCGTCGGTAAGGCACTGGGCAACCTTTGGCAGTCCATTTTAAACTTAAAGCTGCGCCGTAGTCTTGCGGCCTATCTTGGCTCATCGATGCTTTACAGAGACGCGTTGAACGGGCTTTACAGCTTTGGTGGTGCATTTGCGTTTCTTGTTCTGGATTTCACTGTTGTTGATGTCGGCGTATTTGGGATCATCGCTGCAATCGCAGCCTGTATTTTCAGCTACATTGGGGGACATGCTGACGAACGCTTTGGACCGAAACCAGTTGTAATCTTCTCAATCTGGGTTCTGATTTCAGTATGTCTGATCCTTGTGAACCTGACACCCCATTCCATTTTCGGCATAAAGTTTGCCGAAGGCTCTAGCTTATCCACAATCATCTTCTACGTTTGCGGTTGCCTTATTGGCGGCATGGGTGGGGTTATCCAATCCGCAAGTCGTACACTTATGGTCCGCCATAGTGACCCCAAATCCCCAACGGAGAGCTTTGGGCTATACGGCCTCAGTGGACGTGCGACTTCTTTCCTTGCGCCCGCATTGATCGGTTTGGCAACAGCATTGACCGGGAATGCAGGTCTGGGTTTCGCACCACTTATTCTGCTCTTCACCATTGGGCTAATCATGCTACGCTGGGTAAATCCAAATGGTGAGGTTTACGCATGATCCGCATTCTCCTGATTTGTCTAATCTCCCTTTTTGCGGGGTCATTGGCCGCGGAACCGCTCGCGAAGCAGCAATTTGGCGCCAAACAGGGCGGATCAAACCAAAAAGCCGCACCGCATGGCAGCTACGCAAAAGGGTGTGTGGCTGGTGCCGTGCAATTGCCGGAAACCGGTCCAACTTGGCAAGCCATGCGGCTATCGCGCAACCGCAATTGGGGTCACCCTGAAGCGATTGACTTCATTCAAAAACTCAGCGGATACGCGGCCAAACAGCCGGGCTGGAAGGGGCTTTATATTGGCGATATTTCACAACCACGCGGTGGGCCAATGTTATCAGGTCACAGAAGCCATCAAATCGGCCTGGATATGGATATCTGGATGCTGCCACCGACACGGCTGAACCTGAGCCGACAAAAACGCGAGAATATCTCATCGATTTCCATGCGCCGCGCAAACGGGGCGTATGTGAACAACAGCTGGACCAAAGCGCATCACAAGATCATCAAAGCAGCAGCAAAAGACCGCCGAACAGCACGTATCTTTGTGTTTCCCGGCGCGAAGGTGCAGATGTGTAAAGATGAACAGGGCAATCGGTCATGGTTGCGTAAAGTGCGGCCATGGTGGGGCCATCACTACCATTTCCATGTGCGACTTTCTTGTCCACGTGGTACCAAAGGATGTGTAGAGCAAGACCCGCCACCCGCCGGAGATGGCTGCAAAGAAGCTCAGGACTGGGTCAACAACATCTTAAATCCACCACCACCGGACCCAAATTACAAAGCGCCTGTTCGCCGCCGCGAGTTTGTCCTTTCTGATCTACCTAAACAATGCTCCAACGTATTGCGTTCGCAGTAACCTGCGCGCTGACCTGCCTCGCGATGCCTGCCTCTGCCGACTTGGTGGTGGCGTCGCGGATGGTTGTGTCGGACGCGCAGCTAGATATCGGCGGTTTGTCGGCGATCGAAGTTTCGGCTGACGGGAAGAGCATTCATGTTCTGTCAGATCGCGGGACGTATTATGCTGGCGTAGTTCAACGCGATACCAACGGGAAACTAACCGAGCTAGAGATCACCCAAACCTTGCGATTGCGCCATGACGGAGAGCACAAACACCCTGATAGCGAAGGGCTGGTGATCGGTGATGACGGTGCCATCATCGTTTCGGCCGAAGGGCCATCCCGGTTGCTGCGATATCAACTCGGGAACAAATTCCCGAAATACCTCAAGGCCTTGCCACCGGGTATCGACCTTGTCGAAAATCGCGGTTTCGAAGCACTCGCCCAAGACAAAAGCGGCGCATTCTATACGTTCTTCGAAAGCCCTGACACTGACACGAACACCTTTCCGATGTATCGCTTCAAAGACGGCGCATGGGATGTCCCGCGCCACATCGAGGCGTTGGGTAAATTTTCAATCGTCGGCGCGGATTTTGCCCCCGATGGACGGTTGTTTCTACTTGAACGTGGCTTTTCGCCCTTAGGCTTCAGAACGCGCATTCGGTATTTCGACGTGAACGATGCCAAAACAGAACCAACGACGGTTTTTACCAGTCGGCTGGGTGAATTCGATAACCTCGAGGGGATCGCACTTTGGCAAGATGCCGCAGGAGATATCCGGATCACCACAGTGTCAGATGATAATTTCATGCATATATGGCGCAGCGAAATCGTCGAGTTCATTCTAAAAGAATAACTTGCGCAGAATGTTGACTGTCGATAAGGCGAAGCGTCCGCACATGGGTGCGGGTCAAGTCGCCGACTACCTTGTCAAAACGGAATTGAAAAATGACACGTGCACATCTTCCTGGCGTTTTCGCCATGGCGGCCATCGTTTTGGCTTCCAACATTCTAGTCCAAAAACTATTTGGCCAATGGCTGACATGGGGGGCTTTCACGTACCCGCTGGCTTTCTTGGTGACTGACGTCATGAACCGCGTCTATGGTGCAGGCCCGGCCCGAACGGTGGTCTTTGTTGGCTTCATCGTGGGTGTTCTTTGTTCCCTTGTGGGCACTCAAATCATGGGCGAATTTGGTCCTTTGGTTACATTTCGCATCGCAATTGGGTCGGGAACAGCTTTCCTTGTGGCGCAGCTTTTGGACGTTGGTATCTTCTCTGCTTTGCGTAAGGGAGCATGGTGGAAAGCGCCGTTGGCTTCGACGATTATCGGCAGCTCTTTGGACACCGCTTTATTCTTCTTTATCGCCTTTTCCCAGACACTTACGGTGCTTGACCCAAGCAGCGATGTCTCTTGGGCAGGAGAGGTCATTCCGCTGCTTGGCGTTGGCTTCTTGGCACCGCTTTGGGTGTCCCTAGCTGTAGCAGATTGGGCGGTGAAACTATCCCTTGCTTTGATCGCTTTGGTCCCCTTCCGATTGATCACAGATCGCATGGCACACCGCGAAGTTGCATAAAAAACGCTTGGTGGATTCAAAAAACCGTGCAATGATTCCAGTGAGTTCAACAAAGCGGAAGGAGGTGATCCAGTGTCAAGAAAGATGTTGGAGAGAGGTGTCGGGACAGCGTGCGAGGTGCGCCTTTAGTGGCAATCCCTGAGGGTTAGACCTTGGACGCAGGCAACGGCCTAACCGGCCCCGCCTCCAGAGACTTTCGAAGGGCCGCCCTACCTTGGGGCGGCCCTTTTTCGTGGAATTTGGGCATTTGTTCAGCGTACACAGGCTGCACACACAACATACACATCCCGTGCAGACGAGCAGGCTTATGAGCATACGCATCACAGACGATTTGATCATCGAAGACTGGGAAATCACCGAAACCTTCATCCGCGCTTCAGGCCCCGGCGGTCAGAATGTGAATAAAGTATCATCCGCCGTGCAACTTCGGTTCGAAGCTGACCGTAGCCCGTCCCTGCCTGTGCCCGTAAAAATTCGACTGAAACGACTGGCGGGGCGTCGCTGGACCTCAGATGGGGCGCTATTGATCGAAGTGCAAGAAACCCGTTCGCAAGTCCGCAACAGAGAAATCGCCCGAGACCGCTTGGCCGATTTGATCCGAAAAGCTCTGGTCGCACCGAAGCGCAGGGTGGCGACGAAGCCGACTTTTGGGAGCAAGAAGCGGCGGTTGAAGGCGAAGAAGGTGCGGGGCGAGGTTAAGAGCTTACGTGGAAGGGTGGATGGGGAGGATTGAGACCCTATCAAGTTCTAATCTCTTCGACTCAAGGGAACATCAACCGTCTCGCCCGCCCAACCACGAAGTTTTCTTCTGTCAGTCATTTTACCGTAGTAACCAAGCAGAAACAGCAGATGTAACTCGACCAACCACTGGTTCAACTCCCATACTTGCCGCAAGTGAATGCCTTCGAAAACAAATTCCTTTGATTGATGTACCAAGTGGTTTCTGAACTTAGCTAATAGCTCAAACGCGCTAAGTTTGTTATTGGATTTGGCAAGTTTGGTGAGCTCGCCCGCATGGCCAAATGGATCAACAGTAAGGCCTAATAGCGCGCACGACGCAGCCATTTTATCGGATGCGGATGTTCTTTGGGATAACAGACTCTCAGTCCATCCACCCCGGGTCTTCAATATATGAGTAGACAACAACTCCAATGCCGCGAAACCGGTAATCAAACCTGATTCACGATTGCTGATAGCTGTAACGTTTGCGGCTCGATAGTATGAAATTGCTCGCCTAAAAACCTGGCCATCAACATCAGAACGACTAGTTATCAAAAACTTTGAAAACAGCTCCTGTATGTTCTCCGAAACACTACGGCAATACCAATTTTGCTCTAGATGAAATTGGTCGTTTCGAGTAAAGTCCAAGAAGTAAAAAGCAGGCTTGCCATCGGCGTCTTCTGCGAGACCATGCCCAACACCACAAGCTCCGCCACGTATCAAAGTGAGAAAATCGGAAAGTTGGAAAATTGTTTCTGTAAAGCGGGAATTTTTCAGATTCCCCGGTATACTTGTTACAATCTCTATTCGTGCTGTTGGGATACTATCCTTGCGGAGATCAGACTTCCGCTTTCTTTTCTCATGGGTTCCAGAAACTTCTTCTATTTTTATCTTTATATCTGGGGTCTCAAGAAGTATTGGACGATTGAAGTTAGAAAACTCCGGTCCGTTCAACAATATCAATTCAATACTTGCCGCAGATTCAGAGCACTCAGCAATGATTGGACTCCGAGTTGAAGTGAAACGTTTTAGCGTCGTGCCGTCATGGCTTACGGTAGTTTGCACAGACAGCATTTCAATCGGCTCTCGGCTGTCATGCATTTTAACAGAAAATTTGGAAACCTGTTTGGTGAAAGCCCTCAATATTTTTGGAGAACCGTTTTCTTCTGTAGACCACTCAAAATGAGAATCGCCATGGCGGTCATACCAGAAAACCAATTTGCCATTGGAATTTTCCTTTCCATCTATCATCATTAAGCAGTCCCGCAAAACCACTTGACCGGTAGGAAGGCTAAAAGAGCCTTCGGCATCGAAAAGCCCATTCAGGCCTTCAAAATCTGAAAGGCCTTTACCCACCTAAACCACAACCTCCATCTCGGCCTGCTCTCCGACGCCAAACACACGCTTATACCGTAGAACCTCGGCCTCTGGGCCCATGGCTTTGCGGGGGTTGTCGCTTAATTTCACGGTGGGTTGGCCGTTGGCGGAGACGGCTTTGCACACGAGGGAGAACGGAGCTAGCCCGTTATCTGCCACCAAGCCTTTGAAATCGTTGGTTAGCATTGTGCCCCACCCGAAGCTGACGCGGGTTCGGTCTTGGAATTGAGTGTGGAGTTCGACAATTTTTTCCGCGTCCAAGCCATCTGAGAAGATCACAAGCTTATCCATTGGGTCTTCGCCGCGGTCTTGCCACCATTTGATTGCAATTTCTGCGGCTGTGGCGGGGTCTCCGGAATCGATGCGAATACCTGTCCAACCCGCAAGCCAATCAGGCGCATTATCAAGGAAACCTTGGGTGCCATATGTGTCAGGCAAGATAATGCGCAAATTGCCGTCATGTTCTTCTTGCCAGTCGCTCAAGACATCATAAGGCGCACGAAACAGAGCGGCATCGTCCTGCGCTAAGGCACTGTAAACCATGGGAAGTTCGTGGGCATTCGTGCCAATCGCCTCAACATCGCGGTTCTTGGCGATCAGGCAATTGGACGTGCCAATAAACTTGTCACCCAAGCCTTCCGTCATCGCTTGCACGGCCCAGTCCTGCCACAAAAACGAATGTCGCCGCCGCGTGCCGAAATCTGCAACGCGCAGGCCATCAAGGCTACGCAGTTGTTCCACTTTGCCCCAGAGTTTAGTCATTGCTTGGGCATAAAGAACCTGAAGTTCAAAACGGCCCATTGTATTGAGAACCGCACGACCGCGTAGTTCCATCAAGATAGCAAGCGCCGGGATTTCCCAGAGCATCACTTCGGGCCACGCGCCTTCAAACGTCAGCTCATATTGATCGCCCTTGCGTTCCAGATGGTAAGGCGGCAAGCGGAGCGCCTCGAACCAATCCATGAATTCATGGGAAAACATCTGGCGTTTGCCATAAAACGTATTCCCACGCATCCATGTGGATTCCCCCCGCGTCAAAGACAGCGAACGAACATGATCCAATTGCTCGCGCAACTCCCCCTCATCAATCAAATGCGCCAAAGGAATATGGGTCGAACGATTGATCAGCGAGAACGTGACCTGCGTATCGGGTTTGTTGCGAAACACCGACTGGCACATCAGGAGTTTATAGAAATCCGTATCGATTAAGGACCGAACAATCGGGTCGATCTTCCAACGGTGGTTCCAGACGCGGGTGGCGATATCGACCATTTGGTTTCTCTCCTGCAAGCCTGTCCCTTGTGCCAAGCCATCGCGACCTGGGCAAGCTGATTAGACGTCGCTGAAGTAGTCTTCGTCCACAGAGCGGATCACCAGCGAACGGCGCGCGCGAACACCCACTTCATGTTTGATCATCAACCGAGCGAGCCGATCCCCATTTATAAGAACGATACGATGTTGAACCTTAGCGACGTATTGAATTGCTTCGCGTGAGAAATCAGAGGTGGTGACAAAAACACCCTTGGTGGCGCCTTCGCCTGTCAGCGACCCAACAAACGCATTCAACGCGGGTCGCCCTACTTTGTTGCTCGGGTCATATCGTTTTGCCTGAATGTACACCGCATCCAGTCCGAGTTCATCCTCGTTTACGATACCATCAATTCCACCATCGCTTGAAAGACGCGTTTGCTGACCCCTTGCGAGATCACCGCCACCGTAGCCCATAGCCAAGAGCAAATCGACGACCAGTCTTTCGAAACGGGCAGGTGTCAGCGTTAAAACCGCTTCGAGCACTTCGGCAACCAACGCCGACTGTATTTCATCAAATGCAGAAGACAGTCGATCTTCAGGTGTTTCAATCAAGGCAGCCGGTCGTGATTTCGCATCATCTGTTTTTGGTTTTGCTTGGGGATCGCTGCCCGCGCGCCACTCTTCAAATGAGCTACTTTCAGCCAGCACGTTGTTGTCTATTCGATCAGGGAACCTTTCTAAGAACAATCGGCCCTTTTGTGTGATCAGATGCGTGCCCCGTTTGGGTGATGATAGCAAACCAGCCTTGGACATATACGTACGTGCCCAATGTGCACGGTTTGCAAGCAAAGTCATCGTGCCGCTTGGAATACGTTCTGCAACTTCGTCAGGCGTCAAATCATGCGCTTCCACGAGAGCAGGAAGTACGTCCTGAATTCGCGTCGATCCATTTGCAAACGCCTGCAAAACTGGCCGCATCAATGTTTGATAATCGGGTATCGGCATTAAACGAGGTCAACCCCCGCAGCTGCCATCCCTTCCAGCGCCGTGGCCAATGACCCATCCAGATCAATTGCGCGACAAAGGTCTTGGCGCACTGCGACTTCAAATCCCAACTTCGCCGCATCAACCGCTGAAAAATTCACGCAGAAATCCAGCGCGAGGCCGACGCAGGTGACGGACGTCATTCCACGAGTCGTCAGATAGCCTGCAAGACCCGTGGACGTTGTGTGGTCATTCTCGAAGAACGCCGAATAGCTGTCGATGGCGGGGTTGTACCCCTTGCGAATGATTAGGTCGGCGGGGTCAACGTTTAGGTCCTTGTGAAACGCAGCGCCGTTTGTGCCTTGGATACAATGATCAGGCCAAAGAACTTGGGGGCCGTACGGCATATCAATCACATCATAAGGGGAGTTACCCGAATGCGAAGACGCAAAGGAGGAATGGCCCGCCGGGTGCCAATCTTGGGTCAGGATCACCGCATCGAACTCGGGCATTAGGGCGTTGATACCCGGGATAATTTCGTCCCCACCGGGAACGGCAAGCGCGCCGCCGGGACAAAAGTCATTCTGGACGTCTATGATAAGAAGGCCGCGCATGGGTGGTGATCCTTTTGACTAACTCTGCGGGAGTTTAAGCGATGGGGACGCAGTTGCAACGTTGTGTGCAGCCCAAAACGCAAGGATGCGCGGCCACACATATTGCACCGCCGAGCGCGAACGCAAAAGTCGAGAATGCGTATAGTCTTCGCCATCTGTTGCTGCGCTGCAAAGATGGAATTCAGCCTGTCCGCCCAAGGCCGAAGCGAGGGCTTGGCATCCTTGTACCGGCGCAATCACTGTGTCCGCAGCCCCAGAAAGGACTAACGCTGGCAGGTTCCAAGATGCCATTTCGGCAAACATATCCACGCCATCGCGGGCCGTAAATTTCCCCATGGCGTTAAACCTCAGCCAATGATCAAGAATGCCGGCCGTTTCATCACATGGACCAAGCCCTAAAACACTGGTTGGCCAATATCCCAAAATTCGACCGACATGACCCATAGCTTTGATATAGAGGTAATCCTTCAAGGGTGCCGTGTGTAAATGTGTTGCCTGAGTGCCAAGCGTGGTTAGGCTAAGCGTCTTGGCGCGCAATCTTACATCACGCAGCCCCAAAAGCATCGCTAGACCGCCACCCGAGTGCGCCACAAGGTGCGCGGGGCGCGGCATAGCATTCACAGCCGCTGTGATCTCCCCTTCGGCGAGATCGTCATAATCGAACCGCCCTGGGCGTTTTTGGCGGTTGCGCCATTCAATCACGTAGGTTGGATGCCCTGCTCTGGCAAAGAACTCCGCCAATGGTGCGCAGGTTTGGGCCGTGGAAAACGTACCATGCGTAATCAAAACAGGGGTCGCCTTGGCATCAACATTCAAACCATAGAGTTGACCGGGCCCAGCGAAGTCGGGAATTACTTGGAGATCCATAAGCCATCGTCCCAGCCTCACGCACCTGCGTCAAATCTGACCTTGCGTCCAAGGTAGTGTCGCCCTTATTTCGACCCTATGTATACTATTGCTGCACTATATCACTTCACGCGTTTTGCCGATCCGACCGCTTTAAAGGGGCCTTTGGCCGCCAAATGCTGCGGGAACGACGTCAAAGGGACGTTGCTTTTGGCCGAGGAAGGTATCAACGGCACGATTGCTGGTCCCCGCGATGGAATCGCCGCCGTGCTTGCTTATATCCAAAACCTACCCGGTTGCGCGGATTTAGAGTGGAAGGAAAGTTCTGCCTCCGAACCACCTTTTCGTAAAATGAAAGTACGTCTAAAGCGAGAAATCGTGACCATGGGGCAACCCGATGTCGATCCACTTGCACGCGTTGGGCATTATGTTGAAGCCGCCGCATGGAATGATCTGATCCGCGACCCCGATGTGGCCGTGATTGACACCCGCAACGATTACGAAGTTGCTATCGGCACATTTGAAGGCGCGATCGACCCGAAAACACAAAGTTTCGGAGACTTTCCAGCTTGGTGGGAGCAAAACAAGGATGCTTTGGCAGGCAAAAAAATCGCCATGTTCTGCACAGGTGGAATCCGGTGTGAAAAATCCACGAATTACCTGATTGGGCAAGGCGTTGAAGACGTGTTCCACCTGAAAGGCGGAATTCTGAAATACCTAGAGGACGTGCCGCGAGAAGACAGCACATGGGCCGGTGAATGTTTCGTCTTTGATGGGCGCGTAAGCGTTGGTCATGGGCTTGAAGAAGGTCCACATTCGTTGTGCCACGCGTGCCGACGCCCAATCTTGCCGGAAGATCAAAGCCGGGTCACGTATGAACACGGTGTGAGCTGTCACCACTGCATCGATGAGACCAGCGAAGCCGACAAGGGCCGTTTTCGCGAACGTCAAAAGCAAATCGAACTGTCAAACGCGCGCGGCGAAAGCCATCTGTAAGACACGTTCCACGTTCACAAAACGCACAAAGAAAAGCCGCACCAAAGTGAGGCGCGGCTTTCATAGCTCTTAGTCACGAGTCTAAGCTAAATTACTCGACTATTCCGCGACTGGCGCTGGTCCTACGCTGACCAAATAAGCCCAAACATTTGCCGCATCTTCTGCGTCTTTCAGCTTGAACGACATTTTTGTCTTGGCTTTGGAGTTATCCAGCGTCTCGCGCAACCATACACGAGGGTCGGCGACGTAAGACACGAATTCTGCTTCGTTCCAACCGTCCGGCATGATTTCAGCAACTGCGGCTAGATCCTTGCCGTATTTATATCCATCAGCTGTGCCTGGAACTCGGGTATACACGCCCCAAAGGTTCGGGCCTGTTTTCCCGCCCTTCACGATGGTTTCGCCCGTATCGGACTCCACCATGTGGCACGACTTACATTTTTTGAATACTTTCTCACCCGCAGCTGCATCTCCGGTCGCGTGACCATCTGCAAAAGCAGGGCCCACGAAGGCTAATGTGGCGAGGGTCGCAAGAATGCGGTTCATAAGCGTCTCCTTGTTGATAGTTTTGCTAAGATCGTAAGTCAGACACCAAAGAGTCAACAGTCACAATGTCGAGATTGCGTCTTTAGGCCCAATAATGCAGCACTTTGGTTAACCCCACATTAGGTCCATAGGCCGTTGCGACACAGCTAATCACCGCAAAAGTCGTTACGCTAAGGCAAGGTTAGGGGAAATATGTGTCTTTTTGTCACCACGCAAATATTCATAAATCAACGTTAAAGGCGTACTTAACTGGAAGCGGTATCGGCACATCACGACGATTACCTAAAGATTGACAACAAAATCCTGCCCCTCCTTCGGGGCGTGGCGAAAGCAGAGCGCGCATGACGATTGTGATCCCCGCTTGGGTCAATGGTGAATTGACCCCAGTCGAAAAGCTAGAGGTGCACATCAAAGGACTACGGCACAAAGCGGTTTCTGTGTTTGTGCTGCGCGGCCACGAGGTCTTGTTGCAACAGCGCGCCATGAACAAATATCACACCCCCGGCCTGTGGGCGAATACGTGCTGCACCCATCCAAATTGGGGCGAGCAGGCCGAGAATTGCGCGGTTCGGCGCTTAAACGAAGAATTAGGTATCACTGGCCTTATGCTTGAGCATCGCCATCACCTTGAATACCGCGCCGATGTTGGCAACGGGTTGATCGAACATGAGGTTGTCGATGTTTATGTATCCCGCGTTGAAGATGACGATGACCTGACGCTCGCGCAGAACCCAGAAGAAGTTATGGCGACGCGTTGGGTGGATTGCCACGACCTGATCGCCGAAGTCCGGCGAGATCCAGAACGTTTTACACCTTGGTTGCGAATCTACCTTTCGGATTATGGCGCCGAAATCTTTGGGTCGGACTTGAACCTCGAGTCTCAATCAAGATAGGGGTGAGGCCAAAGGGCGTTCCGCCCAATGGCACCCCTTGATGATTGCGAAACCAACCACAGAAAACAAACCCGGCTTAGCGATTGCGCTCAAAGTCACTGCCGTATTTTTGTTCATGGTCATGGCCGCTATGATCAAGGTCGCAACCGAAGACGTTCCTGCGGGACAGGCTGTTTTCTTCCGCTCACTTTTTGCAATTCCGGTGATCACATTTTGGCTGTGGCAACGCGGCCAGATAAGAGAAGGGCTCATTCCGCAAAACCTCATGGGGCATGTTTGGCGCGGATTGTTTGGAACCTCTGCAATGGTGCTGACATTTGCAGGCCTTGCAATGTTGCCCTTGCCCGAAGTCACTGCAATTGGCTACGCCACCCCCATTTTCACGGTCATTATGGCAGCCGTCATGTTGGGTGAACGTATTCGCCTTATTCGCATTACAGCCGTAGCCATGGGCCTATTTGGGGTGATGGTTGTCATGTATCCCCGCCTGTCTGTCGACGATTTTTCCGACACCGCAACCATCGGCGCATTGATGGTCTTGGCGGCGGCAGTGTTGCGCGCATTGGTGCAAATTCACGTACGCCAATTGGTGCAGACCGAACATACGGCTGCAATCGTCTTTTGGTTTTCTGTAACGGCCACGACTTTATCGCTTCTGACGATCCCTTTTGGCTGGGTCACGCCGTCAGCTCTCGCGCTATCTTTGTTGGTCGCAGCAGGCATGATCGGTGGCGTCGCCCAGATACTTGTGACATCGTCTTATCGGTTTGGAGCTGCATCCATGTTGGCGCCTTTTGACTATTCATCGATGATTTTTGCGGTGTTGATTGGCTGGCTGATCTTTGATGAATTGCCGACACAAGTGATGCTGATTGGGTCCGCTCTTGTTATCGCGGGCGGTGCGATGATCATTTGGCGTGAGCGTCAATTGGGTCTTGAACGACGCCGTGCTCGCTCGGTTACGACGGATCCAAAAGGGTAGAACGCGCGCCATTTGTCGCTTTGGCTGTCGAAATCCGTCTTAACGTTCACGCTCAGAAAACTCGAAATCCTTAGACTCCTTGCTCTTAGCGGTTAGGATCAAAGCGTAGCCTCGGTGAATTGCGGGGCAACCAATGGGAGGAAACCAATGACAATCAAATCATTCACCCTGCTCGCAAGCGCTTTGGCGTTTGGCGGCTCCATGGCATTTGCAGAATGCTCACCTTCGCAATGGGGCGCTGACGACACAATTGGATCAGCGAATTTGGTCACACCAGAGCGGGTCAAAGCGGCCACCACTCTGATCAAACAAGGTAAGTCGGTCCCGCTTGGAGTCATCATCGATTCCAACACACCTGCCTTCCCACCACGCAGCCTGAACCTACAGGTGGTTCAGCCAAACCAGCAAGGCGGCCAAAAGCTGACAAGCTTCGGGTTCGAAGGCAACTATAATGACGACATCATTCAAACATGGGTCGGAATTGGGTCGCAACTGGATGGGCTCGGGCATTTGGGCGAAGGTGGTAAATACTATAACTGCCTTGATGAAAAAGAAATCTCAGCCATCACTGGCCTAACTAAGCTTGGCACACATGATGTTCCACCACTGGTTGGTCGTGCCGTCATCATCGACATGGCAACACATTTCGGCGTTGACGTTATGGAGGCGGGTCAAGGCTTTGGCTCTGAAGACATTAAAGCCGCAGCAACCGCTCAGAATGTAACATATGGCGAGGGTGATATCATTCTGTTTCACACAGGTTGGACAGAAGGCAAACTTGAAAGCGATCCAGTCGCATGGGTTTCAGGTGAGCCGGGTATCAACAACGAAGGCGCCGAGTACATTGCTTCGCTGAACCCAATGGCGGTTGGCGCGGACACATGGGGCGTTGAACCGATCCCGGCGCCAGAAGGCGACAAAGTCTTCTATGGCCACGTGACGTTCCTCAAGAAGAACGGCATCTACATTCTTGAGACAATGAACACAGGCCCAATCCTGCGCGATGGCGTGAATGAATTCATGTTTGTCCTTGGACAAGCACGCATTCGTGGAACTGTGCAAGCAATGATCAATCCGGTTGCATTGTACTAAAGCGACCTTTCAGGCGAGGGGATGACCTTCGCCTGAAGTATGACGCCTTGAACCAAATTGTGTGACTCCCTGTTGGTTCTAGACCATCCGCTAGACAGGCCGATGACATGCTGAGGCATTGTTCACCAAACCATCTGGGCCAAATCGCAGTGTTTCCGCCGCAAGAACACCTTTGTGATTTATGTAGGTAATCACCATCATTCCATGCCCGTGAAACACGTCTTTTACGCGAAATCGCAGATCCGGCTGCGTCTCCAAAGCGCGCGCCCAATAGGTTCGCAATGCGCCTTTGCCGCGGATTTCTCCACTGCCAACAAGGCGCATTGCTTTTTGTGACTGGAATACGATGTCTTCGCTGTAATGCGTCAAGATGCGGGTCAGGTCGTGACTGTTCCACGCATCCTGCCAGTCTTTCGCGAAGGCCTCGTAGTCCATTTATCGCTTAGAGCCGAACCAATTTCTCGTAATCGGTCGCAATGCCGCGGGTCAGTTCACCAACTTCAAATTTGAAATCAGCGATTTGGCCAACAGGCGTGACTTCTGCGGCTGTTCCGGTCAGCCAACATTGCTGGAAGCCTTCCATTTCCGCAGGTTCGATCCGACGCTCGTGAACCTTGATGCCTTTTTCTTTCAGCATGCCAATGACCGTTTGACGTGTCAGGCCGTTGAGGAAGCAATCTGCCTCGGGCGTATGGACCTCACCATCTTGCACAAAGAAGATATTCGCCCCGGTCGCTTCAGCAACATAACCGCGGTAATCCATGAACAACGCGTCTGAGCACCCTTTTGCTTCGGCGGCGTGTTTGGATGTCGTGCAGATCATATAAAGACCTGCAGCCTTGGCGTGAACGGGAATCGTTTCTGGCGATGGGCGTTTCCACTTGGAGATATCAAGCTTGGCGCCTTTCATCTTCGCGTCACCGTAATAAGCACCCCATTCCCAGCAAGCGATGGCCAAATGGACAGGGTTCAGCGCAGACGCGACACCCATATCTTCGCCAGCACCCCGCCAAGCAACTGCGCGCACATAGGCCTCGGTTAAGCCGTTGGCGGCCAAAATTTCCTGCTTGGCGGCTTCGATTTCGTCCACTGTATACGGGATTTGAAAATCGAGCTGTCCAGCCGAAAAATGCAGTCGTTCGGAATGTTTGCGCGATAGGAAAATCTTGCCGTTGTAACACCGTTCGCCTTCAAAGACTGAGGAAGCATAGTGCATTGCGTGGGTCAGCACATGGACGTTGGCGGCGCGCCAATCGACCATTTTTCCGTCCATCCAGATCAATCCGTCACGATCATCATATGCACCCGACATTGCGTTCTCCTTTGCCTATGCTTTCCAGAAATTGCGCCCTTAGGTCCGTTGTGGACATAATCTTGCGCAAAACCTGCGATTCGATACTGGTTGAGACTTGGAATGTCAACAACACTGACATATACTGTTTGAAACGAAGTGATGGGACACGTGTATAAGATGTCTGATGGGCTGCGCACAGGCGCCATGCGAGGCGATAGCTTACTGTTTCTGACAGACGAGCAATTGAGACAGGGTATCGAAGCGATGTTCTTCGCATATCGCGGCTTCACCGCGGACCCAGATCGCATCCTTTCGGACATGGCTTACGGGCGCGCGCACCACAGGGCTTTGCATTTCATCAGCCGAGCACCCGGGACAACTGTCAATAATCTCCTCAATATTTTGGGCGTCACGAAACAATCTTTGAACAGAGTGTTGCGGACATTGATTTCTGATGGTCTGGTTGAAAGCCGTGTCGGGCGCGCAGACAAACGCGAACGGCATTTGTTCTTAACAGATGACGGACGTCAACTTGAACAGACCTTGTCAGATGCACAGCGCGCCCGTATGCGCGCAGCATACAGAGACGCTGGACCAGAAGCCGTCAGCGGTTTTCGAACTGTACTTGAGGCCATGATGGATCCAGAAATGCGAAGAGCCTACACCCGACTAAAGGAAAGCGGCCAATGAGTGACATGGACCCGCATCTGCTGATCGTAGATGATGACGAACGCATCCGCACTTTGCTGCAAAAATTCTTGATGCGGAACGGCTTTTTGGTGACAGCAGCTCGCGATGCGGCCCACGCGCGGCGCATTTTGTCCGGTTTGGACTTCGACATGATCGTGTGCGACGTCATGATGCCCGGCGAAGACGGGATCAGCCTGACCAAACATCTGCGCGAAAAAAGTGAGACGCCGATCTTGTTGCTGACAGCCAAAAGTGACACCGACGACAGGATTACAGGTCTAGAAGCAGGTGCAGATGATTACCTTTCCAAACCCTTTGAACCCAAAGAGCTTTTGCTTCGCATCAATGCCATTTTGCGCCGCGTCCCAGAGGAACCCGTTGAACTCATAAAACCAAAGGTTTTGGCTCTTGGACCGGTCCGCTACGACATGGAACGTGGCGAGATGTGGCAAGGCGAAGAACTTGTGCGCCTCACCGCAACCGAAAGCCAATTGATGCGGATATTCTCAGCGCAAGTTGGGGAGGCACTGAGTCGCACGCAATTGGTCGAACAACTCGGGCGTGATCGCGGACAGGCGCAAGAGCGGGCCGTAGATGTACAAATCACCCGACTGCGGCGCAAAATTGAAGCAAATCCGAAGCAGCCCCGGTATCTTCAAACCGTACGTGGTGCGGGCTACATGTTGACGACAGAGTAAAGCAATGACCACTGCACTTTTGACCCATTCTGATTGCTTACAACACGTGAACCCACCCGGTGCGCCGGAACAAGTCGCACGATTGAAATACGTATTAAACGCGCTCGAAGACCTCGATCTGCTGCGCCTTGATGCGCCAAAAGCCACCCAAGACCAGATCAGTTTGGTGCATGACGCAGATTATGTAGCGTCCATACCGGGACGCATGCCAAAAGACGAAATCATCCATTTAGACCCAGATACCTACGTGTCTGCCACATCCTTGAACGCAATCTTGCGAGCCAGCGGCGGCGCGGTCCATGCTGTTAACACCATTCTAGACGGACATGCCAAGAACGCATTTGTTGCCACGCGTCCACCCGGGCATCACGCTGAGCAAGCGACGCCTATGGGTTTTTGCATTTTCGGCAATGTTGCGATTGCGGCCAAACATGCGATGGACGTACGCGGATTGAACCGGGTCGCTGTGTTGGATTTCGACGTACATCACGGCAACGGAACACAAGCTTTGTTGGAGGGTGACGCGCGTGTTTTGTTTGCCTCATCCCATCAAATGCCGCTTTGGCCCGGAAGCGGGCATGCCTCGGAAACAGGGCCACATAACACGGTGATGAACTTACCGCTTTCGACCGGATCTGGACGCAATGAATGGCGCGCTGCTTGGGACAGTGTCCTGACACGCGTGCGCGCGCACGAACCAGATATGATCTTCATTAGCGCGGGCTTTGACGCGCATCAGGATGACCCGCTCGCTGGGTTAAACTGGACTGTGGCTGATTTTGCAGAAATTACGCAGAATATTTGCACTCTTGCACAAGAGCTGTGCGAAGGGCGGGTGGTTTCGGTACTCGAAGGCGGTTATGATCTTGATGCGCTCGCGGCCTCCGCCCGGGCCCATGTGGAAGAATTGGTAAAGGCCGCGACATGACAGACACGCCCGTAGACGAAATGAACTTTGAACAAGCTATGGCCGAGCTAGAGCAAGTCCTGTCACAACTTGAACGCGGCGATGTGGCTCTTGACGAGTCCATCAAGCTCTATGAGCGTGGCGCAGAGCTGAAAAAGCGGTGCGAAACCAAGCTGAAAGAAGCCGAAGAAAAAGTCGCGGCGATCACCTTGGATGGGGACGGCACCCCAACAGGATTGAAGCCAGTCGAAGGCCTGTAGCCCTTGTTTAAAGACGAACTGAACGCCTGCGCCGCTCAAATCCAAGCGCGGCTCGATGAAGTGTTGGGGGCACTACAGCCCCTGCCCGTCGTTCAAGCGATGATGCATGCCACCAATGGCGGTAAGCGCTTGCGTGGTTTTTTGGTGCTGCAAAGCGCAAAATTATATGAAATTGCGCCAAACACCGCAATTTTTCCAGCCGTCGGCATCGAAGCCCTGCATGCCTATTCCCTAGTGCACGACGATCTACCCTGCATGGACGACGACGCCCTGCGACGTGGCCAACCCACGGTACATGTCAAATGGGACGAGGCCACGGCCGTACTCGCGGGGGATGCGTTGCAAACACTCGCCTTTGAAATGGTCACACGCCCTGAAGTCGGTTCAGGGGCTGTACGCGCGGATCTGGCAATGTCGCTTGCCAAGGCAAGTGGGG
The DNA here is from genome assembly GCA_039978895.1 of Aliishimia sp. Lineage (GTDB taxonomy): Bacteria > Pseudomonadota > Alphaproteobacteria > Rhodobacterales > Rhodobacteraceae > Aliishimia. The sequence continues at coordinate 74,716 of JBDWAL010000010.1, forward strand.
CCGAGGGTATGGTTCTGGGTCAAGCGATGGATATCGCGGCTGAAACAGCAAGCACGCCGCTGACGCTTCCCGAGATACAAGCTTTGCAACGGGGCAAGACAGGCGCTTTGATCGAATGGTCTGCAACCGCTGGCGCGCGCATGGCACAAGCCGATATCGCGCCCCTGCAAGGCTATGCCCGTGACCTTGGGCTGGCCTTTCAAATCGCGGATGACGTGCTTGATGTTACTGGTGATGCAGCCACCGTCGGCAAGGCCGTTGGCAAAGATCAGGACGCAGGCAAGGCAACATTCGTGTCGCTTCTCGGCCTAGATGAGGCCAAACGCCGCGCAAATGATCTGATGCATTCCGCCTGTGCGCACTTAGATCAGTATGGAAATGCTGCGGATACATTGCGAGAGACTGCGCGTTTCGTTGTCTCACGCGACAATTAGGAGTCGCCTCATGGCAAACCGCCCTCAGACACCCGTGCTAGATCGCATCACCCGACCCGCCGATATGAAGTCGTTATCCGACAACGAACTGATACAATTGTCACATGATTTGCGCGCTGAGACGATCTCGGCGGTCTCTGAAACAGGTGGTCATTTGGGCGCTGGTTTGGGCGTTGTTGAACTTACCGTGGCTTTACATGCAGTGTTCGACACCCCCCGCGACAAACTGGTTTGGGACGTCGGTCACCAATGTTATCCGCATAAAATCCTGACAGGACGGCGTGATCGAATTCGAACTTTGCGCCAAAAGGACGGCCTAAGCGGTTTCACCAAACGATCTGAATCCCCGTATGATCCATTTGGCGCTGCGCATAGCTCAACGTCGATCAGCGCAGCATTAGGTTTCTCTGTCGCGCGTGATCTGGGCGGTACAGCGCCGGAAGGTCTCGGTGATGGAATTGCGGTTATCGGTGATGGCTCCATGAGCGCCGGAATGGCCTATGAGGCGATGAACAACGCGGGCCATTTGGGCAAACGCCTGTTTGTGATCCTGAACGACAACGAAATGTCGATCGCCCCGCCTGTTGGCGCGATGTCGTCTTATCTCAGCCGTCTTTACGCTGAAGAACCCTTCCAAAATCTCAAGGACGCGGCCAAAGGTGCTGTCAGTCTGCTTCCGCCCCCATTCCGCGAAGGCGCGCGGCGCGCCAAGGATATGTTAAAAGGCATGGCTGTCGGCGGAACGCTGTTTGAGCAGCTTGGGTTTTCCTATTTGGGGCCGATTGACGGTCATGATTTGAACCAACTCTTGCCTGTCCTGCGTACTGTGAAAGCCCGGGCAACCGGTCCAGTGCTGATCCATGTGATCACTAAAAAGGGCAAAGGGTATGCCCCAGCCGAACAAGCCCGCGACAAAGGTCACGGTGTTTCAAAATTCGACGTTTTGACGGGCGAGCAAAAGAAAGCCCCATCAAACGCACCGTCCTACACAAACGTCTTCGCCAAAGGACTGTTGGCTGAAGCATTGGCAGACGACAAAATCTGCGCTGTGACCGCCGCGATGCCTGATGGCACAGGCTTGGGACTTTTTGCAGAACGCTATCCATCCCGCTGTTTTGACGTCGGGATCGCCGAACAACACGGCGTGACCTTTAGTGCGGCTTTGGCGGCAGGTGGGATGAAGCCCTTCTGCGCGATGTATTCCACTTTCCTGCAACGCGGATATGACCAAGTCGTACATGACGTGGCAATCCAGCGATTGCCCGTGCGGTTTGCAATCGACCGCGCCGGACTTGTCGGGGCAGATGGCGCAACTCACGCTGGCGCCTTTGACGTCGCGTATCTTGCGAACTTGCCCGGTTTCGTGGTGATGGCTGCGGCAGATGAAGCAGACCTGATGCATATGGTTGCAACTGCGGCCGCACATGATGATGGCCCCATCGCCTTCCGATACCCTCGCGGTGAAGGTGTTGGCGTTGATCTACCCGAAAAGGGCATTCCCTTGGAAATCGGTAAAGGCCGTATGATCCAAGAAGGCGGGCGCGTTGCTTTGTTGTCGTTTGGCACCCGACTATCAGAAGTTCAAAAAGCCACTGAGGCACTTTCTGCCAAGGGGATCACCCCGACAATTGCGGATGCCCGTTTTGCCAAACCGTTGGATCGCGACATGATCCTGCAACTGGCAGCAGACCATGAGGCATTGATTACCATTGAGGAAGGCTCCGTTGGTGGGTTTGGCAGCCATGTGGCGCAACTTTTGGCAGAAGAAGGCGTATTTGATAACGGCCTGAAATTTCGCTCAATGGTGTTCCCGGATACCTTCATCGATCACGCATCACCTGCGGACATGTATGCGGCCGCTGGCATGAACGCCGAGCAGATTGAAGCCAAGGTTTTGGATGTTTTGGGCGTGGCTGCGATTGGACAAGCGCGCGCTTAGACTAAGGTTTTCCTTTACGTAGACCCCGTTTTTGAGGCAGAGTCTCGGTAAAAGGGAATATGGGCTGTGGACATACACGCAAAACCTGTTCTGACTTATCGGTGGATTACGTTTCTGCTGGCCGGGGGATATTGCTTGTATCAGGTGATGTCCGCCGATTACGGGCATCCGGGCGGCCCCTTCCGATTTCTCACAATTTGGGCTTTGTTTTTATCGTTTTTCGCGGCCTCAAGGATGTTGGCCCTTAGTGAGCATCGCATCACGCGACACCATCATCGCACCGCAATGTGTGCGGCTGTTTTGAATGTGATGGTCGTCTTTTTGTATTGGCGATTGTTCTTCACTGATCCCGCATTGGTGAACTCAGGAGGCCATATCCCTTGGCATCAGCAATATTATTTGCACCTGTTAGGCCCAGCCCTTCAAATCGTTGATGCGCTCTTTATTGGCCGCGTGTTTCGCAAACCATTGCGGGCAGCCCCGGCCTTGATTGGCTTGATCTTTACATACGCCGTGTGGGCCGAAATATTTGTGAGAACGCAAAATGACAGTCCGGTCGGAACCGTGACATCTGGTCTGCCTTATCCATTCTTAAACTCAATGCCGTGGGGTGAACGTGTGGTGTTTTATGGGACGAATATGGCAATTGCGTTATGCGTTCTGGTCGGTTTAGCACTTCTCAGCGGATGGGTAATGCGTTCATCGTCATACCAAGAAGAAGTGCACAATTAGCAATCCATGAGTGCCCTTAAGCCGGTGCGGTAATCTGGGTAGAGCAACTCGACACCCAGTTCGTCCTTGATCCGATCATTTCTGACACGCTTGCTTTCCGCATAAAAACTGCGGGCCATGGGGGTCATCTCTGCGTCCTCGTAAGCAATCGCTTCGGGCACGGGCACGCCCAACAATTCAGCGGCAAAAGCAATCACATCTTGCGGGGGCGCGGCGTCGTTATCGCACAAGTTATATGTCCTGACTGGTGCAGGCCGTCGAATTGAGGCTTCAAGCACCTGCGCAATGTCATCCACATGAATCCGCGAGAAAACTTGCCCGTCCTTGATGATCCGTCGTGCTGTTCCAGCCCGTACTTTGGCAAACGGGCCGCGTCCGGGACCATAAATTCCTGCAAGTCGAAAAATATGCAACGGAAGGTCAGGGACATCTCGCCACGCCGCCTCGGCGTCTTTGCGCCATTGGCCGCGTCGCGTGGATGGCGCGAGTGGTGTTTCCTCGTCGACCCAACCACCTTTGTGATCCCCATAAACGCCTGTCGTCGAAAGGTATCCGGCCCATTTAAGTTTGCCCGCGACACGCGTGACATCATCTGCCCAACGGTTGAGCATTGGATCACCATCGACAGATGGGCCCGCTGAAATCAACAGATGCGTGGCAGCATCCAAAGCCGGTTTGAGATCATCATCCGGCGTCAAAAGCGGCTCAATTCCGATGGATTTCAAATGGTCCGCTTTTTCGGTACTCCGTGTGGTGCCAATTATCCGCCACCCCAAAGGAAGCAGTTTGTGCGCCAACGCTTGCGCGGAATATCCATGACCGTAAGACAAAAGTGTATTCATGACGCCAACTTCGCAGGAGACGATACCCGCGACAAGCCCTTGCCCCGCCGCCCACGACATCGTTTTATACCTCATGACTGAAAAAGATGATCTGAACCGCGCATACGCCCTCGAAACACCAGATGATTCCCGCAAACTCTATGCGGAGTGGGCAGAAACCTATGACGCTGATTTTGTTGGTCTGCGCGGATATATCTTACATGACGCCGTCGCATCAGCCTTTGTGCAGGCAAAAGGACAAGGACCTGTACTGGATATTGGCGCTGGCACAGGTATTTGCGGTGTTTCGCTCAAACGACACGGCGTTTCGAATGTGGACGGCGTCGACATCACCCCACAAATGCTCGCGCAAGCTGCACTGAAAGGCGCGTATAGTGACCTTTTTCCAGGCGATATCTTGGCAGGTCTCGACAAGCCCGACGGATCATATCCCGGGATCGTAAGCGCCGGAACCTTCACCTGTGGCCATGTCGGTCCAGATGGGTTGGACGAAATCACGAGGCTTCTTGCGCCCAGTGGGCTTGCCATTATTTCGGTACGCGATGTTCACTTTGTCTCAGAAGGGTTTGAAGCAAAGCTCGACAATCTGCGGCATTCATTGGCGATAGAGGCGCGCCCAGTGACGCGCATCTATGCCACAGACAGCCAAGGCGAGAACGCAGACGATCTTGCCCTGCTTCTTCATCTTCGCAAGATTTAAGCGTTATTTCCCCTTCCAAACAGGATCACGTTTTTCTGCAAACGCACGCGCGCCTTCAAGCTGGTCATCGGATGAATAAAGCGTGTCGACACTGGCCAATTGCCGCTGGGTGATCCTGTTCATTGCATCCTGAAATTTGGAATCTTCCGCATCCCGCACGATTTCCTTGATTGCCGCATAAACCAAAGGTGGGCCTGAGGCGATCAATTCCGCCATTTCCCAAGCGCGGGTCATCAAATCTGCGGCCGGCACGATTTCGTTCACCAATCCCCAACCATGTGCTTCATTTGCGTCAAACCAACGTCCCGTCAGCAGCAATTCCATCGCAATGTGGTAAGGGATGCGCTTTGGCAATTTGACGCTAGCCGCATCTGCAACCGTCCCGGATCGGATTTCAGGCAAAGCAAAGGACGCATGATCTGCGGCCAGAATAATGTCTGCACTAAGCGCCAGTTCCAAGCCACCACCGCAAGCAATCCCGTTCACAGCCGCGATCACGGGCTTATTCATACTACGCAATTCTTGCAGGCCGCCAAAACCGCCGATGCCGTAATTTCCGTCAACAGCGTCCCCATCTGCTGCGGCTTTCAGGTCCCACCCTGGGCAAAAGAATTTATCGCCACCGCCAGTGATAATCGCAACACGCACGTCTGGGTCGTCGCGGTAATCGCGAAACACTTCGCCCATCACCCGGCTGGTCGCCAAATCGATTGCGTTGGCCTTGGGTCGGTCCAGAGTCACCTCAAGAATGGCGCCATCACGCCGAGTTTTTACTACATCCATGTCTCATACCTTTCGGATCAATGCGTCGACTGCAATCGCACGCGTCGGAGTGCAAATCAGCGGGTTGATTTCAACCTCGCCCAATTCGTCATAGTGGTCCACCACATAGGCTTGAACAGCCATGACTGCAGCCACAATCGCTGGACGGTTCGCAGCCGGTTTGCCACGAAACCCATCTAGCATTTTGCTGACTTTCAACTGATCTAACGCGTGCTCAATATCCGCCGCGCGCACAGGCAGCAGCAAGCTCACGGTGTCTTGCCAAATCTCTGTCATGACGCCACCTGCGCCAATCGTAAGCATCAACCCATGTGCTGCGTCTCGCGTCACACCGACCAGCAGTTCGGCGACGCCATCGTTGACCATCTCTTCGATCAAAAACTGATCAACAGGCATGGCGTCCGCCGCGTCCTCCAGTTGCTCCGCCGTAAGGTTCAGCTTAACAGCGCCCATTTCCGATTTATGCGCCAACCCCAGTCCCTTCAACGCGAGCGGAGGCATCAATCCAGACGCAGTTTCCTGCAGTTCACCGCGTCGTGCTTCAACGCGACGTGGCAGGTCCATGTTCTTTGAGGACAGTGCAAATTTTGCGTCAGCCTCAGTCAAAACCGTGTGTGCATCAAGCTCCCCACCCGGGATTGGCGGTTCAATCGCAATGTCTGGCAATATGCTGGCAATTTCGAAGGCCGTGACGGCTTCGCGCAATCCATACATCGGCACGACACCGCCCTGCATCAATTGTTCTGCAACATCACTTGGCATCAATTCCGGCAATGTTGCGACAACAGCGACTGGTCTATCGCTACGTGCCCGCACCGCCAACGCGGCGTCAGTCGCACACACCCAATCACCCGCATCAGTATGGGGATAATCCACGATGATTGACGTTATCCCGATATGTTGAGCAGCCATAGGTGCCCATGCGTCGGTCATCGTTTCCGTGTCACGCCAAATATAGGTGTGGTAATCAAGCGGATTTGCCAACGCCACCATTGGTCCCAATGCCGCTGCTAAAGACGATTTTTGCGGCGTTGTCAGTTCGGGAAATTCCATATTTCCTGTTGAAGCCATATCTGCGATCAGGCTAGCCTCCCCCCCTGAACAACTGATCGAACTTAACGTGGGCGCATCCAAACGGCCAACCACATGAAACAGTTTTAACGTCTCAAGGAAGCTCGGCAAATCATAGACCCGCCCGATCCCCAATCGTTTCAACAAAGCGTCCGCGCCTGCATCACTCCCAGCGATTGACGCCGTATGAGAAATTGCGGCTTGTTGCGCGTGTTCTGACACACCCACTTTAATTGCAACCAGTGGAATGTTCTGTTTTGCGGCCTTCAAGGCGACCTGATGCCAAAGTCGGGTATCCCCAAAGCCTTCAATATGCAGACCGATGGCCGTGACGCGCATATCATCCAGAAGGTCCAAGGCAATCTGCGCTTGCGAAGTCTGCGCCATGTTTCCACAGGTCACCATGTAGGCAATCGGCAAGCCACGTTGCTGCATGGTCAAGTTGATCGCAATATTGGAGCTTTGCGTCAGGATCGCGACACCGCGATCAATTGGCACCATCCCATGTTGATCCGGCCAAATTGCGACCTGATCCAATGCGTTGATAAAACCGTAACAATTCGGCCCCAACACAGGCATATCGCCCGCATTTGACACAAGCTCTGCTTGCAAATCAGCGCCAGATGCATCCTCTGCTGTCGCTTCGGAAAACCCTGACGCAAAGCAGATCGCGCCCCCAGCATTTAGCGCGTTCAGGTCGCGGACAATCTGAAGACTGGCATGCCGGTTTACCCCTATGAACGCACCGTCTATCGGCCCGTCATAATCACTGAGGGATGTCAGCGAAGGCAGCCCAGCGATCTCCTTGCCGCTCGGATGCACCGGGAAGAGATCACCTTGATAGCCAATTCTTCGTGCGGCACCGATAATAGACGCGCACCACGCGCCACCGCCGACGACAGCAATTGATCGCGCCTGAAACAGGCGGCTCAAATTTCGCATGATGGGCCTCTGGACTGTTTGGCTTTAGGTCTTTCTTTGGAACGCGGGGGCGAAGCCCCCGCGTTGGTCGGATGGGCAAAGCCCATTCGAAACCACATCATGCACCCAATGCCCGGAGCAGTTCGCGACTGATGATATGGCGTTGAATCTCGGACGTACCATCCCAAATCCGTTCGACGCGCGCATCACGCCAGAACCGCTCAAGTGGATAATCATCCATCAAACCCATTCCGCCATGCACCTGAATTGCAGCATCCGTCACCCGGGCTAACATCTCAGAGGCATAAAGCTTAGCTGACGCGATTTCACGGTTTGCTGGCAGCCCTTTGTCCAATCGATCAGCTGCAGCCAATGTCAGCAAATCAGCCGCATCGATTTCGGTGATCATGTCTGCGATTTGAAAGCTTACACCTTGGAATTTGCCGATTTTTTGCCCGAACTGCTCACGTGTTGCCGCGTAATCCAAAGCATAATCAAATACTCGACGCGCGCGCCCTACGGACATTGTCGCAACTGTGATCCGTGTGGCGTAAAGCCATGTGTTCATCACGTCGAATCCGCTGTCAACTTCGCCCAGAACTTGCGCGTCTGGCAGTCGGCAGTCATCAAATTCAAGGATCATATTCTTGTAGCCGCGATGGCTGACGCTTTTGTAACCATCTCGAATGGTGAAACCCGGATGCCCACGATCCACAAGGAAACACGTGATCCGCTTCTTTGGCCCTTTTGGTGTCTGATCTTCCCCGGTGGCGATAAAGACAATCAGAAAATCGGCGTGATCCGCCCCGGAAATAAAGTGCTTGGTGCCGTTCACCACCCAATCACCACCATCGCGCACAGCGGAACACTTCATCCCCCGCACGTCTGACCCGGCCCCCGGTTCGGTCATCGCCAATGCGTCCATACGCTCCCCACGCACGGCTGGCATCAAATAGCGTTCCACTTGCTCGCCTTCACATGCCATCAGGATGTTCTGTGGTCGTCCAAAGAAGTGGTTTAACGCCATCGAACCGCGCCCCAATTCCCGCTCAACCAGCGCAAAATCCACATGGTTCAACCCTGCGCAACCCACGCTTTCGGGAAAGTTGCATGCGTAGAACCCAAGTTCGATTGTCTTGCGCTTAATTTCATCCGCAATCTCTTGGGGCACTTCGCCGGTCTGCTCGACGAGATCTTCATGCGGATAAATTTCGTTTTCCACGAAACTGCGCACTGTGCTGGCGATCATTTCCTGCTCTTCGCTCAGGCCGTATTGCATGTGTTGAGTCCTGTATTATTGGCTATCAGCCGGTGTGTATCCAAATTGTTCGCGTGACCGCACGGCTTCAACACCGCCAAGCGCCTCTATTTGCTTTGTTTGATCGGCAAAGCAATCCCGGTTGACCTGTTCAGGGTCCAAGTTTTGCTTTAATCGATCTAACCCGGACTGCAAAATGACAGGCTCCGTCAAGGACAGGTCGATTTGCTCGCATGGGTCGGACGCCAAATTGAAAAGCTGAGGCGCGTGGCCTTCGGCGTAATACACCAGTTTCCAATCGTCCCAACGCAGCATTGTAATCCCAACACTGCAGCCCCCGTCATGATATTCAGAGAGGATCACCCGATTTGCATCCGGCTTGGTCAAGTCTACGCCCGAGAAAGACCCTTTGACGCCCAAAACACCGCATATTGTGGGGGCAAGGTCGATCAAACTGACTGGGCTATCCCATGTTCCGGGCGCAATGTCTGGCCCGGCCATAAGCAAGGGGACACGGACAGCGCTGTCATACATCGTTGACTTGGTCCAAAAGCCTTTCTCGCCCAACATCTCGCCATGATCAGATGTGAACGCAATCACTGTATCTTCGGCCAAACCTGTCGCCTCAAGAGCATCTAGCACCTGTCCAACTTGCGCATCCACAAAACTGCACAATCCAAAATAGGACGCGCGCGCAATGCCACGGGATTGCCGGGTGAAGTACAGATCGTGGTCAAAATATGCAGCCAATTCGCGCAGGATAGGATGATCAGGGCTTGTGTCTGGCCCACTTTCATACGCCTTCGGATCATATCGCGCGTAATCTTTTGCCGGTGCAATCAGCGGGAAATGTGGCGCAAGCCAGCTGACAAAAGCGCACCACGGGGTTTCGTGTCGCACAGGATCTTTCAGCCAATCACAGGTGGTTTGTGTCACCCGCCTATCGAAATCATGGTAATCCGTGCGACCCGGGCCGATCTCAGTGGCAAGGTCCTGTGTGTCCTCGTAGGTTTCAACAGGCTTGCGCAACAATGCCTGCACCCAACCTTCACCATTCAACACATGAATCGGCTCTAACGTGTGCGAAAACCCATAATCATCCAGCTGTGATCGATAGTGAAGTTTGCCAATAGACACGCAGTCCAATCCAGCATCACGCACATGATGCGCCCATCCCCGGATCGCCCCATCGTAGGGTTCAGCAGATGACCAATGGCCAATCTCATGCACATACCGTCCGGTGGCAATCGCAGCTCGGGTCGGAACGCAGATCGGCGAAGGTGTATAAGCCTGCGTGAAACGTCGAGAACGCGCGGCAAGTCGATCAATATTTGGCGTCTGCACCCGCCCGTCGACGTGACCAAGCGCCCACCACGACAATTCGTCCACCATCATCAAAAGAACGTTCATGCGCGTTTGTGTTCTTGCAAGCGCGCTTTCATCTGGGCTTTGGCGGCGTCTGTTCCATCATGAAACGTTCCAAAAAACTTGTCCCATGGCACTTCAAGGGTGCCGTAGTTGCATTCGAAATATCTGTGATGCATTTGATGATGAAAGTTTCCCAGATGAAGCCGTTTGCGACCTGTGCGCCAAACGCCCTCAAACCCGGTGTGGGTCGTCACAGCATATAGCGCATAAAACATCAGATGCGTTATCATATGCACGGGATGCGTTGGCACGACAAAATGGATCAACCCAGTCCCGAAATACATCACATGTTCGACCGGATGCATCGACAGCCCAGACCACGGTCCGACATCTGTATTTCGATGATGCAAAGCATGAAACTTGTAGAAAAGCGGCAGGTGTAGAATTCGGTGAATCCAATAGAAATAGAAGCTTTCCCAGATAGGTATCAGCGGAAAGACCATCAAAAACCAGATCGGATTTTGCGTAAAACTGGTTAGCGACACCCAACCATTTGCAAGCCCCATCCAAAGCAAGCACTCAAATGCAGACCAAATCGGCACGCCAGAGCACATCGTCCAGAACATGTTGTCCCAAATCTGCTTATCAAACGTGAACATGCGCCCTGTTCGCGGATATGGGCGCGGGTCGTACTTTTGTCCCAAACCTTGCAGTTTTGCGCCATGAAACACCTGATGAAGTCCACCAGCGAGACAAAGGATCACAACCCCATTGCGCAGCAATACCTCTAACATCCACCAACCCAAACCGGTTGCTTGCGCCAGACTGGGACTGAAAAACAAGTAACTAAGAACGGCCAACCCAACGATTGCGAGGTTCACCGAAAAAGGCAGCCAAGCCCCCAGATACCATCGCACAACGTCTTTTGGCCTGAACGGAGCCTCAAATAGCGGGTTCACCTTCAAGGGCAGGTCTGGGGTGTGATTCCATTCAAGCCGCGCCATTCAGATAAGCATCTGTTTTAGGCGCCTGCCCCCGCGCTGTGCCGTGCAAATAACCCCATCATTCCGCATAATTGGAACCTTCTTCATCCAGTATTGCCTTCAGTTCTGCCAAATGCCGCACGTCTTGTTCTGGATATTGTTCGATCTCGCGCGCTGTTTTTTCTGCCACTTCATCGGACAAAACGCGTAAAGGCTGACCAGTTTGCAGCGCCCGAATATATGTCTCGGCGGCACGCTCAAAGTAGAACATGCGATTAAACGTGTCTGCCACCGTGTCGCCCGTAACCATCACCCCGTGATTGCCCATGATGAGGACCTTTTTCTTGGGATCGCTCAGCAACTCACCGCATCTTTGCGCCTCTTCTTCAAACGCCAAGCCGCCATATTGATCATCAATGGCGTACCGATTGAAAAAAATCGCTGTATTTTGGTCGATCGGCAACAATCGAGAATCCGCAAGACTTGCCAAAACGGTCGCATGGATTGAATGCACATGCATCGCACACCGCGCATGTGGGCATAACCGATGCAAAGTCCCGTGAAGTCCCCACGCCGTCGGATCGGGCGCGTCCGGACCTTCCATGGAACTCGGGTCATTTGCATCCAACAACAGCAAATCGCTCGCTTTAACGCGCGCAAAGTGCTTTTGATTTGGGTTCATCAAGAACTTAGAACCATCGTCATTCACCGAAAGCGAAAAATGGTTCGCAACCGCTTCATGCATGTTTAGCCGCTCAGTCCAACGGAACGCCGCGGCAAGATCAACGCGTTCCTGCCAATGGTCCATATTTGGGCGAAGGTTGGTAACACTCATGAATTGGTTCTCCTTTTTGCGTATCCTGCATCCAATAAAAGCGGCGATCAATCGTGTTTGCGACAATTATAAAGGGCGGGACGGAACCCATGCATATCCATTGTCGCACAAAATATAGGCCTCTCGCAGGCCATGCGGTTTGTCCGTTGGCGGTTGCAAGATCATCGCACCGAAGTCTGATGCCTTAGACACAGCATCATCGGGGTCAGTATCATACAACCGTATTTCCAAACCAGCACCGCGCGGAGGTGTCTCTGGCAACAAGCCAAGCAGCGGATTTGCGCCATATGTGCCGTCACTGTGCAACTGAAAGACCTGATCTCTATAGGTGACAATCGCAAAATCGGCGGACGTTCGATGCGCTTTGATGTCAAAAACAGCCTCTAAAAAGCTACATTGCGCCAAAACATCCCGAACAAGGATATTCAGCCCAATTCCACGTAAGCTGGCACCAAAATCCCCAGCCGACACCGTTTCATAATCCATCACATCCCCCATTCGCAGACAAAGTCAGTCTTGTTGATCGCCTCAAAGCTGTCTACCCCACGTCATCAAACAAACCCGCTTGCACCCAACTGAAATTCAGGAAATGCTGGTACATGGCAGATATCAAACCTTTCCCCGCATGGCCCGACGTGGCCGCCGATCTTGTTAACGTTGCCGCAGGGCGCGAACACGCAGATACCGTCATCAAAGGCGGAATTTGGGTCAATGTTCACAGCCGCGAAACCTTACCCGGACATGACATCGCAATTCGACATGGGCGCATCGCTTGTGTTGTCCCCGACGCATCCTATTGCACAGGCCCAGATACCGTCATCATTGACGCGGCCGGCCGCTATATGATCCCCGGCTTGTGCGACGGGCACATGCATATCGAGTCCGGCATGTTGACCCCCGCTGAGTTCGCACGCGCTGTGATCCCGCATGGCACGACGTCTATGTTCACCGATCCGCATGAAATCGCCAACGTGCTTGGCCTTGCTGGCGTGCGCATGATGCATGACGAAGCGCTGCTGCAACCCATCAACATCTTCACCCAAATGCCATCTTGTGCCCCGTCAGCCCCCGGACTTGAAACGACCGGCTTTGAGATCACCGCCGAGGACGTTTCTGAGGCAATGGCGTGGCCGGGTATTATCGGCTTGGGCGAAATGATGAACTTTCCGGGCGTGGCCAACGCTGACCCAAAGATGCTTGCAGAAATCGCAGCCACACAACGCGCAGGCAAGACTGTCGGCGGGCACTATGCCTCCCCTGATCTTGGCGCTGATTTTGCAGCCTACGTTGCGGGTGGCCCCGCGGACGATCACGAAGGAACATGCGAAGCAGACGCAATCGCGCGTGTGCGCCAAGGGATGCGGTCCATGATGCGGCTCGGCTCGGCTTGGTACGATGTCGAAAACCAGATCACTGCGATCACAGAAAAAGGCCTTGACCCCCGCAACTTCATCCTGTGCACCGATGATTGCCATTCCAGCACGCTCGTGAACGAAGGGCATATGAATCGCGTCGTGCGGCATGCCATCGCCTGCGGGTGCGATCCGCTGATCGCATTGCAAATGGCCACAATCAACACGGCAACACATTTTGGGTTGGAGCGCGACATCGGTTCACTAACGCCGGGACGTCGCGCCGATGTTATCCTGACGTCCGATCTAAAAACTTTACCCATAGAGCACGTCATCGCACGCGGCCAAACCGTCGCCGAAAATGGCCACATCACTGTAGATTGCCCACATTTCGATTGGCCTGACACCGCGCGTCAGACAGTTCATTTGGGGCATGTCCTTTCCGCGAAGGACTTTGAGATCGCAGCCCCACAAGGTGCTAACTCGGTACGTGCAAATGTCATCGGCGTTGTCGAGAACCAAGCTCCTACGAAGGCTTTGCAACACGATCTTCCCGTCCGCGAAGGCCTTGTTGAACCAATCGACGCACCAGAAACCGACACATGTCATATCGCCTTGGTCGAACGGCATCAGGCTACGGGTGGCGTAACAAATGCATTTGTGTCGGGCTTTGGCTATCAGGGTCGCATGGCGCTTGCATCGACGGTCGCCCATGACAGTCACCACATGATAGTGGTTGGCACAGATCGCGCGCAAATGGCCCTCGCGGCGAACCGACTGGCTGACGTCGGTGGGGGCATGTGCCTCTTTAAGGATGACCAAGAGGTCGCGATGGTCGAACTGCCCGTCGCTGGCCTGATGTCGGACCGCCCAGCAACCGAAGTCGCAGCCAAAGCAGACAAACTCATCGCCGCAATGGTCGAATGTGGGTGCACCCTGAACAACGCCAACATGCAACATTCGTTGCTGGCCCTAGTGGTCATTCCAGAGTTGCGCTTGTCAGACCTTGGCCTTGTCGATGTCCGAACCTTTAACTTCATACCTGTATTTGAGCCTGTTTCATGAACAAGATTGACACCCCCACAAATCCGTCACCAGAAATCTTCCACGACGCAGTTGCCGCTGTGGATCGTTTGGAAGAGCTCTATTTCGAGGCCACGTCCTTTTTGCGCACACGCTTTATGCAGGCGATGGAACATGGTGCGCCCGCAAACCGTGCCCGCGCTTTCTATCCTGAGGTCCGGTTTCGCACCTCGACTTATGCACAAGTGGATACCCGATTGTCGTTTGGGCATGTGTCATCGCCGGGCAGCTATTCCACGACGATCACACGCCCTGTTTTGTTCAGAGACTACCTGATCCAGCAGATCGGATTGCTGATCGAGAACCACAATGAACCTGTCGAAATTGGCCTATCTTCTACACCGATCCCCGTGCATTTCGCGATGGGCAGCGATAGCTCCGTCCCGCAAGATGGTGCAAGCCAGTTTACATTGCGTGACGTGTTTGACGTGCCCGATTTGTCGACGACCAATGATGATATCGTCAACGGGACCTATGTCAGCCCGGATGAAACCGGACCGCTGGCACCATTCACCGCCCAGCGCGTTGATTATTCGCTCGCCCGGTTGGAGCACTACACCGCGACAAGTCCTGAGCACTTCCAGAACCACGTGTTGTTTACCAATTACCAATTCTACGTGGCCGAATTCGAAGCTTACGCCCGAGGGCAGCTTGACGATCCGCATAGCGGGTACACTGAATTTGTCTCAACTGGGAACCAATGCATATCTTGCGGGGATGACCCGATCATCCAACCCGAAAAACTACCACAGATGCCGACTTATCACCTCAAGCGGGCTGATGGATCTGGCATTACATTGGTGAATATTGGCGTCGGTCCTTCCAACGCGAAAACAGCAACGGATCACATCGCAGTTCTACGTCCGCACGCTTGGTTAATGGTGGGTCACTGCGCCGGACTTCGAAACTCGCAAGCGTTGGGTGACTTTGTGCTCGCGCACGCGTATTTGCGCGAAGACCATGTGTTGGACGATGACTTGCCTGTTTGGATTCCCATCCCTGCTCTTGCAGAAATCCAAATCGCTTTGGAGCAAGCGGTTGCAGAGGTCACCGCCCTTGAAGGCTACGAACTCAAGCGCCTTATGCGCACCGGGACTGTCGCCACGATCGACAACCGCAACTGGGAACTGCGCGAACATCAAGGACCTGTGCAACGCTTAAGCCAGTCGCGTGCTGTCGCATTGGATATGGAAAGCGCCACGATTGCCGCCAATGGCTACAGATTTCGAGTTCCCTATGGCACCTTGTTATGCGTGTCTGACAAGCCCCTTCATGGAGAGTTGAAACTACCTGGTATGGCAACAGACTTCTACAAAACCCAAGTTGCGCGCCACTTGAACATTGGTATACGCGCTATGGAACGCCTTCGTGAAATGCCATTGGAACGCATTCAGAGTCGGAAATTGCGTTCATTCGACGAAACCGCCTTCCTTTAAAGGGAAAAATCGCGAAAAAACTGCTAATTTCCTCGTAAATCTACCCGCTAGTCGTTGTGTGCTTATACAATATACCGTTACAGTCCCCCAGTGAGGCCCTAGACATCGGGCACGTGAAGGAGACCACAATGGCAAAACCAATGACTAAAACCCAGCTTGTGGCCGCTTTGGCTGAAGATATGGGCACAGACAAAAAATCTGCAGGCGCAGCACTTGAGGCAATGTGCGGTTTGATTACCCGTGAAGTATCCGGCGGCGGTGCCGTGACTTTGCCAGGCGTTGGCAAAATCTACTGCCGCGAGCGTCCAGAGCGTATGGTTCGCAACCCTGCGACAGGCGAACAGATCAAAAAAGAAGCCGACAAAGTGGTCAAA
This sequence comes from Aliishimia sp., assembly GCA_039978895.1. Taxonomy (GTDB): domain Bacteria; phylum Pseudomonadota; class Alphaproteobacteria; order Rhodobacterales; family Rhodobacteraceae; genus Aliishimia. The sequence goes on from JBDWAL010000010.1 coordinate 90,827, forward strand.
ATGACCATCGCGAAAGCACTGAAAGACGGCGTTAACGGCTGATCTTGCACTGATCTAAAAATTCAGAAAGGGTCGCCCTCGGGCGGCCCTTTTTGCTTAACACCGCCTGAAGGCAGGAGACCCTCATGACCCTTGATCTACGCGCAATCCTCATGGGCTTCGCCTTTGCGTTCATCTGGTCCTCTGCATTTTCTTCGGCCCGCATTATTGTTGCAGACGCCTCGCCTTTGGCATCCTTGTCACTACGCTTCTTTGTGTCGGGGTTGATCGGCATCGCAATCGCCCGCGCACTTGGCCAAACATGGCATCTGACCCGCGACCAATGGCGTGCAACGATCATTTTTGGTGTCTGCCAGAATGCAATCTACCTTGGTCTCAACTTTGTTGCGATGCAAACGGTGGAAGCAGGCCTTGCATCGATCATCGCATCGACCATGCCTTTGATGGTCGCGTTGGCCACATGGGTGTTCTTCCGTGAACGGTTGCCACTCTTTGGCGTGATCGGATTGATTTTGGGCTTCGCGGGCGTCGCGCTGATTATGTCGGCCCGATTGAGTGCCGGTGTCGATCTTTATGGCCTCGGCTTGTGCCTTATCGCCGCCGCAGCCCTGACAGTCGCCACCCTGTCGATGCGCGGTGCGTCCAGCGGCGGAAACCTGATGATGGTGGTTGGCTTGCAAATGTTTGTAGGGGCCATCGTGCTTGCTATTGCTTCAGCGGCCACAGAAACCATCCACGTTAATCCGACCCCCGAACTTGCTTTGGCATTCGCATACACCACGCTGTTCCCCGGCCTTTTGGCCACATGGATTTGGTTCAAGCTGGTTCAGCGGATCGGTGCGATCAAAGCCGCGACGTTCCACTTCCTCAATCCCTTCTTTGGGGTCGCTGTGGCCGCCGTCATTCTGGGTGAAACGCTTTCAACACGCGATATCATCGGTGTAGCGATCATTGCGTTAGGCATTCTTGCGGTACAATTGGCACGCCAACAAAAAACCAAGTGAACTCCACTTTGTCGGATCCCATTTCCGCGCTAGTTTCCCCCAAATTTCAATCAGACGAGTAATCTTTATGCAGCGTCGCCATTTCATGACATCCCTGACCGCCGCCACATTTCTTCCGTTTGGTGCGCACGCATATTCTGCCGTAGAATATGCACCAAACACATGGCGTGAACTTCGCGACAATGACAACAAAGTAATCCTGAACTTCAGGGCCTCGTGGTCTTTGACCTGCCAGATAAAGCAAGACATCCTAACCCAACTTTTGCAAGAAACGCCCGCCTATCAAAATCTGACCTTTTTGGAAGTTGATTGGGACACATTTGGCCGATCACAATGGACAGAACGCCTTAAGGTCAAACGCCGGTCCACCTTGATTGCGATGAAGGGCAAAAATGAGATCGCGCGCGTGGTAAACGAACCTTACGCCCGTTCCTTGCGCCGCCTTCTTGATGCCGCCTTGGCTGCCTAACACAGATCCCCCTTTGATTTTGGCGCAAGACACCCCAAGTTAAGGCAAAGCACAGGACGGAGGACATCATGGCCACATACACAAAAAACCCGGACACGCTCGCGACCCTCACCCCAGAGGAATTCTGGGTCACCCAAGAGAGCGGGACGGAACGTCCGGGCACAGGGAAATACCTGAACAACAAAGAACCCGGCATCTATGTAGATGTTGTATCTGGTGAGCCATTGTTTGCCTCGGCAGACAAATACGAATCCGGATGCGGCTGGCCGAGTTTCACCAAACCCATAGAAAACGTGACCGAACATCGTGACATGACCCACGGTATGGTGCGCGTCGAAGTAAGATCCGCATATGGGGACAGCCATTTGGGGCACGTCTTCAACGATGGCCCCCCAGATCGGGGCGGTCTGCGCTATTGTATCAATTCCGCGTCTCTTCGATTTGTTCATCGCGACGACATGGAATCAGAGGGCCTTGGCGCCTACCTAGATCAAGTGGAGGATATCGCATGAGCACGACACAACGCGCCGTACTAGCTGGTGGCTGCTTTTGGGGCATGCAAGATTTGATCCGCAAGATACCTGGGATCAAGGACACCAGCGTTGGTTACACGGGCGGAGACGTCCCCAATGCCACATATCGCAACCACGGCACCCACGCCGAAGGGATCGAGGTCATCTTTGATCCCGCACAGATCACCTACCGGCAAGTGCTGGAATTCTTCTTCCAAATCCATGACCCAAGCACCCTAAACCAGCAAGGTAATGATCGCGGATTGAGCTACCGATCCGCTATCTACTACGTAGATGATGCACAAAAAGAGATCGCGCTAGAGACGATTTCTGATGTGGATGCGTCCGGCATTTGGCCCGGTAAAGTTGTGACCGAGGTCGAACCCGTTAGCGATTTTTGGGAAGCCGAACCAGAACATCAAGACTATCTTGAACGCATCCCCAACGGGTACACGTGCCACTTCCCGCGCGCCAATTGGGTTTTACCCAAACGCGCCGCAGAATAACCAAAAGCTAGCCGACTGCTACGCGCGGTCGGCCAGCGGCTTCAACTGTGACTGTCGCCTCAACGAACACCTCGCGTGCCTCGGCCTGTGCCGTGCGGATATCCCGTTCAACGGAAATCTGGATGTCTGCTGCACCCGCCTGTTGAGCCTGTGCGAATGCGTCCTCGCGCAACACTGTTTCCAAACGCTGTAACGCTGGTTTGGATGCGCTGAAATCTTCAGGACCTGTTTCCAAATGCACGCGGAACAATCCCTCGCTTGGTGCGGTGATCGTGCCGACTGTGCGCATCGTGACGCGCCCCACGACAGCCCCAATCGCATTCGCGACCCCCGCATGTTCTGGCAGGATCATTTCGCTTCCCATCAGAGTGCCAACCGCCGGATAATATGACGCCGCAGACGCCCCAAGACCAATAACTGGCACATTCAACCCAGTTTCAATGCGCACGACTCCGCGATGCTTCTGTAAACCTGCTTGCATCAAACTGTGCCGTGCCAAGTGTTCAGGCGTTAATCCGAAGTTTTCACCATCTTCTGCAAAGCCTGTTTCCAACAGGGCAAGCCCTGTCTGATCGGTCAACTGATCCACAATCATCTGCGCCATAACCAAAGGATCATCCGCCAGTTTTTCGCCAGCCCCGGTGCGCCTACGCCCCAACAAGATCATTGCCTTATGTGCAGCCTCCGAATCCCAAGCGTCCAACCGCTGCAAAACGTGGCTCGCATCCGACGGGGTTGCGCCAGCGACTTGAACGATCCCTCGTTCTACCAACCGCTTGAGGGCCGCATTATCCATACGTGTCTTAAGCGATTGACCTAAAGGCTGCACATCGTCACCAATCCGCTCAAGCAACGCTTCATCGCGCGACGACAAACCGTCCGCCGAAACGCCCTGCACCCGGCGAAGAAACCGTCCGTCATATTCCGAGGGCGTCGTGCTTCGGATTTGCGCATCCAGCGTTTTGTGAACCACCTCAGGGGCGTCCAGTGCGATCAACGAAACTGGTACCAACCGTCGCGGGCCGAGTGTCACGCCACCTTGCAACCCCTCGCTTAGGAAATGCACCTCGCTGTCACCGCCCAGTCCTGTCGTGCGCATCGCGACCGCCTCAACCATCGTTCGGTATGGACCGACACATGCGCCATCTGGATCGATTTTTGGCTTCCCACCTCGCAACAAGGCCACATCTGTTGTCGTCCCACCAATATCACTCACCAATGCGTCCTGCGCACCCGTCATCCAAGATGCCCCAACAATCGACGCAGCAGGGCCGCTTAATATGGTTTCAATCGGCTTTTCGCGGGCCTGAGCCGCACTCACCAAGGCGCCATCTCCGCGCACGACCATCATGGGTGCGATGATCCCCATGTTTTGCAATTGCGTCTCTGCGCGCGTGATCAAACGGTCAATCATTCCGATCAAACGCGCATTGAGGATTGCCGTCATCGCCCGCTTTGGCCCCCCTAATTTGGCCGATAATTGGTGCGACGCGCTCATAGGTCGACCGGTGATTTCCGAGATCAACGCCATTGCGCGCAACTCATGCGCCGGGTTGCGTACAGCAAACTGGCTGGCCACTGCAAACCCACTCACGTCGTCCTTGTGCGCCGTTAGAAAATCCTTGAGGGCATCGATATCCAAGGGAACCGCTTCCCCGCCAGCGTGATTGTGCCCACCGTCCAATACCAAAACAGGATCGCCTTTGAGCGCCTCTTGCAGCCCATGCTTTTCCAAGTCTTGTTCGCGAAATCCAATATAGATCAACGCAACACGCCCGCCCTGCCCTTCCACTAATGCATTTGTGGCAAGGGTCGTCGACAAAGACGCCAGTTTGATATCTGATGGGTCTATACAGCTTTGCGACAAGACCGCTTGCACCGCGCCACCGACACCAATCGCAAGATCATGACGGGTTGTTAACGCTTTGGCTGATGCCACAACGGTTTGCTCATCGCGGATCAAAACGGCGTCTGTGTATGTCCCGCCAGTATCTACACCCAAACTCAATACCATGATGATGTCCCCCGTTTTTTAAACGCCATTAGCGCGTCACAAGGATTAAGACGAGCCTAGACGCGACATTGCCCATGTCGCTGCGTCCGCAACGGCTTCATTGCTGTCCTGACATAGATTGGCTGCAATGGATCGCATCGCAACGTCGCCAGAATTCCCAATTGCATACAGCACATTGCGCACAAATCGATCCCGCCCAATCCGTTTGATGGGCGAGCCAGAGAACAACGCCCTAAATGCGGCATCGTCCAATTGAGCCAACTCCGCTAGCTTTGGTGCACGCAAGTCGTCTCGCGCGGCATAACGCATGTCTGAGGCCTGAACCGCAAATTTGTTCCACGGGCACGCGGCAAGACAATCATCACATCCGTAAATGTGGTTGCCCATTTTCGCCCGAAGATCTTCTTCAACGGGCCCTTTATGTTCTATCGTCAAATAGGAAATGCACTTGCGCGCATCCAAGCGATACGGCGCTGGAAAGGCGTTTGTCGGACATACATCCAAACAAGATCGACATGACCCGCAATGATCGACCTCGGCGGCATCTGGTTCTAGCTCCAAAGTGGTAAAAACAGACCCTATGAAAGCCCAATTTCCCCAATCACGACTGACTAAATTGGTGTGCTTGCCTTGCCAGCCCAAACCAGCCGCTTGCCCTAGTGCTTTTTCTGGCACAGGGGCTGTGTCCACGAACACCTTCACCTGGCATCCAGTTTTCTCGACCATCCAACGCGCCAACCGCTTGAGACGCTTTTTCACCAAATCATGGTAATCTTTGTTTTGCGCATAAACCGACACAGCCCCAAGATCAGGATGCTTCAATACCTCCAACGGGTCATGTTCAGGTGCGTAGCTTTCTGCCAGCATTAGAACCGACCGTGCTTCGGGCCAAAGTGCACTGGGATCACCGCGCCATGCCACACGATCAGCCATCCAACCCATCTGTCCATGATGCCCGGCGTCAAGAAAGGATTGCAAACGCCCCATCACTTCCGGCACGGAATCTGGGCGACACACTTTTGCGGAAACGAACCCTTCTTCTAAGGCGCGCTCAATTATCGATGACTTTTCTAGCATGTCCATGCGCGACCCGTTTGCGACTTACTGATGTAAACCGCGAGCCTCAGGATAGGTTCTTTAAAAATCCAGATCAGCATAATGGGCCGGTGGCGCTTGGCCGGGGACTTGGTCAGCAAGAATAGATCGGAACGCGGGCCGCGACTTGATCTTAGCGTACCAATCCTTGACCACATCGCTGCGGTTCCAATCCACATCAGACGTATAATCCAGCGACGAGAAATGTGCGGCGGCTGCAAAGTCCGCCAGTGTCATCACATCACCGGCCAGCCAGCGACGGTGATCCAAGAGCCACGCCATATAATCCAAGTGGTATTTGATCGCCTTCGCGCCCGCCTTCACATTCTTGGAGTCCGGGTAACCTTGTTTCATAACTTTCTTGTTCACACGTTCATACAGCAGCTTGGACGTCACGTCGGCGTGGAACTTGTCATCAAACCAGCTGACCAATCTCCGAACTTCCAATCGCTGTACTGTGTCTTTGGGCAGCAAGGATGGTTCTGGTCGGGTTTCTTCGATGTATTCGCAAATCGGCGCGCTTTCAGACATCATGATCCCATCCAAACGCAGCACGGGAACCTTGCCCGCCGGGTTGCGTTTCATGAAATCAGGGTCTTGTTCCCAATAGCGTTCTTCGACCAATTCCACTTCGATCTTCTTTTCCGCCAAAGACAGCCGAACTTTGCGACAAAACGGGGATAGGGGAACGTGGTAGAGCTTGGCCATGTAAACACTCAAATATTGCGTGCATCTTCAATGCAACGCGCAGCCAAGATAATCAATCCTCGAAGCACGCCGCACGGCCATCCGTGCGGATCGTAGCTGCCCCATCGCGGATCGAAGCCGACCGTTTTCGCACAAAATTCGACGGTTTTGACGCTGATCGTGTCTTTGGAGACGGTAAAATTGCCGCTAAGCGCGCGGCTTGCAAAGAACTTAATGCTTCCGGCCCGACGCCAAAATAATGTCGCGCAGCCGCTTCGATGCCAAACACCCCCTCATCGAACTCGGCGACGTTCAGATATACTTCAATAATCCGCCGCTTGGTCCAAATTGCTTCCATAACAGGGGTCAAACTGGCCTCAAGCGCTTTGCGAATGTATGTCCGCCCATGCCAAAGAAACACATTCTTGACCACTTGCTGCGAGATCGTAGACGCCCCACGATTGCTTCCCGCCTCAATAGCATCGCGGATCGCATCCACATCCAACCCCCAATGCAGGCAAAAGTTGGCGTCTTCTGCCGCCACCACCGACCGGGCCATCACAGGTGCGATTTCTTCAATTGGAACCCACGATTGGTCCACATCCCCCAACCGTCGCGTTTCGCTAAGAATGTAGAACGTCGTCGGAGGGTTTACCACGCTCCACAGCACGACAAGTGCCAGCATCAAGACAACGGCGACGGCCAGCACGCGAAAACTCCATCGCAGGAGCCATCGTAACGGCCGGAACTCGCGCTTTGCCTTGGACTTAGACTTGGCTTTTTCTTTGCGTGGTTTGGATTTGGGTTTCGCCATGGGTCAGATATAAGCCAGCGTCCCGTGAAAGTGGTAGGGTGGGTTTTAAACCCACCCCAAGACTGTGACTATTCCGCCGGAACCGCTGTATGTCCAAGCTCAAGTGGTGCCGGTAGTTTGTTCAGCATTTCCTTAGGGCACACTTGAATAAAGTTGCCTTGCTCAAGATCCCAATGTTGTAGAATGTCAGCGACCTTGACCGACCCTGTTTCTTCCAGGTGCCGCTCTAACAGACTTTCCAACTGCGAGTGCCAATACGGGTGGCTCACACGACTGGTCACAAGCGTTTCCATGTTCATTAACTCAGCCGAAGTCCCGTTTGGATCATAAAGATACGCCATACCGCCCGTCATGCCAGCACCAAAGTTGGCGCCGATCCCACCGACGATCACAGCAACGCCACCGGTCATGTATTCACACCCGTTGGAGCCACACCCTTCGATCACAGACGTTGCACCAGAGTTGCGAACGGCGAACCTTTCTCCGGCGCGACCTGCTGCAAATAGATACCCATCAGTCGCGCCATAAAGCACAGTGTTGCCGATGATAGTATTGTCCGCAGCCACAATTGGCGACGCCATTGGCGGACGCACGACAATCGTTGCCCCAGACAATCCCTTGCCAACGTAGTCGTTTGCATCACCAGAGACTTCGATCTTGAGACCCGGCGCCCCAAACGCACCAAGCGATTGCCCAGCACTTCCGGTCAACTTCACCGTCAAATGGTCAGGCTGCAAAGAGTTCCGCATCTTGAAACGCTTCACGATATGGCTTGAGACACGCGTGCCAACTGTTCGATGCGTATTCTGAACAGCATAGGACAGTTGCATTTTTTCGCCGTCTTCAAGGAAGCGGCGTGCGTCCTTCACGATCTCTGCATCTAGTGTGTCTGGCACCGGATTGCGTGGCTTGTTGCGGTCATAAACAATTTCATGCGCACCATCCACGGTGATCAAAAGCGGGTTCAGATCAAGGTCATCCAAATGCGCAGACCCGCGCGAAACTTGGCTAAGCAAGTCAGCCCGTCCGATCACATCATCCAAAGACCTAGCCCCAATGGACGCCAAAATCTCACGAACCTCAGTTGCATAGAAGGTGATCAGGTTGACGACCTTGTCCGCATTGCCTGTGAACTTTGCTCGCAAATCATCGTCCTGGGTACACACACCCACAGGGCATGTGTTTGACTGGCACTGACGTACCATGATGCAGCCCATTGCGATCAGCGCCGCAGTACCGATGCCATATTCTTCGGCCCCCATCATCGCAGCCATGACGATATCTCGCCCGGTGCGCAAACCACCATCGGTGCGCAGCGTCACGCGGTCCCGCAGGTGGTTCATAGCAAGCACTTGGTGCGCTTCCGTCAAACCCATTTCCCAAGGCAATCCTGCGTATTTGATCGAAGTCGCAGGTGATGCCCCGGTTCCACCATTATGCCCTGAAATCAGGATAACATCGGCCTTTGCTTTCGCCACACCAGCCGCAATTGTGCCAACACCGCTGGACGCAACAAGCTTCACGGTCACCTTACAACGCGGGTTGATCTGTTTGAGATCATAAATCAGTTGCGCAAGGTCTTCGATCGAATAGATGTCGTGATGCGGCGGTGGCGAGATCAACATCACCCCTGGAGTCGAATGGCGCAAACGTGCGATTAGATCGGTGACTTTCATCCCCGGCAATTGCCCGCCTTCACCAGGTTTTGCCCCTTGCGCAACTTTGATCTCTAGTTCTTCGCACTGGTTCAGATACTCGGCTGTCACACCAAAGCGTCCCGAGGCCACCTGTTTGATCTTCGCGCTCGGATTGTCCCCATTTGGTTCAGGCACAAAATGCGCTGGATCTTCCCCACCCTCGCCACTGTCAGACTTGGCGCCGATCCGGTTCATCGCGACGTTTAACGTCTTGTGCGCTTCAGGGCTCAACGCGCCCAAGGACATACCCGGCGTTACAAAGCGCTTGCGGATAGAGGTGATGCTTTCGACCTCTTCCAAAGGAATTGCTTTGCCCATTGGTTTGATATCCAGCAAATCCCGCAAATGGATTGGCGGATTGCTTTGCATCTTCTTGGAGTATTGTTGCCACATCGCATAGGACGCAGAGTTGCACGCCGTTTGCATCATGTGCATCGATGTCGCTTCCCAGGCATGTGTCTCACCGGATTTGCGCGACTTATAAAAACCGCCGATCGGCAATACATCAAGGCCGGAATCCCAACCGTTTGCATGCACGGCTACGGCCTTGGATTGCAAACCGCTGATGCCAATTCCGGAAATACGCGACGTCATACCGGGGAAGAATTCTGCACACATTGCGCGGCTCAACCCGACAGCTTCAAAGTTTAACCCACCGCGATACGAAGAAATCACGCTGATCCCCATCTTGGCCATGATCTTCAACAGACCTTGGTCGATGGCATTGCGGTAACGGGACACAGCTTCGGTCAAGGTCCCCTCTAGAAGGCCTCGTCCGATCCGGTCGGCCAGTGAATCCTCTGCCAAGTAGGCATTGACGATTGTGGCACCGCACCCAATCAACACCGCAAAGTAATGCGGGTCGATACATTCAGCACTGCGCACCGACAACGAACAGAACGTCCGCAACCCTTTGCGTGTCAAATGCGAATGAACAGCGCTGGTCGCTAGGATCATTGGCATCGCGACCTTACCCGGTCCGCTATGTTGATCCGTCAAAACGATGTGTCCCGCGCCTGAACGCACGGCGTCTTCCGCTTCATCCCGGATGCGTGCCAAACCAGCATTCAAGGCGCCGTCTCCGGCCTCAAAAGTGCAGTCGATTTCAGTCAAAGCAGCGTTGAAGTGCTTTTTGACCTCGTCAAAGCGAGAATTCCCAACGAACGGTGAATCCAGTACCAGAATTTCGGTCTGCGACGAATCCTGATCCAGCACGTTCTTTAGGTTTCCGAAACGTGTCTTTAGGCTCATCACCCGGAATTCGCGCAAGCTGTCGATTGGTGGGTTGGTAACTTGCGAAAAGTTCTGGCGGAAGAAGTGGCTCAACGGGCGGTATTGCTTGGATAGAACCGCGCTTGGCGTGTCGTCGCCCATAGATGCCAGCGATTCTTTTGCATCCTCAGCCATAGGCGCAAGGATTTGCTCAAGTTCTTCAATCGAATATCCAGCAGCGATCTGGCGTTTGCGCAGCTCAGCACCTTCAAACAGCGGGTTTTCAGTCACGTCTGCCAAGGCTTCGTCCAGCTCAACGATTTTTCCGACCCATTCGCTAAAGGGTTGCGACGCGGCCAGCTTATCTTTGATTTCAGTGTCGTGGAACAGTTTACCGTCTTGCATATCGACGGCCAGAATTTGTCCCGGACCCAACGCGCCTTTTTCAATCACATTGGCTTCGTTCATGGGGACCATGCCTGTCTCAGACCCGGCAATGACCATCCCATCATTTGTCACAACATAGCGCATGGGGCGCAAACCATTGCGATCAAGGCCAGCGCACACCCAGCGTCCATCGGTCATAGCCAAGGCGGCTGGACCGTCCCATGGTTCCATCACGGAGTTACAATACGAATACATGTCACGCCATGTTTGCGGCAACTCAACCGCTTGCTTGGACCATGATTCAGGCACCAACATTGTCTTCGCCATTGGCGCATCCCGCCCCGCGCGGACAAGCACTTCAAACACTGCGTCCAATGCAGCGCTGTCCGAAGACCCGCCCGGAACAATCGGCTTGATGTCTTCCGCCCATTCCCCAAATTCACCCGATGCCATGCGGATTTCATGGCTTTTCATCCAGTTCACATTGCCCTTGAGCGTGTTGATCTCGCCGTTATGGGCCAACATCCGGAAAGGCTGTGCGAGCCACCATTGGGGGAATGTGTTGGTTGAATACCTTTGGTGATAGATCGCGAACGCGCTTTCGAACCGTTCATCCATAAGGTCTGGATAGAACTCAGCGACTTGTTCGGCCAGCATCATGCCTTTGTAGATGATCGATCGGCATGACAATGACGCGACATACAGGTCACCAACCCCGGCGGCACTGGCAGCTTTTTCGATGCGACGACGGATCACATAGAGTTCCCGTTCGAACTCTTCTTCGTTGATCCCCTTGGCATTCATGATCAAAATTTGTTCGATCTCAGGCCGGGTTGCATTGGCTTTGTCACCCAGACAAGCAATGTTCACAGGCACGTGCCGCCATCCGTAGATGTAATGCCCCATGCGCAACACTTCGGATTCAACGATTGTCCGGCAAGTTTCCTGTGCACCAAAGTCAGTACGCGGTAAGAACACTTGCCCGACCGCAATCAACTTGGTTTTGTCGGGTGTGTGTCCGGTGCGTTCGATTTGATCATAAAAGAATGGTGCTGGAATCTGCACATGAATGCCCGCACCATCACCGGTTTTGCCGTCAGCATCGACAGCCCCACGGTGCCAAATCGCCTTCAAAGCTGCGATCCCGTTTTCCACAACAGCCCGCGTCGCTTTACCATCGATGTTTACAACAAGACCAACACCGCAGGACGAGTGCTCTTCGCCTTCGTCATAAAGCCCATGCTCATGCATATAAGCGCGCTTGGCGGTTTCGGACTTTACCCATGCGTCATCATATTTGGTCATCGGGTCTCTCCTTCGTAGGACATAAAGTCGTGCGTAACGTGTTTCGTTTCTGCGCCTAGACGGTGCAGATATTGTGCATTGGTTCACGCCTTAAGGTGCGAACAACGCGATTGTTTCGGTGGTGGACAGCTTCTTATGATCACCCTTCAACGCATAGCCGCTCGGGCATTTATCGCTGAAGAATTCCACGGTCATTTCTGCATCTCCCGCATTGGGGAATAACCCAGCCGATAAGTTCCTGCGCCCATCAGACGTGGTCCCATACCAAAGTGTCGATCCGCAGATTTTGCAAAATGCGCGCTGTGCCCAGTCAGAAGATTGAAACGTCGCAACAGGACCGCTTACTGCAATCGATTCCTGATCTGTTTCGATTGATAAAAACATCGAGGAATTATGCTGACGGCACATGTCGCAATGGCACGCGCGCAACTTTGGCGCTGATGCCGTGGCTTCAACCGTCACAGCGCCACACAGGCACTGACCAGACAATTTCTTCACATTCGCCATGCTTGTGCTCCATTCCTTCGGGAGATCGCCTAATCATGCGACCCTGCTTCAATGTCCCTAACGTGGTCTACTTGCTTACTCGGCCGCCATCGCAGTGTTGGCCCCAAACTGATCAAGGATCGCTTCGGCGCAATCGCGTCCATCGCGTATCGCCCAAACCACCAAAGAAGCCCCGCGCACGATATCGCCAACGGCATAAACGCCTTCCATTTCGGTTTTACCCGTAGTGAATTGCGCTTTTACTGTGCCCCAACGCGTCACTTCCAACCCGGGTTGATCCCACATCTTTGGCAGGTCTTCCGGTTCAAAACCAAGTGCTTTGATGACGATGTCGGCTTCTTCAACATAGTCCGCGCCTTCGATCACTTCGGGTGCTTGACGGCCTGTTGCATCAGGTGCACCGAGACGCATTTTTTGCACCATCACGCCTGTGACCTTGCCATCTGTTGCGGTGAACCCTTTGGGCGCACTCAACCACTCAAAGATAACACCTTCTTCTTCTGCGTTCTGAACTTCTCGTTGTGACCCGGGCATATTGGCACGGTCCCGCCGATAGAGGCATTTGACCGAGGTCGCACCTTGGCGAATAGAGGTCCGCACGCAATCCATTGCTGTGTCCCCCCCACCAATCACGACAACTCGTTTGCCTTCAGCGTTCATTTCACCACTTTCGAACTCGGGCACATCATCGCCAAAGCTCTTCCGGTTAGACACTGTCAGGAAGTCGATTGCCTTCAAAACACCATCAGACACCGCGTTGGGCATCTGTAATTCACGCGATTTGTAGACGCCGGTGGCAACGATCACAGCGTCATGTTCGGCATGGATGGTCGCAAACGTGTCTGCGTCCACATCTACGCCCAGCTCAAAATGTACTCCGCCTTGCTCAAGCTGCTCATTGCGGCGCATGACAATATCTTTTTCCAGCTTGAAGCCCGGAATACCGTACGTCAGCAAGCCGCCCGCGCGATCGTAACGATCATAGACAGTCACTTGCACACCAGCACGGCGCAACACATCAGCAGCGGCAAGACCGCCGGGGCCGGCGCCAATTATTCCCACTGACTCGCTGCGTTCTTGCACGGGCTTCACAGGTATAACCCAACCTTCGTCCCATGCGGTGTCGGTAATATATTTCTCTACCGCTCCGATGGTTACTGTGCCATGGCCAGATTGTTCGATCACACAATTGCCTTCGCAAAGGCGGTCTTGCGGGCATATCCGTCCACAAATTTCCGGAAAGGTGTTTGTAGCTTGGCTGACTTCATAAGCTTCGCGCAAACGGCCTTCTGCGGTGAGCTTAAGCCAATCGGGGATGTTGTTGTGTAATGGGCAGTGCGTTTGGCAATAGGGCACGCCACATTGACTGCATCGCGATGCCTGCTCTGCAGCTTTGGTTTTTGCATATTCCGCATAGATTTCTTGAAAATCTTCTTTGCGCACTTCTGCTTCACGTTTTGTTGGCATGTCCCGCTGAACAGAGACAAACTTGAGCATTGGATTATCGGCCATCACACATCCTTCCGTCAGAACGCCCTGCTAATGCACTTGATTGGATAATAAAAGTCATAAAGACTGACCTAAATAAGATTTTTTCTTCACCTTAACGCAGCGCTAACGACGAAAAAGCGAACTTTTAGGTCCGATTCGGATTTAAATGACGAATTCCATATTTGCACCGCATAGTCTACACGACCTGAAACCGCCTAGAATTGATGCCCCATGACCTTGTTTCACCTGTTTCTTCTCGCCGTAATTCAAGGCGTTACTGAATTTTTGCCTGTCTCATCTTCAGGGCATTTGATCCTTTTACCGGGCCTAACTGGCATGCAGGATCAAGGGCTTGCGTTAGATGTCGCCGTGCATGTCGGCACTTTGTTTGCTGTCGTTGCCTATTTCTGGCAGGACGTTAAGGCAGCACTGTTTGGGACGTTCCGCATGCTAACCGGACGAATCGACACGGCTGGCTCTTTTCTCGCGCTGTGCCTGTTGGTTTCGACCATTCCCGTGATTCTCTTTGGACTTGTTCTGCACGTCACAGGATTGTCCGTTGGCATGCGATCGATTGCTGTGATCGGGTGGACCATGTTGCTCTTTGGTTTGGTTCTATATTGGGCCGACAAAACTGGCTTAGCGGACCGAACATCAGACACATGGACGCTAAAACACGCGGTCATAATGGGACTGGCTCAAGCCTTTGCCTTGATCCCAGGAACATCGCGTTCTGGCATCACCATAACGGCTGCGCGTAAATTGGGTTATGACCGAGAAGGCTCTGCGAAGCTATCAATGCTTATGTCTATCCCGACCATCCTAGCATCTGGCGTCCTGCTCGCCGGAGACGCGATTGGGACTGCAGACGCTCAGGTCTTCAAAGACGCAGGTATAGCCGCGATCTTCGCATTCATCGCAGCATTCCTCGCTTTGGCCTTGATGATGCGTTTGCTCAAATCGGTCAGCTTCACACCCTATGTGATCTACCGTATCGTCCTTGGCGCAATTCTATTGGTCTACGCGTATTCTTAAACGCGCAGATTCTTGGCGCTGTCCTTGATGTCATCATACTGACCAGACGGACGGAAGCGCCACAGATACTCAGGCAAAACCGCTTCAAGTGAAACAGGTTTGATTCCCAGATCTGCAAACGATTTTTCATCATCCGAAACAACATTATCATTCTTCAGATTGCGCACCTGATCTTGTGTAATCTGTGCAGGGATCAAACCCATCGTCACAGCGCTCACGATGTCGGACACGAACCCCATGACGTTGGCGACCCCAAATGGAATATTGAGGATCAGCTTACGACGCCTGATCTCGCCCAGCATATCTTGCATTAAGCCCCGGAACGTTTTCACATCTGGCCCGCCAAGTTCATAAACACCGCCCTCGGCGACACCCGTCACGCCAAGAACTGCAGCATGCGCGACATCATCCACATGCACCGGCTGGAACTTCGTCATAGCACCCACAACTGGCAAGATCGGCCCAAGCCGAGACAAGTTGGCAAAGCGGTTAAAAAATTGATCTTCCGATCCAAACACAATTGATGGACGCAAGATCATCGCATCCGGCATGTTTTCTAAGACAGCTGCTTCACCTTCAGCCTTGCTCCGCGCGTAGTCACTGTCGCTTTCTGCGTCCGCGCCGATAGCCGACACATGAACCATTCGCGGCACGCCTTGCTCAGCGGCGATACGCGCGATACGCGCCGCCCCTTCTGACTGAACCGACGCAAACGTGTTCTTCCCATCCTTCGCAAGAATACCAACGCAATTCACGACAGCATCCGCACCGTTCATCGCAGCCTTCACAGACGCATCATCACGGATATTGCACAAGACAGGCTCAACCTGTCCAACCACACCATACGGTTTAACAAAAATCGCTTCATTCGGACGACGCACAGCTACGCGCACACGCCAACCCTGTTTGGCCATCCGTCGCGCAATGTACCGTCCCACAAATCCCGATCCGCCGTAGATGGTGACAAGTTTCGACATGGGAGGCTCCTCAATCTTCTTTAGATTACGCGTTTACCCGCGCGACGCTTTTCGAGCAAGACGCCAAATCGCCGCGAAATGAAGTAGAATTTGTTTGACAGCCCTCCAAGTCACCCTTAAACGCGCTCATCATGACACCTGCCCAGGTGGCGGAATGGTAGACGCGCTGGCTTCAGGTGCCAGTGACCGCAAGGTCGTGGAGGTTCGAGTCCTCTTCTGGGCACCACTTTTTTTCGATGCATCTGGGAACAGTTAATGCCTTGAAAGCATAAGTGGTTTTTGGTGTTCGAAGTGCTACTTTTCGGCAGCAGACCAACCGCTCTTGAAAAACCAATTTTTGTACCATGATCTTCCAGTTAAAGCTTCTATTTTTCCATATTTCGCAGGGCTTTGAGAGTATATCGATGGTGTGTTCGAACAATTCTTCGAAGGTCAGTTGTTTTTCGTTTAGTTCGACTGTCTTTTCCCGCCCTACCATAACGTTTTTTCTGCAGTTCGGTGATCTGAGCTTCATAAGCATCCACGACTGTCGGGTTGTTTGTTTGGATGATCCGTTCCAATAATTTCGAGATCTGAGATTCAGTCTTGGAAATTTCACTCAGAAGCTTTTTTTGCGTTCCACCTTGAGCATTTTTTGCTGTTGCCACATGTCCTTTAGGATTTCTTTAGTCACAGCAACAACGTCTTCACTTGGTTGTAATTTGGCAAGCTGCTCTTCGAACTCACCTTCAATTTTATCACGTGGGATGGACTTGCGGCTACTTATGCAACCTTTTTCGTGACACTCATAGTACGCATATTTTTTCTGGTTCCCTTGAGACCAAGCAGCGGTAAGAGAGCCGTTACAATCTGCGCAAGTGACAAAGCCTCGCAACGGAAAATCCAAGGCTACGTCTTTACGGGCAGATGCTATTGGTTTTTCGGCAAGCCGCATCTGAATTTTTTTGAATGTGCTCATGGAAATTAGCGGTTCATATTTGCCTTCTGTGTAACCTATTTCCCATTTTTTGTATTCATAATAGCCAGCATAAATTTCTCTTCTCAACATATTAGAAACAAAACTGCCTCCCGTTCCCTTTGTTTTTCTACTTTTCTGATATTCTGGTTGCGCCTCAATATATTGTCTGACCTCGTTTTGTGTTTGGAAATGTCCCGATGCATATCCTTCCAACGCAAACTTCGCGATTGGTGCAAGGGTTTCATGCGGCACCATGACTTTTCCTTTGCCATCCGCGCGATACCCGAAAGGAGCCGTGAAGCACCAATATCCGTCTTTCACACGAGCTTTAGTGCGTCGTTTGGTCTGCGCCGCGTTAGATTTACGATGATATGAATCCACGGATACTTGGATATTTTCGGACAATTCGCTTTCAGGGCTATCGTTGAAATTGAAGGTGGGGCACGAAAATCGAGCACCGGCGGCCAAAATCAACTCTCGTATTTCGTGATAAACTTTTACATCACGACTCAATCGAGATAGTGAATCAAAGACGATCACAACATTCTTAGTTCTGTTTTGAAGCAACCAGCGCTTTAATTTTCGAAGACCCTCTCTGTCATCGTTTCCACCAGTACTGTCATCTTGAAAGGTTTCAACCACTTCATAATTGCAGGACTTGCAATGCTCATAGCAAGTCGAAATTTGTGATGACAGACCGTTTCCGTCGGTCACCTGTTTTTTGCTTGATACACGAACATATATTGCAGCATAGGTGATTTTCTCAGTTAGCATGAATTGCCTCACTATATTAAATTCTTTTCCTTTCCCGCACCCCAAGCATTGGGATGAAGAGATTTTAGATTGTTCAATCGGATGCCAATGGCTTGCTGATTTGATCGGGCATTGAAACGTCTCCCCAGAGGCAAATTAGTAGGTCGAACAGGGCACCCGCAGCTTCCATCTTTTTCTCTTCTGAGAGGCTGGGATCTTTGAACTTGGCGGCGTAGCGGCGCAATAAATCTTCCTCAGCAGAGGACAATTCATCAACCCTTCCAGTAGTTTTTTCCAATTCGGTGGGTGGATTATCGGAATTTCTGTAGTGTTTGATCATGTAGGTAACAATCATGTGGGGCGAGTTCGCCAGTACACGGGCGAACGCAGTGCGTCCGGATGCGGCTCTCATAGTCGCATAGTGAAAAGCGAAATCACCACAACTGATAATATTGCTCCGCTCCGACGCATTGAACTTCAGGGCAATTATGAGACGGCCAGGCGCGTTCGTGCATTTGCAAGCCAAGTTTTTCGATATGCGATTTCTACTGCCCGTGTGGACAACGATCCGACTTTTGGACTGCGTGGCGCACTGATTACGCCTCAGATCAAGCATCGCGCTGAAATCCTTAATATACTACTATTTACACGAGCGAGATGATGAGACCGAGTTTCTGGATTTTGAAAAATGGCTTAAAAAACACCGCGTTCGAGAAGCGACTCACTCCTAAGCTAGAGGCTCCAATCCGATTAGCTTCTCAAAATATTGTAAGCCTTATCGATCAGCATAGGGAAATTACGAGAGGTCATAACAATCTCGATCCTAATGCACGCGAGGTACAACTAGGCGCACTGGATCGCCTAAAAGAAATACCAGCTTACGGAATATGCTCGCTGTGCCGCGCAGGAGCTGCGAGTACGATTACCTTTTAAGTATGCGCCCGCTCATAGATGGTGAAGGGGAGGTGCAAACTGGGATGAACGGGCCACTTGCCACTATAATCGACTCCGAACGAGAAGGCGTTTTGTCAGCGCAAGGTTCGGCCGCACTTGGACAACTAACCCCATCTGAAACAGAAGTTGCGACCGCGTTAGTGCAAGGTTTGAAGGTTGTCGAAATATCCAGACAACGGGAAGTAGAAGAAACTACTGTGAGAATGCAGGTTAAGGTGCTACTTCAAAAGCTAAGGTGCCAATCGCAGTGTGATGTAATTCGAGTGGCGGCAGCGTCCAAGCTCCCTTTTGTAGACCGATTTTTATCATACCCCCATTTCGTTACCCATTTGGGTAATGTGGCTAGTGTGTATGCCTTGATAGCTTTCCTTTGACTGCTTGAAAAAATCCGGTGGGCTTTTGAACAGTTGAGGAAACAGGAATATACACTTACGACTACTAACCTTCCGCCAAGAACATGAACTCAAATTCATCGAGAGAACCAAGGCATGCCCATACCTAACAAAATCTTCGCGGCTCAGATAGGTTCGATTTCCTCATCGATAACAGGGTGTGTCGTGTATTCCCATCACCCCACGCCCTTCGGTACTCGCTTCAGTTTACTAATCAGACAGCGCGATCAGCCTTCGCTTTCGGCGGTGACGTATTCCCAAAACTAAACCTGCAAACGGTGGCTTCCATCAGATTCATTGACCACGGATTGATCTACAACGAACGCCGTTGTATTATGTTGGCATCGCACTTGTTCGCCAATACAAATTCGCGCTTCAGTGGGACACAAGGTCGAAAAATAGTGAACGATATCGAATGAGTTCACTGTCCCAAAATTTTCTAACCTATTGAAATATATTCAATAGTGAACTCCTCTTCTGGTCAAAACCACATCAGAAAAACATCACATTCTAACTAAATTAGGTGTTTTAACTCTATTTCCTAACCTTAGACTTTTACTTCGATATTGGCACATCCTGCAATTGTTCAAACCTGTAGATATCAGATTACCACGAAATGCTAACGTAAACTATATATTTCTCTCTGGTAAAATTGATTGGTGTGAGTTGAGGCGAATTTCAGTTGCCCGCCTCTTCCACACGCACAAAAAACTCCCAATAGATTAGGCCGCTTTTTCCCTTTTGCCATGAGGCTTGCTAACGTCAGCGCTGTCAATCTCAAATCGCTCTGTTGTGCTCATTAGTTGTTTTGTTTCGACTTTAAGAACTTGTGTAGCAGCTGTTGTTTCTTCCACCATTGCCGCATTGTGTTGAGTTGCTTGCCCTAACGTACCAAGTGAAGCGTTTATTTCAGTAATTCCTGCAGATTGTTCAGACGCTGATGTTGCGAGATCGCTGACTAATTTTGCAATATTTCCCACAGAGTCGACAATCTCGTCCAGAGCCTCACCGGTTTCTCCGACAAATTGCACGCCCCGCTGGACTTGATCTCCCGATGTAGAAATAATTGCGTTGATTTGTTGAGCAGCATCAGATGAACGCAAAGCAAGTGCTCGAACTTCTGACGCAACGACTGAAAACCCCCTGCCAGCATCTCCAGCTCGCGCGGCTTCCACACCCGCGTTCAAGGCCAAAAGGTTAGTTTGGAACGCGATATCTTCAATAACCCTAGTAATGCTGGAAATCTCGCTGGATGATGCTTCAATTTCACTCATACTAGCAACTGCTTTTCCAACAATTTCCCTGCTCGAAATTGCATTAGCACTTGCCGTGTTAGCAATTTCTTCAGCGCTCCCGGCTGCATTTGCCGCAGATTTAACTGAAGCCGTCAATTCATCCATGGCGCTTGCGGTTTGTTCCAAAGTCGAGGCTTGATGTTCAGTTCTATTGCAGAGATCTTCTGTCGCAGCACCAATTTCCGTAGTTTGACTGAAGATATTCCCTGTATTCTGAACAACGGAAGACATAGCCAACATCAAAGCCTGTACGGCTTCATTGAAGTCGACACGCAAAGGCTCGTAATCCTCGGAAAATTCAGCTCCAATGCGTGTCATCAAATCTCCACTTTTTAAATCGCTCAACGCTGCTCTAAGATGTTCAACAACCTCAGCTTGGGCTTTGAGCATTTTTGCTTGTATTTCCTTCGCCTCCGTCATGGCCGTTTCTTGCTCTGTCACATCCACTCCAAGGAACAAACAGCCAGCGACATTTCTATTCTCGTCCAGCAACGGTGTGAAACTGCCTTCAAGCAATTTGTGATTCTCAGTCGATCCGATTTGAAAAATTCCAAAAACCGAAGATCCCTCAGCTAAATTCTCCCAAAGTTGCATCTGATTCAAATCTTGGGCAATTGGAGATACCATGTTTTTGAAATCCAAAATTTGAAGATCCTTCATTGATATGTCAACCAAATTTTGAAACACATCGTTGGACGACTTTACTGAACCATGCAAATCCGATTCTACTCTGCATTGGTTTTCATTTATCGCATCGAAAACGACTCGATTACTGATTTGTTGAGTTTGATCCTTCCAATCCAACACGTAACCAACGTGGTTACCGTCTTGATCGCAGACACGGTCGATTAACACTCCTACAAATGCATCGCCAATTTTCAACAATTTTCGGTTAGGCATAGTTTTTATATTAAATAGGAAAGAATAATGATCGCCGAATATCAACTTGAAACGATCAAAGTTCGCACCTTCCATTTCACTAGGATCGAAAGAACCCAAGACGAGTTCAAACTCATGCCTTAGCTCCCCAAGAAGACGGTCCATCGCAGCGTTGCGATACAATACTTTAAGATCTAACCCCAACATAATCATGGGCGCGCCTGCCACGTCGAATCCCGCGCCCTTGAAAGCGCAGTCGACTTGAACGGCCTTTCCTTCTTGTAACTGGCAACGAAAACCATCTAAAGCAAGTGCGATCCCACCAATTTCATCACCTCTAGCTTTCGCTGGAATTTCTATATCAAAATTCTCTTCTGACATTTCGATCATTGCTTTGCGCACAGCAGATAAAGGTCGGTTTATTCCTCTGGCAAAGATCATGGAACAGGCAAACGCAATCGCAGTCAAGATCACCCCTTTTAAGAGATAAATATTCCGCAAATTTGTCAAAGGTGCATGAATCTCTGCGGTGTCCTCGAAGACCGCAATGGCCCATTGTGTCCCTAAGAAATTTAAAGTTCGGACACTCCATAGGCTTTCATGCCCGTCTTCATTCATTACGGTGCCCAAAAAACTACCTCGCGACCAAACATCATCGATGGCATTATTTGAAACTAATGTCTTCAAAATATCATTGCCGTCCAATTTCGCAGGATCTGTTCGCATCAAGCCGTCAGTGCCGATCATGTAGGCGTCACCGGTTTCACCTATTCCATACGACAAACCGACCACCGAGTTTATCGCATCAATAGGCATCTGAAACGCAAGAACCCCAATTCTGGCACCAGATGCATCAAAGATTGGGCGTGCAATGAAGGAGGCAGGCGCCCCGTGACTAGGAGCGTAGGCTTCGAAATCCCTAAATACAGACGGATCGTTTAGGTCAATTTTCATAGCATCACGGTAAACAGATCCTAAATCAGTTGAAGCCCACTCTCCTGTCTCTAAGTTGGTTGCGTAATCCAACTCCTTGAATACAGTGTAGACAAGATCGCCATTGGAATCAAAAAGAAAAATGTCGTAAAAATCATGCCTCAAAAGGATTGTTCTGAAGTGTTCATGGTACAAATCGTGAACCTTGTCATAAGAACTACCCGAATTTGCCGTCATCAAGGCGTCCTTTTCCCCAAGAGGATGTGGATTGTCCGTAATGTAAAGGCGCTGCAGCTCTTTTAGTGGATCTTCGATTTCATTAAATGCGTCTGTAAATGCAATTAAAGCTTCTCGCGTTGTGGCTTCATCCGACCTTAAGTGGAGCTCGTGATCGATTTCGTCGAAAAAGGAAACAACGCTGTTTACTTTAATATCTGCGATAGTTGTTAATCTAGCGTCAGCTTCTTCCAGCAAGGTCCCTTGTGAACTCAAAAAGGAAACAACACCCATGGCTATAACAGAAGTGCACGTAAGGCAGACCATCATCAGTGGCAATTTCACCACCAAACTAACTGAATTAAAGAATTTCATTGAACCACCGCATATCTTTTTTCATTGCACTTTCATTACTTCAGAAAGGTAAAGATACGGTTGCCCTGCTATCAAACGACTCAGGGTTGAAGAAAGTGATGGGTCAAGGCCATGATCAAGGCTTCTGCAATACATACCTGATATCTATGATCAACTCTCTGACGTGATCTGTTGACCACACAGTAACGATGTCTGGAGGCAAGAACGACTCTTGCGCATGTAGTTCAGATCATCTGAACGCTACCGTAGGCCTGAAAACCACCTGCGCTGGATTTCTCGAATCGTAGGCCCAATTTGATCCACTATTTTCCGCAATATTCTTCCACTATTTGATAAGGTTTGGTTTTATCCCTTAGCAGATCTCATATACTGCACAGAAGATAAATCCATCATTTTATCTAACGTTTCTTTCTTTTTGGCCCTTACACGATCAAAATGTGCTTGATCACGCATGATAGAAACGGTTTCGGCGCGCCCAATATCTTTGCGAGCTCGCTGTAAGACCATAGCTTTTTCAGCTAGCACCCGAGCGAGCGAAAGATTCAACGTATTTTGCGTTTGATCCAGCCACTTATTCCACAATACATCTGCGCCGATTGACCGCATTGATGATAAGGTCGGGTCCGATCCATGCAGAACTTTCCTATAGCTTTGAATTGCCTTTAACTGTTGGCGTAACAAGCCTTCCTTTTCCAAAAGGCGCGTGAGTTCCTTTTGCGAATTCATACTTCGCATTTTTTCCAATGCAACAAGTTGATCGAATTCCATTAAGAATACCCTTTGGCCCGCATTTTTCGACGCATTTCCTCTGCAAATCTAACGGCAGTTGCAACAGCGCGATATTGGTCTTGCGGAATTTCCTCGCCTACGTTGGTTGTGGCGAAAAGCGCACGAGCCGTTGGCGGATCTTCGTGCAGCGGTACACCGTGTTCAATTGCTCGTTCGCGGATTGCCTGGGCAAATTCATCAACCCCCTTCGCAACACAAGTAGGAGCTTGCCCTGCTTCCCGGCTCCAATGTAAAGCAACGGCATAGTGAGTTGGGTTTACGATGACGACGTCTGCCGTTTCAACATCTTGCAGAGTGTGATTCATTGCAATTGCCCGACCCCGGTGGCGTCGTTCTTGTTTGAAGTTTGGATCGCCTTCAGACTCTTTAGCTTCATCCATCATTTCTTTACGAGACATTCGCAACTTTCGGTGGTGCTCGCTATATTGAAACATGTAATCTATGGCGCCAATAGCTGCAGAAACAGCAATCACAATTGCCAGAAAACTTAAGAATAATTTTCCCAGAAATGCCATAATTACAGCAGGTTCTAGTTGCGGCGTCGCTATGAT
The DNA here is from genome assembly GCA_039978895.1 of Aliishimia sp. Taxonomy (GTDB): domain Bacteria; phylum Pseudomonadota; class Alphaproteobacteria; order Rhodobacterales; family Rhodobacteraceae; genus Aliishimia. The sequence goes on from JBDWAL010000010.1 coordinate 114,634, forward strand.
TTCGAGCAGTCGCGCTCTCAGGAAAAGCGTTAAACACGTGCTGTAAATAGTCAACTTCAGAAAACTCTTGAAAAATTCAAATAAGCCAGATGGGCCGTATTTTTGCTTCGCATTGCTAAGCGGGGAAATCTTGCTTAATTTGGGTTTAATCTTCGAAGGAGCGAAGATAATACTTCTCTGAGCGAGCGCACTCACAATCACCAGACACGCAGGGATCAAAAATAATATTGCAAGGAATCCAATTACTTCCCGTAACGCTTGCCCCATGGGGGCACGTGAACTTCCTTCGAAGAACAATGGGATGAGTTGAGCAGGTTGATCAATCAAAACCATTAGGCCAGTCACTGCATCCAACATTGCACTGGGGGCTGCCATCACAAGGGCAAGAAAAAAGCCCGCATATGCTGCAGTCGTGTTTAGGTCTGATGATTTCGGGACGTCCCCTTTTTTTCGGGCATCCTCCAGTTTCTTAGATGTTGGTTCAAAGGACTTCTCTGCGTCATCGTCTTGTCCAGACATCAGAAAGTGTCCTTAGTTGGAGCCGCAAGGAATCCGTCCATAGCTGTCACCCAAACATGGAGCATCATCGGTGCGGAAAATAGCAAGAGAACCAGTCCACCTGCTGTAATCAGTGGCGCACCAACAAAAGCGACCATGAGCTGTGGCATAGCCTTATTGATCGCACCCAAGGCCAAATTGTAGATAACCGACATCACGATAAAAGGCGCTGCTAGCGAGAACGCCAAACTGAAGGCCGCAGCAACACGCTGAACACCCCATTGGCCAATCATTTGAGCGTTCGGAAAAACGCCGTGTGGTACAAGATCATAACTCATCACAAAGAAATGAGCAGCTTTAATATGCAGTCCCATCATCACTGCCAAGGTTAATCCACCTACCACGAGAATATTCCCCATCGCCGGCAATGGCTCTGCAGCACTCCCGCCAAACAATTGTGACAATGAAGTGGCTTGTGCTGCAATCGCTCCGGCAGTCTGTAAACTCAAGACGAACAATCGTATCATGAGACCTAAAGCGACGCCGGTTACAATCTCGGAAAAGATTAAACTGGTTACGGCCGGCAATTCTCCAGTCGGGGTTACTGCAGGGCTGACAAAAACGGTCATCATGACAGAAAGGGCCAATTTGATACGAGTTGGAATGGATTGCTCCCCAAAACCCGGCATCAAACTGAAGAAGGCAGACATCCGTAAAAATACTGCAAACGTTGCCGTCATCTGACCTTCTAGAAATGCCAAGAGTTCGACTGGGATATCCATCAGGCGGCGACAAGCCCTACCAAAGATGGTCGTGCATCAGTGCCGATCTCCTCAAACGAAAGTACTGACACGGGTATTCCTTTGGCTTTCGTGAGTGTTTTCAAAAATCTGCGCCGTTGGCGACTAGTAACAAGCGCCGGGAAAATACCTGTTTCATTCGCAATCCGGACCTTGTCAGCAATCGAATCAGCCAATGAATTGAATAGCTCCGGCGGTAGGGCGATATCCCCGATCGTGGAACCATCTCCCAATTGATAGCTCGCAAATGTATCTTCCCATTCTGGCGCCAATTGGACGAGAGGTACCGTACCGTCGTCTCTGCGCAAGTCCGCGATAAGCTGGAAACCCATACGATTTCTCACATGTTCACAAATCGTTTCAGGCGTGCCGTGCATCATCCGACCTTCTGCAACCGCCTCCATTATCAAAGCAAGATTTCGGATAGAGACTTGCTCCTCTAGCAGCAATTTCAGGACAGCTTGCAGAACATCAATAGGTACTTTGTCTGGCACAAGTTCATCTATCAATTTTCGGTTAGCTTCGGCACGAATTGGATCCGAGACATTCGCAAGCTCAGACAGGATGCGTCGTAGAGCTTTCAAAGTTAATAACCGACTTAGGTTTCGTTTGATCACTTCCAAAAGATGAGTTGCTAGAATTTCTGTTGGTGTTACTAAAGTTAATCCATCCATTGCCGCGGCTTCACGATCTGATTGTGGAATCCATTTTGCCAATGCGCCGTAGACTGGTTCTGTCGTGATATTTGAATTGCCCCCAGCGTCACTTCCTTCAGGCAGCAACGCCATAATCTTGTCAGCTTCCAGCTTTCCCCTAGCCTGCTCAACACCCTGAATTTTAACGACATATGTCCCATAGGGGAGTGCGCCGTGATCAGATAACCTCATCTCAGGAAGAATGACCCCGAAGGCGGTAACCACGTGCCTACGCATGTTGACAATTCGCGCATCTAGCCCTGTCCCGGGATCAAGTACCATATTGACAAGATCTGGTGCGAATTCGACGTGCACATCATCCAGTTCCAACAAATCGCCAATCGGACGTTCAGCAGGAGCTAACTCAGTAACCTCCGCATCTGTTGTCGGAAGTTCTTCCGGTGGTTTTTTGAATTGCCAGTATCCCAAACCGGCCAATGCAAAGCTGCCAGCTAGGAAAGGCAGGAACGGAAGGCCAGGAAACAGCGCAAAGATGAACATCAAACCTGCAACGGAGAATAGCGCTGCAGGGTATTTACCAAGTTGATCAAATACAGCGAGATCTGTCGCGCCTTTAGTCCCTCCTCGAGCCAAAAGAAGTGCTGACGCGATGGAAATAATGACAGCGGGAATCTGAGAAACCAACCCATCCCCGACAGTCAACATTGCATAAGTTTCAAAAGCTTGACCAAAAGCCATATCATTAATGGCCACACCCATGATCAAACCAGCCACCAAGTTCAGCAGCGTGATTAATAATCCGGCGATGGCGTCACCTTTTACAAACTTGGAAGCCCCGTCCAAAGAGCCAAAAAAGGTCGTCTCTTGCTGCTCAAGGTCGCGACGTTTTTGTGCTTCTTCATGCGTAATCGCACCCGCAGCAACGTCGCTGTCGATCGCCAATTGTTTACCTGGCATCCCATCGAGCGCAAATCTCGCGCCGACTTCCGCCATTCGAGTAGCACCTTTTGTAATGACCATAAAATTGACGATCAACAAAACACAAAACACAACAAGCCCAAGAAACACACTGCCGCCCATGATGAAGTTCGCAAAGCCCTCGATGACATCGCCGGCCGCATCAGTACCAGTGTGACCTTGACCGATGATCAACTTGGTGGATGACACATTCAACGACAATCTGAGCATCAACGAAGCAAGCAGAATGGTTGGAAATGCGGAGAAATCCAATGGGCGTTCAAGGAACAAGGTGACTGTGAAGATCAAGACAGCAAGCGAGAATGATACCGCAAGGCCGATATCGAGAACAATTGATGGAACGGGCAAGATCATCATGACGATGATCCCCATCAACGCAAAGGCCAGCAAAACTGTCGGATTGAAAATGGAGAATTTAGACGGTGCGTTCATCGGGTTCTCCAAAATGAACTAGAGTTTGCTCTTCTGACAGATTTGACATCGTATCCGGCACTGCTCAGTAATCCTGTCGCGCTATTTCAAGGATGAGGACATCAGTCACGTGGTCTCCTGCATCTCGTTTAGCGACACTTCGAAGCGAGGCCCTCAAGACATCCAGCATGCTATTGTCGGTAAATGCGCCTTGAAAACCACCTACATTAGCGTGGTCGAACATGACTTGCAGAAAGGAATCGCGAATTTTGGGCTCTCTGGAGAAAATTGCCTCACGATACCCTGGTTTTACTTCGACGCTGATCGATATAACGACAAGCGAGGCTACGATGCCATCTTCGACGATTGGAATTACGAACTGATTGTTAAGCTTGACATATTCCCGTGTGGCATTTGGCTCTTCGGGGTCCATTGGATCTTCTTCGGACATGGCAGCCTTCTCGCCATCGGCGGCTTCCATGTCCTTCGCCCCTTCTTCCATTGGCATGGGAGCAGGCCGTAGGAAAACACCCGCTCCGATGCCAGTTCCAGTACCGATGAGTAGCAACAAGATAGGTAGCAATTTACGCATTTTCAACGAACCTCCAATGAACGATCAAAAGGGTAGAATGGCATCAAGAACTTGCTGACCCACACGAGGTTGCTGCACATCCGTGATATGTCCTCGACCACCGTAAGACACTCGTGCTGAAGCAATCTTGTCGTAAGTTACTTCGTTTTGACGGGAGATATCCTGAGGTCGAACATATCCAGTAACGAGCAACTCTCGGAGTTCAAAGTTCACCCGAACCTCTTGTGATCCAGAGATAGATAAGACACCATTTGGCAGCACATCTGTCACTGTTGCAGCCACGCGAAGCGTTAGTTTTTCGTTTCTTTTTACCGATCCGTCACCGCTCGATGAAGACGAAGAATCGACTGTCACAAGCTCAGAAGACGACGCCCCGGTTGGTAGTTTTTCATCCAATCTTTGCGAAATCCCCCCCAGTTGCGGCACACTAAGGGACTCTGAGCCACCACGCGATCTATCCGAGGAATTGGAAATCTCCGCCTTGTCATCGATTTCAATGACTACTGTCATGATGTCCCCGCGTGACATCGCGCGACGATCACCCAATAGAGAGCTTTGAGATCTACTCCAGAGAGATGCTTCCGAAAGACGTGTCGGTGGTGGTACCAAGTTTTGAGGCAAACCAGGACTGATCATCGCAGTATGCTCAGTTCCTTGCTGAGCCGGGGTAAAGCTGGGTGGTTTGCCGATATGATCCCCACGACCACAGGCAGAAACCCCTAAAATCAGGATACTCATATAAATCCCATTTTTCATTTGAGGGCCTTTCAAATATTCGATGTTAGTGACGCGTTACGTCGATGGCGCCATTGCTAAGTACTTTGCCAAAAAGGGTTGTTCTGGATGCGAGGTTCATGACCCGGATCATGTCGCCGACGGCACCGCGATCCAAAGCGCGCCCATTGGTTGAGATAGACAAACCCGATTGTTCAAACACCAACGGTACGATTTCATTGCGCTGAACAATTGCTGGTTCAGTAAGGTGTTCTTCCTTAATCGGACGGCCTGCATAAAGAACCACGCGGGCTTCCATCCCTATGACCAAAGAGACATCTGATATTCCGCCGCTTACCGATTCGGGCTTTATCGTCAGGTCTGAAGCCGTCAAAAGCGTGTTGGCGCGTACAGTTTTCACCGTGACAACGGTTTCTGCACGCGTGAAACTTCCTACCAGAACCAAGAACGTGATGAGCAACCACCGCATTATCTTACCTGCGTCGTTGCGCCCATCATCTGATCAGCAGCGGAAATTACCTTAGCGTTCATTTCATATCCACGCTGTGCTTCGATCAGTTCCGTGATTTCACGAACAGCATCAACTGAGCTACTTTCTAGATATCCTTGTCGCAAAGTACCTAATCCGTCGATGCCCGGTGTCGAAACCAACGGCGGCCCAGAAGCTTCTGTTTCGACGAACAAGTTACTGCCAAGCGCCTCTAACCCCTTAGCATTCGTAAACGCAGTTAGGCTGAACTGCCCCAATAATTGCGCTTCTTCGGTGTCGATAAAGTAGGCGTAAACCTCCCCATCACCGTTGATGGAAATACTTCTTACATCCGCCGGGATTGTAATGTCCGGCGACACCGTATGACCATCTGAAGTGACAATCAGGCCTTCACCAGTCCGTTTCAAAGCCCCATCGCGCGTATATGCGGTCTGCCCTGAAGGTAATGTAACCTCTAAGAAACCGTTGCCATCAATTGCCAAATCCAAGTCACTTTGGGTCGCGGCTAGCGAACCTTGCTGAAGATGGATTGATACTGCAGACGGACGCACACCAAGACCAAGCTGGACGCCAGTTGGGAGAATAGTTCCGTCAGATGCATTTACCGTACCAGGTCGCAACATTTGTTGGTAATGGAGATCAGCAAATTCTGCTCTCCGTGCATTGTAGGCGGTCGTACTCATATTCGCGAGATTATTGGAAATCGTTTCGACCCGCATTTGTTGGGCCATCATTCCAGTGGCTGCGATTTTCAAGGCGCGCATTCTGCTCTCTCCTCGTTAGAATTCTGTTATCGAGTAAAGGATTGCAAAGCATCCTTGACCCGCTTGTTTTCGCTTTCTAGGAAAGATTGGCCCAACTCATATGCGCGCTGAACTTCGATCATTCGCGCTAACGACGAAATCGCGTCTACATTTGAATTCTCAATAAAACCTTGCAAAATTCGCGCGTTTTCGGTCGGTTCAAAACCTGCATCCGCTGCAAATAACACGCCGTCTTCACGTGTCATTGACCCCGCTTCTACTGGTTTGACCAATCCAATTTGCCCAAGAAGACGACCATTTGCAGATATAGTTCCATCCGACGAAACAGCTAAGTTTCCTGCATCTGGGGGAACAAATAATGGGGCGCCACCCGCATCGAGGACACGTAACCCATCTGGCGTAACGAGATCACCTTCGGCGTTGGCAGAAAAGCTTCCTGCTCTGGTAAGCCGTTCCCCTTGCGGAGTTTCTACTAAGAAGAACCCATCACCTTCAATTGCGAAATCCAATGTCCCGCCAGTCTCCGTTAATGCGCCTTGAATGAACGATGTGTTGCGGACGTTGCCATTGCCCATAGAAAGAGAGCGCCCGTCTGGGCTGGCTTTCACGAATTCGGAGAAAATTAGACCTTCTTGCCGAAAACCCGTCGTCGCGGAGTTTGCAATGTTGTTGGCAACGATGCTCATTTCGCGCCACAAACCCATTTGGCGGGAAATCGTTGCGTAGCTGGCGGTGTCCATAAGTTACCCTCCGATTATTAGTGGTATGAGTTGAGCTTGAAACAACGACACAAGCGCCTCTGTCATGAAGCCCATGGTCGCCCAAAACGTCACAACGATTGCTGCGAGCTTAGGAACGAAGGTCAGCGTCATTTCTTGCACTGAGGTCAATGCTTGGAGCAGCCCGATAGCAACACCGACGACCAAGGCTACAACAAGGATTGGCAACGAAATCATCACCGCGACCCATAACGCCTGACGTAAGGTGTCATAAAAGAGCATTTCTTCCATCATGACCTAAACTGGCATCCTCAGAATTTCCTGATAGGCTTCGACGACCTTGTTCCGAATGGTGACAGCCGTCTCTACGGCCAGTTCTGTTTGTGCCAACGCCTGCACAAGAGCGTGAGGGTCAGCGTCACCTGTCATGGCAGATTTTGCGGTTTGCTCGGATTGTGCGAGGGTTTGTGCGAAATCCATCGCCATTCCACGCGCAACATCACCCATGCTTCCAGGTTCGGTGGCAGGTTTTGAGGCAGCGTATTTTTGTACTGCTGAGATTGCTCGCATATCCATTCTGGATTGCTCCTTTTTAGTTTATCGCCGTAACAGTTCCATCAAGCTCGATGACATGGCGCGGGTTTGTTCAAAGATTTTCAGATTGGCTTCGTAGCTACGCTGCGCTTCGCGGGCGTCAGATAACTCGACCAACAAGTTCACATTTGAACTGTTGAAATGTCCACTTTCGTCAGACATTGGGTGGCTTGGGTCATAAATACGTTTGAGATCAGTTTGATCTAAACTAACCCGACCAGGTCTTACCGTAGAGGCGTCCTCCCGGTTCAAACCTGCAGCTTCAAAGGATATAGTTTTTCGCCTGTATCCGGGTGTATCCGCGTTTGAAATATTTTCTGATAGGTGACGCAATCTAGCCGCTTGTGCGCGCAGTCCGGACGTCGTGACAGTTAACGCTTTTGCAAATTCACTAGCCATAATCAGGACCTCGCTAAAGTTGTATGTAGAATTTTCAGCGCAGACTTATAAATAGCGAGCGCGCGATCATGTTCGCGTTTAGCTGACACTGACTCGAGCATTTCGCGTTCGACGGTAACCGTGTTTCCGTCCGGTGCGGCACCGTTGCGCTCATTTTCGATACGTGCTTGCGTCGTTGTTGCGCCCGCACCGTGCAAATGTCCGGAACGCGTTGCGCGCCCGCTGGACGCATCCGTTCCAGAAGACCCAATACCTTTGGTCAAATCTGAAAACGTCGCTAGGCGCTTGGCTTGATAGCCTGGCGTATCGACGTTTGCCATGTTTTGCGCAGTCAAAGACTGTCGCCTTCCAGCATGTTCAGCCATTGCGGCTGACATCCGGAAAATTTCCAACGATTGAAACATCGGGGCTTCTCCCTCGATTAAACTCAACTAAGGCTTAACCCTGATTCCTTTAGAAACAGTTTCAAACCTAGAGGAGTCGAACATGCGGGCAGAACTTATTGAAAACTTGACGCAACAGATTTCCAATTTGCAAGCAATCAAACCAATGGGCCGAGTGGTCGGAACAGAAGGTGGGCGCATCGCAGTTTCTGGCTTAGCGAAACATGCCAAATTGGGTGGCCGCGTGTCGATCCATCGTAAAAACAACTCTAATATAATGGGTGAAATTGTCCAAATCGACGGCTTTCAAATCACAATTATGCCGGATGGGAATATGGCGGGGCTTTCGTTAGGGTCGCGAGTTTTGCAAGAAGCGCCTTTGTCTGTTTCCCCCTGCAATTCATGGCTTGGGCGGATCATTGCTTCAGATGGTACAGCATTGGACGGCCGCCCCTTACTAAAAGGTGGAACAACGCGGCCATTGAGAAATTCTCCGCCGGCTGCAGCAGACAGGCGTGGATTTGGGCCACGCCTGGCCACTGGGTCATTGGCTTTGAACACTGTGTTGCCATTGGTCACAGGGCAACGTGTCGGACTTTTTGCAGGGTCGGGAGTTGGCAAATCGACTCTTTTGGCCACCCTAGTTCAGAATGTTAACTGTGATGTCGTCGTTGTAGCTTTGATCGGAGAACGAGGGCGGGAATTACGCCATTTCACGCAAGACGTATTAGGTACTGAGGGAATGAAAAAATGTGTTGTTGTCGCGTCAACCTCAGATAGATCCGCTTTGGAGCGGCGCCGTTGTGCTTGGACTGCCATGTCAATTGCTGAGCATTTTCGTGATCAAGGGAAATCCGTTCTCTATATTGGAGACTCCATAACCAGATTCGCCGAAGCCCACCGCGAAATAGCAGCTGCTGCAGGAGAGCTTCCCGTTTTGCGAGGTCATCCGCCATCAACTGCTCATCTAATTACAGAGCTTTGTGAACGCGCAGGCCCAGGCGTTGACGGGACCGGCGACATTACAGCTGTTCTTTCTGTTTTGGTGCAAGGTTCAGATATGGATGAACCGATTGCTGACATTCTTCGCGGCGTTTTGGATGGTCACATCGTTCTGGAGCGAGCTATAGCAGAGCGTGGTCGATATCCGGCAATCGATTTGCTCAAGTCGGTATCTCGTTCTTTGCCAGAAGCGGCCAGCTCTGACGAAAATGACATTATCTTAAAAGTTCGACACGCAATTTCTTTGTATGAACAAAGCGCTCTTATGATCAGATCAGGCCTTTATACAGAAGGAACCGACCCAGACCTTGATCTGTCAGTTAAACTCTGGCCTGAATTGGATAAGTTTCTCGGGCAAAGCGGTGGGATGTCGCCAGAACATAGTTTTGATATGTTGCGACTGGTCCTGCGTCGTGCTGGCGTACGTTGAGTAGTGTACACGCGAGAGATCGCTCTTGAGAAGATACTGAAGGAAGTCATGCTCAAGCGGCGAAAAGACGAGCTGGAGTTCTACAAGATATTTGCTAATGATCCGGCTTTCAAAGCGGTTTGGAGCGAGAGCATTCGAAACAAGCTAAAATGCCCGAACGAAAACTTATGCCAAGTAATTCCCTCGCCGCTGTTTTGTCGATGAAACGCTGCCTGTCTTGCATAATTTTGGCTACGGTATCGCGGTGGATCATCGTGTGTCGGTGCCCAAATCCCGAAGTATACTGCCTTCCTATCAGTTGTTGTTTTGCAACTGCGTCCACAAGCCGCTCTGCACGTATGTGCAAGGTCTTAGAAGCCTCTGCTGCACTGACCCAATCCCGCATATCAGAAGGGGCGCTGATTCCCCCTGCATACAGCGTCTGCGATCCGGGCCGCCGAATGCTGCGACTATCCCATGGCGGTCATTGTCAGCTCAGGCGATAAGGTCGCATATGCGTTCTTGTCGGAAAGCTTCAAGAAACTCGATAAGCTGACATTCCTCAAAAAGGGTACTCAGCTGCCGAAAACCCATACCCTGCGGTTCAACGCCGATACGCAAAATATCCGATCCGCGCGCTCAATATGTGGGCAAACCAGTCTTGCTGAATGGTTCTCTTGCGGGCGACGGCTTACGTTGGATGAAGAAGTCATCGGTCTTGGTGCTTACGGCTTAACTCTCACTGTCCTGTCCAGCGAGGAAATAGCCGAGGATCCAGATGATGAAGCCTACGAGGAAGAACAATCGCTGCAAGAGAGCTGGACCCCAAGGTTTGCGTACCGGAGATAGCGGCGTGTGCTTGATTAATGGCAGCATTCAGCAGTTTGCGCGAAGCGGCAGGGCGTATGGATGATCTCACGATGTGCATGAGGCTACAACGCCGTCATACTTTTACGAGCTGCTCAAAGGCAGCTTCGGGCCGAACACGGCGGCCTACAGAAAGGGCGGAGAAGGCCGTATCCTGACTTGTTTGCCAACTTATCTAAGCCACAGAGCCGTTGCGACATCGGTTAGATTGGGCTGAGATTCGTCATTTGCTGCGCTCCGCACCAATGGCAGCTCAGGGCTGTACGCGGCCGCCTGTCCTTAGTTAATAAAACTGTAAACATGAAAACGCGCGGCTGATCAGGGTGGGTTGTAAGCGTCCAGTCCGCCGTCATGGGCAATGGCCATGCGGTGACTGAAGTCCAATTGAAATGTTCACTTGGCGTTGAAAGGGGAAGCGGCGAGCCCGGCGCAAACCTTTAAGCCCTTCATATTTGCGAAAATCAAATAAGTTATTGAATTAACGGGATTTCAAACTCTTTGATATCACCCGCGACGCGCAAACTTATGCGCGCCACGCAAACTTAACCGCTCCCCTACATAGGGTTAGAAATCTAGATTTTCCACACTCAGTGCATTTTGCTGAATGAACTCACGGCGTGGCTCGACGACGTCCCCCATTAGCTTGGTGAACAAATCATCAGCCTCAGCCATATCATCGACTTTAACTTGCAAAAGCGTCCGCGCATCCGGGTCTAGGGTCGTTTCCCAAAGCTGGTCTGGATTCATTTCTCCCAAGCCTTTGTATCGCTGAAGCGATAGGCCGCGCTCGCCTTCTTCGAGAATAGCACTTAACAAGTCTAACGGGCCATGGATCAACTGCGTCCGTTCTTTGCGGATAAGAGTGGCGGAACTACCGTAAATTTCCTGCAAGCTTTTGGTAAAACTGCCTGTTCGGCGCGCTTCACCACTGCGCAACATGGGCCCATCAAGCGTGCGAACTTCTTCAACACCTCGGAGTATCCGTGCCAGCCTGATACCAAGGTCTTGTGTAATGCGGCCTTGCCAACCACGTTCATATTCTCGTGCGATCAGGTCAAGCCGCCGCGCCACTTGATCCGCGACGCCTTGCAGGTCCGCATCGACTGCACCTGGCGTGAATGCGCCCGCAATCGCCGCCTGCTCCAAAATGTGACGCGGGTAATGCGTCGGGAACGCATCCAGAACGCGTTTTAATTGCCGCGCTTCGTCAACAACTCGGATCAAATCAGCACCAGCCATTTCTGATCCATCGCCAAGCTTCAAAACTGCGCCTTCAACACCTTGATTGATAAGGTATTCTTGCATTTCCGACTCGTCTTTCAGATACACTTCAGACTTGCCTCGCGCAACTTTGTAGAGAGGGGGTTGCGCGATATAGAGATACCCATTTTCGATCAATTCCGGCATCTGGCGATAAAAGAAAGTCAATAAAAGTGTGCGAATGTGCGCTCCATCAACATCCGCATCCGTCATAATCACAATCTTATGATAGCGCAGTTTTTCGATATTGAACTCATCACGCCCAATCCCGGTACCAAGCGCCATTACCATGTTGCCGATTTCCTGTGACCCCAACATTCGGTCAAATCGAGCCCGTTCAACGTTCAGAATTTTACCTTTAAGCGGCAAAATAGCCTGCGTTTTACGGTCACGGCCAGTTTGCGCTGATCCACCAGCGCTGTCACCCTCAACCAGGAAAATTTCAGTATTCGCCGGGTCTTTGTCTGAGCAATCTTTTAGCTTGGAACTGAGAAAGTTCATATCCATCGGGTTTTTCCGACGAGTTAGATCCCGAGCTTTACGGGCTGCTTCCCGCGCCATCGCAGCTTCAAGAATTTTGCCAACGATAACTTTCGCTTCGTTTGGGTTTTCCTCGAACCATTCACCAAGTTTTTCACCTAATAAACCTTCGACTGCAGGTCGCACTTCGGAAGACACAAGTTTGTCTTTGGTTTGCGACGAAAATTTCGGGTCCGGCACTTTCACAGATAGAACACAAGTCAGCCCTTCTCGAGCATCGTCCCCCGTAAAGTTAATCTTCTCACGTTTCGTAATTCCAGTATCGGCCGCATATTTCTGCAAGGTTCGTGTCAACGCGCCACGGAACCCGGCCATGTGCGTGCCCCCATCGCGCTGCGGAATGTTATTGGTGAACGGCAAAACATTTTCATGATAGCTATCATTCCACCACAAGGCTGCCTCGATAACGATTTCATCACGTTCGCCAATCACGTAGATCGGTTCAGCCATCATACCGCTCTTGGAGCGATCCAAGTATTTTACGAATTCTTTCACGCCCCCCTCATACAGCAACTCTGTTTTCAGAGGTTCCGCAGGACGTTCGTCTTCCAAGATAATGCGGACACCTGAATTCAAGAACGCCAGTTCGCGCAGACGTCGTTCGAGCGTCTCAAACGAATACTCAAGATCGGAGAACGTGTCCGTTGAGCCCAAAAAGCGGACTTCAGTCCCGGTTTCCTCACCGGCATCACCGATCACTTCCAAATGTTTGACAGTGTCGCCATGCTCAAACCGTGCCGAGTGAATTTTCCCGTCACGCCAGACAGTCAATTCCAACCAAACCGACAAAGCGTTTACAACCGATACCCCAACGCCGTGCAAACCACCGGATACTTTGTACGAATTACTGTCAAACTTTCCGCCAGCATGCAGTTGAGTCATGATCACTTCAGCGGCGGAAACACCTTCTTCTTCGTGAATGCCCACTGGAATTCCGCGCCCATTGTCGCGCACAGAGACAGAAGAATCCGCGTGAATTTTGACCTTCACATAGTCTGCATGACCTGCCAACGCCTCATCGATGCCATTGTCCACAACTTCATAAACCATGTGGTGCAGACCGGACCCATCATCCGTGTCGCCAATATACATTCCCGGACGCTTACGAACCGCCTCTAAGCCTCTGAGAACTTTAATGGAATCAGCGCCGTAGTCTTCGGGGTTTTGCTCATGGTCTGCCATTCGTGGGCCCTTTATTCTAATACGCTATTTCTAGGGGTTTTTGGCAGGAATGTCACGGCAAACACGCAATATTTTGTGTCTGTTGAGCACTCATGCAAAAGGCAAGACAAGCCCAACTAAGATTAGCAATCCTCCGGCAATTTGGTTCATCCGTCGCATCGCGTTCGGAGACGCAATCAACCGACGCATGCGGTCGATAAACCAAGCGAAACACACGTTTCCAACAAGCGGTACAACGACGCTTAAAGCACAGATCACCACTATGTCCGTATTCGTGACGGCAGACAGATCAAAGAAGCCCGGCAGAACACCCAAATAGAACAAAATCGCCTTAGGGTTTCCAAGAATTGCTGCGACCCCTGCCAGAAAGCCCGCAACCATACCGGGTCGTGTCAGTCGATTGTCTGCACTAATCTGCTTGTCGGCGCTTCGAATAACAGACCATCCCAACCAAAGGAAAAATGCGCAGGCTCCCCAACGTAGAACAACCAAGATTTGTTCATATTCGGACGTGATCCAAGTGAGGCCAAGAATCGCGAGCAACGGCCAAACGATATCTCCGACAGCAACACCAAAAGCCAAAGGCAGAGCAGATTTAAATCCACCCGACACCGTCCGCGCCATCAACGCAAGCCAAACGGGCCCAGGCGTTAAGAACAATATCAGCAACGCAAACGCATAAAGCGCAAGATCGGAGGGAGATAACGTCATGACAATGGCTCAATTTCCGATAAGCCAGCAGCTTCACTTACATAAAGTGTCTGCGCGCGCACGCCTAACTCAGTGAACAGTTCCGGTCCCGTTCCCGTCATCCAAGCTTGTGCGCCCAATGCAACAATCTCGTCATATAATGCCGCGCGACGACCAGCGTCCAAATGGGCCGCAACTTCGTCCAACAACAGCAACGGAGGGGCGCCGATGTCTTCGGCCAAAGCACGCGCATTGGCTAGGATGAGCGATACCAATAGCGCCTTTTGCTCGCCCGTTGAACAATCCTTAGCCGGAACACCTTTCGCAGAGAATACACCGTATAAATCCGCGCGATGCGGCCCCACTAATGTGCGCCCTGCTGCGAGGTCGCGAAACCGACTTTCTTCCAAAGCTTCGCGAAGGTCTGTTTCTGTCTCAGGCATATGGCCTTCAGTCGATGTGAGCTCCAGCTCGGCTATCGGGAACGCAGTTTGCACATCGTGCTGTGCTTTCATAAGGCGCTCAACAGTTCGGACTCGGGCCGCATGAATAGCGACACCCGCTTGCGCCAATTGAGCTTCCAACGCTCTGTACCAATTTGGATCGCGCACCTGGTCTTTGAGCAACCGATTTCGCTGTTGCATAGCCTTTTGATAACTCAATGACGCCTCTGCATGGGATGGATCAAAACTCAGGACCATGCGATCCAAAAAGCGTCGCCGACCTTCTGTTCCTTCGATCCAGAGTCGGTCCATCGAAGGTATCAACCAAAGCACACGTGCAATTCCGCCCAAAGCCGTTTGAGACGTCGCCTTTTCATTGATCCGCACTTGACGCGCAGAACCACCTTCAGACCACGTTTCGACTTCTTGAATCTGGCCATTTGACGTCAAAAGCCCGGTGACTTTCCATCCAAGCCCCTCTGGACGTCTGGTCATCTCCCCAGCGGATGATCTGCGAAGACCGCGCCCTGGCGATAACAGGGAGATCGCCTCAAGAATGTTAGTTTTCCCAGCACCGTTCGGACCATGAATTGCAATTGGCCGCGCATCAACGTCAAACACAGCCCGTTTATGCGAGCGAAAATGCGACAGGGATAGGTTGGTTAGGTGCAGGCCGACACTCACACGCGCATTGGCATAACCACATAAACAGCGCTTTGGTCGTTACCTTCGCGCATCAATGTGGGATCACCAGAAGAGTTGAACATGAAGACGGCATTTTCGCGGTCTACTTGGCTGGCAATTTCCAACAAGTATTTGGCGTTAAATCCAATTTCCAGCTTCTCGTCACCATATGCCACTGCCAATTCTTCCTCTGCAGCACCGCTGTCAGGCGCATTCACAGACAGAACAAGACGATCTTCATCCAGCGACAATTTCACGGCACGAGATCGTTCAGAGGACACTGTCGCAACCCGATCAACCGCTTTAGCAAAATCGGCGGCGTCCACCTCTAACTTACGTGTATTTCCGGCTGGAATGACGCGGGTATAATCTGGGAACGTACCATCAATCACTTTGGACGTTAACGTGATGTCTGGCGTCGCAAAGCGCACCTTGGTTTCCGACACCGACACAGCGATTTTCATGTCATCGTCATCGAGTAACTTGCGCAGCTCACCGACAGTTTTACGAGGCACAATCACCCCAGGCATATCCGCGGCACCCTCCGGCAACTCAGCATCAATCCTAGCCAAACGGTGACCGTCTGTCGCAACACAGCGCAACACTTGACCTCCATCTGCTTCAGAAACGTGCATATAGACGCCATTCAGGTAATATCTTGTTTCCTCGGTCGAAATTGCAAATTTGGACTTATCGAACAACCGCCTTAAGACAGGGGCGGGCGCAGAAAAGTTAGAACTGTACTCAGACGACGCCATCACAGGAAAATCTTCTTTCGGCAATGTTGCCAGCGAAAAGTTTGACCTGCCCGCTTCGACCGTTAGACGCCCTGTTGCGCTATTTGCAAGAAGTGTAACTTGCGCTCCATCTGGCAGTTTGCGAACGATCTCATGCAAGGTCGTTGCCGCAACTGTTGTTGCACCGGCCCGTTCCACGAGTGCAGGTGCTTTGTCGACGACTTCAATATCCAAGTCTGTGGCGCGGAAAGATACATCTGATCCTTCGGCTTCAATCAGAACATTTGCGAGGATTGGGATCGTATTCCGCCGCTCAACCACAGACTGTGCTTGGGACACGGCTTTGAGCAAAGCTGCTCGTTCAATGCTAAATTTCATGTGCCCTCTTCCATCCACGTCGCCGGGAGGGGAAACGTACCCGATTTACCCTGCAGAACAAGTGTTTTATGACTTGTCCGCTGGATTTACAGGAGGGTCAAGGGGCGGATTCACCGCGCTTCCCTTATCCCGCCCCACATAACGCATGTTTTGGTGATTTATTGGTACTTACAACCATTGAGATTGCCGTTTTCCAGATCTGATTTTGCACTAGAAAACCGACAATTCACATATACTAACAGAGGCCGCACAAGCCTTCATCTGATCGGTTTTACGCTTCGAGTGCGCGACGCAGCAGTTCTAAATCTTCCGCAATCTGCCCATCTTGCTGCTTTAACTCTTCGATCCGACGCACGCCATGCATAACAGTTGTATGATCTCGTCCACCAAAGCGGCGTCCGATCTCAGGCAAAGACCGGGATGTCAGCTTCTTACAAAGGTACATCGCCACCTGACGAGGTCTTGCATATGACCGCAATCGCTTCGGACCAATCATATCGCTTAATCGGATGTTGTAATGCTCGGAAACTTTACGTTGAATCTCTTCAACTGTGATTTTCCGCTCAGAGGCGCGAAGCACATCAGCAAGGCAATCTGTGGTTAAGTCCATTGTAATTTCGCGTCCAACAAGAGACGCAAACGCAAACAAGCGCGTCAAAGCCCCCTCAAGAACACGTACGTTCGTCGAAATACGGTGCGCGAGAAATTCCAAAACACCGTCATCCAATTTTAGATCAGGGTAGGTTTTGCGTTGATGTTCGACTTTGGATTGAAGAATGCCCAAGCGAAGTTCGTAGTCCGTCGGGTGAAGATCAACAACCAAACCGCATTGAAGGCGCGATTTCACACGTTCTTCCATGCCAGTGATTTCACCAGGTGCACGATCAGCCGAAATGATGATCTGTTTGTGTTGATCAACCAACGCATTGAACGTGTGGAAAAATTCCTCTTGGGTGCCATCCTTACCTGCGATGAATTGAACATCATCAACCATCAAAACATCGACAGAACGGAAGATTTCCTTGAAATCCATCATCTTCTTGTCGCGCAATGCCTGAACGAAACGGTACATGAACTGCTCAGCTGACAAATAAAGCACTGTCAGTTCGGGGCGGCGAGTCTGCAGTTCCCAAGCAATCGCATGCATGAGGTGCGTTTTACCTAAGCCGACGCCTCCGTACAAAAACAGTGGATTGAAGGTAACAGGACCACCTTCGGCCACGCGTTTGGCGGCTGCATGCGCGAGTTCGTTCGGCTTCCCAACAACAAAAGAATCAAACGTGAAGCGAGTGTCCAAAGCCGCTGGGTTCACCGCAGATGGGGATTTCTTGCGGACTGCTTTGGTTGTTTTATCCGCGGTCGGTGCAGGCCGACTGTCAGCGTTCGCTGCGACCTTGAAGCTGAGGCGCCGCACGTCTGAATTATGTGCATGCATCTCATGAAGGATCAAGTCAGCGAAGTTTTGCGACACGTAGTTGCCCAAAAATGTTGTCGGAACATCGAAGACGACAACACCGTCTTGAAGGTCATGGAATTTGAGTGGTTCGATCCAGGTTGTGTAGTTATTTTGCCCAACTGTCTTGCGCAGCCGTTGTCTTAGTTCGCCCCATTGGTCCTGTGTCATAGTTGCCCCGTGTCCCCTTTTCCCGCAAACCAACACGTTGGCCTGCAAATCTTAACAAATGGCTATAGTTTGCAGTCACGCTAAAATAGCGTGTGCTGCCCATGCCGAACTTACGAACGCGATCAAATGGACGGAAACGATCAATTCGATCCATACCACGCAACCGCGCATTATTTTGACAGGACTACATAGACGCCGAAGCGATTTTAGCAGCAGTCATACCTGAAAGAGCAGTCTTCCAAGCTTCCATTCTCACGGCGTCATACGTCTATCACGTTGAACGCTTCTGGTGTGAGCCTGTCCCCCCTTTTTTGCGACCCGAGTCGCATGGATATAGGTATCAAGTTCGACGCGCGCCCATCAACATATCTTCATTCTTGACAGTCAAAGAATCGAAAAGAATCTCTTGAGCTGTGATCAAAAGGGCAAAACGAAAAAGGCGCTGCAAACATGCAACGCCTTTAAACTTAACGAATTACTTGGGTTCACGCGATGGATTTGACCCGTGCGTTCAAGCGAGAGATTTTCCGCGACGCGGTGTTTTTGTGATAAACGCCTTTCGTCACACCGCGCATCAGTTCTGGTTGTGCTGCGCGCAAAGCTGCTGCTGCAGCCTCTTTGTCACCGGCTTCAATCGCCTCTTCCACTTTGCGAATATACGTACGGATTCGCGAGCGACGCGCTTTGTTAACTGCGAAACGTTTTTCGTTCTGACGCGCGCGTTTTTTGGCTTGTGGTGTATTTGCCATGATGTGAGTTCCAATCCTTGGTGTGTCTATATTTCTTCATGCGACACCTAAAGGTTGAGCCGGTCTCTCGGACCGGAACACTCTTGCCTAAGCGGGCATCACACGCATTTAAAGCCGCATCTACGGCAGCCTACCTCAAAAGGGAAGCGATTCTTTCTACTTGTCTCTAAACTGTGCCATTCGTTTCTCAAGAAACGCTGCCATGCCTTCGCTCTGATCCTCAGTTGCAAACAATGCATGAAAGGATCGCCGCTCCATCAACATCCCTTCACTGAGAGGCACTTCATAGCTTCGATTCACGGCTTCTTTTGCGGTACGCACTGCAATCATTGATTTTTCAACTATCTTTTGCGCCGCGCTCATAGCTTCTTCCATCAGCTTTTTATTAGGCACCATACGTGAAACCAATCCACAGCGTTCAGCTTCTTCGGCGTCCATGAAGCGTCCTGTCAGGTTCATGTCCATAGATTTCGACTTTCCGACGAAACGGGTCAAGCGCTGTGAGCCTCCCATGCCGGCAATCACGCCAAGATTGATCTCGGGTTGTCCAAATTTTGCTGTGTCCGAGCATATGATAAAGTCACACGCCATCGCAATTTCGCAACCACCGCCCAACGCGTAACCTGACACAGCGGCGATAATCGGCTTGCGAACTCGAGAGATTCGATCTGACGCATCGGCAAAAAGGTTGATTTCATTCACTTGTGCGAATGTCATCTCTGACATCTCTTTAATGTCCGCGCCGGCCGCAAAGGCTTTTTCAGAACCAGTCAACACGACACAACGCACGTTGTCATTTTTATCAGCGGCTTCCAGAGCCTCCATCAACTCATCCAACAACTGCAGATTAAGCGCGTTGAGCGCTTCTGGGCGGTTCAGTTTGATGAGGGCCACGTGGTCTTCTACTTCGACGATGATCGTCTCAAAGGCCATGACAAGAGCTTTCGGTTGTTATCACAAGACCCGATTGATTACCATTTCGGGCAGGGCTTTCAAGTTATCTTTGGCAACTGGGGCAATAGAAGCTTGAGCGTCCCGATTGTACCACACGTATGATTTCACTGGTGCACCCCGGCGTTCGGCAAGGCTCTCCTTCACGGCCGTAGACATCAAAAGAATGTTGAAAATATCCAAGTTCTCCATCGGCTTGGCGGAAATCTTTTAGTGATGAACCTCCGGCTTCGATCGCATCACTTAAGACAGATCGGATAATCGGAACGAGCGCTGCAACCCGGGCACTTGCAACCTGACCTGCCTTGCGCTTCGGGGATATTCCGCCACGAAACAGCGCTTCGCAGACGTATATATTACCGAGGCCCGCGACGATTCTCTGATCCAACAGCGCGGACTTAACTGGCGTATTCTTGCCCTTGAGTGCTTCAATAAACATATCTTCATGGAAGTCGTTACTTAACGGTTCCGGCCCCAAGACACTCAACAGCTTGTGGCTTTCCGCGGAGTCTGTCTCTAACAAGTCCATAGCACCGAACCTACGGGGATCGTTAAATGTAATCCGAGCCCCGTTTTCCATATGCAAGACCACGTGGTCATGCTTTTCCGGCGAAGGGTGTTCATGTGCAAACACACCCAGCGGGTCGCCTGACACCAGCATACGGCCGGACATTCCCAAGTGGATCAGAAGCGTTTCTCCAGAAGACAAGTCGGCTAGAATATACTTGGATCGACGCCGCAAACGTTCGACTGTCTTGCCCGACAATCGTTGCGCCATGCCTTTTGGAAAAGGCCATCGTAAATCGGGGCGATTGATGTCTGCGCGAACAATTTTGCTTCCCTCCATGGCAGGCGTCAGCCCACGTCGGACAGTTTCCACTTCTGGAAGTTCGGGCATGAGCAACCTTTCTTAGGGTGAAGAGCTTGCCGCCAACCATGGGGACATGTTGATGTCGTGTGAAGGACAAACGTCATGGGTGGTCAAAAACGCGTTCTTTCCTGGAACGAGGTTTGCGGCGACTACGGCAACCAAAGTCTCAAAATCGTTCCGGAACTCAACCCATCCACCCTCTCAAATCGGATACCGTGTTGCTTAGACAATTGCGCGACTATCGGTAGTCCAAGACCTGTTCCGCCGTTTTCCGAAGGAGCTTGCCTTGCTGATTTCAGAACTGCATCGAAACGGGATTTTGCTAACCCCGATCCGGTGTCATGAATCTCGATCCTCACTCCGCCAGCATGACGAACACCAATGACAATCCCACCCGATTGGGTCGCCTTGATAGCATTCGCAACGAGATTTGTGGCGATTCGCATGAGAACCAAAGGAGGAGTCATTACGCTTAAACTGCTTTCAACACAGATTAGCCTCAATCCCTTTTCCTTCGCATCGGCAGCAAACATCTCTGTCACTGATGAGAAAACTGGACCAATCAACGTTTCATCTGAAGACCTATCTTGCTCGCCAACCAATGCGTTGGAGAGTTGTTCAGCCACAAGGGTTTCAAGATACCCGAGCGTATCTTCTACGTCGTTTAACAATTCAGGGTCTTTCTCTTCGCCCATTATGTTGCGCAAATTTAGCCGTAACGCGTTCAAAGGTTGACGTAAGTCATGAGCAGTTTGGGTTAGGTTACGCTGTTGCGAAGAGGCAAGTTTTTCAGCGATCCCAGCTTGATGCTCAAGGTCTTGCATGCGCAAATTTAGCTCAACCGTCTTGCGCGATTGCGCCAAAGACACTTCCAACGCTTCGCGTTGCGATTGTTTGAGCCAGTTAAACCGATCCAGGATAGCAAAACCCATCAAGATTGCGTCGAAGATCAAAACGACACGCATAGTATCAAACTGCAGATCTTTGGAAATTTCGAAATCGAACCAATGTCGCATCGTCATTAGGCCACTAGCCAATAGTGCAGCCATCCATGCAATCACATAAAACCGAACCTCGCGAAATCGAGTCCGTGCGGCTATCAAGCCAGACATGGCTAGTAGCGCTGAAGTAATGAGGGACAGCAGAATCAACAATCGTTTCACTGGCTGTGCATCCACTACAATCGGGGACACTCCGACCAAGAGTGTTACGGCGATCATCATAAGAAGCGCGAAGTTCAAACGGGGGTGATAGCGCGAAGTGTTCAAGAAAATTTGCGCAAAATTCAAACCACTTACGATGATGAAAACCCCAAGAGGAATCGACGCAAACGTGTTGAACAAGGGCATGTTAGGCCAAAGATACTGGAATGTGTTCCCGTCCGCGTGCATGACAAACAACAGACCAGCTAACGCATAAAACGAATATGCTCCGAACACTGTGCGTCGCGTCACGATCCATGAAATGGCCGAGGCTACACTGAGCAATAAGCCCATCCCGTAGTAGATAAAATTTCGCGCGGTGCGAGTCGCACCCCATTGATCAAAGCGTTGTCGCGACATGATACGCCACGACAATTCAGACGACCCACCCGACGCATAGTTGATGTAAACGGTTGCCGCTTCACCTGGTTTTAACGGAAGCGGAGTCGCCAATTCGGGATATCGCACCCGGCGGTCTTGGTATCTGGATGAGGCTGTCTGTGAGTCCAGCTGCTTTACTTCGCCCGAGGCAGCAACAAGCCAGACCTCGTAGTGTGGTAAGAAATTCTCCCGCATCGCCAGAACGAACTCATCGGCCTCAGACCGATTGACCACGTCAAATCGCAACCAGAGATAATCCTGTGTATACCCGAAGTTGGCCGTTTCGCTTTCCAAAGGCATAAAATTACCTACCTGCGCATCCTCAAGGCTTAGACTTTGGGTGGGATCTCTCAACGCAGCCACTGTTGGACCAATAGACAACCAATTCACTTGGTCTCGGGAAAGCTCTAGGCTCCCTTGTGCGGATAGGCCCAAGGGTAAAAGGTATAGTAGCACCACGCCAATAAGGCGTGTAAGGTTGATGTGGGTCACAAACGGGAAGTAAAAAATTTGGAGCTCATTTCCGTAACTATCACGGATGATCATGCCTTCACACGTTCAGGCTTGCAACATCAGCTTGTCGATGATGGGAGATTCAGAGTTCTTGGCCAAGCGGACAATGCCGTTCAGTCGTTACAATTGGCCCGCAAGTTATCGCCCCAGATCGCCGTGGTTGACTACGTTTTGCCGGACGCCAATGGGCTTGAAATTTTGATAGAGCTTGGCCGCTGGGCGCCGGCTTGCCGATGTGTCATACTTACTGGCCGCGACGATGCGGCGATTGTTCAACCTCTCCTAGACGCAGGAGCAGCTGGCATTTTGAGCAAAGCCAGTCCGCCGGAACAAATATGTGATGCACTTTGCGAAGTCGCACTGGGCGAGACAATGCTAGATCCCATTTTCTCAAAAGCCGTGAAAACAAACCAGACCAAGACCCCCCTTTCGCCTCGTGAAGTTGAAGTATTGCTTCGAATAGCGAAAGGCATGACCAACGGGACAATCGCGGAAGACCTATCCTTGTCCTCGAAGACAGTCGAAAGTCACCGAGGGAGTCTGATGAGAAAACTGAACGTAAGTTCGACCGCGACGCTTATGGTCAAGGCTGCACGCGTCGGGCTTATCGATATTTAAAGGCGCTGTTTCGCCTCACTCGTGCGCCACCTAAGACCTTAAAACTTGTGAATCAACGCCAGAACGAAGAGATTAAAATCAGATTGTTTTCACTTCATTCAGCGCCGTCGCCGCCACGATCGCCATCGAAGTATCCTGCACTACTTCCTGCGTTTTGTGTGTTGCCGTTCATCCACCGATTCAACCAATGTTGTGAGGGTTTTTTGTTGTACGCAAATTCTCGCACCACCATCACAGCTGCGAAAATTAAAGCGATAACAATAGCATATGCGTGTTCCATAGTGTTTTTCCTTACCCCATGAGTAGACGCTAGTTAAAGTTTAAGGCAAGAAAGTGACGAAGCTTGAATTCTCTGACATGCCTTTTCAACCCAGCCTTCTTGTCACACAAAGGCAAAAATTATCCTAATCGCCCCCCAAAAACCGAAAAAACTTCAAGAACCGGAATAATGTGAAACTTCTAGGGCTTTGCTTTTCAAACTTTGACACGCCAAAAACTGCAGTACATATCGGTTTAGTAATAGAGAAACCGCCTTCATAGATGAAGTCGCAAGAAAATTTCGACGCTGCCGTGTCGGTCAAGACTTCCGTCTATCTAGTTACGTTCTACGAGGTCAAGTCGCTGTCAAGCGACATGAAGGTTTCCGACGTGCGAAATTGCTTGTTTTCAACGATGAGAAGGTAAACCCCTCTTTTTGGTGTACGTCAGTGGAATTTATGCTGCTTTAGTTTCTGTATGGGGGTCACGCCTCCGATCCCCATGTTTGGCCTTTCGTTGTTGTATATCCAGAACCAGCGTGTGGCGTGTTCCTGCACCTTTTCGATGCTGTCGAAGTGATACCGCCTCAGCCATTCTGTGCGGAGCGTCCTGTTATACCGCTCGACATAAGCGTTTTTGCTGCGGCTTGCTGGGCTGGATGTAGATCAGGCCAATCCCAGCGTTTTCGGCCCAATTCTGAAGTTTGCTACTGCCATACTCTGGGCCGTTGTCGACGCGAATGGCCAGTGGGTTTCCACGCCAAGCAATAACCTAGTTTGAATACGGGCTTCATGGGTTTCAAAAATGGAGAGTGGGAAGAAAGTAAGCGACGGCGTCAAAGAAAAAGATAGCTTCGTAGTTAATGCCAAGATAAATGAATAAGATGTATGCTAGAAAATTAATCAAAGACGTCAGTTACCGACATTCAAGAAGTCCATCGTACCTTTTCGCACATTTCGCTCGGGCTTTACCGCTTCGGTAAATCTGCATCAGATATTGACTTGGTTGAACCCTAGAGCTACACTTAATTACTAGGTTTCCAGCGCACCAAATCTTGTGCCTTTTCGACTTAAGTCGAATGTCAAGATCTATATCTTCGCATGCGGGAAAATCAACGTCTTACGCACCCAAGCTTAAAAAGACATCGAAAGCGGCGTGGCGTCGGTGATAGATCCACCCACTTTCTTCACTGTTTCTATGATATGTTCCGCCATTTCCGAACCATACCTACTGCAAACTAATACAAACATCTCTTCAAGCCTCCGAATTTGGATAGGATCTTACGAAATGTGAAACAACAACACTAGCAGCTTCACATTGGTGCCAAATTGCGTTTATGCGAAACACGTAGTTTCTTGTAAATGTGGCATGCGCGTCCACGCGAGCAAGGGTGGTAGGTGCCACTCCATTTGGTTTCGATAGTTTACGACATGAGTTTGTGCAACTCTAGAGTTTGTATGAGTCGCAAACGTCATGATGTCGCGCAGCAATATTCGTCAACATCACGAGTTCGATCGAAACTCCCTACATCGTACATCCAGATTTCTAAGGCGGTGTTGTCCTACAGCAACTCTTTAAAAGCGGTCTGTATTGTTGAGGCTTTATTGAGAGTTGGCGCTACCACCAAAGCCCGCTTAGAAGACACTTCCATGATACACCTCCTGGACATCGCCTCTTTGCGACATTTGCAGAAAACGGCTCAAAATCTCCTAAGGTGGTCTATTTGTCAGATTTACCAGCTTTGACGCCGTTTTTAAAAAGAATTGTCCCATCCATATCGACGCCTCACTATCTTCCGATTTTTGCAAGAGGAACAAGTTTTTTGACTTTTCCTGAGAGTTAGTCCTTGGTACAGATACTGAACTTGGAATACCCAATAAACGAAGAAACTCCGGCAATTTGCTGTCAATGTGATGACATCAAGTCAGTGATCAAGTTTCGGCCTTTTTTGCTTTGACACCAGTGATGCGCGGATCAGGTTCCGGACTTTCGCCCCTTTTGATGAGGCCATCCGCCGCGGCCTCTCCCTGAACTGCCTATTTTCAGGAGCCACATGAAGAAATTTCTTTCGCTTCCTTGCGGAAAACTGATTCCAGAAGAACGTTAAGCATTTCTGCGGGTCATGCGATATCAAGAAATGAGTCGTTCGTACAGATGCCGAATGCAAGTCAAGGAGCGGCAATTTTTTACATCTACTTTCCATGATTCGAAGATTCTTAGCAAATTTCGTAGAGGCATGTAAGCATAGAACGGATGAATAATTATTGCGTTCCGCCATTCACTTTTTGATTCTTGGTTAAATGGCAATAGGAATTTTCTCACTGACTAACACACTGTTTTGAATGCGGAAAGGAAAATAAAACGATGTTTTTGGGAGATGATCACTTGGGTCAAAAATAACTACGCACGAGGCTGCCTGCGATTAAACTCCAACCGTCAGCAACTACAAAAAACGCCAATTTGAAAGGCAAGGAAACGATGGCAGGAGGAACCATCATCATGCCCATAGACATTAACACAGCGGCTACCACAAGATCGATCACTAGGAATGGCAAGAACACCAAAAAACCCACTTGGAACGCTCTCGAAATCTCCGACAACATAAAGCTGGGAATAAGTATAGATAAAGGTGCGTCTGTATCAAGTGTTACCCTGACGGTGTCAGGCCTCAAATCTGCCATGGTTTGAAATGTTTCGATATCCAGACGATTAACCATAAATCCACGAAAAGGAGCCAGCGTGCGGGCAAACGCTGTTTCCATATCAATTTCTTCTTGGATTAGTGGCGCTACGCCACTTTCCCATGCACTAGAAAATACCGGCTCCATGATGAAGTATGTCAAAAAGAGCGCGAGGCTGACCATCAACATGTTGGGGGGTGATTGCTGAAGGCCAATTGCTTGTCGTAGTATCGACAACACAGTGATTAAAAAAGGGAAGCAAGTTACCATGATTGCGATGCCAGGCGCGAGGCTAAGAACTGTGATTAGAGCAAATAGTTGGATTGTTCTCGCGGAAAGTGACTCTCCCTGTCCAAGAGAAATGGATACATCCTGCGCGGCGCTGCTGCTAACCCACATTAAGAGCGCTAAAACTGCAAAAAAAATGTGAAACGACAGAACTCGAGTCATCCCAATCCACTTTTCAAATCGACAACTTCAGTGAGACGGACACATAGTTGACCAGAAGGATCGTCTGAGTTTTCCTCCAATGTACCACGGGCAATTAGGCGGTCTCCCACGAATAATTCTACAGGATCATCCACTTTGCGATCGAGTTCCAAGACGGCGTTTTGCCCTAACATAACTAAATCTCGAATCATTGGTTTCGCTTTGCCAACAGATACCATCACTTCAATGGGTACTGACGTAAAAGAGTTACTTGCTTCTGTGGCTGGGTTCTCGACTTGATCATTCATTGAAAGCAACCTCTTGGGACATTTGATAAAATGCTTCGACAGCACTACTGACATCCTTGACGATTTGTGCCAAGTCGATGCGCTTTTCGCCCCCTTCTAAAGATATATCAACTTGGCCTGCGGTTAACGTTCCATCAATTGTTAGTTGTACGTCATTTGGTAACCAAGCCTTGCTCAAGTCAGAAAGGCTGCAATGATCATCTTCGCTAACTAAAATCTTTATGGAGTGCTCAATCGTACCTTCTAACGCACTGTCTAACACTTCTTGAATGTGTTGGCTGAGAACTTGAGTTGACAAACTTGGAAGAATTTTTTCAATTATGCCTTCGATCAAGGGCTTCGATGCGGAAATAAACTGATCAAAAACTTTCTGGCGGGACAATTCGGCTTTACCAATTGCGTCCTTTAAGGATTGTGATAATGCTGCTTTCCCGTCTTTGTGAGCTGCTACTGCGTCATCCCAACCAGAACTATATCCGGTTTCAAACGAAGCAAGTTTTTGGTCTTCAATTTCTTCGGTGGAAAAATCAGAGTTCGAAACCTCCATGACTTCTTGGATGGTGAAGTCTTCGTAGAGATGTGATGTGGTCATTACGCAGTCTCCTCTTTATCTTCGAGCCAACCTCTTAAGATCTCAACGGTTTCTGATTGCCGCTCGCCGATCATGGTACGTAGCCTATCGGCAGGATCATCTGATCCCATTGACGCCATGTCTCCTAGCATTGGTAGTGAAGGCAACGCTTCGTCGGAGCCTCCGAAACCAATTCCACCACCAATGTCGGGAAGAGGTTCGTTAGCCGAACTGATTTCCCCACTCAATGAAGGTAAAGCTGTTTCCACAGTGTCGCTTGCTGCATCGTTGGCGGGTGGCAATGCTGGGGTCAGTATCGGGCGGTTCGCACCGGCCAATAAAGGCCGCACCACGAAAAGGCCCAATATCAAAGTTACAATGGCTAGCACGGCCATTTGGATGGCTGACATAACATCAATATTTACGCTGTCGAAAAGCGATGTATTTGCTTCCGTCCCAATTGGTTCGATAACTTGCAAATCCATAGATTTTATTGTGATGACATCGCCTCGATCTTCTTCGAAGCCAATTGCGGACGAAACTAGTTCACGAAGTGCTGCCAACTCTTCGTCACCTCTGGGCTG
Source organism: Aliishimia sp. (assembly GCA_039978895.1). Classification (GTDB taxonomy): domain Bacteria; phylum Pseudomonadota; class Alphaproteobacteria; order Rhodobacterales; family Rhodobacteraceae; genus Aliishimia. The sequence goes on from JBDWAL010000010.1 coordinate 142,585, forward strand.
GATGGCAATTTCACCCTCGGCATCTGCAGCCTCCGTTCCATTAACTAGAACTGCGACGGTTATCCTTTTAACTGCCCCAGGCGCTCGAATTACCTCACGCTCCGTTTCAGAGACTTCATAGTTCACGCGTTCTCTGGTTTGATTGTTTTGAGAATTTGAGCCGTCTCCCGACGTGTTGCCATCTCCGTCAGGAAGATTTGATGCGACAGATACCTGTCCACCTGCGGCTTCAGATGCGGAATTCGTCACTTCTTCGGTGTCGGTACTTATTGCCACTCTGCTTTCCGGATCAACAAGTCGTTCTCGAATGGCTTCGCTTTCTGTAACGGTATCTACGCTGACTTCGACTATTGCATTTCCGAAGCCGACTCGCGCCTCAAGTAAACGTTCCACTTTTTCCTTTAGAAGCTGAGCGCGTTCATCGCCAGCGTTCCCTTGCGAGGGTTCGTCTCCAGTTCCAACGAGAGCGCCGTTGGCACCGATGACTGCGACATCCTCCGGGGACAAGCCAGCAACCGCTGAGGCAACGAGGAACTTTAAGGCTTTGGCCTGTGCGCTGCTCATTGGCGGTCCCGTTGGAGTAACTGCTACCGAAGCTGTTGGGTGTACTCCTCGTTGAAACGGACTTGAACTAGTGTTTGCGATGTGAACTCGGGCGGATGATATATGCGCATTTGAGACTATGGTTCGGGCCAATTCTCCTTCTTTTGCGCGCCAATAGGCCGCATCGAACATTTGAGATGTCGTTCCAAAACCGCTCAAGTTATCTAATAGTTCGTACCCACCTGAACCATTTGCAGGTAGACCTTCGCTTGCTAGGGTCATGCGTAAACGATCACGTTCAGCGGTATCAACGAATATTGATGACCCGCGCACTTCAAATACTACGCCGCGTCCCTCGAGCGACCTAACAACATCGCCTGCTGCCGATGAATCAAGCCCTGCATACAGTAATGTCATTGATGGAGCCGCCACCATTCGGGTCATAGTCGCGATGGCCAAAAACATCCCTACGGTCGCGGAAATGGCGATTATTCGTCTTGTGAACGTTAACCCGTTCCAGACATTCAACAGTTGCTGCACAAGTGCCTCCGTATCACCGAACTTTCTGATCGGTCTTCAAAAACAGTGATGCAGCATCACGCTTAACAATCGGTTAGTGCCTGATGGTCTATACAGAATTTGTGAAAATAATTTTGGACGTGACATGTCAGATGAAGTGACAGACGAAGATGATGTTCCGACTAAAGCGTCGAAACTCCCGCTGATACTTGGCTTGGTTCTTGCCTTGGTCGGTGGAGGCGGAGGGTTCTACGCTACTTGGAGTGGAATGGTTCTTGGTGCAGATGATACAGCATCACAGGAAACTCCAGTTCCGGAAATGGACGCCATTCCAGACATTGCATTTGTCGAACTTGAACCATTGATTGTTGCCATTTCCGGGGCGCCACAGCTGTCACATTTGAGGTTTCGAGCTCAATTGGAAGTACCGAGCACATATCGTTCAGACGTGGAGCTTCTAGAGCCCAGAATCATAGACGTACTAAATGGATACCTACGAGCCCTTCGAACATCCGATATAGAAGATTCGTCCTCATTGACTCGACTGAGAGCGCAAATGTTACGTCGCATTCAAGTCGTGATTGGGCCCGGCCGGGTAAATGATCTGCTCATCATGGAATTTGTAATCAACTAACGAGGAAGTTCATGACTCTCATAGCTGACATTCTACTCGCTGCGGGTGCACTAGGTGCGGCCTTCTATTGTTTCGTATTGGGAAGAAGGTTGCGGCGCTTCAACAATCTTGAAAATGGTATGGGTGGCGCAGTTGCAGTCTTATCCGCGCAAGTAGACGATCTGGAAAAAACTCTTGGTGATGCCCGCGAAGCTGCTCAACGATCTGCTTCAGATCTCACGTCGTTGACTGAAAAGGCAGAAAGTGTGCGACGACAACTCGAACTACAAATGGCGTCTCTCCACGATGTGGTCCCTGCCGAGACCAAAGCACCACCTGTGGATACAAAAGAAGAAGTAGCAACCCCTTCCGTAAATGATGGCGAGCCCATGTTCGTCCGTCGTCGTAGCGCTTAGGATATAAAATGTTTATAAGAAAGAGAGCTAAACCCAAACATACAAAGGGAAAAGGTACAGTTACAATACTCGTTTTCCTTTTACTAACTTCGGCAGGATTGCGAATAGCAACAAGCGCTGACACGGCGGTCGCGGAAGTAAAGTCAGCAATGAAGTCAGGTAATGGGGGCGCCATTGCCCCTGAAATTTCGAAAGATGTTCCCTCTAACGAAGAATTGACTCAGTTGCTAAGGGCCTTTGAAAAACGCGAGGCAGAAATCAAAGAAAAGGAACTCCAAATCGAGAAACGCCTGATGGCATTGAGTGCTGCGGACACACAAATCAATGAAAGGATATTGGAACTCAAGACTGCGGAAAGTGACCTTCGAAATACACTCGCTTTGGCCAGTTCCGCTGCCGAAGATGATCTTGCTAGATTGACTGCTGTGTATGAAAATATGAAACCAAAAATTGCCTCTACGCTCTTTGAAGAAATGGATCCAGAGTTTGCCGCAGGTTTCATCGGGAGGTTGCGACCAGATACCGCCGCTTCGATCATGGCTGGAATGAATCCCCAAGTAGCATATACAATTAGCTCAATTTTAGCTGGTCGAAATGCAAATGTGCCAAAAAAATGAAATGTGATGTGACAGAAATTTCACATTCTTCGAGTAAATTTGGAATGTCGAAAATATTTGGTGTGGTTACATGATTGGCATAGTGGGAATAATTACAGTATTCGTTATGGTCTTTGGCGGGTATCTTGCTGCAGGCGGAAAGATGGGAATTATCATAAAGGCTCTTCCATTCGAGATGGCCATGATATGTGGAGCGGCTGCCGGTGCGTTTTTGATTAGCAATGATTCTTCGGCTGTCAAGCAGTCGATGAAGGATGTCAGTAAGGTTTTCAAGGGACCCAAGTGGGGGCACGATGATTACAAAGACCTACTTTGTCTTCTTTTTGAATTGATTCGCCTCGCGCGGCAAAACCCAGTCGGTATCGAAGAGCATATTGAAGATCCAGAAAACTCTTCAATAATGTCAAAATACGAAAAGATTCTGAGTGACAAAGAAGCGATTGCGTTGATCTGTGACACTTTGCGATCTGCGTCGATGAATTATGATGATCCGCACCAAGTTGAAGAAGTGTTAGAAAAGCGGATGGAAGCCAACTTGCATCATGCCATGCACTCTAGTCACGCGTTGCAGGTTATTGCCGATGGTCTGCCGGCACTGGGGATCGTTGCTGCGGTTTTAGGCGTAATTAAGACGATGGCATCCATCGATCAGCCACCGGAAATTCTTGGTAAAATGATTGGTGGAGCTCTCGTGGGAACTTTTCTTGGAGTTTTCCTCGCATATGCTTTTGTTGGACCATTCGCTGCAAAGGTTAAGACCGTTACGGAAGATGAAGGGCATTTCTACCAACTTATTCGGGAAGTGCTGGTGGCCAATCTGCATAACCATGCAACAAATATTTGTATCGAAGTTGGGCGGCAGAATACACCCTCTCATTGCCGCCCGTCATTTGCAGAACTTGAAGAAAGCCTCAAGGAGGTCAAACAAGCATCGACATGAAGTACGTGATATGGGTCTTTTTTCTTATTTGTTCGCAAGCCGCCGCTCAAACGGCGGTCGTACGTAGTGGCGAACACGAAGGTTTCACAAGAGTGGTTGTGGCCATTGATTTTGACACTAAATGGGAGATTGATAAAGAAAAGGACCATGTGGATATACGATTTTCACAATCAGATCTTGAATTCGACACTGTGCGCGCTTTTGACAGAATAACCACCAATCGTGTGACCAATATCGACGGAAAAGAAGGTTTTTTAAGGATAACATTGGGATGCACTTGCAGAATAGAGGTTACTGAAAGTGGTAAGAATCTAATAGTTGTTGATGTTTCGGGAGATTTGACAAACGTGCCGAACGAAGCGGAGGAATTTTTGGAAATACCTCAAGAATTCGGACCTCCTCAGAAGCCGAGCGAAATTAGTCCGCTAGACGTTCGCAATTTTCCTATTACGAAGCAGGCGAAGAGAAGTATGCCAATTTTACATATTGATGAGGCCCCAACTACTTCTATCGTTTTGAATTATCCCGAGTTGCAAAATCGATTGAGTCAGCAATTTTCAGCTGCTTTGACTCAAGGTTTAATTGATCCAAACAGAGATTTCCCGAAGCCAGTATCGAACGTCCCGGCTCAGTTTCGCAGCATTGTACAAAACAATGAAGGGCGAGATATCGAAAGTGCTTTGATTTCCAATCTGCGGACCAATGGCGCCCTTGCAATAGAGGTTGACGCAGAGGATGCTATCAACGGAACTTTGGATGGAATGAATTGTGATATTTCGATCCATTATGACGTGAATCAATGGAACATCAACCAAAACTATAGCGAATCAACTTCCTACTTGCGTCGAAATCTCTATGGCGAATTCGACATGTTGAATGAGGGTGTGGCATTGCAATTATCAAGAACGCTTTTGTACTTTGGCTTTGGTGCAGAAGCGATTTCTGTTTCGAACTTACTTAGGGATGGCGCAGAAAGAACTGCCGTCAGGCAAATGGCACAAATAATTGAATATGGTCATACTGTCGGTGAAAAAAATTTGGAAAAATTTACAGAATGTGGAAATCAAATTGCAATGTGGGCTTTGTTGTCCAGTGAGGAGGAAGAAACACCTTTAGATTTTGATAAAGATGTTGCGATTCGAGCGGTTAAAGCACTTCCTGAATACCTAAGGTCCATTTTGGGGCCGAAATTGAGCAAGAAACTTAGAATTCGAGGAGACGGAGAGTCCGCAGCATTGGTCATGCGTGACCATGCAAGATTATTGGGAGATAAACCAATTGCGGGAAAGCTCGAAACTGCGGAAGTGAAATTAAAGCTCGGGAAAGTATCCGAAGCAAATTTAGAGTTAACCGAAGTAATGCAAGTTAATTCATTGGAATCACCTATAGCGCTGGTGAAGTACATTGATCTCCAAGTGCACAATGGTGAGGATATTTCGAATGAGACAGCTATTTTGGCGGAGGCATTTGCTTTTGAACACCGAGAAAGCGAAATTGGCCCCGAAATTCGTCGTGCGCACGTCATCGCATTGGCGAAGTCGAGTCAATTTGATGAAGCATTTTCTCTATACTTCAAATCAGTCAGTGAATTTGACGATCAGTATATAATTTTGGATCAGCTGTATTCTATACTATCAACTGAGGCCGAGGATGTTGTATTTTTGAAGTATGGCCTTTCAAATACATCCAGTATGTTGGAGATTTTGTCAGAAAACTCGAAACTGCAGATATCTGATCGACTAATTTCTTTGGGTTTCGTTCATGAAGCTTCTACCTTGTTGGAAGGTATTTCAAATAGAACTCGACCTGAACAACAAAAGCTCTTGAGGGCAAAGGTATACAACGGCCAGGGAAGGTATTCCGAAGTGATCGATATCTTGAAAGATGAAGATGGTGAAGAAGAGAGAAAGCAAAGGGCGATTGCACAGTTTTATTCTGGGAACTTTTCTGCCGCCGCTGTGGAGTTTCAATCTATAGGTGATGAATTCATGTTAGCTGAGTCGAATTGGAGGGACGAAAGTGGCGCCAATATTAGTGGATCGTTATCTGATTTTGTGCAACGATATAGAAGGTTGCGGGAATTCGCAGCACCAGAAGTGGAGAGAGGATCTTTGAAAGGTGCTGAGGAACTATTAATCAGAAGCGTACAACTAAGTGAGAGCGTATCCAGCTTACTGGAAGCATTACCTACGCCTGGAAGATAATAGATCTTTGGGGTGATCTGTGTTGTGGTGTGCGCTAGGGAAAATTGCGACTTTTGGTTTTTTTGTGAGATGGATTTGGCTGGGTATAAAGTTACTCAGTTTTATTTGTGTTACTTGGTATTGCTTTGTTTCACACATTGTCTGACGGGGTTCACTACAAGAAACCAGCGTTATGGCTTAAAGGTGTGAGAAGCTGGGCCTCTACGAAATACAAGACCAAGAACTGGTCGTCTTACAATGACAGTTTGAAGCGGCGCGGTTCGTTATCGATCCATTAACCGGCAACACATGTTTACATGTGTGAGAAGTTGGTTTGACCCCGAGATGAATTGGACGCCACCGCCAAGCGGCAAGCGGAGGCGGCAACAGAAATTGAGTGATGCCGCCGTTCAAACTTGTCTGACGCTGAAGATCTTGTTTGGCATGCCGCTTCGCCAGACAACTGGGTTCGTCCAGAGTTTGCTGCGGCTGGCCGGGCTGGATTGGATTGCGCGGGATTTCAGCACTTTAAGACACTGAACGTATGCCTGCCTTATCGTGGCTCCAAGGCCCCACTGAACCTCCTCGTCGACAGCACCGGGATCAAGGTCAAAGGTGAGGGTGAGTGGAACGCACGCAAGCACGCAGGCTCCCAACACCGCATCCACTGACCGACAGGGTTATGCGCAGCATGACTCCGAGAGGTTGGCTTAAGATAGACATTGGCATCGACGGAGAAACGTTGGAAGCACGG
>JBDWAL010000011.1:0-13441 GCA_039978895.1 Aliishimia sp.
CTAAGCGCCTTTTGACAGGCGGTCTGAAGGGGTAGACAGCATCTCCTCAGAATTTTGGCGTGCCAAACCAAGCTCGGTGAACAAAGCGCAATAGGGTTTCCCGCTATATTGCACAGCAGGACCGCATTGTTCGGTCGGGTATGCGACGTTACACGCGTCAGTGAGTTGCAAACTGACCATCCGTTCCGACCGAGTACAGAATACTCGGTCAGAGGCCTTAAACCTTGTACGCAATCGTAAGGGCCGTCTTCCGCACATCGCGGCAATCACTGCCGAACCGGTTCCATCAAGAATCGCAGCGATTGCACTAGGTACTGGTGACATTGATTGCGTATACCATTTTGCACTGAACGAGTTGGTGGAAGTTCTTCGCGAACAGGAACGGGAAACCCTCGAACTCGTAGAAACTATGATAGACGGCAAACGTCTTAGAGACATCTCAGATCTACCACTTGATCTGGTAGTTTAACGCCGTTCGCCGGTAATTAACCAAGACTTATGCCTCGCAAGTGCGGCGAATGTCTGCTTCGACGGGCCGCAACGCAGCAAACAAGAGTGTTGCTGAAAGGCAGGTTTGGGCCGGACCCGTTTCGGATGGCGCCTGGTGCATCAAGTTGTAGGGTGGGCCGAATTTTGCGGAGGTGCTTTATTGATGAAACCGAGTACAGATTGGAAGGGTTTGCGTTGGGAGTCCGTGAAGGGTGTTGCAAACAACGACTTCACGCGGGTCGTGGCACTGATACCCATAGCTGGTTACCTGATCCTGTTTAACGATGAAATCGTTGGGATGGCTTCTTTCGATGCCTTAGCTGGCGTTGGCGAAGCGGACAGATCGCCCTTCCTCTTGGACGGCCTGACCAAGCTTCGATTGGTGTTCGTCGGCAGCCTATTCGTGCTCTGCTCATTTCTGACCTACAGATTGTTCCGTCCAGAGGAGTTGGAAGCCTCCAAAAACGACCTAGAATTTTCTGAACTAGTAAGGCAGCGATACAGCGTCTACGAACTCGCCCAAATAGAAGAGCGCGTACATTCTGAAACGTGGGTCGAACGAACCGAGGCTTTTTGGATAGTGTTGGGTAAGCAGCGGTCCAAGAATCCCGTGGTTTCAGGTTATAGGCCAGACGTCAGAGCCCAGATGTTCTCGAAGCACGGCGACTACATAGGCTTTCTCGCTAGAGAGTGGTGGGACGGTATGATGCATACCTATATGCCCGCGCGATTATGCTCCCTGGCGTTTGGCGTTGGGGGATATGCCATGCTGGCAATTCCCACCTTGGACATCGCTCAGGCTGTTCTATGGCACCTATTCACCGGCTAGTCGTGCGCTCACTGCAAAGGTTCGGTCTTGAGGGCCGCAACACAGCATAGCCGAGGTGAGGCGAACGGCAGCTAGGCGTCGGCTCAAAATCGAGTAGCAATAGGTTACCAGCTATTTCGGCAAAGCAGTCATTGGCGCAACCGCAGCGAAATGGCGCTTTGTCCCGAAGAGCTGTCATCGACACCAGCGGAATGCTGCGCCGATGATCAAAGTCCGCTTCGGGGAAGCTGATCGCAGCGACGATGACCGCCTCGGACGGCGGCTTTGGGCCGTGAACGACGACGCAACCTTGTCAGATCCGCCGTGATGCTGCAAAGCGGAGAACGGCAGGAATGAGCCCAATTTGACCGATGCTGCGCCATGCCGGAATGTCCGCTTCCCAAGCTGTACATCGATGATTTACAACGTGACTAACAGCCGAACACATTGGAACATTTCAATTGCTAGCCCAACAAAGCAGCGTGACCGAGTCTTACCCCACATGCCTCACCTGCATTGAAACCCTATAACACTGCTTTGTTCAACGCCGATACCGTGGACGAAGCAACCTGGCTTGCCCGCGTCAACGCCCTGCCAGAAGCGCATGCAAGAACATTCCTGCATATGAAAAGTTACAAAGAAGGATATGTGCAATTTCCGGCAATTTTTTCCGAAATTGAAGAACTGCGGCTCTTGGTTTCTTTCGCGCCAGTGGTGATTGTCGCGGATGATACATTTGAAGAAGAGGTAAAGGCCGCTGTCGCCGCTGACCCAGATGCAAAAGCCGCGCGTTTGGCTGTTCTTTTGACTGATATGAAGCAGGCTCTCCCGAAGCCCGCGACCTGTGCAGCTCTCAGCCTATTCACCGAATGTGCTCACCTACCGCCGACGACAGTCTTGCGTGCGGGTGCGGCCAAAACGCGCCGCCCCATGCGCCAAGGCATCCTGACAACCGCGTGCGGCAAACAGTCTTTTCTCCTGGAAATCGGCAAAGAGAGCGTCTCAGTCTTTGAAGCCACAGGCGACCCGGATGCAATTCTTGAACGCTCCCTCAACTTTCCTGACGCACCTCGCGGGCTCCTTTCCCGACTCTTCTATTTTGCTGATCCAAAACGGCGTGCCGAACGCGCCTTCAAGCGCCTAACGCGCCAAAAATCCATACGAAAAAAGCGGAGATTGGGCAAGATCGCCAGTTCTAGAGGGGAGGAAATTGTAGCGTTCAATCAGCGTGCTTACTTGCCAGAGGCGCTGGCGCTTTGGCTAGAAGAGGCACAGTGCAGTTCCGCTCCCGCCAAATGGATGCAGTCGATTTGATTGAAACCGACTGCATCCATTGGCAATTCGAAGCTGGACAGACCCGGCTTAACGTCATCGCTTCCATGACGGAGGTGCAGATCAGCACAAACGAAGCAGTTCATGTCTACCCGCATGAAGACCTCAGCGCGCTGCGCCAAAGTATCGAAGGCGCAATCTAAAAGGCCAGTTGTAGAAGTTTCGCCCTTATCTTTCTTGCTCGCGTTCATAGCTGCAAAGATTTGCGTAGTTAAGGAAAGCAGCCATTGGCGCAGCCGCAGCGAAATGACGGTTTGTCCGCAGAGTTGACCTCAAACACAACTAACATCGAGCACCTGCAGCGAATGGCCGGTCTGGTGAAGCGCTACGTGGCGCTTGATGTTAGGATGAATGGCCGGTTTGGGCCGTCCGTGATGCAAGTGGGCAACCCCGCGCGATCGAATATGCTACAACAAAACTAACGACGGCTTCGAGCCCAAACTCACTGATGCTGCATCATGACTGAATGTCGGCTTGCGCGGCTTAGCGATCTTGAAAATTTGCAAGTTTTGATACACCAGAGCTTGTGGTAGCTAGAGCATGTAATCATCATCTCGCTTGACTGGGAGTTCTAAATTGGCGGCCGCACTTTCGAAAGCATTGCGGATAGCGGCAAAGGGCAGTGGCTGGTCGGTCAAGCGGGATTTGCTCTCAAAGCGGCAGGGCGAGTATGTTCTCGCTGTTCATCCCCACAGGGGATTCAACGATTGTATTGAATTCAGAGCGAAACCTATCGTTTGGGATCGAACACTTTGGTCAATCCTTCAAATCGAGGGCAATGAAGCTAAACCAGCCAGCTTCAACTTGACGGGTGCCTTTATCTGCGATTGCCCTGCTTTAGTTCAAGAAAACTTGGCTGATGATTCTGACACCGATGCTAGGACGATAGAACACATGGTTGAGCTGTCGAGAAGAGTGCTGGAGATCCCAGAAGTCTGGCAGGACTACGATCTCACTCAGGCAAGTGAACAGGAGCAACCGCAGCAGCTCTACCGGTATCATATGACCCATGTCGTGGACAGGATTTGTCGTGATGACTATGAAGGCGCCGCGAACATATGCGTTTCGGCGTTAAACGGCGATCTCGATTTACACCAAACCTTTTCTTCGACTGATAAACTTACGTCTTCGGGTCCAGACGGTCGCAGAGACAGTCAATCATTTTTTGACCTTGCTCAACTTTGGATGAGCCGCCGATAATCGGTGGGTTAGCACAAACGGATCACCCAAAAGCCGACTTTGGAACGTTTGCAGCGAAAGCCCGCTTCGTCCCGCACAGCCGACCTCGGACAAGTCTATATGCTGCGCTACCCCGCCAATGTCGGCTTGAAGGAAGCTGCATCGCAGCAACCGACTACTTGGTGAAGGTCCGGTATGGGCCGTCCGTGATGCAAGTGGGCAACCCCGCGCGATCGAATACCCTTGTATGCTCCATCGACATGAACTCGGTTATGTCACCAGCTTTGAACGCCCAAGTATCGACCACTTGAGTGCCGAAAGTATTCACGATTCTCAGCTTCACTCCTTGGCTCAAATGAAATGCCCGCCCAGTGCGCGCTTTCAGTGTGAATGTGCAATCCATCAAAAGAGCAACGCCCCAGTCGTGGGCAGAAGAACCGCGTAAACACTTGTGGACGCCGTGATGAACAGGCGGTTGCGTTTCGGCCCCCCGAAACAGACATTCGAAACCTCCTCGGGAACAAATATTTTACCCAAAAGCGTTCCGTCCGGGTGGTAGCAATGAACGCCGTCCATCGCGCTTGTCCAGATGCGGCCCAGAGTATCAAGGCGGAAACCATCGAACACGCCTTGCTCGCATTCTGCAAAAACCTCGCCTCCTGAAAGCGCACCACCCGCGCTAACCGAAAACGCACGGATATGATGTTCGCCGCTCGGATAACGCGTTCCGCCACTATCGGCGATGTAAAGCGTTTGTTCATCCAACGAGAAGGCAAGCCCGTTTGGGCAGGAAAAATCGGTCGTCACCTGTGTGATGCCGCCTGTATTGGGGTCAAGGCGGTAGACGTGTTCGCCATCCAATTCCGGTTCGGCTTGAAACCCCTCGTAGTCGGACTCGATCCCATAAGCCGGGTCACTGAACCAGATCGTACCATCGGATCGGACAACTACATCGTTGGGACTGTTGAAGCGTTTTCCTTGAAAGCGGTCAGCTAAGACAGTGACCGAGCCGTCATATTCGATCCGGGTCACGGAACGTGTGCCGTGTTCGCAAGCCACGATACGTCCCTGCCGGTCAAATGTCGTCCCATTAGTGTAGCAACCCAATCCAGACCGAATGTCACCAACCTCCCCAGTCAATTCATCCCAATGCAACCGTCGGTCATTGGGAATATCGCTCCATATCAAGGATCGAAACGCAGGAGAATAAACGGGCCCTTCAGTCCATTTGCCCCCTGTCCAGATTTGTTCAATGGGTTCATCCAACTTGATGCTGCGTTTGAATCTATCATCGCGGATTTCGTAGTTTTCTGTTTTTGTCATTGGCAGTGCCCATAGGTGCGCTATGAATTGGATAGCACACTAATTAGCTACAGAAAGTATAGCAAGTGATAAAAATTCCGACCCCAGGGCAACCCGTCCGTGGCTCAAAGAGCGGCGCACCAATCATGGCCCTATTCGACCTTCTCGGGCGGCACTGGTCGATGGGTGTGCTTTGGACGGTGAGCGAGATCGGTCCGTGCACGTTTCGCAAGCTGCAAGAAGAATGCGAAACCATCTCACCTGCGGCACTAAACACGAGGCTCAAAGAGCTCCAAACGGCAGGCTTTGTGCATCGTGTCGAAGGCGGATATGCAACAACGGAATTGGGTTTGTGCCTTTATACCCATCTCTGTCAGTTAGGTGAGTTTAGCAAAGAATGGGCAAAGCACCTGAACTCAATAAGCTAGGGAAACGGACCTACAGGATCACAGGTGGAACGGCAGGAATGAGCCCTTTCTGTGAATTCGGTTTTCTTGCTGCGTGCGCTCGCAACGAGGAAAACGCTGCATCAGCGTAAAATTCAGTGCTGCCGCACAGCGGGAATACCGGCCATTCGTGCAGATTGCAGCAAGGTTCAGAGGTCGAATTCATACACTGCGGACAAAGGGCACATTCGCTGCAACGCTTATGTCCGTTTTCGGTGCGGATGCCTTTTCTTCAACCAAAGACACGGACGAAGTATACAATAGAAAGAACCACCCCGAAAACGATGACAGCATCGCGCCGGTAACGTTTGTTCATGCCCTTGGCCAAACGACCGCCCGCATAGGGACCAAGCGGCTTCATGGGATACCGTGCCGTTTGATGTTTGGACTCTAGTTGTTATGTCAGGGATTGTCGGCATCTTCTTAGGCGATAGGGCCCTCTTTCTGACGTTGAACCGGCTAGGGCCCCGCGCAACCGGGGTTCTGTTTGCTGCCAATGCCCCGATCACTGTCCTGCTGGGCTGGCTCGTGTTGGGCGAAGCGCTCTCGCTGTTGCCGCTGCTTGGTACAATTGTCGCCTTTGGCGGCATCGTTTTGGCAATTTTCTTTGGACGACAATCCGCCGAGTCGGGATCAGCATTCGAAAAGGTGAATGGCCCGCTTTGGATTGGCGTATGCTTCGGGCTTTTTGCCGCAACTTGCCAAGCCGGTGGTGCGCTGCTCCTGCGCCCTGTGATGATTGGCGATGGTGGCGTCACGCCTGATCCGATTGCCATTTCTGCGGTGCGGGTAGGTATTGCGGCACTTGCACTGCACGCCGTCACACTGCTGCCCATTGAAGCGATGCGACCATCCTCACCGCTCACGCTGCGCTTGTTTGGCCTTACGGCCTTGTCAGGATTGCTCGCCATGGGGATCGGGATGACTCTGTTGGTCTTTGCCCTTTCGGGAGGCGAGGCCGGAATCATAGCAACATTATCTGCCACGACACCGGTAATGATCCTGCCCTTCTTATGGTATCTGACAGGGCAAATGCCCCGAATTGGATCATGGTTCGGCGCAGGCCTGACAGTCGCGGGTATACCAGAAATGCTTCTCCCTCCGGGGTCAGGCGCATCACCTTACCCCGACCTCGTGACAAAAGCGATTTGCCCAGAGATGTTTCAAGTTTCTTGATCTGTGCACTGACCGCCGATTGGACCGTATTTCGCTTGTCAGCTACGACAGTGAAATTTAGTTCCTGCGCCACCAGCACAAAGGTGTTGAGCATGTTGAGGTCAAATGAAATCGCCATTTCGATCTTTTAAAGACGTATAAAATTATTTCCAAGATTTATTTCCAGTGCTTATTCCCGTGCCAGAACCAACAAAGCGCGGGCGTCATGGAACTCACTTCTGCATTTTATGTCGTCTCAATCCTGTCTATTTTGCTGACCGGTATATCCAAAAGCGGCTTTGGTGGCGGGCTGGGTGTTATGTCGGTGCCGCTCATGTCACTTTTTGTCGCCCCGCAATTCGCAGCAGCTGTGTTGATGCCCATATTGCTTGCGATGGATATCCTGATTGTCTGGCGTTACCGTCGAACGTGGGACCGCCGCATCATCGTGGGCTTGGGCTCAGACAAACGACCCTCATGGTCTGCAACTGCTCTCGAACGCTGAACGTACTTTAGCGTTGGCAGAATCGTCAAAGTTTCGATCTGGACATCTTTTCTTTCTGGGCATCGGTCAGCTTCTGCAAGATCCCGAAAACTTGCAGCTCGCAGTTTCAACGTTGGAAAGGTCAGCGGGTGCTGCTGGCGCAACTTGGTGGCCAAGTCTGTTTCTTGCACTAGCAGAACTGCGCCGGGGCAAAAGTCCGCTTGCGCAACAGCACATAGCCGCCGCGCATACACTGTTTCCAGCACTTTCATTGTCCGTCATCGCCGACATTTTCGAGAGAAGCCGCATTTGGCCACTTTGGCGGTTGGAATTGGAGCAATTATCAAAACTAGGCCTGTCAACCTAGTTGGTCTTCTTAATGCTGAGACAGCGGGGTCGTATCTTACAGCCCAGAATAGCCAAGTGCGGTTGTTTCAAAAGGACTAAACGTAAGTCTAGAATGTCAAAAGCAGCCATTGGCGCACGCCTCGAAACGGGATTTAGTTCTGAAACCTTCTTCCTTGGTCACAGTCCGCATCCATGAGACGTCGTGAAAGGATGTTTCGTTTGTGGGGCTGGACGGATCTTCGAGAAACGCTTCTACCGACCCATATGCCAGCTCAATGCGGCGTGCGGTGATTTCGTTCAGGAGTGCGTTTTCCAGCCTAGTGAGCCAGCGCAGGTTTTCGGGCCTGTTATTCGCCCGGTTGGCGTCGATGTGATCGACGACGTGCTGATCAGTGGGTGGCGGACCGTTGAAGGCGCTGCAAACGATACGGTGGGTATCCGCTCACCCTCACATCGTTTTGCGAGGAGAGTGACACTTCTGCTTTGCTCATGGGTGACATTATCGCTTTGCGGCTACAGTAGCGGAGTCGCATAAGCCCGCTTATGTTGCTTTCGCATCTCCAATACATCGGGCCTATAATAATTCACGCGAAAAACACAGTGCCAACGATTCATTAAAATCTGCCCTAGGCGGGCATTGAAGACGAGGCAGATCTTGCCTCAGATGCCTTGGGCGCATCTAGCCAACGCCAGCCATTGCGATTGATGAAGATAATGCCACAGACGACACTCCGGTCGTCCATGCGAGGCTCGACATGGGACTTTGGAAAGAATGGCGCAAGACGCGCCATCTGCGTGTCAGACAACCAGAAGAGATCAAATATGTTCACCTCTGGGTTCTCCACCGTGAATCACGGCACCCTTCTGAAATCAATGGGTCCTGACCCTAGCTTGCCGCGCGGCGGCAATATGACTCCGAATAGGCCGGACTGCGCAGGGTAAAAACCGCGTCAGTCGGTGCAGAAACGCCTTCGGGCAAGACAGCTGGATCATAGACCATATCATCGCCGCTCACCGACACAGACTCAATTGCGATTGTTCCGAGAAGGGTTTCCGAATGAAGGCTCGACTATGGCTCCGTCGGGTCCTGCGTGTTGTCCTGCGCATTGGCGTGGATCAGTTTTAAATCCCAGCAGGCCGCACCCATGCCAAGAGTTTGTTCAAGCTGATCCGCTAAAAAGCTGTCGGATCTGGCACCCATTTCTGCCTGGGTCAATCCGTGACGACCAGACACAGGCTCCAGCAAAAGTCGCGCGAACACCGCTGCCTTTGCGCCAAACCTATAGGCATGTCCCGAATGATACCTTTCGGTTGTGTAACACCGGCAGGGCGCGGTCTCGGCCAGATGCTTTTGATGTGGCAGAGTGTTTGGATTGTTGGCGTTGAAGGCTTTGACCCGCTCAGGATCGGGGCCACCGATGTCAGGATCAGGCTTGCGGGCCGCCAAAAAGGCACGGAACTGTTCGGCGGAATTGGCAAAGAACACGGGGGCAGAGATCATCGCCAATCGCCAGCTGTACGTATCTGTACCGATGCTAAGGCCCATCCCGCGCACGGTCGGGCTTTTGTCACTGATACCGGGCTTGCCGCCGCCGATGGAAAAGCGAGCAGTCAGGGGCTGCGGGTGTTGCAAGGCGGGAACGACAATCTCGCCAGTTTCAACAGCCGGGCTAAAAGAACCGCGTACATTGATCCCCTTTGCATGGGATGCGCGCACACCGCTGTGGCTGCCAAAGGTGTCGTTAAGGGCATCAATTAAAGTCGTGGCTTGGGACGTTGGCATAGTGTTTCCTAGTGTTGTTTTAGATTGTAAGCGATTATATCGTGTGCGATACACATCAAGCTTGACGAACGCCCGCTGTCAAGGCATTTATATCGTGGACGATATAAATGGACCCAGCCGTGACCAAACCGCTCGACAACATGCAGGTCAGCGACATGTTCTGCCTTGCTGCTTATGCTGCTACTCATGTGATCAACCAGCGCTACACCCCGATGCTGCGAAAGCTTGGACTGACCTATCCGCAGTACATTACGCTGTTGATTCTGCAGGAGCGAGGCCCAGCCAGTGTTGGTGACATCGGCGCTGCACTGTGCATGACGAGCAGTACCACAACGCCGCTCTTGAAACGTTTGGAAGCTCTGGGTTTTGTCACACGTCAGCGTGACCCGAACGACGAGCGCAAGGTTGTTGTCAGCCTGACCGTTGCAGGACAGCAAGCTATCGCGCAAGCCCCGGCGATAACGGACTGCATGGTGGCGCAGACGAAACTGTCCGGGTCGGATCTGACGCAAATGATTGGCCTGCTGCGTAGTCTGACAAGCGCTTTGACGGATGCAGATGACACCCCGCAACTGGCATCAGATGTCGACCGATAAGCCGACTTTTGTGCGGTCCATCGTGACAAATGTTTTGAATTTTCGGATCGTGTCGTTGGAAAAGAAAAGCCGCTGAGTCAGCGCTTCGTATTTTGACATGTCGCGCACCACGATGATCAGGATAAAATCCGTCTCACCTGTAACATAATAGCATTGCTGCACTTCGGGGGCGTCCGCAAAACTTTGTTTCACCAAATCAATTGCGCCGCCGGTTTCGGCCTTGAGTTCAACCTCGACGATGATGGTCAGGGGGCGACCCAACCTGGCAGGATCGACAATCGCGGATTGATTAGTGATGATGCCCGCCGCAACAAGTCGTTTGATGCGTCTTTGAACAGACGGCGGGGACAGGTTCACTTGTTCCCCGATCAATCGATGGGGCAACGTGTTGTCCTTTTGCAAAATTCGAAGAATCGCCAGGTCAAACTCATCCAGTGCTTCTGTATCATTTTTCAACGTACCAGGCCCTCTATGCAAGATTTAATCATGATCGCCGCCATGTTAGAGCAGAAAACTAAACGCGATTGAACTATTCTTTCTTCAAACTGAAAAGGAGAAGATATGTTCACCCCATTCGAAAATGCCGCCTTGCGACATCATGCGGGTTCACCAACGTTCAGTGGTGCTGTGACAGAGCGGCTGAGCGTCCCGGGATTTGACGCAGCAGAGAGTGAAATTTCCAGTTGGGAAGGGTATGATCCGACGCCTCTGATCCAACTTACCGGGTTGGCCCGACATCTTGATCTTGGGAATATCCATTACAAACACGAAGGCCCTCGGTTTGGGTTGGGCAGCTTTAAGGCGCTTGGGGGCGCTTATGCTGTTTTGAAGGTGCTGCAACGAGAGCTTGGAAAGGTCTGCGGTCATGCCGTTGACCCGGCAGACATTCGCGCTGGCACCTATGCTGCGCAGTCCAAGGACCTGACGGTGATTTCGGCCACGGATGGCAATCATGGTCGTTCGGTTGCTTGGGGGGCGGCACAGTTCCATACCAATTGTCGTATCTATATTCACGCCGAGGTCAGCGAATTTCGCGCCGAGGCCATGCGCCAATTGGGGGCCGAGGTGATTCGAGTCGACGGGGATTATGACGCCACGGTCGCCCAAACCCGCGTAGATGCGCAAGAACACGGCTGGCTGATCGTGTCGGACACGTCATGGCCCGGTTACATACAACCGCCATTGGATGTGATGGCTGGTTACGGTGTGATGGCCCGCGAGGTCACGCAAGCCCTTGATACCCCGCCAACCCATGTGTTTTTGCAAGGCGGGGTCGGGGGCCTGGCCGCTGCGGTCACGGCCGTTTTTTTCCAGCACTGGGCCAAAGACGCACCGCGTGTGGTGATCGTTGAACCTGAATTGGCCCCTTGTCTGTTTGCCAGCGCTCAGGCCAACGCAGCCACCAGCGTTACGATCGAAGAAGAAACTGTCATGGCGGGCCTGTCATGTGGCGAGCCATCCGAACTGGCGTGGGCTGTGCTGGCGGATGCGGCGCAAGATTACCTGACAATCCCAGAAAGCACTGTCGGACCGATGGTTCGGATGCTGGCCAATGGTGGTGCAGGTGATGCGCCCTTTGAGGCGGGCGAAAGCGGTGTTGCCGGATTGTGCGGTGCCGTAGCAGCGGCGGTACAGCCTGACTTGCGTGCAAAAATGGGTCTGAACGCGAAATCTCGCGTGCTTCTTATCGGGTCAGAGGGCATAACGGACCCGAACGTCTATGCGCAGATTATCGCAGGCGACATTTAATCCTATCGCGTCCTGTCACAAGGGTAGGGCGCGGTTATTGGCAATCGCCTCCATCGTGATCAGCGAGGTGACGGACTCCAGCCCGTCATCTTTGATCAGACGTTGATAGACACGGTCGAAATCATTCATATCTTCGGCCACAACCTTAAGCATATAATCGTATTCGCCGGCAATTCGGAAGAAGTCGACCACCTGTGTGATGCCCAGCACGCGGCGGCGGAAATCTGTAAGCCAAGCATCAGAATGCTGACGGGTTTTGAGCATCACAAACACAGTCAAGCTAAGGCCAAGGCGTTCGGGATCAAGTCGGGCGCTTTGACCAAGGATGATTCCTGCGTCTTTCATCAGCTTGATGCGTCGCCAGCACGCGTTCTGCGACAGCCCAACCTGATCGGCCAGTTCGCGCTGAGATAAGGACGAATCCTTTTGTAACACCCGTAGAATTCTACTGTCTGTTTGATCTATTTTCATAGCTTATTTTCCAGTTAACGACCCACTATTTTTAGTATAAATCAAAATATGACCCAAAAAAATGGCACTATGCAAAATTTTTGCGAAAAATACCCAATAGGTTTGGATCATTCTAGGATAAAAATCTAACCAACCTATTGGAGCCGCCCCAATGTCCCTGACCGCGCTTGAATGTTTTGCCCATTCCCTGACGACTGCTGACACCATCGGCGATCTGCGGCTGGGATTAATCGGGGATGGCATCGACATTCCCGGGCTCAATGGGACAAATAAAATGGTCTATGCTGATTATGTTGCGTCCGGTCGGGCTTTGTCACAGGTCGAAAATTTTGTTCGCAACGACGTGCTGCCCTATTATTCCAATAGCCACACTGAGGCGTCTTATTGCGGGGCGCATATCTCTGCTATGCGGGCAGAGGCGCGAAGCGCCATCGCAAAGGCCTGCGGCGCGGATGGGAAATATGCGGTAATCTTCTCAGGGTCTGGGGCAACGTCGGGGTTGAACCGGATTGTGCATCTCTTTGGGATCCGGCAAGCGGCGGAGCAGGGGGGCAATCCGCTGGTTTTGGTCGGTCCTTATGAGCACCATTCAAATATCCTACCTTGGCGCGAAAGTGGTGCTGAAGTGATTGAGATTTCCGAAGGTGCCACAGGCAAGCCAGATATGGCCGCACTGGAAGCCCAACTGCAAGCAGCCACAGGGCGCATGGTGATTGGCGCCTTCGGCGCGGCATCGAATGTGACAGGTATTCAGACCGATACCAAAGCCGTCACACGCCTGTTGAAACAACACGGTGCGCTGGCCGTATGGGATTTTGCCGGGGCTGGGCCCTATGTCCCGATCAATCTGCGCGTTGACGAGGATTGCGCGATGGATGCGGTTGTGATCTCGCCGCACAAATTTCTGGGCGGGCCGGGGGCCTCTGGCGTGCTGATTGTGAAAACAACCGCAGTTGTGGCTGACACGCCGACGCTGGCGGGCGGTGGGACAGTGAATTTTGTCTCCCCCTGGGCGCATGATTATTCCGAAAGCGTTATTGCCCGCGAAGAAGCAGGCACCCCCAATATCGTCGGCGACATTCGCGCGGCGTGCGCGTTCATTGTCAAAGCTGCGATTGGCGATGATGTCATGGCAGATCGCCAGAACAGGTTCTTTGGGGCTGCCAAAGAACGCTGGGACGCGAACCCTTTCATCGAAATTCTGGGCAATCCGGCGGCAACGAACCGCCTTCCGATCTTTTCGATGCGGGTCAAGGCACTGCAAGGGGCGGGGTATGTGCATCAGCAGTTGTTCACGCG
>JBDWAL010000012.1:0-101186 GCA_039978895.1 Aliishimia sp.
ATCGTCGACTGGTACATGGACGGCAAAATCGAAATCGACCCCATGATCACCCACAAACTCAAGCTAGACGACATCAACCACGGCTTCGACCTCATGCACCAAGGCAAATCCATCCGAGCCGTCGTCGAGTTCTGATGCGAACGGCGGTCCGAGGGTTAGGCCGCTACAGTCGCACCATTCACTCCGACCTGCTTTGATGTCTTCACGTTGTTGGCCGCTCAACCGCCGGGAAAATCCTGACCGGCGGTTGAGCGCTTTAAAGGTCTGAGCCAATAGTGAAGTGCACATCGTCCTTAAAGGTGGAGGAATTGTTCCACATGCGCTTGGTTCGTTTTGAACTCTGCGGCGCTGCCCTTCCAGACGATTTCACCTTTTTCCACGACGAAGTATCGATCAGAAATCCGGGCCAATTCATCAAGGTTTTTGTCTATCAATAAGATCGACAAACCATCTTGCTTTAGTCGTCCCAACATAACCCAGATTTCTTCGCGGATCAGCGGTGCAAGCCCTTCTGTGGCCTCATCTAAAATGAGCAACCGCGGGTTGGTCATCAGGGCGCGTCCAATGGCCAGCATCTGCTGTTCGCCGCCCGACAGTTGAAATCCAAAATGGCGTTTACGCTGGCCCAAACGGGGAAATGCATCGTAGATGCGATCCTCGGTCCAGCCATCCGCGTGCGCACGCGCTGTCGCGCGCAAGTTTTCACTTACGGTCAGAGACGGGAAAATTTGGCGTCCCTCTGGCACAAGTCCAACCCCCGCTTGAGCCACCTTATAGGGCGCCGCTCCTGCCATGTCGTCTTGCCCAATTTTGATTTGCCCGGTGGATGGTTTCAACAGGCCCATAAGACACCGAATGGTCGTCGTCTTGCCCATGCCATTTCGCCCCATCAAAGTGGTGACTTGCCCCTGTGTAATATCCAAGTCGATGCCAAACAGAACATTTGTGTTGCCATAACCCGCCTGCAGGTTTGAAATGCTGACAAGCGCAGTCATGCGGCCCCCTCCCCCAGATACGCAGCGCGCGCGGCGGCGTTTGCACGGACCTCATCAGGGCTACCTTGTGCGATGATGCTGCCATCCACGAGAACGGAAACTGTATCCGCCAGTTGGAAGATCGCGTCCATGTCGTGCTCCACCAAGAGCATTGGCAATGTGCCGCGCAATTCTGACAAGAGCTGTACAAGTGCAGCCCCTTCGGTGCGGCCAAGCCCAGCCATGGGCTCATCCAACAACAGAAATTTGGGACGTGCCGCAAGGGCGATGGCAAGCTCTAGCAATCGCAACTCACCATGGGACAGATCGGCCACGGGAATATCCATCCGATCCGCAAGGCCCACCCGGTGCAACGTCTCTGACGCTAAAGCGTTCAAGGCCGTTTCGCTTGCCGCGTCCCCAAAGAACCGCATGCTTGAACCAGCCTTAGCTTGCGCCGCGATAGCTGTGTTTTCTAACGCGCTAAAACTGGGCAACACAGAGGTGATCTGGAAGGTCCGTCCAAGCCCCGATTGCACACGTTGCGACACAGACAAATGTGAGATGTCTTGTCCTTCCAGCATGATCTCACCGGAGTCGGCGTTCAGAACACCGGAAATTTGGTGGATCAAAGTCGTCTTACCCGCCCCATTCGGGCCAATCAGCGCGTGGCATTGACCAGCGCCGATGCTCAGGGAAATATCGCGACTAACAGCCAAGGCACCAAAATTCTTGTTGAGATTGCGAATTTCGAGCGTGTTCATGACGTTTGACCGCGCGGTGTCTTTGCCGCAAGCAGGTCACTGATGCCACCCTTTGCAAACAAGACCATCAGCACCAAAAGTGGTCCGTAGATCAATCGCCATTCATGCAAAATTGACCCCAGCACTTCTTCTACGATCACAATGAAAAAGGCCCCAAGGATTGCCCCGTTGCGCGATGCAAGCCCACCCAGAACAACCACCACAATCAAATCCCCAGAGCGTTGCCAAGCAGCAAGCGCCGGACTGACAAATTCAGCATGTTGAACCAGCAACAACCCCGACACGCCCGCGATCATCGCAGCGATCAAATAAGCGATAAGGCGATACCGCGTGACGGAAAAGCCCATCACTTCAGCACGTTCGGGATTGTCGCGCGCGGCTCGTAGCACCCGACCAAACCGGGACCGCGTGATGCGATAAACGCCCCACCATGTCGCGAACAACGTGCCCAAAACAACAAAGTAAAGCCCGCTCCCGCTTTGCACCACGTCAGAACCAAACAGTGTCGCCAGCGACCAAAGCGTCAATCCGTCATCACCGCCATATGCGGCCAAAGAGGTCAGCGTAAAGTAGATCATTTGCCCAAATGCGAGCGTGATCATCAGGAAATAAACCCCGCTGGTGCGCAAAGCGAGCACGCCAGTCACCAGCGCCACCAGCCCCGTCACAGCCAGCGTGATCAGCAACAAAACAAGGATGTTTTCGATCCCGCTTTCCAACCCAATTGCGGCGGAATACGCGCCAACGCCAACAAAACCGGCGTGGCCAAGACTTACCATGCCACCATGCCCGATCAACAAATCCAACGAGATCGCGGCGATGGCCAGCAACATCGCTTTGATGATCAGGCCCAGAAGGTAGCCCTCTCCGATCAGCGGCAACAGGAATGGGGATGCCAACAACAGAGCAAAGATGAAAGCTGCGACGACAAGTGATCTATCCATCAAGCGACACCTTTGGCTGGCAACAACCCTTTGGGCTTCACGATCAAAATCCCTGCCATCAGGATATAAATCAACATCGACGCAAGTGCCGGTCCAATCTGGTTGGCAAAGGACGCATCAAACACAACCGACAATGCCATTGTGGCCACGCTGCGCCCCAATGTATCGATCAATCCAACCAGCAAAGCCGCCACAAACGCGCCGCCAATGGACCCAATCCCACCGATGATAATAACCACAAACGCAACAATCAAAATGTTGTCGCCCATGCCCGGTTCAATCGCGAAAATGGGCGCAGCAATCACCCCAGCAAACCCTGCCAGCATCGCGCCAACCCCAAACACGATCATAAACAATCGTTGAATGTTAACACCAAGGGCCGACACCATGTCCGGCGTCGTGGCCCCTGCCCGGATCAACATGCCGATGCGGGTATAACTGACGATGAAATACAGCCCCAACGCCACTGCGAGTCCGGCGACAATGGTCACAAATCGATACACCGGGTAGCGCAACGTTTCGGTCAATTGAATGGAGCCTGACAAAAATTCTGGTGGCGCAATCGACAAGGTCGCGGGTCCGAACACAACCTTTGCCAATTCATTGAGAAAGATAATGATGCCAAACGTCGCGAGGACCTGATCCAGATGGCTGCGCGTGTAAAGATGGCGAAAAACCAGATATTCGAGCAATAACCCAAAGAGCAAAGCGGTCCCCAAGGACAAGACCACCGCCAACACAAAGCTGTCCGTCAAAGCCACATAAGCATACACCATATAGGCTCCGACCATATATTGCACGCCATGCGCAAGGTTGATGAACCCCATCACGCCGAACACAAGCGTCAGTCCGGCGGCAATCAGGAACAGCAACATGCCATATTGCAGCCCGTTCAGGCACAAAATCAGGAAGAGTGTCATCGACATAGGAACAGATACCTTTTGGACAAACAAAGGCCCGCACGATCTTTCGGCGGGCCTTCGTCGTCCTGTAGCTTACATTTTGCAGTCTTGGTGGAAGCTATCTGCGTAATCTTCGACGATAGTGCGCACAAAGGACGTGTGGTACTTCCCATCATCGCGTTTGACCACGTTCAACATGTGGAAATCTTGCACCGGGTAGTGATTGTTGTTGAAGGCAAAATCACCGCGCAAAGATGTGAAATCAGCCGCTCGGAGTGCCGCGCGCATGGCATCCTTGTCGCTTAGGTCGCCGCCCGTTTTGGCGACAGCGCTGTCGATCAAGCTAGCCGTATCATAGGCTTGCATCGCATAAGAACCTGGAATGTAGCCGTATTTCGCTTCGAACGCCGTTACAAAGGCCGTGTTCGCGTCGTTTGGCATATCGGGTGCCCATGTCCCTGCCGCAAGAAACCCAACCGCAGCATCTTTTTGGCCCGGCAATGTCGTCTCATCTGTGGTGAAGACTGACATGAACTTCATGCTGTCAGACAGACCTGCATTTGCGAACTGGTTGACCAACCGCACCCCCATGCCGCCGGGCATGAATGTAAAGATAGCATCCGCGCCAGATGTGGAAATCCGCGCAAGCTCTGCCGAGAAATCCTGATGCCCCAAAGGCGTGAACACTTCGTCGGTCACAGTGCCCTCAAAGGTCTCTTTGAAGCCTGCCATGTTATCACGGCCCGCTTGGTAGTTTGGAACCATTGTGAAGACGCTTTTGAAGCCTTCCGCGTTGGCAACCATGCCGCTGACTTCAGCATTTTGGTTATTCTGATAAGACGTCGCAAAGAAATACGGGTTGCAGTTCTTTCCGGCAAATGTGGATGGACCCGCGTTCGGGCTGATCAAAAACGTCTCGGATTGAACAATCGGTTTAAAAACAGCCGCCAGCATGTTCGAAAACACGGTGCCAACCACAAAATCGACCTCATCGCGTTCCACCAATGAAGTCGCCTTGAGCAAAGCAACATCCGGCTTCAATTCATCATCTTCGACAATCAATTCCACCGATTGACCGCCCAATTTCCCGCCTTTTTCGTCCAAAGCCAGCTGAAAGCCATCAACGATCTGTTGACCCAAAGCTGCAGGTGGGCCGGACAAGGTGACCACCATACCAATCTTGAGGTCTTCTGCGAATGCGGCCGTTCCCATGGCTGCGCTCAGCGTCAACGCTGCGGTCACGTGTGAGAGTTTGTTCTTCATTTTCGTCAATCCCTATTTTTGTTCGCCCGTATGTGTCGGGCTTGATGTTCCAGACGTCTTAACGGTCCGGTCTGAGCTATTCTGTGATCAATTGTGCGAAGGTATCAACCGTTAACCTTTGGCGACCGTCCCGCGCGTCGCAAAACCTGCCGTTTTTGCGTAACCTTTCACAATGGCCTCTCGATCGGCATAACCAAGAACCTTTTCAACATCCTCAAACCCCGCAGGGCTGAGCTTTTCCACTTCGTCAATGACGCGTTCAGGTCCGCCAAGCCGATTGGTGCGTACAATTTCGGCAGTTTTTGGCAAACGGTCTAATTCATAGCGGTACAGCGCTTCGCGTGGGTGTTCCGAACGCGCCAAAAGGTCAGCCAGACAGCGCGCATCAAGAATAGCTTGCGCCGACCCGTTTGACCCAACCGGATACATCGGGTGCGCGGCATCGCCCAGCAACGTCACGCGGCCATGTGTCCAACGCGGCAAGGGATCGCGATCAGCCATGGGGTATTCATAAATCTCCCCACTGGCGCGCACCAAGCCGTCGATGTCCATACCCGGCACATGAAACCGTTTGGCATGCGGTAAAACTTTGGCCAAAGGCGCCGTTTTGGACCAGCTTTCTGGGGGCGGCGGCGAAATACTGGCATCTGCCACACGCACATTCACCACCCAGTTCATCAATTGCTGGCCATTTTTAACCGGGGCAATCGGGTACAGGACGAACTTTCCGCCCAATCCACCCGCAATCGCCATTGTCTCGCCGTCCTCCCAGACGGGCCAATCGACAGCGCCGCGCCACATGACGACACCTTCCCAACTTGGTGGGCCTTCATTGGGATAAAACTGGCGCCGCCCCGCACTGTGAATACCGTCCGCGCAGATCAAAACCTCGCCGCGCAGGGTGCGCGATGAACACCCGTCCCGCGTATCCGTGAAATACGCACTTACCCCGGCCTCATCTTGCACAAAGCCCGACAGGCGAAGCCCTGTCTGAACCGCATCCGGACCAAGACGGTCTATCACAGCATCATATAGCAGCTTTTGTAGCCGCCCACGGTGGATCGAAAACTGCGGGTGATCATGACCCGCATATGTCCCGCGCAGTTCGCGCCAAACTTCCTGACCAGACCGATTAAGATATCTCAACTCACGGGTGCGCAATCCAACTTCATCAAGCCTGTCTAGCAACCCAAGCGCATCAAGCTCAGCAATGGAATGGGGTAGCGTGTTGATCCCCACCCCGACCTCTCGCACTTGGGCGGCCTGTTCGATAACCTGAACTTTGATACCGCGCTGGTGCAACATCAACGCCGCCGTGAGGCCCCCGATCCCCGCACCTGCAATCAGGATCGTCACTCCGTATCACCTGCTTCCACGTCTTCGTCAGGTGGCGGCAAAAAGTCGATCGCGTGCGCCGCAGACACGGCCACCACTTCGGCCGGATTTGGCTCTGGACCCATATTGTTGATCTCCCAGAACAGATCATACAGACGCAGTGATGGGGTCACCCAGAAGAGCGTTTTGATCGTACGATCTGACTTGTTGAAGATACCATGTGGAATGCCACGCGGGAGTTTCACCAGATCGCCGGGCTCTGCAATCATCTCTTGCCCATCAAGTAGAAAGTCGAATTTCCCTTCAAGGATATACAGGAACTCATCTTGCTCGGGATGGATATGCGGCGGAACAAACGTACCGGGCGGTAAAGTCGCGTGCCAGGAAAAGCAGTCTTTGGTCAGTTGTTTGGGCACATAGATTTGCCCAAGAATATTCCACCGGATCGCATCAAGGCTGTCTTGGGATTTTACGATCCCGGGCTCCATCTTCATCATGATGTGTCCTTTTCGAAATTGGGTCTGCCCAGAAAGGCGTTTGTGATCGGTGAGTGTGGGTCCTTCAGTCCTTCAAGGATCGTGAAGTGGTTATGCGTCCCATCGATATGATGACGCGCGCCTAAATTGGCCCCTCGCCACATCATCGCCATCAACTGCGCTTGGCGGATGAATTCTGGGCGCTCGCCACCGCCGACCCAACAGGTCAGTGGGCTTGACCCAAAAGGCATGTGCAACGCAGGGCTTTCCATCTGCGCTTCGGTTGCGTTCAGATGCAAAGTGTCGTTCATTTTTGTCCGGAGCAAAGGACGCAAGTCATGCAGCCCGCTTATCGACAGAGTGTGTTGAATCCGGGCACGCGCGTCCTCGGATAAAGGTGAATCCTCACATAACATCCGGGCAACAAGATGCCCCCCTGCCGAATGCCCCGCCAAACATATCGGCCCCTCTACGTTTTCCGCCACCTTGGACACCGCACGCCCAATTTCAGCAGTGATCGCGCCAATGCGCGCGTTTGGTGTCAACGTATAACTTGGAATACAGACCGCCCACCCGCGCGCTAACGCGCCCGCCGCCAGATCGCTCCAATAAGATTTATCCAGTCGCATCCAGTAACCGCCATGCACGAACACGGCGAGGCCCTTCACGGCCCCTTCTGGGTGAAACAGATCAAAAACCTCACGGGCCCCGTCGCCATATGAGATGTCTTGCTGCAAGTGAATGCTCGGCAAAGTCTCGCGGTAAGACGCCGCGCGTTTGGCCCAGAACTCTGGCAAACCTTGCGAGCCTGCCACATGCCCCATGTTGTTAAACGCATCATCCCAATCGATCGCATTTGTTACCACCGGATTATCTGACATCAGCACAGGTTTTGGAAGTCATGCTCTGATCCGGGTTAATTCCACAATGTTGTTTGAATCCGAAAATGGCCTCGGCTGTCGATTGGTACATGTGCCCCTCCCCTTGAATGGCTTGTTGCCCAACACTGCATTGATCGCTTCAGAAGGACTAGCCAGAAAACGAATGCTTGTCTTAAAACTGCTTCAGAAAATTAGCAGCTGAACAGAACCGGGGAGCTTTGGTTTCGGATCGCCTTCAAGCCAATTCAGGGCATATGAACCCATATAGACAAGGCAAAATACGCCCTATCGGCTCACTCGGCATCAGCCGAGCCAAGATAGGAACAGTACTCCGGACGGTATTTATCGGCAATATTCAAGTTCACACAGGCGCGCGTGCGTGGCCTCGAATTGGGTTCAGGCAAAGGCGATGTTCTTGAAGGCGTGGGCTGCGCGCGAGGCACAAGCGTAAGAGGAGCTGCATTCAGCAGCCAAGCAAGTTGCTGATATTGAGAAGCAAATCGAAACCGTTCTGGGCCGGATCATGTCCACAAACACAGAGTCCGTGATCGGTGCTTACGAGAAAAAGCTGTCAGATTTAGAAGCTGAGAAGGTACGGTTTGAGGATAGGCTTCGCTGGCACGCTGTTTCCTGATTTGAAATGTTTCCGCGAATACTTGACGTTGCTTATGAGAGATCATGCGTGTTGCGGTGGTGCTGCATTGCTGACAAACACCTTTGAGAAGCTCCATCTTCGGTGAAATCGTTGATAGTGAAACCTGCATTCCGACCGGTTTTTGGCCGGTACGGCAAGACGGGTAGAACAGTTCGTCGCCTTTCAACGGACGGCGTGCGGCTGCGTATTACTCTTCATCGTCGGACATACATATTCACGGAAGGGCGTGGCAGGGGCAGGGAAAAAAAGGCTCTCTACGTCGGCTTTCAGATTGTAGGGGCTGACAACAACCGCCGGAATGTCGAGCAATGGCGCGCCATCGATGGTTGGAACGATATCTTCACCGACCTGAACTTCTTCGGTGGTCGCAATCTCGGGACCGTTGCGCTTGCGCGAAACAAGGAAGCGGCGGACGGTGTAGGCCGGTTCAAGCGTCAGGAGAAGGTGTTGTTCAACGCCATCGTCCAGATCGTCGTTGTCCTCGTGCAGGCGCAGGCGAGTCAGTTTTTGACGACCGCCAACCAGTTCCTCTTTCCAGTCCAGAATTGATTCCGCGTTGAACGTCGAAATGAACGGAGCCGAACCCGGAGCCGCGCCTTCCGTGGGGTAATCGAGAACCATCGCATAGCGGCCAATGGACAGGACTTCGCGCAGTGTATCTTCCAAAAGAACGTCGAGGCTGTGCCCCTCGAATGTCGCCGCATCACGCATCGACGCGATCCGATCAGGCAATTCCAGAATTGGTGCGTTGCGCGTCACTGAGCCCACCATGCCCCGGAGCGTGCGTTCCGCCAGGGCATAAAATGATGATCCTTGGACGTATCGGTTGTATTGCGTGGAGGTCATGCCCTCGGGCTGTGGAAGGTATTGGGAGCCTGCGTTTTTGAGCCGGTCTTCGCCCGCGATCACATCGCGAATTTTGTCATAAGCCTGCCGTTGCTCCTGATAGGTGCGATGATTGATCTTAGTCATTCGATGCCCCTCACAATAAATTGCCACGGGATGTCGAAGTGCGATGTGTTGGCGACATTGCGGACGCGGACGCCGGTTTCAGTTCGATCAGCAAGGACGCCCTTAAGCTCGGCGCGCGGGTGCAGGTCGTCGGCTTTCGCAGCGGCGACGATCAGATTGCGCAGGTCTTCTTCGGCGATGGGCATGTCCAGATGGTACGCTGTATGAATGTCGTCGGCGAAGAGGCGCGAGCCGTGGGGTGTCGACTTGATGGCGACGGTTTTGATGGGCATTCGATTGCTTTCTTTAATTGGTGTCGGCGGGCTGCGCCTATGCAGAACAATTATAGAACAGCGCGTGCGGCTGGCGTTACCGAGATAACAAGGTAGCGATCAGGAAAAGCAGGTGGCGGCGGGCGGTGATGTTGGATCGTCAGAGCGCGTCAGAGAAGGCGGTTGTGTTGCAGTGGGCATGATGGTGGGGCGAATGAGCGGGAACGCGTTGCTTTGGCGGTTTCGCTGCGGCTTTGATGCGGTTGCAGGGCACAGGGGATTTATGCGGTGCGGGCTCGGTGGGGAAGTCGTGGATTTGTGATCTTCTAAATGAGCCCGGGGCCGAGGATCGCTGTCTCAGAAAGGGCGTGGTCGGTCGAAAAATCTTGGAAAACCTGTGATGGGCCGTGCGTTACAAGAATCACGGTCGGCATTGTACTTAAAGATCAATCGTTTAACCGCGTCGCCCTATTGAATGTTGATCAGTTGGCCTTGGTAATAACCTTCAGGGGACGTTCTTCTGCGGGGAGTCAGGGGCGATGCCCTGCGTCCATTACGCGTATACGTACGTGTGCATAAAAAAATAATGTTTCGACGGCCATCAGCCGTCACCGCCCACCAACCGGAAGTACGCGACCCGATGCCCTTTGACATAACAATGGACCCCACAATACCCCCCATAGACCGCGCACGTCAACTCTGCCAACTCAATGCACCTTGGGCAACCATTGCAGCCTCACTGACTCACCGCTGCACGCCGCAAGAGCGCGTCTCGATCCTGAAACGCGTCTCGGCTGAGTTTGCTTAGTCGAACTGGCCATGAGTGTTATCGCGTGCGATCTTCAATTCGTGTTCGGCAATCTTCAACGCTGCCCGCAAAGCGGCATCGTTTTCCACATCCAAATTGCCCTCAAACTCTCGGAGCGCTCTCTTTTCCTTGAGCTTCGCCTCGTTGAGTTCGCGTTTGTAGGAATTTTCAGGAGGTTCACCTGTTTCGATCAGCGCTTGCTCCCAATAAAAAATCCCGTTGTCCCAACCCTTCTTCTCGGTCTTGTTCGCCGGACGCCAATTCTCGCCATCCGCCGACACCTCGACGATCTCGGACTCAACACTTACGCACCGCTTCGTGGCATCCCAAAACTTGACGCATCGCACCCTATAATGCTTACCATATAGGAACGAATTTAAATCTTTCGGGCATTCCTCGTTGCAGCGGTCCCCCCACCTATCCTGACGGATGAATGGTGCTGGATCAAAGTCAGGCGGCGTGCGCGACACGGCTTTTGGAAAACCCGTTTCCTGCAATTTGTCGAATTCCTCGCCTCGTCTAGCGCGCTTGAGTTCCTCGTGTGAGCCTGCATTGTTGAGAGGTGATTTAGGGTCCGCTAGACTGATAAAATCAACGAATGGGTTGATATCATAAATCAGTCCTTCTTCGATGTATCGCGCTCGAATTTCTGCAATGGACAATCCGTCTTCGAGCAAGTCTTTGCACCATGTACCCCAGGAGCCAGCGTTCTCAATATCGAATTCGCCGTCCCGATAGCGGTCACGATCCAAAACAGCCGAATACCGCTCTGCATCGTCTGCCGCTGCTACAACGCGCGACCACCAGTCATTCACTTTCTCGACCAATTCTGGCCGTGTCTTTGAAACGCGGCCCGAGAACCAGCTGTTGAGCGAGTTCAGGGACATTTCGAGTTCGAGGGTCTTATGCCACCAAGTCGCCTTCGCAATTTGTTCCATCCATTCGCGCAAATCTTCGCCGGGATCGTCCTTAGGCAGGTATTTCCTTGGGTGCGCTTTTTTCGCCTCATAGAGCCCTTCGAGCTGCGAGATTACGCCGACCCATACTTCGTGCCCCTCCATCGCGCGGTGCCAAGAGCTGTAATTCACCTCTTGCTCAAATGGATCTTCTTTCCATTCTTGATTGCACAGACCGGCGACACGCTGTTTTGTGATGTTGAACGAAAGCAGCAGCTTCGTATAGCTCTTATGGAATTTGCCGCGTTCTACGTCAGTGTTTTGTGTCCTGATTGCGTTCCCGCCCATCACTGATACTCCTTCATCCATGCAACAAGGTCGTCATACAGATATCGAATTAACCGAGAATTCGGCTGAGAGTATGACGGCCCAACACCATCCTTGCGCCAACGAAACAACGTTTCATCAGTGACTGCAAGAAACTGTGCGGCCTCGCGGCAGGTCATAACTTGTGGTGGGTGTGACCGTATTAGGTCATTGTGCAGAGCTTTTAGCTGCTCAGAGAGCTCATCAATAGTCATAGGCATCTTCCTTGTGTGGAAAACCTACGACCGACGCGTCTCCTGCTCCTGACGGCTAAAACCGTCGCTCACGCGTTCGGCCTTCCAGTCCCGATCAGGTCACTACGCCCGGGCATGGAGGCAATTGTCATCAATATTTAGGCGCGCTTTCGTTTCAGTTCAACAACGGATGAAGGTGGCGCGCCCAACTGTACGTTGATCGCCGATGCAATCGCATTGGCCGACCGTTTCTGTTCTTCATGGCTCGGCTGGCCGTAATGCCCGAGCATCCGAAGATCGTTGTCGGTCATTGTCTGCTGGGCCAGCCACCTGTGAACGTGACGCGGGGCAACCTCGCGCGCAGTTGACATCCACAGATGGCGAAGGTCGCCTGCTGCTGTCGTCGGCAATCTGTCCAACACATCCAGATGACCGCGCGCACCCGACACGACCCGCCTGCTTGGAAAAACCCAGTCGCAATCATCACACCGGATTTCGCGCAGGCGCTTAAACAGCCTGACCACGTCGTCAGCAATCACGATTTCCCGCTCAACTTCTTGTCGCTTCATTCGATTGAATGTGACTGTGCCTGCATCAAAGTCAACCAGATTCCACGTCAGAGAACGCAAGGAACGCCCCCTGAAACCTGTGTACCAAGTGATCATCCACGCCAGCCTGATATGTTCATTCTTGATGGCGTCGATCTCTTGTTTGCGATCCAACCAAGGCACAGACATGTCGAGCTTGCCTGTCTGAACCCGAGACTTCATCCGTGTGCCATCCAGCAGCGATGGAATTGGCAGAGCAAGCGCACAAAGCCTGTTGATGAACCGAACAGTGGCCCCGGCCACCGATGCCGCCAGATGCGCCGCGTTCGGCGTGTCGATCTGCAAGGCGTTCAAATATTGATTGATCTCAAGTATTGGCAACTCGTCAACATGGACGTCTGCCCAACGCGTAAGGTGCTTATTGAATGACCCACGATATTCGTATGCTGTGCCCTCCATCATGCGCACACGGCCTGACTGTCGCGCTGTCGTGCGGTGTTCGATGTATTGTTCCAGTGCATCACGGAACGTTGGGATGCCCAATGCGACCTGTGAGACTTCTTTTTCCTCACGCGTGAAGACATTGCCCGTAGCAATATCATGCGCAACCTTGCCAACCTGATCCTTGGCCCAACGACAATGCGGGCCTTTGTTCGCCCATTGGGCCAACTTGACCGAACGCGTTTTCTGCGATGTTGGGTCCCACTTGTTGACGTACCAAGTTTTGGTCCCGCCCTGCGTCACACATAGGCGCAAGCCTTTGCATGAAGGATCGGTGAACCATGTTGTCTTATCGACAACCAGCACCTTGAGGGTCGAATCTGTAAACTTAATGTGGGGCATGTGCATTCCTTGTAATGACGATTTTTTACAAGATTCACGTTACGTTCCAACACCAATCAAACCCAACCACAAATTGGTCAAGCACCTGATTTACAATATATAATTGACTTGATGTATTTGAAAACTAAGCTTTTTAATGGCCCCACACGGACCCACATTTAGACCCTAATCATTTGACTTCAAGTGGTTAATAGATGCGACATACTTCCGATACCCCCAATAATACCCCCAAACCAGATTTCTAACTTGGCTCAAGCACAACTATTGCGCGTAGAGGTGCGTTTGAATGTCCATGAATGCGCGCTTGATGTCAGGTATCGCGCCTAGCTTTTGTTTTGCGCCATTCGTGCCACCATATTTGACCTTAAGAAAGTCACCAATCTTGGTCAGGGCCAGTTCATCTACCCCATGGGTTTCATATGCGGCCAAGACAGATTCCAAGAATGACCGCATCTCCCCTTCGACCCCTGACAAACCCATGGACCGGGCCAATTCCGCGCGCTGTGAACGCTCTAACGGCGCAAGCGTGAACCGGATGTAGGCGAGCACATCAAACACGTCACTGTTGGGGGCGTCGATCAAGCGCTTCATGTCTTCCAAGCGGTTTGCGTCGTATCCCTTATCCGCCAGCACTTTGACGAACTGCACCCGGCTTTCGGGGTTACTCCAGATAGACCGCAAATGCTCTTCATCTTGCACAAGGTCCCCGAGATCACCGAACAATTGATCCATGAACTCTTGGCCTGAGATCATCCGACCATCATGCGAAAAATAAGTTGTGGTAGCGATGTATTTGATCTTGCGTTCTTTCCCGTCGGCCAGTTTCACAATGATTTTGGCGTCCGGCTCTGGCCCCGGCTCGGGCGGCCCTGTTGGCGGTGTCCGTGGCGGCCTTGGATCACCGCGTGGATCGGGTGCGAGCGGTTCGCCGTCCCATTCCGGGTCATTGAAATGTTCATAGGCTTTCACGAAATCATAAACAGTGAAGAAGTCCTTGCCCTCGAATGTCCGCGTCCCACGCCCGACGATCTGCTTGAATTCGATCATCGACCTCACAGGTCGCATCAATACGATGTTGCGCACATTGCGAGCATCCACGCCCGTGGATAGCTTTTGCGAGGTGGTCAGGATCGTCGGGATGCTACGTTCGTTGTCCTGAAATTCGCGCAGATGCTGTTCACCCAATGCACCATCTTTCGCCGTAACACGCTCGCAATAGTGCGGGTCGTCGATATCCTTGATCTGGTTGATGTAGTCGCGCACGGCGGCGGCGTGGTTTTGGGTGGCACAGAACACCAGCGTCTTTTGGCGCGGGTTTATTTGATCCATGAATTCGTGAATGCGGCTTTGCTCGCGTTCGGGGATCACGATCTTGGCGTTAATCTCGGCTTCGGTATAGACGTGATCGGGGTCAATTTCGCCGCCCACCACTTCATCGTCGGGATCATACACATAGGTATCAATTGTGCTCGCCATTTGGCGCACTTTGAACGGGGTCAGGAAGCCGTCTTCGATCCCGTCGCGTAGGGCGTAGGTGTAAACGGGCTCGCCGAAATATTTGTAGGTGTCCGCGTTGCCCTTGCGTTTAGGCGTCGCGGTCAGGCCAAGCTGCACGGCGGGTTCAAAATACTCCAAAATCTTGCGCCACGTGCTTTCGTCTTTGGCCCCGCCCCGGTGGCATTCGTCGATAATGATGAAATCGAAGAAAGCCGGTTCATAGGCGCGGAAATTGAACTCAGTTTCACCCGATTTGTTTTCCGTCATAAACGTCTGGAAGATCGTGAAGAACACGGACGCATTGCGGGGCATCTTGCCTTTTTTGCTGATCTCTTTGGGGTTGATGCGGCTTAGGGCGTCCGGCTCAAATGCTGAGAACGAATTATAGGCCTGATCGGCCAGAATGTTGCGGTCTGCAAGGAACAGGATGCGCGGGCGGCGGGTTGGCTCGCCTGACAGGCTCCAGCGCGATTGGAATAGTTTCCATGCGATCTGGAACGCAATGGATGTTTTGCCCGTCCCCGTCGCCAATGTCAGCAGGATGCGTTTGTCGCCGTCGGCCATCGCCTCTAGCACCGCATTCACAGCGCCCGCTTGGTAGTAGCGTGGTTGCCATTTGCCGCCATCGGTCTCGAACGCGATTTGCCCGAAACGGTCACGCCATGCGTTGCCGGTGGGGTAGCAGCGGTCCCAAAGCTCGGACGGGGGCGGCACGGCGTCCACCTCTTGTTCCGCGCCCGTGTGCATATCAATCTCGTGATAGCGCAGCCCGTTGGTGCAATAGGCAAAGCGCGCGCCGATGCGGGTGGCGTAGTCATAGGCTTGGCTGCGTCCGTCGGTATAAGACAGGCTCGCCTTCTTGGCCTCCATCACGGCCATGACGTGGCCATTCATGCGCAGCACATAGTCGGCGGGCTTGGGGGCGTTTGTTTGCCCGCCGGACATGATGCGACCGGGCCAGAGCATTTCTTCGCGGCTGACCCGCGCACCGTCCGTTTTGGAGGGGCCTTCCCAATCATTGGCGGCAAGGTCCGGATCAATCCGCATCGCCCGTGTGTCGGCTTCGGTTTCATTCTGCATTGTCTAATCCCATGAGCGGGCGTAGGAGTTTGACCCTCTGGTTATTGAGGGTTCTCAATCTATCATGAATGAAAGTAAGCGGATCATCAAATTCTTCGAAATAAGTCCACTCGATGTCTTCAAAACCTTCGGGCATATACGGCGGGTTTTCTGATCTTAGATGCCAATCATATGAGGAATACGCATGGTATTTTAAATATGGACCCATTGGGCCAAGTTTGTCCGAAAGGCTTCCTAACGCCTCTGGCATCAAACAAAGATTGGCCAAATTTGAATAGGCGTTGCGATCTTTTGGTGCGGCCCATACATGGGCAATTGTCCAGCCCTTCGGGTGATGAGTTTGCTTGTAACCATGTGACCAGAACAGCGCCCATCTGGCTGTAACATTATCGTCCAACATCAAACCGTTTTCGCGGTCCAAGGTCAGACGCTTGCGTTGATCACGAATAGTGGGGAAAACAGGCCCGCCCAATCGTTTAACGACCCTTGGGTTGGGTAAACGGCAATATTTGGAAACCAGCGCCACTAACTTGGGCTCGATGGCACTCAAGTCCGGCAGCGCAGAAAACGGCATCAGCTAAGCTCGCCCGCAAAGGCTTTTTGCAGGAGGGATTGGCGGAGGTCGGCGATGTTGGTGAGTTTGGTGGAGTAGTTCGCTTCGGTGGATACAACCTTATCCCTGATCGTATTCAGAATATTGATCGACTGAATTTGTTGGTCTTTGTCAGGAAGCGGCAAGGGCAACTTTCTGAGATCGGTTAGATTGATCCCTTTGTATGCTGCACCAGTCGTAACGCCTGTTAACCAGTTTTGTGCGGTTTTGCTTGCGATAAACAAAGCGACATAGTCGGGTATTACTTCTTGATCATTAACATCGACCATCGCGACCTCGCGCGAAATGTTCCACCCTAACATTGTGGAAGGTACAACGGTCACACCTCCCAGAGTTCCTCGGACGTTGACCAACACCTCGCCGCCCCTAAGTATGGTTCTTGAATACTCATTCGATAGTTTCGTCGAAATTGATTTCATGCCTTCAAGAGTGAATGCCAATGAGCGAACGTTGCTTGTTCTCAAACAAGGAACACCGCCGTCGATTTGGTCACCCAGCTTGATAACGCCATAAGTGATCCCCCTATCGTGGCAGACATCTAGCAGTGGCTTAGAGGTGCCTCGTTCCGAAAGTCCTCGAAAATGACCTTCAACGGAGTTCTCAAACAACTCCCGCGCGTTTTGGAGGTTGGCTTCGGCGTTCTCTTTGGCACGGGTCAGCCCCTCAAACGCCGCATCCAAAACCGTCACAATCCGCTTTTGCTCTTCGAGGGGTGGGATTGGGAGTGCCCGCGCTTCCATTGATCGTTTGGACACGTGGATCATTGTAGCGCCCGCGCCCTGCTCTTCTTTGATGCGCTCCTTGTCCCAGTCAAAATAATAGTACAGAAACTTTCGATCTAGTTGCTGCTCGGGGTGCTGCACGTTCCAGATATGGTAGTGAAAAATAGACTTTTCGCCTTCCCATATTCGCGGGCCAAACGAAGCTGACCACGCATAGAGCAAATCGCCGTTTTCGCAGTATTTTTTTGGTTCAAGTTCCAGATCGGAATAGTACCATTTGTTGCTCGTGAAAAAATTTCCGACGCGAAGAACAGGGTACTTACCTTGATCAAGCAGTTCCGGCTTCTTGTAGGCTCTTCCGTTTACAAGCTCACAAACCTCCCCAAGCGGCTTAATCTCCCAGCCCGCCTTCACAGCATCCCCCTGATCTCTTCCAAGATTGCGGCGGTCTCGGCGTCGCGGGCGAGCATGTCCTCAATAATCTCTGCAGGTTCCCGCAGCGGGGCTTCTTCGGGGGCAAAGGGGTTTTTCACCGACATATCCATCGTATCCGCATCAATATCCCCGCGCTGCACCGTCCAGCTTTTCGCACTGTCGGCTCGGGTCTTCTGCAACGCCACGAACTCGGCCAGTTCATCATCGCGCAGGGGGGATGATTTGCCCAAGGACCGTTCCGGGTCCAGCGCGTAGAACCACGTTTTATGGGTCTTGCGCCCTTTCTCAAAAAACAGCACGACGGTTTTGACGCCCGCCCCTTGGAATACCTTGGCGGGGCAATCCAGCACCGTGTGCAGATCGCAGGTGTCCAGCAATTCCCGCCGCAACGCCGCCGCGTCGCCATTGGATAGAAACGTGTTCTTGATCACCACAGCGGCGCGCCCGCCCGCCTTCAGCTTGCGAATGAAATGCTGGATGAACAGATAGCCCATCTCGCCGGATTTGATCGGGAAGTTCTGTTGCACCTCGGCCCGTTCGCCAGACCCAAAGGGCGGATTGGCAAGGATCACGTCGTGGCGGTCACGCTCCTGAATATCCATGACGTTTTCGTTCAGCGTATTGGTGCGCCGGATATTGGGGGCGGTGATCCCGTGCAGGATCATGTTCATGATGGCGATGATATAGGCGAGGGATTTCTTTTCCTGCCCGTAGAAGGTTTTGGTTTGCAGCGTGTTGAAATCGGTCGCGGAAATGTCGGGGGTCAGCATTTGGCCGTAAGCTTCGACCAGAAAGCCCGCAGAGCCACACGCCCCGTCATAGACCGTCTCGCCGATCTTAGGGTCCATGACCTTGAGCATGGCGCGGATCAGCGGGCGCGGTGTGTAATATTCACCGCCGTTGCGCCCAGCATTGCCCATCCGTTTGATGCGGGATTCATAGAGGTCGGAGAGTTCGTGCTTGGCTTCTTGGGTGTTGAATTCCAACTCGTCCACAATCTCCAGCACATCGCGCAGGGAATAGCCGGACCGGAACTTGTTGGTGATCTCCGAGAAAATCTCGCCGATCTTATATTCGATGGTGTCGGGGCTTGTCGCATCCTCGCGGTATTTCTTGAGTGTCGGAAACAGGGTTTGATTGATGAACGCGATCAGGTCTTCGCCCGTCAGTACATCTTTGCGGTCGGTGCCATCGTCATTCTTGGCGCTCGCCCACGTCTTCCAACGCATGGCCGTGGGCAGGGTTGGGGTATAGTCGCGCCCTTCCAGTTCCGCTTCGTCCTGCCGTTCCTGTTCGATGTCGTCGAGGTATTTCAGGAACAAAATCCACGACGTCTGTTCGGCATAGTCCAGTTCAGAGGCCAGCCCCTCTTCGTTACGCAATTCGCGGTCGATACTATTGAAGGCGTTTTCAAACATGAGGCGTCCTGTGATTTTGGTAAAGAATAGATTTTGCCCGCCGGATCAACAACGTCCAATCAGCCATTATTACGCTTTTTTATCAACTCCCCCTGCCTCTCGACGGATACAGGCATATAGGCACTGACGGTGGTCACGACGC
Organism: Aliishimia sp.; assembly: GCA_039978895.1. GTDB lineage: Bacteria > Pseudomonadota > Alphaproteobacteria > Rhodobacterales > Rhodobacteraceae > Aliishimia. Next base: position 18,980 of record JBDWAL010000012.1, read on the forward strand.
TAGAATGGCCAATGTTTTGCGAGAACGCTTTGAAGCCCTCAATGGTTGGGTAAAATCCCTCAGCCCATTTGACCAGCGTTTTGCGGAACGCGTGCGGGGTGAATGTGGGCAAGTCCGCAGTGACAAACGCAGCCCTTATCACTTGGCGGATCGCATTGGCGTTGCGGTAAGTTTCGCGCTTAAGACCAGTCACACGGAATTCGCCGCTCACATGGCCCATTTCAGGCGGTGGAAACAATGCATCATCCGGGCCGAACAATTTGTCCTGTTGCAAGTAGCGGACCCATTCCGTGAAGCAATCAGAGTAGATCGGATCGATGGGCAAAAAGTAGGTTGTGATCGACTTCGACGCCTTGGTGCGAACTTCGCGGGCGTCCTGATACACGTAACCGTCGATCAGGTTGATGTGCTTCAAGCGCAGCGACGAAATCGCCCCATCACGCGCACCGGTGATCATAAGAAATGCAAAGACCGCCCTATCGCGCCGTTGGATTTCAGTATCCGTCGGCATTGCGCCAAATGTGTGCCGAGCCATGTCCAACGAAGGATACGGCGTTTCGCGCACGGTATGAGCAACACGCGCGCCCTTTGCGTCCATATTGAAATAGTCCGCATCGGAATGCCGGATACGGCTTCTGTATCCGGGCTTGTCGGCCAACCAAAACAGGAAGGCCTTGTTTGCGGCAAGGATGCTTGCAATCGTGGATTTCGCCAGTGGCTTGCCAGAGATCTTGCTGATTTCACTGTTAAGCTTATCGCGGAACCGCAAAACCTGTTCGATCCGAAACTTCTTGAACGACGCATATTTCGTGCTGGCCTCAAAGCGCAGAATTGCTTCGGCGGCTTTGACAACAGTGGTCTGGTCCCTGCCCTTTGCCGTGCGCAGATATTGCAGGTAAAGGCGTTTGATCCGCTCGTTTTCTTCATTTAGTTTTCGCATTGCTCTGAAAGCCTCAGTTAGTGAAAGTTAAAGGGGGCAGAGTTGGTATCTATTAAGCGGTTCTGTCAGCCCGTTCTGTGATGTCGAAGGTTGCGCCAAATTCTGGAATTTGGCGGATCGCGATGAAACGGCTGGAGGATGCTTCGCATCGCTCGCAAAGGCCTTTCAGGATCGCGGTACTTGGACTGATCCTTTCAAGATCGACCAACATTCCAAATGGCCTTCGCCCCTTACAACAAGACGGGCATCGCAATTCATCGAACGCAAGTGGTGCCTTCTTGGCTTTGCGTTCTGCCCGAAGGAACTCGCGGATATCCCGCCCCGACATAAGCGCCGGGCGCTTACTCGACATGACTGTTAAACCGCGTCGAACGTAGTTTCGCACCGTAGCCGGTGTAACCCCAAGCGCTCCCGCAGCCTCTTCGACGGTGTAGGTTAGGACCTGTTGCACGGCCATGGGGTTGGGTCGCTTAGCCATCATTGCCACCCTCAAAAAGTGCGCGAATGTCCTGAACCTTCCAGACCGTTGTACGGGGGCCAAGTTTCTGCGGTTTGGGAAACCGCCCGTCTTTGACGCCTTGCCACCAAGTCGACTTGGAAACAGGGATTGGCCCCTGCGGTGCTAGAATTTGGGACAGGCGCACGAGGCCAGTTTGCGGGAATGCAGGGAGGTCCATTATTAGTCGTCCTTGTGTGATTAGAGACGACTAGATTGATTTCAGAAAATTCCGAGGCTGTGCCCAAACAAGAAAAGAGCGCGCCAGACATTTTCTAACTGCATAAATCTAAATGAAAATCCAGAAAGTATTTGGATTACCACAGAGGCTATTTGAATTCGTTTTCATCCGACCAGTGCTTCGCACAACGCTTCAGCGTCGATCTAACTGTTTCATCACTAATTTGAATCGCATAGCTCGCCGCTGCATCGACAATATCTTTCGTGATTGTGCTCTTCTTAGCATTCGGGCGATACCCATATCCATCTGCGGCCATCACCAAGATCATCTTTTCCAACGTCGCCAATGTTCTTGCATCTGGTCGTTTATTTGCCTTCGCCGCTTGTTCCAAATTCCCTGTTCGAACTGTCGGCGTATTCGAACTTCGTGTTTCCAACTCTGCAATCTTCTCCACTTGCTTGGCTATTGTTTCAGAACATTCTGCATTTTGCCCCGAAATCTCCGCGATCAACTTTTCTTGCTGTTTTAAAGTCGCCTGAGCTTTTTCTAGCATCGCCGCTGTAGTGAAAACCGTCCCCGAAAATTCTTCAACCGCCTCTAAAAGAGACTCGTAGATCAACAAGTCGAGTTCCTTCGCCCAACGTAAGAAAACGACTGGCAAATTCGTTTTTCCCAACTGCTTCAACCCCACGGCACGCAACGCCAACTCTCTTTGTTCGAACGCGTATTTCGCATAGTATGAAACCCGCGTCTGGGACTTGAGGCTATCGAAGGTCACTTTCTTTGGGTCACGCCCTGTTAGCAAAATCACCCCTTCGTCTACCGACCAATAAGGCATCTTGGACCAGTAACTTTCGTCAGCATATGACGATTGGAAATGGTATGAACTGTTCTTGGACTTATAAGCGTCCAACTCCATCAAGGTGTTGAACTCTTCGGAGCGAAACTCTTTGTCGCTTAATGCGACCAGTCGGTACAACTCGGCAACAATGTGTTTCGTTTGGTCATCTGACGCTTGTCTCGCAAGGGCATTCGCCATTGTTTTTCCTGGGAACAGAGCCGACTGGGCAATATCCATGCCATAAAGTTCCATAAGCAAGGAAATGGCTTTATTTCGTCGGTTGGTCGAAATGGTCATCAGGTTCACAAACCACAAATAAGGACTATCAAGACCTATTATGAGCAAATTCGTCCAGCCTTCCAGCCCACCAGTCTGCCAACCGCACCCTTTCCTCCCAATGCTCGCCTCTCGCATATGCACGGCGCACTTCGTTTTTCTCGACATGAGCCAATGCACGCTCGATAGAGTCAGGGTTCCAAAGACTGCTTTCGTTTGCCAATGTAGAGAAACTGGCACGGAAACCATGCGCCGTCATATCTTCACCGGAATATCCCATCCGACGCAAAGCCGCGTTTAACGTGTTTTCAGACATGGGCCTTTGCCAAGACCGGAGTGACGGAAACAGATACGCCCCCTCCCCTGTAATCGAGCGCAACTCATCCAGCAAAGCCAAGGCTTGCGCGGGCAATGGCACCATATGATCCCGGCGCATTTTCATCTTTGCGGCAGGGATCGACCAGATCGCGTCTTCGAAATTGAAATCTTCCCATCTGGCGTGACGGATTTCGCCGGGACGCTGAGCAAGTATCGCCAACAACTGTAATCCAATGCGGGTAGTGGCTTGCCCTTCAAAGGCGTCGATCTCACGCATTAATTGGCCCAACGCTTTAGGATCAGTTATGGCCGCGCGGTGAACACGCGTCGGGCGGATAAGAGCATCACGCAAAGCATATGTCGGATCGTTCTCTGCGATCCCACTAGCCACAGCATAACGAAACACAGACCCGATCCGGGCGCGCAGACGATTGGCCGTCTCATAATTGCCCTTGGCTTCAACCTTGCGCAGGGTCTTTAGGATCATGGGGGCAGTGATTTCAGTTATCGGCTTGCGCCCAAAATCCCGGTTGGCAAGTTTCAGATGATATTCGGTCTTGTCCAGAGTAGCCTTAGACTTGCCCTCTTTGCGTTGTTTCTCGATGAAAGTCGCGCCAATTTTCTCAAAGGTTTGACCCTTCGCTTCTCGACGTTGGCGCTTCTCGTCCTGCTTGACGTCGCTAGGGTCGATCCCTTGGGCGATCTTAGCACGCGCCTCCTCTTTCGCTTTGCGGGCTTGCGCAAGACTGACGTCGGGATAAACGCCAATCGAAAACAGGCGTTCCCTTCCATCCAACCGATATTTAAGCTGCCATAATTTTGAGCCGTTCGGCTTCACAAGCACGAACAAGCCCTCAAAATCTGAAACTTTGTAAGATTTTGGCTTCGCTTTGAGAGATCGAATCTTGATGTCTGACAATGGCATCTGGGGGTATCACTTTTTCCGCTTCATCTTGATACCCCCAAAAACACCCCCAATTCAGGGGTATCGCATCGGACGTCAGGAAACCGCGCCGGACAAAGAAGTACCACAAGCCCCTTATAAACAAGGCCCAATCGGATGTCATTGGATAAGTTCGCATAGTGAAATGGTGCCCCCACACGGACTCGAACCGCGGACCTATTGATTACAAATCAATTGCTCTACCAGCTGAGCTATAGGGGCCAAGGAGAAGCACTTTTAGGCGATGGTCCTTGATTGGCGTGCCTATAGCAACCTTTCGCACAGAGATGCAAACCAAAAATGCACCTGATTTAATATGCCCTGAAAAGAGACGGTTTCAGATGGCCCTTTGCACCCGGCTCGCGGGCGGTGTAGGCAAGGAAACAGGAAATTTACGGCGAAAACAGAGCGAACTCCTATGCATCTGATCCTACATACTGGCGCACATTTCACCGAAGAAGAGCGGTTGATGAAGTGTCTTCTGCGCAACAAGGGCGATTTCGCGAATCGCGGGGTCGCGGTGCCGGGGCCTGGTCAGTACAGGCGATTACTCCGCGACACGTTGCAGGCTATGCGCGGCCATACAGCGTCCCCCGAAGCGCGCGACATATTGTTGGACGACATTTTGGATGGTGATCAACCCGATAGGTTGATTTTGTCGAACGCGCATTTCTTTGGGGCGCCACGCGCGTGCGTACGTGCAGGTGTGCTATATCCCAATGCAGGCGAACGGCTGGCACAGTTTACCCAGTTGTTTCCAAACGATCAGATCGAGTTATTTCTGGCTTTGCGCAACCCGGCCACATTTTTACCTGCCGTTTTTGACAAATCGCCCAAGGAAGAAATGCAGGATTTTCTTGGCAATGTGGATCCGTGCACCATTCGTTGGTCCATGACCCTAGCCCATCTGCAAGCCGTCGCCCCTTCGGTTCAGTTTACAGTATGGTGTAATGAAGATGCGCCATTGATATGGGCGCAGATCATCCGCGAAATGGCCAACCTAAAAGATGGTGAGAAGATCGCAGGTGGGTTTGATTTGTTGTCTGCGATCATGTCGCAAGAAGGCATGGCGCGGTTCAGGGCTTATCTGAAAACACATCCGGTCATGACAGAACAACAAAAACGCCGCGTTATCGCCGCGTTTCTCGACAAATTTGCATTGGATGAGGCCATCGAGGAAGAGCTGGACCTGCCCGGATGGACTGATGAACTCGTCGACGAAATGACAGATGTGTATGATGAAGACGTCATGCGAATTCAGCAAATGCCGGGTGTACGGATGTTGTTGCCTTGACCTCTTGACCACAGGCTAGGCCGACACGGCGTAACCTCTGTTCTTCAGTTGAGCGCCTCGCAGAGTGCGCATACCTGCGAGGCGGACACTTAGCTCATGCCAAGCGCCTCTTTATACATTTCCATAACCGCTTCTTCTTCGGCAATGTCGTCGCTGTCACGCTTGCGCAAAGCTATAACCTTGCGAATTATTTTCGTGTCATACCCACGCCCCTTGGCTTCGGCCATGACCTCTTTTTGCTGATCCGCGAGATCTTTCTTTTCCGCATCCAATCGTTCTATGCGTTCGATGAATTGGCGGAGTTCTTCTGCCGTGACGCGGTAGCTGTCGGGTTTTGGTGAATCAATAACGTTGTCCATGGCACGCTCCTGCAACTGGAATGACGTCCTTGCCTACCCCCGCTCGCCTTTGCCTTCAAGTCGCGAAAGACATCCCCGCGAGCCCATTCTAAAATTGCCCTACCAGTTTGACCTTCTCATTGGATTTGTCTGCAGGCTGGGCTGGATGGGTAATTCAGAGAAAGTTTGCGCGGCGCTTGCTACGTGAGTAGATTTACTTTGCATCGAACAAACACAGCGACACCCCTTCGATAATTCGAGGAGCATGCAGCGTTCCTGAACCTCCTGCCAAATCTTACGTTGGCTCTATCCGTTTTCCTTGCCCAGCTCTTGCCTTGCAAGGCCAGCTCAGATACCCCGCCGCGTATGGATCAGACAAGCAGTACAACAATTTTCGACATTATCATCTGGGCCGGCGCCGCAATGACCGTCGCAGGTTTGTTCCTGCTCTTATGGTGTATTATACGCGTCATCCAAGCCAAACGCGCAGGATTGTCAGATGATGAACTGCGGGCCAAAGTTCACAAGGTCGTTCCGGTGAACCTTGGCGCTTTATGTTTGTCAGTGTTGGGTTTGATGATGGTTATCATCGGCGTGTTCATGTCCTAAGGGTTTATCCGGCTCTAGATGGGCAAATTGTCAAACCGGTCCTCAAACACTTCATCAATCAACTGCTCGTGTAAATTTCGAATTCCGGCCGGGATGGCTGTGCCGGATTTCTTCATTTCAGACAGCAACCGATCCAGTTTTGGCTGAAGTTCTAACCTTGTCAGAGCGTTGGCGCGCGCAATTTGGCTGGCTAAGTCTTCGACACGGGACATGATGGGGGAATTGCGATACATTTGGCATCCTTTTTAGGTTGGCAGCGCCATGTTTTGCACAGCCAAAACATGCAACACTCGCCCGACATTCTACCTTGGATTGTTTTTTTCACAAAGGCAAAATTCAATTCAAGGTCGAATATTTGTCATGTCGACCGTGATGGATTTCACTGTCGGCAAAATTGCGTTGATGGCCATCCGTTACTGGACACATGCTGCACTGCGGCTTATTCAGGTTGCCATGGATATTCGTAAGATTACAGAAAACTACTATGTCGCCCCCCAGATGGACCCATCGGAAATGACCGAATTGGCCAAAGCGGGATTTGCCACCGTGATTTGCAATCGCCCCGATGCAGAGGTTCCGCCCAGCCATCAAGCCGATGCTCTCGAAGCCGCGGCCCAAGCTGCCGGATTGGACTTTCACCGTTTGGCGCTCACCCATCAAACAATGAACCCTCCGAATATCGCACGTCAGCGAGGCATTGTTGATGTTTCAAGTGGCAAAGTGTTAGCTTATTGTGCATCTGGCACGCGTTCAACTATCGCTTGGGCTTTAGGGCAAGTTGGATCGATGTCGACAGATGACATCCTCTCGGCTGCGCAGGCTGGGGGTTACCAGTTGGACAACATCCGCCCAACTTTAGATGCGATGGCATCTGACGTCTGACGTTACCCATTTTGTGCCATCATTGGCAAATCGGGGAGGTCAGGCAAATCGGGAAGATCTGGTAAGTCAGCACCTGTATCAATTGGTGGCAAATCGGGGAGCCCTGCCCCAGTATCAATTTCTGGCAACTCCGGGATGTCAGGCAATCCGCCGCTGTCGGACATGCCAGGAATATCGGGCAAATCAGGCAAGCCATCTGCCCCACTCATTCCCGGGATGTCTGGTAATTCTGGCGGCATTGCCGCCATTGGTGGCGCGGGCATTGCAGCAGCTTTCGGCGAAGGAAGGCTGGCGACGCCCCGCCGTTCTTGGCTATAGCTAAGCTCTGGCCCGCCTTGTGGTCTATCAGATGAACGACGTTCCAGCTCTTCCCCAGATTGAAGACCGGTCTTCATCTTGATAGCGCGACGCCCCTCGACCTGACCAAGCTTCCCCTGCCCTACTTTACGCCCTTCCGTCGTCAAAATTTCCGCATGCTGGAGCACAGACGGTGGCAAGCTCAGCGTATCGCCAATCTGCAAGGCTGTGATATCGGATAGTGGCAACCGCAATCGACATAACGCGATCTGCAACTGTGCTTGCAAAGTCATGACCATGGGTTCGAGAGTCTTCGCAGGTCCCTCATGTCCGGCTTCGCCGCCGACGACATCATCATATGAACCGAAGTCCTGCGTTTGCCCCGGTGTAGGCAGCAAAAGATCAAGTTTGCCTTGCCGTGTCCCACCCGCGATGTCGATTGTGACCACGAAATGGGTATACTCCGGGTCTTCGAGGGCCATTAGCATCAGGCGCGCGGCGGGCATGTGTGCGCCGAATTTTATTCCCGTTAGCAGCCGACCTTCTTTTTCGTCGTCAGGCAAGGGTCCTGCTTTACGGAATAACTGATCAATATAAGGGGAAATCAGCGATGCATCCGTGCGCGTTGAAGGACGTGGCGGGGCGCCTTCCTTCAATTCATCCACACGTCCCATGGTTTGTTGCTGCACCAATCCGCCCACCAACGAGGAATCAAATATCGCAGCCCCAGCCCCGCCGGTTGGTGTATCCAATAGAATTAAAAGAGACGTATCTTCCGCCGCCTCAATGACTTCGCCGGGGGCGGCCTTACTTTCGGTCAAACCAATGACAACAAGCGCAAGGTCAAACTCGTCCTCTGCGACTTTCGCAAGGCACAAACGCAATGCCCGAGGCGCGGTCATTGACCGTGCCTGGTATTGCTGCTGACCTACCTGCGCTTTACGACGCAGTGCAGAAAGAGGAAATTCTTCGCTCATGATGGCTTTCGCGGTTGGCGGACCTGAAAAAGACTTAATGGCGGTTCGTTACTATTGCCTTACCTCGACAAGATTATTGGGCTGCAACTGCATTAGTTTTTGGTAATGTCACCCGAAATGCGGTCCCATCTGTGTCCGATAAGTAGTTTATCGAACCGCCCAAGCGTTCCATTATCTCAAAACAAATTGCCAATCCAAGACCTGCCCCGGTGCCATCGCTATCCCCAAGGCGTGAAAATTTTTCGAACATAACCGCCTGATCTTCCACGCGAATTCCAACTCCATTGTCAATAAAATCGACATGCGTTGAGCCAAAATCCTGAACGATTCGCACGGTCAATTGTGGGTCAGTCGATGTGCAATATTTTCGGGCGTTGGCGATCAGATTGATAAAAACTTGTGTCAGCCGATCTAAGTCCGTGTCCAGCGCAATATCTTCTGCCGCGCGGTCTCTTATGACTTTGAATTCATTGTCACCTAAGGGAAGAACGGCCTGCATCGCCCGATCCAATACACTATCGAGACCTCCGCGCTGCAAGTTCAACGTGACTTGCCCGTTTTCCAAGACCGATAGATCAAGAAGATCGTCCAAAAGGCGGGTCAATCGGACAGCTTCATCGTGAATAATTGACCCGTACCGAGTCTTTTCAGCCGGTTTGAGACCGTCCGTATCGCGCAAAATTTCCGAAAATGCACGGATCGACGTCATAGGGGTGCGCAATTCGTGACTAATTTGACTCAAAAAGGCATCCTTCTGAATCGAGAGTTGAGTCAATTTGGTATTGGCTTGCTGAAGTTGTGCCGCTGTTTGACTCAATTCTGTGGATTTGGCTTCCAGCTGGCTTGAATATTCCAGGATTTGCGCAGATTCGTCCGCAACAGCCAGCAACTCTTGCACAGAAATCCCCGGCCCGCCTGCAATTTGACTGATCATCGCATGCGCGGTTGCGGCCCCAACAGACGCTGCCAGTTCGCGTTCCAGGCGTTGCAAAAACTCCGCGGTCGCGTCCGGTAAACGCCCACCTTGGCCTTGTAAATTCGCCTCAGTGCGAAATAAGGACCGGGCATCTTCTGGTCCAAGAATACGTTGAGCCATAATCAGAAGATCTTCGCTTTCCGCAGCTGAAGCAGACCAGCTTTGAGCCGCCCCGGAATGCTCAAAAACATTGACAATTTGCGCACCTTGCAGCCGCTCTAGCGGGCGTGGAAAACTGAGCAAAGACACCGCAATAAAGGCGGCAGTGTTGAGCGACAGGCTCCACCAGACCGCGTGCACCATAGGGTCCAACCCCTCTATTCCGAACAGGGCTTGTGGACGCAACCACGTGAAACCCCACGGCCCCATATCCAGCACAGAGACAGGCAATATTCCATTCGGACCAATGCTCGGCAATAAAAGCGCCCACATCCAAACCGCGAACCCAAAAGCCAGCCCGGCCAACGCCCCAATTTGCGTCGCCCCCCGCCAGAAAATTCCACCGATCACAGCTGGCAAGAATTGCGCAACGCCCGCGAAGGAAATCAACCCCATGGCCGCCAACGCGCCAGAGCCGCCCGACAGTCGGTAATATAGATAACCAAGCCCGATAATCAGGCCGACCGACAGCCTGCGCGACAATATTGCGACGTCTCGAACGTCCCCTGATACAGTGGCCCCCTCGCCGTTTAAAGACAGCCAGACTGGCATTACGATGTGGTTCGAAACCATTGTCGACAACGCCAATGTCGCCACGATCACCATTGCCGTTGCGGATGAAAACCCGCCCAGAAACGCCAAAACCGCGAGCTGTTCCTGCCCTTGGGTGAGCGGTAGGGTCAAAACATAAAGGTCCGGATTGGTGCCGGGCAACAAACCAAGCCCCATCACGGCAATGGGGACAACAAACAGGCTCATCAACATCAGGTAGAGCGGGAAACACCACGCTGCGATGGCGAGTTGACGGTCATTGTCATTTTCAACGACCAAGACCTGAAACATACGAGGCAGACACAAGAACGCGGCCGCCGCGAGAAACGTCAGCGTTACCCAACGTGACCGATCCATCTGCCATGTGCCGATCTCGGACGCATCAATTCGAGCCATGGTTTGAGCAACTCCGCCGCCGAGCCCCCACACCACAAAGATACCAACCGCGATCAAAGCAATCAGTTTGACCAAGGCTTCGACAGCAATCGCAATAACAATCCCATGCTGGCGTTCGTTCGCGTTGAGTTTGCGCGTGCCAAACAACAAGGTGAATAGCGCTAGCCCAAAGGCGATCCAAAAGGTCGACGCCCCGGTATCGAACCCCGTGCGCCCTTCGGCCTCAGCGAAGACTGACAAAGATAAGGTCACGGATTGCAATTGAAGCGCGATATATGGCGTGATGCCAATGACAGCCACGAGCGTGACACAGATCGCTAGCGTGTTGGACTTCCCGAACCGGGCAGAGATCAAATCAGCAATTGATGTGACCCGCTGCGTGCGCCCGATACGGACCAATTTGCGCAAGCACCACCACCATCCGATCATAATCAGGGATGGGCCAAGATAGATTGTGACGTATTCCATGCCGGAACGCGCGGCATAGCCGACGGCTCCGTAGAATGTCCAAGCGGTACAATAAATAGACAGAGACAGCGTATAGATCAAAGGATGGCGTAGCCAACGTGCGCGACCTTGTGCTGCGGCCCGTTCAGCGGCAAATGCGACGACAAACAATACCGCGACGTAAACGCAGCAGGCGATGACCAGCATGTTGAGGGCGGCCATGGTTACTGCGCCCCGATATCGGTGGGTTCAACGCTCAAGGCTTTGTCTTCCCCGCGCTTTTGCGCCCGCACGAGTAAACCACACACTGCAATTAATCCGCACCAAGCAGCAAAGATGTAGACAAGTGCGCCAGACATCGACACGGCCCCCGCCCCGTCACCATCCGAGCCTTCTGGCCAAAACACAGGAACCATAAACACCCAGAGCCCTAAAACCGGTAAAAGCCGTAGCCCATCCGTTAGACGCCGCCGCCGATAGCTGCGCTTTTCAAGAAACGTGCCGGGTTCAATGCGCCCATCAATACGAACAGGTCGAGAAGGCGACTGGCGGCGCGTGTCCGACATCCGGCCTCAGGCCCCAGCCAGCTCGCGCACTGCACCGAGCATTTCAGAGTTTGAAAAAGGCTTCGTCATAAACCGATCCACCCCTGCTTGCGTTGCAAGATCTCTGTCTTGTTCTTGGCCACGCGCTGTCAGCATAAGAACGGGTAACTCGCAAAAGTCACTGTCCGCACGCAATTCGCGCATAATATCTAATCCGTTTTTTCCCGGTAGCATCAGATCAAGGATCAACAAATCGGGCGTGCGTTCTTTTATACGCTGAACGGCTGTTCCGCCATCCGCGTGTGCTTCAACATGCCAACCGTCGCGTGTTAACAAAAAGCGCATCGCTTCGATAATGTTTTCTTCATCCTCCACCAAAAGAACATGTTTTGCCATGCTCTGGTGTCCCCCCATTTGCGCTGTCTTTGACATTCACAGGTGTTGTGCACGCCCGACAGTATTTTGTGCATCCCATTTGGTTTTAGTATTGAGCGTTTCGACACGCGTGTCAAAGTATTGCAACCTCTTGTCACCGTGAAGTGTTTTTAATTTGCACGGGATTAACCCCGACTTAAAAGAACTGATGGCTCTCGACGGCCATGACAGCTGGCTCGCGAACAAACTCGGCATGCCGCGCCCAACTCCGTGACGGTTTCTGGCGCGGTTTCACCTGATTTGTCCGGCAAAAGTAACATGCCAGCGCGCAACAATGGTGGTACGTTATAATGTGTTGGGCCAGCGACTTCCGCCATCGCGTAGGCTGTGAAACGTGTCTGTTGGCGTCCGGCTTGCATAACCGGTGTTCGTATCGCAGCGCCGGTTTGACTAAAGGCCGCAAAAATGGGCCAAAGCGGACAAGCGGCGCCAAACCGGGGCATTGTAAACCCAGCAATTGGTCTGCGCCACAAAAGGCTGCCAGAACGATCACACATCACATACCCGGCGTCGACCTCGGGTAGACTTGCCAAACGGCGCAACACAATTGGGACAGCAACGCCCAGTTTCGCGGCCACACCCACGGGGTCTGGGTCAGGATCAGATTGGCGTAGAACCTCACGCAGGGTTTGGATCGGGAGAACTTTTGCGTCGGTCACATATATATCCAGAAACACCCGTGCGAAAACTTCTGCAGCCGCGCTCAATCCGCTGGCCTGTAAAACATCTGAGACGTCTAGGTCGCCATCGATTTCCAGTTGAGGGAATGAAAACTCACGCGCTGTCAGAAAAGCATCCACTTCATCTTGCGGCAGACTTACCCCGTCTTGCGGACGCTCTTGCCCGCCCTCAAGATACCCGGCCAACATGCGGCTGCTTTCGGCCAAGCGTGCGCTATCTTCGTTAATGTTGGCGTGGAAACGATCCAGCCATTCTGGTTCTAGCTGATCCGTCTCCGCCAGAATTGAGGCGGTTGAACGGATCGAGGTCGCAGTAGATAGCACTTCGTGCACAGATGCTGCGAGCTTTGGGTCATGTGTCAGACGGTCATTGAGCCCTTCGACGGATTGCTCAAGTTGCAAGGTGCGGCTGTGCAATGCAGCCAAAACACGGGCCCAGCCGGGAAACCGCCCCGCGAGGTCTTCGATACGGTCCAGTTCTGCGCCGGTGGCTTGCGTGCTGGCTTCGGCTTCCCGCAAGGCTGCGATCAAAGTCGCCTCAGCGCCTTCGGTTAGCATGGACGGCTCAACCCCCAACGCCGTCGCGAGCGATACGAGCAATTTCCCGCCGATTCTGCGCCGGTTGTGTTCGATAAGGTTAAGGTAGGACGCCGAAATACCTATTTCTCGCGCTAAATCCGCTTGCCTTAACCCCGAGATTAGCCGCCTTTCGCGGATTCTGCTCCCGGTTAGTGTGTCTGCGGCCACGATGAGCCCCTTATAAATTATTGGGTCAATTCAACGCGTTTCTGCGCTGCAACATAATAGGATTTACAAAGCCACCCTGCATCTTGTCGAATTATTTACAAAATTATCCATTCCTTCAAGGGGGTTATTGCGAAATTTTCCAAAACCTTGGCTTACTGACTTTGCACAATAAGTGCGCATTGCGCTCTCCCGTTCGCGGAGATGGCGGCTTTGCACGAAAACACTGGGAGGACTACATGACTAAATCCAACCTGACTCGGCGCGGCTTGCTGAAAACGGGTGCCGTTGGCGGCGCCGGTCTTGCTGTACCGACGATCTTTACTGCATCTTCTGTTGCGGCTCACACAAACGAACCAACTGGTTCCAGTGTAACGCTCGGCTTCAACGTTCCACAATCTGGCCCCTACGCGGATGAGGGCGCGGACGAACTGCGCGCTTACGAACTGGCTGTTGAACACCTGAACGGTGGCGGCGACGGCGGGATGATGAACACATTCTCATCCAAAGCGCTGAACGGCAGTGGTATCATGGGTAAGAAGGTCGAATATGTGACCGGCGACACTCAGACCAAGTCTGATGCAGCACGCGCGTCAGCCAAGTCGATGATTGAAAAAGACGGCGCCGTGATGATCACGGGCGGTTCGTCCTCTGGTGTTGCGGTTGCGGTTCAAGCGCTGTGCCAAGAGGCTGGTGTCATCTTCATGGCGGGCTTGACCCACTCGAATGACACAACCGGCAAGGACAAGAAAGCAAATGGCTTCCGCCACTTCTTCAACTCCTACATGTCTGGTGCGGCGCTCGCGCCTGTGCTTGCGGCCAACTACGGCACAGACCGTAAGGCTTATCACCTGACAGCGGACTACAACTGGGGCTACACAACGGAAGAAGCTGTTAAATCTTCGACCGAAGCCATGGGTTGGGACACTGTTGCAGCTGTGAAAACACCGCTGACACAGACGGACTTCTCGTCTTATATCGCTCCGGTTCTACAGTCTGGCGCCGATACACTGGTTCTGAACCACTACGGTGGGAACATGGTGAACTCGCTGACCAACGCGGTTCAGTTCGGTCTGCGCGACAAGCAGGTTAACGGCAAAGACTTCCAGATCGTTGTGCCACTCTACTCCCGCCTGATGGCGAAGGGTGCTGGTGCAAACGTTAAGGGCATCTTTGGCTCCACAAACTGGCACTGGTCGCTGACTGACGAAGGCTCCAAAGCGTTCGTTAAATCCTTCGGCACCAAGTACGGCTTCCCACCATCGCAGGCTGCGCACACATGCTATGTGCAAACGCTTCTGTATGCGGATGCTGTAGAACGTGCGGGATCGTTCAACCCATGTGCGGTTGGTGAAGCTCTGTCCGACTTCGAATTCGACGGCATGGGCAACGGCAAAACGCTGTACCGTGGCGACGATCACCAGTGCTTCAAAGACGTGCTGGTTGTGAAGGGTAAAGAGAACCCAACATCAGAGTTTGACCTTCTCGAAATCGTAGAAGTCACACCTGTTGCACAGGTCACATATGACCCAAGCCACCCACAAATGGGCGGCCCAGAAGCTGTTCTTGGCACCTGCAACCCAGGCGCCTAATTGACTTTGAACGGGCCGGCGCATGTCGCTGGCCCGTTTTGACCTTCGCACGCGCGCTGCACTCGGTTTGATCTGGCTTTACTAGCGCCTCACACATCCGATGCGGCTTTGCTTTATCCAAGCAGGATAAGGCACCGCCACTTAAAAACACACATAGCTACATGGTGGGACAATCATGGACGCAATAGTTCTTCAGATTCTGAACGGTCTGGACAAAGGCTCGGCATATGCGCTGATTGCCTTGGGTCTGACCCTGATTTTCGGCACATTGGGCGTGGTGAACTTCGCTCACGGTGCTTTGTTCATGATTGGCGCATTTTGTGCCGTGACGCTGAGCCGTATCTTGACCCTCAGCCACACAATTATTGACGACACCAAGACTGACTTTCTTGGCCAACCGCTGAAAGTCGAAGTGCCTTATATCCATGATATATTCGGGCAGTCGACAGGGGATGTAATTATTGACTGGGCGGTGCCCCTGTCGATCTTGTTTGCCATTCCTGTGATGATCGCCATCGGTGTGATTATGGAACGTGGGTTGATCAAACACTTCTACCACCGCCCTCACGCGGATCAAATCCTTGTGACGTTTGGCCTTGCCATCGTTTTACAAGAGATCATCAAATATGTGTACGGTGCCAACCCGATCCCGACCCCTGCCCCGGCAGTGTTTGCAGGATCTTTGGATTTCGGCGCGATCTTAGGTTTTGACCCGAATGCAATTATCTACCCTTACTGGCGGATCATCTATTTCGGCTTTGCGGCCGTCATAATCGGTGCAGTGTTTGCTTTCTTGCAGTTCACAACTTTCGGCATGGTTGTACGTGCTGGCATGGCGGATCGCGAAACAGTTGGCCTTTTGGGGATCAACATCGACAAGCGCTTCACCATTATGTTTGGCTTGGCGGCAGCGGTCGCGGGCTTGGCCGGGGTTATGTACACGCCGATCAACTCACCCAATTACCATATGGGCATGGACTTCTTGGTTCTTAGCTTTGTGGTGGTGGTTGTTGGCGGCATGGGCTCGTTACCGGGCGCCGTTCTGGCGGGTTTCTTGTTGGGTATTCTAGAGAGCTTCGCATCGATGCGCCAAGTGCTCGAAATCGCGCCTGGCTTGAACCAGATCATCATCTACTTGGTAGCAATTATTATTCTACTCACGCGACCACGTGGCCTTATGGGTCGCAAAGGCGTGATGGAGGACTAACGAAATGTTTGGACTAAACAAACGCGACTTGTCGCTTCTAATTGTGGTCGCCATCTTGACGATGTTCGCCCCCTTCATCTTAAACCCCTTCCCCGAAGGGTCTGCCATGGCGCAGTTCAATGCGGGCTATCCCGACTTGATGCAGCGCTTTGTGATCTTTGGTATCTTCGCAATTGGCTTCAATATCCTATTTGGCCTTACAGGTTACCTTTCCTTTGGGCACGCGGCCTTTCTGGG
Organism: Aliishimia sp.; assembly: GCA_039978895.1. Taxonomy (GTDB): domain Bacteria; phylum Pseudomonadota; class Alphaproteobacteria; order Rhodobacterales; family Rhodobacteraceae; genus Aliishimia. The sequence goes on from JBDWAL010000012.1 coordinate 35,342, forward strand.
TGTGGGATCTTATGCGGCGATCTGGATGATGAAGTTGCTCACAATGAACGTGATCCCGGCGATGATTATCGCGGTGATTGTCGCGGGATTGTTCGCCTTGGTCGTGGGATATATCTCCCTGCGCCGCTCAGGCATCTACTTCTCAATCTTGACGCTTGCCTTTGCGCAGATGTCCTTTGCAATGGCCTATTCCGTTTTGACCCCCATCACAGGTGGCGAAACAGGTCTTCAGCCCAAAGTGAACGATCCACGTGTTTTGGACGCAACCTTAAGCGAAGGCGCATTGCCACGGGCGAACCTCTTTGGATTGGAAATGTCTTCCAGCTTTGAATTGCCTATGGGTGGATGGATGTTCACCTTCAACGCGGGCTACTACATTGCCGCGGTCGTGATGCTGATCAGCTTCTACTTATCGATCCGCATCTTCCGCTCCCCGTTTGGTATGATGCTGCGCGCTGTGAAGTCAAACCAGCAGCGCATGAACTACACTGGCCTCGACTCCAAGCCATATACACTCGCAGCCTTTGTAATTTCTGGCATGTATGCTGGTCTTGCGGGGGGATTGTTGGTCGCAATGGACACCCAAGTTGGGCCTGAGCGCATGTTCTGGACGGCGTCTGGTGAAGTTGTGTTGATGACGATCCTTGGCGGTGCGGGGACGTTGATCGGACCAGTGCTCGGCGCGGGTATGATCAAATACATGGAAAACATCCTGTCCAAGATCAACAAAGAGATCCTGCATCAATGGTTTTCCTTCATGCCTGATGGCATCGAAGATTTGCTGGTCACGATGATCTATCCGTTCATCGGTAAAGGCTGGCACTTGACCTTGGGCCTGATTTTCATGCTTGTCGTGATCTTCCTTCCCGGTGGTCTGGTCGAAGGCGGTCAGCGCATTGGTAAGCTCTTTGGACGTAAAAAGCAGACTGATGCTGACACGCCGTCCGGCAAAACCACACCTGCAGAATAAGGAGAGAACACAATGGGTATTCTCGAGGTTAAAAACGTAGGTAAACGGTTTGGCGGTCTTCAGGCCCTCAATGAAGTGAACCTCAGCGTGCAGGAAAACACTGTGCACGCGATCATCGGACCAAACGGTGCAGGCAAGTCTACATTGCTAAACTGTTTTGTTGGCAAACTGATCCCAGACACGGGCTCGGTCAGCTTTGATGGGCAGTCCGTTTTGGGACGCAAACCATACGAAATTTGCCAAATGGGCATTTCTCGCGTGTTCCAAACGCCTGAGATTTTTGGTGACCTCACCGTCTTGGAAAACATGATGATCCCTTGCTTTGCAAAGCGTGATGGGTCGTTTTCTTTGAACCCGATCCAAGGGTTGATGCAGCAAAAAGATATGCTGGATGAATCTGAGCATGCGCTCGAAGATATGGGTTTGGCCGATAAACGCTTCATGAACGCGGCCTCTATGTCGCGCGGTGACAAACGACGCTTGGAAATTGCGATGTGTCTGTCGCAATCCCCGCGCCTTTTGTTGCTGGATGAACCGACGGCCGGCATGGCACGTGCGGACACCAATAACACGATCGACTTGCTCAAGCGGATCAAAGAAGAGCGCGACATCACAATCGCAATCATTGAGCACGACATGCACGTGGTATTTTCTTTGGCCGAACGGATCACCGTTCTGGCCCAAGGAACTCCGCTGGTCGAGGACACGCCAGACAATATCAAAGGCCACCCCAAAGTGCGCGAAGCATATTTGGGCGAGTCCCAAGACGCGGCATAAGGAGACAATCAGATGAACGTCAAACCAGACTTCTCCAAGAACACCAACAAAGCAGCGACCGCGCCCGCGTTCCTGTCTGTATGGGATATGCACGCGTATTATGGCGAAAGCTATATCGTGCAGGGCATTTCCTTCAATGTGCATGAGGGCGAAATTCTTGCCCTGCTTGGCCGTAACGGCGCTGGCAAAACCTCAACTTTACGCGCGATTGCCCGCATCGGCTCCCCTGAGGTGACGCATGGCGAAATTTGGCTTGATCACCAGCCATTGCACAAAATGTCGAGCTATCAGGCCTCACAGGCCGGTCTTGGCCTTGTCCCAGAAGATCGCCGCATCATTCCCGGCCTTACAGTCGAGGAAAATTTGAAGCTGGCACAAATCGCCCCTCCGGTGGGGTGGTCTATTGATCGGCTTTATGACCTGTTCCCCCGCCTTGGTGAACGCAAGTCACAAGAGGGCACAACCTTGTCGGGCGGCGAACAGCAGATGCTCGCGATTGCGCGCGCTTTGGCGCGGGACATCAAAGTGTTGTTGCTGGATGAGCCATATGAAGGCCTCGCGCCTGTGATCGTGGACGAAATCGAAAAGACGCTGTCCATCATCAAAGAACAAGGCATCACCACGATCCTTGTTGAGCAAAACGCGGTGCGTGCGCTTCAACTGGCGGATCGTGCGATTATCCTCGATACGGGGGGAATCGTTTTCGACGGAACGGCTGCTGAGGTGCTGGAAAACGCTGAATTGCGCGCCGAGTACCTCGCGATTTGACGACGTAAGGTTAACCAGTTCCCGTATTAGTAGAAGGTCGGATGCAATTCCGGCCTTTTTCTTTGCCTAATGCATAACGGTTGATGGTGATCGTCCCCAATCCGGAAACAGTCGCAAGAATTCCGAACAAAGTAGGTGAAAATCCGCCGAGAACATGGCAGGATTAGGGCAAGTACCTGGGGGTACCCAAACAATTTGAAGCACATGGACGTGTCGATTTCGACAGCGCTAAAACCGTGTCCGGGCGAAATTTGAGGATACTACTTATGGCATTGGCCGTTTCTAACTTTCTATTCTCCATGAACTTTTCACTTGCCGAAAGCCCCGTCTTTGCCGTGATCGAAGCCGGCGAAACCGTTTCAACAGTTGAGCTGACTGATAACGGCGGCCTATCGAATTTCGGCACAATCGAAGACGGGCTTCACCTGACACATCAGGGTCAGTTCACCTTGATTAATGAAGAAACTGGCGTGATTGGCACTCCTGACGGAGACGCCAACGTCGTGTTCTCGGGCACGGGCGCTGCAGCTGTTTCCAATGTTGGCCTTATTGAAGCGGACCTGCAATTGGGTCTGGGCGCGGATAACGTCGTCAATTCGGGCACGTTGAACGGTGATGTCCGCACAAGTGGCGGCAAGGACACCTTGACCAATTCGGGCGTGATAGACGGTACCGTCCAATTGGGTTCGGGCAATGATAAACTGTATAACACGGGTGACATTTCTGGCCGTGTGAATTTGGGCCTTGGTGACGATTTCTACACCGCCACAAATGGTGGCAATTTCAGCTCAACCGACTATTCCGCCGGACGGATCCAAGGCGGCGCAGGCCGTGACCGAATGTTTGGTGGCGGCAATGAAGACACCCTCGATGGCGGCCAAGGTGAGGATGATTTGCGTGGTCATGACGGCGATGACACGCTGAATGGCGGTCAAGGCCAGGACGTTTTGCGTGGCGGCGAAGGTGAAGACAGGTTGATTGGCGGCATTAGCGGCGACAGGTTGTTTGGCGGCAATGGTGACGATGACTTGTTTGGTGGATCTGGCCAAGATTTTCTTGTTGGCGGGCGTGGCGACGATGAACTGACTGGGGGCAGCGGCGCGGATACGTTTAAATTCGAAGGCCAATCTGGCGCAGATGTCATCACGGATTTCCGCGCCCAAGACTCCGTCAGATTGTTTGTGGATGGGGCTGCGGTTTCTGCAGCTGACATCGAACTTCTTGCAGATATCGACGTTGACGCGTTCTTGTTTGAGACAGACGCAGGCGTCAAACTCGACCTTGATGCGCTTTATACGTTGGCCGGACGCCCTGACCTTTCCGGGGGTGGCAGCGAAAACTCGATTACCTTCGCGGACCTTTCCATCGAAGACCTAAGTATCGACCAGTTTATCTAACGACCGAAATTTAAGACCGATCTGCGCGTCCGCCATGACCCCGAGGTCCGGCGGGCGCGCAATTACGTCAAGCGTGCGCGCAGCTCTGTCTTTAACACTTTACCATAGTTATTCTTGGGCAAATCATCGACGCGGATATAAGCTTTGGGACGTTTGAAACGCGCAATGTGATCTTGGCAGAGTTGATCTAGGTCCGCCTCTAACGCGGTGCCCACGATAAAAGCCACGACCTCTTCGCCCCACTCGGGATGTGCGCGCCCAACCACGGATGCCTCCGTTAAGCCCGGATGAGACAGCAAAACGTCTTCAACCTCACGCGGATACACGTTTGATCCCCCTGTGATGATCATGTCCTTGGATCGGTCCTGCAACGTCAGATACCCAGCTTCATCAAGCATCCCCATATCGCCCGTCATCAGCCATCCGTTCATTAACGTTTTGGCTGTGGCATCGCGCGCTTGCCAATATCCCGGCATCACAGATGCACCTCGCACCATGATCTCACCTTGCGTGTTTGGCGGCAGCAGTCGCGCCTTGGCATCCCCTATCGCCACTTCCACGCTGGCTTGCGCCCGCCCAACTGAGCCCAACCGGGCCTTCCAATCTGGGTGCGTGCGGTCACTCACATCACGACGGGACAGCGCAGTGATCCCCATCGGGCATTCACCTTGGCCGTAGATTTGCACAAAAACCGGGCCAAAGGTCTCAACAGCTTCGATGATATCCGCCGTATACATCGGGCCCCCTGCGTAAACGACGGTGCGCAACCCCTGCCCGGTCGCACCGGCGGCTTTGGCGGTTTCGACCATGCGCTTGACCATCGTGGGGGCTGCAAACATCTGAACAGATCCAAAATGCGCCGCGAGATCGAAGATTTCGGACGGATCAAAACCACCCGACTCAGGGCACACATGCGCGGCCCCGGCTTTCACATGGATCATGTTGTACAGACCCGCACCGTGGCTCATGGCCGCGCTGTATAGGGTGGCATCTTCTGGCAGAACCGCGTCCACATCGGTGGGGTAACACAACGAAACCGTCATCAGCATACCATGCGTGATCATAACACCTTTGGGCTGGCCCGTCGTTCCAGAGGTGTAAAACAACCACGCCAAATCCTCAGATCGACGCGACACAGGGAACGATAGTGGTGTTTGCGCCAACATGCCCGCATAGCCGATTTCGCCCGGACAACAAATCGACGCGCTCACACCAGCACCCGTCAACACATCGCGCAGCTTGGAAGATGCAAAAATCAGCGATGTGCCTGAATTTTCAAGTATATATGCGGCTTCACGCCCATGTAACTTAGCATTTATTGGCACCGCGACACCGCCCGCAGCCCATATCCCGTATTGCACAATAAGATAATCCGGGCAGTTCGACATGAAGATAGCGACCCGGTCGCCCGGCTTGATCCCAATGCTCTGCATCGCCCCCGCCAATGCCAATGCCTGCGCATTAAACTGTCCATAGGACGCGACCAAATTGCGCCCCAGGTACAGCGCAGGGCGTTCCCCATCTGCCAAAGCTTGCTGCTCCAACCAAACTGCAATATTCATGCCGGCCCCCCTGTTGTTATCGACATAGGACGGCATCGACGCCACGTCAAAGGCTGCTTTTCACTGCGCTCACCTTGGCTTATAACCAGTTCTCAAGGCAGAACCTGCGCCAAGACAGGTTTTCAGAACCATCGAGGACACCATGACCAAAACAACCCATGACGCTGATGTGGCCTTTATCTCTGCTTTGGCAGAAATGCTGCGTGAAAACGATCTGACCGAGCTACAGGTAAAGCGCGAATATGGCGACGCTGACAGCCTGAATGTACGGGTCTCCCGCAATCATGGACAGGTTGTCACGCAGATTGCCGCGCCCGCCCCGATGGCGGCAGCCGCCCCTGTCGCCGCACCAGCAGCGGCAGTCGCCCCTGTCGCAGACGCCCCCGCCGATCCAGCAAGCCATCCCGGCGCTGTGACCTCGCCCATGGTTGGCACCGTCTATATGCAAGCCGAACCCGGTGGCCCGTCATTTGTAACGGTGGGCGCACAAGTCAGCGAAGGCGACACGTTGCTCATCGTTGAGGCGATGAAAACAATGAACCACATCCCAGCCCCACGCGCAGGCACAGTAAAACGCATTCTGGTCGAGGATGGCGCCGCCGTAGAATACGGTGCCCCCTTGGTAATCGTCGAATAAGGCAGGCCAGATGTTCAACAAAATCCTGATTGCCAACCGCGGAGAGATCGCCTTGCGCGTCATCCGTGCCGCCCGCGAAATGGGCATTGAAAGCGTCGCTGTGCACTCCACGGCCGACGCCGACGCGATGCATGTGCGCATGGCAGACGAGGCGATCTGCATTGGACCGCCCTCCTCCTCGGAAAGCTACCTGAGCGTGCCCGCGATCATTTCCGCCGCCGAAATCACTGGCGCTGAAGCGATCCACCCCGGATACGGCTTTTTGTCCGAAAATGCCAACTTTGTGCAGATTATTCAAGACCATGGCCTGACATTCATTGGCCCCACAGCCGAACATATCCGGGTCATGGGCGACAAGATCACCGCCAAAGACACCATGAAGGCGCTTGGCGTCCCGTGTGTGCCGGGCTCTGAAGGTGGCGTACCTGACTTGGCCGCTGCAAAAAAAATTGGCGAAGAATTCGGCTACCCGGTGATCATCAAGGCGACAGCCGGTGGCGGTGGCCGCGGTATGAAGGTTGCTGCGACTGCCGCGGATATGGAAAGTGCGTTCCTGACGGCGCGCGCCGAAGGCAAGGCTGCTTTTGGCAATGACGAAGTCTATATCGAAAAATACCTGCAAAAACCGCGCCACATCGAAATCCAAGTCTTCGGTGATGGCAAAGGCCGCGCGGTGCATTTGGGTGAGCGCGACTGCTCTTTGCAACGCCGCCACCAAAAGGTGTTCGAAGAAGCCCCCGGCCCGTCTATCACGGCTGAAGAACGGGCGCGGATTGGCAAAGTCTGCGCGGAGGCGGTTGCCCGGATCAACTATACTGGCGCGGGAACGATTGAATTCCTCTATGAGGATGGCGAGTTCTACTTCATCGAAATGAACACCCGCCTTCAAGTCGAACATCCGGTCACCGAAGCCATCTTTGGCGTGGACCTTGTGCGCGAACAGATCCTTGTCGCTGCAGGCCAACCGATGTCGTTTGAACAAGATGACCTGACAATCAATGGCCATTCCATCGAAGTGCGCATCAATGCCGAAACCTTCCCCGGTTTTGCCCCACGCCCCGGCCGGATCACGCAATACCACGCTCCGGGTGGCTTGGGTGTGCGGATCGATTCCGCGCTGTATCAGGGTTATTCTATCCCGCCCTACTACGATTCACTGATTGGCAAATTGATTGTGCATGGCCGCAATCGCCCGGAAGCCTTGGCCCGCCTAAACCGCGCCTTGGGTGAGCTGATCGTGGATGGTGTTGAAACGACTGTCCCGCTGTTCCATGCCTTGCTGCAAGAACGTGATATACATGCAGGGGATTACAACATTCATTGGTTGGAAAAATGGTTGGAAAGACTGGAACAGGCCTAACTGCGTGAAAGGCGAACAGGACACTGACGTCTTAACGCCGGAAATGTTGCTGCGCGGCTATTCCATTGGTATTTTCCCAATGGCTGAACATCGTAACGACCCAGAGATTTTCTGGGTCGATCCCAAACGGCGCGGAATACTGCCCCTCGATGGGTTTCACATTTCGCGCTCGCTTGCCCGTCGGATGCGCAAACCAGATGTGTCGGTGACCCTGAACCAACGGTTCGACGAGGTGCTGACAGCTTGTGCCAACCGCGCGGAAACATGGATCAACGAAGAAATTTCCAACCTCTACAAAGCCTTACATGCCAAAGGCCGGGCCCACTCGCTTGAGGTTTGGTATGATGGCCGTCTCGCAGGCGGGGTTTATGGCGTCACTCTTGGCGCGGCATTCTTTGGCGAAAGCATGTTTTCGCACGAACAAAACGGGTCAAAAATTGCATTGGCGTGCTTGGTCAGCCATCTACGCGATCGCGGGTTCACCTTGTTTGATACCCAGTTTGCAACATCCCATTTGGAATCCTTGGGCGGCTTAGAAATCACGCGCGCGGCCTATCACTACAAACTCGAAGACGCCCGCAACAGACCCGCACGGATCGAAGCGGTACGAATTGTTCAGCCTCAAGAAGTGATACAGCGGATGACCCAAACGTCATATTGAGCGTGATCTAAAGCACTTAGCGCCGGGGCCGATGCGATCATCCAGCCTTCAAACACAGCTTCATTGGCTGTGACATCGCGAATTTCCAACCCTGCGAACGCATCACCGGCCCGATTACCTTCTGGAAAGCGGCATTCATTCAGATGGATCGTCAAACGGCCAAAATTCTGAGTATCACCGGTTTTCATCTCGATATCAGTGATTTGCCCTGATACTTTATCCAACGCGCGCAACAACGCTCCCGGTGCCAAGGACGTCGTTTGTTGCGCCAAAGCAGGCATCGCAGCCAAAGCAAGTGTTGCAGCAGCAAGGGCGGTACGCATCATCCATCGTCTCCACTGACAAATTTCAGTAGCAACGAAATCAGACTAACAGCACCTTGTGTGTCCGAAATCTCATCCCCTGCCTCGAAGGCATAAGGTGAGCCGCCGGGCATGATTTCCACAAAATTCCCGCCCAAAAGACCTTCGGATGAAATGATGATCGCACTGTCATCAGGAATTTCTATACCGGTGTTAACCGCCACAACCGTGTCAGCCCTAAACGTGTCGGAGTTCAAAGCGACTTCCGTCACGGTCCCGACTTTCACGCCAGCCAGTCGCACATCAGTGCCGACACCGACCCCTTCAAGGCTGCGAAAAGACGCCGTGAGGGGGTAATTTTCCGATGGGCCAGACAGGCCCGCAATCTGGCCCGCATAGACAGCGAAACCAATTGCAGCCACCAAAACGACTCCACCGACCAGTATTTCTGTTTTATTTTCAGCCATATAACGGGTCCTGCTCGGATCTTGTTTCGCCCGTTATACCTATCTTTATTCGGGGGACCAAGCCTCGTAATCGCTGCGCGGTTTTGGGTCGGTGCGACGCAACGAACCTGCTGGCGCGTAAGCCAATGCTGTACCCGTCAGATTTTCCTGATGCGGCTTTTCCCACGCTTTTCGCACAAGCGGTTTTTCAGTCGGAAGCTCGTCCCATGTCCGATGTAACCATCCATGCCATTCCGGCGACACCCGCGAGGCTTCCGCTTCGCCGTTGTATATAACCCAGCGTTTGCTGTCGTCGCTGTTGCGGTAAAAGATATTACCTTGGTCATCGTCACCGACTTTTTCGCCATTGCGCCACGTAAAAATTTGGGTGTTCAGGGTTTGCCCGTTCCACCAAGTCACTGCGCGCAGAAGAGTATTCAAAATGCCCATGCTAGCCTCCGGATGGGTTTGGATGAGGTATGGCTGAATTTCACAGATAGGTCCAGTGGACAGGTCGTCACCATTGCATCTTAACAGCGCCAACTTTCCATGTTGTTAAACACATTTGTACAGATCGTCATTTTGGGACCGTTCGTACGACATAAGTGATCTGTATAATTACCCACTCGTCGATGGACAGGACCTCCAACAGATCAGACCCAAACGATCATAGTGTCTGAAACGACTATTGGCGTGCACGTGTGTGCCTGCCCAAACGCGGCACTCAAAAATGCATCTAACGTCGGAATGGAACACAAATTGGTTCCTTTTCTGCGGCCATGATACCACGGCATTTTCGAAAGTGATCGACAGGAAGGTTCTCGTTGAAAACGAATTTCTTCATAGTGTTACGAGAACGCTTTTATAGCTCACGCCTGTTGCAGTACGCATCACCAGAATTCTCAGAAACGAAGTCGATTGCTGCAAACATTGCAATCACACTTGAGGTTCCGACAGCCCCAAAAGCTACCCGCCACGCGATTACTCGGGCAGTAAGGCCGTCACCTCAATTTCAATGCGATATTTTGTATCGATCAGACCACATTCGATCATCGTCGCCGCAGGTGGGTTCGCGCCAAATGTACTTGCCAAGATCGGCCAGCACGCTTCAAATTCGCCGCGATCTGGCAGCATATAAGTCACTCGAACAACGTGTTCAAAATCAGTGCCCGCGTTGGTTAAGGCACTCTCAATTACTTTTAAGGCAGTCCGACATTGTTCGGCGACGGTTTCGCCCTGCCCGACAGTGCCGGCAACATGCACCATCCCACCAGCCACAACGGCGCGGCAGTACCCGACTTTGTCTTCGAATTCTCCACCGGATTTAAGTCTTTCAATCAACCGTTCGCTCCATTTACGTTAGCTTAAGTCGTGCTTCAATTCAGACATTCAAGATCGTTTAACTGGAAACGAAAAAGGCGGGCCATTGGCCCGCCCGAATATCACTCCACGTCAGGACAAACCTGTCACCCTGCGCTGGCTTCTTCTTTTTCAGCTTCGCCATGTATCATCAAAGGAGCAGCCTCAGACGTCACGGCCTCTTCATTCACCACAACTTCAGTAACGCTATCCAGACCCGGCAGTTCAAACATTGTGTCGAGTAGGATATCTTCCAGAATTGATCTTAGGCCACGCGCCCCAGTCTTACGTTCGATCGCGCGTTTCGCAATCGCGTTCAACGCATCATCGGTGAATGTCAGTTGCGTGTCTTCCAGCTCAAACAGGCGTTGATATTGTTTGATCAACGCGTTTTTAGGCTTGGTTAGAATTGTGACCAACGCGTCTTCGTCGAGATCTTCCAAAGTCGCAAGAACAGGCAAACGGCCAACAAATTCAGGGATCAAACCGAACTTCAACAGATCTTCTGGCTCGAGCTCCGTGAATATCTCGCCAATGCCGCGATCTTCTTCCCCGCGCACATCAGCGCCAAAACCCATCGCGGAGCCCTTGCCACGTTGCGCAATAATCCGATCAAGACCCGCAAACGCGCCACCACAAATGAACAGGATGTTCGTTGTGTCCACCTGCAGGAATTCTTGCTGCGGATGTTTGCGACCCCCTTGCGGAGGAACAGACGCAACCGTACCTTCCATCAACTTCAACAACGCTTGCTGAACGCCTTCGCCGGACACATCGCGCGTGATGGACGGATTTTCAGATTTTCGCGTAATTTTGTCAACTTCGTCAATGTAGACAATTCCACGCTGTGCGCGTTCTACATTATACTCTGACGATTGCAGCAGTTTGAGAATAATGTTTTCGACATCTTCACCAACATACCCAGCTTCCGTAAGCGTCGTCGCGTCCGCCATTGTGAACGGAACATCGAGAATGCGCGCAAGCGTTTGGGCGAGAAGCGTCTTACCGCAACCGGTCGGACCAACAAGCAAAATGTTGGACTTAGCGAGTTCGATGTCGCCGCCTTTTTGAGCGTGGTTCAACCGTTTGTAGTGGTTATGCACCGCGACAGAGAGCACCCGTTTCGCAGTTGCTTGTCCGATCACATAATCGTCGAGCACTTCGCAAATATCTTTCGGCGTCGGCACACCGTCGGTAGCTTTCAGTCCTGAGGCTTTGGTTTCCTCGCGGATAATGTCCATACAAAGTTCGACACATTCGTCGCAGATGAATACGGTTGGGCCCGCAATCAGCTTGCGAACCTCGTGTTGGCTTTTGCCGCAGAAGCTGCAGTAAAGGGTGTTTTTCCCGTCCCCGCCCGAGTTGCTTGCCATCTTAACCTTTCATGCCAGGGCCTTCCCTGACTTTTCTACGCGGCTTCTGCCGCAATGCGTCGTACCTTTGACCGTCGATCAACGGCAGCTTAAGACAGCCCCTCGCGCGCCACAATCGCAAAATGAGTCGCACTTAACAGAGCGCGAACTTGTGATCAGCGCGGCACGCAGGGCCGTCCCTTAGTTTACTTTTCGTCGTCATCGCCCTTTGCGCGATTTTCGACGATTTCATCAATAAGACCCCAATCCTTGGCATCCTCAGGCGACATAAAGTTATCCCGCTCAAGCGCGTCTTCAACCTTCTTCAAGGTTTGACCCGTGTGCTTGACGTAAATTTCATTCAAGCGCGTTTTCAGTTTCTGGGTTTCTTGCGCATGGATCATGATATCCGTGGCCTGCCCCTGATACCCGCCGGAAGGTTGGTGGACCATAACGCGAGAATTTGGCAACGAGAAGCGCATACCTTTTTCACCGGCTGTCAGCAGCAATGATCCCATCGACGCTGCTTGCCCAATCACCAAAGTCGATACTTTGGGTTTGATGTATTGCATGGTGTCGTAGATCGAAAGTCCTGACGTCACCACACCGCCGGGGCTGTTGATATACATCGAAATTTCTTTGCTCGGGTTTTCCGCTTCAAGGTGCAGAAGCTGTGCCACGATCAAGCTGGACATGCCGTCATGTACCGGACCGGACAGGAAAATGATCCGTTCTTTCAGCAGACGGGAGAAGATATCATACGCACGTTCGCCGCGCGACGTTTGCTCCACCACCATGGGGACAAGTGTGTTCATATATGTGTCGTGTGGATCTTGCATATCTGCTGCCTCTCAAGTCATCGACGGGACCATACCCGCGAGTGGTTACAAGAGTCTTAGTCTCGCGAAAAAGGGGCTGCAAGGGGGCGCGCGCATAGGTTGCCCTGCGAAACAGCGGTTTCGCCGCGAAACCCAAGGAAATTGTTGCAATTTATCAGCGTCAAGTTTTTTAAAATTCGAACGTTCGATAAGTTAAACAATTGTTAATAATGCTATTTATTGACCGCACCTCCGCGCCACAGCTGCCCGTCGGCATTGCCCATAACCACCATATCCTCTTGCTCTGAGTGTCCTTTTTTAAGCACTGTTTGGCCTGCCGTCATAACAAAGCCGTTCGCTTTGCTTTTTCACAAAAATCTACGCAGTCATCGATCCAACTGTCGCAAATTCAAAATTGGCTTCAAGCGCACGCATCAAAACTGGCCCTCGAAAACAAACGTAAAGCCAATTGTCGCACCCAAAGCTCAGAACAGTTTTAGCTACGTTTTGAAGTAAAAGCCGCCCCGATCCCACGTTTCCAAGTTGACGACAGGCCTTCGCCACAAGCACCACCGTCGTCACCTTTGCCTGTGGCGAAGGTTACCTTGCAAAGAAAACACACACCCAGTCCAATGCCCTCCCTCGCGCACAAAGCGAAAAATCGCCGAAGCGCGTGTTGTTTTTTTTCCCGCTCTGGTCGAAGCTGTCACCGCGCCGTCACAAAGAACGGACTAAAGATCATAAGGCGATGCGAGAACGAGTCTCGCGGCCAAACCTTAATAGTGGGAAACACCAAAATGGATCGCAAGGACATCATTAATGACCCCAGCCACGGGAACAAAGCAGAGGCCTATGAAGCCTTTGACGACATTCCGACAAATCCAAACTTAAACAAAACAATCGGCGATGTGATCAACGCACGCTATGGCCGCAGAGACGTTCTGCGCGGTGCATTGGGCGTATCTGCTGCAACCGCGCTCTTTGGAACCTCAGCCCTGATCGCACCAAATTCGGCGCAAGCTGCCGGCACGTCACGCTATAATTTCAACGAACTCACTTGGGGCAACGACGAAACGCATCACATTGCGGACGGATATAATGCCGACATCCTACTGCGTTGGGGGGATCCAATAACCGCCGACGCACCAGATTTCGACGTCATGAACCAAACCCCTGCCGCACAACTCAAGCAGTTCGGTTACAACAATGATTACGTCGGCTTCACCGCTTTAAACGACGAAGGCACCCGTGGATTGCTGTGTGTAAACCACGAATACACCAATGAAGAAGTTATGTTTGCCGGATTGGGCCGCCAAGATCGCGCCGACTTTAAAGACATGACCAAAGACCTCGTTGATATTGAAATGGCCGCGCATGGCGGAACCGTTGTCGAAATTGCACAAGGGTCCGATGGCAAATGGGCGCTGGTCAAAGACAGCAAATACAATCGTCGCATCACACCCCTCGACACTAATATGACCTTCTCGGGACCCGCTGCCGGACATGACCGGATGAAAACCAATGCCGATCCAGATGGCATGACCGTGATCGGCACCGTGAACAATTGCGCAGGGGGCATGACGCCATGGGGCACCTATTTGATGGCCGAAGAAAACGTGCACGGGTATTTCTGGACAGATGTTCTGGATGCGGACGGTAAGCCCGACCTTTCCGGCCACGCTGATGCGGCCCAAAAGAAACGCTATGGTGTGCCCGGCAAATGGTACGCATGGGGCAAATTCCACGACCGTTGGAACATCGACAAAGAACCAAACGAAGCAAATCGTTGGGGCTGGATCGTTGAAGTCGACCCGCGCAACCCAGATGCCGCGCCCATCAAGCACACCGCTTTGGGCCGCTTCCGCCACGAGGGAGCAGAAACCACAATCGCGTCAGACGGTCGTTTGGTCATGTATTCCGGCGACGACAACCGCTTTGATTACATGTACAAATATGTCTCCAACGATGTGGTCGCCGGCAACGAGGGCTTTGGGTCCAAATTGCTCAGCGAAGGCACGCTTTATGTCGGGCGTTTCAACGAGGACGCCACAATCGATTGGCTGCCATTGGTCCACGGCGAAGGTCCGTTGACGGTTAAAAACGGGTTTGCATCACAAGCCGATGTGTTGATCGACACACGGATCGCGGCAGACGCTTTGGGCGCCACGCCCATGGATCGCCCAGAAGACGCCGCCCCACGCGGAGACGGAACAGCCGTTGTGATGTTGACCAACAACACACGCCGCAAACCCGGTGACGAAAACCCAGCCAATCCACGCGCCGATAACAGCTTTGGCCACATCATCGAGATCAAAGAAGACGGTGGCAATCATTCGTCTACGCACGGCACATGGGACCACGTTGTGATCTGCGGCGACCCTTCAATCCAATCGGTCGGCGCGCAATGGAACCCAGAGACATCCGAAAACGGGTGGTTTGGCTCCCCAGACAATTGCTCTTATGATGCCAGCGGACGGCTTTGGATTTCGACCGATCAAGGCGGCAGTTGGGGCAAAACCGGAAAATCTGACGGATTGTACTCATTGGAAACCGATGGCGAGCTTCGCGGACATTCCAAGCTGTTTTTCCGCTGCCCCGTCGGCGGAGAACTGTGCGGGCCGTATTTCACCGATGACGACGAGACGCTCTTTATGGCCGTGCAACATCCCGGCACAGATGGGACCAAGGACCTAGCCGGGTTTGAGCGCAATTCGACCTTCGAAGATCCGGCCACACGCTGGCCTGATTTTGATCCGGCCATGCCACCACGCCCATCCGTCGTGGTCGTCACCAAAAAGGGCGGCGGCAAGATCGCCGTTTAGGCCAATCCACAAACACCCAAAGGCCCCCTTTTTCTTGGTGGGGCCTTTGGCTTGAGGATCGGGCGTCTTTTGGTCTAAGATTATGACATGCCCAAAACTTCTTTGTTCCCGCCCAATTCTCGCCCCCAAGCCGAGGCGCTGAAACTCTCTCCTGGTATCGTATCTAACGGCCATGTTTTCCTCACCGGAGTAACCGGTAGTCTGCCAGACGGATGCATGCCGTTTGAGCCCGAAACACAATTTCGCAGCGCCTTCGACAAAATCGGGGAGGTTTTGGCCCAAGCCGGGTTGGATCACAGTGCCATTGTCGAAATGACCACCTATCACATTGGGATGGAATACCATTTTGATCTGTTTGAAACAGTGCGTGCCCAATATGTTCAAGACCCATTTCCGGCTTGGACCGCGATAGAAGTTGCAGGCCTCAGGCGCAGCGGAGCCTTGGTTGAAATTCGGGTTGTCGCCGCGCTTTGAGCGTTTTGGGGTTGGCCCGCCCTATCAGCTGAAAACAGCCCAAAATAATCGACGGAATATCGCGCAGTGTTCGTGTAATGTAGAAAGGGCCATCACAAGCGCCAGTACACCACACCGTAAGATTGGAAAGTTGATGAAACACCCGTCTCTGTTTGTCTGTTTTGGCCTATTGTCGACACCTGCGTTCAGCGACACGCATGGCGGTCCATTGCATCACATTGAGCATTTCTTTGAGAATGCGACCGTCATTTCCGGCCCAGAGATCGTTGACTGCACCTTGTCGCGCGGCACGGAAACCTCGTGTTTCAAGATCACCGTAAAAGCCGAGCCGCAAAATCACACGCCGGGCCCATGGTGTCCGACATCCATCACGGACAGCGCGGATCAGGGTGGAATTTGGCTGAATGATGGGAAAGTCCACGACGTAGATGGAATTTTTGTGAACAATCTCAAAGAGTTCTACGACGACGATACTTGGCAATTGTATGATCCAGACACCGGGAACATCCGCGTGACTGACACAAAAACATCCTGCGAGGCCGCCGCGCGGCCAGATGTTGATCCTGCCTTTAACAATTACTGCGTGCAATGTTTGCCCGAATACATGCCGCAAGATGCAACCATGACCTATATTATTCCACTGCAACCCGCGCGCACATGGCGCACAAATCCGACGCAGTTTGGTGGCTCGGGTGTGGCTTATAACGGAATTCGCTTAGACGGACCTGCTCCTGTCGATGCCATTTTATCGGCACATACGATTGCCCCGTTTGATGATTGCGGCGGGCATGTGAACACCCATGTCGGGTATCATTATCACGCCGTGACTGATTGTTTGCAGGGCACGCAAACCCAAGCGGGTCACGCCGCACAAATTGGGATTGCGATGGATGGGCACGGCATCTTTGCCCGAGCGCTGGCTGATGGCGTGGTGCCAAGTGACCTTGACCGCTGCAATGGACACACGGACGAATTTTTGGGCTATCACTACCACGCAGGCGAGGCTGGCTCCAACGCGATTTTGCCGTGTTTGCGCGCTGAAAGCGGGTGTTCTTCAGAAGATCCGGACCGGGTCTGCGATGCGTCTGCCCGCCCATCACGTCCGTAAAATCCTGCTTTGAGTTTTTGCGCAAACACGTTAAGCTTCCGCATATGGAAAAAAGACCTAACATTTGTGACATCGAGAGCGGCGCCGCGCTCAAACAATGGTATTGGCTCAAGTCAGAATTGTTGGATGAGGTCCGCCGACGTGGCCTGCGTCAAGCGGGTGGCAAATTTGATTTGTTGGATCGGTTGGCGCATTTTCTCGATACAGGTGAACCCGACCTGCCAAAAGTGAAATCACCGCCACGCACGTCAAAGTTTGATTGGCACTCGGAAGAACTTCGCCCTGAAACTGTCCTTACGGACAGCTACAAAAACACACAAAACGTGCGCAGGTTCTTCAAAGCCCATGCTGGTGAGCAGTTCAAATTCACCATTGGCTTCATGGACTGGATCAAGGCGAATACCGGGAAAACCCTTGGCGATGCCGTTGACGAATACCACCGTCGCAAAGCTGAATAAGCGGCTCCGGGGTTTCAAACGGACATCAAAGAGCACAACCAATTCAATCAGTACACGCGCGATTTTTTGGACGAAAACCCGAATCTGAGCATGGCTGACTTGCGCAAAGCTTGGGGTTGGAAGCGTCGCCAACCGACACAAGACGGGCGACATCGCTATGAAGCGTCAGACCTCAAAGCGCTCGACTAGGGATCACATCATCGCAGCAGCCGAGCGTGACGTGAACACACGGATATAATCGCCCGGCGATGATCCGGCCCAATACACCCACAGTCGCGCCGGATTTTCGGCATCTATCCAGACATAATCGCCCGGCTCCAACCCGCGCAATTCGATGCTGATGTAGGTCACATCCGTGTTGGCAAGAAAATCTGTCGCCGCCATGGTGTCCTGAAACGTCGCAACGCCCAAGATTGGGGCATCAAAATCCACATAGCCATGATGAATGCCGGACAGGCTGTCAAAGAACACATAGTGGCTTGCGACGACCGTGCCATAAGGGATCATACCATCATCTTGTCCGCCAATATCCACGCGGATCGGTTCTTCGAGGACAATGTTTTGATCCTCGTCAAAGGCGTAAAGATTGTCGTCGTCAAATGTATCTGCCCCGACGGCAAAAGGTTGCGAAGGATCCAGTTTCACGAAGCTGCCGTACCCATTTTGACGCATGATATGGCCATCAAGCACCGTTGCCATGCTTGGCCCGGCACCAAGCACAAGCGCGCATATCGCGCCTAAACAATATCGCATAAATCCCCCAGTCGATTTGGACACCCACACTAGTCGAATGCCACAATGCATCTAGTGTCCACGAGCGCGTTCGCGTAAATGTGTAATTGGGATCACCCTAATCCATCACCTTAACTTAGAGCCATAAGACGCTATTTTAATTAAAATTTTTTACAGCTCAAAGTCACACTTATAAAATGACATCGCCGGTGGCATGGTCAATCACCTCGCGGGCCGCTTCTATCAATTGCGCGTTGGTTTTTGCGGGGCGTCCATCGGGCAAATCCAAAGTGTCTTCAAACCCGATACGTGTGTCAAAGCCTAGACGCGCTGCCTCAGATAGGCACGGCCACGCGCTGCGTTCCATTCCGTGCAGTAAAATCGGTGCAAACAAGCCGCGTTCGCGGAGCACTTGGCGGCAACGCAAAGCTTCTTGGCGGGCCAAAGGACCGGGGGCATCGGGCATTTCTAACAAAACGCGCAAGATCGCGGATTTTGGCACCTCGCGACACAGCTTGCGTGCATCCCGGGCATTCCAAACCCCTGCTTCGATGCCAATGCCACGCGCGTGCAACATGGAAATCACCGCAGCGGCATCCGGTTCATTGAGGTTAACCGACACGTAATCAGGCAGCACGTCCCAAGCTTGCATATCAGCGTGACGTGCTTCGCCGCCCGGTCGGATCCAATGACCTGTGCCAATGCCAACAGGCATGCGCGGAACCGCCGCGCGGATCGCATTCAACGCCTTCGCCACATCGCGCGGCGCAAGGGTTTCTGACCCTGTGTCATCACGCGGATGCACATGCAACATTTCGGCACCCGCACGTTTGGCAGCCACTGCATCTTGGGCCAATTGCGTGGCAGTGATCGGCACATTTGGTGTTTCAGACAGCGTACGCCCACCATTCAGGCAAGCCTGTAACATCGTCATAATCCACGCTCCCGCAGTTTCCCACACCCTCAACCGCAACGATATGTCAGCCGATTGCTCCAACAACATCAACGCGTGGGCAAGGAAGAAGGTCAAGCAAGTTCTGCGCTCAAAGCGATTTCACCACGTTCAGACACAGCAAGTCAAATTCGCAACACACGTTAGATCGCGTGGCAAAACTTACCAAAATTTCAATCGGTCGCGCGGCATACTTCATGTCGGTTCAGGTTGGCTTGTTATCTTTGGGTCCATTGTCGGTCCAAGGAGATATGATGCCCCTCATCTTCCGCCAGATACATCCACTGCCCCCCATCACGCCAACTTTGTTGGTCCTTATTTTGTGCGTCACAAGCATCATAGCGCTTTCGTGCACAGCACATGCTATGGATCGGTTTGAGATTGAACACATTCCAGCGTTGCCCATCGACATGACCACATGGGCGAACAAGCCAACTTTGGACGTGTTACCAGCCAAGTTGCCAAATGTCGGTCCCACGCTTTTGCGCTCCATCCTGTTGCAAGTCATTCTTTGGCTGACAACACATGCCGCGATATGTCTGAGCACATGCCTGATGTGTCTTGCCGGGATATGGGTCAAATCACAGCGCAATCTATCAAGAGACATGTGGGCCTTGCGTCTGGAGGTTTGTAAACTCGCGCCACTCAACGCCACGCAATTTCACGGCTTGGCCACATGGCGCGCTCCGTTCGATATGTGCATCCGGCAGCAAGTTCAAAACTTGAAGGTGACCGTCAGTGAACAACGACGCATTTTACACTCTGATGCGATGTTTCAAAAAGCGCTGCTCGAAGACGCCAATCATCGAACACGGAACAAGCTACAATTGATCTCGTCGATGATTAACCTGCAAAGACGACGTGCAGGGGCACAGGTCGACAAGGACGGCTTAGATCAGTTGAAAGATCAGGTTTCGGCTTTGGCGACCGTTCACAACTCTCTTTTGGTAACCCATCGCCAAGACATGGTCGACGTGGCCGAGATATTGACCGAACTTTGCATCCAAACCGGGCACGCAAACAGCCCAGAGGGCACCCAGCCGGATTTAAGCATTTCAGCCCAACCGCTGTTATTGGCACAAAATCGCGTGTTGCCTTTGGCCCTATTGGCAACCGAAGCGATGACCAACGCGCACAAGCATTGCTTCATTCCAGAGGTGGTCTTTCGCGTGACCGATCAAAAAATCCGAATGCGGCTTTGGATCGAGCCTGAGGACAAAACCGCCCATTTGGAGATCAGCAACCCAACCCGCGCCATGCGGATATCGCAAGATGACACCGGAACCGGCAGGACGTTAATCAAAACCTTTGCCACGCAATTGGGAGGCTACGTGTCCCAAGAAGTCCATGACGGACGATACATTTTGCAGGCCAGCTTTCCTGTTCGTGTGCCAAAAGAAGACACACATATATGGCCGCCTGAATGCGCGATGTTCAAACAGGCCAAACCTACAATGTGAGCGGTGTCAGAAGTATCCGCCCGGATCCGTCAGGCAGCGTGTAAAATGCCTCCTGCGGGTCCGTGTGTTCCGGGTTGATTGGCCACGATGCGGCAAGGATGGCGCAAATCTGGCTTGTGACTTCGCCGAACACATCCGCCTCCCCATTCAGTCGCATGAAGACCTCGGCGCAAAATCGTTGCCCTGTCAAATCTTCCATAATATCGAGCACCCATTCGGGACCTGCCCCAAGCGTGAAGCCCGCCAGATTGAGCGCGACGGCTTGTGGTCGTGCGGTAAACCCTGCTTCATAAAGCGCGCGCAGGTCAGCTTTTTCACCCATCGCGACACATGTCATGCTGTCCTGTGCAGCGCTAAAAACCGTATATCCCGGCGTGCTAACCAGCCCGGACATGTCGAATTCAAATGGACGGGACGTACCGGGACGTAAGCCCGAACCTTGGAACCACAGCATCGCAAAAGCGCCAAACAAAGCGTGGACGATTTCGTCAGGTGCACAATCAAACTGTGAAGCCGGATCCATCAGCGGCAAAATATGGCGTATCGCAGCCGCGAATTGCGTCGTCGTTGGCGCCCCCGCTTGGCTATTGCTTCCCGCATCCAGATCGACCAGTCGCTGTGTGGCAAGCCACGTTTCACTAACATTTGGTCGTGCGTTCAATCGCTGCAAGGCTTCGGCGACAGTCGTTCCCGCGGCGCGGATAAGCCGACCATCGGGGGAGATTTCGATCAATTGGAACACGGGACCAAGCGCACTTGGGATCGGACCAAGGCTGAAGCGAAAAGCACTCATGTGGTGCTCGATGGGTCAATCTGCGCCCCAAACATTTCTTGCTGCATCTTTAACAATATCTCTTCGAAAAATTTCTGGGACTCATCGCCGGACAATTCGCGAGTGATCAATTCCGCCGCGCTCAAACCGTCTGTCTCAAGACGTTCTCGCAACACAGTGTCCACGGCAACTTCGAACAATATGGCATAACGGTTGACCACCTCATCGGCGAAAACATGGGTTGCGGGATCATCGACGCTGCCCTTCAACGCCCCAGATATAAGATGCGCATGGGTCATGAATTGATGCAAGGTTGACGGGAACAACCCACCCGATTTTGCATCAAGGCGAGTTTGTTGCGCCCGAAACACCTGCGTCATCAGCGAATTTGCAGCCACAGTGCCGTCACCGTCAAACACCGACACCCCTTCGCCTGTGTGGGACACAATCGATTTAAGCAAAGACGTGAACTGCTCTTTATATTCTGGATTGCCCAACAGCAAAGACGATGGGGTCAGTCCGGCCTCACCTGGGCGCATTTTAGACCCAAGATATAACGCCATGATTGCACCAGAATGCGCGACCGGATGGCGGATCACTTCAACACCAAAGAGCAAATAGACCGCGAGCGCCATTTCGGTCTGCACTTTGTGTTGCAAGACGACGTCGACACCCTTGAGATCAGGCAACGCGCCGTCCCGCATCGCTTGCGTCAAGCTGTCAAACAAATTGAAATCGGAAGTCTCGGCGCGCATCAACCGCACCACTTCGGTGATCTCGGGGTAAGACGACCCGCCGATCACATCGATTTCATTGCCAGACGACTTCTTTAACACACGGATCGAATTTGAGATGAACCCGGTGTATTGCTCGCCTCGCACATTGGTCACGCGCACAAAGAACGTATCTGGGCCGATCTGCTGCACGCCATCGCCGTCGCCTAAAGGGCTTTGCAAGGCCAGCATGGCGGCCTTTTTGTCGTTACCTTTGGCGTTTTTTCCTTCCAGACCCAACGCAGCAAGTTTTGTGGCCAGTTCGAATGGCGCCGCTGACATATCAACTTCGAGCAGATGCTGCACTTCTGAGCGGAACGTTTTACCGGCATGTTCCGCCACTGTTCCTTTGGAGGTGTCTTTTGCCGAAACTTCAGTGCCCGCATCGAGTTCTTTGGCCGTTTTGCCACGGGCTTTGTTCACTTCGGCCTGCTTAAACAATTGAGCGGACTGCACATCCGCCTTGCCCTCGATTTTGGCATCGGTGATCGCTTTTGTGGGGTTTTGGATGTCATCACGCGAGACGGTGCGCGCGCTTTCGGTCAACCCACTGAATATCTGTCTTTTTTGTGCATCCTGCAGCCCGGTGTCCTGATCTGCATTAATTGTGCGTTTTGAGCCTTCTAAAATGAGGTTCGCGTCACGATTGTCATGGGTTTTTTCGTCCATTTCCAAGGCTGCATGCAACCGTTCGACCTGACTGGACACCTGAGGATCGGACGAACCATCTTCAATTTGTTGCCCACGCAGCAATTGATCCATATGCGCCAAAGCAGTCAGAATATTTGGCGGTAAGGGCAACGCGCGCAATTCATCATATGTCAGATCGCCCGCCAAATCAGAACTATTGCGACGCCTGATTTGCTGGCCTTTTTGCAGTGCGAGCGCGCTTTCACCGCGAAATTGCGCATTTCGGGGGCTTTCGAGCAATCGGATCACCGCTTGCGCACTTAGCCGGCGATGTGATGGCAGGGCGTCATCATGCATTAAGCGGTGCGCGTGATAGAGACCTTGCAAGAACGCTTCGGCTTGAGCGGATTTTGTAACCGTGGCGTCGCCCCCGCTGAGGGAAACCTCATCCGCCATTTTGCGAAACACCAGATAGAGATCCTGAGCCTGTGCCCGCGAGATATGTGTTGGCGAGCCATCCTGCGTTTTTGTCATCATGTCGACAAACGTCGTGTCATCCATGTCTGCCTGGAACTTTAAATCCCCCGTGGCCACATCCACATCGGCCAAACCAATCAATCGCTCAAATTGGGGGAACTGCGCGACTATCGCGGTTTGCAACACAGGGGCATCAACCGATTTCAGCGCCAACGGCGTGCTCAATTGCAGCATACTGGCTTGCAGTTTCCCGACACGGGCTTTTGCAGATAAGTGGCTGAACACCTTTCCTGTTTTCGAAACTTCAGTCACAAATCCAAACAGTTTATTGCGCAACGATTTATGGCCCGGAGTTTGCGTCACCCCACTGCGCCGAGATGCGGCAGTCGCGACGAAGTCTGCAATCGGCCCACGCATTGCGCTGATATGGGGCGCGTCCAAACCGTCAATCTGTTTGATGATCGCGCTGTAGCCCGCCATCAATTCCATTTGCCCGTCGCGACTGCCCAATCCAAGGCGTTTGAAATCCGTCTGGTTGCCTGCTGCATCGAATTTGCGCGTTCCAAACGCAAAATCATTCCCCATATGCGTCAGCAATCGCCCGATAATGGCCGCTCTATCTGTGCCACCGGGTTGTGTCGCGTCTGTGTTCGCGGAGGACAGCGCACTCATCAAACCGGAATCTTGCATGACCCGCAACATGCCGCGCAGCCGTCCGGCCTTGTTGCTGGCGGACTGCAAACCAGTCGGCAAACCGTCATTGGGTTGATCCAACACCGCGCCCAAGAAGTGACGCAAACCGTCTTGGGCCGCAGTCGGGAGCTGACTTGTCGCCATGATAACTTGGTCAAGGGACGCCATCGTGGATTTTTGCGTGCTCTCTTGAGAGCCGGCCCCAGCTTCAAGGTCGGCAATCTTTGCCTTGATCGTCTCAAACCCTTGCGGGTCGCCCCCTGTTTGGCCTTCGAGCTCTTTTAGTTTTTCCGTCGAGTAACGCTCATCCGAGCCGTCATTTTCGTTAAACAAGCGTGCAGGTTGGTCAAGAATTGCAGGGCGCGCAATCTGGCCCAGTTCCATGGCGCGCAGCATTGCGGGGCTCAACCCAGCCAATTCTGATTTACGTCTTTGCAATCCGGCAAGCCGTGTTTGCAAACCCTCCAATCGAGTTTGCGCGCGCCCACGACGCCCCGACAGAAACGCGGATTTGGCTGTGTCACGCAGGCTTGCAATCATCGTGACATGCGCGTCGATCTCAGCGTCGACCACAGTGCGGGCCAAGTCTGCTTGTTGCGCGACACTCAATGAGGGCCAATCGTTCAGCGTCGCCTCGTCCAAGCTTTGCAACCGCTGCGACCAGCTGGGATCATGCATCTGAACCACATGCGCGCCCTCTTCACGCAGTGCAAACGCATCCGCCCCCTCGCGCACAAGGATCACCACTTCGCCGTTCAAACGGATCGTCACCGCATTCTGGCGCGCCTTGGCATCTGGATTGGCGCGGACATAGGCTACAAATGCCGCATCCGACAATGTCAGGATCGGCGTGCGGCGCACCAACCCACGCATCGCTTTGGGTGCAAACGTGATCAACGCGCGGCGTTGGCGGAACCGCTCAAAGAAGGGGCGGGTCGCGGGTTTGTGGGCCAACATCGTCTTCATCGCCCCCATCAACTGGGCGGCATCCAAATCAGGCTGGGTTTTGCGGGCCCGTGCCACCAGTTGCTTCAGGTCGGCCTCACCCAAGGTCGGTCCCAAGGTCTGAGCCTTCCGCAAAACCAGCAATGCATCCGGGGCCAATTGCGCCAAAGCGGGCCGGATCGCTTCGGGGGCCGTATCAAGTTGGGCCATGCGCGAGACGCGCTCAGACCGCGCCTCCTGAGCGGCCTTGGACGCGCGCACCGCAGAGGCGTCTTTGCCATTGCTCAACATGGTGCCAACCAACGCGCCGCGCACTTCGTCGTTCAGGTGTGGCGCGCGTTTGGCCAACATATTCATGACACCGTCCAATGCTTTTGGCGCAGGCATGCCGCCATCCGCCATGGCAATACGGTGCAAAAACGCGAGGTCTTTGGCTGGCAAACTATCTGCAACCTCACGCAAGGCCGCGGGCAATAACGGCCCAAGCTCTGCGCGTTGCTTTT
This sequence comes from Aliishimia sp., assembly GCA_039978895.1. GTDB lineage: Bacteria > Pseudomonadota > Alphaproteobacteria > Rhodobacterales > Rhodobacteraceae > Aliishimia. The sequence goes on from JBDWAL010000012.1 coordinate 60,550, forward strand.
GATGCGCAATATCGACGGAGAGTTCGGCTTGCGCCTTTCCGCCCATCAGCGTTTGAACCTGCTGTATCAGCTTCGCCTCGTCCAAGTTTACAACACGCGCTTTTGCTTTTGCAACAGAGGCTTGCATCGCAGACGGATCCCCACCCGGATCATTCAAAAGGCGCGCGGCTTCGTCCTGCAAGACGCGTGGTAAGGCGGTGATTGCATCCACGGGTGCGCCATCAAGCGCGCTACGGGTAGCTTTGGGCATGTCTCGCGTCAGACGGTTTCGCGTTCCGGCATCCGCTTGTTTGGCGCGCGTATCTGTGGCCACAACTTGGCGCAGGGTTTTGAAGAAATCAGCAGGTGCGGTCATGTCGTAATTGTTGCGCAGACTTAATGCGAGCCCTGTCAGAGCATCCGTGTCACCAGCCCCACCGCCACGCCGCAATGCGTCCACCGTCAGGATATCGCTTGGGTTCATGTGGCGCATCTGTGCCTGCATGCTTTGGGGCATGTCCATCAAGGCCGCGCGCGCTTGTTTGAGTTCATTGAAATAAAGTGCGTTGGCTGAAGCGTCAGCGCGCATGCCTGCCTTCAACTTGTCTTCGACGCGCCCTGCCCCGTAGGTTTCGACCCCTGCCGAGATCGCCAGTCGACGCAACATCACCGCGTCAGATAAGCTGACCTCGCCGCCCTTGGACATCACCCGCGTCGTTTCTTGTTGCAACCTTTTGCGCATATGGCCTTTGGCCATGCCACGCCCCGAAGAGGAGGCCAGCTCTTTCAACATAGCTGGGCCTAGCTTGGCGAGGAACTTGTCAAAACTCGTGCCTGGCTTGCCTTCGGCCACATCCATCAAGAACGTGGTGAATTCGGATGCCGCCGTCGATCCCATTCCGCTGATTGCATCTTCGACAATTTCGCGCCCTGTGCCGCTTAGTCGTTTGCCCAGCCAGTTCAGACCATCGCCGTCCAGATTGCTAACTTTTGAAGACCCAAGTGCGCCCTTCACACCGCCCGTCAACCCCTCGGACACACCACCCGACACAGCCCCCGTCACAGCGCCGCGCAATCCAGCACCGGCCAATTTTCCAAACCCGTCGCCAATGCCTTTGGTCCAGATTTTGTCATCTAGCGCTTGATTGGCGACACCACTTGCCGCCGATGTGATCGCCTCGCGGGTGGCGGCAGCGCCGATTGTGCCCATCAGGTTTTTGGGAAAGACCTTGTTGATTTTTGCGCCCATTCCGGCGATGCGCCCCAACACACCAGCGCCCGGTTTGACAGCGCCGCCCAATGCCCCCCCAACGCCCGCTGTGGCAGCTTCGATCCCTGTGCGGGCCACATCAACTGCGGCTTCTTCCCAACCATATCGGTCCCCGCGCATCCCCGCCTTGACCGCAATCGATGCCGAGCCCGCAATCAGCGCGGTCAACACTCCAGCGGCGGCGACATTGACCCCCGGCACAAGCAGCAGCAACACCGAAACCGCCACAGCCGCAGCTGTGATCAGGCCCGTGAAGAAGCTTTCTTGTCGTCCAATTTCAGCCGAATAATTGCGCGCCGCATTTGAAACCTCTGAACTCAAATCCGCCGAGGTTGGCCCAGAGCCAAAGAAGTTGCCCCGCCGATCCACAGAATATTTCCGCGCCGCCGCCGTTAACGTACCGTCAGGATTGACCAATTGCGACGGCGACATCGCTAGAATTTCGGCGGGAACCGGATTGTGTGGATCGTCATTGGCTGCAATCGATGCATGCACCCGCGTGCCTATTGCCCCTTGTGCCTGTTGCAACTCACGTTGATGTGGGGAGCCTTCCATCGTCAGTGCAGAAATGAACCCCGTGCCGTCTTGCAGTTGATGACGGGCACGCACGCCCGCGATGTCCATCTCATCGGCGCTGTTTTCTGGCACGCCCAGAAAGGCGATTTCCAATTTCTGCGCTTGATCACCAGAGGTTTCACCGAAGTAGTCCGCGTTTTGTCCAACCCCAAGGCTCGCACGGGTGATGCCATCTTCTTGGCCCTGCCCGCCCGCCGCAAAATATGTGGTGAACTCATTGCGGCGACGGTTGGACACCACCTCGTTGAGCAATGCGTCATGCGTGCCCCACCCATCCGTGGCCGCGCGCAATCCTGCCCCCAAATCAATCGAGCCATTGCTGGTCAGGTCCGTACCAACATTGGCCAAATCACCATTGAACCCGCCTGCAACAGTGTTGATCCGACCAGCAACCAATGCGCGCGCGGCAGCGATTTCTTCGGGCGATGGATCATCGGGCACCGATTGGCCATTCAGGCTTCCAGCCACTTGGAAGATAAACAGGTCCTGTTTGCGCTGCTCGCGTGCCACTGCCGCTTGAGCATCCGCGACAGCCGCAGGGTTGGGTGGTTGGGTATTTTCCGCCTCAGACAGGCGAGACCGCGCCATGGACAGTGCCGGGGCGCCAAATGATTGACTTAGCGCAACAATATCCGCTTCAGACGCGCCAAACGTGCGCCCTTCAGATTGAGTCAGCGCCTGCACCGCGCGTGCTTGACGATATTCCGGGCTTGCAGACCCTTTGGAAATATACGCGTTTAGCAAGTCAGAGGTTCTGGTTTCCATCTGATCGATGATCACATTGCCATGCACAGACCGCCCGTCAGAAACATTGTACCCGGGTAATTCGCGTAAGCGGTCGGACTCTAGATTGGGGGCCAACCATTGCATCATGCGGCCATCGCCTTGCCCTTGGATCAACGGTGACAAAGGGCCATAATATTGCGCCGAGACATAATCACGGGTGGCAAACGCTGCGAACTGATCGCGCGCGGATTGCACCGTTGCCGCATCTGGTCGCGACCTTGCACGTTCAAGGGCGTTTTGCTGGAAAGTAGCCGCCGCCGCATCATCTTGCGGCAAGCTTTGTTGCGGGGCCGTGGCCGGATCCCAATCGGCAGCTTGGGTCTGGTCCGCATTAGCCGACCCTGTGGCATCTGCCGCTTGCGATTGCTGCACCAAATCGGATGGCGGTGACGCGGTTTGATCCACCGACATTTGCGGCGCATCCGGGTCCGACATCGCAGCCGTGAGCGGTGCTGTTTGCTGCAACGTTTGCGCCGCCGTTGCCGTGGTCGACGCGTTCGGGTTTGCCGCCGCTTGTCCACCACGCGCCGTTTGCACAGTCCGTCCGGGTCCGGGTTCTGGTGGGATCAGGCTCGTCATCTCGACAAACATCTGATCTGTAAGTTGCGCAAGTTGTTCTGGGGGCACATAGGCCCCCCCCGAACTTTGAAGTTCTGACTTCAAACGTGAATCCATGGTACGTGTGAATTCGGCCATCGCCGCATCCCCACCACGGCGCGCAGTATCAAGGTCTGCGCGAATACGAATAGCTGCGGCGCGGGCCGGATTGCCATCGATATAGGCCTCTGTCACCTGCAACTGGGTGCCCGATAGGTTTGAGCGCACCGAAGCCTGCATTTGCGTCTTTTGTGCTTCGCTCAACGTTGCCAGCTCAGATGGGGAAAACGAGCGCGACAAAGCTTCGACCGCGTCGTCATTCACCCCAAACATTCGATCCGCGCCTGTTACCAGCGCTTGCTTGCTGGCCGCCGCAGTGCCTTCATTTGATGAAAACAAGCCCAAAAGGCGGGATTTGTCGTCATGTCCATCAGGCACGAACTGCTCAACACGTTGTTTGGCATTCGGGGACCGCCCACATTCATCCATGTCGTAGTTCAACGCCAAAGGTCCGGGCCATGGCATCGCGAGTGCAGTCGCCGCGCCGCTCACAGATGGGATCGCCTCATAGGCCTGTTGAGCGGCGTATGCACCGCCGATCCAATTGATCGGAGGCGGCGTCAGAACCGCAACGCCGACCCCCACCACCATCCCAGCGGTATTTGGCACACGCAAGGCCGCTTCTATGTCAGAGCCGCGTGTGTTCAACTCCCCGCGCTTGTCCTTTTCTATCGTTGGCAACGGTTTGGAGCGATCCGCATCGGCGCCAGAACCACCATGGCCAATGGCTTCGTCCAACTTGTTGACGGCATTCTTGATGTAGCCTTCCCACTCCCCTGCCAACTGGCCGTTGAAAAACGAAATGGCCCGTTGCTGCACGCGCGTTCCTGCCGTCTCTGCGGAGGCTATGGGTGCAAGCAATTGGGTAGCAGCGGTTTCGGCATATCCCGACACGCCCGCCAATGCCCGGTCCAGTCCGTTTTTGAACTCCCCACTGTAAAACGCGTAGCTCAGTTCAAAGTGAAACTTCGACTTCTCTTTTTGCTCGGTAATCGTGTCGAGCGCGCCATCTACCGTGTCCCAGATGCTTTGGATTTGGGTTCTGAACCCTTCGCGCGACTGGTCCACCCCCGCCGTTGCTTGCGCTTGGGTCGCATCAATATGTCCAGCTTTTAACGTGCGTAGACTTTGCGCTGCCGCTTCGATTTTGGGCCCAAGCGTGCGCCCGTCCAACAAGTCATCACCGCCCAACATGTCTTCGATACGCGCGATAACATCGGGATAGGCCTTGGCCATATCAGCGATGCTGGCCCGGTAACCGGCTTGTTGCAATCGGGCCTGATCCATCATCGCCTGTTTCATCTTGGCACCGGTTTTGCGCAGCCCTTTCACCACTTTCGCTGGCATCGATTTTGGGTTGGCCGAGTTGAAAAACGCTTTGACGGAGTTTGGGCCGCGCAACGTGCTTTCCATGCCTGATACTGCACGCTCTTGGGCGGCACTCATCCGGCCGTATTGGTTGTAAACTTCATCGGACAGTGTTTCTTGATAACTTTCCGCGTCCACATCCATGGCTTCCGCGGTTGGGGCGACCAAGCCCAACGCTGTCAGCACGAACTTGTTGCGATTGTCCGCGCTTTTGTATTTTTCGGCCCGTGTTGTGGCGGACGTCACCCAGCCGTTGCGATGTTCTGTTGCCAAATAGGGCACAGCTCCGGCCTGCGCGCGTCCTATAAAGGCCTCATAAAACTGACTATTCCCCGCCCCGCCTGCAGGCGACGTGAACAATTCGCCAACAATCGCTTCACCACGTGCCGCAAAGGTCGTCACTTCTCCGCCGGCGGGCGTATAAGCATCAATCGTTTCGCCGGAGTCCTCGCCAAACTTAATCGGGTCCGGGGCCGTCCCTTCGGCGATTTTGGGAACCTTTGCCGCAGCTTGAGGTGCATAAGTATCATACGCCGCAACCAACGCGTTATGCGCCTCGTTGATCTTGCCGGACCCACTTTCCCGCAGAGCATCCACAACCTGCTGGCGCACCGTGGCTTCCCGTGCTTCCATATCCGTTGATCCAGACACAGTTGTCGTCAGAACATCCTGAATGCGGGCTTCTGCCAACGTTTCGATTTCTGAATATGCAGCAGATGCAGCCCCTTGAACGATGCCACAGGCGCGCGCGATGATGCCGTCGATCTGGCTCGCCATCGCTTCGATGTCCCAGCGTGCATTGACGGCGACACTTTCGACCTCTTGCACCATTTCGCGTTGTGCCGCACGCGCAGCTTGGCCGACCCGGAACAACGCGCCCTGAATATCCGCATGATGTTGGCTGGGGGGCGACCCGGTGTCTGCAAGGATCGCTTGCGTATCTGCAACCGCCTTGGCTGGTGGCAAGCGCACAATCGGACTGCGGATTGCATTCATATCAGGTGCCACATATCGCGGCAAAGCTGGCGCCTCCATCGCTTCGGATGGTCCCGCATCGCCGCCGGTCGCTGCCTGCGTCACTTGTGATTGTACGGGTCCTTGTGCGTCTTCGCTGCCATCGCCATCGCTATCGCCCTGCACGGCAGTAGCGTCATCGTTCTGTGCAACCTCATCTTCTGTTTGTGCTGCGTCTTGTTGTGGATCTTCGCCCGTAATGCCTTGTGGGGCGGCATCTTCTGCCACGGGTTGTTCATCAGTACCGGGTTCAGTTGCGGCATCGGTCTGCTGGTCTGTGTCATCCGCTGCGCGCGGTTCTTGGGGCAGAGACGTATTTGCATCCGAGTTCGCGGATGAATGGGCGGCTGTGGTTTGCGCGTTCTGACGCGCTGTAAGCGAATGGGGCACCGCTGTGCCGGATGGGATCGCGGCCTCCAGACTGGTGCGCAATGCTGGGGTGTCTTGGACATGGCGTGGCGATCGAGCTTGAGGGCGAGCACGCATCAGACCCGCCCCCTAATGCCGAGTTTGGCGCGCGGTCATCACCTGCGCCACTGCCCGATACGCCCGTGGGAAAAGCCGCCACTGCCCATCGCACAGAACCAAACCGTCATAGGTCATCGTATGTTCTGGTGCCGTTTCAGTCTTCCATGCCACCCAAACCGTTTGTGCGGACATCCAGCCCGCCGCATCGCGATACCCCATTGGAAACGCGCGACTAAACATGTTGTGCCAACGCAGCAATCCCGCTTGAGCTGCAACGATGTGATCCCCGTTCACAACCCGGCCTTCCATCCCGCGCCCAAGATTATGAGGTTTTGTTTGCAACAACTCTGCCACATCTGCAGCTATGTCCGGTGTGAACAGCGACGCGCATTCATCTGGTGTCACAAGCAAAGAGCGCGCCACGTTTGGATCCGCCAATGCGTCGATCACTTCGCCTGCGGTTTGGGCCACCAATCGCAAACCACCTATCAGTTCGCGGCGCTGCGCATCAATTTTGCCAAGCGCGCCCATGGCCAATGTGATCTCATCTGCCAAAGGTTGCGCCGCCTTTTGCGCCATTTTGCGCAACATTGGCAGGTGTCCAACCTCTTCGCGGTCCACCAAGGCCCAGAGTGCGAGCAACACATCACCCGGTAAATTTGATTTCAAACGCCGTTCAAGTTCCACCAAACCTAAGATAGGCAGCGCCGCTATGATCTGCGCGCGCTGCGCAGGAGGCACAGTTCCGACATCCAAAACGGACAAGCGAAACACCGGATTAAACGTCCAAACGACAAACGGACGGGTGCCAAACATGCGCCAACTCGCAGCCAATTCGCTGGCATCATCGTCTTGCACAAACCCCAACCGCGTAAGCGCCGCATCAATTTGAACGCGCGTCACGTTTGGATCAAGCACCAAACGCTGGCCCAAATCCGGGTTTTGCGCCATTTCACCAGGACCCGAATGTGTGCTCGCAGCCATCATACGCGCACCAAATTTGCCGGTGGCGTGCGGCCAATCTTGCGGTATTCCAAATCCAAAGCTTGCGCGATCTCAGGCATGTTGATCTTTGCGTCGCCACCTTTGATGCATAGGTTCGCTAACACAGCCGCCGTGCCCACAATCGAGCGGATATGCCCCCCCGAGATATCCGCCCCAGTGGCCAAAGCGTTCAACTCAAGGCCTGATAAGCCGCTGGCTTGCCCCAAATGCGCCCGCCATAATGCACGGCGTTCTTTTGCGTCCGGAACCGGGACTTCGATGATTTGATCAATGCGACGTGCAAACGCGGCGTCAATGCGATCCCGACTATTGGTGGTCAACAAAACGATGCCAGAATAACTTTCGATCCGGCTAAGCAAGAAGTTGGTCTGGTTATTGGCAAACCGGTCCGAGCTGTCCTTCACATCCGTGCGTGCACCAAACAGGCTATCCGCTTCATCAAATAACAGCACAACATCCGCTGCTTCTGCACGATCAAGGATGCGCGACAAGTTTTCTTCGGTCTCACCAATGTATTTGCTCACCACAGAAGCAAGATCGACCCGAAACAACGGCATCCCCAAACGCGTTGCAAGCCATGCACACGCCATTGTTTTCCCGCCGCCAGACGGGCCAGACAAAAGCGCACGCACGCCCGTTTCATGCCCGCGTGCATGAAAGGCTGGGCCAAGGGATTTGCGACTGTCACGCCGAGCCACACAGCGTGCCGCAAGAAGATCCAATCCCGATTGCAGCGTTTTTGATGCCACGAGCGCGGTGTCGTCAATCTCGGCGGTCACAAGCTGGCCATGGGGTTCCAAATCTGGGCGCGCCTCCGCGCCCGCCGCACGGCGCAACGCAACATCAATGTCAGACATCCCCCCTGGCTCTAACGCCATACGCGCAGAAATTGCGGCAAGACGGCTAGGACCAAGGCCTGCCAATGCAGGCGGCGGATCATCAGATGTTACCAGCCGAATTGTCCAAAGATCGGCGCGTTCATCAGCCGTCAGGTCGGGCAAGGTCACATCCAACACATCCCACCCCGGTGCCACGACGCCGCCGGCCCCATCTGCCAAAATCAAACGTGGCCCAACGTAACCGCGCAAGTCGCTTAATGTGATCCGAGTCCCAGCCGGAATGGAGAGCGTTTCAACCGGAAGCGCCTGAGCAAATGTTATCGCCGCCCCAAGCCCAACTTGCCCCAAAACGTCTGAACTGGCGGGTAAATTTACCATCGACGCACCAAACGCTTGCGCCAGAGCCGCAGCATAAAGCTGTTGATCCGCAGGCAATCCGGCCCGCACCACAATGGCCACCTGTTCCATCTTGATGCGCGCGGCCAACGCAGCGGCTTGGGCATGCCAGCTCTTGGGGATGTCCTGCGCATTGGATGCTTTGTTCAAACGCATAGGACCCGGCAATCCCAAAGCACCAAGCAATGCGGGAACCAAAGACACAGGGCTCAGCGCGGCTGGGGATGTGCTGGGCATGACATGCGCCAAGGGGAGCTGAAACACAGGGGCGCAAAACAATGTTTGCACATCCATCGCAGGATCAACACTTTGTCCGATTTGCGCCAACAGCGCCGCAGATGGGCGATGTTTTGCGTCACCAGATTGTAATGCACCAATCGCATGCGCGATCTTTGGATCAGTTTCACATTGAATAAGCGCATGAAGAACCAGAATTTCCGGTGGCGTCAGTCCCAATTTTTGCGCAGTTGCAATATGGGCGGCATCCTTGAGGTCTGGTGTCACAAGAGCCTGAGCCATGACCCTTTGTAAATCACCTGGCACGGCTGCATCTTGCGCGAGCGCGATCAGACACCGGGTCAACACCGTGTCCAGTGACAAGGTCAGCGGCAAGTCCTGTGGGGGGGCACCATCCGGGGTCATATCACGGCACCTCTGGCATCGGATGCGTGGTGTCGAGCCGTTCAAAATGTAAGCTCACAACCCGCGCAAACCACGCCACCCACCCCGGCGACACATCCAATCCCGACCGGCGTTCAGCGATACGCACATCGTTCAAATCACACGTCACATCGACATGGGTTGCGCTGTGATCCAGCCAAGCAGGTCGATGCAACACTTGACGCCAGCTTTGTTGGCAAAGGTGAAAGCAAACCCGTTGCAGAAGAATTTGCAAACCCCTCGCCAAATTGAGATGCACGACCTCTGGGGCCAGAGTGTCACCTGCCACGCGCCATTGCGTTTTTGGCAACTGCTCGCGCAAATGTCCGAAGGCAGCCCCATTCAAGATTCCTATTACAACGCCGCTTGGGCGCAAACACAACGCCCACCGCCCCGGTTGGGCCGCAATCCGCGTCAGGTAAAACGTTGAGGGACCACAGGCCAAAGCCGTCACAGAAGGATAGATAACAGGCAAGCCGCCACGCACTGGTGCCGACGACAGCAACGGTTCAATCAGCGCGTCATGCATCGCATCGCCCTCATATCCGGCGCGCAACAACAGAGCGTTGAAAACCTGCAAACACAGGGTCTGCTGCAAAACCTGATCATAGTGCTGAACACCAGTGAGATGCAGCAGGTTTATCATTATCGGAACGCCACCCAGCCGCGTCATGTACTCTGGCCAAATTAGGTCCTCTGGATGGTCAACTGGCGCAGCGATTGGTGGTTTGAGCCGGGGCAAACTGGTAGGGCCGATGGGTGTTTTGGCGCTGGGATCGGTGCGTTGCTCTGGGTCTCTCTCTGTATCGATTTGAGCGATGGTTTTTTTGTCTTGCCCTTGTGCCAAACTGGGACGCCTGCCGCCCTGTTCGTGCCAATGCTTTGGGATCGATGTGACCTGTCTTGCCAACAGCTCCGGCACCGCGCTAAGACCGCGACACTGCATCACGATCGCAGTCAATGCAGCCAGTTCATGTCCCTTCGACAGGCTTGCCCCCGCAATCCAGTTCGCAATTTTCGTTCGTTGAAGCAACGGGATAGAAGCAATAAAGCGTTTGCGCAAAATTACATACGAATGTTGGTCAACTGATGCTGGATGCCTTTGATCTACGTCTTGATTTGGCTCTGTTTGCGGCACCTCGAAAGTATCAAACCAAAACACCAAATCTGGAAAAACCGCTAAGGCCCGCTTTGCGCCAGACGCTACGGGTAAAGCCGTCGCTTTGGGCGCATTTTGATCTGCAAGTTCAACCAATAGAGCCCCAAGGCGCGCGGCGCGTTGTTCGGGCGGCAATCCTTGCAAGAACCGAGCTAGGTTGCCGGGTGTCGATCCTTGTTTTTGGCCCCCACGCCCCATTGTTTCAGACACCCACCACGGCAGCACACCCCCTTTGGCTTGCGCAATAAGGACTGCGGCCAATCGTTCGGCTGGTCCGGGCCAATGCACTGCCGCCACATCGTTTGGAATAAGGGTTCCGCGCCGATAGATCGTCAGCGGCAAATGTCGTGTCACATCGCTTAAGTGACGCGACAAGGATTGGCGTGAAGCGCCGCGGGCAATGCGCCCCATGTCCAGTTTGCGGATTTGAATGATACCTTGTGTTCCCGGCGGTAAAGGCCAAGACGTCGTGCGAAACGCGTCTTTGATTTCGGGCAAGATTGCGCGAACCGGTGCACGATCAGTCGCGCTTAACACCATTCGGTTTATATCAACCCGCTCAACGCCCATAACGTGTCGGGCTAAGGCGTTTGGCGTCGACAAATATCGCCATATCCGGGCGCAAGGTGACACGCTCTGTCAAGCTACGACTAAGATCAACTTGGACGCGCCCCTTGAACACATTTGCAATCGTTCCGCTGATCCGATCACTACCAGATGCGCCAAACCAAACAGGAGTGCCAATTTCGGGTTGTCCCAAATCCAATGCGAGCTCTACAGAGCCACCTGGTTCAACAGTGGTGTCTTGCTCTAATCGGGCTTTGACCACTGCGTCACTTTCGGCATTCGCCGCCAATAGCAGAGCCACTTGCAGCACATCTGACATCAACGCAGAGGCCTCTTTCACCCCCGGCATCATACGTGCAAACAACCACGCATGTAGTCGGCGAATATCAAAGCGGGCTTCTGATGTTAGGGCGGTCCAACCGGGCAATCGCGCAATGTCCGTGAGCACTGGCGTGCCATCAAAAACAGACAACTTATCCGCCCATAACAAGCGCACAGCAGGTGGGACACGGCGCAAAAGCACGTATAGCGAGGACACCACCCGATCAATCTGTTCCACTTCGCGCAAAGCACGCGCCGCGCTGGTCGAGCTTGCAGCCCCTTCGATAAGATCATTCAACGACAAATCTTGGGCCGCTGCTTTGCGTTTGTCGCGCCAATCCTGTCGATCCACACGCCCCAGATCGATTTGCTGTCGTGCCAGCAAAAAGCGGGACGACAAATCAACATAAAACCCAGAGATTTGTCGCGCGGTCTTACGCGCACGCGCCGCTTTGCCCCCGCGGGCCGCAAGAATGGGAACAGCGCCGCTTAATTGCGTAGAAATCGCCAAGGTCTTGCGTGCGTTTAACCGGATCGCGGCTGCATTCGCGGCCCAATGATAGGTCCGGTCTAACAAAGCAGGCTTGGCAAAGTCAGCCAACAAGGCGTCACGGGAGTCAAACCAGCCAATAGGTACATCGCGCAAGATTTCCATCATCTGGGCTAGGTCTTCGGGCAATTTTGCCGGGCGTTCCAACGCGAGCGGCAATGGATCATCAAACACACCGGACAGCATGCGCCCTGTCGTCAAACCAGCCGAATGCGCGCGCAATCGCCGTGGCCGCGCATAAGCGAAAAACTTGACATGGTTGCGCAATATATCCCGCCGGGTTTGGCGTAACGCGTCAATGCGCGCGGTTTCTTCATCAAACAAGGCGCGCATCGCTTGGACGTCATGACGCCCTTCTGACAAGGCCACATCAGCCGCATCCAGATCCGCGCGCCATTCATCGACAAGGTCCTCAAGATTTTCCAGCAAGGACACAGCGCCCTTCAACACACCGCGCAAAGCCGCAACGCGGCGTTCGGCCGTGCGAAACACTGCAACTGTGCTTTCCAAAATCTCCACAGCGCTGGCGAGCAATTCGCTTTCATCCGCGCTGGAGCTTGGATCATTATCCAAACGACGGCCCAACACTAGATTGACCATATCGGGCGTTAGAACAGGTGTTTGTTGCAGGCGCAGAACGCGTGCAACTTTGGCAACGTCTTGATCGCCAATATCTAACCCCCGCAAATCTGCGCTCACAATGTCCTCAGACGAGGTTGCACCGGCTTGCAGAACGTCAAGCGTGGCCCGCAATCGGTCAACAGTTGAGGACGTAGTGTCACCCACAAAACCGGCGACTGCGACTTCGAAATCTGCGCGGGTCAAGATGGCTTCGGGCGCATCAATCCCCATGACAGGCGCTTTGACACCCACCATAGAAATTTCCAACTCGGCGATACCGGCCAAAGTGTCGGCCTTGGTGCGCAAGGCCGCAGTTCGGGCTTGTTGCGCGGCGGATGCAGCCAGCCGGTCCGCGATGGTGACAGTGCGTAAATCCCTGTAATCGCCGGGAATTGCACTGGCAAACGTAATGCCCGCACGCTTATCTTCTGCGTCTGCCAAGGCGATCTCATCATAAACAATATCGCGAGAAGCGTTGAAGATATTGAGATAGGCCGAGCTATCTACCAAAGATGCTTGCGTCAAAACCGTTGGTTGAGCAAATGCCACCGCGTCTCGTTGGGGAACCGTCGTTGTGATGTTATCTTTGGCGTCATTTGGATCAACACCGATTGTTAACCCGAAGTTCCCGCTGGTCCCTAGGTTCAAGTCACCACGTGCAGCCCCAGTCAAAGCCGTGGTGCCCTTAAGCGGAACTGTCAGGCTTGGTGACAAACCCGATAGCACAAGCGAGGTCGTCTCTTTCGTGCTTTCAATGGGCAGCAACATTGCGGTCAAGAACTGACGATCCACATTCCCGACATTGGAATCTGAGGCCGCAGCAGCAGGCGATTGAAGGCTTTTCAAGCGTGAAAATTGGAAATTCTCTTGCAAGCCTTTGCTAATAGCCAAAGCATTAGAGCCTTTTGCCAAACCCGCCAAAACCGGGAAAGTCGCCAGCTTGGTGGCCTCTTCGGCGTCTAGCAATATTTGACGCAAACGATAGATTTCAGCCTGCACCTTAGTGAAACCAAAATCGATAAAGTCATCACCACGATCAATTCCGCTTTGCAATTTCGTTATGAAATTACGCAAGCCTTTGCCTTCGCCCCGGTTGTCTTCAAATTCCAACAACTCAAGCTGCGCGGTGGTCAACAACGTGTCTGGAACCCTTTCGCGCCATGCTGTCGTGACGCTCATAGCCTCGGTGTTGTAATCGCGCGCACTGACAGTGCCACCGTTGGGCAATGAATCCTCCTCGGGGATAGCATCGGGGTCAGGATCATAGCGTTGCAACGTTTCCCAACGCTCATCCGCATCCACAAGCAACAGCGCGCCATTGCCTTCTTTGATCACCTCGTCACGGTATTCCAAGCGATCCGCGAGGGTTTGTTCGAAAGCAGAACGCGCGTCAAAAAAGGCGCTCGACACGCTTGGGGTTTCCAACAGCCCGGGTTCAAACAAAGCATCCGGCACTGGCACATAGATGCGCACCTCGTCCAGCGGCTGGCTAAGGTCATATCCTGCCAACGCCTCTGATTGGGCCAATAAGGCATCCAACTGGCCCATTGGGATCGGCACAACATCTGTGGCCCATGTTGATGGAAACGGCATAGCGTCGAAACTGTCGACAAATGGGAGCACGCCCGCCGGGGGTAAATCCGTGAACGACGCTTGCCCGGTCGTTTCACCTATGCGCCGTAAATGAGATAGGCTTTCCAGCAAGCTGTCAACGCGGGCTTGCGTCAATCGAGGGGAGCGGCGCAATCCTGATTTGGGTTGCGCCAAGACACGCGCCAAACCACCGCCCTTGCGGGCCGCGCCATGACGATGCACCCACAAGATACGCCCGCCTGCACCTATGCCTATCAAACACAACGCGACACTGCGCGTGCTGTATTGCGCCAAGGGGGCGCCTGTGCGCTCTGCTTCGGTCAGTTCCGCAACAGCGGTGTTGATGGCCCTTGGCGCGTTTGGGCCGACACTTAGTGTATTGAGCCGCACCAATGTGATGCGCGCGCCGTCTATGATCCGTGCGTCCTGAAACGGTGCCGCATCGGGGTCGAGTTGTTGGTCACGCATGAAAGCCGCCGAACGATCTTGCGACGTTGAAAACCGCGTTTCCTCGGCGCTCACGGGCTCTAAAACCAATACGCAAATTCCACCCAACGCCGGCGTTGCTTCCGGGTTGGTGGCTGTTGCACGTGGCAGATCAGATATATTCAACCGGATATGACGATTTAGCGTAAGGTCTTGGCCTTGAGGCGAAATCGCATATCCCGGTGACACGTCGAACCCACCGGGCGTTTCGGCCTGATCGCTCATGGCCACTTTAAACCCATCGATCACACCATCCGCCAACACCCGCGCCATCAGTCCAAAGCGGGCTTCAGCGTTTTGGGTTTCAAGGCGCAAATCATCGTGATCCAACGAACGCCCTTTGTGAAAGCGCAACCTTTGTACCCCACCATCCGGCGCAACAGAGCGCGTTGGTGCAGGTTCAATGCCAAGAGCCGTGCTTTGAGACGGGAAATCTGACAAGCGGCGGGGCATCACGCGAACCCCTTCGCTTTTTCGATCAAAGCTTCGGTAACTTTGTCTGGATCTTGTCCAAGCACAAACGTCGAACGCAAACTCAGCAATGCCTCCGACCATTTTTCGCGTGAGATCGCCGCGAGGGCCTGCGCCAAAGTTGGGAACAGTTTGCTGGACATCAAGACCATACGCGCGGCAAGGACCTCGTCACCAAAGGGGGGACGGGTTTCAAACTGCAACGCTGTCTTAGACTCAACAATTGCCGATAAGACCCCCTTCAAGTCTTCAGCATTTTGAAAGGATTGATCTTGCAACGGCACCGGCGCATGAGACCGGATTGCGTTCCCTATCGTGGACGGCCCAAGTGGAGAGAACTTTTGCGCCATCGTTTGTAACGATTGTACATTACTGTCTTTACTGGGCTGCAACAAAACTGTCAGCCCAGTGCCAAGGATCACAGGCTCAATATCGGTCACCGCTGAAATCACATCCGGTTCCAGAGCGCTTACAATTTCCTTGGCATCGCCGCCAAACTGCACAAGACCCAATGTCATTGCCCCAATGGCCGTATATCCCCCCACCGCAACAGCTTGCTGCTGACGGATCAAAACAGGCAACAAGTCTGCGGGGTCAAATTCCAACAGTTCTTTGAAGGCGCCCTCTAGTTTCAATTGAGCATGCAGCGCGCGCAGGCCCGGTGAGAGCATGTCAATCAAGGGTGCCGGATCAAGCGATTTGCGCTCTGGCGACACCACCACGGGATCGACTGGTGCATCCGTTGCATCCGTGACCTCGACAGGGGTTGGGATACGCTCATCGACAATCCCCGTCACAGTATCATCAGATCGTTGGAATTGGCGGCGACGTGCATACCACAACTCATTCGCTTGGCCCAACAAGGCCCGCCATTGCGCAGTCAACGCACTATCGGACGGTAACGGTGCCGGCGAGCCATTGATCAATTCATCCAACAACGCCGACGGGTCCGTCGGGGCGCCACCAACCGCAGGGGGCGGTGTCAAAGGCAACGTGGTTTCCAAAACCTCCCCCGGTGTCGTCATCCATTCCGCACGCGGAACAGGTACGATGATCGACACAGGCGTGTTGGCCAGCACCTTATCCCCCGCCCCCAGATCAATGGGCGGCAAATGCACGGACTCGCGCAATAAGGCTTCCACCTCATCTTCTGGCACAGCCACCAATTCACACGGCACAGAGGCGGGCAACCAGTTTTGCGACAAGCGTTCTGGTAGGTCCGAGACCCCGCGCATTGCAACAGATGCAACCGGCAAACGCCCCATAGGTGGCAACGCGTCAACAAGGGTGCTTGCAGCAAGACCATTGCCCGAGTTTCCCGCAATGATCGGATCAATCATCGTGTCAAACTGTTCAAAATGCGCAACGCGGCGGGTTTGATCGACAAGTCCCAATCCAAAGATATCACCCGAAGCAGGCGCGCAAGATCGGCGCACCATCGGCACATCGATCCAAACAATGCGGTTGCCTGACAACGCCACCATAGCCAAGGGCAAAGCCCCTGCGGGTAATTCAGGGTCTTTGGCTTCGATAAAGATACGATAAGCGGCCGCGCGTTGCCAAGTATCCGTGGACACATTGGAAATCGCGACCGGGTACGGCGTCAGCGTGAACAAGACCGCTTCATTGATGATGCTGTCTTCCAAAGTCCGCGAAGATGTGGCGCTGACCGGGTAACTGCCCACCGGATTAGACGCATATTCCACCGTGGACGCCGCCAAAACATACAGACCCGTGCGTGTTTCAAGTGGCGCTTTGGCCCCTCCACGTGCTTCGAGTAAGGCGTTCAACCGGCGTTGCGTCGGGATATCGGCCAGATCAAGTTCGACATCATCAGGCAGGTGGATCACCTCGCCACTTGGGGCAAGGCCAAGTCCGGAATTTATGCTCAACGCCGTGGCTGAACTTTCTTTGGCGGCAACTCGCAGGCCCTCGACAACCCCCTGCCCGATCGTGCGCCCCAGATCAGATTGCCGGGTCAGGTGATAAGACTGATCCCGGTTGAACTGGTCAGCGGTCACGTGCTGGCCCTCAAACCAGGCCGTGCGCGTGCGGCGTTGATCAAACATGGTGCCCGGCTCCGTGAAGCCAGTATCGCCCAAAGGTATGCGGATCACATCAAGCTTGCTGACCATTGTTATCTCCTAAGTCCGTGAAGCAGCGCGAGTTCTGCTGCGGAATAGCTATAAAGCCGCCCCGAAAAATCCGGGGCCACTGCGGTGGCGTTCATGTTGAAACTGGTGTCAAAGCGCGCACCTGCGTCGTCTTCAACCAAAGGAAGCGCCAAACGGGCCAACATCACCCCGCCAAAATCCTGCTGGCCAAGGTCGTGTTCGGTATCCGCCAAACCCGGCGCGGTTGCCAACGTGTCAGGGCGTGGCGCCAAGTTTTGCCACAAGTCTTCGCGTTTGATCCGTTGCAAATCCTCTGGCGTCGGCGTCCCTGCCCCAAACAAGCGTGCGGCCATGCTCTGCGCTGCGCGTTCATCTTCGGCGTCACGCACCACCAGATGCAGGTAAACGGCGTCATCGCTTAACGTAGCCTCAGTGCCATCAATCTGATCGGCATTGCCTGTGGCGAAAGCAGGCTCGGGCCTGCGGGCAAATGCGCGAAAATCGGCAAACAAATCGACCAATATATGCAACGGCAGGCCATCCCCTGCAGGGCGTTGCCCGGCGGTGATCAACGCAGCCCCAAGCCCTTCATCGGCTAAGTCCGACATCCAATCGGTGATGTTCAAACAGGCATCATGCCTCAGTTCCAGCAAGCGACCCCGGTAATCAATCGCCAACCCCGGCGTGACCTTCAGCTCAGTGCCTGCGGGGTCATCTGACGTCTGCCAAGTGACATCCAAGCCAGCAACAGTCCCCGGTCCTTGAGTATAAGCCAACATGCGGGCCAACCGTGCCCGATGATAAAGCTGCTCGGTTTGGAAATGTTGCGCCGTCAGCAACACCCCATCTGCCAAGCGCAAGCGCTCTGTCCCGGCCGCATCATCCAGCGGATCGGCTTCGGGGAACGGGGTAAAGCGGGCCATTTTGGTCTCCTCCTTCAGATACGGTTGTCTAACGCGGGCGTGCCGCGCAGCCGGGACTGGCCAATGGCACTCGTGCCAAGGGTCAAACCGGGAATATGTGGGGCGGGGCTGGTACGGGTTTCGACCCCTAGCAAAGCGGTCAGGCCAAGGATCATTGAACTTGGCGCATCATAAAGGTCAGCAATCACATGGGCCGGTTTTTCCCGCCGGATCACCCGCGAGATCAACCCGCGACGATCCGGGTCGGTTTCATCATGCACCAAGACCGTGACCCGGTGGGCCGCGCCATCAAGCAGATCATCCAACTGTGCCAAGGCCAAGTGGCGCTCTTGGCGCGAGGTCAAATCATGGTTCAGCAACTCGGGGCCAAATAAAGCGAACAAACGTTTCTCGTCTTCTGCGCCAAGGAAGAAACCAGCGCCAAGATGCGAATTTGCATTCTGCCGTGTTCCACGTGTCAGCGGATCAAACTGATCGTCCAAATTGGCCCCAAGGATCGTGGCGAATGTCCGACGCATCTTGAAATGCTCTACGACAACAACGCGCCCATCTGCCACGCCGCCACCCGAGGCAATATCGAGCATTCCCGTCAACCCGCGAAGCGTTCCACGCCACGGCGCGAGCTTAGCAGCCTCAGCGATCAGGCGGCGTTTGCCACCCTCGCCCAACGCACCATCCGGAACCACACCCATCCATTGTGCCAACCAATCCAACCCTTCAGCCGGGATCGTCAGCGGGTTGGCCAACCGGTACGCCTTTGCGATATCGCCTTCAGTCTGCGTCAGCATCCCCTCAAACAATGTCAGGAAGCGATCCAAGAAATCGCTGCCTGCTGCGCCGGGACCATCGTTTATGGTGAACAGTTCAGGCAAGAAGCGATCCCGCCACGAGAAACGATTGCCATAGGCACGCAATGCAAACAAACGCGGCGTGGCCGTTCCGCCCCCTTTGAAACGCAGCTTAAGGCGCAGATAACGGCCTGTGATGCGTTTGTTGTCGCCGTCTTCTTTTTGCAGGGCGCACGAAAACAGCCCGGCCCGGCCTTTCTGCGATGCGCAATCAAGTGGGCTGGCAAGCCAAGGCCGTTCACTGTCTTGTGCCAACCAAACCCCTTGAACGCCACGCCGCGATGGTGTGCCAAATGTGTGCGTTGAGAATTTGGGCGGGCCCTCAGGTTGATCTGAGGCAGACACCAAAACTTGCAATCGAGCATCGACCGGTAAAATCGCATCGACACATAGCTTGTGCCACACGAACCCTTCTTGTCCGCTATCTATCAGCCCGAGCGACACCTCGCCCCAAGAGGTGTAGGCGGCAAAAGAGACCGGGACGAGACGCCGCAATTGGCGATCAAGACCGGTGCTGCGGTAATACGCGTGACGCGTAGCGCCCGTGCAAAACCGTGCTTGTGCCCAATCACGCAAAGGAAGACGAAGCCCGAGCGGCAAGGCCAGCCCAGCGCTGTCCTCAAAATCGGGCACCCTATAGGCGCGTGCTTCAGGCCAATCGCGCACGCCCAGCGCAACGCGTCCTTCCCCCATCGGGGCCATTGTGTGGGGCAACACAGCGCCGTCTAACGCATGACTGGCTGTTTCCCCGGTTGCGGCAATTCGTTCAAGGACAGCTGGAACCAACCCAGCAGGCCATCGCAGCAGCAAAAGTGCGCCTGTCTCATCACATGCAGCATCGATGATCTCTGACCCGGCCAGAGCCGACAAGACGGGCGTATCTAACCGGGGTGGATCGGCCATCTCGGGTTTGGGTGCAAACACAGAGGCGCTGCGCGGCAATGTATCTAAAACATCCGGGATCGGTGTGCCCGATAGCACACGCGCCTGACGCCCAGCGCGATCCACCAACCAAACCGTATCACTAAGCGCATGTGTGCAGACCCGATCAATTTTCAAATCTGGTTCAGACAATTCCACCATGTCAAAGCGGTCCAGAAGGTCGACCCAATAGACCTTCGCGCTTTCCCCGCCCTCCAAAGCGGTTGCCACGATCAGATGACCATTTTGGGTCCATGCCATATCCAGAATGAGCGCTTCACCGGGTGTTTGCCATATCTCATGCTCATCCTCGTCGACACGACTGGCCAACACACGTGTTCCACTTTCGGACACGCGCGCCCTTGTGCCATACCGATCCACCGTCCAACTTGGTCGCGCCGCACGTGTGCGTGCCCAAGCGCGCGTTCCGTTCCCCATGACCGGGGCGGCTGACTCTTGCAGATGGGCGCAGCGTCGCGTTGCATCCCATGCCAGTTCCCGCACAGCTTCCGGCAACAACGCGCTTTTTGTTGCAAGGCTCCAGTAGATATGGCCCGAGGCGTCTTGCATCAGCACACCTCCGGTACGATGGGCACAGCAACAGGTCGGCCCGTGTTGTCACTTAAGCCGTTTGAGCCACCATTGAGCCCATCCAACGTTGTAGACGGCGCAGTCAGCCCCACGGCCACATCAACGTGGAGCAGCTCAGGCAATTGCCAGATTTCCACCGGCAGTGTTTGCAAACCTGTACCCGCTTGCGTCGGCACAACCGTGAAGCCGATTTCAGATTGGCCAAAGACATTCACGCCCGTAACAGTCTGAACACCGGGAACACGCGCAAGTTCGACTTCAACATCCAAGTTACGGACGTCTCGGCCCAGCGCCCAGCCTTTCTGATCCAGACCACCGCCGATGAGCGGCCATAGATAGGTGTAAAGGCGGTCCTTGACCGCGCGAACGACTTCTTCACGGGCAAACCCTTCGCGGGTGGTCAGCGCCACAGAAATGCCCAAGGAGACATATTCCGGTGAAATCACGTAAAGCTCAGTTCCCAACGGGCGACGTGGATCAAGATGTGCATGGATGCGTTCCAACAAGCGACGATCCGCGCGCGGATTATCTGGGCGGCGTACAGGCGCGTCCGGCACCGCCATCACCGCAATGACACCCGCTTGGTTTGAAAGCCGCGTATGAGGGCGAAAACCCGGAATGACCTCAAGCCGGGCAAGGCCCATTTCCGCGCCAATCTCCTTATAGTCTTCTTCGGTGACACAGCGATTGCGATGATGCAGCGACGCGCTCACCCGCTTTTCTGCGGCCTCAAGCGTTTCTGCGTCCACGCCGCCATGCATCGGGCTGGGTTGGTGTACGTTCAGCCCAGGCCGCTCGATCTTGGCAAGCGCTCCTTTGGCAAGGTTTCCGGCGATCCCTCCGCCCGCGCGCATCACATCTAGGCGCACGCGGGTGCCAGCGGGTAAGCCTTTGCCCGTCAGATCATCCCCAAACACCACTTCGCCAGATTCCGCATCAAGTTCAAAGCAACGGTCTTCGCGCCCACATGCGCCAAGGTCGCTCGCACGGTCCCATGTTTGAAACCCTAATCCATGTTCAAACACTGAGATTTGCAAACTGTCGGGATCAAGGTTCCCGGCTGGAAGTGCAAACCGCATCCCCGCCTGTCCTGTGGCCGTTCCAAGCAACATGTTGGCAAAGGTTTCACGTTGATCGGCCATAACCGCGTTGATCCCCACCCAAGACAAGGGCAAACGATCTGCCGCGTCATCAGCGCGCAACCGCAACCAACCGATAAGACGCGTGGCCAAGTCAGGGTCATCCAGACGTGGGGGGCGATCCCCGACACCTGCGTCAATCTCGTCCACGATGTCATTAGACGGCGCGCCGACCAAATCCGCACGGGGCAATACAAGTCTTAACGTGCCCTCTGCACTCAGGCCGCTGGTCCGGTCATCATCAATGGCCACATCAAGGAAGCGCAACTCACCTGCCGCGTCCATGCTTGAGACTGACCATTGCAGACCATCCGCCACAGGCTGAGATGCCTCCCCCTCGGCTTGGCTCATTTGGGGAATGATGCCGATGTTGAGCAAACAGGGTTGGTCATCAAGTGCCGCAATCGCGCTCGTGCGGGCTGCGGGTTTGTCGTCTAGCGCGAACAATCCAATCCAAAGCGTTTGGTCCAAACTTTCCGCCAAAGGATCAATTCCGTCCGGGCGCGAAAAGCTATCAGGGCCGAACAGTTTCTCACTCGCATAAGGGGCTATGTCATCAAGCCCATAGACCTGGCCAAGCGACGCGATCACATCGCTCAGATCGCCCTGTTCTTCTTCGCTCAATCGGCGCTTGATAAAGGCGTGCCCCTCAAAAGGTTGGGCTGTGATCGGGCTCAGGGTTTCAAAAGGAACCGGGCCGTTTAACCGTGTTGTCTGTCCCACAAAGACCGAAGATGCTGCCGCCGACGCTTTATGACCTAGCTGCACCAATCCCGTCGCAGGCAGGGCCGGGTTTTGTTTCATGTTCAGCAAGTTGAGGAATTCCAAGCGCATTCGGCGCGGCGTCAGGTTGGCACGGTACAAAACCGCTTCACCCATCCACGCGAATAGATCGATCAGAGCACGTCCCGGATCACCCGACCGCGCATTGCGCCATTCAGGCGTGTGCGCCGGAATACGACGCACCATTTCCGCGGCCAGTTCTTCGGCGCTGAGATCAGCAAGGTTCACTTGTGGTAGCATCTATTCGCTCCCCCCAAGGTTTAGCGCGACACTGATCCCGTCCAATTGGCGAGTCAGGCGAATTCGATAGTTCAGCGTGATGCGCACGCGCTCATTGAAGTCGCCCTCGGCCTCGATTTGCAGATCATTGAGTTCGACCCGCGGCTCCCAGAGGCCAAGGGTTTCAGCCACACGGTCATGAATGCGGCGGCGGGTCAGCACAGTGTTGGGTTGATGGATGAAGTCTTGCAGCCCCCCGCCCAAGCGACGTTCCAAAAGGCGTTCCCCCCGCCGTGTCACAAGGATCGCGCGGATCGTTTCGCGAATGGAGCCATTCAAGTCAGGCCAATTAAGCGAACCATCCGCGTCCGGCACCGGAAGCAACGGCCAGCCGAGCGGGTCAGAGGGGCGTGCGGGATTGAAGCGGGCCATGGGCTACTCCTCCTCTGTGGTGGGCTTGGGATAGGGAATGCAGATGCGCACAAAGGGCAGCCACCAGAAGATAATGTTGAGCAATTGCAGGAAAATCTGCAAAATGATGAAGGCGCAAATCGTGATAATCGGTATAGAAAAGCCGCAGATCATCCCCCAATCGAGGCCCGTTTTGGTGTGTTTGCCGTCCAACAGGTTTCCCAGATCAATCCGGTCCATATGTTGTTGCAATTCGGGTGGTACTTTCACGGCGACATTGGGTTTAAGTGCGCGCAAGCTGTCAGCGGTCAAGGGCGGCAATTCGATCTGCGTGGGTGGTGCGTCGCCCCCATCATACCAAGGCTTGATGCGAAACCGGCTAGAGGGCGCGGACCACACGATGCGTGGCGGACATCCCGCGCAATCATCCATCCGGATAAAGCAATTCAACTGGTATTGCCGTTTGCCCGCAGGAAAGCGCGGTGTCAGTGGCGCCATATCGCCCCAGCGTTGTGTCATTGAAGCAAGCGCGCCACTTGTCAGGGCATCAACCTGCGCAGATGTCAGCAACGGCCAAGCATCAGGCATATGCACGCTTGTTGGCACCGTGCCGGTGTTGGATGTGCTCAACCAAGCCTGCAAGATCAGCACTTGATAGGCGTATTCCATGAAATCAAACAGGCCAGAGCGCGCCGCGCCGACAAGCCGAACCTGATTGAGCGCTGTTTTGATCGACTCTGCCTGACTGCCCCCAGAGAACGCACCGCATTCCTGAGCAAGCCACGTCAGTGCAGACTTCAACGTTCGCAATCCTGAGGCACGTGTATTGTCGCTGGCGTCTTCCGGTTTGACCATTTCAACCGCCCACACATTGTCATTCACGGGCGGTAAGACCACGCCAGAACGCGGGCGCTTAAACAGATCTGGCAACCGTTCTGCGACATCGGCAAGATCAAAAGGCGGCGGCGCGCTTGGGTCTTCTGGCTCTGCTTCGCCGCTGATCACCGGGAGGAAGCCATAAAGCAGCGACATCCCCGTCGCCTGAGCCACATCCGGGGGAACAGGGAACAAAGGTGCCGTGTCCTCGCTAAGTGCCGTTCCTGCACTGGGCAAGCGATCCAGCCGTCCCAACAGGCCTGCGTTCTTGCCCAGCGCTTTCACTTGGCGCAACGCGGCATCGGGTTCATATACAGATGCGAGATCCGTTGCCCCCGGTGGAACCGCTTGCCAGCCTTGAATTTGGGCCCCTTGCCGCATCCAGCCATACCACGCGCCGCGATAAAGTCGGCGGATCGCAACACCAGCACTCACCACCTTTTTGGGATCAAGTCGCGGCACACCAGCCGTCAAGCACCGAGCATCGACAACGACCAAATGAAACGCGCGGTGCACCGGCTGCTCAACCGTCATCAGTCCGGTGTCACCATCCACGGTGACGGTGCGATTTTGTAACGTGTCGCGCCAATCTGGGCGGGTGATTTCCTCTAGGAAGACCTTCACAAAGTTTGGTTCTGTAAACCGCAAAATCGTGGGCTCAACCACTGCTGTTGTGGCAGCCCCATTGGCCGGAAGGCCCGTTATGAATGTATCATGCTTCACAGCATATTTCCCGCACCAGGTGTGTACGTCGTGGAAATCACTGTGTTGGTTTGGCAAACCTGCGAGGTCACAACACCAGAGCACTCCATCAACGCGCAATCCATTGTCGCCAAGGGGGCCGAAAGCTGAAACGTGGCCGCATCCATTTTGATGGTCGCCGCTTCAAGGCTAATTTCGGAGGGCGACAAAGCAATCGTCGAACCACCCGTGGTTATGTTAATCGTGCCGCCGCCCTCATCAGAAATCGTGATTGAAATCCCTTGCTCGGTGGACATTTCGATTTTGGGTGTGTTGTTTTCTTCGACAATCGCGATCCGCGTGCCATTGCGCCCGGTCATCGCCCACTTCTCGACGGTGTTCCCCGCCAGTGTTTCTTTGGATTGCGCTTCGCCGTTCCACACAGACCCAAGCACGACGGGTTGGCGCACATCATTGGCCAAGAAACCGACCACCACCACATCATCAACATTTGGGATCATGAATGCGCCGTAATCCGCACCCGCAAACGGGACAGAGACAGGCGCCCACGCAGTTGAGCCGCTGCTATCGGCATCGGCGTTTAAGGGGAACAAGATTTCAACACGCGACAGCCCCTCGGGGTCTTGCACATTCACCACCCGCCCCAAGATCACCCCACCTTGGCTGGGATGTGGCATTTGCGCTGTCTCGTCCAACATGTTTCGCGCGATCTGTGCAAAGTTCGCCACTATGCCACGTCTCCGTTGAAGAAGGCGCACTCCGCTTCAAATTCAGTGACATAGCCGCGCGTTCGACTGTAACAATGCTGCGCCTGTGTGACGTAATACGTATTGGCAAATCGCGGCCCGATGCCTTCAAAGGTCAGGTGAGTGCCCACGCGTAGCTTGGGGTTTCCAACAGCGGTGCCCTGAGCGGTCACAAAGCGACGCGCCGCACGCGCGCCTGTCGATTTGAGCAATGCCGTGGCCTCGGTTTCATTGGTCACGGGTGCAGACGCAATGTGATCTTTCGCATCGCCAAACGGCTCAAGATACTCCGCACCTTCGCGCCCTTGTCCAGGGCCAAGCGCGATACCGTCCAGTTCTGTGTAAATCGGGGTTCCGCTCACATGGTCATAGGCCGACAGCGAACGTTTGCGCCTTTGATGGGCGAGATCGGCCATGATCCGTACGTCTTTGAGCTGCACGCCAAGCTCAAGGGTGAGTGTGTCGCGCTCCAAATCGGCGCGCGGCGTGATTTGAAGCTGATGACCGACGACTTGAACATCCGCGTCCCAATCCACCAGCACACGCCGCAGAAAGCTCAGATTGCTTTCGTTCATCTGATGGCGCGCCGCGATTGTATCGTTCAAGAAATCGAATTCAGGCGCTTGCAGGTTGGCTTCGCGTGCAAGCGCCTTGATCATATCCTGAATGGTCATGTCGGCGTCAAAGCTGCGCGTTGCCCGGCTCATCCGCCACGCCATCATGGCATCTTCGCCAAAAACGCAGAGTTCAGGCATCCCATCGCTGTCAGCGATAAATTCCAACCCACTGACACGACCTTGAAACAGCTCGCGCGGCTCACGTTCTTCGCCCTCTTCGCGAGCTGGGAACAAGACACGGAATTCTTGACCAAGTGGCAGGATTTCCGTGTCAGCAAATTCGAACGCGTAATTGATCCCAACGCCTGCGTGATTTGCGCCATTATCAAGTCGAATTTCCACATGGCTGAGACCGCCTTCGGCCTCGCTTAGTGTCAGGCTGCGCACCAATTCATTCAACATCGCAGGTCGTTCGCCATCAACTTCAAGATAGGGCCGTGTGTCTTGTGGTCCGTCAAACATCCCCGCCCCCTAAGCCAATAGCCGCGTTGCAAGGCGCATTGCGCGCAGATGCTCATCGCGGATCATGCGTTTGAGTTTCTCGGGGTCGCTGTCCAAGCGGTCTTCGTCTTGGCGGTCTTGGACACGCACGGCGGTGTCTTCGATCTGACCCACAATTTCATGAAATTCGATATCGGGCATAGTTTAGCCTTCCCCAAACAAGACTTGACCAAGGTCGAGCGATGCGCCCACCTCAGCTTTGGCACCGGGTTTGGTTCCACCGCCCCCAGCCCCGCCGAACCCTGCCGACACGCTTGCACCGCCACCAGACGCACCAAATGAACCGGAGCCCAATTTGCGGGCTGCGCCAACCACGTCTTTTGGCGGTTTTGGTGGGCTCAATTTGGCGAACTCGCCCAAGCCAAGGCTGTCACTTGCACTCGCGCCCGCGCCAAGGCTCAAAGCGCCCCCTGTGGATGCGCCAAGGCTTCCGCCCAAAGACACACCTGCGCTGATCCCGGCACTTGCGCCAACACTGATGCCTGCGCCCGCGCTTAAAGATATCCCGATTTTCCCACTTGCGACCGCAGAGGCCTTCAATCCGAAGCTGCCACCTGCTCCGACGCCACCGCCCGCCCCAAGACCAGCGCCCGCGCCAATCGCGCCACGAATGGACGCGCCGCCTGCGGTTTTTTCGGTCGAAAAAATCGTGTCCACGCCTGGGTTCTTCACGTCCTCAACACCGTTCTTTTTGGCGACATCTTGCGTTGCCCCCCGGTCCGGTCCGTCTGGCAATGCCGCCCCTTCGGGGACATCCATGCCCCCGCTCACATCCGCAGTGTTCCCACCCGTCTGAGCGGCATAGGTCGCGCCCTGCTCGGTCATTGAGAACTTTACGGATGCGCGCAGTGGCACACCGCCATCCGAGAAATATTCCAGCGTTTCGGTGAACTCGCCGATCGTGCCATCAAAGCGGAAGCTGCCCCATTCGAAGCGCACAATTGATGGGATTTTGGCCTCTTTGTCCGCACCGCCTTCGCCGTACCCTTCGAGCGTCGTATCGCCCGGTCGCATCAACGCGCCAATGGCCGTTGTTTTGCGCCGCACATCATCGCCACTTAAGGTTTCGTCAAACACGAGCTGAACCGACAGTGACATCTCAGAAGACGTCACCACTTGCACGGGCGGTTTCTTCTGCTTTTTGCCCCTGTCTTCCTGCACTTGGTTGCGTGCTGTGACTTCCAAAGTCTCGGGGTTGAACTGAACCGTGATTGTTTTGTCGGGATCAGGCGGATCAATCGCCGCGCCGGTATTATCGGTCAGTGGGGTCAAGTGGGCATATGCGAATTCGGGCATTAGCCTGCCTCCCCGGGGTGCAGACTTAGGCCTTCATGCACGAAATGCAGTTCTTCGATACCCACGTCCGAAGCGGTGCCGGAATAGGTCGCGGCTTTGAATTTTGTGGGCAAGGCGTTCTTCATTTCCCAACGCAAGCGTTCGACCTTTTTGAAGCCGCCCTTGCCGTCGGGTTCGTGGTCTTGGTGGATCAGCACAGCTTTTAGACGCGCCGCCGTTTTCCCATCCGCCACCAAACGCCACCACTTCCACATGTGGTCTTGGGACGTCATACCGCGCTTAAGAATTATCGTTGCATAGGTGATCTGACCGGGGCGTTGAATTTCGCCGTCATACGCGCCCCCTTGGCGGATCACTTTAGGCTCCATCGTGGCCTCAAGCCCGGACACTTCGGAAAATGCGGCCCCACACAGATCAAGCGCCTTTGAAGACGTCGTGCCAGTGCTGCCGCCCGCAATGGCGGACTTGTCTTCATCCGTGGCCTCAAAGAACTCAACGCGATAGCGAAATGGGATAATTGGGGCTTCCATCATTGCCCCCCTCGTTGTGCATTCAGTGGCAATGAGACGCGAATTTCCTCGATGGAGGATGCCGGACGGAACATCACATCTGCGCGCAAGATACCGCGTGAGATATCGTCGTCCGTGGTCGTCTGACGGTTACACATCACTAAAAATCCACGGTCATCGCGCCCCTCGGCCAGACCTCCGGCGCGGCCCACGCCTTCCAGAACTGACGTGAACGCTTGCGTGATGCGGCGCATCAAACGGGCATCAATTGGGTCAAACAGAATGTCTTGCCCAATCTCTTGCGCCAAGCGGATCAAACGTGCGGCCAAACGACTGGCGCCACCAGCCCGCCATGCTGGATCGGCACTTGTTGTGATGTCACGGGTTAAGGTCGCGCCCCCTGGAATCTGGGTGATGCATGTCACCGGCGCAGCTTCATCCCCTTGCGGGGACAATGGCACGCCGACAAACGGCAAAATCCGCGCGGCAGGGTTGGTAAAAGGCGTCTCGCTTTGATCCATTGCAGCAATCTGACCAACCAGAACAGAATCCGCAGCCATCGCGCGCATCGGTAAGTTGGCACTAAACGGCGTGCGAACAAAGGGCGCGGCCAATTGCAAAAAGGCGGAACGCGGCAGCTGAGGCATCACATCCAAACCGTCTGCGCCAAGGGGTAAGCTTGCGACAAGATGTATGTCTCGCCGCGATGATTGGATTAAGCGCAAGCACCGCGCCACCGCAGCGTGCCAAAGGGTCAGGCCTGTTTCATCCACCACAGGCAACGCCACGCCCGCCAAAGGCAGCATCGGTGCGGCTGACGCCGAGGGAACGCAATCCGCAAACTCAGCCCTTGGACGCAAGTCCGGATCAGCGAGGATCGCAGGCGCGCGATCCAAAGCAACAAGGTCCGGCAAATCCGGCAGCACCACAAATGCTGCATCTTCAAGACCAAACAAATGGGTGATCCCAGACCGCTCAATGGCGGGGATGTGTGCGGCAGGCAAACCCGCGCCAAGCAAAAGCGTCAGATCCGCTTGTGCTCGCGCGATCTGTTCCAAGCCCATCAAGGACGCCAAACCACCTGCGCGGGTTTCAGGGTTGGAAAACAGCGGCATCGCATCGCTCAAAGAGATCACATAGGCTTTGCGCCCGCCCATCGCGAAAAACTGCTGCACGGCACTTTCCAACGGCGACCCTATGGCGCGCGCGCGCGCATGGCTCGGGGTCTCAAACCCCAGATTTGGATGCGCAAGAACCGCCAATGTCCCCGCGCCATGACTTAATGGCAATGCCAGACTCAAGAACCTTTCCGCGCCATTTTGGATGACGTCACATAAGACAGGTGTCGCCGTTTGAATATGGGCCGCGAAATCGGTAAGTGGCACCGCGCCCTCAGGCAAAGGAACCTCGACAAGATCGCCGTCAATCACCAAGACCAGCGGGTCCACCTGTGCAGGCATCGGGTCCTGCACAGGCGTCCCGTTTAAGCGCGCTTGCATATCCAACCGCGCGTCTGTCTTAAAAACAGACGCAAAATCAGAAGCGGAACGAAGTGGCACGGGACGGTCTAAAACCGTATCAGGGCCATTTTCGCGTTCAGAGGCAGATAGATACCCGCGATCCGCCCACCAAGTCGCCAGATCGCGCCCAATGGAAAGCGGCACACGCGGTGCGGCCTGTCCGATGAAGCACACCACATCCATACCCAACGGCGTGTCCGTTGTTGGGGCTGGCGTGGTTTCAAAGCTGACTTGGCTCAAAAGCATGAACGGAAATCCTATCTAGATGTCAGACGCTTAAGCGACTTGTTCGAACTGCATCGTGTCATAGGAGATTTGCCATTCCTCCATCGCGACTTCGGTCCCACCGGCCCCCGCCAAAGACGGGCCGGTGTATTTCATCGGAACCGCCCCCACGAGGACCCATGACTGAACCGCGTTATGGCCTTCATCCAGCATTTGGATGCGAATGGTGCGTTTGGCGCCGGGGCCGGTTGTCCACGTTTCCTTCATCCACGCCCAGAATGCGGCACTATCGACAATCCCGCGTTTCAGCGTGACGTTTTCGAATTTGTGTACTCCGGGGATTTTGTTGACGTGGTTTTCTGCGGAAGACCCTGCGCGATATTCAGCAATGGTGATTTCCGAGTTCAACCCGGACACATCCGAGAACCCCCCGACCACCGCGTCGCCATCGACCTCAACCACAAAGTTGAAATTTCCATAAGGAACATTGCGTGCCATAAGTTTGGCCTTTCTGCGTTATGCGCGTTGATCGGCCGTCCACTGGCCAATGCGGAAGACTACGAATTCGGCGGGTTTGAGCAGCGACAATCCGACCTCACAAATCAAGCGACCATTATCGAGATCCGCTTGGGTCATAGTCGAGCCATCACAGGCCACGAAATACGCTTGCTCAGGTGTCGCGCCAAAAAGTGCGTCGTTAAACCACTGATTATAAAGGAAGGATTGAACCGCTTGGCGCACATTTGACCACAGCACAGGGCCATTGGGTTCAAACACAGCCCATTGCATCGATTCATAGATCGACTGTTTGATGAAGTTCAGATAGCGGCGATCTGAGACATATAACACCTCGCGATCAGAGGTAGCCAAACGTCCACCATAAACCCGATTGCCACGCCCCTTGAGCGTGCGAAGGCAGTTCACCCCTATTGGGTTCAGAACACCTTGTTGGGCTTGGTTATATTCGGTTTCAAATCCTAACGCTGTCGTAATCACCTCATTGGCGGGTGTTTTATGCACCCCGCGCAATTGATCATTTCGCGCATAAATCCCACAAATATGTCCTGAAGGCGGCACAAAAACCTCGCGTGGAATGGCATCATTGCCCGGTCGCGCAAGTGGGTTGGCAACCTTGACCCAAGGCGCATACAAAGCCGCGTAATTGCTATCCACTTGCCCTCGCGTTTTGCGCAATGCGGGCAAATCTTGTCCGGGCGGTGGGTCCAACACTGCAATCCGGTAGCCTGAGGTGGACGCATGACGGATCAACGCCTTGCGCATATTCAGGTCGACCAGCGGATAGGCAGAAGACCCTGGCGCTGCGACAATCGAGATATCGTCATAGGTGTTCAAACGCTCAAGCGCGCCTTCCCACGTGGCCAAGGGCGGCATCGCGCCGTCATTGCCATTCGAAAGCGCAAAACTGCGCGTTAAAACATCGTCGCCATTGGCTTCTGCACCGGCAAACAGCGTTGCGTGGATGGTTGCGGCGTTGATATTTTCCGCTGTTAGAACCAAGGGATCGGAAATACTGGGAACTTCGCCAGACGGGGTTGGTGCCATCTTGTTGCCAAAGTAACGCGGATCGCCGGCCACGACGCTCATGTCGTCATAACTCACGGCGACACCGTCCGCGTTGACGTAACTGAGGTTCACGCGCACGATATGGTCTACATCGCTTAACGCTGATGTCGGGTCTGTTAGGGCACCTTGTTTTGTCCAGTTGCCCCCTTGCAGCGTGTAACGTTGCCACCCTTCAGCCACGCTGCTTTCACGGATGTAATAACTGCGATCAGAACCGTCTGCCCCGGTCGCGCTGTCGCTGCTATATCCAAGCTTGGCTTGCACTGCGGGGTCAGTTCCTGCGATGCTGACGGACGCGGCCGCTCCTGTGGTTGTTGTCTCAAAGATCAACTCGCCACCAAGACCCGCAACAAATCTGGCATCCGTCACCGCAGCGTCCGCAAGAGCGGTGTTCAAGTCTGTCACGCTGATGCCGTCCAAACGAGCAACATTGCCCGTCCCTGCCCGCGTCAAGTCAGATGTCACACCGACTAGGGCTTGGGTTTCGACAGTGACCGTCACCCCGGTTCCGCGCGCGTCACTGGTGATGCGCAAACGGTTGCTGAACATCTGCGCATTCGCATTTTGCAACGTTTCGTTGATCGCTGTGCGCAAAGCATTGGCGGTCGCAATGGTTTCAGGCAGGGGAATGACTTGGCGCAAACCGTCCGCCGTGATGACAAGCGTTTGGCCGGGCCCAACATTGATCGGGAAGGTTAACGCATCTTGGCCTGTGACAATCGCCTTGCCGCCATTGAAGGTCAGTGTTTCCGCAGCACCGGCACTGACCGCAACGGTCAACTCATCGCCATCCGCCAAAGGTGCGGGTGGTGCAGTTGCAGCAAGGGCTGCAGGTGTTGCCCCTGCCCCTTGTGTGCGGCTCAACGTCCCGACGGGCGCATTCGCAATGGCTTCATCCGTTGCCGCCGACACGCTTTCTGCCACATCCACCGTGCCATTGCTGGCACTGCCCGGAAAGCGTGATGCCAAGATCAATTGACTGATGCCCACATCGCGCAACGTGGCACTGGCATGACCGGTGTCGTTTTCAGAAACAGACGCAAAAGCACGCGCAAAATACAAACGCGCCCCGCGTTCTGCGAAGAAATGACGAACCGCGTAGGCGCTGTAATTCAAAGAGGAAGGTTGCGGACCGCTCTCGGGGGCGACATCACCCAAGCCACCAAAAATGCGTTCAAATTCCGCAAAGCTGGTGACAAGCCGTGGCGGGCCTCCCACTGGACCTGTGCGGGCCAATCCGACGAAACCAGTCGTGGACGTGCCCACTCCTTGGATCGAACGGGCCCTGAAACTGGTCTCAAGCGTATAGACGCCAGGCGCTAGCAATTCTGTCATGGGATCCTCCTGCGTTTGCGCGTGGCGCGCGTCAGTTCGTTACGAAAGGTCAAGGGTCAGCGCGCGATGCACGTTGCCCCCTGCGGTTAAGGTCAGATTGGTGGTGTCGGTCATCGTCTTCAAAGAGCCGCCGCCTGCGCGCAAAGTTTGCGGATTGGCAGGCCATGGTTGGGTCGCGTCAACGGTCAACGAAAGGCGTATCGGGGTCTGGGAACTGGTCAGTTCTTCATCGGCCCCTGGATCAGGGTCCGGCCCCGGATCAACGGTTTTCAGAAGCGCAATACCAAGTATTGGGATCAGCGCCTCGCCATTCTGCGCGCTCACCCCCCAAGCAATTTCGTCCGTGGTTCCCGGCTTTAAGGCCTGCACCAAGACACCTTGAATTGGTACACCGTTTTGATCCGCTACGCTTACGCGGCATAGGGTATAGCCAACCGCAATTGGGCGGCTCGGCGCTGAGGGCAATTCAACTTCAATCGGAGTATCCACGCGGTCCGAAACCGCGTCAGGGCTGACGTTACGCGGCAAGGAAATAGTTGACGCAACAGGTAAGAAGTGGCGCGTATTATCATGAATTTCATATGAAAAATCCGAAATCTGAATCGGTGCTGGGGATTGAAACGCTTTAACGTATCCTTCAAAATCCGGTGCCGACTTGATTTGAAAAATTCCAGAGTTCGTGCGCGCAAATTCAAGACTGTCAGAGCGGAATTCTACCTGACGCGAGGTCGGGCGACCGGTCACATGATCCAGCACAGTAACACCGCCAAGCGTACGTTGTGACAAGTGGTCAAGCATCGCTGTCCTCCCAACGACGCTGGAAATCGAACTTGGTGGCAACCACCGGACGCGCTTCCTCGCGCACACCAGTTTCAAGTCTAACTGTACGAGCGATATAACTTACGGACAGACGGTAATTCGGGTCTAGGGATTCCCAAATGCGCATCATGTTTTCATGGCTCATTTCGCTGGGCAGAATTTGAACGGTCTCGTCTGGTTCCCAAAGAGCATCTGGCTCAAGCCCTGCGCGATCCAATAAAGCACCACGATGTAGAGCCAGCATTGTCCACGACATGAGCGTCTGCTCATCTGCGCTGGATGCGGCCCAAACCGAGATCAAGTAATGTAATTCAAGGCTAAGCGGGCGGGTTTTGGGATCTTTCGGGAATTTGTGATCCGCCGTCGCGCGAAGGTTTTTATCGATCCCGACCCGGAACAAGTAGACCGACACAGTATTTTGGCCGGGACTGTAGTCAGTGTTCAATTCAGTCCCTGAAACCTGTTCGAATCGGCTTTCAGGCAGGGTTTGACGCACAGATGGCAGGCTTGCTTGCACGGTTCGCTCTATGTCATGCGCGCCGCTCAGATAGCGGATAAGGCTCTCGCCAACAGAATGAACTGCGCCTATTTGCGCCATGACTTCGCCTTTCAGGACAAACCTTTAAGACGAATCGATACCCCAGCACGCACACCCAGACGTCACCAGAGTGTCACCATCTGAGCCTGCAAGGTGACGGCTGAATTCGGCCAAGTGTACAAAAAACTATTGCCGGGCCGCGCCGGCCATGTGTAACCTTGGGTAGTATTTTTGTAGGATTACATTTTTAAGAGCATCAATTCTTGCGCATGCCAAGGCGTGCGAGGGCTCCGGGGGGAGGGCTCGAAGTATGAAAAATTTTGATCCAGACTTTTCCTCAAGCACATTCGATGAGCCAACCAAAGCACCTTCCCTGCATCTTAATATTTTTGGCCCCTTGTCGGCGACACTTGGAACGTCGAAGGAAAAGCTTGAATTGGCCCAGTCAGGGCGTGAACTGCTTGGCTGTCTCGCCTTGCATGCCTATGGCACCCCTTTGCGCCGTGAGAGATTGGCCGAAATGCTTTGGCCCGGCATCGACCCCGATCTATCCAGAAGACGGCTGCGCACAGGCCTTTGGCGTCTTCGCAAAGCTATGGGGTCAACTCATCAGAACATTATCACACAAAATTCCGAACATATTTGGCTGGCTTTCGATACGACCGCTCGCCCAGCCGCTCACGAAGTATTTCGATGTCGCGTTGAG
Organism: Aliishimia sp.; assembly: GCA_039978895.1. GTDB lineage: Bacteria > Pseudomonadota > Alphaproteobacteria > Rhodobacterales > Rhodobacteraceae > Aliishimia. The sequence continues at coordinate 95,259 of JBDWAL010000012.1, forward strand.
ACTCACTGTCAGACCCCTCCTGTTGAAATGAGGCTTGAGGCATTCGATGATCTGACAACCTTACTGAACACCTATAGCGGCCCTTTGATGGACGGCATTGACGCCTCATGGGTGCAACCAGATCGTGAGCAATTTGCGGATTTGTATTTGCGTGGGCTCGACTGCCAACTGAAATGGTATCGCAGCAACGGACAGGCGGAAGATTCAATTTGTACGGCCAAACAAATGTTGAAGCTCGATCCGTACCGTGAAGATGTTCATGCCATGCTGATCGGTCTTTATGCAGCGGCTGGACAGCCGCGTCGTGCAATCGCCCAATACCATGATTGCGACGGAGTTTTGCAGGATGATCTAGGCATAGAAGCCACGCAGGCCCGCAACGCGCTGCATGACGCGTTGCTGAAACGGCAGGCTTTGCAGTCGCCAACACATAAAACGCCGACTGAATTGGAGCATGTTTTGGTCGGATTGCAACACAGTGTCCGCGCACTTTCTGCGCAGGTTGATGCCTTGCGTGCCGCACTCACGGATCGCTGACACTGTCCACGAGGCGCGGACGCCCCCCCAGGGTCAATCAATCAGGCCAAGAGCCGCGCCTCGTGAATCTCTATCGCTTCATTCAAGTCTTCGAAAAAGGTAAGCTGCCCTTCTTCGAGCACAGCCGCGCAATCACACATGCGCCGCAAAACGCCCATTCCGTGAGACACCACAATCGCCCCACTTTCCTCTAGGCGAGCCAACAACAAATCCGTGCTCTTTTTGCGAAACGCAGCGTCCCCAACAGAGGTCACCTCGTCTATCAAATATGTGTCAAATTTCAGCCCCATCGAGACACCAAATGCAAGTCTTGCACGCATACCCGATGAATAGGTTTTGAACGGCTGTCGGAAATGATGTCCCAGATCCGCGAAATCTGCGACAAAGGACTGCAATTCATCCGTTTCTGCGCCATAAATTCGCGCCAAGAACCGGGTATTTTGTGCCCCAGTCAGATCACCATGAAAACTTCCTGCGAACCCAACAGGCCATGAAATTGACCCTTTCGAACGCACATGCCCATGATCCGGCGTCATCGTTCCGGCGATAATCCGCAACAAGGTCGATTTACCCGCCCCATTGCGCCCCAACAAAGCAACACTTCGCCCCCTCGGAAACGTATGACTTACTTGATCCGCGACGACCTTGCGTTGCTCACCACGCCCAAAAGACTTTGTCAGATTAACAAGCTCAATCAATGGCCTACGTCCGATCCTTCACGCTGTAATAGACCAACGTTAACAACGACCATATTAGGAAAGCAAATAGACTGATCATCCCCAATAAGATCAACCTTTGTGGGAATTCAGCACTTTGTGGGCGCGTCGGTTTTAGATAGGTCGCAAGATAACGGCTTTGCTGCTGAGCCTGTCTTATCGCTGTATTATACCCAGTCAATGCAGACAGATAACTGGTCTGCGCAAATTCGAGATCGACGCTGAGCGCTTCGAACTCTGCAATGAGGGTCGAAAAAGCTTGATTGCCATCCCCGCCAATCCCGAATTTTTGCCGTTCGGACTCTATTCGTTGTTGGATGATATCAACCCGACGTCGCAAATTCGAGACACGCGTGTCGCCTTCACGCGTATTCTCTAACAGCAAATCCAGCTCGATCAGGCTTTCGGCCAATTGTTGCTGCATCGAGCCTAGCAATGACATCTGCACTTGTACGTCAGCTTCAGGATCTACGATGTTTTCCTGCACCCTGAACTGCGTCAGTTTTTGACGCGCTATCTTTAAGCGTATCACGGCCTGATCAAGCTCTGTTCGCGCGTATCGCGTGCTATCTTCGCGCGCGACAGCACTCAACCGATTGATCATAAGGCTGGCTTGCTTCAGCGTTTCTTCTGCGATCTGAACGGCGTCTTCCGTTTCAAAGGCGCGGACGCGCAGATCGATCAACCCCGTTCCGCTGTCATAATAAACCGCAACCATATCGCGCCAATAGGCGACCAATTCTTCTATCGGCGCATTCGGCTCAAAGCTGAAGATCGGATCATTATCAGGCTTGCTGTAAACGGCACGTAAATTCAACTTTGCATCAATCAGTTCAACCATGTCTTGCGACTGAATGAACTCATATAAAATATCTGTGTCCAAAGTCGTACTGCCCGACAGGGCGCCCAATCCCCCCAGCAGATCCACTGGGGAATCAACTTCCTGTTTTCGAACGGAAAACCCAACGCGCGATGCATATTGATCCGCCGCACGTTCGTACAAGTACCACCCCGATACGGCCACGGGGGCCATCACACAAAGCACAAAACTAAATATCAAACCAAGATGACGTTTGCGAAGTCTCGCCTTTGGAACGGGCTTCGCCTGCAAGGAAATATTCACAAAAGTCTGGTTCTCTGCCGCATCGAGCATGTGCGTGATCCTGACGCGCATACTGGCGACCAGAAGGGAAGCACATGTACCGCACCAATGTGAATAACGGGAGTTTGGTTAAAAAGACGTTGCGCTCAATCGCAGCATTATTGTTGCGCGAAATGTCGACGACTTACGGCAAATCGCCGGGCGGATATTTGTGGGCAGTATTGGAACCAATCGCCGGAATCGCCTTACTTACATTCGTTTTCTCATTGGCGTTTCACGCCCCACCCATCGGTGACAATTTTCCAATTTTCTATGCAACCGGCCTTTTACCCTACACCTTATATGTACAATTGAACACAAAACTCATGGTGTCGATCTGGTTTTCCAAACCCTTGTTACAGTACCCAACCATTAGCTTTATCGACGCAATTATCAGCCGTTTTTTGCTGACGTTAATGACACAGATCATGGTGATTTATGTTGTTTTGACTGGCCTTGTCGTGATTTTTGATCCTCAGGTTACGATCCAACCTCAACTGATTTTCCTCTCCATCACAATGACTGCTGTGATTGGTGGTGGAATCGGAACGTTGAATTGCCTGTTGATCTCAGTGTTTCCAGTTTGGCAACGATTTTGGAACATATTGCATAGGCCAATGTTCATTATCTCCGGTATATTCTTTTTGTTTGAAACTATCCCAGAACCCTATCAATCGATCCTTTGGTTCAATCCGATTGTGCATGTGATCGGAATGATGCGCGAAGCATTCTATCCAACTTACGATGCGGCCTATGTGTCTCCGACTTACGTGTTTGGTGTCGGTCTTTCCTGCCTTGTCGTTGGGCTGTTTTTTCTGCGCCGCTGGCACAAAGATATGCTGTATACTTAAGAAAGCGATGCAAACCGATGACGTTTAACCGCATTGACGCCTCCCACTTACAAATCCCAGGCAAGATGGACGTGGATGAAATGGCGTTTTTGGCAGCATTGGCTGCTCTGGTGCCAGCTGAAGGGCATATCGTCGAAGTTGGCCCATTTTATGGGCGTTCTACCTGTGTAATCGGTCGCGCGAACCCAAATGTTCACATTACTTCAATAGATACCTTTCAAGATGTCGCATGGACGCAAGCCTATGCAGACAATTACGAAGATATCCCCGCTTTTGGGCAAGAAGCCTTCACCCACTTCACCCGTGATTTGCCACGTTCCACTGCGATAGTTGGATCAAGTCCGGATGTTGTCGCTGATTGGACCAAACCAATCGACATGTACTTCGAAGACGCAGTGCATGGTGGACCTATCCTTAAAAGAAACATGGCGTTTTGGATAAGTCATTTGAAGCCCGGCGGCATCGCGTGCGGTCACGATTACACTTTGCGGTTTCCTGACGTTAAAAGGGAGGTTGATCTTCTAGCCAAATCTTGGGGAACCAAATTGGAAGTGGTTGGGTCGCTTTGGGCTTTACGTAAACCTCACAAAACTGACACTGAAAATCGTCAGACACGCGGATTGGCCATGGGTTTAACAAAACAATCCCGTCTCAAAATTCGAACCAAAAACAAACACAAAGGTGCCGACAAGACGCTGGATGGATTCTGGTGCGGCGCCCACATGGAGGTTGATCGACTAAGTTGGATTTCACTCGATTCGATTGAGGAACAAACGGGGATCAAACTTGAATACCGCGTCGGCCATCATGAATTTGGAAGCTCTGATTGGATGACTGCTGGGGAGCGGGTGCGGTTACTGGATGCTGGATCTCGACCTAAGCCCTTTAATCGCTTTGCAGTACGTGTCAGCGGCGCTCCGCGCGATGGTCCCATGCCAAAAATCGCGTGCCGCGTATCTGCAAGACAGATTGGCAACGGAGGCAGTCTTGTAAGCGGGTCATCCAATTGGGCATTTGATGGAGAATGGGCCATGGTAAAGCCACAAGGCCCTTCCTTAAATGCGGTTTGCGTGGCGCTGTTCGATCACCCCCCACTTCATCCACAGGCTCATTACAAGATCAAAGCCTCTTTGAAGCCTCAAGGACAAAAAGTATTGCGGCGGCTCGCTCAGAAAATCAAAGTGAACGGCAGCGAGACACTGCATCTGACGCCAAACATGCGCATTCACCGCATGACAAATATTTGGCAAAGCCAGAAAAACAACCTATAGGCGAACATGTGGAAGACGCAACCAATCACGCAACGGATCAGATCAAGCTGACGCCATCCACTTATCTGATCGCGCTCAACTGCCACCCGTTTCACCCCGTAGACGCTATTGAGGCCGCGCTCTACAGTGTCGCTTCCGCAGTTTCAGTCTTTCGCCGGAACACAACGTCTGACGTTGCGGTGCGCGTTTTTTGGCATAATTCGAATCCTCCACCAAAAGAGTTGTTAGCTAAAGCCTCAGAACTAGGCTTCACACTTGATCAGTCGCGCCACACAACTAACGGGGACAACCTAAATCACCAGCTTGACTATGCAAGCAGGCATGATTTTCGTATTTTTTTCCGCGTCGATGGGGACGACACAGTTGCGGCTGAACGGTTCAAGCTTCAGGCAAACGTACTGGAAAGTGGTGACTATGACCTTTGCGGAGCCGGGTTGCGCTATCAATCTCATGGGGGGGAAACCTTTGAAGTTCTCCCCAATCAAAGACCAACTACACGCGATTACCTTGAGAACAAATACCTACTGCACCCAACACTCGCGTTTCGCATGGAAGCTATCCGCGAAAGCGGGTTGAGGTATTGGTCCAAACGCCTCGAAGATAAAGCGCTGTTATTGCAAGCCCTCCGTTTAAAACTCCGCGTGGGGAACGTCTCAATCATCGCGGGCACTTATAATGTGCACCCAAGCACGCGCGATACCTTGGCGCCAAAATGGTTAGGATTTTGCCTGAACCATGCGTTCTTGTATCGCCAACGCGCCCTTCAACTCATTCCATACGCGGTTATACTTTTTCTGTGCCAAACTCTTCTTGGCTCAAACCGAATGCGTCGATTGCGCGCGTGGCGTGACAACAATCCAAACCTGACGTCATTGGCGAAAAGCCGAACTGTACGATTTTGACTGGAGACACTCGGTTTGCAGTTTGGATCGAACGTCCAGTCTGACTTGGCAAAAACGCGCGTCATCGGTTGCGGGAGGCCTCAAAGGCAAAGAAGGTCTATACTGATGTCAAAGATCAATAAGCGAGGTGGATTTACCTTTTTAGGCAATCTTATGATTGGGCCAAGATGTCGTTTGCTTGGCCACATCTCGCTTTTAACTTCCCCTATTTGGTAACAAGCACTGCGCGTTGTGAACTGTCTGTAGCCGCTTATTGCTAAAGCATTCGATCTCGTTTTTAGGCTCCAATCTATCTTGATGTTTTTTCAAAAAAGCAGCGTCCAACTTAAATACCCACCACAATCGATCAACATTATCATTTGACCTGCAGTAATCTCCGCTAAGATTAATGGTGTTCAAAAGTAGAATTTTCTCGGCAATATTTCTGCAGAGATTTACGATGAGGAATGGATGATACAGCGACGCGCAGAGCATGGGCATCTTGAAGCAAGCGGAGGGCGGTGTGCCGGT
>JBDWAL010000013.1:0-230540 GCA_039978895.1 Aliishimia sp.
AACCAGATGCGCCCTAACTTTCGGCGCGCCCCGCCTCTCAAACCTCAAATTTTCTTCCAACCTTCCAAACCAAACTTCCGCTCCGTAGCTTCCGTCTAACCCGTCCGATCCACCGTAGCGCCGTTGTCGTTGCTGCCGGTAGAGGCGTCTCTAAGGCTAACTCTGGGGGGGCACAACCCTTTTCTTCAAAAAGGTTTGGAAAAAGTTCGAATAACTCACAATTCATACCGGAAGTTGTATTTTTTGAGCATCTCATGTCAAACCCGCTAGCTTTGTTGAGGGGATTTCTTCGTTCTGCGTGCCGGTAGCTGCACAATTTGGCACGAAACCTCACAATTCTCCCGCTTTGCGGGAAAATTCTTCAAAATATTTTTGCGGAAGGCCTCTTTGGTCACGAATCCGGGCAAATCCATGGAATCACCCCCGACTCGCTGGAATCAGTCCCCGAACCTTACGACCGATAGATTTTGTGGGGGTGTTTGGTCAGCTCTATGCCCCCGGTTCAACAACACAGATTGATGAATTCATTTACCGGCCTGACGATCTGTCATCACGTCCATTCAGCCACAGACCGAAGTAGCAGCAAGCGGGTCATGAGAAGACGCCGCAATCCGAGGCGCAGCGCTGTCACTATACCTTATGTCCCGACTTCCAAGATCGACACTGCAGCTTGCGCCACGGCGATATCTTGATCCGGGCTGCCAGAACCGACGCCAATCCCACCGACAAGCTGACCTTGCACATGGATGGGTAAGCCGCCGCCTAGCCGCGTGACGTCGCCTTCGGTGGCTGCCGCAATCGCAAGACCAACGGTTTCGGGAATTGACGCCGTCGCCGCCCCAATGGAGGCAGCCGTTCGCGCCTTGGCGCGTGCGCTCTTCAAGCTGAGGTATTTGGCACCCGTCATCCGTAGCTGGCCCAAGGTCTCCCCGCTCGCGTCAACAATCACGATGCATTGTGGCTGACCGATCTCTTCTGCCTTGGCGGCGGCAGCCCGCAACATTTCAAGCGTGGCACCATGGGTCAGGATCAAACTGGTTTGTGTATAGGTCATAGTGTGGAAACCTTCATACAGGCGAGATACCGTTCACATTCAAATAGGCGGAATACAAAGAAGTGGTCCCACATATAAACAAGCGGTTCAGCTTCTCGCCCCCGAAGCACACGTTCGCCACAAATTCTGGGATGTGAATTTTGCCGATTAAATCACCGCCTGACGTCAAACAGTGCACGCCATCCGCTGCAGACGTCCAAATGCGCCCGTCCCGATCGAGTCGAAACCCGTCAAAGAACCCATTGGAGCATGTGGCCAAAACGTCCCCACCGCTCAAACTGCCATCATCCTGCACAGTATGGCACCGTATATGAGCCGGACCGCCTTGCGTATGTGTCGCCCCGGTGTCGGAAACATATAGTAAGCTCTCGTCAGGTGAGAACGCCAATCCGTTGGGCTTTATATAGTCATCCGCGACAATTCGCATCTGTCCCGTCGGCTCGACACAATACACATGGCACGCCCCGATCTCGCTATCGGCCCGCGCCCCTTCATAGTCCATCAAGATTCCATAGGAGGGATCTGTGAACCAGATTGAGCCATCTGATTTCACCACAACATCATTGGGTGAGTTCAACCGCTTCCCCTCAAAGCTGTCTGCAATCACAGTGATCGAACCATCAAGCTCCGTGCGCGTGACCCGTCGAGCCAGATGCTCACAGGACACAAGCCGCCCTTGCCGATCCACCGTGTGCCCATTGCTGTTGTTGGAAGGGGCGCGAAATCTCGAAACCGATCCATCGGTCTCATCAAATCGAAGGATCCGATTGTTGGGAATGTCGGACCACAACAAATACCGCCCTGCGGCGAACCAAGCAGGGCCCTCAGACCAACGCGCGCCCGTCCAAAGGCGCTCAACGCGCGCATGTCCGATTAAGCAGTCGTTAAAGCTTGGGTCAAGGGCTTCGAACCCGGTTCCCTCGATCATTCCGTACATGTGGCTCTCCGTTTGCTTGGGTCGTCGTGTCTCCGGGTCTGTGCACGCCCCATCCCGGCGCAGTCCTTTGATTGCCGGGATGCGCAGGATCATCGCCCCAGATCGCTTGATATGTATCTACAGCATAGCCGCGCTTTTGCAGGATAATAAAGACCAGGACCAAACACGGCCACCAGATTGCCAGTGACATCCACATCCAACGTGGCGCGTTCGAATGCCAAAGTCCAAAAAGGATGGTCGTCATGGCTAAAGCGATCACAGCATAACCCAGCGCTTTATGCGCATGTTCAAATATGCGCCGCCACCGGGTCATGTCATAGTGGTGCCCACGTAGGCTTCCATCTGCGTGAGGCGCTGTTGGTCCACCTTTATCACCACGAAAAACGCCTATGGCAACTTGCGCGATTAACCCGATCAAGACCCCATAGCCAAGCCAACCATGTAGAGAGACGGGCCTCGACGTGAGGCCAAAGATCAAAGCCAACCCAACTAAAGACAGCACAACCACGCCGCTTTGCCCGATCAAGTGACAACGCCACCAGAACTGGTTGTCCAATTGACGGGGCCAATCCTGCTTGGGGGTTATCTTGAAGAACCGTGCGATGATCACAGCCAAAGGTGCAAGAACTCCCCACGCAAGCACCATGGATCGTGCGTGCCAAGACACCGCAAAACCCAAGTCATGCACCCGCGCAGGGTCAATCGGACTGAGCAACCACTCAAACATCAGCCTTTGACCGCACCCGCTGTCATACCGGTGATAATCTGACGGCTTGCAAATAGGGTGAAGATGATCGGCGGGATCGCAAGCAACATTCCTGTCGCCATGATCACCCCCCACTCAACGTTGAATTCGGACATGTTGTTCACGATCAGGATTGGCACAGTGCGGGTGTCCCGATCACTTAAGGCTGAAGCCAAAAGGTATTCGTTCCATGCAATGCGAAATGTAAAGATTGCGGCAGCCGCCAATCCCGGTTTGATCAAGGGCAAAACAACCTTGAAGAAAACTTGGAACGGCCCTGCCCCATCAACACGTGCGGCTTCTTCAAGAGAGCGTGGCACTTGCACGATGAAACTTTGCAAAATCCAAATCACGAAGGGCAAGTTCATCGCCACATAGATCAAGATGATCCCGGAATGTGTTCCCGCAAGGCAGACATCCCCGCGCCCTCCAAAATAGTCGCGGATCGCACCGCCCACCAGCCCGTCGCGATCAAGGCAAAATTCATTGTTCCACAGACCGAATACAGGCACCAGCAACACCGCTGGTGGAACCATGCGCACCATGAGCGTACTTAATGACGCCGTGTCACGCCCCATGAACCGAAACCGCACCAACGCGTAGGCCGCCATGCAACCGATAACCAATGTCAGCGCCGTGGAGATCAACGCGATGATTAGTGAATTCGCAAATGCGCCACCAAACTTCAGTCCGCAAAAATCCAAGTGCTCTGGTTCGTACCAAAGGATGTCGCACAGCGCCGTTTCATAGTTTTGAATAGTGGGTAAGAACAGCAATCCAGATGTGCCTGACAAGATGTCCACGTCCAGTTTGAACGAATTCACAAACATCAAAAGGACCGGACCAATGGCCATAAAGACCAACACCGCAATCACTGCATAGAACGCTGGGTTTTGCTTTTCGTGAGATTGCGACATCAGGTGCTCTCCTCAGCGGCGGTGCGAATACGGGCTGCGCGCACTTCCTGCCAACGGTTAAAGGCGAACATCGCCAATGTGAGGAATAGCAACAGGATCAGCAGGTAGTTCGACATAGCGGCCGCGACGCCCAATTCTCTGAATTCGGTTGCCGTTCGCGAAATTCGCAAAGCAAGAATTTCTGTCGACAGCCCCGGCCCGCCTTCCGTCATCACAAGGATAACTTCCAAAACTTTGAACGCATCGATCAAACGCAGCAGCCCCGTCACAATCAACACCGGCATCATAAGTGGCAGTTTGATGTACCAAATCTGCTGCCAACTCGTCGCGCCATCGATCCGCGCGGCTTCCAGTGCAGAACTGGGCAAGGATTGCAGCGCAGCCAACGACAGGATGAAGATAAACGGTGTCCACTGCCAGATATCCGCAACAATAATCGAAGTGAGTGCATGACTGCCAAGCCAATCGATTTTCGCAAAGCCCCAGCTTTCCAACCAGACATTAAAGGTGCCGATAGTCGGGTGGTACATATAGCGCCACATCAAACCAACCACGACGGGCGCGATCATCATCGGCAGGATAAATAATGTACGCAGCACAGACATTCCGCGAATGTTGCGATCCAAAAGGAGGGCTAAGCCGACCCCCAGCGCCATCTCGATCGTGACAACAAAGAATGCAAACCGCAGCGTGACACCAAGGCTTTCATGAAAATTCGGGTCCCCCCAGAGGGTGATGTAGTTTTTCAACCCGACGAATTCGGCCTCGCCAATGGTTTGGCTTGGGTTCCAGTCCCGAAAACTGCCCCAGATCATATAGGCCAGCGGGTACATCAGCGCGATCATCATGATGAGCACGGCAGGCGCCATAAACATGTAGGGGGTCAGACGGTTGGCCATGGCGGTGCGCATGACAGATCACTCGCTCTTTAAAGGGAAGAAGGGTTCGGGGCGGTAAGGATGCGCCCCAAACTGTTTTCAAAACGGCTGAATTACTGCCAGGTATAGTAGCCCGCATCTTCCATGACTGCGCGGGCCCGTTCCGCCACGCCATCAAGCGCTTCCTGAATATCGAGACCTTCGGTCAGCACTTTCGACATTGTTGTGCCGATATCCGCGTTGATCTTGCCCCAAACGGGGATGATTGGACGCCAGTCGGGGTCTGCGTATTTCAGCGCTTCGCCAAATGTGGCTGAGAATGGGTATTTCGCGTTCAGGCCCGCATCTTGATACGTCGAGAACCGTGATGGATTGCCACCTTCCATGGCCACCATAAGGTCGCCTTGCTTGGACGTGAGCCACTGCATCAGTAAAAATGCGGCTTCTTTATTTTCTGCATTCTTGGGAATTGCGATGCCAAACCCGCCAGTTTGTGAACCGCGCCGCGTGCCCATGGGGTGCATGGCATAACCGACTTTGCCGACAACTTTCGACCGCTCTGGGTTTTCAAATCCCGGCATGAAGGCGATTGAGTCCAAAAACATTGCTGAATCGCCGTTCGAAAAGGACGACGCGGCTTCAGACGGTCCAAAGCTCATCGCGCCTTCGGGGCCGCAATCCACGATAGTTTTCAGCGCTTCAGCCGCTTGTTTCCCGGCTGCATTGTTGATCGTTGGTTCCCAGCTGTCGTCAAAGACGCGTCCCCCCAGAGGGGCCAAGTGAAGCAAGAAGGCATGGCTTGCTTGGTGACCAGAGGCCGCACGAGACGCCATCCCGCCCATTCCCGGTTCAACTTCCGGGATTTTGCAGGCTGCATCCAGCAGTTGTGCATAGGTTTCCGGCTCAGCAATGCCGTGCTTCTCGAAGATATCCTTGCGGTATGCGAGGACAGATGTTTCGGACCCAAATGGGATGCCGTAAAGCGAACCCGTAGCACCCGGAAGGTACCCTTTTTTGCCGCCTGCAACGCCGATGTTTTGCACATAACCGTCAATCAAATCGTCCGCGTCATAGCTCGGATCAGACAGTTTGGGGTTCATGAAGTATTTGGCGAGGTTTTCGAGCTGATCGGCATATACATAGTCCGCTTTCGAGAACACCACATACGCAATCAGATCATATTCGCCTTCGTCTTGCGCAAGTTCTAATGTTTGGCGTTCGCGCATTTTCAGATAGGGCAACTGATCGACTTCAACTTCGATGCCGGTCTCTTTTGTGAATTCCGGTAACACTTTCATCGCAGCGTTATAGTGTGGGTGCGCTGGGAAGTTCACGATCAGCGTGGTTCCCGCATATTCTTGGTAAGGATTGGCAAAAGCCGCCCCAGCCATAAATGCCGCAGCGCTCACACCCGCCGCTGTTATCTTCAAGGATTTCAACATTTCAATTCCTCCCATTTCATGTTGATCGGCGCCTTACAGCGCCTTTTCTGTTTTGTGATCGAACAGGTGAACCCCGCTTTGATTGATCGCAAATTTCAGTGTTTCCCCAAGCGCGACTGGCGCGTCAGAGTTCAGTTCCACCATCACGTTTTCAACGCCGCATTTGCACAGCAACACAGATTGCGCCCCGACATATTCCGACACCATGACATCAAGCGATAACGCCCTGTCATCGAACGCTTCGGGATCAAAACGCAGGTCAGACGGGCGAATGCCCAACGTGATCGTCTTGTGATGATGCGCCCGAGCAGCCTTGGCTTTTTCGCCGTCAAGCTCGACCGCGAACCCTTGCCCATGGATAAACATCGCTCCGTCGCGTTCTTCGATCTCTCCATTCAGAAAGTTCATCGGCGGCGATCCAAGGAAGCCTGCGACAAACTTGTTTATGGGCCGTTTGAACAGCTCTTCCGGAGAGCCTTGCTGCTGGATGTATCCGCCATGCATCACGACGATCCGATCTGCCAAAGTCATGGCCTCGATCTGATCATGCGTCACATAGATCATGTTCTTTTGCACCCGTTGGCTCATCAACGCGAGTTCCGCCCGCATTTGCCCGCGCAACTTTGCATCAAGGTTCGACAATGGCTCATCAAACAGAAATATCGAACTGTCCTTGGCAAGTGCGCGCGCCATAGCAACCCGTTGACGTTGCCCACCAGATAAGGCGCCCGGTTTTCGGTGCAAAAATTCGGTAAGGCCGACCACCTCTGCGACCTCTTTGACCTTTGCGTTGATCTCGGCCTTGGGACGTCGCGCAAGTCGCAAAGCGAACGAGATGTTCTGTGCCACGTTCATATGCGGGTAAAGTGCGTAATCCTGAAACACCATCGCTAGGTCGCGCTCTTTTGGCTCTAGGTGTTTGACGGGCTTGCCATCAACATAGATTTCCCCCTCAGAAACATCTTCTAAACCAGCAATCATGCGCAACGTCGTTGATTTCCCGCATCCTGACGGTCCCACCAGAACGGTGAATTCGTGATCCGCCATTTCAAGGTCGATGCCATGCAGCACTTCCACCTCGCCATATCGTTTCACCAGTTTTTCGAGATGAATTGCTGGCATCATCCCCCCTGCACCAAATTCTTGTTACCGGTCACATTAGCAATTGTGACCGGTAACACAAGAAATTTTGCAATTTTGTTAACCAATTGAAAACTTGTTGGATTTTAGACCGTGCTGCCGCGAAAACTAAATTCAACCTGCACATCGACATGTCGCGCTTCGTCCCCAAGCGCATTTGATTCGCCCAAGAGTTCGGCAATCAATTCACCTGTCGCCTTGCCGATTTGTCGTGGATCGACGGTAACGGTCGTGATCGATGGTGTGGAAAATCGAGAAACCTCAAAATTGCCAAAGCCAACAACCCCAATGTCTTCAGGAACACGGTGACCGATTGCAGCCAATCCAGACAACGCACCGAAGGCAGGCGCGTCGGACACGCAAAAAATGCAATCCGTATCGGGATACAATCGCAACAATTCAGGCACGGCCGCCGCGCCATCTTCAATGGAAATTGGCGGTTTACCAATTTTCATCAAGCGATGCGTCGACAATCCGGCTTCTTCCATAGCATCGCGCCAACCTGCCCGCCGCGCCGCGCCGCGCGTCCACGCATCATCCACTTCGCCCAAAAACGCGATATTGCGGTAGCCTCGTTCGAACAACGCCCGTGTCATCTGCGCGGCGGCTGCTCGGTTAGAAAACCCAATCGTATGGCAGATCGGGGCCTCCGGGCGCTCCCAAAGCTCAATCACGGGCACATTCGCGTCACGCAACAAATCTACCGTCCGCGCGGAATGGCCATCGTAAGACAAAACAATCGCTTCAGGCCGCCGGCGCAGCATTGTTTCGACCAACTTCTCTTCGCGCTCTGCCGAATAATCAGTGTGCCCCAAGAGAACTTGCCGCCCTATCCCTTCAAGTTCCTCGGTAAGGGATTGAATTGTCTCTGCAAAGTGAAGGTTATTCAGTGACGGCACCAACACCGCGACGAACCCTGAACGCTTGGTGGTTAGGCTTCCGGCCATCTGATCGGGGACATAATTCATGTCCCGCACGACTTTCAAAATACGTTCACGGGTCTCTTTGGACACAGGGCTGTTGTCACGCAGAGCGCGCGAGACGGTCATGCGAGACACACCTGCCACCCGCGCAACATCGCGCATCGTTACAGGTGTTTTGGGAGTATTGGCCACGTTCGCTTCCCGTGCATGTTATCGCTCACAGCATGCGGGAATGATGCTGCCGAAGCAAGCATCTCCCGCGTGCGTTAAGAGGCGACTGGTGTTTTGGCACCGTTAAAAAACTCCATGACCGCCGCCTGATCTTCGCCGCCCAGCCCTGCTGCAGTCAGCATTCTGTGAATCTCAGCGCACAGGCTCGTCATTGGCATCGATGTCCCTGTCTGGCGCGATAGATCGTTCACCATGTTGAGGTCTTTCACCATATTGTCGATCCGACCCGTGCGACGATAATCCTTGGATGCAAAGCGCGGCAGATATTCTTGCAACAAAGCACTATCCGCACGTCCCCCCTTTAAGGCTTGCGGAATTTTCTCAGCATCCACCCCGGCATCTAAGGCCAATTGCGTGGCTTCCGCGACCGCCAAGAACCCTAGCCCGCAGAGAACTTGGTTGATCAGTTTGGTGGTCTGTCCAGCACCTGAGGGGCCCATATGTGTGTAGTTTGACGCCACATGTTTCAACACGCGATGCGCGTGCGCGACATCATCCGCAGCGCCACCTGCCATCAAGGTCAATTCCCCGATCAGAGCTTTCGGCGCACCCCCAGATAACGGGCTGTCGACCCAAGCCAGACCAGCTTCAACAGCCCGAGCTGCTAGCTCACGTGTGACATCGGGCGCGATAGAGGACATGTCAATAATGACGGTCCCTTTTGCAGCGCCCTCAACAATGCCGCCCGCGCCAAAAGTGGCACGTTCCACAATGGCAGAGGCGTTCAGGCTGGTGATCACGAAATCCACATCGGAACCGGCCTCAGCCGCAGAGGCGCATGCAATGCCGCCTTTCGCGACCAAATCCGCAACCTTATCTGCATCAAGATCGAAGACCTTTAACCTGTTCCCCGTTTCCAAAAGACGCGTTCCAATCGCGCCCCCCATGGCACCAGCACCGATCAGGGCTATATTCTCGCTCATATTTAACGCTCCCTTACAGCGACGCCGTGATCCCGCCATCGACAAACAACGTGTGCCCATTCACAAAGGTTGATGCATCCGAAGACAAGAACACACACGCACCAACAAGTTCTTCAACTTGCCCCCAACGTCCTGCGGGTGTTCGTTTTTCCAACCATGCTGAAAACTCCGGGTCCGCAACAAGGGCAGCATTCAGCGGCGTGTCAAAATATCCCGGCGCAAGTGCGTTGCATTGCAGCCCATGCTTGGCCCAATCGGTCGCCATGCCTTTGGTCAAGTTCGCAACCGCCCCTTTTGTCGCCGTGTAAGGCGCGATTCCGGGACGCGCGAGCGCGGTTTGAACAGATGCAATGTTAACAATTTTACCCGCCCCACGTTCAATCATATGCCGCGCCACCGCTTGGCCGACATGAAACACGCTCGCAATATTGGTTTGCAACAACTGCTCGAATGCGTCGGCAGGGAAATTTTCCAGCTCGGTGCGGTGCTGCATTCCAGCGTTATTCACGAGGATGTCGATCGCGCCAATTTCTGCCTCAAAGCCATCAATGGCGGCACGTACTTTGTTGTGATCCGTCGCATCAAACGTCAATTCGTGAACTGTCGCTCCTTCTTTGCGCAAGACGTCAGCAGCCGCTGCAAGTTTGGCTGCATCGCGTCCATTCAGTACCAGCTCCGCACCCGCTGCAAACAAACCGCGCGCCAACGCAAAACCGATCCCTTGTGACGATCCAGTAATCAAGGCGCGGCGGCCCGCGAGAGAGAAAAGCGTTGTCATAAGGTGTCCTTTGGTGGGGCTGGCTCTTGACCAGCAGCGAGAGTTGCGCATAACTTGTTACCGGTAACAACCCTTGTCAAGCTGGGAATTCCTCAGACCTTGGCCCCTGCCCTTCTAAGGTTCCCCACATGAAAACAATTGTCGCCCACGCAGCAAAAGACCTACGCATTGAAGATCACCCTGCGCCAGAGCCAAAAGCCGGCCAAGTGCTGATCCAATTGGAAAACGGCGGAATCTGCGGTTCTGACTTACATTACTACAATCACGGAGGTTTCGGCACCGTACGCCTCAAAGAGCCCATGGTCCTTGGACATGAAATCTCGGGACGTGTCGCAGCTTTGGGCGAAGGTGTCACAGGATTGCAAGCGGGCCAGCTTGTCGCGGTTTCGCCTTCCCGCCCCTGTGAATCTTGCAAATTCTGCCAATCAGGCGCCCAAAACCATTGTTTAGACATGCGGTTTTACGGATCAGCGATGCCTTTCCCACATATTCAAGGCGCGTTTCGCCAAATTTTGGTCGCAGACGCAGGGCAATGCGTGCCCGCCGATGGATTGACTCCGGCACAAGCTGCCACCGCAGAGCCTTTGGCCGTCGTCCTGCACGCCGCCAAACAAGCCGGTGATTTGGTCGGAAAACGTGTCCTCGTTACAGGCTGCGGCCCCATCGGATTATTGGCTGTATTGGTAGCCCGCGCTGCAGGAGCTGTCGAAATCGCGGCCACCGACATCACCGCCTTCACACTCGCAAAAGCCCAAGAGGTCGGCGCGGATATTACCATAAACATGGTCGAAAACGCAGATAAGTTGCAGAAATTTACACAGGGCAAAGGCCATTTTGATGTGCATTTTGAATGCAGCGGTGTGTCTGCCGCTCTGATCGCCGCGGTTCCCGCATTACGTCCCGGCGCGACAATCATCCAGCTTGGGCTTGGTGGTGATATGACGCTTCCTGTTCAAGCCATGACCGCCAAAGAACTGTCGTTAAAAGGTTCGTTCCGCTTCCATCATGAATTCGCGCAAGCCGTCGAGATGATGCAATCAGGACGCTTAGATGTCACGCCTTTAATGACCCACGTTGAGCCCATGGAAAACGCCGTAAAAGCCTTTGAACTGGCGTCGGATCGTGCCCAAGCAATCAAGGTACAACTGACGTTTTCGTAAGCGATCAGCGTGCGAAATCGGCGTAGTTTCGTTCGAAATGTTGGCGCATTGCCGCCAGCCCTTCGCCCACACCTTGGTCACGTCCAAGACCGATGCGGAAGTGATCTGGCGGCACATCTCCAACCTCGGAACTATAGATCGAGGACGGCAGCACGATGATACCGCTCTCTTCCAGCATCTTTTTGCAAAACGCCTCGACGCCGCCCGGTCCAGTGTATTTCGGAAACGCCACACAGCCCCCCATTGGCGTGCGAAATTCCACCAAGCCCGGAAAATCATCGAACAGCTTTTGCGCGTTCGTAAGGTTCCTGCGCAAAATTTCCTTGTTGCGCCCAATGATCTGCTTGCGGTTCTTTAACCCAATCACGGACAACCGTTCGCTTGGCCCAGAATTACAGATCGATAAATAATGCTTGTAACGCTCGATCCGCTGCAAAACATCCTTGTCTGGACTTGCTAGCCATCCAACCCGCAAACCCGGCAATCCATAGGCTTTAGACATGACATTCAACGACAAACCACGTTCATAAATGTCCGCGATTTGTGGCATTTGATCCGCTTCGTTGAGTTCGACGCCGCGGTAGACTTCATCGCTCAGGATGTAAATTCCATGCAGTTGCGCCAAAGCGATCAACGCATCCAGATCGTCCCGAGCCATCAACATGCCCGTCGGGTTATGCGGGAAGTTCAACGAAATCAGTTTGGTATTGGGCCGGATCGCAGATTTGACGGCATCAATATCCAATGACCACTCTGCGCTGTTCCCCCCTTCAGATCGTTGCATTGCGACTCCGGTCACATCGCAAATCGTCAGTGGGATCGTCTCGGCGCCCTGATAATTCGGAACTGGAACAATGGCGTGATCGTCGGGACCCAAAAGCACCCGCGCGGCGGCATATAATCCCTCACCGGCCCCCGCGAGGCATAAGATATTTTCCGCCTGCATGGTTTCGTAAGTCCGCGCAATTTCGACGCGCAAATCCGGCGCGCCCCAAGTTTCCGTGTAGCCCAACCAAAGATCGTTGAACCCGGCGCGGTCCTCATCACTGCCCATCGCCAAAAGGTCAGCAGTGCTCAAGCTCTCGAAATCGGAGGCCGTCATATGGTGCTTTGCTTTGAATTCCCATTCTGAGAAGAACACTTCCAGCTCAAAGTTCCGCATCTGCACGCCATCCTTTTCATCTTTTCAAATCCATCTCTGCCTCGATTTTTGGTTCCTTTGCAACCAGAAGCACAAGTAAGGAACAAACCAATCCACCAAACTTCAAGTTGGGTTTGGCAAGCACGAATTCTGTTTTGTTTTAACCGCTTGTGATTGTCTGGTTGGAAGCCAGACAGAACGGTAGACGTGAGTTTTTGGTTGATTACAGTCTAGCCCAGCCTACCTTCGAAAGGGTCAAAATATGCTAGACTGAAAAGCGGGCAGACCGGCAAAAATATCTGCGGCTGAAGTTTTGGGAATGCCCCCACCGTTATCCGGCGTTGCGTGTACCAGACGCCACCCAATATAAGGAAACTCACATGAGACGCCGTATTTTTCTGGCAACTATGCTCAGTGCATCGGCATTGCATGCACAAGGAGATGTGATGGAATTACGCGCAAATTGGAATTACGTTGCCGACACTGTCATGGGCGGCGTGTCCACCGGGCAGGTCACACAGGAACGGGACGATGGTCGTGAAATCGCGCGATTAACTGGCCGTGTGTCTTTGGACAATAATGGCGGGTTTATCCAAATGGCATTTGACCTTCGAGAAGATGGGCTGGCATTGGATGCCAGCGATTGGACGGGCGTAGAAATCGATGTGCGTGGCAATGGTGAAGTCTATGATTTGCGACTGCGCACGAATCAATTGACCCGCCCATGGCAATCCTTCCGCATCAAATTTCTAGCGTCCTCAGAATGGACGACACATCGCTTTTCCTTTGCCCAAATGATGTCCCACCGCACCGAAGCCAAGTTCGATCCCAAAGGCCTTCGCAGAATCGGAATTTTGGCAATAGGTCGCGAATTTGCAGCAGACGTCGCGGTCTCGGGAATTCGCCTCTATCGTTGAGCAAACGGTTTGCGCGACCACCAGCCGTGAGTTTTCCCACCTGAGTTCACCACACGATGCTCTTGCCTGCCGCGCGACTGCGCGCCAAGCTGTACGTGACCCTGATGGAACGGAGCTATGTACAGAAATGATGCAAAACTATGATGCTTACGATGCGACAGGACTAGCTGAACTGATCGCCAAAGGTGACGTTTCCGCGACTGAATTGTTGAACGAAGCACTTGCGCGAACCGCTGCTATGAATCCCGGTTTAACAGCGATTGTTCATATCCAAACCAAGGTCGCACAACGCCTGATTACAGAGGATGTATCTGGTCCCTTCACCGGCGTTCCTTTCTTAATGAAAGATCTTGGCGCCGAGGCCGTGGACTTTCCCACCCATAGCGGATCGCATCTCTTTGCGGACACCGTTTGGGGATATGATAGCGCGATTTACAAACGAATGCGCGCGACTGGTATGATCCCTTTTGCCCGAACCACATCCCCAGAAGCCGGGATCGGCCCGGTAACAGAAGCCGCTATTTACGGTGCTCCAACGCGAAATCCCTGGGACTTAACCCGCACATCCGGCGGCTCGTCGGGTGGTTCAGGGGCTGCCGTGGCCGCTGGGATTGTGCCAATGGCGCATGGTTCTGACGGGGGCGGGTCTGTACGTATTCCCGCCTCAAGCTGCGGGTTGTTCGGCTTCAAAGCGACGCGCGCCCGTTTTCCAGACGGGCCGATGACTGGTGAAGGCTGGGGCGGGATGGCGATCGACGGCTTTTTAAGCCGATCCGTGCGCGACAACGCCGCGATGATGGACGCATGCGCAGGTTCCGACCTTGGGGCACCCTATGTTGCGCCCATGATGGATCAAACCTTCATGGATGCAATCGCACGCCCCCCCAAGCGGCTTAGGATTGGCGTTTGTGACACAACGTTCACAGGCAAAGCGATCCATCCTGATTGCCGGGACGCTGTGCAGGCCACGGCTCGGATGTTGGAAACGCTCGGGCACTCGGTCGAGCCAATGCTTCCCAAAGCAGACCATACCGGAATGATGCATGCATGGACCAAGATTGTGGCCTGCGGAACTGCCTTGACCTTGCGCACTGCAACACGAAGGCTCGGTCGGGATTTGCAACAAGGCGACGTTCAAGGCGTTGCGCGTGGGGCCATGTCATACGCTGAACAGATCAGCGGCGCTGATTATCTGGAGGCTGTTAACAAAATCCATGCCTATGGACGCGAAATGGCTGTGGCGATGCAGAATGTTGATGTGTTGGTATCCACGACATTGGCCGAACCACCTGCTGTCGTTGGCCGCTTCCATCACAATCGGGAAGATTACGCAGAATACCGCATGGGCGCCGATGGCGTGTTCGATTATTCCCCGATCTGCGCTGTTTTCAATGCCAGTGGACAACCCGCCGCGTCAATTCCGCTACATTGGAGCAGTGCTGGTCTTCCTATCGGCGTGCATCTGGCGGCATCTTTCGGGGATGATGCTTTGTTGATTGCCTTATGCGCCGAATTAGAAACCGCGATGCCGTGGGTAAATCGTAAACCGCCGTTATTGCAGGCTTATTTAGCTGGCCACTAGGTTCTCTTCGACAGATCACTTGCAGAAAAAAGCCCTCCTACCGCGCGGTAGAAGGGCTTTGTAGTTTTCTGTACGAGACCGTAACCAGCGCTTAAGACGCGCGGCGACGACGCTCCCACGCCAACAAGACCAAAGTAGCAACAACAGCCAAAGCTGCGGTGCCTTCCAGCGCGCTGATTTCAGGCACAGGGAACACTGGCTTTGTTGCCTGCGCGAACGCAGGTGTCGTCAAAAGCATCATTGGAACAACAAACAGTTTTTTCATTTTTCTACCTTACACTCCGCCATTTGGCGGCATCCATATTTAAATTTAACCCGAATCGTGTTGTCAAAATTCGGCTTAACACTCCATTAATCTTACTTAAAGAATGAAATCGTCGCAATCACAAACCTGTGCCAGGAGATCAAATTCTACAACAGCTAGAAGGGGTTGCACACCATCTTGCACTGGGTCTAACGACAGTGCGACCATGTCACCCGCTCCGGCAACGAAGCCATCATTGGCCAAAGCCAGCGCCACCAACTCATCCGCAGAAGCTTCATCTGAATAAGCGTCAACGTCATCATAGAAGTTCTGGATGAAGTTGCTGGTGATTTTGTTATCTTCACCACCGTCTACAAGATCCCAGATCGCGCGTTGAATGTCGCCTTCGGTGTAGCCATTGGCCAACAGATCAACCGCTTCGTTCATCAACCAGTTCACGTTGTCGATGTTTTCAGGGTTGATACCAAAATCAGCTGTTGGGAAGGTCTCTGCCCCTGCTGCCGCTGCCAAGTAACTATCAGCGTTCAGAACCGAAACATCAAATTCGTTGGCATTTGGCGCCAAGTCAATCGGTGTCGCGATGGACAAGCAGAACACCAGTTCGAACTCATCAATGGCCGCCAGAACGGCACCAAGATCAGATGTTGGGAATTCAACGTCCGCAACTGCGAGGTTGAACAATTCACCAGTTTCGCTCAGGTCTTCGGTCAGCAAACCTGAAACAATGCCCACATCCGCCAAATCGGCATCAATCGTATCAACCGTGTTCAGTGCACCCTTCAGAACCAAGCTTACGTCGGCTGTGTCTGTCAGACCTTCTTCATCGCTAACAACATACTGGAATTCATCGTTCGCCGTGTCACCGATCAGCAAGTCTGGCAGTGCGTTTGCAGCGTTGATGGATACAGTTCCATCCGAGTTCAGCGTCGCTACGGCGCCGGATGAGAGTGTTATAGACTCTCCCACACCAGCAGTTTCATCCGCGTCCGAGATCGAAGTCACCGAGAGATTCATGTCTTCCGGGTCTGTGTCGTTGGTCAACAGGTCCACAACAGACGATTGGCCCACACATACCGCGCCCAGATCGTCAACAGCATCTGGTGCTTCGTTGATCTTCTGAACACCAACATCGACGTCAGTTGTTTCTTCACCGGCAAACACTTCAACAGGTGATGTCTTGCCGTTCACCAAATCAGTCACGTCGCTGTCGATTGTCGTATCTTGACCCACATTAGCGGCAACGAACTCTTTGCCTTCAGCAGCGCTAGAAGCGAACATAACGACATAGGACGCCGCGAGCAGGTTGTCGAAACGGTAGTTGCCGAATTCGTCGGTAACAGTCGACGCAATCAGGTTCCCCGACGCATCCGTTGCTGGTGTCACACCATCTGCTTCCAACAAAACAACTGTTTTGCCTGCAACATCGGCGTCTACGCCCGTGCCGCCATCAACGCCATCACGGTCGTCATCGCAGAAATACGTGCCCGACAAAGCACCAGGAGGTGGAGGTGCTTGGCCCGGAACGAAGCAAAGATCATCGATAGCCCCGGAGCCATTTAGTGCAACTTCCATGCTCACAACGTTTTCGACGTTCATGACAACTTGCCCGACACCACCGTTAACGAGGTTCGGAATTTCAAAGGTTTCGGTTGATCCATCTGCAAGCGTCAGAGTGATCGTGCCACCTTCTTCTGTGTCGATGACTTTTAGGTCAAACACGGCTGATGGGTTGTCAAAATCAAACGTAAGTTTGCCGCCTACAACGTCATCCGGGTCTGAGCTGTCGCCATCTTCGGATACGATCAACACGTTACCTTGCTGGGCAACCTGAGTTTCCAGATCGCCGTCACCACCTGTTGGGTTTTGGCTGTCGAAGATCATCGCATCGCCAGAACCACCCATGGCAGTAATCGTGATCCCTTCCAATTGGTTGCTCAGAACGTTGCCTGCTGAGAAGCCTTCAAAGTCGATGTTGACGGCATCTGGGTCGTCACAAACTGCGAACTTCGATTGCTCGAATGTCAGTTTGTCGATGCGGACATATTCACCGCCATCACGCCACGCGCGGATTTCGACGTCATCACCTTCAGCGATTTCAAGGCCATTCAGAGTAATCTCTGAGAAGTTGCCATTGTTAGACCCACGCCCGTCTGATTGTGCGTCCAGCTTGATGGTTTGCTGCAACTCTCCGTTGACGTAAACCATGAGCTTGGACTTGCCGTCAGACTCGTCCTGCGCGTTGATCGTCAAGTTGTAGACACCGCTTTCGCCGCCGAACTCAGTGGACAAGCTACCATCACGACCTGTGATTTTGACCAGTTCGCCTTCGGAAGCGTTGTTGCCGCTTACGGCTTTAAAGCCGTCAAGCGCCATGTCTTCGGCTTCAAGTGTGTAAGCACACGTGTCCGGGTCCAATGTCCAAGGTGCTGGCTCAGGCTCTTTGTCACCCGCACCCAATGTTTCGAAGTTTACCCAGTCAGAGGTCACGTTGCATGCGCTGCCGACTGTCAGTTCTGCGCCAGCTGGTGGCAACTCGTAGCCATGCCCGGAGTAGAACGTGAAGAAGTCTTCGCCAGTGCCTTCTTGTTCGACTTCGATCATCACATATTTGTTGCCGTTTTGATCTGTGACCCAATAGAAGACTTCGGCATAGATTTGACCGCCATTGCCAACCTCTTGGCCGTTTTGCGTGATCGCCGCTTTTTGACCTGAGGAGTCGTTTGCGTTTTCATTGCACCAGCTGTCGCCGGACAAGTATTTGTCGTTGTCTTCTACAGTCAAGCATGTGTCTGCGAGAGTTGGCATTGTGAAGGTGTCGCCAC
The DNA here is from genome assembly GCA_039978895.1 of Aliishimia sp. Lineage (GTDB taxonomy): Bacteria > Pseudomonadota > Alphaproteobacteria > Rhodobacterales > Rhodobacteraceae > Aliishimia. The sequence goes on from JBDWAL010000013.1 coordinate 17,856, forward strand.
AGCCGATGCTGGAACCGTTGCCCCCTTGAGCGAGCAATTGTGCTTCGCTGAACGCCGTAAATTCGTAGGTAGTCATATTATTTTGGTAAGTCACTCTGTTACACTCCACTGACACGCCCGATCACACACAGGCACTTTTAACTAGGCTGGGCCCGCGTAAGCGCACCACAAGGAAGCAATGACATAGCTCCACACGTCGACTCGCTGATTGCGGTCGAATTGTGTTCGGTCTTCAAAAACAAATCGCAGCTATTTTTGGCGACAACTCGTAGTTGAGAATACCTCTACCCCATTGGCTTCCCTACCAATTCCTTCTCACGCTATTTTCACAGAACCGCGCGGCATTGTGAAGAAATTTATTAACTTTGTCGAAAATAAGTTTAACAGACTGAAAATTAATAGATTTGCCAACTTTCTGACGCAATTGGCACAAACCGAATTGGCTATCTGCGGTTGAGCTGCCTTAATTTCTTTTCTCAAACGTCGGCTGTTTTCCGCCCATTTCGAATCGGACGTGGACGGCAAATCACCGGCAAGCCCTTCAAAATAAGGGGCTTGCACTACGTGTTAGAGTTAGGCACAGACGTGCTTAAGTGACTTCGGTCTCGTAAGACTAGTATACCGCTGTAGTTTACCCTGCGGCATTTGTGTAATGATTGACGACGCAACGAAATGCGCATTTGAGTAAATTAAAACGATGGCAAATCTACTGTTTCCAAACCAGATACAATTCAGGTGGTTCGGCCTAATTAAAGTCGTTTCTATTCTCATTTTTGAATTGGGCTTAATTCACTTTGCCCGCCATTCATTTGCGTTTGAATGCCTCCCCGGCGAATTCGGCTTATGCGACGTTGCGCGAAATATGTTGTTGGCAAGCTATAGCTTATGTGCGGTATTGTTCTTGCTCGCGCTCTACAATCGCGGGGCATTTCGTGACTTGGTCGCTCAAACCGACATTCGTTTGATCCCTTTGGTGATGAACCTTACTGGGTTAGGCCTGTTACTTCTGTCGCTACCCGCCCTCAAAGCCGAGCCGACATCTATGGTGCTCTTTTTGATCTCCCTGCTTTGGATCGCGGCGACGACTTTGGTCGTCAGTGGGTCAGTTCTTTTGTTAGCGCCTTGGCAAAACTGGAAAACCTTCTTCGCGGAACTTGGCTGGGTCACACCATTGGTCATAGTTGCTGGCAGTGCAGCGCCGTTTGCAGCAATCGCTTTGCGGCCCTTGTGGCGCGACGATGCGCTTGCAGACATGACATTTCACTTGGTCAGTTGGATGCTTAAGCTAAACGGGCAACCAATCGAAACCTTCCCAGATGAAAAAATCATCGGCTTTGGCGAGTTCTTTGTGAACATTGCACCGTCTTGTTCGGGTGTTGAAGGCTTGGTTTTGACGACGACTTTTGCGGCCATTTATCTGACCTTGTTCCGCCAAGACTTACGCTTTCCGCAAGCTTTTCTGATTTTGCCCGTGGCTCTCTGTGCAAGTTGGCTGCTAAATTCGGTCCGCATCGCTGTGTTGGTCCAAATTGGCATCTCAGGCCAACCAGAGTTGGCGATTGGTGGCTTTCATAGCCACGCAGGTTGGCTGATGTTTACCCTGCTCTCGTTGGGTATCGTTCTTGTGGCACAGTCCATTCCCTTCTTTCACGCCAGAGACAGCGACACCCAAACCAGAACAACGCCACAACCGATCTTGCCGTTCTTCTCTGATCCCATCGTGGCGCAGATTTTCCCATTTTTGATCTTCATGGCATCCGCCCTGCTGGCCTCAACATTCAGCCAAGCGCCGGCAATCGTGTACCCGTTGCGCGCTTTGGCCATGATCGCAGTACTAGGCGCGTTCTGGCCATACTTGCGCGGATTGCCATGGCGCATCGATTTGGTATCGGTCGGTGCAGGGGTCGTAATCGCCGCGTATTGGATCGGGTTCGCCCCTGACCAAGTCGGGTCTCCGCTCATTGCGGAACTTGGCACCACAGCGGCGGCCATTTGGTTGCTAAGCCGATGCGTTGGTACTTCAATTCTGGTCCCCGTTATCGAAGAACTCTTCTTTCGCGGCTACCTTATGCAACGGTTGGCCCCAAACGGAGCCACCCTTTTACGTGTCGGCATCGCCATTGCGATCACTTCGATTCTATTTGCCGCCCTGCATGATCGTTGGATCGAAGCGGCCATCGCGGGTGTCATTTTCGCGTCAATCTACCTGCGCAGTCGCAACATCACCGATGCCATCGTCTCTCACGCTGTTGCCAATGCCCTTATCGCCGCATGGGCGCTGGCCAGCGGCAATTGGGCAGTGATCTGAGTTCACCAAATTTCGTGATAAAGCGCGATGATATCTTCTGCGGTCGGCACTGTCGGGTTGTTCTGCGGCGAGCCCGACGCCAGTGCCTGAGCCGCCATGACCTCTGATTTGCCGAAATAGATGTCTCGATCATGACCCAGCTTGGAAGGCGGCGGGACCGCAAGATCAGCGTTCAACTGCCTCAAGCTTTCTACCAGCTTAACACATGCTATCGCGTCGCTATCAGCCTCAGCGGCCCACCCCATCACTCGGGCGCATGTCGCATAACGTGAGCGTGCACCGTTCACCGAAAACGCCGTCACAGCAGGCAGTAGCATTGCATTGGACAACCCATGTGCCACATGGAAATGCGCACCAATCGGGCGGCTCATGCCATGTACAAGCGCGACAGATGCATTCGAAAACGCCATCCCCGCCTGCGCGGCCCCCAACATCAACGCTTCACGCGCAATTCCATCTTCAGGATCGTGGTAAGCCCTGCGCACGTGGTTTGCGATCAAGGGCATCGCCGACAATGCAAAACTGTCTGTGTATACAAAAGCTTTGCGACTGACATAGGCCTCAATGGCGTGGGTCAAGCTGTCCACGGCGGTGTCTGCTGTGATGCGCGGTGGTTTCGTCACAGTGAACTGCCAGTCGATCAAAGCAGCTGTCGCGACAAAAGCCAAACCTGACAAGTTGCATTTCTCGGTCAGTTCGGTGTCGGTTATCACGCACCATCGGGTCAATTCTGAGCCGGTTCCACCTGTTGTTGGGATTAACACGATAGGTACGCCGCAGCGATCAACTTGAGCCGGTGCTTTGTAGTCGCGCACATGTCCAGAATTCACAGCCATCGCAGAAATGGCCTTGGCCAAGTCCATCGGCGATCCGCCCCCGAAACCGATCACGCAATCATATGCGTCGCTGTGAAATGCCGAGATTCCTTGAGCCAAACACGTGTCGGTCGGGTCTTCAACCGTGCCATCGAACACACCACATCTTATTCCGGCCTGATCCAGCACATCGGTCAACGTCGCAACATGGCCGAGCGACACCAAATTTTTGTCGGTGATAATCAAAGGCGCTCGGAGCCCCAGTTGCGACAAGACTTCGCCGGTTTCGTTTACAACGCCACCACCTATGCGAATGATCCGCGGTGATTGTACTCGTCCGATGATGGCTGTCATTGTGGGTTTCTCCCAATAAACCTAAAGCTCAACTATAGGCACGCGTCCCCGCATGGCAATTCGTACCAAATGCGGACTGACCATTGTGACAGCAGCGATAGATGCCGCCAGAAAGGTTTGAAATGACTTTGCCGCAATCGGGGGGAGATCAGCACAAGATTGCGACGTGCCCTCGACACGGCCATGAAGTCGTGAACTGTCGCGGGGGCGTTGGCGCAAATTTACAGCGTACTGCAGATTCTCCCACCAATGTCAGCACGAGACGACGCGCACATATTTGGCAAGTCGCGTCTCAGGATCGTGTATGTCCTGAGACGCGATTTTGATCAGTTGTTGAACAGGAAGTGCAAGACGTCACCATCTTTGACAATGTAACTTTTGCCTTCTGCACGCATTTTGCCCGCTTCCTTCGCGGGTTGTTCACCACCTAAAGTGACGAAATCATCAAAGGCAATCGTTTCGGCCCGAATGAAGCCTTTTTCAAAATCCCCGTGGATGACACCCGCGGCTTTGGGTGCAGATGTTCCGGTTTTGATGGTCCATGCGCGGGCCTCTTTGGGACCAACTGTGAAATACGTCTCAAGGTGCAACAACTCATACCCGGCCCGGATTAATCGATCGAGTCCTGCTTCTGTTAGCCCCATTTCGTCCAAGAACATCTCGGCTTCGTCTGGTTCAAGTTGGCTGATTTCTTCTTCGATCTTGGCAGAAATGATCACATGCGAGTTGCCTTGCGCTGCGGCCATTTCGGCGACACGCGCAGATTGAGCGTTGCCTTCGGATGCTTCATCCTCGGCAACGTTGCAGACGAACAAGATCGGTTTAGACGTGAGCAGCTGAAGCATGTTCCAGGCTTTGACATCATCTTCGTCCACATCGACGACGCGGGCTGGGTTACCGTCTTCAAGGGCCGCTTTGGCCGCTTCCATCAAGCGTTGCTGTTGCGCTGCTTCCTTGTCGCCACCGCGCACTTTTCGGGTGATGTTTTGTAGTCGTTTTTCAATGCTTTCGAGGTCGGCGAGCATCAATTCGGTTTCAATCGTCTCGGCATCGGCAACAGGATCGACACGCCCCTCGACATGGGTGACATCACCGTCTTCGAAACAACGCAAGACATGCGCAATCGCATCAACTTCCCGGATATTGGCTAGGAATTGATTGCCCAACCCTTCACCTTGGGATGCCCCTTTGACGAGGCCCGCGATGTCAACAAACGTCATCCGCGTTGGGATGATTTGTTTGGATTGCGCAATGGATGCCAATTTGTCGAGGCGTCCATCGGGCACGCCGACTTCGCCCACATTTGGTTCAATCGTGCAGAACGGGAAATTTGCAGCTTGCGCGGCAGCCGTTTTGGTCAGCGCGTTGAACAGGGTGGATTTGCCCACATTCGGCAATCCGACAATACCCATTTTAAAGCCCATGACGCTCTCCTTTTCGCCTATCGCGCTGCTTCTAGGCTGCAGTGCGATCCGTGGCAAGCGGAACGCCGTTTTTCCAAAAACGGCCAAAACGGATTTTTGAAAAATCCGTCACCCATTGAAACCTTTCGGCACATTTGGCATAGGGTCGCATGTTTGCAATGTAAGGACACCTTAGATGACACGGATAGATGCAAAATTCGCCGCCCTGCGCGCAGAAAACCGCAAAGCGTTTGTGTCATATGTTATGGCAGGGGATCCCGACTACGGCACCGCATTGGAAATCGTCAAAGGTCTACCAGCGGCTGGCGTCGATATCATTGAACTTGGCTTACCTTTCACAGACCCAATGGCAGACGGCCCAACTATTCAACTGGCTGGGCAACGCGCCCTCGAATCTGGAATGACGCTAAAACGCACCCTCCAGATGGCACGTGATTTTCGCAAAGATGACGACATCACCCCGATTGTTTTGATGGGGTATTACAACCCGATCTATTCTCGCGGCGTTGATGCATTTCTTGCAGATGCAAAAGATGCGGGCATCGATGGATTGATTGTCGTTGATTTGCCTCCCGAAGAAGATGATGAGCTGTGTTTGCCCGCCCAGAAGGCCGGTTTGAACTTCATCCGCTTAGCGACCCCGACCACCGATGCCAAACGTTTGCCTCGCGTTCTGCAGAACACCTCAGGTTTTGTTTATTATGTGTCCATCACTGGGATCACAGGTGCCGCCCAAGCCCAAGCTGGCGATGTGGGGCCGGAAGTGGCTCGGATCAAAGCCTCAACTGATTTGCCGGTAATCGTAGGCTTTGGGGTCAGAACCCCCGAGCATTCCGCCAATATCGCCAAAGTCGCGGATGGCGCTGTCGTCGGCTCAGCCATCGTGGAACGCATTGCACAAGGTGACAGTCCTGCCGATGTTTTGGCCTTTGTAAAAACGCTCGCGGATGGCGCCCACAGCGTCTAAAGCGACTGCACTTGGCGACACGACAGCAATCTGCAATGGTTCGTGCACTTAGCAAAGAGCCCATTCATGCATATCGTGTTTGCCCATCAAGCCTTTCCTGCCCAATTTGGAGCGTTCGGCCATTGGCTCTCAAAACAGGGCTGGTCGGTCACATTTCTAACGGCTGACACAAATGCTACCCCGCCCAAGGGCTGCCAAATGGTGCACACCTCTGAGCCCGGTCAGCAAGCCCAAGACCTGCAACCTCATGCTCGTGTGTTCGAGATCGCGACCTTGAACACATTGTCTTTTGGTGCGGCAGCCACGTCGTTGCGCCATGATCATGGCTTGGTGCCCGATGTGGTCATGGCTCATTCCGGACTGGGCGTTGGCAGCTTTGCGAAATCCGTCTGGCCTGAAGCGCATTTCGTTCCTTATGTCGAATGGTTCTACCGCTACCCACATGTTGACCTAACCGAGGACGAGCGACCAAGCCTTCCAGAAGACGCACGCGCCTTGGCCCTTGCACGCAACGCGCCGACGCTTGTTGATTTGGCCGTTGGTGACGCCGCGATCTGTCCAACGCAATTCCAAGCGGATCAATTCCCCCCCCATTTACGAGCCCGCATGACGGTTCTGCATGATGGCGTGGATTGCAGCGCGTTAACGCCAAACACCGATGCTCGTATGGATATTGCGGGCCTCTCACTGCCGGACAATGCCGAAATCGTCACCTATGCGACACGCGGGATGGAGCTACATCGCGGTTTCCCGCAGTTTATGCGTGTTTTGTCCGAGTTGCAGAAAACCAGACCCAATTTGCATGCCGTGATCGGCGGTGAAGATCGTGTGGCTTATGGCGCGCAACTCCCCGAGGGGCAGACGTGGAAATCCCGTATGTTGGAGGAACTCGATCTAGATCTGAGCCGTGTTCACTTCGTCGGCCCGCTTCCCCGACCGGACTATTTACGTTTAATGCAAGCCAGTCATGCCCATATCTACTTCACGGTTCCGTTCGTGTTATCATGGTCGTTGATCGAAGCCATGAGCGTTGGATGCACGTTGGTTGCTTCCGACGTCGTCCCCGTCCGTGAGGCTTTGACCCATAGAAAGAACGCCGAACTGGTTGATCACGACAACATTGCCGCCACGAGTACCAGCATTGCTCGCGTTCTGGACGATCGTGTTTACGCGAAAAAACTCGCCCAACAGGCACGTAAAGACGCGATCCGCCGCTATGACGCCGCCTGGGTTTGGCCTGCAAGGGCGGCTTTGCTCGAAACTTTGGTCAAAACTCAGCAACCAATTTAACAAAATCATCAGCGGCCCAGAAACAAGAAACAATGCAACGAAGACGGGTTTATTGTTTCCCGGTGCGCGCAAAAACCCTGTTTACCATTAAATTACTTAAACTATTGCGCCTCTATGAGTAACATCGCCCACATTAGATTCGATTTTTTTGAGCAGGTGGGAATTCCAATGGCAAATCTTGGAAATAGTGATCGTGAAGTCGTTGCTGGCATTACAGAAATCGGCGGCGGAAGCTTTAACCCGACAACCGTTGGTGATGATACAATCACGTTATCTGGCTCATTCTTACTGGCGGGTACGACGGCCGGGTTGATCAATGGCCTCAGCCAGACCACGGTAGATACGCTGATTTTGAGTTCCTCGAACTTAAGAAATGTTGATATCGAAGATATCGAAGTCACGCAGTTGACTGGGACAAGCACACACACAATTGATGCCGACCAATGGGGCGATTTAGGCCAAGTTACTGCAAGCCCCAGTTCTGGTGGTTTTTCCAATGCACGGCTGAGTAATGCGGCTGGGCAAAGCGTCTCTTTTGCTAACACCACTGTGGCAGACGGCATTATATTTCGAGTTGATACGACGGATGTTATCGTCGGCGATACGTTCAGTGCCGACTTCTCGAGTACGACGTTCGGCCTAGATGCATCTTTGGATTACAATGGCAGTGTTGCAAACGAAACTGTGACCGGCGGCTCTTCGGCGGACGACATCAACATTAGCTCAGGAAGCGGCTCTGTAATGGGGGGCGCTGGTGATGATGTAATTGCGGCATCCTCGGGGAATGTGACCCTGCGTGGCGGCCTTGGCAATGACACGATCAATGGCTCACAAGTTTCAGGCCTCATTGAAGGCAATGCTGGCGCAGACGAACTCGACATCAACGGAGCCTTTTTGCAGTCAGGTGTACGTCAGCCTGTGCAAATCCTTGGCGGCACTGGTGAGGACTTACTTGATATCTCTGGTAACTTCGGCGACGGGAACCTGTTTAATGCAGGCGCGGATGATGACGTGCTTCTTTTTGTGGGCGCGACAACTGGTGTAGCAACGATCGACGGTGGCGCAGGCACTGACGCCTTAGAGGTAGCGCAAGCCAACTTTAGCGGTACGACATTCCAAGGCATTGAAAGCACAGAGATCCTAAACAATTCATTTCTTATTATTGACGCCGACCAACTGAACAACCTCGGTCCAGTAACAATCACAAATGTCTTCTCTAACACGACGTCTATCGACGCTAACCTAACTTTCAACTTCGCCAACGTTGCTCTGGGCACTCCGCTGGCCCAAGCCTTTGGCACCTCAAGCGCATTGGGCGCCAATGAACGTTTGGCTGTGGGCGTTCAAAACCAGCAAACTGGCGATGAATTTTCAATAGATTTCAGCAATATATCTATGGAAGCGGATTCCTTCTTACAATACACAGGCTCTCTTGCTGACGAAACTGTCGTTGGCACATCTGGTAATGACAGTGTCAATATCGGCTTCGGAATGGGCTCGGTATCTGGTGGCTTGGGCGATGATAGTCTGCGTGCGTCGTCTGGCTATGTCACTTTGGAAGGTGGGGCTGGCAACGACACGATTACCGGATCATCTGTGTCAGGTCTTCTTGATGGTGGGTCCGGTGACGATATCATCTCTCAAAATGTCGCATTCACAGATGTAACGCGACAACCAGTCACCATCCTTGGTGGTACTGGGTTAGATACAATTTCGGTGATCAGCATTCAGGGCGATGGCTCTGAAATCAATGCGGGGGCTGATGATGATATCCTGGATCTCCAATTAGCGACATTGCTCGATGGCACCGTGGATGGCGGTTCTGGAACAGATCAACTGAATTTGAGAAGTACCAATCTAACCGGAACTCAATTTTCAAACATCGAAAATACACTGCTGACGGGTTCGGGCGTCGTGAGGGTCGATGCGGACCAATTAGCCAATCTTGGTAAGTTTGAAATCACAAACATAAACGGTGGTTCGTCCACAGTATTTGATGGCAACTTAACGCTGTCCTTTGCCAATTTGACGTCACCAATCGCAACCACGTTTGGCGCAATGTCGGGCTTAGATGACGACCACCGCCTGTCAATTACCACGACAGGTCAAAGCAATTTGCAAGACGTGACGCTTGATTTCTCAGGGCTGACACGCGGTGCGGATAGTCTTTTGCGCTACACAGGGTCAGCCGCTAATGAAACCGTGACCGGAAGCGACGGGGATGACACAATAGCCGTTTCGACGGGGACAAACTCGGCAACTGGCGGGCTCGGCAATGACATTCTTTCTGCTGGAACTGGCCTGTCGACTTTGTTGGGCGGACAAGGCGATGATACGATCAGCGGCAGCGTCACATCTGGCCTGCTGGATGGCGGCGAAGGCAACGATACCATCACACAAACGGTCGCGTTCAACTCGCCTTCTGGACGTGAGCCAATCACAATTCTCGGTGGCACTGGTTTAGACACAATTACAATAGCCAGTATTCAAGGTGAAGGGTCTCTGATTGATGCGGGCGCGGACGACGATGTCATAAACACGAACAGTTTGTCACTCTTGAATTCGACACTGGATGGTGGATCAGGGACAGATAAATTGTTCTTATCCAGCGCCACACTTACTGGAACCGAGATTCTCGGAATCGAAAATTCAGAATTCTCCAACGCATCCACAGTCACAATCACCGCTGATCAGCTTCAAAATCTGGGCGTGGTTGAAATCAATGATGTAATCGTAGCATCAAATGCTAACGACGCAAACTTACAACTTAATTTCACAGCCTTCACGGCCCCCGAAACCGTAACAACGACCTTTACAGCGCTGTCTGCCCTGGACGCAGGGGAACGGCTGAACATCTTCACCTCCGGCCAAACTGTGGGTCTGAATGCAGTGCTTGATTTCTCTACTTTGGATCGCACGGATGATGACTCATTGCTGACCTACACGGGTAGTTTAGCGAACGAAACAATAACTGGGACCACAGGAGACGACATTCTTAATGCGTCTGCGGGCACGAACTCCGTCTTGGGGGGCGTGGGCAACGACAGTCTTTCCGCGGGTACTGGGTTCTCCACTCTGCAAGGGGGCGCTGGGGATGACACGATTACGGGGTCGCAAACATCCGGTTTGTTTGAAGGCGGCTCTGGCGATGATGTGTTTTCCATTGGGCTTGGCTTTTTTGACAACACTGTATCTGAACGCGCACCTGTCACGATCCTTGGCGGGACCGGTTTAGATGACATCACGGTCTCGTCTGTGCATGGGGATGGCGGTGAGGTTCGCGGTGGCGCGGATGACGATACGATTTCATTAAACAGTGCGTTTTTCCAGGAAGGCATCATAGATGGCGGCAATGGCACCAACCATTTGAACCTCAGCGCCTCCAATCTTATCGGCACAGACATCTCTAATATTGCGACCACTGAGCTGACCAATGCGAGCACAAACACTGTTGATGCAGACGAGATTGATGATCTTGGTGTTATCGAGATCACCGACATCAATTCCAATGCAAATTTTGATGGCAGGCTGACCCTGAACTACGCCGGCTTAGCCACCGACACCACAATAGAGTCGCACTTCGCCGAGATGATGAGACTAGACGCAGGTGAACGCCTCAGCGTGAATGTGGTTGGTCAAACAAGCGATCATGACGCGGATATCGATTTGTCGAGTATTGCCCGCGACGCGTCCGACACCCAACTGGTCTTCTCGGGCGGGGCAGGCAACGAAACTGTAACGGGCACGTCAGGGGACGATGCTATTGGCGTCAACGCTGGAACCAACTTTGTTGATGCAGGCGATGGTAACGATGGGGTTTCCGCAAGCACTGGTTTTTCCACACTTTTGGGTGGATTGGGCGACGATACACTTACGGGCACCGGCGGAACGTCCGGTCTGTTTGATGGTGGCGAAGGCAACGATACAATCACCAAGTCATTTTCCTTTGCAGGAACAAGCGGGATACGGCAACCGACCACAATATTGGGCGGAACTGGTAACGATGTCATCACGACCACAAGCACACAAGGCGATGGTACGCTCATTGATGCTGGTGATGACGACGATATCATCGCACTCAGTTTTGGCGGTCTTCAAAATAGCACAGTTGCAGGTGGCGCAGGCCTAGACGCCCTCAACTTGACCAGCACGCTCCTGACCGGAACTGAATTCTCCGGCATAGAAAGCACTTTGATCACCTCTGTTTCGACGAATACGATTGATTCTGCTCAGATCGGGAACTTGGGCGTTCTCAGGATCACAGATGTTAACTCAACGAACAATACGCAGGCGGATGCAAATCTGAGCCTCACTAATGGTGCCGGACAGACAGCCGACTTTGGCGGTCTGATCTTGGAAGACAACCAACGACTTTCTGTTACACGGATTGCCGATGTAGGTGTCGCAGTCACAGATTTCTCGGGTGCCGTAGGCACAGCAACATCTGTGATCGCGTTTCGGGGCTCTAGCAGCTTGGACAATTCTGACTACGTGATCGGCTCAGACTTGACCGACATGTTGGTGGGCGGCACGTTTTCAGGTGACACGATTTCCTATGAAGGCTCTGACGCGGGCGTCAACATAGACTTGGCCACGCAAACCGTCTCAGGCGGATTTGCTGATGGCGATACAATCAGCAGTTTCGAAAACGCGACGGGGTCTGAATTCGACGACAATCTTACCGGTTCAACTTCGGGCAATGTTCTGACAGGCTTAGGCGGCGACGACACCTATGTTTCTGGACTTGGCGCTGACACAGTTGTTGTGACGCAAGACAATGGTGACGACGTCTGGAGCGATTTCGTTTCGGGGGGCGGCAACAACCGCGTTGACCTGCGCAGCCTGCCCAAAGATGTCGCAATCATAGCGTTCCTGACAGCCACCGAGGTTAACGGCGACACAGTGTTGGATTTCGCAACCGGCGGATCGATAACGCTTCAGGGCGAGGCCTTGGCTAGCTTTGATATCAGCGATGTGATCCTTGAAGATGGCGTTTATGCCATCGATGAAAGCTTCTCGGGTAACGAAGACACTGTAATCACCGGAAATATCCTAACGGCAAACGCCCCCTTCAACTTTGCTGATCTCGAAGTCATCAATCAGATGTTGGCAGCCGCAGGTGGCTTGGAAGTTCAGGACTTCACGGTCAACGGCACAACGATTGCCGCAGGCGAGACCTTGAGCTTCGCGTCGGGTGCGACCCTATCCGTAGAGGCCAACGGCGACTTCAGCTACGATCCAACTTCAGGTGCAGGCACGCAAGCCCTTAGCGAATTGTTGGGCGAGCAACTGGCCCAAGACTGGTCCTATACAGCAATCAGTACGGTGACTGGCGAAGTTGATCAGGGCGATGTGAGCCTGACAATCGATGCACGCAACGACGTCCCTGTGATCGCGGGTGCCGTTGTCGCGTCGGCGACCGAAGACGACACTGTGATCAACATCGACCTGCTGGGGCAATCCAGTGATGTGGACAATGGCGACGTGCTTTCTGTGATCAACCTTGATCCCCTGCCCGCGGGCTTCGCACAATCCGGCAACTTCGTGAGCTTCGATGCCACGAACGCGGCCTATCAACCGCTCAACCAAGACGAAGTCACGACCATAACCCTGAACTATGACGTTCAAGATTTGTTTGGCGCCGTGACAACAGGCGGCGCGACGACACTGACGCTGACTGGTATCAATGACGCCCCGACCTTGGCCGCAGGGCTCATGACAGCCACTGAAGACGGATCGGCGCAAACACTCAACCTTGCGACGTTGGGCGATGATGCTGATTCTGAGAATAACGGCGCGAACCTGGACTATGCGATTGTAACCAATGCCTCAGAAGGCGAAGCATCTATCGCGGGCACGATCCTTTCCTTTGATCCGCTGGATGATTTCCAAGACCTTGCAATCAACCAAACACGCGATGTGACCATCCAAGTCCAAGCTAAAGACGACAGAGACGCCACTGCGACCAACACCGTGACAGTTACCGTGACAGGTGTGAACGACGACCCAACTCTTGGCGCCGCAAGCATGGCAGCAACTGAAGACGGCGCCGCCGTGACGCTTGAGTTGAGCGACCTCGGAAACGACGTCGATTCAGATGATGATGGCGACAGCCTGACCTACACTGTGGACACAGACCCTGCTGAGGGCACCGCGTCAATCAACGGCACTGTGCTAACCTTCACACCAGGTGCAGCGTTTCAAGATTTGCCCGTCAACGGCACCCGTGATGTAACCATCACCGTCCAAGCTGAAGATCGCAATGGCGGCAAAGTTACGAATGACATCACTGTCACAGTCACAGGTGTGAATGACGACCCAACTCTTGGCGCGGCAAGCATGACAGCAACCGAAGACGGCGCCGCCGTGACGCTTGAGTTGAGCGACCTTGGAAACGACGTCGATTCAGATGATGATGGCGACAGCCTGACCTACACTGTGGACACAGACCCTGCCGAGGGCACCGCGTCAATCAACGGCACTGTGCTAACCTTCACACCCGGTGCAGCGTTTCAAGATTTGCCCATCAACGGGACCCGTGATGTAACCATCACCGTCCAAGCTGAAGACAGCAATGGCGGCAAAGTTACGAATGACATCACTGTCACAGTCACAGGTGTGAACGACGACCCAACCCTGCAAAGCGCGATCCTCGCTGCAGGCGAAGACGGTCCTGCTGTCTCGCTGGATTTGAGCGTTTTGGGCGACGATGCGGACAATGATGATGACGGCGACAGCTTAACCTATAGCATCGACAGCCAAACCGCAGGCGGAACGGCATCGATCACAGGTGTGAACAACACCGATCTTGAGTTCGACGCGAATGGCGATTTCGAAGACCTCGCCGTCGGAGAGACGCGCGATGTAATCATCACGCTCACCGCTGAAGACCGCAACGGGGGCACGTCCCAGCAAGCGGAAGTCACAGTAACCGTCACGGGCGCAAATGATCGCCCAACCATGATCGACGGGGCGTTGGCGACAACAGAAGACGGCGACGCCGTGACCCTGAACCTTGCTACGCTTGGTGATGATGTGGATAGCGACGACGATGGCGACAGCCTGACTTATAGCATCACACAACAACCTAGCGAAGGCACAGCTTCGGTGAACGGCACCGAATTGACCTTCACGCCAGGTGCGGCATTCCAAAACTTGGCCGCGGGTGAATCCCGTCAAGTGGTCATCAATGTCATGGCAGATGATGGTAATGGCGGTATGGCGATCAGTTCAGTCACGGTCACAGTTGATGGCGTAAATGAAGCGCCAACCTTAGATGCGGGACAGTTAAACGCATTTGAGGATGGCAGTGCAGCAACCCTTGATTTGTCGACTTTGGGCAATGACATCGACAGCGATGATACAGCTGCAAGCTTGACCTATACTGTTGCGTCCCAACCTTCTGAGGGATCAGCTTCTGTGTCGGGCAACATTTTGACCTTCACACCGGGCAGCGCTTTCCAAGATCTCGCGGCAGGTCAAACACGTGATGTTACCATTTCCGTGCAAGCCGAGGACGGCAATACAGCAACCGCGACCAATGATGTCGTTGTGACCGTCACCGGAACAAATGACCTGCCGGAAATCACCAATATCGACCTTTTTGTTACGATCGATGAAAATCAGGCGAGCGTTGCGACAATCACGGCAACAGACGCCGACACAATCGACGATCTAGAATTCTCGATTGCGGGAGGCGCGGACGCCGCCTTGTTCCAAATTGACCAGACAACGGGCGCCTTGTCCTTTGTGGCGGCCCCGGATTTCGAAACACCGGGCGATGCGGGGGGCGACAATGTTTATGACGTTGATGTTGCCGTCAGCGATGGCACCGTTTCAGACACGAGATCCGTTGAAGTCACAGTGGCAGACGTCCTTGAAAACGCAGTGGCCACAGTGTCGCTAGGCGTCCAGCCAACGTCTGCGGATGAAGGAAATGTCGGCACGTCAGCCGTTGAATTCACTGTAACACGCACAGGCTCAACCGCTGCGGCTGTCACGGCGACACTGGCGCTTGCAGGTTCTGCTGCAGCAAGTGACTTTACTGGCGCAATCCCAGCAACGATCACGCTCGATATTGGCGAAAGCTCTGCCAGCTTCACACTTGATATCATTGGCGATCTAACCCCCGAACTTGACGAAACCATTGAGGTCACGATCACATCGCTGGATCGCGCAGATCACGCGATTGGCGTCACGGGCGCAACCCACACCATCCTGAACGACGACAACACAAGCCCTGTGGCCAATGAAGACGGTCCATTTGCAATCGACGAGGACGCAGGCGGGACCACTGGTAATGTGTTGAGCAATGACACAGACGTCGATTTAGACAATCTCGCGGTAACGGGTTTTGATGGGCTGACAGCGCTTGGGGCATCCGTGACCTATGATGGCAATGGTATCTTCAGTATTGACGCTAATGGAGCCTATGAGGCGCTAAATGCGAACCAGATCGCGGCTGACAGCTTTGACTATACAATTGCAGATGGGCTCGCGACGTCCTCTGCAACTGTTGCTTTGAACGTTACAGGCCAAAATGACACACCAACTGTGGCAGCGGGTGCTTTGGCAGTCATCGAAGATGGCGGCCCAGAAACGCTGAACCTGAATACCTTGGGCGATGATGCCGATGCGCAGGACAACGGTGCATCGTTGACTTACGCGTTGGTTGCTCCTGTGCAGGGCGTGTCATTGACAGGCTCTGAATTGACCTTTGATCCGGGCGCTGATTTCCAAGCCCTTGGTGCGGGCGAGACCACAGATGTGACAGTACAGGTCACCGCAACTGACAGCCAAAAAACAACATCGGAAGCTGCCACAGTCACTGTAACGATCACAGGCGTTGATGATGCGCCCGTCTTCCAAACTGGGACTGCGTTCTCTGTTGATGAAAATGTGACTGCGATTGGAACGGTTGCTGCAACGGACATCGATGCGTCAGGAGCCATTGGATATTCGGTTGTCGGAGGCGCAGATGCTGCCTTGTTCGATATTGATGCCAGCACCGGTGAATTGTTATTCATAACCGCGCAAGACTTTGAAGCGCCCGGCGACATTGGTGGGGACGGCGATTACGACGTGATCGTGCGCGCAGATGGCGGAGGTGGTAGCACAACAGATCAAGCGATTGTTGTCAGCCTCAACGATGTTGATGACACCGGCCCCGTTTTGAATGACATCGTTGGCACCAACGGCATCGACCGCTTGTTTGGAACCGAAGGTGCGGACCGGATCGATCCGATGGGCGGCGCAATTGATATTTTGTTCGGCAATGGCGGAGCAGATGTGTTCGACTTTACATCCTCGTCAAACAATGGCGAACGAGAGCGCAAGTTCATCTATGATTTCGATGCGGCTGAAGGGGACCTGCTCAACTTTGGTACAGCAGACGTTGTGCTTGCAGCCGGAACCAACGACGTCACCTATATCAACCTCAACGAAGATGGCGACCAAATCGTTCTGATCGGCGTGTCGACCTTTGACAACGAGTTCTTGGTGTAATTCGATTGGGCTAAAATCCTTGGCGGCACGACACTTGGCCAGACCATCGGCCACGTGTCGTGTGCAGATTTCACAGGAGAGCTAAAACTCTGATAGCAGCAAGAATGGCAAGGTGGGGTGCACCACAGCTGCACCTTACGGGGACGGGACTTAGTGGCTATGGCCTTCTTCGTCATCCAGCGATCCGTGCACGGCAAACTGGTCCAAGCTCGCAGTTTGGGGTTCTATAATGCGATAGCTTTCGGTGACGCCCTGCTCACCCAAGTCCCGCGCCACCGTGAGCAGTGTATTTTGCTCCATCTCTGAGCACATTTCCTGCATTTGACGTAGTTCTTCAGCGGCTGTGCCAAGCGCGGCCTCAACCGAAGGCGCGCCATAGATGTCGACGAAATGTTGTGCCAAAAGCTGCGTTAACACAGCAATTTCGCTTTCTTCGATATTGGTGATTGCAACGAAGGTAACGCGCCCGAATGTCTCCAGACCGAGCCATCCGTTCGAGAATGCTTGGCGCGCCTTACCTGACAGATCGCCCTCACCCCAGTTTGAGAACTCAAATCCACCAGAAATACACCACTCCCCTGTGCGTGCTGGCATGTGGAAAATGTTCATGTCACTTTCATCGAAATGGATCGCGCGAGCGAGGCGAGCTTGGGTCATACGTCTTCCCTGAGCAAACGTGTAAGAGGAATCAAATGCGTGTCTTGTGCGTCGCGCATCAACATGCCGAAATGTTCGTCAACACCAAGGAACGTGCCAGTCTGGCCAAATTGGATCACGTCCTCGCCCATGCCATGGGCCAAGCCGCGCCAATCTTTGTGCAACGGGCCGCTGCCTTCTGTTTCCCAACGGTTAATCTGGGACAACGTGTGACGCGCCCAGCTTTCCAGCAGCGTGTTGGCGGCAATATCGGCGCAACCTTCCGCGTAAAGAGCCGTTTGATCGGGTGTCAAACCTGTCTCTTCCGAGTCCGGCCAAAGTGACAAATGCCATCCAATGACCAACCAATTGGGCACGTCGGTCGCCCCAAGATCAGAAGCCGCCATATGTATATGACCACATCGCGCACCATTGATCCGAATAGCCCCGTCCCAGCCAAGATGTACGGCCACTTCTGGTGGCCCCAGCGCGCCAATTGCGTTCTGCAAGCCAATTGCGCAAAGCGGCATCATCGTGACCGCTTCAGCCAAAGTCACATCTGGTGTGAAGACAATGGCCGCGTCCATCGAATTGGCCCCAAGGTCGTAAAACACAGTGCCCGCATCACACCCTAACCGCGCTTGAATGCAAGCTTTCGCAAATGCGTCCATCCCCGCAGGTACGGCCTCTCCTTGCATCAACGGAGGGAAGGTCACCGTGTTCATGCTTTCCCTTCAGCAATCAAGTTGCGCGCCATAGCGCGAAACGCTTCGGCCTGAGGGCTGTCAGGCTTTGAGATCACAAGAGGCGTTCCGGCATCTGCTGCCACGCGAATATCAAGGTGCAAAGGAATCTCGGCCAGAAGCGGCACATCTAGCGCTTTGGCTTCTGCTGCGACCCCGCCATGTCCGAACATGTGTTCTTGATGCCCACAATTGGAGCACACATGCACTGACATGTTTTCGATCATGCCGATTATGGGTGTGTTCAATTGATTGAACATATCGATCCCCTTGCGCGCATCCATCAGCGCCACATCTTGCGGGGTTGAGACGATGATCGCGCCGTCCAAATGGGCCTTTTGTGCCAAGGTCATCTGAACATCGCCTGTGCCCGGCGGAAGGTCGACGATCAGCACATCCAACGCGCCCCATTGCACTTGGCTGAGCATTTGCTGCAATGCCCCCATCAACATCGGCCCACGCCAAACCACGGCCTGATCGTCATTTGTCATCAAACCGATGGACATCATCGTCACACCGTAGTTGCGCATTGGCAGAATGGTTTTGCCATCCGGCGAAGACGGTCGCCCAGAAACTCCGAGCATACGCGGTTGGCTTGGCCCATAAACATCTGCATCCAACATTCCCACACGACGCCCTTCGGCTGCCAAAGCGCAGGCAAGATTGGCGGACACCGTAGACTTACCGACGCCGCCTTTGCCCGAGGCAATTGCGATGATCCTATCGATCCCGGGAACCTTTTGCGGACCTTTGGCTTCTGCGGGCTTGCCCAGATTCAAATCGGGGGGCGGTGCGGATTGTTGATGGGCCGTCATCACAATCGAAACCTGCTCGACGCCGTCCATTGCCTTGAGTTCGGCTTCAATCGTGTCTTTCACTTGCGTGTAGGCGTCCGCGTGCGTCGGCGCGACTTCCATCACAAAGCGGATTATTCCGGCCTCAACAGTCAGCGCACGTAAAATGCCACTATCGGGCAAAGGCGTACCTGATACAGGATCCGTCACGGTTTTTAGGTAGGCGAGAACTGCCTCGCGGGTCACAGCCATCTCGATCAGCCCTCAATCTCGCCGGTGACTTCGTGTGTCAAACCGACCTCTTCAATTGTGAGCACCATTTTGGCTTTAAACGTTTTGCCTGACGTGTCGCCAGCTTCTGCAATTGCCGCCTCGATGGCTTTTTGCGACGTCACACCGACTTGCTTGAGGAACTTGCGCATCGACATGTTGGTTTGGTCTTCCATGACTGTCTTCCCTGGATTTCTGACGCGCTCTAAGACGGGTCTTTTATGTTTTTCGAATGTTCCACCCGCGAGCGGTTAGTGATCCCTGCGCTTGGACAAATAATCATCCGTTGTACGCACTTTGGGACGCTCCCCTCCAACAAACGGATTGTTTTCTGAGTGATATTGCGCCTGAACCCGGCAATTGTCACACATTTGGATCATGCGCGCCGCCGCAGAGGACGCAAACATACTGTGCTGTCCTGCTAGTTTCTCCATGATCTTGTCGACCGTAGACTTCACCCCAAACTTCGCACCGCATTCAATGCATTCTGCTGGGTCTTCTTCGTTAAGAACCACTTGCGCACGGGCACCATCTGTCAAATTCATCTGGGGGGCCAAAGTAATCGCATTTTCAGGACATAGATTGCTGCACAGTCCACATTGCAAACAAGCATCTTCTTGAAAGCGCAGTTGAGGTTTGTCTTCATTATCCGCCAAAGCGCCAGACGGGCACAAAGACACACACGCAAGACAGAGCGTACAAGCGTCCGTGTCCACAAGTACAGCGCCGTAAGGTGCATCTTTGGGCAATTTCAAAACGTCGACATCAGGCTGCAAGGTTTTGGCTGCAAGTCGCGTCACTTGGCGGCGATCCCCAATGGCAAGGATTGGCGTGCTTAAGGTTGCAGGCGCGGTCGCCTCAAAAAGCACGTCGCTCAGAGCATCCGGGTCAACAACATCAAGAAGCGCGACATGCTCTGATCCACTCAGCGCGCGCGCGAGGGCTATTTGCGTATCGATCGTTTCACGGTCTGCTTTTGGCCCCGCCACCATGTGGACGGACACAAAACCGCTGCCCAACGCCGCCATGACTTCAGCATGTCCAAAAGCCGCAATTGCGTCCGTTTCAAGTGGGATCACATTACTCGGCAAGCCCCGCCCATGACGCGCTGCGAGTTGGATCATTTCAAGCCCGTAAGCATCATGCACCAACAAACGTGGGGACCTGCCACCAGCTTTTCGGAAGGTCTTGGCGAGGACATTGAGACGCTGAAAGATCGTGCCCACCGGCACCGCTTCATAGAGCATAGCACCAGACGGGCAGACAGCCGCGCAGGCCCCGCATCCGGCACAGGCCATGGGATCGACCACGACCGTATCACCAACAGACGTGATTGCCCCTGTCGGGCACACGTTTAAGCAATTCGAGCATGCCGGTTGATTGGCACGGGAATGGGCGCAGAGCGGCTCTTGCAGCTTTACATATAGCGGTTTTTCGAAGGTCCCCACCATTTGGGACGCCGCCAAAACAGCATCCGCCACACCAGTTATGCTTGAAGGATCAGGACGAAGATACCCTTCGCGCTTTTCATGCGCTGAAAACAAAGGCGTGTCGCCGCGTAGGTCCAAAAGGATGTCACATTGCGATCCCGCCCCATCCTTGGGGGATGTTAGGGTAAAGCTTCCGCGACCACCGAGTTCGACTTGTTGTAAGGCATCAAGCGTGATTTCAAAGCCGCCCAATGCGCCGCGCGCCTTAGCGATGCGGCCGCACACGACATCAAATGCACGGGTATCTGGAATGTCAGCGCCTGTTGGAAGCAACACTGTGACCGCAAGAATGTCCGCAAGCTTTTCTGCTGCAGGGATCGCCACATCTGGCGCGCCAACAATCAGGCAAACGCCTTCGGAAATAACATCGACGCTTTTCGCCATAGGCGCGGCAATCAAGGCTTCCGCTGTAAGAGCTGCCATCTTTGGCCCTGCATCCGTGCCATCGCCCCACCCCGCACGGTCGCGCAGGTCAACAAAAGCGGGGTCTTGCGCGTCTAGGTCTTCGGCCAAGTCGACAAAGAACTGGCTCTCTTGCTGGCAGGCTACGATCACACCGTCCTGCGACAAATGCTGAGCGGCGGCTTCTGCTTGAGTGCCACAAAGATTGGTGAACACTTTACTGCATGTCAGGCCGCTTCCTGTTTGTATCGCATCAACATTCAGGCTTTGCGTGCCCATGCAATCGCACAGCAAAATTGTTTTCATGTGATTCCTCCGAGCCTTTTCGCCGCTCCAGTCGCGACGAGTATGCGTGCTCTTTCCAGCGACGATAGTCAGAAGCGGCTGGGTTGCAACCTGCGACTATGGTCGTAGCTCTTTGTCCCATATCGCTTGTGGGCATGACTAAGCGCCTTACGGGTATACGGCGGTATCCAAAAAACTGTTGCCACAAACGTATATTGCGTGGTCAGATTTATGCAGCCACCTAGGGAACATCGTGCCCAGTTTAGCAAACAGACACACAAAGGTGCCGTTGGGCATCGTTATTCGCCGAACCACCGGAGTAACCCGGTGGGCAAAACATGTGTGGCGCGCAGTTGCGGTTTTACCAGGTGCAGGCCCCGCAAATTGGAAAGAACTGCGCAGGGACGGCGACGCTGTTGAATATCACGCAGCGACCGTATCCATGGATCTACATGCCGCCGACGCCGAAGCCTACTTGCACGGTTTATCAACACAGGTGCCGTGCGTTTACGTCGTCATGCGCAACGGCGAAAGCGAAGCCCCGCTGGATGTCCTGTTGGCAACGGCGTCTCCTTATGAAGGTCAGGACTACGCGGATACCGGCGAAGAATTGGTCGAAAAAGTGCCGATGCCAGAAGGTCTGGTGGCTTTGGTGCGGGATTTTGTGGCTGAACATCACGAAGAAGAAACCTTCGTGAAACGCAAACGAGACCGGGTGAAAGTCGAACAAGTGCAAGACGGCATCGGCGACAGCCGCATTCGCCAAACCGCAGATGTCTTTCGTGCCCCCGTCAGGCGGGAGGATTTGCATTGAGCGAACCCACCGCAAGCTTTTGGGATCGACGCAAAGCAGCCGTCGAAGCAGAGGCCGAAGACGCCGCATTTGCCCAACGTCAAGAAGAAGCCGCAGCACAAGAAGCCGCCTTGGCGGAAAAATCGGACGATGAACTGCTGGCAGAGCTGAACTTACCCGACCCAGACAAACTCGTGTCCGGCGATGACGTAAAAGCGTTTATGGAAAAAGCGGTGCCAGAACGTTTACGTCGTCGTGCGTTGCGCGCTTTGTGGCGCACCAACCCTGTACTTGCGAACCTCGATTCCCTTGTGGATTACGGCGAGGATTACACAGACGCCGCCTTGGTCATCGAAAACATGTCGACCACTTATCAAGTCGGCAAAGGCATGATGGCGCATATCGAAAAGATGGCAGCAGATGCCGAAGCCGCTGAATTGGCAGAAGCCGAAGCGTTGCAGGCTGAACCTGGCGTCCCGTCCGAAGAGACACCCGAAATCGAAGAAACGGCACCGGATGAACCGGCGGATATTACCCCGGACCTTGTCGCACAGGCCCCTGCGTCTGAGCTGGACGAGGACCCGGATTATATGACCCCAGCCCCACGCAGGATGACATTCAACTACAAGGCAGACAGTGCATGACCGCAGTGAGCGACATAAAAGTGGCCGACGAAGACCGCTTGCGCGCCGACCTATATAACTATCTTGGTTTGATGATGGCTGGGCCGCCGGATCAAATGTTGCTGGATCAAACCATTGCCTTGTCCGGCGATGACAGCCCTTTGGGACAAGCGATTAACGGTTTGGCGCGCACAGCGAAAGCCTGCAAAATCGGTGGGGTCGAAACGGAATTCAACGCGCTGTTTATCGGCCTTGGGCGCGGTGAATTGCTACCTTATGCCAGCTACTACCTCACGGGGTTCCTCAATGAAAAGCCGTTGGCGGCCCTGCGCAGCGATATGGCCGCGCGTGCAATCGTGCGCGCCCCCAACGTATATGAACCCGAAGACAACATCGCCTCCTTGATGGAGATGATGGCCGGAATGATCGTTGGGCGCTTTGGTGTCCCGGCAACGCTGAGCGATCAAAAGACGTTTTTCAACAAGCACCTCGCACCTTGGGCAAGTCACTTCTTTGACGATCTCACGGGTGCAAAACACTCGGTGCTTTATGCCGCCCTTGGTGCTGTGGGCAAAGAATTCATCGAAGTCGAACGAGAAGGCTTTCGGATGAGCGCAGGGTAACACCTGTTTCAACGGTGGGGATGCCCACCACAACAAGGAAAGGGAGACATCCCATGACCAAGGAAAACGAAGGCGCAAGCCGACGTGATTTTCTGAAAATGGCGGGAACAACCGCGCCTGTGGCAGCCGTTGCGCTGGCCGCGGGTGAGGCAAGTGCTGCGCCAAACCCTGTCGATCTGTCTTCGGACAAGATGCAGGACACGGCCCACACTCGGGCTTATCTGGCCAGCGCCAAGTTTTAAGGCGCTGACAAGACGTTCTGCCGCGACTGGTTGCGTGACGCCCGACTGAGACAGGACACACCATTGAACCGCTCCCGTTTAGGGGAGCATTTGGAAGGAAGCATTATGCTTAGGAAAAAGACCAATGGGGTTGCGCGACGCCCCCAACGGACCGGTATCCTGTCTGATATTGCCGAAAAGTCGGTTGATCGCCGCGCGTTTCTGCGTGGCTCCGGACTGGCAATTGGCGGTTTGGCCGCAATCTCCGCGACAGCGGGCTCTGTGACACAAGCCTCCGCACAAACTGCGGCATCCGGCGCGGTTGAAACCATTAAATCTGTATGCACCCACTGCTCTGTTGGGTGTACGGTCATTGCGGAAGTCAGCAATGGCGTATGGACCGGACAAGAGCCCGGCTGGGACAGCCCGTTCAACCTTGGGGCGCATTGTGCCAAAGGTGCGGCTGTGCGCGAACACGCACATGGCGAACGCCGTCTCAAGTACCCGATGAAAAAAGAAGGCGGGGAATGGAAACGCATCAGCTGGGAACAAGCCATCGACGAGATCGGCGACGGCATGATGAACATCCGCGAGGAATCCGGCCCCGACAGCGTTTATTGGCTCGGCTCTGCCAAGCACAACAACGAACAAGCCTATCTGTTCCGTAAGTTCGCCGCGTATTGGGGCACCAATAACGTCGATCACCAAGCTCGGATTTGTCACTCAACCACAGTTGCAGGTGTTGCGAACACTTGGGGCTATGGCGCGATGACCAATAGCTACAACGACATCCACAACTCCAAGGCGATCTTTATGATCGGCTCAAATGCCGCGGAAGCGCACCCGGTGTCCTTGCTGCACATTCTTAAAGCCAAAGAGCAAAACAACGCGCCCGTCATCGTATGTGACCCACGCTTTACGCGGACAGCGGCGCATGCCGATGAATATGTACGTTTCCGGCCCGGCACCGATGTCGCGCTGGTTTGGGGCATTTTGTGGCACATCTTTGAAAACGGTTGGGAAGATCAGGAATTCATCCGCACACGTGTGTGGGGCATGGACCAGATCAAAGAAGAAGTCGCCAGCTGGACACCTGAAGAAGTCGAACGCGTCACCGGCGCGCCCGGCGAACAGCTTGAGCGCGTTGCGCGCACGTTGGCCAACAACCGTCCCGGCACCGTCATCTGGTGCATGGGTGGCACACAGCACACCAACGGCAACAACAACACACGCGCTTATTGTGTGTTACAGCTTGCACTTGGCAACATGGGCACATCCGGTGGCGGCACCAATATTTTCCGCGGCCACGACAACGTGCAAGGTGCTACGGACCTAGGCGTGCTGTCCCACACCCTGCCCGGCTATTACGGCCTTGCTGCAGGATCTTGGGCGCATTGGGCGCGCGTATGGGGCGAAGATCTGGATTGGTTGAAGGACCAGTTCGACATGATCAAGGACTCCGCTGGCAAAGACAAAAACCTGATGAACCTCACGGGGATTCCGGTGTCACGCTGGATTGATGGCGTGCTTGAAGACCCTGAAAACATGGACAACCCTGACAAGGTGCGTGCTATGGTTCTGTGGGGCCACGCGCCCAACTCGCAAACCCGCCAAAAAGAGATGAAGACGGCGATGGAAAAACTCGACATGCTTGTCGTCGTTGACCCATATCCAACTGTTTCGGCGGTGCTTCATGATCGCACCGATGGTGTCTATTTGCTGCCAGCCTGTACACAGTTTGAAACACGCGGGTCCGTCACGGCTTCAAACAGATCGCTTCAATGGCGGGACAAAGTGGTTGAGCCACTGTTTGAATCCCTCCCAGACGAAGTCATCATGGCCAAGCTTGCCAACAAATTCGGTTGGGCGGATCGTTTCTTCCGCAACATCGAAATGGATGACGCCGAAACACCCAATGTTGAAAGCATCACGCGTGAGTTCAACGCGGGTATGTGGACGGTCGGGTACACAGGTCAAAGCCCTGAGCGGATCAAACTGCACATGGCAAACCAACACACGTTCGACACCACAACGTTGCAAGCCATTGGTGGCCCTGCAGACGGGGATTATTACGGGATGCCATGGCCTTGCTGGGGCACCCCCGAGATGAAACACCCCGGCACACCCAACCTTTATGACATGAGCAAACCTGTATCTGAGGGCGGTCTAACGTTCCGCGCCCGGTTTGGCGTCGAACGTGATGGTGACAATCTGCTGGCTGAAGGCGTCTATTCTGCGAAATCGGAAATCAAGGACGGCTATCCTGAATTCACCATGCAAATGCTGATGGATTTAGGTTGGGACGGCGATCTGACAGCGGACGAACGCGCGGCGATTGATGCTGTTGCGGGGCCAAACACCAACTGGAAAACCGACCTATCCGGCGGCATCCAGCGGGTTGCGATCAAGCACGAATGTGCACCTTTCGGCAATGCTAAGGCGCGCGCCGTTGTATGGACCTTCCCGGATCCAGTCCCTGTTCACCGGGAACCTCTGTATTCCAACAGACGTGATCTGGTTGCAGACTATCCAACATACGAGGACCGCAAGTTCTATCGCTTGCCAACCTTGTATGCGTCGATCCAAAAACAGGACTTCAGCAAAGAATATCCGCTGATCCTGACGTCGGGTCGTTTGGTCGAGTATGAAGGCGGCGGGGATGAATCCCGGTCCAACCCATGGCTGGCCGAGTTGCAACAGGACATGTTCGTCGAAATCCACCGACGCGATGCCAACAATCTTGGCGTGCGCGACGGAGCGGATGTTTGGGTCGAAGGACCGGAGGGCGCGAAGGTCAAGGTGAAAGCCATGATCACAGAGCGTGTCGGCGAAGGGGTTGCGTTCATGCCGTTCCACTTTGGCGGCCACCTTGAGGGCAAAGACCTGCGCGACAAGTATCCAGAAGGTGCGGACCCATATGTGCTCGGGGAATCGAGCAATACCGCGCAAACCTACGGCTATGATTCAGTCACCCAGATGCAAGAGACGAAAGCCACTCTTTGCAAAATCTCGGCGGCGTAAGGGAGGACGAAAATGGCAAGATCAAAGTTTCTCGTCGACGCTGAACGGTGCATTGAATGCAACGCTTGCGTGACCGCGTGTAAGAACGAGCACGAGGTTCCGTGGGGCATCAATCGCCGCAAGGTTGTCACCATAAATGACGGCTCACCGGGGGAACGCTCTATCTCGGTGGCCTGTATGCATTGCTCGGACGCGCCTTGTATGGCGGTGTGCCCGGTCGATTGCTTCTATCAAACCTCGGAAGGCGTCGTGCTGCACTCCAAAGACTTGTGCATCGGGTGTGGTTATTGCTTCTACGCCTGTCCTTTTGGCGCGCCACAATTCCCGCAAGCTGGGAATTTCGGCAGCCGGGGCAAGATGGACAAATGTACCTTCTGCGCTGGTGGTCCCGAAGAAAACCACTCCACTGCCGAATTCGCCAAATATGGCCGCAACCGGATCGCAGAAGGCAAATTGCCAATCTGCGCCGAAATGTGCGCCACTAAAGCCTTGCTGGCTGGGGACGGGGACGATGTGTCCTCGATCTATCGCGAGCGGATCGTGGCACGCGGCTTTGGATCTGGCGCATGGGGCTGGGGTACAGCCTATGACCAGAAGGGCGGTTAATCCGTCCGTATCTTAGCAATCGCGGCGCCCTTTGGTTTTCCATGGGGCGCCGCTTTATCCTTAGACATCCGATCTTGAAGAGAGCTGGAACAATGGCCCCCATTCGATTGATCCTCACCGTACTTGCATTCGCGCTTATGACTGGTTTTGCTCATGCGCAGGAAACCCCTGATCGCAGCAGCACAGGCGGCGCGCAAACGCTTGAAGACATCATGGCGCGGCAAAAGCAGCTTACGATCGACGACAGCTTTCGCAGTGACGCATTGGGGGATCCCGAAGGCCAACCGCTGGATGATCAACTTGGCACGCGCGGTGGTGCTTCTGATGCCGAGCTTTGGCGCGGTCTGCGCTACGGAGCAGCGAACATAACCACCTCCTCACGCGGACCTGCCGCGACAACGCTGATCCAAGACGGCGGTATGGCATGGCTGGAATTCCGCCAAGGCCCTTTGCAGCAATATGGCAGCTACTTGATCGGGGGCACACTTCTTGCCCTCGCGCTCTTTTATCTGATCCGCGGTAAAATCCGCATCGATGGCCCCAAAACGGGCACAACAATCCTACGTTTCAAATCCATTGAGCGCTTTGCACATTGGATGCTAGCCGGATCCTTCTTGATCCTTGGACTGACAGGTCTTGTGTCTCTGTTTGGGCGCAAAGTGATCATCCCATGGCTTGGACATGACAGCTTTTCCACCATCGCGATCGCCTCAAAATGGGTCCATAACAACATATCATGGGGCTTTATCATCGCCTTGGTCATGATCTTTGTCTTGTGGGTTGTTCACAATCTGCCTGACCGCACGGATATTAAATGGTTGCTCAAAGGTGGCGGCATTTTTGGCGGCGGTCATCCCCCTGCCAAAAAGTTCAATGCTGGTCAAAAGCTGATCTTTTGGTCCGTGATCGTGTTTGGTTCGGTGATCTCGGCCACCGGTTTGTCACTGCTGTTTCCCTTTGAATTACCTGCCTTTGCAACTGTGTTCGATTTGGCAAACGCCACTGGCTTACCACAATCGATCAACGGCGTGGCTTTGAACACCACCTTGGCACCGCACGAAGACATGCAATTCGCGCAATTGTCCCATTCTATTGCCAGCCTGATCCTGATCGCGATCATCTTCGCCCATATCTATATTGGCTCTGTCGGGATGGAAGGCGCTTATGATGCAATGGCGTCTGGCGAAGTCGAAAAGCAATGGGCGCGTGAACACCACAGTCTTTGGGTCGAAGAAGTGGAGGCCAAAGAGGCCGGGCAGACCCCAGCTGAATAGCAAGGCCTGAATAATTGCGCCCTTGCGCGCGCGCCTGCCCAAATAGTATCACAAACACACGCGGCGCTCACATACTGCCGCACCGGAGGCTTACAATGAAACCCATGCTCGCTGCTTTTGCTGTTTTGGCCTTGATCACGGTTGTTGCAGGGTTTGGCCTGCCAGAAATCGGGTTTTCCGCACAAGAACAAGGCAGCGGTGACGCCGTCCGCCTGAACTGATCCATTTGGTGACGAAACTGCGATGACCGAGATTTGGGACGGGCTACGCGCCGCATTCTGGCTGATAGCTCATTTGGATGCTAATCTCGTCGAAATCACGCTGCGGTCGCTATATGTCAGCCTTATGGCACTTGCGATTGCCTGCGCGATCGCCCTTCCCCTTGGTGCGGCGCTGGCAGTGCAACGATTTAAGTATCGCCGCGCTGTGATTGCGACCCTAAACGCGTTCATGGGATTACCGCCGGTCGTGGTCGGATTGATCGTCTATTTGTTGCTGTCACGCTCGGGACCCTTTGGCGTGTTGGGCCTGTTGTTCACCCCCACGGCCATGATCATCGCGCAAGTTATCATCATCACCCCGTTGATTGCGTCGATCACCCACCAAGCGATCCGAGAATTATGGGCGGAATACCATGATTTGCTGATTTCCCTGAACACCTCCAAAGGTCAGCGCATCATGACCTTGATCTGGGATGGGCGGCGCGCGTTGCTCACAGCGGCACTAGCAGGGTTTGGGCGGGGCATCGGTGAAGTTGGTGCGATCATTATTGTGGGCGGCAACATCGATCACGTGACCCGCGTGTTAACCACAGCCATTGCGCTTGAAACCAGCAAGGGCGACTTTGCGTTGGCGCTTGGGTTGGGCTTTGTGCTGATCGCTTTGTCGCTCTTGGTGAATTACGCAACCCACGCCCTTTCCAGCACAGAACGGAGCGGCAGATGGTAAGCCCGCTATTTCCGTTATCCGTGGAAAACGCATCCGTCACACGGCGCGGCAAGCGGTTGTTGGGGCCGGTCAACCTCACCCTGCCGGCGGATGGTTTCACTGTTGTGATTGGGCCAAATGGGGCCGGTAAAACGACGCTTTTAAAAGTGTTGCATGGGATCGAACGGCTTAGCGAAGGTTCAGTTTCGTGGTCTATTGCCACCAAAGAGGCCCGCAACAAGCAAGCCTATGTGTTTCAGCGCCCCATCATGCTGCGCCGTTCTGTGCAGGACAACCTGATCTATCCTTTAACGTTGGCTGGATTGTCCCGACGCGCGGCATTGATCCAAGCTGATGACTGGGCGCACCGCATTGGCTTGGGGGATGCGATGGATCGCCCTGCTCCGCAATTATCGGGTGGAGAACAGCAAAAGCTTGCTCTTGCCCGCGCGTTGATCCAATCCCCAGACGTTCTCTTTCTGGATGAGCCTTGCGCCAACCTTGATGGCCCTGCAACACGCGACATCGAAACCTTACTTCGCAACGCGCACGCCGCTGGTACCCGCATTATCATGACGACACATAGTATCGGGCAAGTGCGCCGTCTTGCGAGCGATGTCATTTTTCTGCACCAAGGGCAGGTCCATGAACATGGGTTGCGCGCCGCTGTGTTGGACACCCCGCAAACGTCCGAACTCGCCGCATTCCTGATAGGAGATATCATCTAATGATCCGCCTGATGTCCTTTCTGCTCGTACTTTGGGCCAGTGCCGCAGCGTCTGATACGATGAAGTTGGCGGTGACGACATCGTTCCACAACTCCGGTCTGTCCGACATCTTGTTGCCAGCAATAAAACAGGACACCGGGATAGATGTTCAATTGCTCATTGTGGGGACTGGACAAGCGTTGCGATTGGGGCGAGGCGGCGATGTGGATGCAATATTGGTGCACTCAAAGGCTGCCGAAGACGCCTTTGTCGCTGATGGGTCCGGCACGCATCGCCGCGAGATTATGTATAATGATTTTGTCCTCATTGGTCCCGCGGACGACCCTGCTGGCATCAAAGCATCGCAAACAACGCGCAGCGCTTTACAAGCTATCCACGCGAACAAACCGCGCTTCGTTAGTCGTGGCGATGACAGTGGGACGCATAAAAAGGAACTGGCTTTGTGGGCCGACGCCGGGTTTGATCCAAATAATTTTACTGCGTGGTATAGTGCCGTGGGTGCCGGAATGGGCGCCAGTTTGAACACGGCATCCGGCCTAAACGCCTATATCATGTCCGACCGCGCCAGTTGGTTAAACTTCAATAACAAGGGCGACTTATCGCTGCTGTTTTCGGGCGATCCTGTGCTGTTCAATCAATATGCATACTTACCTGTGAATCCCGCAAAACATAACCATGTCAAAGCTGATCTGGTTGCCCGTCTGGAAACGTGGCTCGCCGGGGAACGCGCGGAAGGCATGATCAACAGCTACACAATCGACGGCGAAACCTTGTTCACTTTCAACGCCAAGCGTTAACGCCACATCCCTTGAACGCCTAACTTTTCATCAGACCGCTGCTCTTTTGGTCATTTAGTAGACGCAAACCCTACGGCACGTTCAGACCTGTGCGCGGACACGTGCCTTCCGTTGGGAAGTCTCCTAGCCACGGGAGCGATGTACAAAGACCTCACCATTCTCGTCGTTGAAGCGGATGCCGACAAAGCACGTCTGATAATCGACGCATTAATTGAAGCCGGATGGACGCGCGTTTACGCCGTGGCGCAAGTGTCCGGCTTAGAACGCGCGATCAAAAAGCATGAACCCGACATCGTTTTGATCGATATGGCACACCCAGATCGCGACACTTTGGAACATATCAGCCTTGTGTCAGACGCAAAATCACGCGCAGTAGCCATGTTCGTGGATCAAACGGACGAAGATTTGACCCAAGCGGCCCTCTCCGCTGGCGTTAGCGCGTATGTTGTGGATGGGTTGCAAATGAACCGCATCAAGCCTGTTCTGGAAACAGCCATCGCGCGGTTCCAGATCATGCGCAAAATGCAATCCGAGCTGGACGCCGCAAAACAAGCGTTGGCAGACCGCAAGACGCTTGATCGTGCGAAAGCCATATTGATGCGCAAACGCGACCTCACCGAGGACGCAGCCTATAAGTTAATGCGCAAAGCCGCGATGGATCAGGGCCGCAAAGTGATCGATGTCGCGCAAGCGCTGGTCACTGCAGCAGAGCTTTTGCCATGACCCGTACGATCTTGAATTGCGGTTATCTTCCGCTTGTCGATTGCGCGCCTTTGATTATTGCAGAAGAACTTGGCTTTGCCGCGCAAGAAGGTTTGAAGTTGAACCTTCTGCAACAACCCTCTTGGTCCGCCTTGCGTGATATGCTCGCGCTTGGCCATCTGGATGCAGCGCAAATGTTATCCCCTATGCCAATCGCAATGTCGTTGGGATTGGGCAGTTTGCAAGCTGATGTTCATGCTTTGATGGTGATGTCTGTAAATGGGACCGTTTTTGGGGTATCGAACCAGATCGCAGCCACCTTGGGCCAGACAACATTTGGCGATGCTGCCGGGATACTTGATCGAATTGCTGCAACTGCACGAAAACCTTTGCGCATCGGCATCCCTTTCAAATTTTCGATGCACCATTTGTTGCTGTCTTATTGGACCTCTACACGTCCCGACATACAGATCGAAGCCGTCACTGTGCCGCCGCCACGAATGGCTGACGCAATTGAAACGGGGCATATTGATGCGTTCTGGGTCGGGGAGCCATGGGGCAGCGTCATCGTGGATCGCGGCCTGGGCCACATGGTGATGACAGGACGTGACGTCTGGAACTTTGCACCGGAAAAAGTACTGGCGGCCCGAGCAGAGTGGATAGCCAACAATCCACAGCAAGTGCGTCGATTGATGCGTTGTATTGCCCAAGCCACACGTTGGTTGGATCGCACGAAGAACAAGCCGCTGGCCTTAGAAATTCTGACCCGCAGTGAACACTTGGATTTACCACCGGAATTAATCGAACCCGCTTTGACAGGGTATCTGACGCCGAGCGACGGCGCGTCCCCTGTGGAAGTTGACCATTTCTTAGTATTCAACCGGTATGGCGCGAATTTTCCATGGCGCAGTCAGGCTGCGTGGATAGCCGCGCAATTGGGCGCAGGTCCGGGCGCTATTGAACACGCAAAGCATTGTTTTCGCTCTGATGTATATCGCGAGACCTTAACCCCGATTGGGATCGATCTGCCGGGAGCATCAGAAAAGGTCGAAGGCGCTATGCAGCACGCGACAGCAGTGGCCGCACAAAGGGGCGATATGATTCTTGGACAAGATGCCTTTTTTGATGGCAGAACGTTTGATTTTGGGGGTTTTGGTGCTGAATAATTGTGCGAATGCTGCATTGCAGCAAAAACTACCCGTCAGAGGTCGCGAAAAATTTGCACAGTCTCACTGGGCACGTGATTATGGAAACATAGGACGAAGGCGTCCTTAAATCTCATTATGTTGCCAATGACGGCGACACAGCTACTGAGCAAAGCCGCTCGTTTACTTTAGGGTCCTCCCCCTTGAAGTTTACGGGCGGCTTTGTGTTTTTCAGGCCCCTTTTAATGGGCCGACAGTCTAAGGATGAAATGCATGAAAAAAACGTTAGCCGCCTTGCTCACCACAACAGCCTTAATGGCTGGTTCAGTTGCAGCTCAAACTCTTGACCTTGAAAAAGATGAATTGACCTTTGGTTTCATCAAACTGACCGACATGGCCCCCTTGGCTGTCGCTTACGAGCTTGGTTTCTTTGAAGACGAAGGTTTGTTTGTCACGCTGGAAGCCCAAGCCAATTGGAAGGTTCTGCTTGATGGCGTTATCGGCGGTCAACTTGACGGGGCACATATGCTTGCAGGTCAGCCATTGGCCGCCACGATCGGGTACGGGACGAAAGCCCACATCATCACCCCCTTCTCAATGGATCTAAATGGCAACGCAATCACGGTCTCAAACGAAGTTTGGGACGAGATGAAACCAAATGTTCCCTTGATGGAAGATGGACGCGTACAACACCCAATTAGTGCCTCAGCCCTTTTGCCAGTGGTTGAAGATTACAAAGACAAAGGGTTGCCCTTCAACATGGGCATGGTTTTCCCTGTATCCACCCATAACTACGAATTGCGGTATTGGCTTGCAGCCGGAGGTTTAGAGCCCGGTTATTACAGCCCACAAGACATTTCGGGCCAAATTGGTGCCGATGTTTTGCTGTCAGTCACGCCACCTCCGCAGATGCCTGCCACGATGGAAGCAGGTACAATTTACGGCTACTCAGTGGGTGAGCCATGGAACCAACAAGCCGTTTTCAAAGGCATTGGTGTCCCGGTCATCACCGATTACGACATGTGGAAAAACAATCCTGAGAAAGTGTTCGGGATCACAAAAGAGTTCTCGCAAGAAAACCCGAACACGACAATCGCTTTAACCAAAGCGTTGATCAGGGCGGCAATTTGGCTTGATGAAAACGACAATGCCAACCGTGCAGACGCTGTCGAAATCTTGTCGCGTTCCGAATATGTTGGCGCGGATTCGGAAGTGATCGCCAACTCGATGACTGGCTTTTTCGAGTTTGAAAAAGGCGACGTGCGTCCGGCACCGGATTTCAACGTTTTCTTTCGTCATAACGCGACATACCCATTCTATTCGGATGCCATTTGGTACCTGACGCAAATGCGTCGCTGGGGACAAATCGCCGAACCTAAATCAGATGAATGGTTTTTTGAGACAGCCAAACAGGTCTATCGCCCCGACATCTATTTGGAAGCAGCCAAGTTGTTGGTCGACGAAGGAATGGCCAATAAATCCGATTTCCCTTGGGAAAGCGATGGGTTCAAAGCGATGACGCCCTCCGAAGATATCATCGACGGAATCGCCTATGATGGACGCACCCCCAATGCCTACCTGGAGAGCCTGCCGATCGGCTTGAAGGGCGAGCAAATCGTCGTTGGCAACGAAATCCAAGGCTAACACCATTCTCAATATTGCTGCGGGTGCAACGCGTTGCATCTGCAGCAATTGGGATTTCACACCCCGATTTGGCACCTTTTAATGCCGCACATAACACCCCAAACGCCCAAATTCGCATAGCCACCGTCAGGAGAGTTCCATGACCGCCATTGATCCAACCGACGTCACCGCAGCCGATCGGGAAGCACGCCAAGCGCGTCTGTTTACCCGCATCAACAAAGCCGACGCTTGGTTTCAAGTCTTCGGTTTGGCGTGGATGACACCCATTCTTAAGACCGCTGCTGGCGACAATCCCAAAGCCCAATTGGGCGAAATTTGGCGGTTGCTGGGCGTTCCGCTTTTAGCGATCTCGATCTTCTTGCTCGGATGGGCCGCACTTGCGCCCAAAGTACAAACATCACTTGGTGCCGTTCCCGGCCCTGCACAAGTTTGGGCTCAGGTTGGTAATTTACACGCCGACGCGTTGCGTGAGGCTGACAAGGAAGTCGCCTTTTACGAACGCCAAGATGTGCGCAACGCCAAACTTATTGCCGAAGGGAACGAGGACAAGGTCAAGCAGCGTGCCTACACAGGCAAACCGACCTATTACGATCAGATTTGGACATCCATCAAGACCGTGTTCTTTGGGTTTCTAATCGCGTCAGTCATCGCCATTCCCTTAGGCATTGCAGCCGGGTTGTCGGCCACGGCCAATGCAGCACTAAACCCTTTAATCCAAATCTTTAAACCGGTTTCCCCCTTGGCGTGGTTACCAATTGTGACGATGATTGTGTCTGCAGTTTATGCTTCAAACGATGGGATGTTTTCCAAGTCCTTCTTGATCTCTGCCATCACTGTGACCCTGTGTTCGCTTTGGCCCACATTGATCAACACGGCCTTAGGTGTAAGCAGCATCGACAAAGACCTGATCAGCGTCAGCCGCGTCTTGAAGATGAACACTTGGACCAAGATCACAAAGTTGGTGTTGCCCTCAGCATTGCCATTGATCTTTACCGGATTGCGCCTGTCGCTTGGGGTCGGATGGATGGTCTTGATCGCGGCAGAGATGCTCGCGCAAAACCCCGGCTTGGGCAAATTCGTCTGGGATGAATTCCAAAATGGGTCTTCTCAATCCTTGGCCAAAATCATGGTCGCTGTCTTCACCATTGGGATCATTGGCTTCTTGCTCGATCGGGTGATGTTCGCGCTGCAATCCATGTTCACATTCTCGAACAACCGGTGATCGACATGAGCATGATCGAATTCAAAAACGTCTCCAAGTCTTATGGCGAAGGCACTGCCAAGGCCGATGTGTTGAAAAACATCAACCTAAGTGTGAAAGAAGGTGAATTCCTTGTTCTTCTTGGCTTTTCCGGAACGGGCAAAACGACACTCATTAACCTGATGGCCGGGTTAGACACACCAACCTCGGGCACGGTGTCCTTCAAAGGCACCCCGATAACAGGCCCCGGACCAGAGCGCGGACTAATCTTTCAAAGTTATTCGCTGATGCCATGGTTGACAGTAGAAGGTAATGTGAGCTTGGCAGTAGACACCATGTTTGCAGGGCTTTCCAAAAAAGAGCGCGCAGCCAAGGTCGAATACTATGTCAACATGGTAGGCCTTAGCCATGCCAGCACCCGCCGCCCAGCAGAGCTGTCGGGTGGTATGCGCCAACGCGTCAACGTGGCGCGTGCTTTAGCGATGAACCCGGAAGTGTTGTTGTTAGACGAACCATTGTCGGCGTTGGACGCGCTAACGCGCGCAAATCTTGCAGATGAGATTGAGCACATTTGGCAAGAAGACAAGAAAACCTGCGTCCTCATCACCAATGACGTGGATGAAGCGATCATTTTGGCGGATCGCATCATCGCGCTGAACCCTGATGGGACCTTGGGCGACGAATTTGCAGTCAGTTTACCGCGTCCACGTGACCGGATCGAGATGAACACCAATGAGTCGTTTAAGCGATTGCGTGCGGAAGTAACCAACTATCTGATGGATGCTGGGATCGAAGCCAAAGTCGAAGACACCAAGACTTTGCCGGATGTGACCCCCATTCATGGTGTGCCCTCGGCCGTGGCAGCCGCACAAAAAGGGGCTATCGAGGAACGCTTTCTCAACTTCTCGCAACTGCACAAAGTCTATCCGACACCAAAAGGCCCGCTGACCGTCGTTGAGAACTTCGACCTAAAGATCAACAAGGGTGAATTCGTGTCTTTGATCGGCCATTCAGGGTGCGGAAAATCCACTGTTCTGACGATGGCCGCCGGATTAAATCCGATCTCCAAGGGGGCGATCAAATTAGACGGGTGGAACGTGGAAGGCGCAGATCCCGAACGGGCCGTGGTTTTCCAATCGCCCAACTTGTTCCCGTGGCTTACCGCCAAGGAAAACGTCGCGATTGGTGTCGACAAGGTTTACCCCAAAGCGAGCCTCGCTGAGCGGCAAGACGTCATTGAATACTACCTTGAACGCGTCGGCCTTGCCGACAGCATGGACAAGGGCGCAGCATCGCTTTCGAACGGGATGAAACAGCGCGTTGGGATCGCCCGCGCCTTCGCACTTAGCCCGAAGTTGCTCTTGCTCGATGAGCCATTTGGAATGCTCGACAGCCTAACACGTTGGGAGCTGCAAGAGGTTTTGATGGAAGTTTGGTCGCGAACCAAAGTGACCGCGATATGCGTAACCCATGATGTGGACGAAGCCATTCTGCTGGCCGACCGTGTGGTGATGATGACCAATGGCCCACAAGCCACGATTGGTAAAATCACAAATGTCGATCTGCCTAGGCCGCGCACGCGCAAAGCCCTGTTAGAGCATCCCGATTACTATTCATATCGTCAAGAAGTGTTGGATTTCCTTGAGGAATACGAACATGGCGCGAAACCCAAATCAACGCCCAAAGCCCCCAAAGTCATAGCAGCGGAGTGAACGTCATGAAGCAGAAATTAATCGTTATTGGAGCAGGAATGGCTTCTGGCCGGGTGCTAGAGCATCTGGTTGAGCAAAATCCTGACGCATTCGACATCACGTTGTTCAACGCCGAGCCACGCGGGAACTACAATCGGATCATGCTCTCCCCTGTTTTGGCAGGCGACAAGACCTACGAAGAAATCGTCACCCATGACGATGAATGGTACACCACGCACGGGGTCGCCTGTCGCTTTGGCGAGCAAATCGCACAAATCGACCGAGGCGCAAAAACTGTCACCGCCGCGAATGGCGATGTCTTGAGCTATGACAAGCTTGTTCTTGGGACCGGTTCTAATCCATTCATCATCCCCCTGCCCGGACATGATCTAGAAGGTGTCATTGCTTACCGCGACCTCGAAGACACCGAACGTATGATGGGTATGGACGCAAACAGCAAAGTCGTCGTGATCGGCGGCGGGTTGCTTGGTCTTGAAGCCGCGGCAGGCATGGCGGCGCGCGGTGTGGATGTAACAGTGGTACATATCATGCCACATCTGATGGAGCGTCAACTCGACGAAGCCGCTGGCTATTTGTTGCGCAAAGCATTGGTCGACAAAGGCATCACCGTCAAATGTTCAGCCAATTCATCCGAAATTTTGGGCAAAGATGGCCATGTGCGTGCGTTGCTGTTGGATGATGGTACCGAATTACCTTGTGATCTTTTGGTCATGGCGGTCGGAATCCGTCCCAATACGGGCCTTGCTGCCGAAGCCGGGCTGGCCGTAGGACGCGGGGTTCATGTCGATGATCAAATGCTGACATCTGATCCAGATGTGTTCGCGGTTGGCGAATGCGTGGAGCATGACGGCGCAATCTTTGGATTGGTCGCCCCGCTTTACGATCAAGCCAAGGTAGCCGCACAAACGTTGATGGGCGAACCAGCCGCATTTGCGCAAAAAGAACTATCGACGAAATTGAAAATCACTGGATGTGATCTGTTTAGTGCCGGGGATTTTGCAGATGGCGAAGGGCGCGAAGATATCGTGTTCCGCGATCCTGGGCGCGGCGTATATCGTCGGTTGGTGATCGAAAACAACGTGGTCATCGGTGCAGTGATGTACGGTGACACTGGCGACAGCAATTGGTTTTTCGGGTTAATCCGCGACAAGACAGACATTGCCGAGATGCGCGACACATTGATCTTCGGACCTGCCTACCAAGGGGGGACCCCCCTGGACCCTTTAGCGGTTGTTGCAGCCTTACCGCGTGACGCGGAGATTTGTGGCTGCAACGGAATCTGCAAGGGCGAAATCGAAGACGCAATCGTTGCTGGTGCCAATGATCTTGGTGCTGTGCGGGCTGTAACAAAAGCCTCGGCCTCATGTGGCACCTGCACAGGGTTGGTTGAACAAGTCTTAGCCACCACATTGGGTGATGATTTTGTGATCCCGGCTGCCGCACCGATCTGTGGCTGCACAGACATGACGCATGAAGATGTGCGACGCATGATAAAGTCACAAAAATTGACGTCTATGCCGGCTGTTTGGCAAGAATGTGGATGGAAGACGTCCTGCGGGTGCCACGTGTGCCGCCCGGCGTTGAATTTCTATCTGCTTTCCGATTGGCCACTCGAATATAAAGACGATCCTCAAAGCCGGTTCATCAACGAACGCAAGCACGCCAACATCCAAAAAGACGGCACCTTCAGTGTTGTTCCTCGGATGTGGGGCGGGATCACCACTCCCAATGAGCTGCGTGCGATCGCAGACGCCGCCGACAAATACGCTGTGCCAACCGTGAAGGTCACAGGTGGCCAACGTATCGACTTGTTGGGCGTGCGCAGTGAGGACTTGCCAGATATCTGGGCAGACCTGAACGCTGCAGGAATGGTATCGGGGCATGCCTATTCCAAGGGATTGCGCACCGTAAAGACATGTGTCGGAACAGATCACTGTCGCTTTGGCACACAAGACAGCACTGGCTTGGGCATCAAGTTGGAAAAGGCGCTATGGGGATCGTGGACCCCTCATAAGCTGAAGCTCGGAGTGTCTGGATGCCCGCGCAATTGTTCCGAAGCGACCTGTAAGGACATCGGCATCGTATGTGTCGATAGCGGGTTTCAAATCAGCATTGGCGGAGCCGCCGGTATGGATGTGAAACAAACAGAGTTTCTGATCCAAGTCGCAACCGAAGAAGAAACGTTGCACGTCATCAAGGCCGTCACGCAGTTGTACCGTGAAAATGCCAAATATTTGGATCGCATTTACAAATGGATGAACAAGGTTGGATTGGATTGGATCAAAGAACAGGTTGTCGATGATCCGGCTGGGCGCGAAGCCCTCGTGGCAAGGTTTGATCTTAGCCAAGACATCTATTGCAAAGACCCTTGGGCCGAACATGTCGCCAAAAAAGCAGACAGCTATCGCCCAGTTGCCAACCTTATTATGGAGGCCGCCGAATGAACTCTTGGATCGATATTGCCGCCTTGGAAGACGTGCCAATCCGTGGCGCACGCTTGGTGAAAACAGCGCTTGGCTGCGTGGCCATCTTTCGCACCGGCGCAAATGAAGTCTTCGCGCTCGACAATGCTTGCCCGCATAAAGCGGGTCCATTGGCTGATGGGATCGTACATGGGAAGGTTGTGACATGTCCCTTGCATAATTGGGTCATTTCACTGGAGACGGGCGAAGCTCAAGGACAAGATTCAGGGCGTGTTGCGACTTATCCTGCGCGTGTAGAAGAGGGGCGCATCTTGTTGGATCGTGCGTTTTTAAACGCCCGCGTTGCAGCATGAACTTGACGCGGACCACTTGCCCTTATTGCGGCGTTGGGTGTGGTGTGCTTGCAGGTGCGGACGGATCGGTTCAGGGCGATCCGGAACACCCCGCGAACTTTGGCAAGCTTTGTTCCAAAGGGGCCGCGTTGGGGGA
Source organism: Aliishimia sp. (assembly GCA_039978895.1). GTDB lineage: Bacteria > Pseudomonadota > Alphaproteobacteria > Rhodobacterales > Rhodobacteraceae > Aliishimia. The sequence continues at coordinate 58,067 of JBDWAL010000013.1, forward strand.
AACACTTGATTTGGAGGGGCGGTTATTGGCCCCTTCGATCAAAGGCGTCGCCACCGATTGGGAAACCGCTTTAGATTTGGTTGCTTCCAAGTTCAGTGCCGCCATCGCCGAGCACGGACCTGACAGCGTTGCATTTTATGCCTCAGGCCAATTGTTGACCGAAGATTATTACGTTGCCAACAAACTGATGAAAGGGTTCGTTGGGTCTGCCAATATCGATACGAATTCTCGGCTGTGCATGGCCTCTTCGGTTGCAGGACACAAACGCGCCTTTGGAACAGATACAGTACCCGGAACCTATGAGGATCTGGAAGACGCCGATCTTATCGTCCTTGTTGGATCGAACCTCGCATGGTGCCACCCTGTGTTGCATCAACGCATTGCCGCCGCCAAGGCTGCGCGGCCTCACATGCGAGTTGTAAACATTGACCCACGTAAAACAGCAACCAGTGCGCTTGCCGACACACACCTGCGGATTGCACCAGATGGGGACGTGGCTCTTTTCAACGGCTTGTTGTCGTATATCGCAGAACATGGAGCCGTCGATGCTGACTATGTGACCTCACATGTGAACGGGTTTGAAACCACATTGATCGCGGCCAACACGACGGATACCAGCGAAAGCGGTTTGACGACCGCTGAATTGGCGCGGTTTTACGCGCTTTGGACACAGACTGAAAAAGTTGTGACCATCTATTCGCAGGGTGTGAACCAATCTGAAAGCGGGACCGACAAAGTCAATGCAATTCTCAATTGTCATCTTGCCACCGGGCGAATTGGCAAGGTCGGGTGTGGTCCGTTTTCGGTGACAGGACAGCCCAATGCCATGGGAGGGCGCGAAGTTGGCGGTTTGGCCAACATGTTAGCCAATCATCTCGAACTTGGCCGCGAAGATCATCGCGCTGCTGTTCAAGACTTCTGGGAAAGCCCCACGATATGTTCGCAGCCCGGATTGAAAGCCGTCGACCTGTTCAAGGCTTGCGCTGAAGGCAAGATCAAAGCGCTGTGGGTAATGTCCACCAACCCTGCCGTGTCGATGCCAGATGCCGAAGCGGTCGCCAAGGCTATCGCCAACGTTCCCTTTGTCGCAGTTTCTGACATTATGGCGCACACGGATACAGGCGATCTGGCGGATGTAGTGCTACCTGCCGCAGGATGGGGCGAAAAAGACGGCACGGTCACCAATTCGGAACGGCGTGTGTCCCGGCAACGTGCCTTTCTGCCCTCCCCCGGATTGGTGCGCCCAGATTGGCGTATTATCAGCGATGTTGCTGCACGCATGGGGTTTGCCGACAGTTTTCAATATCAAAGTGCCGCTGACGTTTTCGCCGAATATATTCGTTTGGATCAAGCTGTTTCAAAATTTCCACGGGACCTAGACCTCAGCGTTTTCGCTGATGCGGATTACGCGGAAATGCTGCCAACACAATGGCCACTCAATGGACACCGTTTCTTTGCAGACGGTCAGTTTTACCACAGCGACGGTAAGGCTCAGATGGTTCCGATTTCTGCACCTGTTTTGTCAGACCCCGCATTCACCCTGAATACAGGTCGCAATCGAGACCAATGGCACACGATGACGCGCACAGGTAAAGCGCCTCGTTTGGGGGCCCACTTGGCCGAACCATATGTCGAACTACACCCGACGGACGCTGCACAATTGAAAATAGCAGCAGGCGACTTGATAAAATTGAACAATGAATTTGGGGCCGTGTTGCTGCGCGCGCTTGTCACAGAGCGGGTGGCACCCGGTGCGTTGTTTGCTCCAATGCATTGGACACGGCAACTGACATCACGTTCGACCGTGAACAGTGTAACATCACCGCGAACCGATCCTGTGTCAGGACAACCTGCGTTGAAATCAACACCCATTGCAGCTGCCCGCTTTGATGCCGCTTGGTATGGGTTTATCGCAAGTGCGACGCCCCTATCGCCGATGACGCCCTATGCCGCTGTCGCGCGCACACAAACGGGTTGGCAAATGGAAATGGCGGGCGATGTGTTATCTGATGATTGGAGGGCTGAAGCCGTTCGTTTGACAGGCCTGCCCAATGCAGAACTTGCCTTGCAAGAAGATAAGGCCACGCAAACAGTTCGTGTCGCGTTGTCACAAGACGGAACCATTGTCGCGCTCTTTTTTGCGGCACGTCGTCCTGTTGCATTGTCTCGCACGTCAGCCATTGCTCAGATCGGATCAATGGCCACGCCCTTGCAAGCCTTGGCCGGGCGGATGGCCGCAGATCAACCTGATCCAGGCATCACCGTTTGTGCGTGTTTTAATGTTGGTCGGAATTCATTACTTGGTGCCATCGCAAGCGGTGCAAACAGTGTCGACGCTTTAGGCGCCGCGACCTGTGCAGGAACCAATTGCGGGTCGTGCAAACCTGAATTGGCCGTACTTCTGCAAAGCATCCAAGTCCCAATCGCTGCCGAATAACCACAGAAAAGGGCCTTTTCAGATGAAAACTTTTCCTATGTTCCTTCAAATGCAAGGCCGTCAGGTTGTTATCGTCGGCGGCGGAGAACAGGCCGCCCAAAAGACACGTTTGATGTTGAAAACTGAAGCGCGCATCAAAGTGTTGGCCCCGGAACTTGAACCAGAACTTGCGGGTCTGGCCCAAGACGGCAAAATTCTACATGAACGTGGGACTATCGCACCTGACAGCTTTGCTGACACAGCTTTGGTGTTCATCGCAACGGGGTGTCCTGGCATGGATGCTGCGTTGCATATGTTGGCAAAGGCGGGCGGCGCGACCGTCAACGTCGTCGATCAACCACAGCTTTGCGATGCCATAACCCCTTCAATTGTGGACCGCGATCCGGTGGTTGTTGCCATCGGAACCGAAGGCACAGCACCCGTGCTCGCGCGGCAAATCAAAACACGGATGGAACACCTGTTAGAACCGCGCCTTGGGGATTTAGCTGCCTTAGCGGGCCGATTGCGTGGCGCTGCCGCGATGCGTCTCGGACCACGCAAACGACGCGATCTGTGGCGGTGGGTATTCAACGAGACCCCGCGCCAAACCCATGCTCGCGGCGCAGAGCAAGACGCGATCTCCCTGATCAAAGATGCGATTGAAACCGGGGAATTTGGCGCCAGTTCCGTTGGCAGTGTTGCTCTTGTCGGGGCTGGTCCGGGATCTGCGGACTTGATTACTTTGCGCGGCGTACAGCGACTGCAAGAAGCAGACATAATCTTTTACGATAGACTTGTTGATCCGGAAATCTTGGAGCTCGCAAGGCGGGATGCAGAACGTGTGTATGTTGGCAAAACGCCCGGTTGTCATTCATGGCCACAAAGTAAGATTACGTCATCGCTGATTGCCGCCGCCAAGCGAGGATCGCGCGTTGTGCGCCTGAAATGCGGCGACCCCGGTATTTTCGCGCGGTCCGCGGAAGAGATCGTAGCGTTAAAAGACGCAGAGATTGCTTATGAAATTGTCCCCGGTGTCACAGCGGCCTGCGGAGCCGCGGCTGCCAATGGCAGTGTTCTCACCCAGCGCAATGAAGTGGACACGTTCGTACTGACAACAGGCCATCTCACAGATGGCAAAACCATCCCAGATTGTGTTAAAAACCTACGGCCTGGCACCTGCGTTGCCCTTTATATGGCTGTGTCTGCATCAACAGAAATCTCGAACCATTTACAACAACTTGCTTTTGCCGATCAGATTGAAGTTTCCATCGTGGCCAAAGCCCAAACAGCACAACAAAAGACGTTGACCTGCCATGTTGGTGCCTTGTCCGAAACACTGCATGCCAATGCGATTGCGGATACTGCGATGATCTTCCTAAAATACCCAGTCAGTGCGGCGCTTCAAAATACGTCGTACTTTAAGGAAAACCACCTAAAGGTTGTATAATACCAATCACTTGAACCTTTTTCTGATACACATTCAAAGCGAACCAAGGCATCGACGAACAGGCAGCCCCGAAATTCAGCACGACCGCATCGGTCCAATGGGCGTTGCAATACGCCTCTCGCTTTAGTCCAAAACAATTTGATCAAGTTAAAAGCATGAAACGGACACCAAGCCGTCAAAACGAGTGTTTCATCACAATCCCTATGGGATATAGATTGCACCACACGCTTGAGAACTGGTGACCCATGAAAACGACGACTATCTGCGTTCTTGCCTGTCTTATCGCTGTCCCTGCACTCGGTGACACGCTTCCAAGGGCGATAACAGATCATGATTTTCACGAGATCAATCTGAAAGAAGTTAGACTAGGGCAATTTCTGTTTTATGATCCGATCTTATCGGGCAATCGCAATATTGCCTGTGCCACATGCCATCATCCAAAATTCGGCACGGCAGATGGTGTGTCCCTGTCATTTGGTGATGGCGGGATTGGATTGGGGCCTGAGCGCAAAATTGATCCCGAAAATCGCCCTGAAAAACGCATCCCCCGCAACGCCCCTTCGCTGTTCAACCTTGGGGCCAAAGAATTCACCGTGATGTTTCATGACGGACGGCTTGAAGCCGATCCCAATTATCCAAACGGTCTTCGCACCCCCATGGACGCAGACATGGTGACAGGTTTTGCATCTGTGTTGTCAGCCCAAACCATGTTCCCAGTTTTGAGCCGCGATGAGATGGCAGGCTCCTACGACGAAAACAATGTCGCACGTGCTGTGCGTCAGGGGAAAATTACCGGCGCGGAGGGGGCTTGGGGGCTATTATCAGACCGTGTCGCTAAAATCCCCGCTTATGCAAACATGTTCCAAGTGGTCTATCCAAACATATCTTCCCCACAAGACATTGGTTTCACCGACATATCGAACGCTATCGCCGCCTTTATGGCGTTTGAATGGCGTTCTGATACTTCCAAGTTCGATGCGGTTTTGCGTCTTGAAGACACGCTTGATCCACACGAAGCAAACGGGATGTCCTTGTTTTTCGGGGACGCCAAATGCGCGACCTGCCACGCTGGCCCGTTTTTGACGGATCACAAATTCCACGCGATGGCGGCACCCCAAATCGGCCCCGGAAAAGCCGCTTCGTTTGAGGATCATAACCGAGACGAGGGGAGATTTCGGGTCACAGGCGACCGCGCAGACCTTTATGCTTTCCGGACGCCGTCCTTGCGCAATATTGCGATGACCGCCCCCTATGGCCATGCAGGGAGCCATGCTGACTTGGCTTCATTTATCGCCGATCATGTGGACCCTGTTGCATCGATCCGTTCGTATGATCGCCTACAGGCCATTTTACCTGCGTTTGAAAGCGATGATTTTGCAATCCTGAACGCGCCTAAAGACGTTCAAGCGATCCAAGGTGCCGTTACAATTGAGCCCGTCGCGCTATCAGAAAAAGACGTTCAAGACCTTGTCGCATTCCTTGGAACTCTGACGGACCCAGTCGCGATTACGGGTCGCTTTGGCATCCCTAAGAGCGTACCAAGCGGTTTGGCCGTGCCTTAAGGCTTTACAATGCGGTGAATTTTCCCTGCAAGCACTTCGTGTTGAGTTTGCGTACCGTCTGGCCAATCGATCCTTGCCTTGGCACTTTTCGCCCCCCCAAGACCAAAATGACGCGGGAGCAATTGGCCCCCTGCATGCCCACCGCCGATCACATTTTGAAGTGACTGTTTCGTGTCTGGCGTCGTCACCGTGATTACAGCCCCTATTGCATCGCGGTTTCCTCCGGCTTGTCTTAATTCAATGGCAATCCAATTGCCCGTTTCTTCAGAGACGTTGCGATAAAGCTCCATATGCGCACGGCGGTTAGTCACTACAATATCGAGGCGCCCGTCACCGTCAAAATCGGCTAAGCCCGCACCTCGAGATCGTTCCAAAGAGGCCGTCCCAGCGGCAACAGACGCTTCCGAAAATGTGCCGTCCGCATTCTGCATCAATAAGTTATTTGGATCACGCGTTGCCATCCCCGGCATCTGATCAACATTGCCCTTAGCAATAAACAAATCCGCGCGTCCGTCATTATCGACATCTGCAAACTCCGCATGCCATCCTGTAGAAGGCCGTCCATCCCCGCCTGTGTGAGGGCGTTGAGCATAGGTACCAATCGTAAAGGGGGCCGCTTTGTACAACCCGTCTGGTTGCGCAATTTGCAGCAATTGGTCCCCCATGGACGTCAACATAACTTCGTCTCGTCCGTCCCCCGTTAGGTCGCGACTTGCTATACCCATGCCCCACAAAGCAACCTTTTTCCAACCGTCAGCTTCGGTCAGCATTCGTCGATCCATTATATCCCACATTTGCTCAAAACCGCCCTTTACGTAGTAATGTCGGTCGTTGGACAAACGTAGTGTGTTCCGCCCACGCGCATCCTTTGCTGCCAAGATCGACAAGGGGCAAAATCCCGGTCTTAAAGTTTGAGCAGAATAGCCCGCAGGTGTCGGGTGCAAAATCACATTGTCATCGCAGGCTTCAAATGGGCCATCGGGGTCTGTGCGATCCACGTAGTTCCCAAATGCAAGCGTCGGTTTACTGCCCGCCTCGTTCCACCAGGCCGAAAATCCTGTCGTCCAACTGTCTTTCGCAGGCAGCCCCCAAGCCCGTGTCGCGTCGGTAAAACTGCACCCTGCCCCACCTTTCAGCGCAACATTGGCGCCGACCCGCAGTACTATGAGATCGGTAAACTCATCCGCGTCGAGATTGATAGGATAGGCGCCAGTGACGCCGGTAAGGCGTGGAATATCGACGGATTGGAACTCAAAACCACCTTCATTCTTTATCATTTTGGCCGGATTTTTGCCGCCTGCGACAAAGATGTCGGGCAAACGATCCGCGTTGCAATCAAAAATGGCGACGCCGCCCCCTACGAAGTGTTCCCATCCGCCGTCATAGATATGTTCAGGCAATCGTTTCGAAACATCTTCGAACACAGGTCCGGCGGCCGCAGTTTGCGCGATGAACCATAGAATTAGAGCTAGGCCTCGGGTCACGTGCTGCGTGCCTCCGCGCCAATCAAAATGTCTGTAAGAGACGCCAATGCAAGCGCTGAAGCACCGCGTGCCCAGACCAGATCCCCCCACGCATTGATTGCCACCTTACAAGGCTTGCGCCCCTCGTTGAGCGTGAGCTTGTGCATTTCGTTCAAAACATCTTCAGCATAAAGGTAGTCATATTGCATGCGTTCCCCTGCAAGAATTATCAAAGCAGGATCAAAAAGTTGCACTACATTCGACAAACCTAAAGACAAAAAACGAGCGGCGCGGCGAAAGATCGTTTCCGCGGCTTTATGGCCTGACTTGGCTTCCTGAAACAACGTGTCCAAGATGTCCGCAGGACTTTCGTTTCCGTGAAACGTTTGCCCAAGTGCCGTCGCGGCCTCTCGGGTGAGTGCGTAATCCGCAAGATACGCTTCAAGGCAACCGCGTTGTCCGCATCGGCACAAAGCCCCGTCCAACTGCACTTTTGTGTGCCCCAATTCTAGCCCCATACCATGCGCACCGCGATAAAGCTGATTGCCCAGAACAAGGCCCATACCGACCCCCCCTTCGATAGTAACAACCGCAAAATCCGCCATGGAGCGCCCTTCGCCAAACCAAAGCTCAGCCAACGTCAACATATTCGCATCGTTATCCACCACCAAAGGCAGCTGAAAACGATCTGTGAACAACTTCGCCATATCTTCTTCACGTGTTTGCAACATTGAGGACCAGACAACTTTGCCTGTTCCATGATCAATAATGCCCGGCATTCCGATGCCAACGGCTTTAATCTCTTGCAGGGTTTTAGAACTTTCCTTCAAAAGAAGGTCGATCAATTCCCCTGTTTCATCAAGGAGTTGCATAATCGGACGGCGCATATCGTTTGACGGAAGTGAAACATCTGCCACGACGTTGCCTGCGAAATCTGCCAACACCGCAGAGTGGCGCTTGAATGCCAGTTTTATCCCGATGACATAGGCCGCTCCGGGCACAACTTGCAAAGCGACACGCGGGCGACCACGCCCGCTTTCACGTGTCACGCGTTCGACTTCGCGCAAATAACCAGTTGAAATTAAATCTGCCGTCAGTGTCGTTGCCGTCCCCGCGCTGATATCAAGCGCATCCGTTATGTCAGCACGTGCAGCCTGTCCACGCGCACGAACGCATTCAAACACGTCCTGACGCAATGTCCGATTGCTGTCCCTAGAGGTGCGTAACAACGGGCCACATCCCCAGGAGGACTCAGTTTGCGCACGCGAATCAATCAGCCCCATTAGTTCCTCCGTCAAAAAATATAGACACAAAAACTCCTATCACTTTGTAAAATTCCTCACTTTTACCAAGTGATTTGTCAAAATTTGTAGTTTCGGCATCCAATTCCATAAAATTATTTTGACAGCAAAAATAAATTGCGCAACCCTAAGGATGAGAGTCGCTCGACTCTGCCCGCCACCTTCAAGGAGACGGGTTTTTAGGGAGAGAACCATGAAGAAACTATTTTTGGCGGCAGCATTGTCAGCCACAGCCATCGGCACATCCGTTTCCGCGGACGGCCATGGCATCACTGTCGGCGTTAGCTGGTCCAACTTTCAAGAAGAGCGCTGGAAAACAGACGAAGCGGCCATCAAGGGCGCATTGGAAGCAGCTGGCGCAACCTACTTATCCGCAGACGCACAATCTTCTTCGGCCAAACAATTGGCTGACGTCGAAAGTCTGATTGCGCAGGGTGTCGATGCTCTGATCATCCTAGCCCAGGATAGCGCGGCAATCGGCCCCGCAGTTGACGCCGCAGCCGCAGAAGGCATTCCCGTTGTTGGTTATGACCGTTTGATCGAAGATAACCGTGCTTTCTACCTGACATTCGACAACGTCGAAGTCGGTCGCATGCAAGCGCGCGCAGTCTTTGAAGCGCAGCCAAAAGGCCGCTACGTCATGATCAAAGGGTCACCAACTGATCCAAACGCGGACTTTTTGCGTGGTGGCCAACAAGAAATATTGCAAGCGGCAATCGACTCTGGCGACATCACAATCGTTGATGAAGCGTATACCGATGGCTGGCTGCCCGCCAACGCCCAGCGCAACATGGAGCAAATCCTGACAGCCAACGACAATGGCGTGGACGCAGTAGTTGCATCCAATGATGGCACAGCCGGCGGTGTCGTTGCAGCCCTGACTGCGCAAGGAATGGAAGGTATTCCTGTCTCAGGTCAAGATGGCGACCACGCCGCTTTGAACCGCGTCGCATTGGGCACACAAACAGTTTCCGTGTGGAAAGACGCGCGCGAGTTGGGCAAAGCTGCCGGTGACATCGCTGTGTCTTTGGCCAAAAACGACGGCAACATGACGAGCGTAGATGACCACGTTGCATGGACATCCCCGGCTGGTACACAAATGACAGCACGTTTCTTGTCCCCCGTCCCCGTAACAGCCGCCAACTTGTCAGCAGTTGTCGATGCGGGCTGGATCACAGTCGAAGCATTGTGCCAAGGCGTGTCAAACGGCCCCGCACCTTGTAACTAAGGGATTATCCCATCCTCGGTCCGTTTCAAGAACGGGCCGAGGCTCTCCATTTCATTTCTTGAAAATTGACAATCAAGCATGTTGCAAAGCCTAATCGCTGCCAGCAGCAGGAGCCTATCTATGTCCGACAAAACACCAGACGCGCGCCCTAAACGCAGTATTTTTCAGACCCTTGAGCTGGATACTCGCCTGCTTGGTATGATCGGCGCATTCATCCTTGTGGCCTTGGTGTTCAACGTCCTGACAGAAGGACGTTTCCTGACCCCACGCAACATCTTCAACCTGACGATCCAAACCGTCAGCGTCGCCATTATGGCCACCGGCATGGTTTTCGTGATCGTAACCCGCCACATTGATCTTTCTGTTGGCGCTGTTTTGGCTGCTTGCTCGGCTCTTATGGCGATGACGCAGGTCCGCTTCTTGCCCGGAACTATGGGGCTGGAAATTGGCCATTGGGCGATCCCGTGGATCACAATAATAGTTGGTATATGCCTTGGCGCAATGATCGGTGCCTTCAATGGTTGGCTTGTAGGCTATCAAGGTATTCCTGCGTTTATTGTCACCTTGGGTGGCTTCCTGATTTGGCGCAACGTCGGTTGGTACCAAACTGGGGGGCAAACTATTGGCCCACTGGACAAGACGTTCATGATGTTTGGCGGGATCAACGGAACCTTAGGCGGAACGACAAGTTGGATCATTGGTGGACTTGCAATCTTGTTCACCGTTTTTGCCATGTTCAATGGGCGCCGAGTCAAAGTTTCGCACGGTTTTGCAGTCAAACCCATGTGGGCGGAAGTATCCCTTGTGGCGATAGTGACGGGTTCAATCGCGGGGTTTATCGCGATTTTGACGAGCTACGAAGTACCAACCCGTGTTGTGGCGCGTGACCCATCCAAATATGGCTGTGAAATTGCCGAAGGATGCACGCCTGTCTACGGCCTTCCGATATCAGTGTTGCTGTTGATCGCAATCGCCGCAATCATGACCGTCATCGCCCGTAAAACCCGGTTTGGCCGCTATATCTTTGCAACAGGCGGTAATCCGGATGCGGCAGAGCTATCTGGTATCAACACGCGCATGTTGACCGTGAAAATCTTCGCGTTGATGGGAGTGTTGTGTGCCATTGCAGCTGTTGTGGCTTCTTCCCGCCTCGCCAACCACTCCAACGATCTTGGAACGTTGGACGAGCTACGCGTCATCGCTGCTGCCGTCATTGGTGGGACCGCTTTGTCTGGTGGCATTGGTACGATACACGGCGCAATCCTTGGCGCATTGATTATGCAATCGTTGCAATCAGGAATGGCTATGGTCGGCGTTGACGCCCCCTTGCAGAACATTGTCGTCGGCGGCGTGCTTGTCATCGCGGTCTTTATTGATATCCAATACCGCAAACGCATGGGAGGATCTTAAATGACACCTTTGATTGAAATGAAAAACGTTTCTATCGCGTTTGGTGGCGTTCAAGCTGTCGACAACGTCAGCATAAACTTGTTCCCCGGAGAAGTGGTCGGATTGCTTGGCCATAATGGTGCCGGGAAATCGACGCTGATCAAGATGCTGTCGGGCGCTTACAAAATGGACAGCGGCGAGATTCATATCAACGGCGAGAAAGCTCAGATCACCACACCTCGTGATGCGCGTGATCACAACATTGAGACGATCTACCAAACGCTCGCGCTTGCCGATAATCTTGATGCCGCGTCTAATCTGTTTTTGGGGCGTGAGCTGACAAATTCGTTTGGTTTCGTGGATGACGACCGGATGGAAGCTGAAACCCGCAAGATCATGGCACGTCTCAATCCCAACTTCAAAAAACTGCGCGAACCTGTTTCAGCCCTGTCAGGCGGGCAACGTCAATCGGTTGCGATTGCACGTGCTGTGTATTTCAACGCCAAAGTCCTCATCATGGACGAACCCACAGCCGCCCTTGGGGTGCACGAAACGGCGATGGTTGCGGAGCTGATCCAAGAACTGAAGAAACAAGGTTTAGGCATTTTTCTAATCAGCCACGACACGCGCGAGATGATGGATTTATGCGACCGTGTTGCGGTGATGAAGAACGGTCAAATGGTTGGCACAGAACGCGTCCAAGACGTGACCGAGGATGACATCTTATCGATGATTATCTTAGGTAAGAACCCAAGGGCGGCCGCGTAATGTTTATCGGCCTCGATCTGGGAACGTCATCGCTCAAGGCCATCTTGATCGACCCGCAGCAAACGATATTGGCTGAACATAGCGTTGCCCTAAGTGGTCAACGACCACATGATGGCTGGTCCGAACAAAACCCCGACGATTGGTGCGTTGCGGCCATGGATGCGCTAAGAGCATTGGCATCAAAGGCCGATTGCAGTGCTGTGGTAGGCTTGGGTTTGTCCGGTCACATGCATGGGGCGACTTTGATTGGCGCGGATGATCGACCCTTACGCCCCTGCATGCTTTGGAATGACACGCGAAGCCATGTCGAAGCGGCCGCGATGGATGGAAATCCGCAATTTCGTGCGACCACAGGAAATATTGTATTTCCCGGGTTCACCGCCCCCAAGGTGGATTGGGTACGCAACAATGAACCTGATGTTTTCGCAAGAATTGCCAAGATCCTTCTGCCCAAAGATTATTTGCGGCTGTTCCTAACCGGCGAACATGTGGCTGAAATGTCTGACGCGGCTGGTACAGCTTGGTTTGACACTGGCAAACGTGATTGGTCGAACGACTTGCTAAGTGCGTCCCACCTAACCAGAGCCCACATGCCAAGCCTTGTCGAAGGCTCGCAAAGCTCAGGCACATTGCGCTCCGACTTAGCGGCAAAATTGGGGTTGCCGCAAATGATCGTCGCAGGCGGCGCGGGAGACAATGCAGCCGCCGCGATTGGCGCTGGCGTTGTTCAAGAAGGTTCAGCGTTCTTGTCCCTTGGCACATCCGGTGTTTTGTTCGCAGCCAATGATGGTTATCGCCCTGATGCAGCTTCGGCGGTGCATACGTTTTGCCATGCCTGCCCGGACACATGGCACCAAATGGGTGTGATTTTGGCGGCGACAGATGCATTGGAATGGCTGGCGCGTTTGACCGGGCAAAGTGCAGCGACGTTGACACAAGACCTTGGAGAAGTTGAGGCCCCCGGCAGAACGTTGTTCCTGCCGTATTTGGGTGGTGAACGGACCCCACATAACGATGCCACCATTCGCGGGCAATTCTTACATCTTGATCACGCCACAGACGCGAAGGCCGCGGCCCGCGCAGTGTTGCAAGGAGTAAGTTTTGCATTTGCAGATAACAAAGACGCGCTCGCGCAGACGGGCACAAATTTGTCTCGTGCGTTGGCCATAGGGGGCGGAGCGAATTCAAAGCACTGGGTACAAATGTTGGCCACAACGCTGAATGTTACGTTAGATGTCCCGCAAGCCGGGGATTTTGGCGCAGCGCTAGGGGCAGCCCGTCTTGGTATGATGGCAAGCACAAATGTTGGTTCAGAAATCGCAACACAACCACCCCTCGCCCATTCTGTAGATCCCGACGCAAAGTTGACCGCCGCCATGGCCGACGGCCACGCACGCTATAAACACGCCTATTCTATTTTGAAGGACCTCTAAGCTATGACAGACTTTTTCCAAGGCATCCCAGCCATTTCTTATGAAGGTCCAGACTCGGATAACGAATTTGCGTTCCGCCATTACGATGCCAACGAATTGGTGTTGGGCAAACCGATGAAAGATCATTTGCGGTTTGCATGCGCCTATTGGCACAGCTTCGCGTGGCCCGGCGGCGACCCGTTTGGCGGGCAGACATTTGAACGTCCTTGGTTTGGTGACACGATGGACTTGGCGCGCCTGAAAGCAGATGTGGCCTTTGACATGTTCCAGCGCCTTGGTGTTCCCTACTTCTGTTTTCATGATGCAGATGTCCGTCCAGAAGGCGCGAACTTTGCCGAAAACACCCGGAACCTTGAAGAGATCATCGACTATTTTGCAGATAAAATGCAAGCCACGGGCACCAAGCTGCTTTGGGGCACTGCCAACCTCTTTTCGCATCGCCGCTTTATGTCTGGGGCTGCGACAAACCCTGATCCAGATGTGTTTGCCTATTCGGCGGCCACCATTAAGACCTGCTTGGATGCGACACACAAACTGGGCGGTGAAAACTATGTCCTCTGGGGCGGACGCGAAGGCTACGAGACCCTCCTGAACACCGATATGGGCCGCGAACGTCAACAAGCGGGTGCAATGCTGCAAATGGTGGTCGACTACAAACACAAGATCGGCTTTGACGGCGCGATCTTGATCGAACCCAAGCCACAAGAGCCGACAAAACATCAGTATGATTACGATGTGGCAACGGTTTTTGGTTTCTTGAAAGACTTCGGTTTGGAAAACGAAGTGCAAGTGAACATTGAACAAGGGCACGCGATCCTTGCAGGGCATTCGTTCGAACACGAACTCGCCTTAGCGCGCACGCTTGGGATATTTGGGTCTATCGACATGAACAGAAACGATTATCAATCCGGGTGGGACACCGATCAGTTTCCGAACAATGTGCCCGAGATGGCTTTGGCGTTTTATGAAGTTTTGCGCGCCGGTGGCTTCAAAACGGGCGGAACCAATTTCGATGCAAAATTACGCCGCCAATCACTTGATGCCGAAGATCTGATCCTTGCACATATTGGTGGGATGGATGCGTGTGCAGCAGGCCTGAAGGCCGCGGCTGCAATGCTAGAAGATGGTAAGCTAGAGGCTGCGCGTGACACACGTTACAGCGGCTGGGACACCGATGAAGGCAAGTCTTTGATGACGTCAGATTTGGCAAGTATTGAAGCCCGTGTCCGCGATGCAGACATCAACCCAGAGCCACGCTCTGGGCGCCAAGAACGGCTGGAAAATCTTGTGAACCGCTATCTTTGAACGGCCTTTACGGCCACCCCAAAGAAAAGCCGCGCGACGAGAGTCGCGCGGCTTTCTTCATTTTTTAATTGCCTCAGAATGCGTTATTGGCTTGCTTGGCATATTTCGCATATTGACCAACGATGCCATGCGACTGGATCAAGGCTTCGTTCAAACTGAGATACAGAGCGGTTTTGGTGCCCTTGTCCACATTTGCACCACTGGCAATCCCGGTCAGCATCACTTTGATGATCTCCCAATCTCCTGACATTCCATCCAGAGCAGCTTTCAACTCTGGCGTGGGAGCCGCATTGATCCCGACACCGGGCGCACCATTCAAAAGCGCGCTATGGGTGCGATCAAACAGACCGATGGTTTCTAGCAGATCAGCGCTGGCGTCTTTGCCTTTCCAGATTTCACATGCTTGCTTTAGCATCATCTGCGTGCGCATTCGCTGGCGTCCGGCAAGATCGACCAGAATCGCATCACGTTGCAGCAAATCAGCTGGATTGGAATATTCAGCGGCAATTTCGCTCACCAGAATGTTTGCATCTTCATAGTATGGAATGTTCCATGCTTCAAAGATGGCCATGTTGGCGTTTTCATAGCCTTTTTTGTCGAGTGCATCAATTGTTGAGCGCACAGGCAACCACTGCTGATTGATCCGGTCGATATTCGCCTTGATCCGCGAATTGCTCTCGGAGCCGATGATTTTCATCAAGGGGTTTCCGTTTTCAAGCGCGTTCATGATCCGGTCCACCTCGTCGGCTGATCCCATGAGGATCCCTCTGGAGATGGTTTCCTCAACGCCCGCTTCCATTGCGCAGGCCGACGCAGCGATCCTTTGGGACAGCATATGAAGCCGACCAGACAGATCGATACGTTCGCTCGCACCGATGTCTTTCCAGATCTTATCTTGTGTATTCCCGCCGTTTTGCGCGGCCTCGGCGGCTGTTGTCACCGTCAATTGAACGCCCGCACATAAAAGCGCTGCTGTCACCAGCTTGGCAAAGCCTCTCGCTATTCCGGGTTTCGGATGAGTAGTCATGTCTTGTTCCTTCCTTTGGCACCTGATTCCTCAAATACGTGAGGAACAGGTGAGCCAATCATGTGAGTAGCGATTAGGAGTTGGCTCCGTTGGGCGCTTTGACCCACACTTCAACACGACGATTAATGGCTCGGCCGGAATCGGACACGTTACACGCAACTGGTGCAATTTCACCGTAACCTTTGGTGCTAAACTTTACGCGATCCACCAATTCAGGTGCGATCTCTTTCATCTGGCGCACAACAACTTGCGCGCGATCTCCAGATAATTCTTGGTTTGCTTCAAAAGATCCAACATCATCGGTGAAACCCACCATCACGATCTCTGTACCTGATGGCTTATCCGCCAGATACGAGGCGAGGCGCTTCATATCAAAACGCGCGCGTTCATCGAGCCGAGACGACGCAACACGGAAGCGGAACGTTGTCGAAAGACGATCATAGTTCTTCATCTGATCCATCATTTGCTCAGCGTGCTGGGCCTCATAGTCATCCAAATTCGCAGACCGCATAGAGATCGCTCGATCACTGTCGGCCCCTTGCTCACGTTCACGCACGCCCAAATCAACGAAACCGGCTTTCCGGATCACGCTATCTGCTTGCTCAGATGTCGCAAAAGTCAGGAATTCATCGACACCTTCTGCACCTGCATCCGCACGGTTGTACAAATACAAACGGCGTTGAAGCGCGTATTCCTCGGTTGCTGCCGAAAAGGCATCTGGTGTCATCGTAATCCCGCATTCGTTGACGAGCGACAATGGTTTAGCACCTCGGGTGAATGCAAACCCTGTGTACCCAATAGCGCCTGTGTCCGCATTGACGATTGATGCGACTTCGTTGCCATCTTTTGCAATCGTTACACCGGCATCGCCCGTTCCAGAGTCGCCATAGATGCGATCTTCAAAAACGGACCGTGTCCCAGAGCCGTCTTGACGACCAACCAACGTAATTGGCAAATCTGCACCGCCGACCTGAGACCAATTCTTGATTTGTCCGTTATAGATATCCGCGACTTGTTCGACGCTGAGGCTGGAAATCGGATTGGAGGGATGTGTGATAAGCACAAGACCGTCGACAGCAATGATGTGTTCCTGATCGGGGCTCACCATGTTGCCCCCGCCTGCTGCTTTCAGCGCGCGAGCTTCGTCCGGTTTGATGCGGCGCGATGTCATGCCAATCACGGCTTCCTCATTCAACAGAGACGAGAATGCATTGCTGGATTTGGTAGAGCTGACAAGATAGCTGGATAGGTCGTCGCCAAATCCGCCATCGCCAACAAAGCTGGCAAAAATCTCACTTGGATCATTCGTGGATACCACAGTGGCTTCTGCATCAAGGAAAGACGCATAGCCTTCCAAAAGTAGTGGCATCAAGCCCAAACCAACTGCATCAGACCCCGCTATTGTGAAGTCGGCTTTTGCGGTTTCAAACACGGGACACGCACCGCCTTCGCAGCGTACACGTTCTGCACTGACACGCAGATCCCCCAAAGATGTTCGAAGAACATAAAATTCGTCATTAAATTCCAGGAGGTCTCCGGCCAGATTGATAGATCCATCCGATGATTTCAGGATAACCTCATTTGTGTTCGCTTGTGCGGGTGCAGAAATGCTCATCATAAGCGCCGCTGCAATCGCGATTTTAGACGTCGTCGTTTTAATAGTCCGATTCACGTTTAGTTCCTTCCCACTCAATTTAGCCTCAACGGCTCACGGTCCCGACTTGAACAATCTCAAGTCCCCCTTCGTTGATTGCGTGCGGAAGTGTCTACAATCAGGCCAAATCACGATAATTTTCATAAAATCGCGCTACAGTTGTATTTCGGCATAATTTCAACCACTTAGCGAATAATTTCATCCATAACGTGATCAGTTCCGGCGAAATAAGGGGGATTTGCCACAAAATTGACTTTAATCGCCTCACTCCAAGGCGGCGTTTGAAGGCCATGAGCAAATATCATTTGACACGCGCTACCTCAGCAAAAGCAAGACTACATGCTGGGCTTAGACCTTGCGGATTACCTCAATCAGCGTTTGAGCCGCCTCGATCAGTGCATTTTCCTCAAAGCCCGCATATCCCAAAATCAAACCCTGAGGCGGATCTGACAAGATGGATTGCCCGGACACTGCGTTGACAGTTAGACCAACTTGCCCGGCGCGGTTTGATATCTCTTGGTCTGACAATCCCGCTGCAATGATCGGGCAAAAAAGATGCATGCCAGCTGGGTCCGCTCGCACATCAATTACATCACCAAGAGGTTCCAACGCCGACACCAACGCGGCTTGGCGTTTGGAATAGACCCGACGCATACGTCGAAGATGTCCCGCGAACTCACCTGTTTCCATAAAACGTGCCAATGCAGGTTGTGGCACAAGCGACGCGCGCGGACCGGTCTGAGCAAGGTGCGTTGAGACCTGTGGCAACAACCGTTCCGGCACAACGATGTAACTGATACGTAGCGCAGGGCTAAGCAACTTTGAGAAACTGCCCAAGTAGATTGCATTCTCAAGACTATCTAACCCGCTCAACGAAGGAAGCGGTTGCCCTTGATACCGAAACTCGCTGTCATAATCATCTTCGATTATCACGCCGTTTATTTTGCGAGCCCATTCCAACAATGCCAATCGACGCGGCAACGACATTGCAATCCCTGTTGGATAGTGCCGGGACGGTGTGACGATTACTGTCCCAATCCCATCTGGGATCAGACCAGCATCAAGGCCTTGATCATCGATCCTTATCGCCTGATGAGGGACTGACGAACGCGCCAACAAATGGCGCAACGAAGCCCAACCGGGATCTTCATGCGCGATCCCACCATTGCCCTGCACGGCAGACGCAAATACGATCTCAAAGGCATCTGCAGCCCCAGCCGTGACAACAATTTGCTCTGGGCGGCAATCCAATCCTCGCCAAGCTGACAAGTGTGCACAGATCGTTTGCCTTAATGGAAACCAACCAAACGGATCAGGTCGTTGCAATAAAGCGGGTTCGGGGGTTCGCCACGCACGCTCCAAATGGCGCGCCCAAACTTGATGTGGGAACAGGTTGTGATCTGGCAGGCCGGCTTGAAAGGGCCGCCATGTCTGGGCCGTTGTTTTCGCAACAGGGGCGCGGGCTGGGCGGCGGGGGGGCGCAAGATGGGGCAAGTCGGTCGCAACAAACGTTCCGGCCCCACGACGCGCGACAAGATATCCTTCGCTCAAAAGCTGCTCATACGCTGTGGACACCGTCATGCGCGACACAGAAAGTTCTTCGCTTAAGGCGCGGGTGGACGGCAATCGCGCGCCTGCAATGGCGTCCATCGTCAATATCAGATTACGCAACGCCTCAGTCAGTTGCATATGAAGCGGATGTGTGGCCGAGCGCTCCAATGACAAGGCAAACAATGCCGCCCCCAAAGTGGACTGATTTTTTTCTTCAATAGTGGCCATATCGATCAGACCAATATCGTCTTACTCAAACCACAGCAACACAACACTTCTGGAGCAAGAGTGATGAGCACCCTAGAGACCACCGACCGCAGTCGATTGCGTCGTTCGCATCAACGAGCACATTTTGATCGTGAGACAGTAAACGCAATTTTGGACGCGCAACCAATGTGCAGCGTCGGGTATCTGATTGATGGAAAACCCTATGTCACCCCAACGCTACAATGGCGTGAAGGCAATCATATCTATTGGCATGGATCATCCGCCAGTCGCGCATTGCGTGCGTCCAAAGATGCAGAAGTCTGTTTGACCGTTGCGATATTGGACGGGTTTGTCATGGCACGTTCCGGCATGCACCATTCTGTGAATTCACGGTCAGTCATGCTGTTTGGCCGCGCTCATAAAGTTGAAGACCCAGATGCCAAACTGCAAATGTTGGGTCGGTTCGTGGACGGCTTGTTCCCGGATCGATATGGGTCCTTGCGACCTGACCACGCCCAAGACCTCAAAGCCACGACGATCCTTGGGATGGAAATAAAGGAAGGCAGCGCCAAAATCCGCACAGGCCCACCCCTGGATGAAGACGACGATTATGCATTGCCTATTTGGGCGGGTGTCATCCCGGTGCGTACAGAAATTGGGTCACTGATCCCGGACCCGAGGAATTTGCCCGGCGTCGACGTACCAGCGCATGTGACCAATTTCACGCTGGAAGGACGCGCGAAGCGATAAAGCGCTGCAGTTAAAGCTTGGCTGTTTTGCGTGTTTGACTGAAAGCCGTGAACTCTTCGGCGATGGTTTTGACAGCCAAGTCCAACAACATAGCCCCGTCCTGAGGCGTCGCTAAGGCGGAGTGAGAGCCCACCCGACCATCCGGGAATTGTGCCCGATGCGCATCGGGTGGGCCGTGACGGTCCCCACTATGGGCGCGGATGAAATCAATGGACAGTTTCTCAGGCGGATCGATCGCGGCCCCCATGTCACGCACACCATGCAAGGCCTGTGTGATCGCCACCTCTGAGGGGGTGGCGTGCATGCCTTCCCACGCACCATATAGACGCGTGCGCAAATCGTTCACAGGGGTCGGGTTCCACCAGCTTTGAACTGTGACAGCCCCCGCAGGTAGATCAGCGATTGCCGCATCGATGGGTTCAAGATTGGCACCATGGCCATTTACAATGAAAACACCCAGAAACCCTTGCGCCAGCAGTCCCGCACAAACTTGTCCAACCAATGCGCTGAGTAATTCAGGTGTGACAGAAATGGTCCCCGGAAAGGATGTGTTAAATGGCGCCGGTGTGTAGGCGATAGGCGGTGCAACAATGGCGCCCGTCAACGCACCAGCCTGTTCGGCCACCGTTGACGCACAGATCGTGTCGGTGCCGATTAACCCCATTGGACCATGTTGTTCGGTTGATCCCGTGGACAAGAAGGCACATTCACCACGCGCCAAGTGGGTCTCGACTTCGGGCCATGTCATCAGACTTAGCAACATGACAGTGCGACCTTATTCTTCAGATTTTCGGGATGGGTATTTTGTAAATAGCATAACGGCAGACCAACAACTCGGTCTGCCGTCACTTCATGCGAGATCAGAGACCCCATTTCGCCTTGTTGGCTTCAAAGAAACCTTTGGCTTGCTTAACTTTCACCCAGTTGTTCACGTAGTTGATCCAAACTTGGTCCGCTTGTGGCAACAACATAGCAATAGGCGATGGCGACCGAGGCTCTGCACCGCTCACGCGAGCAACACCGAACTTTTCTTCCAGCGTCGAACCTTCGATGTTGGATGTGATGAACACATCCGCGCGGCCAGCCAAGACCTCTTGATATCCACGCGCGGGTGCTTCTACGACTTTGATGTCCGCATTTGGATACCACTCGCGCACGAGTTTTTCGAACGTCGTTCCAAGCGTTGTCGCAACCTTCACACCGGGCTTGTTGATGTCATCGTGGCTGTTGAATTTCCCAGCGCTTTCTTTGCTGGTAAACGGCATGATCTCAACCGAGATGTAGCTCTCAGAAAATCCTGCGGCTTTCATCCGCGCAGGCGAGATCGATGCAGAGCCGGTGATGTGGTATTGGCCCGCAACAACGCCGTTGACCAGAGTTTTCCAATCCGTGGGCACGAATTCGACTTCAACGCCTAAATCGGTGGCCAGCTCAGACATGATGTCGATGTCGAAACCTTTGTAGCTGTTGGTCGCGGGGTCACGAACGGTCATCGGGTTCCAGTCACCAGTTGTGCCCACTTTGAGTACGCCTGAGCTGAGAATTTCGTTGAGCGCAGATTGCGCTTGGACTGCGCCCGCAAGTGCAAACCCGAGGGCTGCGACTGCGGTTGCTTTAAGGAATTTGTTCATCAGTGTCTCCAATTGATCTTATTCGCGTCAAAGTTCTGTCGGCCATAGTGACTTGTAAGAGCAAGGATTTCAAATAAAGTGTACATATCAAGAGACACCTAATGTTAAATAGTGAGGGCCGATGGCAAAAACGGCGATTGAGCTTGTTGACGTAAACAAGTGGTTCGACGCATTTCATGTCCTCAAAGACATCAATCTGACTGTTGAAACTGGTGAAAAAGTTGTGATCTGTGGCCCCTCCGGGTCCGGAAAATCCACAGTTGTGCGGTGCATTAATCGCCTTGAAGAGCATCAAAAGGGCATTATTCGCCTCGATGGGGTTGAGCTGACCAATGACGCCAAGTCTATTGCCTCTATTCAGGGCGAAGTTGGCATGGTGTTCCAGCAGTTCAATTTATTCCCTCATTTGAGCGTGCTCGAAAACCTCATCCTTGGCCCTATGAAAGCACGCGGCCTTAGCCGATCAGAGGCCGTAAAGAGAGCGCGTCACTATCTGGATCGCGTGCGGATTCCCGATCAAGCCGACAAGATGCCAAGTCAACTTTCAGGTGGGCAGCAGCAACGCGTGGCCATCGCAAGGTCGCTGTGCATGCAACCCAAAGTACTGCTATTTGACGAACCGACCTCAGCGCTTGACCCCGAAATGATTTCCGAAGTCCTTGATGTCATGGTCAACCTTGCTGAAGACGGGATGACCATGGTTGTTGTGACGCATGAAATGGGCTTTGCCCGTAAGGTCGCCGACAAAATGGTCTTCATGGACCAAGGAGAGATCGTCGAGCAAGGCGCGCCCGAAGATTTCTTCGCCGCCCCCAAAACTGAGCGCTGTCAGACCTTCCTCAGCCAAATTTTGCAGCATTAAGGGCTGATTATGAAAAAGCTTCTTCTGCCTTTTGGCCTTCTTTTGGTTCTGTCAGGATGCACATCAAACGGAACGTGGGGCTGGTATGTTATCAATCCCATGACCCAATCCGGTTGGATCAATATCAAATTCCTGATCTCGGGAATGGGCGACACAATTCTGATTTCGGTCATTGCGGCTTCGATTTCGATCATACTGGGACTGATCGTTGCCCTGCCCGGCCAGTCCGCACACCGTGGATGGCGTATCGTCAACCGGGTCTATGTCGAATTCATCCGCTCAATCCCTTTGTTGCCTATGTTGTTTTGGGTGTTTTACGGCTTGCCGATTATCTTCAAATCCATCGGGCTCGACATCCCGATAGATCCGTTTTGGGGTGCGATCATCACATTGGCAGTTTCTGACAGCGCGTTCACAGCAGAAATCTATCGGTCTGGCATTCAGTCCATTGCGAAAGGTCAAAAAGAAGCGGCGCAAACTGTTGGCCTCACCTATGGCCAGACGATGCGCTATGTGATTTTGCCTCAGGCAATCCGGCGGATACTGCCCCCCCTGGCAAATCAATTCATCTACATCGTGAAAATGAGCGCATTTGCATCTGTAATCGGGATGCAAGAATTGACGCGACGTGCGAACGAACTGGTGGTCACAGAATATCGCCCGCTCGAAATCTATTCCTTGCTCATCGTTGAATACTTGATCCTTGTGTTGATCATCAGCGCTGGTGTGCGCTGGCTTGAACGGCGCATGGGGTCTGATGAGCGTCAATAACGGAGAAACACATGGACTGGACAGACTTCATGGCCGAGACAGAGGCCAATCTTGCAACCTTTTCAAAGGAAGTCCCGCAAACCGTCAAAGGGTTTGGCCAAATGGGACAAGCCGCCAAAGCGGAAGGTGCCCTGAGCGAAAAAACAAAGGAATTCATGGCGCTTGGCATTGCCATCGCCACGCGGTGCGACAGTTGCATTGGGTTTCATGTCCGCGCGCTGGTTCGTCTAAAAGCCACACGCGAAGAACTTTGCGAAGCCTTGGCTATGGCGACATATATGGGAGGTGGGCCATCTTACGCTTATAGCGCCAAAGCGTTGAAAGCTTATGACGTGTTTACGGATCACGCGGGCTGACGTCCTTTTTGGCGTCAAAATCCTAGGCGAGCTCACATGCCCTCTGCATTATTTATAGCGACAATAAAGTTGACTGGTGACGTCAACACACCTGACTTCGCGGGTTGGATAGAAAAACATGCCCGTAAGCTAGATGTGCAATTGCTCGACACACAAACTGATCGCGCGGGGGTGTCGCTTAAAGTGCAAGGTGCCGAAGAACTGGTTCAAGCTTTAGCGTTAGGGTGCAGCCTTGGCCCTGCAAGCGTCATGGTTGAAGGCATGACGTTGACGCGATTGGACCCATTTTGATCCCAGTTTGATGCAGGCATGGGCACCCACAACGCCAGATAGTAAATGCACAAAATTTAGGCACATGCTGCCATAAGTACTTTAGAATTATTGTTTTCTGTCCAAAGAGACGCCTATCTTCGAAACCGAAGAATTGGGGTTGTCGATGAATTGGATTGCTGTGGGTCTTAGCGCAGATATTCCGCGCGGATTGGTCATGCCCAGTCGCGTGAATGGCACCGAACTTGCAATCTGGCGCAACACGTCTGGATTGATGCATGCATGGGCCGATCGCTGTCCACATCGTGGCATGCGACTGTCCCATGGGTTTGTGCGCAATGACACGCTGTCATGCATCTATCACGGCTGGCAATATGACAACGACGGCGCTTGCCGCAAAATCCCGGCCCATCCAAACCTTGCCCCCCCAAAAACGCTATGTGCCACGACATATCCCTGCCGTGAGCAGGATGGGGTCATCTGGGTTTCGTTGACAGACACGACTGATATGCCGCCACATGCAGATCAATATCGTTCTGTTCGATCCCTTCAGATCACAAGGTCAGCACAAGACGTTGCCGCACATTTCGGCGTGTCATGGTCACCATTGATCACGGCGGACGAATTGATTTTGGCTCTCCAACCTGAAACCGAAAACACTTGTATGGTTCATGTGCTGATCTCTCCTGAGCGGTCTCGCCAAGCGGCGTCGCGGGCCTTGGAAACCCTACGTTTGCATTTGGAGGGCGTCGCGGCATGACACCAGAAGTCGCAAATCACTGGTACCCGGTGGCGATGGTCTCTGGCATCCAAGCCCCGCGTAAAACCCTGCTTTTGGGTCAGGACATCACTTTGGGCGGTACCTCCGGCGCGCTTTGGGTCAAGGATGCGCAAGGGGCATCTTTGCCTGTGGTTGAGCGTTTTGGACACCTTTGGACAAGCCCCGGCCAACCCACGCGCGACCTTTTCACAATACCCGAGGCCGACAGTGCAGGACGGCAATTGGTCGATGTCGGCTCAGTTCGGGTGAAGTGTTCGCCATTACGCGCCGTAGAGAACTTTCTGGACATCGCGCATTTCCCATTCGTGCATACCGACATTTTGGGCGCAGAGCCACATACCGAAGTGGATCGCTACGACGTTCAAATTCGCCAAGATGTCGATGAAGTTTGGGCGACGAAAGTCAAATTCTTCCAGCCTCAGGCCGCAAAATCTGCCGAAGGCGGCATCACGACGGAATATATGTACCGCGTGCCGGCGCCGACTTGTGCCGTGCTGTACAAAACCTGCCCACCCCGCCCCGGAGAATGGGACGTGATCACCTTATTCGTGCAACCCTTGACCGAGGAATGGTGCGAAGTGTGGCCATGGATGGCGCTTTATGACGACGAATCTACCATGGCCGAAATGGTCAGTTTCCAGCAACTCATCTTCATGCAAGACCGCTCTATTCTTGAAAACCAAGTACCGCGCAAATTGCCGCTTGATCCCGGTATGGAAGCCCCGACGCAAGCGGATATGACCTCCGTGGCTTATCGTCGTTGGCTCAAGAAAATCGGCTATAGCTATGGCGCACAATTGGTGGCCGCATGATCCTGTATGATTACGTTTTAAGTGCAAGCTGTTACAAAATACGCTTGATGGCCTCGTTGCTGGGAACACCACTGACGTTAAAGGCTGTGAACTTTCACCCAGCACGCGAACATAAATCGCCCGAGATGTTGGCCCTTAATCCCGCTGGAACGTTGCCCGTTTTAGTAGATGACGATCTTATTTTGACCGATAGCGGCGAGATGTTACGCCATTTAACGAAGGCACACCCAGAATGGCGCGGCGAAGACGCCCAATGGTTCGACTTTGCGCAAACACTGAATGCCACACTTGGCACCGCGCGCCTGCATGACATTTTGAACTATCCCGCGGACATCGACACAGCGCGACGTGACGGCGTGATGTGTTTACGAAGCTTAGAAGAACGCCTGACTGAACAACGCTTTAACGGCTCAGGTTTCATCACTGGCAACCGCCCCACAATCGCCGATATCGCAGTATTCCCGAACACTGCATTGGCCCCTGATGGCGGCGTAAGTCTTGATCCCTATCCTTCAATTCGCCTTTGGTTGCGCGCAATCCGATCTTTGCTCGGATTTATTGAAATGCCCGGCATTCACCGCATGCACGAACTCATCGCAGCACCGGATTATTCATCATGACGGCCATCCTTCTGAAAGCTTGCGAGGCCATTGTGACCTCGGCCTCCGACCGGGTTTTGCGTGGGCAAGACATTTTGTGCGAAGGCGGCGCGATCACGGCGATTGGACCGGATTTGGATCGGCTTGCCCCAGACGGCACTGAGGTGATCGATGGTGCTGGCTTGTTCGTTTATCCCGGGCTGGTCAACACGCACCACCACTTCTTTCAATGCTTTGTGCGCAATCGCCAAGAACTCGATTGGACACGCTATTCTGTGATCGAATGGCTTGACCGGATATATCCTATCTTCTCGCGGCTCACCGAAGACTGTTTTTACCACAGCTCTGTGGTGGCCATGGCAGAACTGATCAAACATGGCTGCACAACGGCTTTTGATCACCAATATTGCTTTCCACGCCATGCGGGTAGCCACATTATCGACCGCCAGTTTGAAGCCGCAGAGCTGATGGGAATGCGGTTCCATGCCGGGCGCGGTGGCAACACCCTGCCCAAGTCCGAAGGCAGTACAATCCCGGATGAAATGCTGGAAAGCACGGATCAGTTCATCTCTGCGTGCGAACTTGCAATCGACACCCACCATGACGCTGGATTATATTCGATGCGTCAGGTCGCTATTGCCCCCTGCCAACCAGTCAATTGTTATCGCGAAACGTTTGTGGAATCCGTCGCATTGGCGCGTGACAAGGGTGTGATCTTACACAGCCATGTCGGTGAGGGCGAAAGCCCGGTGATCGAACAAGTGCATGGCATGCGCACGGTCGATTATTGCGCCGAACTTGGGTTCGCTGGACCTGACACGTTTTACGCGCATGGCTGGGAACTGACCCGCGCCGAGCTTGCCAAACTGGCCGCGTCTGGCACGGGGATATCCCATTGCCCCGAACCTGTATATCTTGTTGGGGCAGAAGTTACCGATATCCCGGCAATGGATGCTTTGGGCGTCCGGCTTGGCCTAGGCGCCGATGGTGCTGCGTCAAACGACAATTCCAATCTGATGCACTGCGTTCATTCGGCATATATGCTGCAATGTTTGGCCGCCTCAACAAGAGAGGATCAAGTGCCCAAACCTGCGCAATTCCTATCTTACGCGACCGAGGGCGGTGCATCCCTGCTGGGGCGCAAAGATATTGGTGCATTGCGGGTTGGCATGGCGGCCGACTTATTTGCGATTGATACGCGCAAACTGGACTATGTGGGCACGCGACATGACCCTATTAGCTTGATTGCCAAAGTTGGTATCGGCGCACCTGTCGATCTGACGATGATCAATGGACGTGTGGCTTGGCGCAATGGCGCGTTCCCGCATCTTGACGAAGGCGCGCTGTTCGCAGCCGCTGAACAGACACTTCACACTATACTACCAGACAACAATTCCGGGGGATTATAATGTCACAAAATCTGAAACGCCGTTCCTTTCTAAAAAGCTCATTGGCGGCCAGTGCCGCTATCTCGTTGCCGATGCAGGCTATGGCTGCTGACACGCTGAAAATGGGCGTTGTTTTACCATCACCAGCTGCAGATGTGGGCTGGTCTCACACGCTAATGGAAGGCGTGAAGACGGTACAAGAAGCCTACGGCGACAAAATCGAAGTCACCGTGCTTGAAAATATCGCCGAAGGTCCAGACGCAGACCGCATTGCAAACGGCTTGGTCGCGGAAGGTCATGACGTCCTTTTGTTGGGCTCCTTTGGCTACCAAAACGGCGGCATCCAAATCGCAAAACGCCGCCGTGATGTGTCCATCATTCACGCGTCAGGCTTCCTGACAGAACCAAACTTTGCCCCCTTCACCGCGAAGTATTGGCAGGGCACGTATTTAATGGGGATGGCGGCTGCGTCATTGAGCAAAACCAAGAAAATCGGGTGCGTTGGTGCCTTTGCGATCCCTGAACTGATCACATCAATCAACGCATTTACGCTTGGCGCACGTTCCATTGATCCAGATATCGAAATGAGCGTCGTTTGGGTAAACAGCTGGTTCGATCCGGCATCCGAACAAGAAGCTGCAAAAGCACTGATCAGCCAAGATGTCGATGTCATCTTCTCCAACGCGCAGGACACCCCTTCGGTTATTGCAGTCGCAGAAGAGCAAGGCGTTTACGCGTTCAACCTCAATTCCTCCATGAAGGCTTATGCGCCGACCAAATATCTTGGCGTCGTTGGCACCGATTGGGGACCGCACTTCAAGCGATTGGTCGACGCGCATTTGGCGGGCAACTATCCGGGCGAAAACTTCTGGTTGGGTATGGAAGATGACATCGTCTTCACTGCCGATTGGAACCCAGACATCCCAGCTGACAAAATGGCCATGATCCAATCGCGCCAAAAGGAAATTCTGGACGGCAGCTTTACCGTCTTCAAAGGCCCCCTGAAGGATCAAGCCGGTGCTGCGCGCGTCGCGGACGGTGTCGCAATGACAGACGGTGAAATCATCGGCATGGATTGGCATGTCGAAGGCGTTACCACCCCATTGCCTTCATGAGCACTGAACCACTTCTGTCTTTGTCGGGTGTGTCAAAACGCTACGGTAAAGTACAGGCAAACAAAGCGATTGATCTGGCGGTACACGCCGGATCAATCCACGCTGTCTTAGGCGAAAACGGGGCCGGGAAATCGACCCTGATGAAGCTAATTTATGGGGTGGAACAACCTGACGAAGGTCACATCACGTGGAACGGGAAACAGATCAACCTGTCACGCCCATCTGAGGCGCAAGCCCTTGGTATCGGCATGGTGTTCCAGCACTTTTCCTTGTTCGAAACCCTAAGCGTTGTTCAAAATGTCTCTCTTATGGTGCCAGGAAAACCCGCAGCACTGGCAGAGCAAATCAAATCCCTTGGTGATCAATTCGGGCTCAGCGTGGACCCAGATGCAATGGTGCACACACTGTCTGTCGGGGAACGTCAGCGCGTCGAGATTATCCGATGCTTGCTGCTCAATCCCAAGCTTTTAATCCTTGACGAACCCACATCCGTCTTGCCCCCACAAAACGTGCGCATGTTGTTTGACACCTTGCGTCGATTGCAGGCAGAGGGCATGGCCGTGATGTTTATTTCTCATAAACTCGACGAGATCCGCGAACTCTGCGACGCCGCCACAATTTTAAGAACTGGCGAAGTCACAGGCCGCGTTGATCCGCGTGAACATGATGCCAAATCGCTCGCTCAATTGATGATTGGGCGCGACATGCCGCATTTGGCAACCTCGAAGGAAGTATCGCTCGGGGAGCTCCGGTTGCGCCTCAACAAACTAAGCCACCCACGCGCCAGCCGATTTGGAACCTCGCTTGAGGACATCGATTTGGACCTACGTGGTGGGCAAATCATCGGGATCGCCGGAATTTCTGGGAATGGGCAACAAGAACTGGCGGCGCTGATCTCGGGTGAAACCCAAGCGAGCCGCCCTGACACAATCGAAATCATGGGCAAACCCGCGGGCAAAATGGGGCCAATGCAACGGCGCGCGTTGGGGTTTTCCTTTGTGCCCGAAGAACGGCTTGGGCGCGGGTCTGTGCCGGAAATGTCGCTTGCTGATAACAGCCTTCTGACCGGGCATCGGCGCGGTATGTTGCGCGGCGGGTTTATCAAACGCGCTATCGAAAAACGCTTCACGCAAGACTGCATCACCGAGTTCGATGTTCGCACCCCCGGGCCAGAGGTCGAAGCCGGTGCGCTATCTGGCGGTAACTTACAAAAGTTCATTCTTGGTCGCGAAATCATGTTGTCACCGCAAGTCATGCTTGTTGCGCAACCCACTTGGGGCGTGGACATTGGGGCGGCCACTGCAATCCGACGCAGGTTGCTCGAGATGCGAGATCGGGGGGCTGCTATCTTGGTCATTTCCGAGGAATTAGAAGAGCTCTTTGAGATTTGCGATGTGTTGCACGTTTTACATATGGGGCGTTTGTCGTCCGCGCTGCCAACAGGCGAGACAACCCCGCAAGACGTCGGACGCTACATGATCGGAGACCCGTCATGACCCTGCAACTTCTACGCCGGGACAGCGCATCGCGGCTTGCGATGCTGGCCGCCCCGGTAATCGCATTGTTGCTGACCTGCGTCGTGAGCCTGTTGTTGTTTGCGGCACTTGGAAAACCTGCAGGCACCGCCCTTTATGCGTTGCTGCTCAAACCATTTCTAAGTTGGTACAGTTTTTCCGAAGTCTTGCTGAAAATGGCCCCTTTATTGCTGATTGCCCAAGGCCTAGCGATAGGGTTCCGCGCCAATATCTTCAATATCGGGGCAGAAGGTCAGTTCATCATTGGTGCGGCCTGCGCGTCATCCCTGCCCGTCTATTTTCCGGATGGTGCCTTTCCTTTGATGTTGCCCGCGATGATCGCATTCGGCGCATTCGGGGGTATGGTTTATGCCTTGATCGCGGCCGGGTTGCGCACACGTTTTGGAGCCTCCGAAATCCTTGTGACCCTGATGCTGAGCCTCATTGCGGTGCAAATCTTGAACTATGTGCTGCTAGGTCCTTGGAAAGACCCGCGCGGGTTCAATTTCCCGCAAACGGTGATGTTCCCTGACAACGCCTTGTTGCCGATCCTGTTTGAAAACACCCGCACAAATATCTCTTTGATCTTTGCCTTGATCGCCAGCCTTTTGGCATATCTGATGATGCAACATCACTTCACCGGATACCAATTGCGCGCAGCCGGTCTTGCCCCAAAAGCTGCACTTTATGCGGGTTTCAATAGCAAAAAGATGATTTGGCTCAGCCTTGGACTCGGCGGATTGGCGGCTGGGATCGCGGGCGCAAGCGAAGTAGCTGGTCCCTTGGGACAATTACAACGCTCTGTCGCATCCGGGTATGGTTACGCAGCCATCATCGTGGCCTATGTGGGCAGGCTCAATCCAATTGGCATCATCGCCTCCAGTTTTCTGATCTCGGTGATCTACATCGGCGGGGACAGCGCGACCGTGTCTGCGGGCCTTCCGGTTGCAGCGGTCGAAGTGTTTCAAGGCATGCTACTTGTGTTCTATTTGTTGACCTTCACCCTCATCCGGTATCGCGTCGTGTTCGACAGGAAGTTAAAAGCATGAACGGCCTCGAATTCCTACTGGCAGGCACCCTTGCAGCGGCCCTACCTATGCTGCTTGCAGCCTTGGGCGAAATGGTTGTCGAAAAGACCGGGCTTTTGAACCTTGGGCTGGAAGGGATGATGGCTTTGGGCGCCGCCATCGCGTTTATCTGCGTTTACCAAAGTGGCAGCCACAGTGTCGGCTTTTTGGCCGCGGCCATTATCAGTGCCGTACTATCCATGGGGTTCGCAGGTCTTGTAATCGGCGTGCGTGCCAACGAAGTCGCCGCGGGCTTGGCCGTTGGGGTCTTGGGGCTTGGATTGTCCGCATTGTTCGGCAAATCCTATGAAAGCCTCGTCATCAGCGGCCTGCCCAAACTAGGCTTACCCGTTTTGTCCGATATTCCTGTCATTGGCTCAACGCTGCTGACCCAAGATATCGTCGTTTGGTTAGCAATTTTGGGCACGGTTGGGCTTTGGTACGTTTTGAACCACAGTAAAATCGGGTTGATCATCACGGCCGTCGGGGAGAACCCTGAAGCGGCTCGTGCGATTGGGTATCCAGTTGCGAAAATCCGCATAGCTGCCGTTGCTTTTGGCGGGGCCATGTGTGGATTGGCGGGCGCTTATGCGTCAACCGTTTACACGCCACTTTGGGCTGATGGGATGATCGCAGGACGCGGTTGGATCGCGCTTGCGTTAGTCGTGTTTGGCACGTGGAAAACAGGCCGCGTCGCCTTTGGCGCGCTTCTTTTTGGAATCTTGTCGTTGGGCGAACTCACCGCGCAGGCCGTTGGCGTTGCATTGCCCTCCCAAGTCCTGTCGAGCTTGCCGTATCTGGTCACAATCTTGATGCTGGTGGTTATCTCAAGTCGGAAAGCCCGACTGGCGTGACCCGCACTTCACTTGTGCAAGTTACAAGCGGGCCGCAGCCAGAGCCAAACCATCAGTCACGGCTGTAAACACCTCGGAGAACGAATGTTGGGCGTCAGGGAATTGCGCCTTCATCGTGTCCGAAACAACAGACATAAGGCTTGATCCACCAACATAGACAACCCGATCCACTTGGCTGGCTTCAAGTCCCGCCATCTGCAAGGTTTCCTGCACGCCAACGGTCAGTTTTTGTGCGTGGTTTGAAAGAACCGCAGACAGAACGTGCCCCGGTAAAGACACAGACAGGTTCTTCTCAATTGCGTCTAGTTTGACCAACGCGTCCTGATCCCCACCATTGGCTGCGATTTTTCCGCGCTCGACGGCAAATGCCAGTTCGTGACCTAACTCATCCTCAAGAACAGAGGCCAGTCGATCCAATTTGTCGGGCTCATAGGCCATGCGCGCCATGTCATTAGCAAGGCGTCGGTTTTGAGCCGTGTAAAGGAACGGGATTTTCTCCCAAGTCGCGAGATCGTTGAAGATCGCACTAGGCACAGGCGACGCACCGGGCCCAATCGCTTTTCGCAGCTCTGTGCCCTTCCCGAGTAATGGCATCACGCGGTCAATATTGATCGCACGGTCGAAGTCAGTCCCGCCGATGCGCACGCCATGATTGGCTAAGATCGAAACACCATCTTTGCCAGAACGAAACAACGAGAAATCTGATGTCCCGCCGCCTACATCAACGATCATGCCGACCTCACCAGACTGCTCTAAGGCGCCACTGGCGATGGCAGCAGCTTCTGGTTCGGCTAGAAAGTTAATCTCTTTGAAACCTGCGGCCGCATAACACGCGCGCAGATCGGCTTCGGCCTGATCCTCTCGCGGGTCATTGAAACCGTGAAAGACCACGGGACGGCCAGACATGACGCTATCAAAAACCAGGCCGGTTTCAGCTTCAGCCTTGGCTTTGATTTGGCCCAAGAAACGCGCAATGATTTCAACAAACGTAACGCGTTCGTTCAAAATTTGACGTTTTTCGTGCATCAATGTCGTTCCGAGCACGCGTTTTAACGCCCGCATAAACCTGCCATCTATGCCGTTCAAAAGCGCTTGGTTGGCTGGCTCACCGATCAACGTTTGACGAGAGTCGAAATCAAAGAAAAATGTAGTCGGAAGCGTTGTTTGCCCGGCAGACATTTCGATCAATTGCGGCTTGCCATCGCGCAAATACCCAGCCGCTGAATTAGAGGTGCCAAAATCAATACCAAGTGCGTGACACGGTGCAACCATCTTGGAATCCTTCCTACTCTTACGCGAAGGCCGTGTCCCTACTGAGGCTCAACAAAGACGTCAAGTATCAAACATTTGCTAATTCGAATAATCCGGCATGCCCTTAGATATTTGTGCCAGCGCCAAGGCTCCATTGACGCCGTATGCTTCGCTTAGGACTTCGCTTCTACTCAATGAGCCCGACTTAGAATGGTGCACCAATTGAAGCTAGAATATGTCGCATTTCACACCTTTTTTGTAGTGCTGAAATTAGAATTCGGGTTAAGCTTGGGTGCAGCAGATTGTTGCCAAAACCGAGATGAAATTACAAACGAGATGGAGACTCTGGTGCCCTTTGAAGACCTAACCGAGCCGCAAAAGAGTTTCATCCAAAAGTACTTCAAGACCAAGGCGTTCAATTCAAAAGAGAAAAACCTTGCTCTGAATGAAGACTTCGAAAAAGCGGCCAGTGCTGTCTATCGTGAAATCAATCGGATCAAAGCTCTGATCGATGATATTGCGACCAAACATGAGCATGCGCCGATCAGTCAATACGAGAGCAGGCTCGATCACGTAACCAACTTGATGGAACAAACCTTAAAGGACAATAAAAAGTCTATCAAGAAAGGCATCGTCCCAGATTTTGGCCCAGTAACAACAAGCCTATCCACCCTCGACATGGCCATCAAAGCACGTCTGGACCAAGTAGAACGCGGCGCAGGTATTGACGGCAAAACCGCTGAGAAAGAAAAGAGCGCGGAAGCAAAAGATTCTGAACTGCGCACGCATGAACGCGCAGCGGAAGACTTGTTTCGCGATGCAATGCGCCACATGCAAATCTCGCCCAAGGCCGACCTCACCGCGCGCAATGCCGCCATGGACGGATATCGCGGAGCCAAGTCGACCGCCAACGATGAGCTGTTGAAAATAGTAGAGCGCGACGCACCTGCACCTAGTGTCTCTTTGGAAGCATTTAACGCCTCCTTGACCAAGGTATATGACGACTTTTTGACGGCTGCCGCCCCACATCTCGACACGATCAATAACTTGCTTGCCAAACCTGCTATCGACCCAAATGCGGCTTTCGATGCCTATGCTCTGAAGCCCGAATTCACAGAACTGGAAACGGTGAAGCGTGCGGACGTCAGGACCGATGCGGCGAAGGCCACAAAAGAAAAGATCGACGGGTTTGTGATCGCTCAAACCGATAAGCTCGACGCGCTTAAGGTCGAATTCAAGAACGCCAAAACCAAGGAAGACAAAGCCAAAGCACGCGCTGCGTTTGAGGCAAAGGAAGCGCAATTGCGTGTTCTAAAGATGCGGCAAGATCAGCTGCGCAAATTCGAAGAAAATGAAACCTCGCGCAAAAAAGCGCTCGTAGAAGCCGTCATGACCGTGGAGGCCAGCAACAGTCTTGCAATCAGCATCAACACGCAAATTGATGAGACCCCGATCAAATTGATCCCCGAATTGCAAGAACTGGTATTTGCCCGTCAAGAAACGCTGATTTCGCAATTGGTGGTCCCTGATCTTGAGAAGATTACAGAAAAGATCGCCCAGTTGCGCGAAGACATCGAAGCGGCAACAAAGACAGAAATGATCCTGCCAAAGCTCGACAGCGCTGAAGCCCCCGTCATGCAGTTAGAAAGCCATGAGGCAGGCGCGCTAAGAGAATTGTTAAAGCTTGCAGAAGCTTGCGTGACAGACAACGCGCCGGAACACGCGTTGGCGTTGCTCGACAAAGTTCGAAGCGATAAGGCCGCGTATATGCGTGCGCGCACGGCCCTAGCCCTTCCACCATCAGAACCGCCCGAACCAAGTGACACGAACAAAATCTACGACCGCATCAATTTTTATGAAGCCGAATTGCGTGACAAGATCGCGTTAAGTGTGCCGGGCGCGACAGAAAAACTAACTGAGTTGCTCGCCCTAGAGACCAGTTTGAAAACAGCGAAGAACAATGACGACTACGCCAATTTGACGCCATTTGACAATCAGCTGAAACACATAATTAATGCCATCAATGATCTGCCCCTGCCTCCTCCGCTTAGTGACGAATTCGTTCAGGCGAAGGCGAAGACCGACGAGACACGCATGGAAGTTGCCGGGATTTTGGACAGCTTATTGCGCACTGAAAAAGTCACCGACAAAGATATTATCGAAGTCCCCAACCGCGAATATAGCAAATCGGAACAGGCAAATCTTGTTCGCAGCGACGAGATCATAACCGTCGAAATATCGCCGGGTGTGTTTGAACAACACAAAATTTTGCAACATCGCAAGGGTAAGGGCGGCGAAGACCTTGCCCGGCGTGAAGATAAAAAAATCCCGCGCGAGGCTTCTGACGCCTTACGTCAAAAAGCTGAAGCCTTGCGGTTCATGAGTGAATCTGAATCCTCTGACTGCGCGCAAGCCATGGAAAAATACCGCGAAGAGGTTGAAACTTTCGCAACGGACATTCGCGATCACGGGGATGACCTTTATCCAAAAGTAGAAGCGATCCTCAAAACATGCGACGGCTTGTTCAAAAAGGGCACTGTGTCAAAATTCCTTCCGACCGACTTTGGCAAAGTCAAAGCGCCCTATGACAGCTTCAAAGAGGGCTGGAAATCACAAGGCCCGACAACAGCCTTCGAAAATGCCGAGAAACATCGTGACCTGATCACAATTTTGGAAGCTGATGCGGTTCGTGTCAAAGCCCTCTATGATATGTGTAAGGACAGTTACAAAAAGATTATCGCCGATCTGTCAGGCAAGAAGAATAAGAGCGACGATGCCAATCCGCTTGGCAAAATGGTTAAAGCCGCGCTCAAACAATCCCCCGAGGACTTCTTTGCCAAAGCTGAGCATTTGGGCGACAAAGCCCTCTATGACAAGTTGCAAAAGGCTAAAAAGGACTTTGAGAAGCTCATAGCGTGGTACGCAAAAAATCCTGATGTGGCCAAGAATGAACTGTGCGGCGATTGGATGACCAAAGCCGAAAACGCATACAAAAAACTAGACTCTCATGAAGAGGGTAACATCAAAGAAGCCGAGGGCGACCTAAGTGGAATTCGCGCTGAGATGATCAGTTTTGATGATCGCATGGACGGAATTTCTAACGCGAAAGGGCCGGACGTTGCCAAACTGCTTGTTGAGCTGACCGATTTGATGATGGCCAGCGCTGAAGACGTTGTGAAGCGGCACAATGAAAAGGCCGCATTTATTCGGGCCGACAAAGCTTTGATTGAAAAAATTACCGCGGCCGTGAAAGCCGGAGCGAAGAAATCGAAGAACCCAATCGCAAAAGATATTCTTGACCGGTTAGGCGCTGTCAACAAACAGCGCAAAGCCCTTGTTTCCACATCAGACGCTGACGAAGCCTATCGCGCAGGACTTGCGACGATGGAAGGGTATGACAGTGAAGCCGACGATCTTATCGAACGTTTGGGCGAAACCGACGCTCAAAAGAAAGAAAAGATCAAAACCATGCGTATCGGCAAGAAAACCGAAGTCTTGGAAAGCATGGTCGCCAGTATGAGCGAACGAGCCAAGAAACTCGCGCCCGACACAATCAGCAAGTTTGTTCCCGACCCAGACCCAACCGGGATCGGCGCCAATGTCACGATAGTTGGCGCCAACCTTGATAAGGTCTCGCAATTGCCGTCGTTAGACGCCTTAAAAACACTGGGCTTGTCCATTGATAAACTGAATGATGACGCAACAAATGGTGCGAGCACCAAAGCGGATCGCATAAAGGAACGCGAAAAGGCACTGGCCCAAATTCGCAAGTTCCGTAGCAGTTTTGACGCACACCCCGCCGTCAAATTGTACCGCGACAATCCATTCGACATGGGTACAGATGTACGGCTCGTGCAGACCGCTCTGCATCAGGTCGAAATCGCCTTCCTCGCCAGTGTCAGCCCGCGCGAAGCGTCCTGAGCCTGATCAGTCTTGAATAAGGAGCCTGCACATGGCCGAAAAATTAAGTGATTACCAAGCAAAATGGCTGGAAAAGACAGGCGGCGTGGCCATTGATATGGACAAAGCAGAGGCCATCCAAAAAGCGCGGAGCGAAAAGCTAACCGAGCTCATCGACGGGGAATTGCAAGTCAGCAAAGCTCAGATCTTGGGTGCGCAATCCATGGAGATCACGAAAGAATCCGACAAGGTCACCTTTTTCGCAAAGGTTTTTGGCGACGGGAAAGGCAAATCCGTCACGACGAAATGGAAGGCGGAAGACGATCAGCTGAACCCAAAGACATGGGAAACAAGAGCGGATGTCGAAGTTGATAGTCGCGCTGACTTGGTTGATGTGCTCGAACCTAACGAAGACGATCGGCGCGCTTTGATCGAAGCACTAGACCGCATTATGTCAATCCAGACCCAGATGCTGAATGAATTCGACGACGAAGGGAACCGGCTGTTTTCAGACGACGATATTCGGCGCGAATTATGGACCCCCTTGGTTCGCGAAAATACCATCCCAGAAAACATGGTGCCCTCTAAGTTCTCCGAGCAAGCGCAAGCTTTTGCAGGCGCAGCTGAAATCTATCAGGATCGCATCGACGAATATTCCAAGAATTCAACAGGTCATGAGGATGCACTACGCGTGCTAAGTATTGCCACCAAGTCAGTCTCCTTGGCAGGCACCCTCGCAAGCGGCGCTGTCACAATGAGTGGCGCGGTCGGTATCGCAGAGGCAAAAGAGCAAATCGCAACAGGCAAAGACGCAAGCGGCAATGCGCTTTCGGACACTGACCTCGCAGATTTGAAGGCCCAAAAGGCGCTCCTTGAACAACGAAATGCTGTCGCAAATTTTGCCGTGACCTCGTTGAGTGGGGGCTTTGAGTTACTCGAAGCAGGCGCGCAACAAGCCGCTCAAGGTGAAGATGCCGATTGGGCGTCATTTGCAGACAAAACGTTCAAGGTCTTTGCCAGCGTTGTGGCCGCAGGTGTTGGCCCAATTGCCGCAGAAATCATCGGCCCTGTCGAGGCTTCGACAACGGATGAGGGCAAAGCGAGAATGTCCGTCGCAAATGCTGTCAAAGGCGGCATCTTGGGCGGAATCTCGGGCTTGCGGATGGGCACAACATTGGTTGCGGCCTTAAAGGACGGCAAGAAAGGCACCCAAATCGCGCAAGCGATGATCGAACAGTTTGCAGATGGGGTGCAGCACAGCTTTGTCGCGGCCTCAAACATGGCCCCCGACAAGGCAGAGGCCGCCGAGCTGCGCAACCTCGGGGCGGCCCTTCGATCCTCAATCCTTGCCTTATCCAGCGCCCCTGACGCGATCCGTTTGGCACGTGAAGGCAAATACAAAGAGGCTGCATTGAAACTTGGTGGTGGCGTTTTGTTATCCGGCGCCAGCATCGCATCAACCTTTATCGGGGACGCCGTTACAAGAGACGTTGACGCAAGCACCGCAGCAGATGCGAGCTTTGCAGAACGCCAATACATGGATGCGACAACCGATGACGCAGATCCAACCCAGAACCTTGGCAAACAGCAACTCACTGAACTGAACGAAGCCAAAAGAGCCGAGAAGTTTCAAGCTGAGGTCGCAAAACAACTGTCTTCAATGGAAGCCAAAATCATCGCAGACTTCGATGAGAATTCTGAAGTCACCGTCGATCCGGGCGCGGTGAAGTTCGCAGAAGAAATGCAAGCAAAAGTCTCTGCTGAACAACAAGCAATGGCCGAAAAGGAGATGTCAGACTTCTTTGGAGATCGCGCCAATGTCGACGCAATTTTCGATGACGTCGAAGCCAAACTTAAAGGCTACGAAGACATGTACGACGCCGCGGTGCCCGACCCTCAAATTGAAGGGAAACCGCCCGGAGACGTCGAAAAGGCCATGAAAGCAATCGATCAGGCCATGGCACAAACGGCTCAATTGCGCGCCCGTGCCGAAATGATTAACAGCATCACCTCGGCTGGCGCGTCGATCCTTGCGGCTGCGGTTCCCGGAACTGGCGCCGTCGTCGTGGCGCAAAAGCTAGCCTATGACATCTTTTTGCTGACCCAAGCCGTCACAATGCACAACAAATGGGTTGAGAGCATGGAAATCGCATTCCGTGCCTATTCCGGCTATGGCGCAGGCATCGAAAAGACGTTGGAAAATGCGAAAGTTACCCTTGATCACAGCAAGGTCAAAGTCGCTTTGGATGTCCTAAAGTTGGGGGCAGAAGTTGGACGCTGTTTTGACCCAACGGGCGGCGCGACCATTGCATCTACGGCGTTGACGATGACCTCGGCCCTCGTTGAATACGGATATGATATGCACAAGGAGCGCGAAATTGACGCTGGTTGGGCTGCGTATAAACGCGCCCGCGAAGACCCTGCAAACCGCAAGGCAGCCCGCAAGGCGCTGCGCATGAATTCGACCTTGGCGAAATGCTGTATCGCCTACGGGGCATGCATCGCAAAAGATCCTGCGGCGCAAGAAGCCATTCGGATATCAGGATTGAGCCCTTCGATCTTGGCAAACGACAAAGACGTGTGCAAACGGCTCGTAACCTACCTTGAGAACGAAATGAATGATGATCCAGTTGTCATGCACGTAGAACGCCAACCCAAGAAATGGCAATCTGGAAAGCCTGTTTTGACACCCGGGTCATGGTTCGAAATCAAATCAGCGGCTGTTGTCTCTGCCGAACCTAGGCTGGACGCAAAGTCAGCCAAAACCCCTGGGATCGACTCCCTTTTGGCCAAGCTGGCAGACAAAGACCATCTGGAG
This sequence comes from Aliishimia sp., assembly GCA_039978895.1. GTDB lineage: Bacteria > Pseudomonadota > Alphaproteobacteria > Rhodobacterales > Rhodobacteraceae > Aliishimia. The sequence continues at coordinate 97,557 of JBDWAL010000013.1, forward strand.
GGTTACGCGACCTATCAACAGTGGCGCGTTGCCAAAATGCCAGATGGCGTGCAAGCGCTCGCACGTAAACCACGCGCGCAAGCCATTGTGAAAATTCTGTCGGACCTCCAATCCCAGTTTGATAGCTACAAACCGATGCAAGCCAACAGCGCTGATGCGCATGCCGATATGGGTGACCTAGCTGATACTTTTAAAGCGTTGTGCACACTGAACATGCGTGTGGCCCAGCCCGATGCCGATTGGGTCATGCCGCCTGCCCCGCCCCCACCATCAAGCCCGCCGCCGCCCGTTCCAGATAGTCCTGTCGTCGAAGATATGGACGAGGACGACGTCGAGCAAATCCAAACAAGGGCACGCGCCGGAACGATATAGCGAGGCATGACACGCTTCAAAACGTGCTGACATGGTCACAAGGCGCTTTGGCGTCCGAGAAAGCCGCGAAACGTCAGCACAGGAAAAGTGTGGACAAAAACCCCGGGATCACAAGGAGCATCGGCATGAGCCTCCGCTCTTTGTGTTCAGTGACTTGCGCGTGACGAATGCCAAAATTTGGTATCTTCAATTTTCAGACGGGTTGGCATTGACCCGTACCGGAAAAAATTCGATTAGATCACGAGACGCAAAGAGGTGGATCCGAAGAATTGCTTAACGTTAATGCAAATTCATTTGACCGCATGTGGGATGAATGTGGTCCGGATTGCCTTGATGCCGTAAGCCGGGTCGGGTCCAGCGGTTGGTACATTTTAGGAGCCGAAGTCGCAGATTTTGAAGAAAAGCTGGCAAAAAGCTGCAACTGCTTTGCAACTGTCGGCTGCGCGAGTGGTCTGGATGCAATCGAAATAGCCTTGCGAACAAACGAAATCCAGCCGGGCGACAAAGTCCTAACAACACCGCTCAGCGCATTTGCCACGGTTCTCGCGGTTTTGCGCACAGGTGCCATCCCCGTCTTTTGTGACGTCGATGCAAATGGGCTTTTGGATTCAACCGCAGCAGCAAATGCGTTTGCCCACTATCCTGACATCAAAGCTATCATTCCAGTGCACCTTTACGGGCAACTTGCGGACATGAATGCGTTCTCGAACCTCGCCAAGACGCATGGCGTGATCCTCATCGAGGACGCAGCACAAGCCATTGGGGCCACACGAGGTGAAATTCGTGTGGGCGAGTTGAGCCATGCTGCTTGCTTAAGTTTTTACCCAACTAAGAACTTAGGAGCGCTCGGAGATGCCGGTGCGGTAATATTGTCAGATGCAACGCAAGTTGAAACAGCCAAGTCTTTGCGTAATTACGGGCAAACTGAAAAATATGGCCATGACATTCTTGGATTGAATTCACGCCTAGACGAGGTGCACGCCGCCACTTTGAAATCTGCATTCTTGCCGCGATTGAACGGATGGTTAGCGCGACGTCGCGAAATCGCGCAACTTTACCTTGAGGGCATCACAAATCCGGCGGTCACCTTGATGCCCGGCCCTGATCGCCGTGGTTCAGGATGGCATTTGTTTCCAGTACTGGTCGCAGCCCACCATCGCGAGGACTTTATGGATCATCTCGCCGCAAAAGGAGTTCAGGGCGGACTGCATTATCCGGTCCTAATGTCCGATCAAAAGGCGCTTACCGACTTAGGTACCCCGTTGATTTCTGGTAGCCTAAGAATGGCACAATCGATTGCAGAGCAAGAGGTTTCTTTGCCAATCCACCCCTACCTCACCCCAGAGGAAATTGAACATGTCGTCGCCGCAGTGAATGCGTGGGACGGGCAATGACGGATGCTCAATTGATCAAAGGTGTAACGATTGATGTGTCACCTGACTTCAGCGATGCGCGCGGCAACTTGTCAGCGCGTCAGGTCGGGAATGGATTGCCATTTACGCCTAAGCGGCTGTTTTTCATTACAGATGTTCCAGAAAACACAAAACGCGGTGATCACGCGCATAAAGAATGCCACCAACTAGTGCTATGCCTCAACGGGCAAGTAGATTGTGTCGTGGACAATGGTGTTGAGAGAACCCGGTATTGTCTAAATTCGCGGGACACAGCATTGCACCTTCCACCAATGATCTGGGGCATTCAAGAAAACTATTCAGCTGGGGCAATCTTGTTGGTGCTCGCATCACATGAATTCGACCCTGACGACTATATTCGCGACTACGAGGAATTTTTGGCGCTCTCATCAAAAAGGTGAGCGCAAGAGGCGCTTCACACTGTTTTTCTGTTATACCCGGATTTGCGGATCGCGCGAATGGTTGCCGGATTGCCTGCTGCAATACCAAACTCAGGCACGTCCTTGGTAACAACGGCCCCAGCAGCCACAGTTGCATTGGCACCAATTGTGACCTTTGGGGCCAGAACCGCCCCTGCCCCGATAAATGCGCCCTTTTGGATAACGCATTCGCCACACAGCACGGCGGCGGGTCCGATAGACACATATTCCTCTAACACAGTATGATGCCCGACAGAGGCGCTTCGATTTACCATCACGAATTGGCCAAATTGACACTGCGCTGCGATGACTGTGCCAGCGTTGACTTGGCATCCGATCCCCATTTCAACATCGTCCGCCACAATTGACGTCACATCGATAAAGGATGGAAACTCTTTAAACCCTTTTGCCATAGCATCTAGCGCAGCCGCTTTGCGGTTGCCCGGCGTCATCATAGGGACAAGGGTCGGATAGCAGATCAGCCCATCGTCAATCGCGTCCAAACTTTTCAAAGGCGCCAAATCCAGTGGCGCACCCGCGCCTGGTAGATTGTCAACAAACGCATGAATGGTATCACCCGAGCGTCGGATGCAAGCAGCAGCATCATAAGCGTAAGGAGATCTCACCCCATATACGATCCATTCTCGCGCCATTATGCGTTCCTTCGTGTTTTTGCGTCAGGCAAGTTAGCTTAATTCGTTTGCGTCAGTCTGGCCTTGGTTCGCGGGCGTCGACAAATCCAGCGTTTCAATCAAAAAATGTTCTCGCGTGCGATGCATGTTTTCATGTGTGTGTGACCTAGCTTTCACCAATGCGTTCCTGCCCATTTCGTGCAGAAGATCAGGTCTATTTGCAAACTCGATCATGCAACTCGCCAAAGATGCTGCATCGCCGGGTTGAAAAAAAACACCCGTCTGACCATCTGTGATGGCTTCCCGTGTGGCGATGGTTTCGCTTGCAATGCAAGGCAGACCCTGGCTCATCGCATCATACAGAATTCTAGGTTGTCCATTTGCCTGAAGCGACGCAACAATTAGGGCGTCATAACCTCTTAAGAACGCGAAAAATTCATCGCCATAGGGGATTGGATCAAAAAATCTGACCCATTCGTCGGGATATGCATTTGCCACCCTTTGACAGTCTTCTGTCATGGGTCCTGATCCCAAAATATCAATCTGTGGCATCTCTGTGCCTTGATCTTTTGCCCTTTGCGCAGTGATCTCGATGGCATCAAGAACGGTCTGCACCCCTTTATCGCGGATCAAACGAGACGGGAAAATCAAACGCGCTCGGCGGTTGCCATCAGGTTTGGCAGTCTCAAAGTCTGGGTTGGATCGGATATCAGCTTCCTTGGTCCAAACAACAGGCGCAATTAAACTACGCTCTGGCGCATCAAGGAACATCTCTTGGAAGCGCTGGGTTGTGAAGATCCGTGCGTCAGCGCTTCGAACACATCGCTTCACCAAGAAAGTATGCAAATGGTGGGACAGCATTTGCCGAAAGCTCGCTGTTCCATGATCTGGCATTCGGTAAAACGCAGCTTCGACAACAATGATCCACTTGAACTTAAAGAAAAGGCGAAGCGGCAAAATATAATAGGATTCTGGGAAGGGCCAAGCCGCCCCGCCGGAATGCGCAATTTCCGTTTTCGACAGCGCACGGAAGATCCCGACACCGTTGGGGATTAAATTGCGAAACACCGATCCCCATCCACGATCAACGCGCAACGGGTAAATGAGATCGTCAGACAGTTCAGCGACGTATTTTAAGTCTGCCTGATGTTCTGACACATGCTCGACCGGGCAACATAGATGAAGATCGGAAATGTACTCAAAATGGCGGATAAGGTCCCAATGCCACAGGGCTTTGGTCGCGTAATTGCCCTTGGGGTCGCGATAAAGCGGTATTTTGGAAAAAAGAGTGTAAGCTTGGTCGATCATTTTCAATCCACTTCGCCCTGAAGCTTGGTGACAGGATTTGAACAGGTCACTATCGCGCCTCTTGCTGCCTCGTGCTTACAGGCGAACCCGCCTTCTCGACAATGGTCGAAACAGCTTGTGGTTGGATTAGGTCCAATTTTTGCTGAACGGGGCGTTTGGATGTTTCAACGCAGCCTTCTGCGTTTGACCAATTTATGCCGGCGTTGATTGTTCGCACACCTCAGCCAATACGTTGGCAGCGATCTCAAAAGAGCGGATGCGCGCCGCTGGGTCGTGGATCATTCCCGTGACCATCAATTCGTCCGGTTTAAACCGTTCAACAAGAGCGCCCATCTGTTGGCGGATCGAACTTTCCGATCCAGTGGCAGAACACGACAACGCTTGATTAACTTGAGCCAAAACCGCAGCGGGGACTTCTTGGCAGACGTTATCCGTGGGCAGGGGCAGCTTCCCAGGTCGGCCAGTTCGCAGACGCGCGAATGCAAGGAGTTGCGAAGATCGCAGGAAATTGGCTTCATCATCCGTGTCAGCGGCACACACCCCTGCTGCCATCATAAAATAAGGTCTATTGAGCCAAATTGAGGGCTGAAAACCCCTTCGATAGACATCAATCGCCTCTTCAAGCATCGCAGGCGCGAAATGGGATGCAAATGCATAAGGCAACCCCAAATGAGCGGCCAATTGCGCGCCGTAAAGGCTGGACCCCAGAATCCAGATTGGAACATGTGTCCCAGCACCGGGAACCGCTCGCACGGGCGCCGCATCAGGCACATCACCGAGAAATCCGATCAACTCCAACACATCCTGTGGGAAACTATCTTCCGGCGCCATGTGACGGCGTAAAGCGCGCGCAGTCGCCATGTCCGTTCCCGGCGCGCGCCCCAAACCCAAATCTATGCGATCCGGAAATAAAGTCGCCAGCGTGCCGAATTGTTCCGCGATAACCAAAGGGGCGTGGTTGGGTAACATGATGCCACCCGCACCGACGCGCATGGTTTTCGTCGCGCCCGCGACTTGCCCGATCACCACAGCCGTTGCCGCACTGGCAATGCCCGGCATGTTGTGGTGTTCGGCCAACCAATAGCGGTGAAAGCCAAACCTTTCCGCCGCGCACGCCAGATCAACAGTGTTTCCTAAAGCCTCAGCCGCGGTTTTGCCCTCAGGAATTGGCGATAGGTCCAAAAGTGAGAAATGCTGCATGTCCGCGTCCTATAATGGTGGCCCATTCGCCAAAAAGGCTTGGCGGACCGTCTTACTAGTTTGGATCAGGGGCAGTCGGATGGCCAGCCATCACGGGTTCTGCAAGCACGACCATTTGCAATTGGCGATAGCATCCCGTTGTTCATGATTGAACGGCTTGGCCAGTCCACAATGACGCCTGTTGGCCTTTTAGGAATAGCAGTGTTGTTGCGATGATCATCGCCACGTGATGATTTATCAGAGCTTATCTCGATCTAGCGGCACACTTTTGAGCGGTCTAACTCGCGCGAGAGCGTCGCAAAACAGTGGCGCAAGCACGTGCTCACAAACCAATCGCGACATCGACACTTAGATTGAACGCTTTTACGTTTTATCGCGCGCGGCTTTTTCCTCTTTGGTCAGCTTGTTGTTCCAAGCATTGTTGCTCAGACCTAGCTCGCTTGGAAGTGGTTTGGTTTTGCCAACGCTGACCTTACCACCCTTGTTCAGGAATTCCTGAATAAGGGCGTCATCCGTGGTTTCTTTGGGAACATGTTTCATGAACAACTCCTAACCGGTGGGCCGTGATTCAGTCATGCACGATCTTGAGGAAGCGCGCAACCATCACGAAAGATCGCGGTAGATCCCACCTTGCACAACTGTGACCCCACTTTTGACCTTCAATGATGCGCCACCATCTGCATGTGCCGCAATTGCGGAACATATACGGGCAAGCGCCTCTTGCGAGGACGCCTTCAAACTGTCGTACGCCTGAAAATCATGCGGCATGTCATCCCACAGATCAAGCAAGACGTCCGCACCGTTCCACGCTTGAGTTTCTGCAAATTCGCGGATCATGTCGCGCAGTATTTCGCGCCCTCCCGCTTGCAAATATAATGGTGCCAAACCGGCGTAATTAGAACCAATCGGTGACAAAGCTTCACGCCCATACAGGCTTTTCGGATCCAGCCATTCGCCGAACTGCAAGGCCATCCATCCTTGTACAAGATCATACCTATCATTGTCGTGAAGACTGGCACCACGCGCGCCAATGTCTGTCCAAGGACAAAGGCCGATACACAAAGCGGGCTGTGGTCGGTCTTTGGCTTTCAGTGTTTGAAGCAATGTCAGCGCCATGTGTCCACCCGCACTATCACCGATGACAACAACCTTATTGGCAGGCGCAATAGTGGTCACATAATCCCATGCCGCCAACGCATCTTCTGCTTGTGCAGGGTGGGCATGTTCTGGCGTCAAACGATAGTCTGGGGCAAAAAGGTTGGCACCGCTATGATGGGCTAGCATGCTGGCAAATCGTTCACTCACAGCGCCATGGAATGTATAGCCGCCTCCATGGAGGTAGAGCAGTGCCGCGTCGCTTTCCTTGGTGTTTGGTCGATGCCAGCACCCTTTTGGCGCCTTACAATCGCGTTTTGTCACTGAATATACGTCATCCGTTTCGGTTTGCAGGCTGTCGAACAATTTGCGTCCTTGCGCGATATCTGGATGCCGCATTGCTTTTGTAAATTGATGACGCATAAAGCGAATGCCGATCTCAGTTTCGGCGTCCCAGCTTGGTTCCATCCGCTTCCCGACAGCGTGTCTTGCATAGGTGGTCAAAGCTATTTTGGTGATCGCATACATGCTAGAAAATCTATAAGTTAAGGGACCGCTATATTTGATTTTTGCCATTTTAGAAAATCTGCCTCATGTCTTTTTACATCCCCCGATTTGCCTGAAGCGAAGAGCAGGATATAGAAGGTTTGCGACACTTCAGGAGATTGCACGATGGCCCCCAAGTCCCTTTTGCTTTTGCCCCCAATTCATCTGTCGGGCTGTATGTTTGCGGCGATCATCCGGGACACGCGCGGCGTCACCCTAAGCGATGAAGACCGGATCAATTACTTTCCCGCGTCTCCACTTGTCGCCGTCACCCATGTGATCGAGGGAGAACTAAGAATGGTGCCCAGTGACGGCGCCCAAGTATCCACCCATCACGCAGAGCCAATCCCACAACAATCCGTTTCCTTGTCACAAGACACACCCCTTACAAGCTGGAGCCCCGGTCCAGTCGCCGCGGTAACAATTGGTTTTTTCCCGGACGCATGGACAAAATTGACAGCTGAGCTCGCAGAGCAATCGATATTGGCGGCTTTGGCCAAAGCATTTGGGAGTGCCCCCCAAATTGAAAATTTCGAAACCTGTTGGGAGACGTTTTGTGCCGCTATTTCTGCGGATTGGGACCGTGCACGCGCAACCGGTGGGCTTGCGGATTGGTCTGGGTCAACGCGTTTGACCGATTGGTCGCGATCATTAATGACCCGCGCCGCGCTCGCAGGATCCGGACGCAGCATACGCGCCGTTGAGCGCCGTCTAAAACGTTGGAGCCGTCAATCGGGGAGGTCTTTGAAATTCTACGCTGATGTTGACAATTTACACCGGCTCTCTGTCCGCGCCCGTGATGAACCCTTGGCAGCAATCGCCACGGATGCCGGGTATGCGGATCAATCCCACATGGGGCGCGCGGTTCGGCGCGTGACCGGGTTTTCACCAGCCCATTTGAACCGCCTCATCGACACCAAGGAAGCGTTTTGGTGTTACCGTTTGTTGGGCGAACGGTTTTAACAAGGCCACTGCCTCAGACATGAACCACCGCGCTCGCACGCTTGCCCTGTGGTTTGAAAGCTAGTCAGGCAATGTCACGGTAATTTCAATCGAGGCATACCATGCGGCAAGGTCTTTAATCTCGTCATTGCTTAGGTTTTTAACAATCAACGACATACGACGATCTTCTCGAATACCTTGGCGAAAGTCTTTTAGGCTCTTTTCAAGATAGAAAGCGGACTGCCCCGCTAAATTTGCGACTTCGGGATCTTTTGCTATCCCATTTTTGCCATGGCACACAGAACACTGACGGGACAGTTTTTGACCGTTTACAGGATCAGCTGCGAAAGCCGGTGTGCCTAGCAGTCCAACCGTGACGGCCGTTGCGAAGATAAATTTCAAACCCAACACTCCTTGAGGGGAGACCGCCCGCACCAAAATGCAGGCGGCCAACTGCTACTCACTCAGAATAGGTAATCCGGTAAATTGCGTTGGCGAAGTCATCCGATACAAGGATTGACCCATCCTTCATCACCGCAACATCGACCGGGCGACCATCATATTCGCCGTTCTCATCGATCCAACCTTCGGCAAACGGCTCTGTGGTCGCGTTGCCGTCGTCGTCAATAAACGTCACCATAACACGCGCGCCAACTGGCGTTGTGCGGTTCCATGACCCGTGTTGAGCCGAGAAGATTGCGTTCTTATACTTCTCTGGGAACATTTTGCCCGTGTAGAACGTCATACCAAGATCGGCCGCATGTGCGATGGTTTCGGATGCGGGGTGCACGACGTCCACGGGCACCTCTTGGCCGGCATATTCGTTGGTACGTACAGTCCCACCGCCAAACCATGGATGACCGAAATGTTGACCTTTTTCGGTCTGTCGGTTGATCTCCCCGGGTGGGATGTCATCGCCCATGCCGTCAACTTGGTTGTCGGTCCACCAAAGCTCCCCCGTCACCGGGTGGAAATCATGTCCTACAGAGTTCCGCACGCCATAGGTATAGATTTCGCGCCCCGTGCCATCGCGGTTCATTCGGATGATGCCACCAATTCCGGTGTCGGTGTAAAGGTCCAGCTTTTCAGGAGGTGCTACGTTGAACGGTTGTCCCAACGAGATATAGACCATGTCGTCCGGGCCCATCTTCACCACCCGTGCTGTGTGGTTGTAACTTTCTTCTTCAACCGGGATCAGCGTGCCTTGTGGAACGACCGGAACGGCCACCACATCTGGGCTTTCGTGAAAGAACTCGGCTGCCGGAAACATCAACACACGGTTGCGTTCCGCGATATAAAGAAACCCGTCTTTTGTGAACGCCACACCGTTTGGCACGTCAAATTCAAGAGACGGGGCAAAATCTTTAACTTCGTCCGCAACCCGGTTTCGATCCCGGTCCATCACAGACCAAACTTTGGTCTTTTTGGTGCCGACAAACAGCACCGTACCTTGTGGGGCCATCGCCATGTGACGTGCGTCGGGAACCAGTGCATACAGCTCGATCTTGAAGCCATCCGGAAGTGAGATACCCGTCAATACGTCACGGATAGAATCCGCCGCAGGCCCATTTTGGTCCACGAATGTGTGGTCCTTGGTCCCCGTAAGCTTAAATGATCCGAGTTTCTCTAGATTGGACTGTGCAGCCGCAGTGCCCGCAATCAAAGCCAGAGCGGCGCAGGCAGATAACAATGTTCTCATTGATGGTTCCTCCCTTAAATGAACGGCGGCCCGAAAGTGAGCCGCCGTATGTGATTAAAGTGTCCCGTTGGCCATCTCGCGTGCCAGATGGTCGGCTTGACGAATTGCCAACGCAACAATTGTCAGTGTCGGGTTTTCCGAAGCACCCGTCGTGAATTGCGACCCATCCGAGATAAAGAGGTTCGCAATATCATGGGTTTGCCCCCATTTGTTCACCACGCCGTCACGAGGATCTTCGGACATCCGATTGGTGCCTAAATTGTGCGTGGACGGGTAAGGTGGCGTTGGGAAGGATCGTGTTGCCCCAACTGCATCATAGACCGCCTGCCCTTGCGCATAAGCATGGTTTCGCATCGCCACGTCATTGGGGTGATCATCGAAATGCACGTTGACCACAGGCAAGCCCCATTGATCCTTAACGTCGTGGTTCAGTGTCACACGGTTGGTTTCTTGCGGCATGTCTTCGCCAACAATCCACATACCTGCCATGTTTTCATATGCATCCAAAGCAGATGTGAATTCACGTCCCCAAGCACCCGGATCAAGGAACGCCGCCATGAACGGAAGCCCGAGCGAAAGGGTTTCAAGCTCATATCCGCCCACAAATCCACGCTCGGGATCATGTCTGGATTCATCTGTAATAATCCCAGCCATGGTCGTGCCACGCCACATCTTAACTGGCTTATCAAAGACGGCATAAACCGATCCCGTCATGTGACGCATGTAGTTGCGCCCAACTTGACCGGAACTGTTCGCCATCCCGTCTGGGTACATTTCTGACGCTGAATTCAGCAAGATACGCGGGCTTTCAAACGAGTTACCTGCCACACAAACGACACGCGCCATCTGAGTCTGCAAAGCCCCGTCCTTGTCGAAATATTCGACGCCGGTCACCTTGCCATCGTCATTATGCAGAATTCGCGCGACATGGGCATGTTCGCGAACTTCCAGATTGCCTGTCGCCTCACCCTGCGGAATATCCGTGTAGGCAGAAGACCACTTTGCGCCCCACTTACAGCCTTGAAAACAAAAACCCGTTTGCTGGCACATTGCTCTGTCGCCTGCGTCATCAGAGTTGATCGCCATGCGGCCAGTGTGAACGTCTTTGTACCCCAATGCCTTAGCGCCTTTTTCGAACACCAAGTAATTGTTGCTTCCCGGCAAGCCAGGGCGGCCACCTGTCCGTGTCACACCCAGCTTGTCTTCTGCTTTGGTGTACCAAGGGTCCATTTCCTCGCTGTCAATCGGCCAGTCCAGCAAGTTCGCGCCTTGCACATCGCCGTAGGTTGTTTTGGCCTTCCATTCATGTGGTTGGAAGCGCAGCGATGCGCCCGCCCAGTGCGTGGTTGTGCCCCCGACCGCTTTCACGATCCAAGCAGGCAATCCCGAGAAGTCTTTTGCAACGCGCCAATCCCCTGAAGTGGTACGCGGATCAACCCAAGCCAATTGGCCGAAACTGTCCCATTCATCGTTCACGTAATCTTCGGGCAAATACCGTCCACCAGCTTCTAACGCGACAACGCTTACGCCTTTTTGCGCGAGTTCGTTGGCAAGAACGCCCCCGCCTGCGCCAGTTCCAATTACGACAACAACAGAGTCGTCGGTGAGATTAAAAGGTGCCGTCATGGTGCCATTCCCCCCTTATAGCCAGTTGATGTCGTTAAAGCCGCGCTCGATGTAGCCGCCAAACTCGAAAGAGGCGCCCTCATACCCAAAGATCGGCCAGACGGCTTTTTGATTGTAAAGCCCGGTTACAAGGCCACCGCGGATTTGCTGAAAGAACGCACCATCTTCCATCCCGCGTAGGATATCGACGCGATCGCGTTCCCATCCTGTGCCAAGATAGCTGTCAAAACCTTTGCCCTTCGCCGCAGCATTCAACGCGGCAATCCCGCTCTCAATGCCTTCCGCCGCTTCGGATGTGTCATAACCTTTGACAGCGATCACATAGAATTCGTCCCCTACTTTATCGTGGGGATAGATATCGCGCGCCATCTGGACCAGCGTCGCGAAAGTCTCAGGTTTCAGCGCGTTCAATTCTGCCGCCCAAGCGCCATTATTGGCTGCTAAAAAACCGCTACCGACAACGAACGAAGCCCCCGCCGCTGTTGCTCGTGACAAGAGTTCGCGTCGTGTCAGCCCCTTTGGGCTTTCCTTGTTTCCCATGTCATGTCCTCCCACTATTTTCATTAAAACCGCCCACTGTGTTCAAGCACTTCGATCTGATATCCGTCTGGGTCCGCCACAAAGAAGAAGCGCCCGATCAGGGTTCCGGCGGGTGCAAATTCGACAAGGTTTCGCGGAACCAAACCCTCCGCCTCAAAGCGTGCGTGTTCCGCGTCAAGATTATCAACCCTGACAGCTAGATGTCCGTAACCGTCACCCAGATCGTATGGTTCGGTTCGTCCTTTGTTGACGGTGAGCTCGAGTTCGAACTGACTTTCCCCATTGCTCATGTAAACGAGCGTGAAGTCAGGAAAATCCAGACGATCAGCAACAATTAGTCCAAACGCTTTTTCATAAAACGCGACTGAGCGCGCTTCATCTAAAACGCGGATCATAGAATGTATTGTCTTGGCCAAGTGCCTCTCCCCATTGGTACTTAAGGAAAGGTACAAGCGAGACCGACACGGGCGGGTAGTATGGATTTACTACCCCAACGATTTATCCCTATGACACGCTGATTTGATTATTCCGCGGCAATAGCCACTTGGTCTTCGGACGGAGATATTTCCATGAATTTCAAGCAAGCACAGCGCAGCAACGACGTAAAATTCACCGGTTCGCCGCGCAATTCAAGCACTTCTGAATGCAGCTTCGAGATGAAGCCAGGCGTGGTCATATCATCATTTTTTGCAATATTGTCAATCACTTGCCAATATGCATTTTCAAGCCGGATGCTGGTGCTTTGACCGTTCAAGCGCAAACGTCTGGTTGTACTGGCATATCGTTCCGGATCTTGTCCGGCAAACACTTGGCACATTCAATGTCCTCCCTTGGACGTCCCTATGCAGACAACTTACGGCCTCCCAACCGTGAGTCGAAACTCCCATCAACTTTCGTATACGAAATACCAAAACAAGTCTATGCGCACACCACAACCCCGTCTATGAAGCACGCAAATGATCAATTTGGAAACAGCCCATGGATGCGGTAAAACCAAAGAAAAGTCTTGTCGAAGAGACCTATGACATCTTGATTGACGCGATTTGCAGCGGCGAACTTTCGCCGGGGACACGGCTTAATCAGGACGAGTTGGCCGCGAATTTGAATGTGTCACGCCAGCCCGTCAACAGCGCGATCTCAATCCTGAAAGCCAATGGCTTGGTCGAAGACACAGGCCGTCGAAGCGTTGTGGTGACACGGTTCGATCCCAACCTTTTTCGCTCAAGTTATGAATACCGCATGGTTATCGAACCCTTTGCCGTTCGATTGGCAGGACAGGCCATTGGCCCGGCCAACAAGTCTCAAGCCGACAAGGTGTTGCGGGCTGGCCAAAAGGCCTTCCAAGGCGGTCGACTTAGCGATCTATTGCACGCCGATATGCAATTCCATCAGATGATCTATAGCTGGAGCAACAATCAAGTCATTCAAATGTCCATGAAGACGAATTGGCACCACATCCGAAGATCGATGGCTGAAGTTCTGCGTGGGCCCGATGCCGTGCTACAAATTTGGGATGAACACTCTGAAATCGTGGACTGCCTTTTATCTAACCAAACAGAAAAAGCGGCACACATCATGGAACGCCATATTGAAGGGGCTTATGCTGCCATTGTAGATGCAATAGTCGTTCCCACGTAAAGCCTTTCAACGTCAAGAAATCGGCGGCGTTTTCCGACGTACGCTCGTCAACAGACCTATCGTCAACAGCACCAGCGCAAGCACACTTATCCAGCTCAGGCTTTCGCCCAAGATCAAAGCCCCTAACAAGCCCCCAACGCCCGGAACCGCCGCAAGAATTGAGGACGTATTGGCATTCCCAATCGTGCGCGACGCATGCGCAATGAAGAGAAGTCCAATCAGATTGGGCACAAAACCTTGATACACGGCCTGCAACAACAGCGGCCCCATAGGTGCGTCAGCAAGTCCCGAGGGTAACCAAAGCGCCCACACCGGTAAATAAAGCGCTGCATTTACGATGGTTCCACAGAAAATGATCTGCATCGCGCCTAGCTGCCAACGCTCCGACAGATTGATATAGGTGGCGAAAAAAAGCGCCCCGATGACAAAAAGCAGATCGCCGATCCACGCACCTTGATTGCTGCTTGCACTGCCATCCCACGCCAACGCAATCGCTGAAACCAGAATCAGAGCAGCCCCAATAAGCTGCCAAAACCTAGGGCGGACCCCAAAAAGAAACACCCCAAATAGGATACTGATGACCGGCAACACGCCGTTCATAAAAATCCCACCATGGGCGGCGGGCGCAAACAGAAAGCCCGAAAACACAATGATAATGTAGATCGGGCCCAAAATGAACGAGAGCACGGCGATCTGCGTTAAGCGAAGACCTCGCCAAGGTTTGTAATAAAGGCACAGGGGCAAAGCGACCAACGACGCAAGGCCATAACGCATCGCTGCCAAATCATAGACCGTCAATCCGCTTCCATTCGCGACGCGACTTACAATCAGCCAAAACGACCAAACGAAAACGATGGTCCAGGCGGCCGCATAGCCGGTGAAATGCGAAGAAAATCTGCTGGTCATTGCGCTGCGCCAAATCGAAATCATCAGGGGAAACGCCCTGCGCCTAGCAGTAGGAGTCACCCGGCACGGAGACAAGAGGCACTTTGCACAAAAAAGAGAAAGTTAAATTGGGCAACCTTGTGATCCAAAGGCCGCCCAATTTCTAATTTTGTGTCATTAGAAGATGAAATCACCCGCTGTCAGATCAGCCAACAGGAAGTCCTCGATCTGCACGATGCCAGAGAAGTCAAAATTGATCTGAACATGGGCGCCAACTTGGGTGGCATCGGCAAACACATCTGCAAAGTTCGTGTAGCCGCTTTCAGACAGATCAAGTTTATCTGTGGTGTCTTCGAAGTCACGAATTCGATCAAAACCACCGCCGTCATTGTCTGAGCTTTTGAAGACGAACACGTCGCGTAAGCCATCACCGCTTCCGTCACCGTTGCCACCCGTCAAGATGTCGTTCTCAGACCCACCCCACAGAATGTCCTTACCATTTCCGCCAACTATTTTATCAGCGCCTTGGCCACCTTCAACGACATCGCCACTCCCGCCTGCGCGAATGTCATCGTCATCCAAACCACCAAAGATCGTATCTTGGCCAAAATTCCCAAAGATCAAATCATTGCCAGCGTTGCCGTTGACCACATCCACACCGAGTCCCGCGAAGATGTCATCATCTCCACCACCGCCAAACAATGCATCAGCACCGCCTAGACCGTACAGCTCGTCGACTCCAAAACCACCTTCAAGACGATCTTCACCGCCGCTTCCGGTCAGTTCGTCATTCCCTTCGCCCCCCCTGAGGGTATCATTTCCTGCAAGGCCTATCAGCACATCGTCGCCGTTTCCGCCCGTGAGAATATTGTCACCGGCATCGCCAACCAGCCGATCATCAAAGTCAGACCCCGTCACATTCTCAATCGAAATAAAGGTGTCGATCCCTTCGCCGCTGCCAACATCTGCCGGGGCGCGGTTCAGGAACACGGCAACACGACCACCAGCATCGGCATATGACACCGTATCGTTTCCATCGCCGCCATCGAGCATGTCATCGCCACCTCTGCCCGCCAACACGTCATCTCCGCCGCCACCATTCAGGACGTTGTTTGCACCACTTCCTTTCAGGTTATCCGCAAACGCGTTTGTTCCCGTGAGGTTTTCGATATTGATGAACGTATCACCCGTCGCCTGTCCGCCCCCGCTGATCACCAGCCCTGATGCGAGATCGGCATCCAAAGCCGCGGTATCAAAGAAATACGTTGTGCTATCTGTACCTGCACCGCCATCAAGGATGTTGGCTTCGTTGTCCCCCTCCAAGGTATCGTTGAAGGAAGACCCCCGCAGGTTTTCAATTCCTGCATATGTGTCGCCTACGGCCCCGTCGAACCCAACACCTGTGCGTAGGCTTGCATTTGCCCCAGTCGTCAGCGCGTCATAGGTGATCGTGTCGGTCCCAGCGCCGCCCACGTAATTGTCGCCCCCATTCGCGTTGAATTCATCATTCTGCGATGTCCCGGTGATCGTGCTGCCACCTGCGACCCGCGTATCAATGAAGCGAATAAGGTCGTCTTGTGTACCTAGCCCAATGCCCCAGCCTGAAAAACTCAGACCAGATAGGTCGAAATCACCCGCAGCACTGATGGTGATTTCGATGGTATCTTGTCCATTCTCAGAGGAATTCCCTTGAACTTGCGTGAATTCAAGCACTTGGGCATCGGTCATTTGAATTGTCCGAGAAACATCAGCGCTCGGGAGTAGCTGAAGAGTTTCAAAATTGATCAGTGTCACATCGTGAAGAAACGTGACGCCTGAAGCATCAATGCCCAAAACATCAGATGTCCCCGCGCCGCCATCATAGCTTGCTCCGACTGTGAGCGCGCCTGTGCTGTCATCAATGATCAATAAATCCACATCTGCGCCCAAATCGATGTCATCCAAGCCACCACGCACGGCATAAACATCTGTTGCAGCCCCCAAGTCGACAACGTCTGAGATTGTAGAACCGATGATCGTTTCAGCCGTTTCGTCGCCCAAAACCGTAAACCCATCGCCAGCGACGGACCCAAACCCACCGGTTAACGACAGCCCGCTTAGATCATAGATCGACGTGTCAGCCATTGTCAGTTCGATCTGAAACGCGTCCGCGCCATCACGCGCATCAACTCCAACTTCGACGAAACCTGCGGCTTGGAATTGTCCCGTTTCAAACTGAAAGGTCAAATCCCCCGCAGAGGCCGCATCGGTCGAAAAGGCAACACGCTCTAGATTGATGACTGTACTGGATCGCACGTCATAAACGCGTGCCCCGGTTGTGATGCTACCAGCCAAAGTATCGTAGCCGTCTCCGCCATCAAAACTATCACCAGCAACCAGATCAGTGGCTGCGTCGCCAAGTTCCAGAATGTCATCGCCCGACCCGCCGAGCAGCGTGTCCGCGCCGCCCTGACCGCGTAAGATATCTGCGCCACCAACGCCGTATAAGATATCATCGCCCGCTCCGCCGGATATGTCATCATCACCGAAAACGGATGTATTCGTCACCGCGTGATTGGTTACGGAAACGTTCAGCATATAGGTGTCGCCAATCCCGACCCCACCACCAAACAAGTCTCCAACGCGGATAAAATATGTCTGCGCAGTTCCTGTGGTATTTTCGAAAGTCAGAAATGAATCTCGCGCGGGGCTAGTGATTGATCCTAAGCCTTCCGTCGACGGCACGCTATCGTCGTTGCTTGCCAAAGAGAATCCCAAAGGATCGATAAGCTCAACAAAGCTATCAAATGATCCATTGCCATTGCTCGTGCGCCCATAGTCCAGGTCAACTGTGATGGTCTCTCCGGCATCGACGCTGATCTCAAAAACGTCTGGTTGGCCGTCCCCGGTGACCAAGACGCTTGTGTAGGGAATTGTCGTCGCATCGCCCACATTCGGATTTTCGCGTGTGCTCCATTTGTCCAAGTCCGACCCGATGTCGATCGCCGTCGCAAGGGAGTTGTTGGTCGTCGTTCCATCGTCAACGAACAGCTCATTGTGATCGCCAAAGATCACATCATTGCCGTCGCCGCCCGTCAAAACCTGAGGCGACGCGACGCCTGCACCTGTCGCGTGCTGAGCGACGATGATATCGTCATCTGTCGTTCCATTTATGGCGCCCGCACCATCAACCTGTGTTATTACTGTAGACATCTAAGCCATCCTTTTTGGCGGGCAAAAAAGGGAGTGATCCAATTGCCCGCAGTACTTCCCACCTGGCCGCAGAGCGCGCACCAAGCTGTGTCCAGCCACAAAAGGAGAAACAGATCGAGCTCAGCGCCCCACACACTGACTGATGTTCTGGTCCGCAAACCCGAAGTAAAAAACGCAAACACACGTGCCATACTGGCTCGCTAAATCCGGGATCACCTGTTCCGGATTTTAAATGTACACATCTCGACCCAAGCTCCCAAAAGCTTTTCACGCACACGAAATTTTCGTGCACCCCACAAGATTGGTGCCGCAGCGCCAGACTGGTGTCAATGTTCATCTAAAAGTTAAGAACTGCGGTTCTCGAGAGAGACCGCCATGCAACTTATGGCATTCCTGCATCGGGTTTCTTGCGGCGCCAACGGCATTTGAGCCGACTATTCAAGTGGTTTTGCCTTCGCGCTAACGGCATCGGCCCCACCTGTTCGTGTCGTGGATCATGGGGCCAAAACCATACAGGTTCTCGTTACGTCAAGTCAGAGAAAATCGAGTAACGTCTCGATCTGAATGCCTCCGAAATCGCTTTCACTCACCAAGAAATCAGCTTGCATGACAGATGACAGATCACCAACCGAGGAAATTAAAGCCAGTTCTACAAACGAGAAGCCATCGTCCAACGTTAATGTCCCAGATGAACCTACACCAATGAAGCCCACAGAAACCGGACCATTTGATCCAACATCGTTCAGATGAAGGATATCCCCGTCTTCGAAGTCAAATAGGGTCGCAACCAGATTGGTCGTGTCTTCGATAATTATCTCCGCATCCCCGAAACTTGTGTCTAGGCCTGACTCCCCGCCGTATTGGATTGTGAGTTGCCCCCCGCCCACATATGTCCGGCCACCGTTAGCAATGTCATCGGTCATTTGGGACACAGACGCAGTGCCGCCAAAGACGTTAAATGTGCCCCGGTTGTAGACAAAAACATCAGAGTAGAAATCTCCGTCATCGATGTAGATGTCTCCTGAATTGAACAGGAACCCACCATTGGTTGTTGGGTCAAAGCTTCTCTCCATGCGGATTTCCCCGCCTTGGAAAACGCTCATATCGCCTGAATTGTAGACGTCAGAATCAATGAACTGGAGGATCCCGCCATCTGCCGACAAACCGCCGTCGATTACATTGAGTTCAACATTCACAAACTCAAGAATTTCGTCGGGTTGGTTCGCAGAAATGTGACTCCCTTCGAGTAAGGAAATCCTAAACAACGGCTCAAGCTCATACCCACTATCTTCACCCGCGGAACCAACGCGCCCGGATCCGTTGATGTCGTGATCGCGAAGTGTCAAACTCGCCTCAAATTCAACTATTGGCTGGCCAAACTCATCAATAAGCTGCTCGCCTGTCTCCTCATCGTATGCCAGCTCGAAGCTGTTTGTGATTCTTGAAACCACTTCGTTGTCTTCGTCGCCAACATCACGAGAGAACAAGTTTAGCGATCCACCCCCCGTGAGTTCTGTGTAATCGGTCAAGTGAATTTCAGATGCAAATTCTCCGATGGAAGTCGACAAGAAACCTTCGTTGTTGATAAAGCCGCTGGCTTGCAAAAATTCGGTCACGATAAGCTGACCTTTGATGGTGACATCGCGTATCTGAGGGAAACTGTTTCCGGAGACCGACCCGACAAACATTAGTCCGCCATTGATCGTTTCCAGCACACCACCTGACACAGAGCTGGAAGATAAATTTATTGATCCCCCATCTGCACGGATGACCCCGCCCTCGTTGTCGATTGCGGCTCCGTTGACGAAGGCGAAGATGCCACCGAAGAAAAACGTCTGCTCACTTCTGATCAAGATCGTTCCGCCCGACTGCGCTTCGATCACGCCATCATTGTCGAGCCGACCCGTCGTAATATGCATGAAATCGCCTGCTTGCGCTTCAATCCGACCGGCGGCAGCGTTTTCAAACTCAAAGCCGCGGCCAATCTTTCCGCTCCCGGTAATTAGGTTGTCGACGTTCACAAATCTTTCGTCGATCACACCTTGAATTGCGGTCCCAACACTTCCCCCAAAACTCGCGGTTCGGGTTGTCCCTGTGGCGGTATCCAGACGTAAAACACCGCCGCCCATCAACTGCGTCAGCGCACCCGTTGTCGTCATTGTGGACGAAATGCTCGAATCCGAACTGACAGAGACTTGCAATTCGCCTTGGTTATCAATGATCGG
The DNA here is from genome assembly GCA_039978895.1 of Aliishimia sp. Lineage (GTDB taxonomy): Bacteria > Pseudomonadota > Alphaproteobacteria > Rhodobacterales > Rhodobacteraceae > Aliishimia. The sequence goes on from JBDWAL010000013.1 coordinate 117,288, forward strand.
CGTGTCGAACAAAACAGCCCCGCCTTCGCGCGCGGCGATCACACCGGTATTGATCACCTCACCAGCCAAATTAATGTCGCCGCCGAAGTTAAAAATCTGCCCAGAATTGGTAGTTCCCGGCGCGCTTGATGCCGTCAAATTGCCGGAGTTTGCGGTTTGTGTGGTAACAATCACTTCACCGCGCGCGACGTCAATATTTCCGGTGTTGGACAACGTGTCAGTCGTCAATTCAGAACCACTATCCGCACTTTTCACCTCAAGCGTTCCGCCCCCGGATACACTTAAGCTGTTCGCATCGGGAGCCAATGCGCTGATCGTTGCGGTCACACCATCCAAAATTGGCACAACAACGTCGTCGCCCGCGACCGGTGAGTGTCCACTCGACCAATTCACCGCATCATTCCACGTCCCATCCGTGGAGCTTATCCAAGTTTGCCCGCTCACCGTTTGGATCGTGAAGTCAGAAACAACGTCGACCGCCCCCAACATCGTTCCAGCCTTGTCTGTGACCGTGTCTGCATCGATTGTTAAAGCATATGCACCCGAACCAAACACGTCTGCGGGATAGGTCAATTGAACCTGCGTTCCGCTTGCTCTTACAGAAATCGACGCTGGCTCAATCGGACCTTCTGGTCCCATCAGCACAAACGTATCTGTATTCACCGTGTCGCTTTCGACCGCTTTTGACAGCGTCACAGTGATCGAACGCACGGATCCTGGCAACAAGTCCGCCCCGTCATCAGGACTGATCGAAAGAACCTCGAATGGTGTGGTGTCTGTCACCATTTGAAGGGCTACCACGTCTGTAATCGTGGCATTGCCACCCGTATCGGTCGCCCGGAATTGAACCTCAAGCTGGTCAGTTCCCAGATCAGCAATCGAGGGCAAGGTGACAGTCAAATCCCATGGGTAGGTGACCGTGGATAGGATCACATTTCCATTGATCAAAACTTCGACGCTGCGCACTTGCAGATCATCATCGGTTTCCACATCGAAACGCACGGTTTGACCTTGGAAAACTTGCAGCCCTTCCACGCTATCATCAACGTCTTCCGGCAAGGTTGTAACGCCAATCTCGGGTGCCACGCCTTGCGTGTCGATGCCAAGGAAACGCACAATTTGAAGACCCTCGGATCCTGTCGCCAAGAAAGCCTCGCCTGCTGCGATTTCGATATCTTTGGTTTGACCAGAGAACCTATATTCGGTCACTTGATTGTCGACGTTTTCGGGGTCGCGGGCGTCAAACACAGTCAATCGACTTTCAGAGTTCTGCGCGTTTTCAAACCGAAGGTGCGAGGCAACGCCAAAGCCTGACCCCGTAACGGCCACGGAATTTCCTGCAAAATCAGACGTGGTGTTTGACGTGTTGATCTCACCGACCAAAACCAAAGCATCTGGATCAGAGGCATCGACAGTGATCATCCCCCCACGGACGCCACCCCCGGTGCCGGTTCCAACGGACCCAATCCACAAAATTCCGTCTTGCGTCGCGATCTGTGGTGACTCCGGTAAGTCCAATAGGTCGGCAGACAGGTCAATAACGCCGCGATTGTTCAGCACATCATCGTCAAGCGAGATCACATGCAGTGTGCCATTGTTGCCAAGCGCATAAATTTGACCATCTTCAAACGCGAGCGCTTCAAATTGTTGTTCAGGGCCAACCCCCACGCCAAGTGATGTCAGCGTAACACCGCTGGCCACATCAAGCAGACTGACCCGACCATTCTGCGCCACCACCAACCGATCATCTACGGCGATCACTTGGCTTACGGTGTACTCTTCATAGATCGCATCGATTTGTGGGCGAATTGGGTCTCTTACGTCGATAACCGCCAATCCACCTTCGCCAAGTGCTACGGCGACAAGGCTCAAACGATCCACAACCGCGACATCCTCAGCGAACCCGGGCAAGTCGATCTGCCCAAGCAACACAGGTTGGATCGTTTCCGTGACATCCACGATGGCAAGCCCAAGATCGCCTGTCGCAACATAAGCCCGCAAATCTGCACCATTGGCAGAGGTCCCGCCGATGGCGACAGCCTCGGACGTGCCATCCAGTTTTAGAATACCTGTTACGCCGTTCAGGTTTATCGATCCCGGCGAAGACCCCAAACCTGAAATCAAAGCTTGCCGGTCCGTTATATTCGTGCCCGGAAGCAGGCTGTCCGCCGCATCGAAATCGGCCCCAACGATGTCTGCCTGTCGTTCTGTCAATCCGCCTGGTCCAACAGTTTCACCTTGTGAGCGTTGAAGGATTGGCTTGACGGTTGGCAGTGAAGACAAAACCGTTAGACCGTTGATTGCAAATGGGCGCGGAGCAACGAAGCTCGATTGGCCTGTAAACCCAGATACAGGGTCAAAAATCTCCAACAAATAATTCGCACCGGGTGACGTTGCCTGCAAGGGTGTCTCGCCGGATTTCAACGTGAAACGCTGTTCGTCCCCTGTATCGAGGTTCGTCATTAGAACGTATTGAACAGGTCCATATGAGACCGCGAACTCCCCCTCGACTTGGCTTGCAGGGGTCTGAATGTCCGAGAGCGAAATCGTCGTGGGTAATTCACCCGACAGGTCATCATTCTCGCTCATGATATCCATCAGGATGCCGTAAATTTCATACAGTATGCCCTGAACGGATCCGGCCTCACGAACGTCGGCGGCGGCATTGGCAATGATTTCGATTTGATCCAGAAAAGTGCTGTCCACGCCCGGTGTGCCTTCTGGCCCGATCAGCCGTTCAATTTGTTCTTGGCTTGGCTCTAATCCTTGTTCCAATACCTCCAGAATGTCGCCGAAATCATCTTCGATGGTTTCAATTGCCTCGTCGATGATGGTCGCTTTTTCTTGAACGTCTTCCCATTTCTCTTCCAGAATCTGGAGCTTTTCTTGCGCCTCATCGATCTTTTCTGTCAGATCTTCGAACTTTTCCGCCTCTGGGGACCCCGAAGAAAACTTGCCCGAAATCCCATTTTGCGCGCGATCATTTGATTGCTCACGTAAACTGTCTAACGACGCAGACAAATCTGGCAGCCCATTTTGCGCCACAGTGGACGTCAAATTCTGCGTTTGGTTCAACAAGAACCCAGTTAACGGGCCTTTGAGCCCTGCCGTTACAGAACTTTGTGCGAAACCGGCTCCGATCCCGTTTAGCGGGCCAAAATAAGCGCCTGCCTCAAGGAATGTATCGGCAATATCGCCGACCAACTTAGTCCCCACAATACCATAAAACCCCGCATCCACATCACCGCCTAGCGGCCCGGAATCATCCGCGTAATATCCATCAGCAAGGACGTTTAAGGTGTCAGAAATTCGCGCCTCGGCACGTCGAAAAAAGGTCGCAGCAGGATTGGTTAGGAAAAAGCTCGAGTCGTCATCAATGACACCGTATTTTTCTTCGATACTACGTTGCAGTTCAGCCACGTCATTTAGGGCATCGCCCGCCTTAAAGCCTGTATCTCCATCGGCCGGTGTGACGTTATCGGGGTGATTTGTGCCAGGTGGGCATGGCAATTGCGGGTCAATAACCACACGGCTGATCCTGATCGGCCCGTTCCACCCCGGTTGCAAAATGCCCGAACCCGGATCGGTTTGGATGAATGACCCATCCTCAGATACGGTCCCGACACCATTGATCACCAACAGACCCGTTTGGTGGTCATACGAGAAAAATTCTGTCTTTTCTCCGGGCGCGAGGCCAAACACATTCGGGATTGTTAGGATTGCCTCTTGTGTAAAAACGCCGCCGTCCGGTCCTTGAATGGTCAGAAAAATCGGCGGAATTGGGACCCCATCGGGCAACATGTCGATGACCATCTCAGAAGGCACCAGCGCCAATCCAAGCTGTGGGTTTTCGATCAAGTTACCTTGCCCGTCGACCATGCTGCCGGGCTGAACTTCCAACGAAATCAGATCGAATTGCTCAGGCGTCAGATTGGTTCCCGCAGCAGAGACGGGTTTGATGGTGGCCACCTCGGTGTTGGACACGGCAGACAACGCCGCGTTTGGAATCCTTGGTAAGAAAAAGGCATCATCATCTTGACGCTCAAGTTGGGCCTCAAGCGGTCCCATCCCGCCTAACAAGGTGTTTTCTTGCCCGGGGCGGATTTCAACATCCAAAACCATTTCAGGCCAATAAAAATCATCAGGCGCATTCGTCGCTGTGCGTCCTTCGACAACGATTTTCACCCGTCCCGCTGGCAAACCGCTCAGTTCAAAAACACCGTTTTCATCTGTGAGAACTTTGAGGTCAGGACCGCCCAAAACATAGACTTCCGCCCCTTCAATGGGATTGCGATAGATATGGTTTTCGTAATCCGTAACGCCTGCAGGACCAGACACAAAGTCATCAGGCGTCATCATGAAGAGGTCATCACCCGGGTCCACCACACGTCCGACAAGTGTCGTGCTTTCAAGCCCTTGCAACGTGACGGTCGTAAACCGTTGCACCGCCTGCCCGCCATCAACCCCGTCACCATCGCCATCAAGTGTGGTGCCATCTGCAGCGCGGATAAGATCACCTTCAAGCACGAGTTCAATCGCCTGTGATCCCGGCAAAGGTTCATCAAAGAACATCCATGCCCCAGTCCCATCTATCAACGGAACAATTGATGCCGCGACTTTCATGCCCGTCGCCGTCATCGCATAAAAGCTATCTTCATTCAGCGTATCGACATCCACCTCGCGGTTGAACTGAACCAAAGGATGCACCGTCGCGCCCACGTCAGAGTCTCGATCGTTCGGCGACAAATTAGTGACTTGGAACGGCGGTCGTGTGTCCAGAGTTGCGTCAATCGTAGTGATCGTTTCGTTCCCAGCCGTATCGGCCACGCGCAATGTGATCTGATGTGCGCCAGGATCCAATGCGCCGATTTCCAGCAACGCGTTGAATGTTCCATCCTCTTCAAATCCAAGTGGACGAACCATACCGTCATCTATTTGCACCGTCAGAGCCGCGATTCCCACGCCCACGGGGAGATCGACATCACCCGCGATCCGCGCGCCCGCAACCAAAATCCCGTTGCTTGCACTGATGCTGTCGGCCTCAAGCATGACAGTGGGGGCGACTGTACTCAGAATGAAATCGTAATTGGCGACACCAAAATTGCCAGCAGCGTCTTCAGCGATGAACGAAACCGTGTGACGGCCATCTTCGAGCGCGCCAACGTCAAACGAAAATCCACCAAACGCATCAACCGAAACATCCGCAAAATCTAGACCTCCATCCAAGTTTGCCCGCAACCCAAGCGCACCAGACAGATTGTCGGTCAGTACGCCAGTGACAATCGGCGACGCCCCAATTGCATCAGCGTCCAGACCGATCAATGTAATCGTTGGCGCCACAATGTCGTTAAGAGGGTCAAAAGTTAGCAGCACCCAGTTCGCAACATCTGCACCCAGTTCCAACCCGGTTTCATTGGAGAAATCGAAGTGGATGCCGCCAAAAATCCTGCTTTCGCCACCTTCGTTGGCGGCTTCCCAGAAATCGCTGAACGCGCGCGTGATATCCCCAGATGTCGTCTCGGCGGTATCTGAGAATGCATAATTCGCACCAAAGAAGTCCGTCAAGATGGTGGCCGCGGCACCAGAATATGTTGAATGGCCAGACACGTATTCAGGATGTGCAGGCGTCAAAAGCAAAGGCGCCCAATCTGGGTCTGCCGCAATGATTGTTCCGTCGTCGGTCCCGCCTTCAGATAAAACCGTTACGGGTCGCCAGAAATCATACGCATATTTCGTGTCCGTAGCCGCGACGGCTGCATCGGCCAACGCAAGGTTAAGCTTTAGCATCAACTCGGCGGATTGGCTTAAGGATAAGCCTTCTTCTTCACTGATTTGTTTGGCGATCCGGTTCCAATGCCCCGGCGGCGTTTGTGTTCCGGTCCCGTCGGCCCAAAACCGCGCAATCTGCGTTTGATCAAGCGTTCTGACATCACTATCGAACGCACCAAGTGCGCGAACCCGTTCCAAATCGTTAGCATAAATGTCGTCCGTGATCGTGTCTTCCAACAAAGACGGTGGTTCATCGGGGCGAAATTGTTCACCAGAATTAAGGGTGAACGGATCCAAATTAGCCCATTGCGGGTTCAGCGCATTGAGAAATCTTGGCCCTGTAGGCCTCCACGCCCCATCTGCATCAGAACCAATAAATATCTCATTGTCATCCCAACCATCATCAGCGCGAAACCCAAGAATGCGCGCGGCAACTGTATCGCCCAACGCCTCAGACGCTGTCACCAATGAGGGGTCAACACCAACGGACGCGGCGCTAACATAAGACGTCAACTTTTCGTCCAATGCAGGGGTTTGCCCCGCAAAAAGCCCAGTCAGCACGCTGTGGGCTGCGTAAGCCACCGCAAGGTTTGCATCTGCATCTGTGGTGTCAAAATTGAACAGATACCCATTTTCACCATTAAGCGCCGATAAAACGTTTTCCACTGCAATTGATTGCATCGCCAAGGCTCTTGATGCGTAATCCGGTGATGTGCCGCTCTCCGCAATCGTCTCCAAGGCCATGTCAATCCAGTGTAAAACGGCATTGGCAGGCGCGTCATTTGGTGGGTCCACGCGACCAAAAGCAATCCCGTTGGTCTGACTTTGCAAGCCGGTATCTGGGTCACGAGCAATCGCTATGAATTCTGTCGTTCCGAGTGCCAATTCCACGTTTGTGATACGGAATTCACCAAGAGTGTCCGCCAATACCGAGGCTATTGACGTCACACCATCGTCTTCAAACAACTCAACAATCGCGCCGGGGCTGGTTTTCCCGATCAAGGTTACACTGGACGCTTGCGTTTCGCCCGGCGCACTGGCGTCAGTTGCCGCAATCGACACTGTTGGGGCATCCGGTGCCATCACGTCAGTCACGCCATCAACGGTAATCCGAACCGTTTGCGCAACCACACCGCCATTGTCGTCGACAATGTCATAATGAACTAACGTGTCGGATAAATCGCCATCGTTGAGGCCATCGAAGACAGCGTCATTTGGATTAAGGCTCAAAGTTGTAGCAAGCAAGTTAACGCCCGGCGTTAACCCTGTCACGTTCTCGACCCTCAACACATCGTTGGTGTCGATGTCGGACGCGCCGCTGAGCAAATCGATCGTTTGAGCCGCCCCGCCTTCAAGAGCGTTCAAAGCGAGCGCACCAGCAATCTCTGGATCATCATTTACGGCGGCAAGACTCAGGGTGACGACTGCTGTCTCGCTATCAAGGTCACCGTCATTGATCTTGTAGCTAAAGCTAACGTCACCATTAAAATTCGCGACGGGTGTGTAGGTAAACGCGCCGGACTCGTCAAATTCAAGCGTGCCTTGCGTTGGTTCCTCCACAAGAATTGCCGTAAATGCATCGTTTTCGGGATCACTATCGTTGATAAGGACGTTTCCAGAAATCGCATTGTCTTCGTTGCCGTTAAAACTGTCATCCATGGCAATCGGAGCTGTATTTGGTGGCGCATCAAACGAACCCGCGATTGTTATGACAACATCCGCCTGCGAAGTTCCATCCAAACTGCTCACGGTAAATGTGTCTGTGACGCTATCAGTTTCACTCAATTGCTGAACGGCTTGACTGTTATTGCTTAACTCATACGTCCAAGCCCCGCTCGATGTGATTGAAAACAAGCCATAATCCCCGGCCTGATTGCTTTGCACAGCAACTTCATTCTCACCCGCGTCCGGATCGGTAACTTGAAGCAATCCATTGGCCACGAGGGTTACATCTTCTTGAACCGCCTTTGCGAGGTCTCCAGTTATCTGGGCTGCGTCGTTTTCTCCGGTGACCGTCAAAGTCAGTGTATTAGCAACGGTTTCCACACCGTCAGTTACACCAAAATTCAACACGAATTGGTCGGTTTCACCCGCGGCAAGATCATTGAACTTTGCCACACCTGCCGCTGTTAACGTTACAAATTGGGCGCCAATCCCCAATGTGTAATCCACATCAATGACGAGCGTTCGTCCACCCTGCGTCGTCAGTGTGTCAGCTACGTCTACCGCGCTCAGCGTATCGAGATCAGGATCAGAGGTATCAGCGAGCAGATCAAATTGGGCCGTTTGCGCATCCTCACGGATCGTTTGAGCAAGCGGCGCAACCAACGGGGCGGAATTCCCGGGGTCGGTGATGGTAATCTCGATGAACTCAACTCTGTTGATCGTGACGCCCAATGACTCGAACGTAAAATCCAAGTGCTTTTGATCATCAGGTCGCGCATGGAACGCAGCAATCTCCGCAAGCAAGTTCGGGTCTGTAGCTTGGGCTCTCGTCAAAACGAGCTCTAGCGTGTCTTGCCCACCGCCCCCCAAATAAAAGTCCGTGGCGCCAATGTTTTCAGAAACAACGTGCACGAACGTGTCTCGCCCACGGCCCCCAAAAACGATGTCAGATCCTGATCCAGCGTTTATGACATCCTTGCCGCGTCCTGCGAACACAATGTCATTGCCACCACCAGCGTTAATAGTGTCACGACCCCAAAGGCCAAAAATCCAATCTCGACGATGAGATCCATTCAATATGTTCCGGCCGAAGTTACCAAAAATAATCATCTAATCCGCCTTCCAAAATCCGGGCGATCCCAATTTAGATCGACGCAAATCGGCTGATAAGCAGAGTTTGAACATTTAAATAACCGTTCAAACGGACCTGAATGCCGACATATTGCGATCACGAGCCCCTCTGACAATCTCAGAGTGAAAAACCAAAGCCCGCGAGTAACCCCTATCCTACGGAACTGAGGAAAATTGACTTCCGCGCCGGAGTCAAATGGTCTCAATAGCGTTTTTCAAAATGAAAATCGCCTCTATATCACCGGGATTGCTTTCGGCGGTGCCCGCAGAGCGGGATAATTCATTTTTAAACTTACTTTCAAGTACTTAGGCTATTTCCACCAACTTCAACACATGACCAGGACAAGGGATATTTTTCATATTGCAAAACATCAATTTGCCCCCTCTTGCTGCCAAGTCGCCACCAAATTCCCCAATGGAACGCTTTTGGAAACATAAGACTGAATGAGCCGATCCATAGCTTGTCGGGTTATGTGCTTGTGATCTTCAGACAAACCCAAGGACGCCACCATTTTCCAATGTCCATACATCAGGCACACAAACAGATAGGACAGTTCTTTGGATTCCCGACTGCCCAGACTTGGAAATTGAAGCTCAAACTCATGAGAAATAACCTGACCCAAAAAGCTATAGTTCTCTCTGAGAGTGTCTCTGATTTTTTGAGACCCCGCAGATAAAGACATCAAGGCGTCGTATACTTGATCGTCCCTTGGTTTGGGCATATCTTCAAGCAAGTCGAAATAGTAATCTAGAAAAATCTCCAACCGATCTTTGCCTTCAGTTTTCATCACCTTGGCAATCAAAGCATCCCGGTATTGCGCCGCTAAAAAATCACACAGCGCGATCATCAGTGCTTCGTCATCAGGAAAATGATAGCGAACAAGCTGTCGGGAAAGGCCCGCTTCCTTGGCAATAACGTCAAAAGAAAGCGATGGTAGACCGTTTTTGATGAGTGCCGAAAATGCGCCTTTTAGGATCTCTTGTTTGCGCCGCAAGCTTTGATCAGTGTCCTGCATTCAATACCTCAATTCAAATTAGCAACGACACTGTTCGATTGATGCACAAGACGTCAATAGTGCTGGAATGTGTCCTCGACGACGATCGCCGCGCCTTTTTGCCGGTTAAGAGCGGACAGGAAAACGGCGAAAACACCTCTGGATTTTCTTTCGTTTGACCTTGGTCGCATGTATCGCTTGCGGCTGTCATCACTAAAAAATTCGAGCAAAAAACAAGGATTGCAAAGCCCACATAGATTGTTCGGTGTTAACTTTTGAGTTTCGAACCGCCGCCACTTTGCAAAGGTTCTGAGACGGATACAGCGAGATTTTTGGTGGCGTTTTCTCATTCGAAACAAATTTTCAAGTACACGCTCTAGTGGTGCGAGATTCGCGACACCTCGGTATTTTGCACCAATCCGGTGGCCAAACTCAGCATCACCGATAGCGAAATTGCAAATCCACGTTTCCAAATTGACGAAGACGCTAACGCCAGCTTTTGACGTAAGCGTATCGAACCGTCTTGATCGCCAATCAAATCCCTGAAGCACTTGACCACCTTCACTCTGATTTTCAAAGGCGTGGGCAATGACATTGACGACATCGATCACATTGACGACACACAATGGGTGAGACACGGCCAAGCACAGACCGCTTGCAGCCTCAAAAGATAAATAGGATGACGACTATGACCCATAAACCTCTCGCCTTAGTAACGGGTGGTGCCCAAGGCATCGGATATGCTTGTGCCGAAGCACTGGCCGAAGACGGCGCACAATTGATCCTTGCTGACATAAATGCAGAAGGCGTGAAGGCCGCTGCGGAAAAACTCGGGAATGGCACAGTGGCGATGGTCTGCGATATGGCCGACGCAGAACAGATTTCGGCAATGTTTGACAAAATCGAAGCCGACCATGGCCCTGTCGAAATATTGGTCAATAATGCAGGTGTCGCTATCCCCGGCGACTTTCTGGAAACCTCGTTAGAGGATTTCAAAAAGGTAATCGATATCAACCTAACTGGTACATTCTTAGCACTCCAACGCGCGGCAAAAGCAATGGTGTCGAACAATATCGCGGGGTCTATCGTCAACATGTCCTCGGTGAATGCCGTTCTCGCAATACCAGCCATTGCATCTTATTGCGCGTCCAAGGGCGGGGTCATGCAGTTGACGAAGGCCAGCTCACTTGCGCTGGCTCCACACAATATCCGCGTCAATGCCGTCGGTCCTGGTTCTATCGACACAGCTATGATGGCAGGTGTAAACGCGAGCCCTGAAGCTATGCAAATGGTCATGTCACGCACGCCTTTGAAGCGCATCGGTGAACCACGTGACATTGGCGACGCCGTTGCGTTCTTGGCTTCTAGCAAAGCCAAGTACATCACGGGTGAAACCATCTACATTGATGGCGGCCGGATCGGCATGAACTATACGTGTTAACCCAAGTTTCTTTCATATGAAAACGCGCGCCGCACCTGTTGAAAGATAGCAAGTGTGGCGTGTCTGAGAGCGATGTTAAACGCGTTAGATCATTCCAGCCTTACTTATTTTCAAGGAATTGGTACGCCTCAATTATCGTGGTGCTCAGCGCTTCGAAGAACCCAGTTACTGTCACATCGACAAGACCTGACGTCTTGCGGGATGCGTCCACAACCACATCTTCACCCGATTTCAACACAATCAACGAATGAGAGGTACTAGACAGTTCCCGGTAACTCGCGCCTTTGCCGTGTTTCAATACGTTGACCGCAAGGTAAAACTGATGGACCCGCTCCGCGAGGTCGGCTTCCCCAGCCTCTGACAATTTGGTCGTCAATTTGCGAGAGAATGGACCGCGTCGGAAATGGTGTTGCATCCGAGCTTCGAACATAGAGAACGTGTCGACAACACCCGCTTCAAGTTCAGCTATCGCGGCGCCAAGTTCCGCGCTTTGCGCATCAGTCCCGCCCGGTCCGTTCTTGATCGTCTCGATGTCCGAAATTCGATCTACGGATAGCTTGGCATTGCTGCGTGCTGCTTCGACCAATTCAGGTACGCTTTGTGAAGCTCCCATCAACCATTCTCCTTTGGGTTCCATTCCCCTTAAGCTATGGCGCGAAGAAAGACAGGAGCGGTGCAAGGAATTTCGTTCAGAAATCTAGTGCCACACTTTACATGCTTTGCCCAAGCCGCCTTACGGTGTCGCGCGTGTCATTGAAAAACCCGTCTTTGTTATTCGCCTGCAGCCTTGAGCTTCGCAATGACTTCGACAAAATGGCGCGCAGTGTCTTCCCAAGTTGGCAAACCAGCAGCGTGTTTTTGTGACATCTCCTGAAAATGAACCATATCTTCCGGAGTTTCCAGCAATCGGCGCAAAGCCGCCGCAAATGCGAGAGGGTTATCCACCGGTACCAACAGCCCCGCGTCCCCCACAGTATCTGGGACCGCGCCAACCGCGCAACTCACGACTGGAAGTCCATATAACATAGCCTCGCTCAGAACCATGCCGTAACCTTCGTACCGTGTGGCGAGTGCAAATATGGACGCAGCATTGTACTGCGCGCTCAGGTCCGCTTCTGATTGCTCTCCGACAAAACGAACGCGATCCGACAGGTCATGCTTGTCGACCTGTGCCAAAAGCGCCCCTGCCGTGTCTGGATCATGGGCTTTGCCAACGACATTCACCTGCCATGCCAAGTCTTGAATCAAAGCCAAGGCATCAATCAACACATCATGTCCTTTGCGCTCAGCCAGCAAACCCACAGACAAAATGAGGGGTGGATCAAGTTGCGCGCGCGCCAGAACGGGACGTGTGAAACCCGGCAAAGCAATCGTTATTTTGTTAGGATCGGCACCAAAATCGCGGATAAGGATTTCAGCGGTATGTGGGCTAGGCACCATGACATGATCGGCGTGCTCCAAGGCCGCTGTTTCATTGGCGCACAGGGTCATGGATTGATCATGACTTAACCCTGTCTCAAGCCCTAAAGGATGATGGATCATCGCAATCACAGGTGCGCGAACACGCGCTAGTCCGGCAGGGTCAATCGAGCCGAACACCAAGCCGTCCAAAATAATTGGTTGATCAACCGGAACCGCCTGTAACGCATCTAATGTGCTCGCCATGTCCGCCAATGTCGGGAAAGGGAAACTGTCAGGCAAGGTCAGATGACGCGTCGCACGGCCAATTTCGTTCAAGACACGCAACACAGTCGCTTCATAGATAAAGCCCCCAGTGCGTCGGTCTTTATCGCCCGGAATAGCAAAAACTGCTGTCGTCATCTGACTTGCTCGCTTGAATAAATGCGCAAAACCACCTGTTCGATCCACGCGACCAACGCATAGCCAGTGACGGCCGCTAAGGACAGCACGACAACGCAAGACCACAGCATATTGTAGTCAGACGTGCTTGATGTCAGCGCCATAAGCACGCCAATCCCTTTCCCTGTCGCCAACCATTCTGTTGTCGTCACAGCTAACAAAGCTGCTGGCACGGCCATACGTGCGCTGGCGAAAAACGCTGGCAACATCGATGGGATTTGCGCGTTGAACAGCAACCGCAAGCGTCCTGCCCCATAACTGTTGAACACATCCACGATTTGCCCCGGCGTCTGGCGCAATCCTTGCAAACACGCGATGAGGCTGGGGAAAAAGATCATGACGGCCACGATGGTGATAGTCCCGAAGGCCCCACGCCCAAGCGCGAGCACAAGCAAAGGGGCCGTTGTGATAATCGGGATCGCGCGCAAGGCGATAGCCACCGGTAGGACACCACGATGAAGTGCGGGCGCAAGAACAAGAAGTGCAGCAATAGCGCCCCCCAAAACGAGCCCCGCCAGATATCCGGGGATCGTCATCGTCAATGTCTCCCGCATTGCATCAAAAAGGGTCACCCGCGCGGCTGGATCAGAGGTGAGAAAAGTCCACACGTCCATTGGGCGTTTGGCAAAAAAGCTGTTGAGGGCGAAAGCATCCATGCTCAATTGCCAAACCGCGAGCACCGTTATGATCAAACCCAGTATACCCAGCAGCCGTTGCCAGACCGGACGAATTTGCCTCTCGCGTTGTGAACTTAGCAAGATGACAGGCGAATATCCCACGACCCGCTTTGCGACCCACTCAACCGACGCATAAGACAAGATCGCGATCAATGCTGCCGTCGTGGCAATTGCCCATGTCGCGTCCACTTCCAACCCACGCATCGCACGCAGTGTCAGAATCCCAAGCCCGCGCTCGGCCCCAGTGAATTCCCCAATCATTGCCCCCAAAAATGCAGCGGGGGCGGCGATTTGCAGGCCGACAAAAAGATAAGGAAGGCTCGCTCGTGCGCGAACAACAACCAAGGTGGTCCAGGCCCCACGCCCGTAAAGCGTGACCAAATCTGCCCAACTTTGCGGGATCGCCCTGAGCCCGACCAAAAGCGCAAGATAGGTTGTGTATGACACCGCGAGCGCTGCGAGTGTGATTTGCGGGCCGTCACCGGGGCCATAAAGCACACGAAGAATTGGGCCAGTGGCAACAAGAGGAAGACAAAAAATGATAAGAAAGAACGCCGAAATCACCCGCTCGCTGCGTGGAAGCAAAAACGCCAATGTGGCTGCCGCCATCGCCGCAGCATTCCCCCACAAAAAACCCCAAGCCGCATTTTCGCTCGTCGCAATAGATGCACGTTTGATCAGGCCAAAGTTGTCATAGATATAGCCCATGATCCCGCTGGGTCCGGTGATCAACACGCTGTCCGGGTTCGATTGCGCTAGAAGTTCCCAAAGAGCTAGAACACTCAAAATCCACGCCGCTCTGCGCATCTAAGTGGTGTCCTCAAGTGCTGTTAACACTTCATCACATAGGGTTTTGAAAGCTGTTGTACGGGTCATGGCCTCGTTCCGGTGCCCATCAAGGACGACCGGGATATCCGCAAGGATCTGGGCCGGACGTTGCGACAAAACAACGACCCTGTCCGACAGCAAAACAGCTTCGATCACGGCGTGGGTTACAAGAATGGTCGTGGTATCGCGCCACAATTCCGGAAGCTCCGCGTTCAATCGCGCACGTGTGATTGCATCGACAGACGCGAACGGTTCGTCAAGCAACAGGACATCGGGATCGGACACGAGTGCGCGTGCGATGGCAACGCGTTGCCGCATTCCACCTGACAGGGCCGCCGGACGGTGGTCCGCAAACCCTTCAAGTCCAACAAGTTTGATCAGATCATCCACACCTGTCGCAGGTTTACGTGCCAGTTTTGCCCCAAGCGCAATATTTGCACGAACAGAGCGCCATGGCAGCAAAGACGCGTCTTGAAAGGCCATCGCCAAACCGCCTTGTTTGGCCAATTGCTGCGGGGTCTGTGATCCGATCACAACCCCCCCTGCGCTGGGGGTTTCAAGCCCTGCGATCATGCGCAAAACGGTGGACTTCCCACAGCCTGACGGGCCAACCAAGGCCGTTGTCTTACCTGCCTCAAAGGTTATCGTTAAGGGGGCAACCGTTTCAAGGTCGCCAAAATGTTTGGCGACCGATGTGCAAATGATATCGGCGTCAGGCATTGCCCTTATCCGTGGACGTCTTCCAACAAGGACCGGTCCCACAAGTCTGCGCTGACGTTTCGCCCGAGCAATGCGAGCGTTTCGATGTTTTCCGCAACAGTCTCATCGGTGAACCATCCAAACCCACTGGTGTCTGTTAGGTCTGAAAACATCAAAGGCACTTGGCGGCGGGCTTGCAAAACTTGACTGGGCAGATCAAGGCCCGCATCGGGGAACATGTCCACAGTCAAAGCTGCCGCCGCGTCCGGATCCGCTTGATAGTCGTTCCACCCCATAACCTCACCTTTGAGCATCGCGATCAAATCTGAACGTCGGTTGTTTATGCTGTCAGTTGTCGCAATATAGGTTTGTGAGTGAACCGCATAACCGTGATCCGCCATAAGCATGGTTGTGTTTTCCACACCTTGAATGGTCATCGCGACGGGCAAATCCGTCTCCCAACACAACAAACAATCGACTTGGCCACTGACAAGAGGGGCTGGGTCATATTGCGTTGGCACGATCTCGATTGCGTTGATATCCACGCCATTCAACGTACAAAGTGCTTGCAAAACAGGGGTATTGGCAACGGCCATACCAATTTTTTTACCGATCAAATCAGACGGCGTTTTGACAGGATTCGAAGCAAGAGAGGCAATTGCAAATGGGTTTTTTTGCATGGCCACCGCAATGATTTTGAATGGCGCGCCCTGATCAACCGCTGCTGCTGTGTAATCCGCTGCAGAAATACCCATAAGCGCTTGGCCCGTGACCACAGGCGGTTCGACAGGGGCATTTGGGCCACCTTGGACTAAAGACACATCCAACCCAAGGTTCGACCAATACCCCTTGCTTGATGCAAGGTAGCTGCCGCCAAATTGAACCGAATGCAGCCAAGATAACTGAAGATTTGCGATGTTATGGCTGGCGGCGATTGCCGGCAACGCAGCACTCGCCCCAAGGGCGGCTCCCGTTTGCAAGAACGCGCGACGTGTCGGTTTGAAAAGATATGTCATTGGATTTCCATATGTGTAGGTGATGAGGAATTTGGCGACGCACCTATGCGCATCGCGAAGTAAAGGCCTGGCAAAGCTGCGATCATCATCATTGCCCCGTAGGCGATACCCATTGCGATGCCCGCACTTGGGGTCGCTCCGATCAGTGGGAAAAGGGCCGCAGCAGCCCCTTCGCGCCACCCCCAACCACCGACGGACAAAGGGATCAGCATAGCTGACAAGATTAACGGGATCAGGGTGAACCAGCCAGACGCGGGGATGCTCGTGCCCGTCGCACGCGCGCAGGCATACAGGCTAAAGATCAGCAAAGCCGTGATGATCACTGCAAGTGCAAGCAAATGTAGGTTTTGCAGCAAGCGCAAAATGAGGGCCAGAAACTGGCCCGTTGCGCTTTCACGTCGTGACACGACAAAAACAAAAGCAACCCCACCCAAACCGACACCGCATCCAAGCCATGCGAATGTGGGCCAAGCGATGCCGCCGGGGACCACCAAGGCAACGATTAAGCCAGCGCCTAGAACAGCAAACATCACAACTTGCCCAACGATCCGGTCAGCCGCCACGGATTGCGCCGCACGGACCATGTCACCCGCATGTCGGACACGCACTGCACGTGCCACATCACCAACAACACCTCCTGGCAGAACAAGGTTCACCAATTGGGCGATGTAGTATTCCGCCACCGCGCGCGCATAGCTGATTTCGATATCAAGTGCGCGGGCCACGATCTGCCACCGCCGCGCCATCAGGAAGGTCAGCGCTGTCAGCGATATGGCGGCAAGGACCAGCCAACCGATTAAAGCCCCGTGTAGATGGGCAAGAACCGCAACCGCATCAGCCCACCAAATCAACAAACCGAGCACGACAACCGACACTGTAACATTCGCGATGCGCTTCATTCGCGGACCTCACTTAACGTGAGTGGCTCTGTAAAGGCTGCGATGAAATCATTCCGGAAGGTGTCCATTCGGCGCACAGGGCCATCAACCGCAGGAATTAGCCCGTCTTTCCAGCCCCAATCATCGATCATCCCGATCAACTTTGGCGGACCAATCATATGCACTGGAACATCGCGATTGTCGCTGCCCGCCACAAAGCCAGCCGCTTGATGATCCCCAACCACAATCACCAAAGGCGCATCCTCCCCAAGTCGAGCGATATGCGAGAAGGTCGCTTCCAACGAATAATCGACGGCTTTTCGATAAGCTTCGCGAACGTTGTCTCTGTTTTTCCACAGGACGCGCGGACTTGGGCCACGTTGAGCCATATCATTGAAGACCGTGCCGTCGCCCATTTCATCCCAAGCAACCATGTCTGGGATAGGGACCCACGGCGCATGAGATGAGATCAACGCGATTTGGATGAAATCACTGCGAGGATCAGCAGGGAGCAGATCATTATAGGCCGCAAGCGTGAACTGGTCAGGCATCGTCACCCAATTGAAGCGCTCACCTTTGTAGGGAATATCGGCAGCGGGAAAGATCAGATCAAATCCCATCGCGCTGCTTTCGGGCCATCCCACGGTGATAGCAGGCATGATTGCCGCAGTTCGAAATCCAGCATCTTGGGCGATGTGAAACAGGCTTTTATGCCCGCTCGCCAACATTGCGTTGTATCGCCCATTATCCGACGTCCACAACCCAGTGGACAATGTGCCATGTGCCAACCAGCTTTGCCCACCAGCCGTGGGAGATGTCAGCCAACCACTTTTCATTGCAAAGCCAGCCTTGGTAATCAATGGCGCTGCAGCGTTCAACGTGGCGATATGCGTCGGCGCATAAAGATCATTGTCAAAACTCGCGCGCCCGTAACTTTCGACATAAATGAGCACGACATCTTGGCCTTCCAAGCGGTCGAGCAAGCCAATGGCATCCCCATATTTGTCTCGTTGCGCGTCACGGCTAAACTGCGCCAAATCCATAGCTGTCGCTTGCATTTCCACCGCGCGCTTGAACGTCAGACGCGATGTCCACGCCGTTCCCGGCGGGCTGCTGTCGAATTTCCAATAGTCCAAATGATGACCTGCATCTGCAACAGCCCATCCCCCAAAACCAATAGCCCCTAGCGCTGCCAGTATTCGACCCGAACGCGGGGTTTCTAAGGCGGCCCATGCCCGCAAACTGCGCAAAAGCACATAAAATAAAAGGCCCGTAAGCAAGATTGCCGCGGCCACTGCAAGGTAGGTAAGCGGCTTGCCAATGCTGTCGCTCAACAAACCAATCCCAGCTTCAATTAGAAACGTATCCAAAATCGGATTGAATGTCCGATTATACGCCGAAAACATCCCAAAATCGGCAAGCTTCACAAACGCTGTCGCAACCAACACAAGTGCCAAAGCCGCTGGCAAACCCCAAATGCGCCCCATTGCCAACATCATCAATATGATCACGGGCAGTTCTAAGGGAAACCGGTTAAGAGCTGACAGCTTCATCGTGCCCGGATGGTTGGGAAGCACAAGGGCGGCAAAGATTACCCCCGTCGCGAGGGCCAAGAAAAGGGCTTTTTTCATGGTGTGTTTCGCAACAAATATAACGCATCTGCGGCAAACGAATACAGCAAGGCTGTCGCTGCGAACAACGAAATAGGTAACATCATTGCCACGGGTGTCAGCGGGAAAATCAGAATGATCAATGCCCCGATCTGCAGGACGCAGATCGCTTTACGTCGATAACTTTCTGGAAGGTCGCCCTGCAACGCAGACCACTTCAATCCAGTCAGCACAAAAACGTACCGAGAAAAGCCCAAAACAAGGATCGCCGGTCCAACCTCTGCGGTTAACAGCAAGATCACCGCCAAGACTGCGCCAAGAAGCGTATCAACCTCCATGTCGAAACGCGCCCCAAAAGCTGAAGTCAATCCGGTTCGCCGCGCGAGCCAACCATCAACGCCGTCCAAAGCAAAAGCAATCACCGAGACGCCAAAGATCGCCCAAGTGGACACCGGTATAGATATAGCCCCCGCCAAGACGGCAACCAGTCCAGCACGTCCGAGGGTCACAGCATTGCACGCCCCGAAAACATCGTGCGGATAGCCATTCAAAAGCCCTCTGAGGCACAAGGCGATGACAACAGCGAACACAGATATTGCGGCCAAGACGGAACCAGAAACGCCGTAAGAAAGTAATCCAACGCTAACCAGCATGACACCAGACACCAACGCAAAGACGGGGACCGGTTTTCCGATCGCCCAAAATCGGGTCATCATTTGCGGAGTGCCTTCGATCATCAGTGCCCCTTTGCTTGCCTCATTAAAGTCGAAATAGACCGATCGTCCTCATCAACCAACTTACATACACTTCACACGCCGCCTTTATTCACTTCCTTCACGCAACCGTGACACGTGCAGCCAAAGGGCGGTGGTCTGACGCCACATTTGTTGTCGCGGAATTGATCACATGTACATCGTGTAACATTCCTGAACGATTGGACAAAATCCGATCAAGCGGCAAAATGGGACGTCCAGATGGAAAACTCGCTTTGGCCGGACCATGCAACTGCGTTCCTACGACTTTTTCGGAAAAAGCCAATCCGCCCCAAGGACGCCATTCGTTCAAATCACCCAGCAAAATTGTCTGCATCTGAGGCCGCCGTCGCAAATATTGTCCAATGATACGCATCTGCACTATGCGCAACGCTTGGGCCAGAGACAGATGCGCGGACATGACCCGCAAAGCACACCCATCCACTTGTGTTTCAACACTGACAGCACCGCGATGACAATGCCCCGGCAAGTCGATGATGTCGGTACAGATGCGCTTCAAACGGGGATGCAAAAACAGGATCGTGCCAAGAAATCCATCACTCTGCGAACCCCAGCGTAAGCCTGGCGCATCATGAACACAGGTTAATCCGGTCAGTTGTGAAATACGCGCAACGTCAAGAATACTTGCATGCGGAGGACATTCACCATCGGCTTCTTGCAAGGCCAAAACATCCGCAGCAAACGGCAGCACAACCGACCCGATCGCATCGACGACACGCACCGGGTCAACAACGCCATCTTGTCCCTTGGCGCGATGTACATTCCAAGTCACACAGCCCAGTTCAGCCAATGCGTCGCTCCTCACAATACGGTTATTCTGTCTAACATCAGATGTCCGATCTGTATTTACCTGATAGATATGATATTCTTCACCTGATCCCACAGAAAACCGGAGTTATCTGCATGCGCTTCCTTGTGACAACCGCCCTTATCGCAACCTTAAGCACCGCCGCACACGCTGAGATGGCGACATATGAGCTGGACCCGACACATACCACTGTCTTTTTTACAGTTGACCATATTGGGTACGCCAAAACGCTGGGATTGTTCACGACTGTCACCGGTAGTT
The DNA here is from genome assembly GCA_039978895.1 of Aliishimia sp. GTDB lineage: Bacteria > Pseudomonadota > Alphaproteobacteria > Rhodobacterales > Rhodobacteraceae > Aliishimia. The sequence continues at coordinate 137,699 of JBDWAL010000013.1, forward strand.
TTAAGTATGATGCCACCAGCAAAGAATTGGGTGATGTAAATGTCAGCATTGATGCGGCAAGCGTAGAAAGCTTTAACGAGGCGCGTGATGCCCATGTACGCAAAAGCGACTTCCTTGATGTGGAAAACCACCCTGCGATAACATTCACCGCAACAGGTGGAAACGCGACGAGCGATACCAAAGGCACGGTAACAGGTGATCTTACAATCTTAGGTCAGACCCTTCCGGTCACTCTGGACGTGAATTTGAATAAAGCCGCCGCTTACCCGTTTGGGCACAAACGCGAGGTGCTTGGGCTGTCTTTGAACACATCTATCAATCGCAGTGAGTTTGGCATGACATATGGTGTCAGCAACGCAATTGTCGGGGACGTGGTTGCGATACAAATCGAAACCGAAGCTATGAAAATGGAATAAAGCGCGCTCATTTGCGCGATACCACTACGTGATCCGGTTAAGTTGACCGGGTCGCGTTGTTCCGAGCGACTTGAGCGCCCTAGACTAAAGCCACATCGAAACCCATTCGCGATCAAGAACGTTAAGCAGGGAGACTATCGAGTTCCCCGTCAGATAAGTATGTCCAAAGCGCCGAATTGATCGAGTGTGATGTTATCAATGTAAATCACGTACCCATTTCCCATCAAGATCGCCATGTCTGCTCCGTCGCCACGCGCAGCAGCTTTGGGCTGGATATTGGCCTCGATGGATGTGAACCCAAAATCGCTGAGGTCCAAGACGTCTAAACCCAGTTCGAAATCTCTGATCCGATTGAAGCTAGTATCTGTTTCGTTTTGTGCAAATACGAAGGTGTCCATGAAGCCGTCAAAGACACCTCCACCGCGGCCACCATGCAATGTGTTGTCTCCTAAGCCGCCATGAAGCGCATCCGCCCCTTCTTCGCCAAACAACGCATCATTCCCGAGGCCCGCGATCAAGGTATCATCACCGTCGCCGCCCCGAAGGTTATCGTTGCCAACGCCACCATCAAGCGTGTCGTCGTTCAGATTGCCACGCAGCAGATCATCACCGTTGCCACCTAAAAGGCTATCATCCCCTTCGCCACCAAACAGAATGTCGTTCCCGTTTTGCCCGTTCAAACGATCTTCGCCGTTTGAACCAAAGAGTATATCGTCGTCATTCCCGCCTTGTAGCAAGTCATCACCATCGCCACCGCCGAGAGTATCATTGCCTTGCCCGCCCAAAAGTTGATCGTTGCCGCCATCGCCGGCCAAGACATCGTCCCCCTGCATCCCAAACAACTTGTCATTGCCGAATTTACCACGCAATTCATCGTCGCCCATTTGCCCATTCAAAATATTTGCGCCAGCGTCCCCGCTGAGCAGATCATCACCACCACCGCCTTCGACATTTTCGATGCTCGTCAATTCGTCGTCGTTATGCGCCCCGCGTGCGATGCCCAAATCCAAGAAAACTTCGACGCGGCCTGTTGCGCGGGCATAAGACGCTGTGTCGTTGCCATATCCACCGATCAACCAGTCGTTCCCGGCGCCTCCGTGCAATATGTCATCGCCGCTTTGCGAGCGAATGACATCGTCACCGCCTTGACCCTGAATAGTGTCGTTTCCGGAAAATGTTTTGATCACGTCGCGGTCGCGTGTTCCCAAAATGGTCAACGCGGTATCTGCCCGGAAAAACTCCGCAAGGGTCAACTTGAACGTCCCAAATTGCAATAATTCGACTGAAATAACGTGATCTCGGCCATCGTTCCCTTCGAGAATAAAGTTATTTACGTTTCCTGAGACCAGCTCGTAATCAGATCGATCACCAGCGAAAACCGCGACGTCTGTTCCGGTGCCACCAACAATTGTGTCCCATCCAATACCACCAACCAAGACATCATCACCGATGCCGCCTTCCAGCCAATCTTGTCCTGATCCACCGAGTATGAGATCGTTCCCTTGCTCGCCAAACAAAGTGTCGACACCTTGCCCCCCGTTCAACGCGTCATCGCCTCCGCCGCCACGTAAGGTATCATCCCCGAAATTCCCCTCAAGGGCGTCATTACCACCTTCGCCATCCACAACATCATCGCCCGGTCCACCGAACAAGGAGTCATCCCCCAGCCCGCCCATGACGGTGTCATTGCCAGCAGCTGCAAAAAGGCTATCTGCGCCGCCGCGACCGACCAACTGATCTGCATTACGCGTACCAGTAATGCGATTTTCAACGCTGTTCCCCGTCAAGCTCAACCCAACATTCGTGTCGATTCCTTGAAGATTTTCCAACCGATCTTGCAAAGCATAATCACGGGTAACATGGACGGTGTCTTCTCCACCGGGATCGACAATTGCGTTGTTCTTTGCGCGAAGGATGTAATTGTCGTCATCAACACTTCCCACAATTTGGCCGTCTGCATCGATGAATAGGTTGTCACCGATGGCGTCCTGCGCGATTGCGCGCAAAGCTTGCGTTGTGTCTGGCAAGTCATCCGCCAAGTTGTCGACATTCATGATGTCGTCGGCGACCGAGAATAATTCCTCTTCACCTGTCTCATAGAGAGTGTAACGATACTCAGCCGTACGCACAGACACAGAACCAAACATCCATGTCAGCGCATATTCGTCGCCAGTAGGCTCCGCCCCGTTCACAAAAGACGTCAAAGACGGTTGCATTTGTGCGGGAACATCTAAGCCCAACAATTCCAAAGCTGTCGCCGCGACGCCTGAAAGATTGACGGGGGCCGTTACTTCGTTGGCTTCCGTACCGGGCACAGAAATGACCAAAGGCGCACGTGAGGATTGTTCGTAGGTCGTGAATTTGTGCCATAGACGGGCATCCCCCAAGTGATACCCATGGTCCGACATGACCATTGTCACTGTGTCACCACCATGTCCCGAGGTTTCCAAAGACGCGAGCAATTCACCCAATTTCGCATCCGCATAAGACATGCTTGCCAAGTAGTGACGGACCAATTCAGGCCATTCGCCAGAATCCAGCACTTTTTGATGGAACACCCGTTCAATAGTAGAAAAGAATTCTGCCCGGTCACTGTCGTCGATAAAATCCGGGATCGGAATATCGACGCCGTCATAAAGGTCCACATATTCCTGCGGCACAATCCAATCTACATGCGGGCGATAAATGCCTGCAAACAGAGCAAAAGGCGTGTCAGAATCATATTCCTCCAAAAACGTCGCAGCACTTTCGACAAGCCTGTCGTCACTCAAAATGCTGTCCGTGGTCCCATATTGCAAAGTGTCCACGCCATTGAATTCTGAACTGCTAGAGTTGCGCAACCCGCTTGAGTTCAGGACTTCATCTGCAACGATATCTCGCTGTTCGGTAGGAAAGGTGTGAAACACCTTGCCACCAACCGCCGTGTACATGCCAGCCGACTTCAAAATGCCCGGAAGCGTTTCCGTTTCCAAATCCACATGGTGTCGCAAATCTTGCGTGTTCGCCACAACCCCAGTTTCCCAAGGTGTCTGCCCGGTCAAAATCGCCGCACGCGACGGGTTGCACAACGCAACGTCTGCAAATGCTGAAGAAAATGAAGTCGAAGACGCCTGCAAAGCGTCCATGTTCGGCGTGATAGCAATGTTGTCGTAAATGGGCCAAGCAGACAAAGACATAAAATCGTCAAGAGTGACGAAAAGGAGATTAGTCATCAAAGATCCTCGTTACCAGCACGCTTTGGTTTTAAACTAGGTCAGACACACATTTGTACTGCCCATGTTCTCGTTTAGGACAGTTTTTGTTTTAACGCGATAAGGCTTTTCAAGACCATCTGTGAGTGTTGCAGACTTGAACAGATGACGCCTTAGGACCGTTCAAAATCCACCAGATCGCATGATTTTTCTTCCCCAAGCAAAGCAGTCAAGACACCACGCCGCACAAGTCTCAACCCACGCGAGCAATCCAAGGCGAACGCTTGCAGAATTCCCATTTGCCATTAGTCGCTTACTTGTTGTCTACTCAAGCTCACATAACCGACAAAGTTTTAGCTTAACAATTGGATCAAATGGATAGCCCTTCCTCCCATCAGGGACCCCGCACATCCGAGGACGTAAAGCTCAACCCAACGGAGCTGCACGCTCAAGTTGCGGCTATGTCGGAAATCATGCAGGTCATCAGCTCTTCAAGGGATGACGAAAAACCGACCTTTGACGCTATTCTGAAAAATGCTCAGTCCCTGTGTAACGCTCCGATGGCCGCACTAATCTTGGCCACTGCGTAAGACGATTGTCAGTCTCTGGCGGCACATGTTGGGTTGATCCCAAAGCCGTAGCCTAGCTTGAAAACGGGCAAATGGTCGTCTGGCCTGACATGGGTGAAAGCGACCTTTACCCAGCAGGCAGCCCCATCGTCAGATCGAAGGTGGATGAAAGCAACATTCGCAGTGTGCTGTTTGTCCAATGATGCACATACCAGAGCTTTTCAAGAACTTTCTACCAAAGAAGAGTGGCTACACAAGCAAAGAGCAGGATATGAAATTTCGAGGCCCATTGCAGGAGAACTTATATTGGGAGGAAGCACCCTATTCTCTCTTGACAAGCAAACACTGCGCGTAAAAGCACTAGATGGAGTTTTCGAGTTTTAAATGAGTTTTCGAACAGATGGTTGTAGATTTTGACTAGAGTCAATTATTTTCTAATGTCGCTTTGGCTCGAAGTGGTTTGTTACAAAAAAAAGACAACGTATGAACTGAATTATTCAAAAATTTGGAAAACACGAGATCATAAAATGAAAATCGTAAGAAGATCAGTCTAAATTCCTAGAGAAAAACAATGGGGTACTTCGGGGTGGCATTTCAGTTTTCTTTGGCAACTGTCGACAGGCTAACTGTTGGTACAGGCAATTCATTTTGGTTCACTATCAGCATTAGTATGAAACTCGTTAGCCATCTCGTATCCATCAAGAACATCATCTATGTCATGGTGCAAGTCTTCTCGTTCACTATACAACTTCGACAAAATTTCCTTTATTGTACGTTGTCGGGCGAGCGATTTACGCATCCTCACGAAGGTGTCAAGAACCAATACGGCGCTGTTTACTAGTGGATCGCACTTGCTTTGCAGCGCCTCTTCGAAAATTTCAGCGACAAACGTCTCATCTTCAACGTAGTAGACCGCTGATACCAGCGCGCTCGATCGTTCAGAATCCGTTGAACGCTCATCGAAAATGATTGCTCTCGCAGCCTTTCCGCTCAACGGCTGTGGTGATTTGTACTCCATTACTTTAACTCGCCAGTATTGCTGCGAAAAAGGCAAGAGCTAAACAAAGCATTTCGACTAGCTTAGTCAAGTCCCGTCATTTTGTTGATCGAATTGGTTTCGTTTATATTGCCTATAACATAGCCGTGGTAAGGAGCCCCTGCAACTCCTCCAGGTTTGAAGCCAACTATCTGGCCTGTCTCAGGGTCATACCCAACCCGTGACTTGGAATTTGTAACCGGATACGATTCACCGAGCACCTTTGGCCCTTTCGTCGGTTGCACGCCAACGACGTTCCCATTCACTTTTTGTCCGGGTTTGACATTATGCTTGGGATTCTCCCTATATAGTCCTATTGCTCAAAGACGGGGTCGCACTTGGTCTGATCACGCTGTTTCGTCAAGAAGCAGACCCTTTTAGCGATCGTGAAATCGCGCTGATAAAAACATTCGCCGCGCAAGCCGTCATTGCCATCGACAACTCACGTCAGTTCCTTGACCTACAAAAGCAGTTGAACTGTGAGGCCGCCACCGGCGAAATCCTAGGCATAATAAGTCAAAGCCGCGAAGCTGACGCCGCCGTATTTGACAAGCTGCTAGAGCAGGCCGTGCGTACTTGTGGTGCGGATCAAGCCGTTTTGGTCATGGTGTCACCAAACGGCACGCACATGTCACTGGCTGCCAATTGAGGCCATGAACAGACCGCAACATCGGCGGGCGAGGAATGGCCTCTGGACCGGCCACTGTCTGGAAGCCTTGCGATACGGACCGGAGAGGTTGTGCAGATCCCGGATTATGCCGACACAGACCTTTATCGCGCCGGAGATCCCACTCTGGTCAACATGGTCGATGTCGAAGGCATTCGTTCGCGCATTACCGTTCCGCTTTTGCAAAATGGGCGCGCCATTGGGGCAATCGCCCTGAGCCGTCGCGAGGTGCGCCCTTTTACAAAAGCAGACATTTCACTGATCGAGAGGTTCGCCAAACACGCTGTCATCGCCATTGAGAACACCCGTCAATTCACCGAAACTCAAGAAGCCTTAGACCTTCAAACCGCGACGACAGACGTCCTCAAAGCCATCAGTCAGGATGCGTTTGATTTACTGTCAGTTCTTCAGGCGTTGATCGAGGCATCCGCACGACGGTGCAATGCCAGCATTTGTATCTTGTTCAACCGGGACGGCGATGAATTACGACTTGGTGCAAATACGGGCTGCCCCCGGGAATGGTGGCCTATCATACTGCGCCCCCCCACAAGACGGACCGCACCAACATTGCCGGGCGTGTGGTGATGGAACGCCGAACTATTCATGTGCCTGACATTACGCTTGATGCTGACTTTGCCACGCCCCAATCCACCGAATTGGGCGGCTGGCAGCCAATCATTGCGGTCCCTTTGATCCTTGAGGGTGATGTCATCTCAGTGCGTGATCGGCCAATCCGGCGAAAATACCTAGCCTGTGTTTGATAAGATTTTGGAAAGCTGCCAACGTCTGATCCGATGTTCTGACCTGTCGCTTGTGACGTTGGACGAAAACCAATTGGTGCATCTGGAAGCCATCCGAGGTGACGCCGCTAAACTGACGGCTGCGACCTATAAACCAATGGCCTTTGAGCAAACAATATTAATCGACGCCGTGCGACTAGAACAAGTCATGCACTACCCTGATGCGCTTAACGGCCCAGATGTTCCCTTGGCGCTCAGAAAAATCGCGGCGAAATTTGCAAACTTGTCATCCCTCGTGGCGCCGATGGTATGGCAAGGCAAACCTGTCGGCGGACTGTTTGTCACACGCATATTGGATGATCCCAACTGGACCCCCTTCACGCAACGCGACATGGATCTGCTTGAAAGTTTTGCCGACCAAGCGATCATCGCGATTCAAAATGCGCGGCTATTTCGTGAAACTCAAACTGCCTTGGCTCGCCAAACGGCAAGCGCAGACGTTTTACAGGTCATCAGCCAATCGCCTTCGGATGTGATGCCGGTCTTTGAGGCGATTGCGCAAGCCGTTTACAAACTGATCGATTGCAATGGTGCCGCTGTTATTACGACCGACGGCACAACCTTCCGCACTTGCGCCACCATGATGGACGGTGAACTGACCGACATCGTGCACAAAGTAGATCAAGTCGTTGATCCCGTGAAAAACGTGGTTAGTCAGGTCATCACCAACAAAGAAACCCTACATCTGCCGGACATGAGTGTGCTGGACCTCCCTGAATTTGATCGCCCAACGCGCGATACATATGGGATGAATGCCTCCCTGACGATCCCATTGTTGCGCGGTGACGATTGCGTGGGTGTCTTGGGATTGTTGCGAGTTGATAAAAAGGCGTTTCTTCAAGAGGAGATCGATCTTGCACAATCATTCTGCAATCAAGCCGTGATTGCGATTGAAAATGTGCGTTTGTTTAATGAAACTCAGGCAGCTTTGTCGCGCCAAACAGCCAGCGCAGACATCTTGCGGGTAATCAGTCAGTCACCAACCGATACCAAGCCTGTATTCAATGCGATTGTCTCCGCGGGTGATAAGCTCATGGATTGCGATAGCACGACAATTCTGCTTCGTGACAACGACGTTTTCTATCCGCTGGCTGGGACCGGCAAAGGGAAACCCCTGACGCGTTTGTCAACCAACGCCGTGAAAATTGAAGCGGAGATGAATTACCCCTCACAAGTTTTCGTAACGGGCGAAATGGTCCATGTTCGTGATGAAGCACAGACCGACTTACCACCTCATGAGGTGGACACATTTCTAAAATTTGGCATGAAATCCGTGATCTACGTGCCAATGTTGCGTGACGGCCATTGTATTGGTGTGCTGATCTTTACACGCACGAAAACCGCACGCGCGTTCACGCCAGAACAAGTGAAGCTGGCGCATTCCTTCTGCGATCAAGCCGTGATCGCGATTGAAAATGTCCGCCTTTTCCAAGAAGCGCAGGATGCGCGCACGTCTGCCGAGGAAGCGAACGAAGCCAAAAGCGCGTTCCTAGCCACTATGTCCCACGAAATCCGGACACCGATGAACGCGGTCATTGGGATGAGCGGTTTGATCATGGACACAGAACTGAACGCGGAACAGCACGATTATGCGCGCACCATCCGTGACAGCGGCGATGCACTCCTTGGGATCATCAACGAAATCCTCGACTTCTCTAAGATTGAAGCCGGTCAAATGGATATTGAAAACCATCCGTTTGATCTGCGCGACTGCATTGAATCCGCACTTGACCTGATCGCTTCAAAGGCCGCCGAAAAGCAGCTTGATGTGGCCTATCTGATGGATGACAACGTACCGCCCGCAATCAGCGCCGATCTCACACGGATGCGACAGATATTGCTGAACCTGTTGTCCAACGCCGTGAAGTTCACGGAAAAGGGCGAGGTTGTCCTATCTGTGACCTCATCCACCAATCGGAGCGGCAAGGCTTCATTGAACTTCACGGTCCGGGATACAGGTATCGGCCTTACTGCGCAGGGTATGAGCCGCCTGTTCCAATCTTTCAGCCAAGCCGACAGTTCAACCACCCGCAAATACGGTGGAACCGGGTTGGGCCTTGCGATCTCGAAACGCTTGAGTGAGCTGATGGGCGGTACGATGTGGGCGACGAGCGATGGCCCGGGAAAAGGATCGACGTTTCATTTCTCAATCGACGCTTCACCTGCGACGTTACCGGACACCACAACACGAAGCTTGATAGGCGCGCAATCAGAGCTGGTGGGCAAACGGTTGCTGGTTGTTGATGACAACGATACGAACCTGAAAATCTTGTCCCTGCAGACGCAAAAATGGGGCACACACACAACTGCATTTTCGACGCCTCGTGACGCGATCAAGGCGGTTGAAGGCCAAGACAGTTACGATCTCGCTATTCTCGACATGCACATGCCGGACATGGATGGTTTGGCTTTGGCCAAAGCCATCCGCGCGCGCCGTCCTGACCTGCCATTGGTTCTGTTCAGTTCGCTTGGCATTCGTGACGTTGAAGCCGAAGAAGGGCTTTTTGCCGCCTATCTGGCTAAGCCGCTGCGTCAATCACAACTTTTCGATACGCTGATCACCTTGTGTTCGCTTGCCGCGCCTCAAAAGCAGGTATCCAAACCTGTAGCCAAGCCCAAATTGGACCCTGAAATGGCAACGCGTCATCCCTTGCGCATCCTTTTGGCCGAGGACAATCTGGTCAATCAAAAGCTCGCAACCCGACTACTAGAACAAATGGGTTATCGGATAGATCTAGCGAGCAACGGGGCAGAAGCCTTGGAAAGCGTCGCGCGGCAAATTTATGATGTGGTCTTAATGGACGTGCAGATGCCGGAAATGGACGGCCTAGAGGCGTCGCGTCGGATCAATGCCGACTACCCCGAGGACACCCGCCCCAAGATCATTGCGATGACGGCCAACGCCATGCAGGGCGATCGCGAAATGTGTCTTGCAGCTGGAATGGATGACTACATCGCAAAACCGATCCGCGTGGACATACTGATCCAAGCGCTTTTGGACGTGCCCCCCAACATCAAGGACATATCATGACGCAAGAGTTGATCGACACTGCTGTTTTTGAAGAACTTGCAGACGCCATGGGGGCAGACTTTGCCGCGGAACTGGTGACAACATTTCTGTCTGATGCGCCCAATATGTTCGCTGAGATGACGCAGGCCTTAGCGACCCGAGACGCTGATGCCTATCGACGCGCGGCACATTCGATCAAGTCCAACGCACAGGTGTTCGGCGCGACGCTTTTGGCGGATCAGGCACGTGACATAGAAATGGCCACCATGACGGCAGATGCATCTGCGCTTACAGCCCTGCAAACCAACTTTGATCAAACTGCCGATGTGCTGAAAGCCCTGTTGGATGAGTGATCTCAAGGGCCATCTGCTGATCGTTGATGATAACAAGGTCAACCGGCTGCTGATGTCGCGTAGTGTTGAACTGTTGGGCCATCGCGCCTCCGTGGCGGAGAATGGCAAGATCGCCATGCAGATGCTACAGAACGACACCTATGATGTTTTGCTTTTGGACATTGAGATGCCCGAAATGGACGGTTTTGAGGTCTTGGCAGCCTTGCAAAAGGATGTGAGCCTGCGCGATTTACCCGTTATTGTGACCTCATCCGTGGAGGGGTTGGACAACATCGTGCGTTGCATTGAACTGGGCGCACAGGACTACATTCCTAAGCCTGTGAACAAAACGCTGCTAAATGCGCGTGTGAACTCAAGTCTCGAAAAGAAACGTCTATATGACGAGCAAAAAAGGTTGCTCCAACGGTTTGCGACAGATGAGGTTGCACAGGACCTACAAGAAACCGGGTTTTCGATTGGCGGCCAACGGATCAACGCATCAGTACTTTTCTGCGACATTCGCGACTTTACCGCCTTGTCCGAAGATATGCCGCCAGAAGCCATCATTGAGTTGTTGAACACGTATTACACATTGATGTTTGAAGCCGTCACCAGCAATGGCGGCATTGTCAATTTGATGATTGGGGACGGGCTTATGGCACTGTTTGGCGCCCCAAAAAGCCTCGAGAATTCCGCTCAAAGCGCGGTTACAGCAGCCCAAGAAATGTTGAACATGATCGAGATGTTGAATGAAGAACGCGCCATGGAAAACGCGCCCATTTTGAGGGTCGGATTTGGCATAGCGACGGGTGAAGTCGTTGCCGGATATGCTGGCACAGATGCACGCGCCACCTACACATGTATCGGCAAAACTGTGAACCTCGCGGCGCGCCTTGAAGCCCATACAAAAATGGTCCCAGAGGCGATACTTTTGGACGAAACAACCCATCGACATTTACTGGATGGACGCCAATGTAAGACAATGCCAGTGGCCAACTTCAAAGGATTTACCGAGGCCCAGCAGGTGTTTGCACTACGATGACCTGCGCAATTCAACACCGCTTGTTGGGGTTTGGTGCACCTTTGACTATTATCTGATCCACGCAAAAATGCTCAAGGAAACGGCGATGACATCTGAGAGCCCTAGCGATCCAGCACCCAAGGCCGCTGTTGTGATCGGCGGGGGCATTATTGGACTTACCACCGCATATGCGCTTTGCCGCAAAGGCGTGCAGGTTACCATTCTTGATGAAGGGTCCATAAATCAGCGCGCGTCTTCCGCCACTGCAGGTATAATTGGTGGGTCTAGCGTAATCCCATGGGCGAGTTCCAAACTTTGGCCTCAGCTGCCCAAGCTCCTATTCGAGCGGTATGGCCCAATGAAAATAGCCGCGCCGCTGCCAAAAGGATTGTTGGGTTTCTTTAAACGAAGCATTCAAGCGGGCAGACCTGACCCGCGCGCGACAAGTGCAGCCGGTTTGGCAAATCTCGGTTTGCGCGGTTGGGATGCATGGCAAGACCTACTGCGTGATCTTCCAGAAGCGCGCGAATTGTTCGTTCAAAATGGGTGTCTCTTTTACTACGCAACCGAGGCTGACCAAGCTGCGGACGCAAACGGTAACACCCTTAGGCGCAAGTTTGGCATGGACCTGACCGCGTTGAATGCCCGAGACATGCAAGCAATTCTACCGCCATTGCCCGGGCCAGTTGCAGCAGGTGTCCGCGTCAATTCTGCAGGACATGTTGTCGACCCAATCGGTCTGCAAGACAAATTAGCCATAGCTATTGCTGCCATGGGCGGAACGATTATTTCGCAACGTGTCAGTGATTTTTCGAGCCACGGCGGGAAAATCATTTCCGTCACAGCGGGCAACACGCGTTATGATGCTGATACGTTCGTTTTATGTGCCGGTAGCGCAAGTGCTGAATTGGCGGCCAAACTCGGCGGTATTCGCATTCCATTGATCCCAGCTTGGGGGGCATCTGTAACGTTCACGAAAGCTGCGGTTGACCTTAAAACCCCCTTTCTCGTGCTGAGCGATGGAATTGCCGTCACCCCCTCAACAGCAGGCTTGCGCGTTTCAGGATTGCTGCAAGTCGGTGGCGCCGGCAAGACCAAGGCAATGATCACAACGCTTATCGATCAAACAAAGCGACTGTTTGGGGATTTCGAGTACACAGACATTGTCACGTATGCGGGGCCAAGGCCGTTAAGCCCAGACTCCTTAGCTTTTCTTGGACAAGACCCAAAGCATAACAACCTTTACCACAATTTCGGACATGGCCATTGGGGACTGACACAAGCGGCGATCTCTGCTCAGGTCACGGTTGATCTTATCCATGAGCAAACCCCAAAGATCGACATCAGCGCTTACAAACCAGACCGATACTGATACTGCGCTTTAGGCCGCGAATTCGCGGATAACTTGCCCTGCATTCACGGGGGCACGCTTCCCATTGCGCATTGCGAGCTTCCCATTCACCAACACATGACAAATTCCTGACGCATAGCGACGCGGGTTCTTTGCCGTTGCATTGCTGGCGATATTGACCTGATCGAACACACAAATATCCGCATGATACCCGACCTTAAGATGCCCCCTGCCCTTCAATCCAAGCCGAGCGGCAGGAACGGAGGTCAGTTTGGCCAAGCCATCCGCAAGTGAAAGCACATTGCGGTCACGCACGTAGTATTGCAAGAACCGTGCCGCCCATCCGTACCCTGTCAGGGACCCAAGGTGGTCCTTCAAGACCCCCTCATTCGCGGTCGCGACCGTATCGGAGATCACGGCGCACTCGGTTTGGTTCAAACACAGATCAACGTCCTCATCGCGAAAAGAGCGTGAAGACCACATGCAGGACATCAAGTCCTGCCCCTCTTCGAGAAGAATATCCAGAACAGCGTCATAGGGATGACAATTTCGCATCCGGCCGATCTCGGCAAAATCCATGCCAACGATATCTTTGTTATGGGTGGCGTTCAAAAGCACAATGTCAGACCACTTTTCGGCCTTCACGATCAGCCACATCGGTTGAGGGTTGGCCTTAATTTTCTCGCGCATTTCTGCGTTGTCGAGCCGCTCAAGCACGTCATCGATGCTGCCCGCTTGCGCCCACTTTGGCAGGATCGCGGCCATCAGCGTGTGGTTCCAGTCATGCGGGATCACATCGAAAGCGATATCTGTGTCGTGCCGTCGGGCCAGCTCGATCATTTCAAGGGTGTGTTCCATGGCATAATCAGGTGCACCAAATTTCGGTTGGATATGACTGATTTGCAGCTTGGCCCCGGATTGACGCGCGGTGGCTATGGCTTCGGCGAACCCAAGATCATAATGGGTATCGCGGTTGCGCACATGCGTGGCATAAAGACGTTTGTATTTCGCCGCGACTTCACAAAGCGGAACAAGGTGCTCGGGCGCTGCAAGGATGCCGGGGAAGTATTCAAGCCCAGACGAAAATCCACCCGCACCTTCATCCATACATTTATCAACCAGCTTGGCCATTTCTGCCACATCATCTGGCTCACCTGGATGCAGATCGCCGCCAAGAACAGCGCGGTGAATAGTGCCGTGGCCGACAAAAGCCATAACGTTAACGCCGAGTTCTGTGGCATCCAACACATCAAGGTAATCGCCAAACCCGAGCCATGTGTCATGCTTGGCCGCCGCCGTATACCAAGGCGCGACACGACGAATGTCATCCTTGGAATTCACAGGTGCGCAGCTTGCCCCACATTGCCCGATCACCTCCGTGGTGACCCCTTGATGCACCTGACTTTCCGCGCGACCATCAGCGATGAGCGTGAAATCGGAATGCGTGTGCATGTCGATAAAACCGGGCGAAACCACAAGACCAGAAACGTCCAAAACTTCTTCGGCATGGTTCAGGTTGAGCGTGTCACTTGACTCAACCGCCGCGACAACACCGCCCTTAATCGCGACGTCGCCAATGTAGCTATCCGTGCCAGATCCATCGAAAACGTCGCCACCTTTGAGAATAAGGTCATACATGCGCGAACCTCCTTTCGTTATGTTCGCTCTGCCAACTAAAGAGCTGGGCCATATGCCCAATTTGGCAAAAACACCGACAGCTCAGGGATAGCGATCAAGATCAACAGGCCGATGATGTAGGCCAGAATGAACGGCAAAACTGCCACCGATATCCGCTCAATCGAGATGCCAGAAATTCGCGCAGCGACAGAAAGGTTCCCCCCCAATGGGGGCGTCAAGAAACCGATTTCACAAGTAATTACCGTGAAAATTCCAAACATCACCGGATCGACGCCAAGGGACAACATCAGCGGCAAGAACACCGACGTGAACAGAACGATCTGCGCGAGGCTTTCCATGAATGTGCCAATAAATATGTAGAAAATGCCAACCATGATCAGGATCAGATACTTGTTGTCGGTGATCGAAGTGATGCCTTCTTGAACCGCCAGTGGCACGTCATAGAACGCAGTCAATTGGCCAAAAGCCAAAGTGGGCGCAATGATGATCAAGATACCTGTCAGCAAAGCCGTAAAACGCAATGCGTCGATGATCTTTTGCAGTGTCAACTCGCGGTAAACGAAAAGCCCTACGACCAACGAATAAAATACCGCGACCCCAGCGGCCTCAGACGGGGTGAACGCACCGCCATAGATACCCCCAAGGATAAGAACCGGCGCGCCGATGGACCATTTTCCATCCCAAGCCGCCTTTAGAAAAGGTCCCCACGTGAACGGATCGCCGCTGCCACCATATCCGCGCTTGCGGGCGATGATGTAGGTCGTGATCATCAACAGGCCGGTGATCACAAGGCCGGGTAAGATGCCCGCGAGGAACAATCTTGGGATCGATGTATCCGAAACAAGTCCGTAAATAATCAGCAAGTTTGAAGGCGGAATGAGGCTACCAAGGGCACCGCCTGCCGCTGTGATGCCCGCCGCGAACGGCACATCATAACCGTCGCGTTTCATTGCAGGCACCGTGACCGACCCAATTGCTGCCGTTGTCGCTGGGCCCGAACCAGAAAGGGCGGCAAACAGAGCACATGCAAAGACCGTCACCAATCCCATGGACCCGCGATACGCCCCGACCAGTGTGGTCGCGATCCCGATCATGCGATTTGCCATCCCACCCACTTCCATGAGCCGTCCAGCCAACACGAACAAAGGAATGGTTAACAGCGGAAAAGGTGTCAGGCTGCCGTAGCTCGTTTGCGCGATCAGCGTATAGGGAATGTCGATCATGTAGATGCCAACAGCCGTGGTGATGCCCACGGCGACAAACAAGGGCACGCCGATGATTGTCGCGATGACAAAGACGATGGCGAGGATCGCGAGTGGGCTCATAGCTGAAGCTCCGAGTCGTCCAGATCACCGGATTCATCAAGCTCTCCGGGAAGTCCTTCACGTCCGTCACGCACCCAAAGCACGTATGTTTGAACGAGCCGCATTAGCATCATCGTATATCCAATGATTAAAACCGTTTGCGGGTAGAATTGATCGATCCCAAGGCTCGGGCTGGTTTCGGTAAAACGCCAGAAAACATGAAGGTAATCCCAACTGACGCGGATCATAAAGAGGCAGAACAATGCCCAGAAAAAATCTGCGACGAAGACAACATAGACGCCATAGCGCGTTGGCAATGACTGCACAGCAACCATAATCCGAATATGGAACCGTTCGCGAACGCAAAGCGAGGCGCCCATGTAGACGGCCCAAACCATCGCAATCGCTGCAGTTTCTTCAGTCCAATGCAGGGCGATATCAAAGATGTATCGAGCCGCCACCTGAGAGATCACAGCAGAAGAAATGATGACCAAACAAGTACAACAGATCAATTCCTCGAAATGACGTTCGAGCCAACGCAGCACAGTCATGCTCGTCTCCTGGTTGATGTGGGGGAAGTTGAAAAAGGGGGCGCAACAGCCCCCTTAAATGTGTTTAGTTCGCAGCTTCTTGAATCTTAGCAACAAGTTCTTGGAACTCAGCGCCGCGCTTTTCAGCGAACTCGTTCTGGACCTTTTTACCAGCTTCAACGAAGTCAGCTTTGTCCGGTGTCGTCATCGCCATACCGCCTTCTTCGACAAGCCACTGACGGACTTCTGCGGTCTCGTTGGCAACCTGTTTGCGCATCTCGATGCCCGCATCTGTTGCAGCGCGCAAAACTTGCTCACGTTGCTCATCAGACAGCTTCTTCATGAAGTTATCTGAGGCAAATAGAGGTGCCATCGCTACGAAATGTTCAAGAACAACAAGATGCTTTTCAAATTCGTAGAACTTCATGTCGCGAATGAAGGACGTACCGTTGTCGCCGCCATCCACTGTACCGGTTTGCAAAGCCGTTGGCGTTTCAGACCACGCCAATGGCACTGGGTTCGCACCGAACGCCTCAAATGTTGCCAACATCACTTCGTTTTTGGGAACGCGGATTTTCAGACCATCCATGTCGGCCATCGTGTTAACAGGCCGCACAGAATTAAAGAAGTCGCGGTAAAGTGCGGGACCAAAGCTTAGCAGGTGCACAGATGTGTCTTCCTGCAGCTTCGATTTCATAAACTCGCCGACTTCGCCATCTACGACGTCTTCTAGGTGCTTTGCGCTCTGGAAAATGTAGGGCAGAACTGTAACGTCCATCAACGACCAGTGCGGGGACACGTTGTTGGAAGTGATAAAGAAGCCGTCAACGGTTCCAAGCTGCATCGCTTTGAACGCTTCGTCTTCTGAACTTATCTGGTTACAGCAGCGCAGCTTCACATCAATGGAACCACCTGTGTACTCTTCCGCTTTGGCCTCGAAAATCTTGCCGAAACGGCCATAAAGCGATTCTTCAGGCGCACCAAAACCAAGGTTCATCGTAATGTCAGCCGCAAGCGTTGAAGTCGTTGTCATGCTAACCAAAGCGGCCGATGCAAGAAGTGTTTTAACGTTTATAGATTTCATCATTTTCTCCCAGTTTGTTGTTGTTTTCACAAAGCTTTGCACACGGAATTTATCGAGTATAATATCAAAAACCACATGAATGATAACATCTGGGTATCATGAGCATAGACCTTCGCCACTTTAGATGCTTCGTTGCCGTCGCCGAGGAGCTTCATTTTCATCGTGCAGCCAAGAAACTAGGCGTGGCGCAGCCTGCACTTAGCCGCACAATCAAGAACTTAGAGAATTCGTTAGGAGTCACACTTCTCGAACGCAGCAACCGACGCGTTGAACTGACGGAAGCCGGCAGGTCGTTCTTAATCGGCTGTCAAGAGAGCCTAAGGCATACCAAAAGGATCATCGAAGACGCCCATCGCGTTCAACAAGGCAACGTCGGCACCCTTCGCATTGGATACACCGATAACGCGATGAATGGGCGTCTGCCGAGTCTGTTAAGGGCCTTCAAAGATCAAACACCGGATTTTGCGCTACTGTTGACCCATTCGGTGACATCGGAACAGCTAAACCAGCTTGAAGACGGCACAATCGATTTCGGTTTTGCAACGGGGACGGTCTCCCGCGCCGGATTTGACTTCATTCGCATTCAAAGCGAACGTTTTGTGTGTGTCGTATACGAAGGGCATCGCCTCGCCTTGCGATCCAGCATCAAGTTAATAGAACTCGCTGATGAGCCCATGATCCAAGGCACCAAAGAGCAATGGCAACACTATTATTCCTATTTGGCGCCGTTGTTCAGAAACGCAGGATTTGAGCCCAAAATCGCCCAAGAAGGGCTGACGACCTCTGACATCCAACGGTTGGTCGCCTGCGGCATTGGTGTTGCCCTGCTCACTGAAAAAGTCGTGGAAAGCCTGCCCCCTGGCTTGATTGTTCTCCAGATTGAGGACGTCGATGATCGCCTAGACACTATCGCAGTCTGGCAGTCCAATTTAACCAATGTGGCAAAAGAGCATTTCGTTTCATTTCTTAGGAAATCCATGCACGATGATACGAAAACGGTGACTGCCCAAAGCAAATAACCGCTGGGAAATGGCGACATGGCCCTAGGTATAGCAATCCGACAAGGGCTCTCCCGGTTCGATGGTTAGGGAAAGAGGTTCAACTAAGAAGCAGCAGCCGCGGAAAAGCTAACCGATCCTGACGTGCTGATTTTGATGAATCCAATCGCGGCAATTGGTCGGAATGGAGATCGCTGCCTGTACAGCTGTACTTACAAGACTTAGCCTTCTGGCGATGTTGCAACATTTGCAAACAAGACAAGCTTTGTTGTTTTCTTTGGTTCGACTGATTTACCGTGAGTTGTTGGGCTTGGTTGAAACCATCAATGCGTACCAAATGGACTTGTCGCAACGTGATGAAATGACCGCGAGCCAACGCAAATGTTGATCGCAGGGACACGGTGAACGGCGGTGATTTTACTAAAATGCCCCCAAGCGACATGGTTTCCACACGCATACTCGATACAGTGTTTGCGACAGATGCACGTGTCGTCGTGGATCAAGGACAGCCTAACATGACAGTTTAAATATCAGGGCCGCCTTCGCGAATTCGCCCCTTAGTCAGAGGTTTGTGTTGGAGCAACGAAACCGCCCCCTACAACCACACACGTTCCTCAATTGAATGCCTCAAATAGGACAAAGGTCCGGCCAGGCATTTTGTGCGGGGCGACGACTTTTCCTATGAAGCTCCGGATGGAACAAACCTTGTCCAGCAACACAACGTTAAAGACAGCAACAAGATGTCTCTTGGGTTGGCGTTTCAAATCACGCTGATTCACCGAAAGCATCCCACATGAGCGGCTTTCGGCTAAAACTTACTAAAAAAGTCAGAGAAGACATCAAAAGACAACGCACCTCATAAGTAATTGCTATTGCATTTAAATAATTCCAGATCGACGCAACAATCAGTCCTTCAAGGTAATTCCAAACCCCGTTCAGACCGGGAAGCATCTTGAATACGGAACATAAATGAGGCAAACGTCTGGGTCTAAAGGGACCCAGCCAAACAGCCTGTTCGCCAGTGCTGCACGCAAGGCCGCCTCCAGCATTTTTGGGTAAAGGACGCGGCTATGAAATGGGTTGTGGGAAGCGCATGTGCGCTGAGCTTTGTGTTATCAATGACAGCACATGCGCAGGAAACCGATCTAACGGGAAAGATCGCAGTTGAACTGAATGCAGCACAGACAACCGATACGTCTTGCACATTAACCTTCATGATCACCAATGGTTTGAAGGTCCAGGTAGACCGCGTTGTTTATGAAACTGTGCTGTTTGACACGATGGGTCAGGTCAACCGACTGACACTTTTTGACTTTGGCACCCTTCCGCCTGCGCGTCCACGCGTCAGACAATTCGCGGTACCTGATTTAACCTGTGACCAATTGGGGCGAGTTCTTTTTAACGGTGCCAATGCCTGCGAAGGGACTGATCTGGTCGACGGAATTTGCGGAACGGGTCTTCTTCCCTCGAGTCGTACAAGTATTGAGGTCATCGGATGATTTATAAATGGTTAGACCCCATTCGCCAAATCGCAGAAGTCGGAGGCCCCGTTGTGGTCATCTTGATGAGTGTCGCAGTTCTGACACTTGGTGTTACCCTTTATAAGATATGGCAATTCTGGATGGCCGGAGTCGGAAGGCATCGCGCTTTAAGAGACGCAATTGAAGCATGGGATGCAGATGATCGCGGCAGCGCGCGCGTGGCTCTTGAGCGCTCCACAAGCTACCTTGTGCCAGTTGTCGACTTGGCGTTTTCCTCTGGGGCAGAGCAAAGCGAGCGATTGCAAGCTGAAGCCGAAACGCAGTTTGCCAAACTAGAACGCGGCTTTCGGTTGCTCGACTCCGTTGCGCAACTGGCCCCACTCTTGGGCCTGTTCGGCACCGTGTTGGGCATGATCGAAGCGTTTCAGTCGCTTCAGGATGCGGGCGCGCAAGTCGATCCATCTATCCTTGCTGGGGGTATCTGGGTCGCACTTCTCACGACGGCCGTGGGCCTTGTGGTCGCCATGCCGACGGCGTTGATCCTAAGCTGGCTAGAGGGGCGAATGGAAGCCGAACGTGTTATTGCCGACAAGACCATCCTAACCGTGCTTCACCCCACAGGACTATCCCAAGCCCCCGCCCCTAACATGGTGCCAGCACATGGCTAAGGCCCGCACGAAACGACGCAAGTTATCGATGACGTCATTGATCGACGTCATCTTTTTGCTGTTGCTGTTTTTCATGCTGACCTCGACCTTTTCGAAGTTCTCTGAATTGGAACTTGCTGCTGCTGGCTCCGGCACGGTCACGCCCTCGGACACGCCGCCCCTATTCCTTCAGTTGGACGAAACCAACCTGCGGCTGAATGGTGATCCGCTTACTCTGGACACCTTGGCCCAATCCGCATTGGCAGAGGCTGAGGCAGGCACCACGTTGCTCGTCAGCCTTGGCAGCGATGTTAACGCACAACGGCTTACCGATTTGTTGGTGGCACTGCGCAGCCTCCCTGCCCTGCGTGTCACTGTTTTGGGAACCTAAGCAACATGCGTAAACTGGCAAAGGGTAAACCCCAGCGCGAACCGACCATTGCATTGATAAACATCGTCTTTTTGATGTTGGTGTTCTTTATGGTTGCAGGCACATTGGCTCAACCGCTTGATCCATCCCTGCAACTGGTCGAAACGCAGGAACTTGAAGGCCGCGCACCGCCTAACGCGCTTGTTGTACATGCAGATGGTCGGTTGACCTACCGTGGGGATGACACATCCGATCCAGCTGACTTTGTTGCCAATCTGACTGAAGAAGAACGCGATGTGATCCGATTGGTCCCGGATCGTGCTTTGCCAGCCAAGGCGCTTGTCGCCTTAACCCGCGACTTGCGTGACGCCGGCGCACAAAAGGTCATGTTGATCACGAAAAGAGCTCTCAGATGATCAGAAGTTCCCCCTTGGCAAAAGGTTTGGCTTTAACCGTTTCTGCCACCTTGTTGATTAGCGGTATGCAACTTGCCCGCCCAGAGGCGAAGGTAGAAATGGAAGGCGGCGGAGTTCCCGTCGAAGCACGCATTGGGACAGCGTTTGAAGACATGGCTGTCGGCACATTGACAGCGCAAGTTCCCGACGACGCGCCGCAAGAGCCAGAACCGCCAGTAGAAACCGAACAACACACAGACGTGCAGGAGACCGAACAGCCCAACGTGGAAGCGACCTTGCAACCGTCCCCTCAACAAACGCCACTTAGCGCAACAAATGTGCCCTCACCGACGGCGCAGCCGGTTGCCACGGATAGCCCTCTACCGAAAGAAATTCCAACATTGGTTCCCATGCAGGTTACCCCGTCTGCGGACGCGGTTTTACCAAGCGTGACGGCTCAAAAACCAACACAGATCACAAAGCCGCTAAAAGCTCAGCCTGCTCAAGTCGTGGAAACGACCCTCACGCCTGTGGCCCCTCAAGCGGTTCAACCCACTGAAACCCAGACGGAACCGAACCAAACCATAGCGTCGCTGACACCTGAAACCTCAGCGCCATCGTTTTCCACGCGCCCAAAACGCCGTGATGCTGCAAAAGCCGCCAAAATCGCCGCAGCCCGCCCCAAACCTGTTGAAGACCTCGTCGTAGCGAAAAAGCCAAAACCAAAAGCAGACCGTGGTAATGCCAAGCGAAACAACACGCAAGGCGCTGAAAACGGGACCAACCAGCAAGCCAAGGCAAAGACCCAAGGAAACGGTAAAACGGTAACGGCGCAGGCGGGAAATGCGGCTATCAGCAACTACCCTGGAAAGGTGATGCGCAAAATCATGCGTGTCAGAAAACCTAATGTCCGGGCGCGCGGCGCAGCTATCGTTGCGTTCCGAGTTGCAGCCAACGGTGGACTTGCCAGAGTTTCAATCACACGCAGCTCAGACTCAAACGCGCTTGATCAAGCCGCACTGCGTGTCATCAAAAGTGCCGCCCCTTTCCCCGCACCGCCCGCCGGGGCGCAACGTGCATTTTCAGTTACGATCAAAGGGCGCTGACAAGGTCCGGGGTTTTCTTGGGAACTATCATATCAGAGCAATGCCCAGCCGCGCCCTTTATTATCACGCGTAATCCGTCAGGACTTTGTTACTGCGATAGATGGGGAAGTATGAACCAACTCTCAGATGGCGGAACCTGACAACTTTCAATGCGACAGCCATAAACGTCGCTCAGGAGGTCATTGCGTAATGTCTCTTGAACCGATCCGGCACCCGCAATCTGACCGTTGTGCATAACCAATACCTTATCGGCGAAAAGCGCGCTGAGATTTAGATCGTGCATGACGGCCAATACGCCGCCACCCGTATCTGCAAAGTCGCGCGCTATTTGCATCACTTGTAATTGATGCGCGATATCAAGGCTTGAGACAGGTTCATCTAGAAACAGCCAGCCCGGATCCGTCGTCGCATGCGGGGACCAAACTTGACACAGAACACGTGCCAATTGTGCGCGTTGCTGCTCGCCACCTGACAGCTCTTGATAAAAGCGGTTTTCATATCCCTGCAAGCCAACACGGACCAACGCCTCACGGGCGGCTTCTTCTGATCCAACTCCACGGAAGCGAAGGCCAAGGCGGACAACTTCAAGCACTTGAAACGGGAATGACATCGGCGTGGATTGGGGCAACACGGCCCGCATATCCGCGAGTTCCTTTGGCGTCGCCGTTGCGACATCAGACCCGTTAAGAACAACATCTCCTGTCGCGGAAATTTCGCCAGTCAGCGCTTTCAGCAAGGTCGACTTTCCAGACCCGTTTGGCCCCACAATAGCCGTCACCTGTCCAGCGGAAGCGGAAAAGCTAATGTCGCGCAAGATAGCCTTAGGGCCAATGCTGACAGAAAGCTGGTGGGTTGTAAGTTCGCTCATAGGTCAACAACGCTGCGATTACGCAGCAATATCCAAAGAAAAACAGGGGCGCCAATCACAGCAGTGACAATTCCAATTGGTAATTCCGCTGGTGACACAACCAACCGTGCCACAATATCGGCCGCCAACAAAAGTGAGGCCCCTAGCAAAGCCGCGTTTAGCAATAGGCCGTTGTGATCCGGTCCGGTCGTCAATCGCAGAAGGTGTGGAACGACAATGCCAATGAAGCCGATGCCGCCGGACACAGCAACCGCAGCCCCCGTCCCAGCAGACACAGTCAGGATCGCTGCTAGTTTTAGCTTTTGCACCGGAATGCCCATGTGATGGGCCGATGCCTCGCCCAATGCCAATGCATTGAGACCGTTGGCCAGCGTCAACCCAAATAGTATCGCCCCTACAATGACAACGCCGACGATCAATGTTTTGTCCCAACTGGCCCCCGAAAGTGAACCAAGTTGCCAAAACGTCAATTCGCGCAGTTGCGCGTCGTCGGCGCGAAAGATCAGTAGACCTGAAAGTGCAAACGCAAGCGCAGCAAGAGCAATACCTGCCAGCAACATGGTGGCAACTGATGTGCGACCTGCGCGGGTCGCAATCCAGTAAAGCAGTGTCATGCTGACCCATGCCCCAAAAAATGCGAAAACAGGCAAAAGTACGGACCCAAGCAATGACGTCAAAGCCAAGGGCAGCACACCGCCCAAGACAATCGCCGAAATTGCACCAAGCCCCGCCCCTGCGCTTACTCCTAGAATGCCCGG
This sequence comes from Aliishimia sp., assembly GCA_039978895.1. Lineage (GTDB taxonomy): Bacteria > Pseudomonadota > Alphaproteobacteria > Rhodobacterales > Rhodobacteraceae > Aliishimia. The sequence goes on from JBDWAL010000013.1 coordinate 161,271, forward strand.
ATCAGCCAAGGGATTGCGGAACAAACCCTGCATGATCGCCCCCGATACGGCCAATGCCGCCCCGACGAAGATACCCATCAAGGTGCGCGGCGCGCGGATATCCCAAAGGATCACGGCCTCAACACGGTCAAGGGTTTGGCCCTGTGCCACTTGGAAAATGGCGTCCCAAAGCGACGTGCCTGACGGGCCTATTGCGAGGCTCGACAGGGCCACACAGAACAACACAACGCCAAGGACGATATGCACGATACGGGCGACACTACGTCTGTCGCGCGGCGCAACGTCTGCTTGCGACAGAGCGACCATCAGCTGCCCTCAATCAATGCAGCATGCAGGGACGTAATGGCTTGAGGTGTGCGCGGACCAAAACCCAACAATAACAAACCGTCTATCCGCACGACAGCGTCGCGGCGCGCAGCAGGTGTTTTGGCCAAAGCAGGCATTGCCCAAAGTTCGGCATTTGTATTGGCGTGCCCGCCCCGTCGATCCATCATCAAGATCACATCGGGTTGAGCCGCTGCGATGGCTTCTTCGGTGACAAGCTTATAGCCTTCAAAACTCTGGATAACATTGGTTCCACCAGCAAGTGCGATGATTGCGTCGGCGCCGGTATCTGTACCTGCGGCCATGATACGCCCACCTTGAGTGCTCAAGACAAAGAGAACACGGCGTTGATCAACCGGATGGGTTGCCACGAGTGCCACAGCACTCTCAAAATCCTTCGCCACGCTTTGCGCCAAAGTTTCTGCACGCTCAGGCACCCCTAACGCATCCCCGACAACGCGGATCTTACTCAACACACCTTCCGGAGAGTCGCTTTGGGGCACATCAACGTAAGGGATCGAAGATTTGCGCAAGACGTCCACAGCCATGGCAGGCCCTGCGCCTTCCTCTGCGATCACAAGTTCCGGGCCGACGGATAAGACGCCCTCGGGCGAAAGCGCGCGCACATAACCCACATCGGGCAATGCTGTGACCTCGGGCGGGAAAACGGATGTTGTGTCGCGCGCGATCAGGCGATGTTGTTGGTCCAACGCATAGACAATTTCTGTGACCGACCCGCCGATAGACACAATGTTGCCTGTCGTTTCAGACGATCCAGCTGCGGCTTGCCCCCCAAATATCGCAGCGCCCATCGCCAATCCGAGTCCAACAATGAGGTTAGCGGGACGCCGGTTCAAACTTTGGGCGTTCATGACGCGTCCTCCATCGCCTTTAGGGTCTCCAACTCGCTGACCAAAGCGCGCCATGCTGGGCGGCTGTCACGACCTTCCTTGGGCACCCCGAATACTTGAAAGATTAACATGCCCTCAGCATCGAACGCCTCAACCGACATCGCGGGTCCACGTTGAGTGGGCTTATCCACGGCCCAAACCTCAGCCACGTGATCAAGTCGCAGGTGCAGATTAAAGCGAGGGTCCATCACGTTTTGCCAAGGCCCCATTGGACGCAGTGACGACAAAGGGCCAGTGTGGATTTGAATGCAGCCACGGTTGCCAACAAAGAACATAACTTCGGTGCCGCTTTCTTGCAGCTTGGTGAGCATCGTATCAATTGCGGTTGTGGGAAGCGGGCGAACGAACGGCGCGCCTGCGATACGGTAGGCCCCCAAACGGTTCATCTTTAGTTTGGACGTCAACCGCATAAATTGATGCGTATCTGTCATCCGTTCCCATTCTTTGCGCAGAATATCCACCTTGGAGCTGTCCGCTTTGGGGGCCTCTGTTGGCTTGCGCGGCGCGACATCCAAGGTTTGTGACATCTCATCAAGCGACATAATCCCTTTCGCAGTGTCCCATGCAGAAATTAGCGACCCTTCGCGCAAGAATATCTTATGTACAGCGTCACCTGCGGCATCGAAAACCTGAAGCGAGCGACGAAGGCCGCCATCTTCTAGTTCTTTTTCGACCATAAATGCGTGCTGCCAATGAGACGGGAAAATCCGCAGATCGATGTCTTCGGTCAGCACCATCGCGGCATGAGTTCCGGGATGGTAGTTTTCATAGATACCGACCTTTTCATGCACGCACGATACATTCCGGGTGAGGGCCATGACCTCGCCAAAGGTCTGGGCTGCGTGCATCACGGTGTCGGGATGTGCGGTAACAGCGGTCACCCCCTGCCCTAATTGTGCAGCCAACAACTGCGCCTCTGAAATACCAAGGCTCTCGGCAATGTCACGTTCGCGCATATTGGGCTTATCAGCTAGCGCTTTGCGGATGTCTTGCGGGGTGTGATTGGTCTTTTCGGCCATTTGGTCCTCGTGCGTTTAGGGACGTGATGGCTTGGTTGCCTGTCGGCACCATGGCTACAGTCTTATCAAGATCAGTATTGTTGACACTTTTAGTAAGATTAATTAACTGACGCAAGAGACAAGCAAAAAACCGCTCAAAAAACATCGCCGACGCCAGCCATCTGCAAGCTTGTGGCCCACAAATAAAGGGACAAAACTTGCAACATTCTTCACTACGCACCTGTTTGCGAACGTCAACTGCCGTCGCCCTTCTGTTACCATTCGCGTTGCCTGTTGCGGCGCAAGACCTCGCCGAACCTCAGGCCTTAGGCATTGTGGTGCTGGGGGAAAGCAAACGAGACGTTGAAACAACCTCTGCGATTTCCAAGACGACAATCGATGAAACTGAAATTCAAGATCGACAGGCCGGAACCGTCGCCGAGTTGATCGATTCCGTACCCGGCGTCACACTGGTGAATGGCTCAACCGCTCAAGGGTCCGGCATCAATATTCGCGGCTTCGGCGCCAATTCCACATTTGGCACTGATCAGAAGGTTCTCATCCAGATTGACGGCGCCACGAAGGGCAGCGAAGAGCTATATCGCATCGGCACACAGCTTTACACAGATCCCTATCTTTACCGGGAAGTTGAGGTCCTAAGGGGCACCATCGGATCGTTTGAATATGGATCAGGCGTTTTTTGGCGGAGTCGTCTTGCTGGAAACCATCGACGCCTCTGACCTGACTTTCGGCGAACCCGGTTTTGCGGGACGGCAAACATTTGAATTCAACAGCAATGGGGATGGATTTGTTTCCTCGACCACTCTTGCGTACCAAAGTGACGACAACGCCGAATTTCTGTTCAACTACACACGCCGGATGCTTGGCGTGCGCACAGATGGTGCCGGCAATGAGATCAACCCCAACGCAGGTTCAATTGATGATCCGTCATGGTTGTTAAAAGGCAAATTCTACTTCGGGGACTCGCAAGAGCACAACTTGTCCGTCAGTCTTTCAGAGACCGATCAAGAGACATTTGACGTCCCCTACGACACCTTTGGAACCGCAAATTTCGGGAACGTGGATCGCACCATTGAAAATCAGGTTGCCACGTTGCGATACAATTTCAATCCTACAGCAAACGACCTAGTCGATTTTGCCGTTGAGCTGACATATTCTGATGAATTGGTGTTCAGTCAAGCCGTGGACCGTAGTTTGGCCGCAAGCGACCTCGCGCTTTTGGATGCTGATAACCAATACCAAACCACCACATTACGTTTTAAGAACACATCGCTCTTCTCGACAGGGGCAGTAGATCACAAATTACGATCAGGCTTGGAGTTCATAAAACGAGAGCGAACGGATGCGTCGGCCGGGTCTGCTCCGGGCGGAACCAAAGACGTGGTCGCAGTCTTTGCCATCGACGAGATGCAATTTGGTGAGAACTTCACACTTACGCCAGCACTACGCTACGAGTCGCAAACCATTACGCAAGCTGCAGTCAATGGTAGCGACAGCTTTAATCATGATGCCGTGATGGGCGGCATTTCGGCCCGCTATGCCTTTGCGAACGGTTGGGCGGTCTATGGGTCCGCCGCTTACACAGAGAATTTGCCGATTATTGACGACATCGAAAACCCAGTGCTGATCAATCAATCCGAAAAAGGCACAATATATGAGATCGGCACAACATTTGACCGAAAGAACGTATTCACACCCGGGGATACGCTGGCATTCCGCCTTGGCTATTACAAACAAGATTTACACGATCTAACTACGTATCGCGGCTTTATCCCCGGAACCTCCGTTATAGAGGTCGACAGGGACGGTTGGGAATTTGAAGCCGCCTATGCTATGGAAACGGGCTTCTATGTTGACGTTAACGCACATGTCTCGGATGGCACTTCGCTGAATGAAAGCGGAGTCATCGCCGATTGGCAACAAAACCCTCAAGACACAGTGCGGCTGACGATCGGCAAAAAGTGGGAACAGGAATGGGATGTTAGCTGGGAAACAGAGTTTGCCGCCGATTATGAATCTGCAGGTGTTGTCACGGATGAAGGATACACGGTGCACAACCTACGCGCCACATGGGCCCCGCAACACGGCGCGCTTGAAGGTTCGACGATCCGCTTCGGTGTAGAAAATGTGACGGACATCGACTACACGCCACGACTTTCAACGCGGGCTGCGACTGGGCGAAACTTCAAGGTCTCGTTGTCCACCACGTTCTAACCAACGCCCTTTGACCACCGCGCTTTCCTCTGGTCACATTTTCTGACATCGGCATCTATCAACAAAACAGGGAACGCGCGGTAGGTTCAGTCATTCAAAGACTGAACATTGCGCCTAGCTGCCGCCAAGATCTTCACCAAATTGTGGCGGTCCAACTTCGTCATTAGCCGCCCTGAACCAACACTGTTCAAACGAAGTCCGCATAGCACACTAGCCCCGCCTCCCCCGGAACTCAAAACCCCACCTTTAGAAGTGGTACTTCGCCGTTGCGCAAAAAAGTTCATCCAAAGCGTATATTAAAACACCTTGATATGGTCCGACACATTGCGGACATGTCAGTTATTCCAAGTCCTTAGCCTGATATGGCTTTGTGTATCCGCAACGTCTGGCAGGGCACGGACGATATCCAAAACCGCGTCTAACCGCGCCAATGAAGCACATCTAAGTTCGATCACCAGATCAAACGTCCCGCTGAGGGTTGAAACTTGCGAGACCTCTTCAATCCGCCGCAGTGACGCTTTCACGATCGCATCATCGTCGGCTTTCAGATGTATCAAGGCAAAAGCACTGACTTGATTGTCGTTTTCGCCGCTGCCCACCTCAATCGTGAACTTTTCGATCACCCGTTGGCGTGTCAATTTATCAATGCGGTTTTGCACGGTGCCCCGAGAAACCGACAATGCCCTTGCCAAATCCGCGGCTGACGCGCGTGCGTCGCGCGTCAGTAGAAGCAATAGTCTTTTGTCGATTTCGTCCATAATAGCCTTTTCACCAGTCTCTGACGAATAGTCAAAATATTGGGGAAATGTAAGTAGAATTGTGGTTCTGATTAGCGGCGCTACCGCCCACACTCATCCCAATAATGCCATCAATCGGGCGACAGCGAAACCGGCTCTTCCATTTAGGCATTTAAGTTAGCCGCTTGTCATCCGGATGAACTCTCTGGCGCAAGCAGTCACAGGCCATTGGCACAAAACACCGCAATTAGGATAACGTAACATGAAAAACATCGCAGTCCTCGGCCTTGGCAAAGTCGGTCGTTTGGCAGCAGAATTACTGCACAATTCAGGCTTCACAGTCACCGGGATCGACAAAGACGCACCTAAGGACGGTTTACCCTTTGCCTTTATGTCACTTGATCTGTCTTCAACTGCAGAAGTCGTGCACCAGTTCCGCAAACATGACGCCGTGCTCTCGTGCCTCCCTTTCCAATTGAACATCGCGTTGGCGCAAGCGGCCCATGATGCAGGCGTGCATTATTTCGATCTGACCGAAGACGTGCCCACGACCCAAGCTATCATCGAGATGAGCAAAACCGCCAAGGGCTTGATGGCCCCACAATGTGGATTGGCCCCCGGCTTCATCGGAATTGTGGGGGCAAATTTGATTTCCCAATTCGATGATTGCCGCTCATGCAAGATGCGTGTCGGCGCGTTGCCGCAAAACCCTACAGGACTGATGGGTTATGCTTTTAATTGGTCTCCCGAGGGCGTGGTCAATGAGTACCTGAACGATTGCGAAGTTATTGAAGCGGGCGAGCGCAAATGGGTATCACCGATGGAGTGGATCGAAGACATCTACATCGATGGCATCAAACTGGAGGCCTTCACAACATCTGGTGGCTTGGGCACAATGTGCGAAACATTCCAAGACCACGTAGACAACATTGATTACAAATCAATGCGTTACCCTGGGCATGTGCAACAGATGAATTTCTTCTTTCACGAACTCCTTATGCGTGAGCGTCGTAAAGAAGCTGGCGAAATCTTGGTCAATGCCAAGCCTCCTGTCGAAGATGATGTTGTTTATATCCATGCAAGTGCGGAAGGTCATATTAATGGACGTATGGCGCGTCGCGAATTTGTCCGCGGGTATCGCCCAATTGAGGTCGCAGGTCAAAAACGCACTGCGATCGCATGGACGACAGCCGGTTCCGTCGTCGCCATCATTGAAATGGTACGTGACGGCAAGCTGCCGAATTCAGGCTTTTTGAAACAAGAAGACATCTCTTTGGATGATTTCCTCGCGATGCCAACAGGGTCGCTTTATGCGGGCTGATAACATCCAGAAACTGACCGCATACTTTAACAACCCCGGGCGCACTTAATCGAATGCCTGAAGGTGATTGCTGATCGTGTACCCCCTTAGCCTGTGCTTTTTCTGGAAGCGGCCCAACGAACCGAAAGACAGCAATGGCAGCCAAATTCGTTTCGCGGTGATCCGCTGCGTCCAAAGGGTGATGCACATCAAGGTTTAAAGGCCCCCCGCCGACGAAACCAAGCACCGTCGATATCAATGGGCATTCGCAACCCACCTTTTAACTTCTGGCCGTTTGGAGCGCATTTTTGACCTGCAGCCACAAGTCAGCGCGTTGGTCCTATTGTATGCATTGCGGCATGGATATTGTGTGGAAATATGATCACGCGGCTATGCGTTGGGATCGAAAAATGCGACGTTTGGGGTATTCCAAAGCGTGTCAACAGTTTCTTCCGCCTCCCATAGAACCAATGCAGCCCGTGTTAGACGTGGGAACGGGAACAGGTCTTTTCGCAGATGCGTGGCTTGTGACGGGCGGCAGTCGTGATCTCACATTGGTGGACCCCTCCCAAGCAATGCTTGACGTCGCGCGGATCCGCTTTTCTGCAGCGTCAGTCGCCGTGAATAGTTTCACGTCCAAATTAGAAGATTACCAACCGAAACGCCGGTTTCATACGGTTTTGGCGGCTCACGTTGTCGAGCATTTCGAAGATCCTGTCGCCGCGATGGCGAAGATCGCGGACTGCCTCGTTCCAAACGGAAGGCTCATACTTGTCGTCTCAAAACCGCATTGGTGCAACTGGTTGATCTGTCTCCGATAGCGTCATCGATGGCACACACCCCTCAGGGTCTGCCACTGGGCCAAATCTGTCGAATTGGATCATGTTGAAACCCAGTCGTTCACATCCGGCTCACCCTTTCGAACCAGCTACGGATACGTTTTTATCAAAACACAAAAGGAAGTCTCATCTTGATTGCAGATGTCACATTCACCGTTGTCCTCGAAGATCAAACACAGCCCTTGAGGTTCTTATGACTGAAGTGGATCAAATCCGTGCAATGACCGGATGCGTCACGTTCATCCCGTTCAAAGACGCGTCGAACCCACACATACTGGGTGTATTTCACGAGTGGGACTCAGCCGATGACTTTGCCGGGTACACTGCCTCGCGCGCGTTCGCGCGTAATGGGCAAAAGTTGCGACCAATCATGTTGTCAGCCCCCGTCAGCCGACGCTTTGACGCCTATAAGATTGACGGGTAAATACTGAACCATATGGATTATGCATATTGTTTTCATCGGCGTTTTGAGCCTTCAGGCCCGTTGGAATTTCAAACCGAACAGCATCATTTCCTATATGCAACAGACGGAACGCTTCGATTGGAAGCATCCAGAAAACACTGGACCCTGCACGCGCTGCGCTAATCCGCGCAGGACATCCGATCAACATCTCTGTTTTGTCAAAATTGACAACAGCTTCGGTGTTGTTCCCATGCAATGTGATGGATACGCCTGACGAAATTCTATCAGTTTTTGATATGATCCCCTTAGCGCGTGAATTGGTGCGTGAATGTCGCGACTAGAACCAAGATGCGCACCCGCTTACCCCTTATGCACGTGCGACCTTTAACCTTTTGGCCATTGTCGTCACGAACCTCGCAGCGACGCCCAACCCTTGCGTCTTGCCCGCACCAACAACACCTGCGTTGGTGAAAGCCGTTGCTTTGACCGAAGCGCAATTCGATCAAGCCTCAACATTTGATGGAATTGCAAAGTTTTGTGGGCAATCACCACGTGCGTTGGCACGCAAGTCTTCCGCAGAGATGGGCATGACTTGAAGCCAAACCTTGGCCCGTATCAGGATCATTCGAGCGATCGAATTCCTCGTCACAGGTGACGCGCCGACAACTGAAATCGCAATGAGGGTTGGATACACGTCCTTATCTGGGTTTAACGCGGCATTTCGGGATTTCACGGATGTAACCCCATCGCAATATCGAGCCCGTTTTTCCGATTGAAGATGTCTAGGTTCTCAAGCAAGCCAAGCGCCTTTGTTTCTGAGCGACACCACTTGCTTGTCCCTGAGCGACTGAGATTTCGGCCCACCAAACACCGCGGCCTTATAAATCCTTCACCAAACGCAGCGCATCATAGATCGCTGCATGTGTGTTACGGGCAGATACGGCATCGCCAATCCGAAAGAGCTGAAAGCCACCTTCTTCATTCCGTTCAACGGCCTGAGGGGTCCCGTCAATCAAAGCATCATGATCGACCGCCCCGCCATTCGAGCTGAGTGGTTTCAGTTCAAAATATAGCGCGTCTAAGGGCAAAGTGCCGTAATTGATAACCACCTGATCATAATCTATCACCTCAGAATGATCGCTGTAATCTGTGCCAATTGTTGCGGCCAATTTGTTGCCGTTTCGGGCCACATCCAACAATCTGCGTGTCACCGTAAATGTCACGTCTTTGGTTTGGAGCGAGCGCATATAAGGCACTAAGTTCATCGCCATGACACCTGCAGCAAAAGTTCGGTCGGGCGTCATTATCTCTACCTTTGATCCTGATGCCGCCGCAAATTCTGCTGCCTGCAAGCTCGCATGGTCCCCCGCCTCATCATAGATCAGGATATTTTGAGCAGGTTTCACATCACCTGCGATGATATCCCAAGACGTCACGACATTGGACGCATCTTTACCTGTTTCAAACAATTCAGTATTTGGAATGCCGCCTGTCGCGATGATCACGACATCGGGGTTTAACGCAGTGATGTCGCTTGTCTCGGCCCAAGTGTTGAAGTGGAACACAACATCGCGCGCTGCACATTGGGACATCCGCCAGTCAACAATCGAAATCATCTCGCGACGGCGCTGGCTTTGCGCGGTCAAGCGCACTTGCCCCCCCGGTTCAGGTTGTGCTTCAAACACCACAACGTCGTGGCCGCGTTCTGCCGCCACACGGGCGGCTTCAAGACCTGCGGGGCCAGCGCCGACGACAACCACTTTACGCGTCACGTCCGCGGGTGGAATCGTGTGCGGCATTGTTAATTCACGCCCGGTGGCCGCATTGTGAATACAAAGCGCATCACCGGCTTCATAAATCCGATCAAGGCAATACGTTGCCCCAACGCAGGGGCGGATATCGTCTTCGCGACCTTCGATGATTTTCCTGACCACATGGGGATCGGCCATGTGCGCGCGTGTCATGCCCACCATATCCAGTAGCCCAGCTTCCACCGCATGCCGCGCCGTAGCAACATCGGGGATTTTGGCGGCGTGGAATGTTGGCATCCCCGTCAACTTCTTGACTTGTCCCGCGAAGTCCAGATGCGGCGCGGTTGCCATACCTTGGACCGGGATCAAATCTGTCATGGCAGGATCCGTATGTATACGTCCGCGTACAACGTTGAGGAAATCAAGCTGGCCTGTATCTGCCAATGTCTTGGAAATTATCAAGCCATCTTCGGCTGTGATACCGCCTTTTTGCGCCTCATCAGCGGTGTAGCGGAAGCCCACGATAAATTCGTCACCAACGCGTTTGCGGATCGCACCAAGCACTTCCAGTGGAAATCGCATCCGGTTTTCCAAAGTATCCGCCCCGTATGGCCCAACCAAATCATTGGTCAGTGGTGACCAGAATTGGTCCAACAGATGGCCGTAAACTTGCAGTTCAATCCCATCCATTCCCCCCGCCTTCATTCGCTCTGCCGCGTCCGCGAAATCCGCTATGATCCGCTCGATATCCCAGTCCTCAATCAACTTGGGAAAGGCACGGTGGGCGGGTTCACGGTGTTTGGATGAGGACACTGAAGGCAGCCAATCGCCTTTGTTCCACGTCGTCCGTCGCCCAAGGTGGGTAAGTTGGATCATCACCGCACATCCGTGTTCATGACACCCATCTGTGAGGTTCTTGATCCAAGGGACAACGTCGTCTTTATACGCGAGGATGTTGTTGAACACAGGCGGGCTGTCTTTGGAAACAGCAGCCGACCCCGCCGTCATCGCAAGCGCAACCCCTGCTTTTGCGCGTTCTTCGTGATAGACGCGATACCTTTCTTTTGGCATGCCATCAACAGGGTATGCGGGTTCGTGGCTGGTCGTCATGATCCGATTTTTCAGTGTCAGGTGTTTCAATTGGTAAGGTTGAAGCAGCGGATCTGTAGTCATCGAAGTGTCTCACAATCATTGGGTCTAGTTGGCAGTGCCTATGAAAGTTGGTTTGACAGATATGTCATGATTTAAGCCTGCGTCACAATTGACACACCTGTCAAGTTTTCTAATATGGACGGATGAACGCCTCATCTTCTCGTCAGCGCGGATCAAAAGAACTGTGGCTTGATGCGGCCTATGAAATGTTAGTTTCTGATGGCATAGGTGCTGTCAAAGTGATGGCATTGGCCAAGAAGCTGAACTTAACGCGCACTGGATTTTACTGGTTCTTTAAAGACCTTGAAGAACTGCACATTTCGATGATTGAACGTTGGGAAAGCCAGAATACTGGAAACCTCGTTGATTGTTGCAACATGCAAGCCTCCAACGTCAGTGAAGCGTTGTTTAATCTGATGGATTGTTGGCTTGACCCCGCGCTCTTTGATGCGCGCCTTGATCTAGCGATCCGAAACTGGGCGCGTATAGATCACGAACTTCACGGCAGGCTAATTAAAGCAGATCACATCCGCATCCAAGCCGTAGCTAGAATGTTTGAGCAACATGGAGCTTCACCTGAGCAAGCCCAAGTGCGCGCTTTGACGGTGATCTATACGCAAATTGGCTATATCTCGATGCATGTTGAAGAGGCTCGCCAGGACAGGTTGGCACGTGTGCAGCACTACGTCGAAATTTTCTCTGGGGTTGTGCCGCCGAAAAAGGATGTCGATTGCTTCATCGCGCGACATATTTAGGTACCAATGTAACAGGCCGCTGAGTAGATCAATGGCAAGGAAGGAAATGCCGAAAACCTAGCTTTCACGCGACTAAACTACCTGGTCATTCTTCAGGAAAACCACCGCCTCACACCGCAATTTCATCTTCTACCCCAAGCCGGGAATGCGCGCCGGCGCAGTCTGAGTCCAAGCCCATCAAGATGACAAAATGACGTCTTCTATCTTTTTGGGGTGATCTGTAAGGGGTTCATATCCATCTTCGGTAATGATGAAGCTGTCCCCAATTTGCGCGCGGAACGTGGCCACATTGACTGATCCATCGACAGCCAAGACCATCCCCGCTTGTAAAAGTGTTGTATCTCCAGTGACCAATTGCGGTTTCTCCAAGAAGCTGAAGCCGGTCGCGCGACCGCATCTGAACGGATATTCATACCCCGCCCCCTGGATCACATCGGCATAAGCCGAATGCACGCTTTCAGCTGTCACACCGGGGCGCATCGCATCAAGGGCGGCTTGCTGGCTGGCCAAAGCCACTTCGTAGACCGAGACTTGCTCGGGCTGTGCATCGCCAATCCAAAAAGTTCGGTCAAATCCCAGTTTGAATCTGTGAAAATTAGTCATGCCGCAAAAGCACAGAAAAACCGGCTCGCCCATACGCATGATCCGCGTTGTAGCACGATGATGCGTTTTGGTGATCGTATCACCCGACGCCATGATTTGCAGAAAATGCGTGTTGGGCGACATGTCGGCATCTGTGTAATGGGTCGCGAGCAGTTCGGCAGCCTTTCGCGTGCCCGCCTGTGAGGTTGCTATTGCCACCTCATATTCTGGCACGCCATCCCCGATAGCTGCTCGCCCGGCAGACATCATCGCATTGGCAACTTGCCCTGCGTGACGGGCCATTTGTAATTCAGGCGCCGACTTGACCATCCGCATCTTGGACAGAACAGACGTCGCAGAGGTAAGCAAAGCCGCGTCAACCAATGTATCTATATAAGCGCGTACAACTGATGGCATGTGGTCAGGTTCGATTGCGATGCATGATCGCCCTTGGACTGCAGCTGGTATCTCCGCGCGCCATTCATCGCCCATACCATCATTCCATGCAGCAATGCGATCAACGCGGGCGTTTGCTTGCGCCGTGTTTAGGTCAATCGTCGGAGTAATGAGTAAACTAGGGCCATCACGATGCACGATCAGGATCGTGGGGCGGCCAAATTCCATATGCAGATAGTCGTAGTATCCGGTCAAATAGTAGACATTGTCGTCATCCGTGATCAATGCAGTATCGATCTTGGCCTCCGACATGCGGGTGCGAAACTCGTTCATACGGTGTTGGAACATGGCGATATCCCTTCGATTTGGGCCGCAGGCAAGTGAACGCCACGCGATTGTACCCAGTAATGGATTGGCAGCAAGCCGGCGGATAGTTCGTCGTGATCGCAAAGAAGCAGTCGGCCGATCCGTTCAATATCACCACCAAGGGGCTACAAATTGCAATCTAAAATGTTGGCTGAAAGACCTGCGAGACGTCCACAGAAGCCTTCACGGGTGCAAAATCAGTTGATCCTGACTTGTCTCATGGTGCCTGTTTGGTTTTTGTTGCGTTGATGTCTAAATACATCCGCAAATCATTCCTCCCGGAATGCTTGGTTCTATTGATCGATGAGCCGCTTGGTCAGATAACTCGAAGCCGTTCCATCGGTCGTGGTCACATACGCTTCCACTGGCATTCTCAGCACCAAATCCAAGTCTCCAATGCGCGCCAATTCTTCCTCGGGTACAAATACATCGACCCAATAATAGCTTTGCCCCTGAACCTTGTCAGAAGACGTCGTCGCCGAAATATTGCGTACATCGCCAGAAAGTTCCGGTGTTGTGCGCTGGTTGAACGCGGGAAACCGATGGTTGGCTTTGTGACCGACATAGACCTGATCAACTGACGAGGGGTCAATGCGAGTGCGCAGGCCAAACTCTCATCCAAAGGCACAATCATCAAAATCGTCCCGCCCGGCGGGACAACAGCACCAATGGTGGAAAGTCCGTGTCAAAACGGGTTTTGAGGCCTGAATGAATTCGCGCAAGCCCGCCCCAATATCCGAGGTAAGATCCCAAATGCTGCGACAATCTCGCTCGGAAAGCAACTTCACAGTCTGTTGGCAGGGAAATCAGCGATGATCCCTCAGCAAACTTGGTCGCATGATTTGACCACCCGTACACTTCACGAATAAAGTCGGATTTTTCGATCACACTTACCGGCACAAATCAATACCTTCGACGACCTCTTTGTGCACAGTCACAAATCAAAAGCATCGCGCACTTCATAAAACCCGAGGTCTTCCCCAACCAAACTTCCGTCAGGGCGACACACCCTGCGCATGGCTCTTCTGACTTTTGGTTTCTCTGCAATTAGAGCATCGACATCTCGGACGACGCGGTGCAGCCAATACGTGTCATTGTGTTCGGTAACGTCTTTTTCTTGGAAGACAATCGGCGCGAACCAAGAGGATGCAAAATCCTGCTCAACGATCACATCCCGCACACGCTTGGACACAATAACTTCGCCATAGCTGGTCCCTTGCGCAATGTCAGCGGCATGACATCCCCACTATATTGCGCAACTTGCAAGGGGAGCACGTCTTCAGGCAAGACACCCTTGCCCCATGTCGAGCCCAATCGGGTGCGGTCATCCTGCGTTACGCCATGATATCCAACTTTTGATCGATTTTCGGTCTCAGTCGGCTTAATCATCCACGCCTTCGTCAAAGTCACTGCAATCTTCCTCTTAAAAATGATCTGGCCGATTGCTCCAACCGGTTGAAGGCCACGTACCGGTATTTGCCGCAGGAACTCCCGCGAGCAGAAGTGCCCGTTCACAACCTTCGCCTCTCGCCTAAAGGGTGTATCCCCTACGACGTCCCGCTTCAGCTTGAGAAATGCCAGTCAGGCATCCCAGCCACTGCGATTGCTCCGTCAGATGTACGTGCGAGATCAAGTTGTAGGAGGCTTGGCTCGGTCAACGCATCCAAGAGGCCCCCGGTTCTCAACAACCAAACTTGCCCCTCTCGGACGTCCCCTGCAGCCTATTTCCAGCGAGAACGGGCAGAACGCGTGAACTCCCGGCGCGACGTCTGCAAGAAAGTCGCAAAACGCGGTGCTTGACCAACCGTGTACCGATCACAGATCCATCCATGAAACGCTGTAATCTATGCGGCTGACCTTGTGCCCGCACGTGCAAAGGGAACATGTCTTCGGGCACATCCAACCCCTCTGCCGCCCATGTGATGGGGGCTACATCTGTTGCCATCTCAAAGGTGAACATGCCTTGCAGCGTTGCAGGAACGAGCGCAAACATCGGACGAATTGCCATTGTTAACTATCTCCCGGAACGACGAAGTTTTGTTAGCGCCTCTATATGGACCAAACGTCCGATCATTGGGTGTAAACGTAAATCCCCGCCATTCACGACTTGCCGGAAATTCGCAATAACGCGTGCGGTCATCGCGTGATCGAGGGCAATAACATCAAACAGCCAGTTAATCTCTCCGCTGTTCCATTCCCCAGCTCGCAATTGAATCGGGAAAACACGGGCCTTAACTTGTTCTGTGATTTTTTCATTGACCTCTTCAGACACACTTGCCCAGATTGCGATACCGGATATATCTTTCTATTCGCCAACGTCGGTTTTGCCGTAAGCAAGCGCAATACGATTATGTGAAAGTGATTCTAAAACAAGATGTTGTTAATCCGCAATTGAATGGTGTCGATAGCCTGATAGCGCTGTCATCGTCATTGCAATTTGGGCGAAGTTCTCACGCACTTGATCGTGCGACTTGACAAATTTCGTTTCAATATCTGCCTTGGATTTAGCGGTGTCGGTTTGATCCATTTCGAGTTCGGAAGACGCCTTAAACAAAGTAACTCTTTCAATTCCGTCAACCAAATCTCCACAAAATCTATCAATCACTTGCGAGCGGACAACCGAACAAAACATGCCACACGTGTTTATCCACGTTTAAATGAAATGATTTCAGCGACTTGGGAAAATCGCAATCCAACCCAAGCCTGACAACAATGCAAACAACATGTCAGAAACTCGATGTATCGACTTTCGGCTAAACGGTTTGCGATCCAAACATGACCAGACGTGCCAGACGTCTCACAAGTGGCAAAAAACTACGTTATCGAGCACACAAAAGTAACACAGCCTTTGTCACGCCTCGTATCAGTCCACGCAGAGGCGGCAGTTGTTGGCTTTGGAATTACAGCTCAGAATTCGCTTTTCTCAGTGAAAATACCTCAGAAGACACCAGAATAAACCGGACAGGAATGTGGTCGGCTATGAAGGTGCGATTTCTTCTTCCAACATGCCCAAAATATCGATGCCTTGCTGGTTGAAGAAATGCAGCATATCGATAAAAACCCAGTTTTCTTTGAGCTTTTCGCCTTCACGGCGATATATATCAATAACACGGAATTCGCAGTTTTTGTCACTCGGTGGCAGGCCCAAATAGCCGCTTGTTGCTTTTGCCGTAAAATTTGGCCACCCAAAGAACCCGCCGTAATGTCCTTCAGCGAGACGCGCGATATGACCTGTGCCTGATCTGTCACTTAGCCCCGCCCTGAATGGGCCCGAGTGCTGCTTTGCATATCTTTCAATGGTGTATGTGGCGCCAATCCCAGCAGGCCCCCACCAAATCATGTCGTCATGCCAACTCAAGGCGAGTTCTTCTTCAAGCGGCAAACCGCTATTCCATTGCCCCAAGTCATTGATCATCCGATGAATTACGTCGAGCGTTTTCTGCCCTTCAATTGGGTCAGCATCATCAAATAATAATGCGTCATGCGGCAGTGGCCCCGGTTGAACCATGTGCGCGGCGGCTTGTTTGGGAAATGGGTTGTATCCTGCTTGGATCATGAAATGCGGAATATCGAAGTAAAATGCTGTCTCAGCGATTTTGCCTTCTACAACTTTATGGAATTCCGCATACCTGAGCATAATCATCTTGCCCGTAGGTTGAATGCCCAACCAAGGATTATCAAACAAACCCATCAGATGCCCCATCGAACACACCCAAACGGATTCGCCATCGTCGATGAAATTGTCACCCGCGAAAAAGACGTCTATTCGTCGTTGCATGTGCTTTATTGCGTGCCGAAATGGCTGCCAGAACAAGTCTGATACAGCTTGCGAACTAGATAGCTCGCCGAACGGATGGAACGCGCGCCAGACATAATTGGACGTTGTGAACTCGCTTATTGCCGCGGTGATTCCCACCGCCTCAACGTTGTCCAAGGCGTCATAATACGCACGAACAACTTGTTTTTCAGTTTTAAAACCCAATTTCTCATCTCTCGTTTATCGAGGCTTTAAAAGGTCTTAGTTGCGACTAGACCGCCTCGCTGCATACGTTTGCAAAATTTACTTGCATGAGTGTTTGATCGAAGTCTATCCTTTTTGCACACGTATGCAAAATGATCGTTGATCACCTGGGGGGACTGGATGGCCGAAATCCAATTGCGCGAACTTTCAAAGCGCTGGGGTTCATTTGTAGGAGTTGAAAACTTCGACCTCACCATCGCCGATGAAGAGTTCCTAGTCCTGCTTGGGCCATCGGGCTGCGGAAAAACGACGACCATGCGAATGATTGCAGGGCTTGAGGAAGTCACAAGCGGCGACATCTTGATTGACGGCAAACGTGTCAACGACCTCGACCCCAAAGACCGGGACGTCGCAATGGTGTTTCAGTCCTACGCGCTTTACCCAAACATGAATGTCTATGAGAACATCCGCTTTCCCCTAAAGGTTCGTAGGATCCCAGAGGCGGAGCACAAGGAACGCGTGATGCGTGCCTCTGCGATGGTTGAGTTGGACAATTTTTTACACCGCAAACCCGCTGAATTGTCCGGCGGTCAGCGTCAACGCGTCGCTTTGGCTCGAGCCATTGTACGAGAACCAAATGTCTTCTTGATGGACGAACCGCTTTCGAACTTAGACGCGAAGCTGCGCGTCTCTACGCGTGCCCAAATCAAAAACCTGAGCCACGAGCTGAAAGTTACCACGATCTACGTAACACACGATCAGATCGAAGCAATGACACTGGCCGACCGCGTCGTTGTCATGAAAGGCGGCGTTGTTCAGCAAGTGGGCAGCCCAACCGATATTTATGATCGCCCCGCAAATGCATTTGTCGCGAGCTTCATCGGCTCACCTGCGATGAATTTGATCATTGGTCAGGTGTCAAATGGCACCTTTAAAGGCGACGCCATAAGCCTTAACGGGCTTGTCGCGCTGGATGGGGCAATACAGCTTGGATTTCGAGCAGAGGACGCCTCAATTGTCGAAACTGGCGGCGAAATTATCGCCGCAGTTTATGCGATGGAATTGCTGGGTGACGCCACAATGATAACCGTGAAGGTGAACGGTGAACTTGTGTCCGTGAAAGCCGCAAAAGATTACCGAGCGCAAATCGGTGACATGGTTCACATCTCTATACCACTTGGGATCTGCCACTTTTTTGATGCCGAAACCGGTACGCGAATTGGGGATTAACCCCAAATAACTCCTCACGAATGGGGGCAACATAGATGCGGCCTTGCAAGACGCATCTTTATGACAACTAGGGAGAAACACATGTTTCTAAAAACAATTACAGCTGCGGGTGCATTTGCATTTCTAGGCAGCACAGCAATGGCCGGTTGTGGGATTTCAGCCGGTAACGTCAGCGTTCTTTCAAACGATTTCCCTGCCATCCAAGCCGTGACGTCCGCGGCTTCGGCATGCGCGGGCGACGGTATCACGGTTGAAACCAACCTTACCAAAGATCACAAGGACATCATGGTCGCAGCTTTGACGGCCAATCCTGCGCAGTATTCATCTGTAATTGTTTCCAACTCAACGCTTGTTACATTGATGAATGACGGCTTGGTGCGCTCAATTGATGATTTGGTTGCGAAACATGGTGCGCATCTGGGCAAAAACCAGTTGATCACAGTGAACGGCAAAGTGATGGCCGTGGCCTTCATGGCAAACGCACAACATTTGTTCACCCGCACAGACGTTTTGGAAAAAGCTGGTGTGGAAGGCATCCCAGCCACTTATGAAGACGTTCTTGCAGCGGCTGAAAAGGTTCGTGCTGCGGGCCTGATGGAATACCCTGTTGCTTTGAACACGAAAGCAGGCTGGAACCTCGCCGAGGAATTCGTGAACATGTACATGGGAACCGGCGCGTCGTTCTTCAAAGAAGGAACTGCCGAAGCATCCGTGAACAACGAAAACGGTGTTGCCACGTTGAACATGTTGAAATCATTGGTTGCTTATTCCAATCCTGATTACCTGACATACGATTCCAATGCGACCCAAGCCGAATGGGAAGCAGGCAACCTTGCAATGGCCACAATGTGGGGATCACGCGGTAGTGCGGTGCTGGATGACGAAGGTTCATCTGCGGATGTCGTCGCTGGCACAGTTCTGTCGACTGCTCCGTCTTGGGGCAATGGTGCACGCCCAGCTTCCACGCTTTGGTGGGACGGCATCGCTATCTCGGCAAACGTATCTGACGAAGATGCCGAGGCAACGTTTATCGCTTTGATGAATGGCATTACGACCGACGTGGTCAAAGCCAATAACGACGCTGCCATCTGGCTGATCGACGGATATGTGCCAAGCCCAGCATCCGCAGGAGTCGCAGGCACCGCATCAGGTGGTGCTGCCCCTTATCCAATGCTCCCATTCATGGGCGCTTTGCACACCGCACTTGGCGCAGAAATCTCTGATTTCTTGCAAGGCACGGAAAGTGCGGAGCAAGCGCTGGCTGATGTTGAAGCGGCCTATACGGCAGCCGCGAAAGAGCAAGGCTTCTTAAAGTAAAACGCGTCCTGGAGGGGGGCAACGCCCCCTTCCCTTCCTTATTCTCTAACTTAGGCAACTCTGATGAAGAACCGCACCTTCTTTTGGTTTATTCTGCCATCGCTGTTTACGATGCTGCTATTCATAGCGTTGCCAATTGTCTCGGTTGTCATTCAATCCCTTCATATTGAACACGAAGCGGTCATGGTTGAGGTCGAGAATTGTGGCCCCTTTGGCTGCAAGCAAGAATTACAAATTGACGTTGAAGAAACGGCCAAACTGAAAAAAGAATATCCCTTGGGGCAGTTCAATGGTCTTGGCACGTATACCAACCGAAATCACCTCGCCTTTGCTGAAATTGGTGAGGCGTGGCAGTCAAGCACGGGTATCGGGGACTTTTTGTCCCAAGCCTTGAACTTACCGTTTTACCGCGCGCTTGCCTTTACCCTGACCTATACATTTGTCGTGACGCCTTTGGTCTTGGTGTTTGGATTTATGATCGCGTTGGGTGTGAATACTCTGCCCAAAAAGATCAAAGGACCAACGATTTTTGTTTCGCTTTTACCGATGATCGTAACACCTTTGATCGGCTCACTGATCTTGTTTTGGATGATCGATGCCAACGGGGTTATTGGCGCAACCCTGCAAAGGGTTTTCGATGATCCGAATTTGTCGCTCAAGGCCTCCCCGACGCTCACGTGGATCATGTTGATGGTTTACGGTGTTTGGCACTCTGCCCCGTTTGCATTCATTGTTTTTTACGCAGGCCTGCAAACAGTTCCGGAAGACACGATGGAGGCAGCAATGATCGATGGGGCCTCTCGATGGGAACGTACTCGGTACGTTGTTTTGCCTCACTTGATGCCGCTCACCGTGTTCATTTCGCTTATCCAACTGATGGACAACTTTCGTGTGTTAGAGCCAATTATCAGCTTTTCTGCCCAGGCGAATGCCACCTCGTTGTCATGGATCATCTACAACGATCTCGTCGGAACCGAGAGCCAGTTTTTCGGGTCTGCCGGCGCTACATCAGTTCTTACAATCCTTGGCGTCGCCGTTCTGTTGATCCCTGTTTTGATCCGAACATGGCGCGACTTTAACCAGAAGGTGGTTTGATGTCTGATATCGTTCATCGCCGATCCGCCACGCTCACAATGGTCATTTGGGGCCTTGTCATGGTCTGGATTGTTGCGGCTGGCTTTCCGTTCCTTTGGACCCTTTGGGGCTCGTTTAAGGTGCAGGGCGACTTCTTTTCCAAAGCCGATTGGACCAATGCCATAACCGGAGTGCGCACCCAAATTGAAACAGGCGGGGCGTTCACGGGTAAAGGGTATTTTGGTGCTTGGGTGACCAATGAATTTTGGCGCGCGGCCCTGAACACCATGTTGATCGTCGTTTCGGTTGTGATCATATCTTTGACCCTTGGCACGTTAGGTGGCTACGCTCTTGCGAGGTCGGGTAAGAAATACGCGTTCTATCTTTTGATGCTTGCACTGGTGTTCCGCGCGATGCCGCATATCACCTTGGTGTCGGGTTACTTGTTGCCGTTTTTTGAGTGGAACTTATGGGGTCACTTACCGACAACCATCATCGTGATGGTTGCCATCAACCAACCCTTCACCCTTTGGATGTTGCATAGTTTTTTCCTCAACATCCCCAAAGACCTCGATGAAAGTGCGATGGTAGATGGCTGCACCCGGTTTCAAGCGTTTCGCCATGTTATCGTACCGGTCATGTGGCCGGGGGTGGTGACAACAGGCTTGTTCTCGTTCCTTTTGGCCTACAACGACTTCACTGTGACAGCGACGCTTCTCAGCCAGACGAACCAAACAATGGTTCCGAAAATTGCGAGCTTTTTGGGAACCACACAAACAGAAGGGAACGTCATGTTTGCGGTCGCAGCCGTCGTCTCTGCCACGGCACCTTTGTTCGTTTTGATCTTATTCTTCCAACGCCAAATCGTCAGTGGCCTCACTGCAGGAGCCGTCAAGGGATGAGCGGAGCACGCCCAGAACAAGCAATTCTGTCTCGCGACACGGATATGTCCAAAACAGAACAAACCCGCGCGGTGATTGAAGGCATGGTAGATGGCCTAAATGATCATCGCATCGCAGATATTGGCGAATTCTTCAGCCAAGGCTTTAGCTGGATGGGAAACACAGGTTGCGGGACTAAAGACGGGATCAAGGAATTCCAAGACAACTGGCAAAAGCCATTCCAAGCGGCGTTTTCGGACAAGGTTTGTGTGGACGAAGCGCGTCTTTATATGGGCGAATGGGCGGCGGCCTTTGGACGACAAGAGGCGTTGCATTCTGGAACATTCATGGGTGTCGAAGCGACGGGGAAGCGAATTCAAATCCGCTATATGGATTTTTGGAAAGTCGAAAATGGCAAGATTACTGACAATTGGGTGATGGTCGATTTCCCGCATGTTCTCGCACAATTGGGTGTGGATGTCTTCAATGGTCATGGCTGGGAAGCCTATGATCGTAAGGAAAAGACACCACCAACACCAAAGACGAACTCAGGAAAAGATTGATGGCAGTAAAATACCTAAAACGCGGAAAGCCAGAGGCCGAACGCGCCGAAGATGACGCACAAACCAAAGCTGTTGTCGAAGCAACATTGAAAGACATCGAAGCACGCGGCGACACGGCTTTGCGCGAACTTTCTGCGAAATTTGACAACTACACCCCTGCTTCCTTTAAGCTGTCAGAACAAGAAATCTCAGAGCTTATCGCCTCTCTTTCAGATCGCGAGTTGGCCGACATAAAATTCGCGCAAGAACAAGTGCGCAACTTCGCCCAAGCTCAGCGCGACAGCATGTTAGACATTGAAGTCGAGACAATGCCCGGCGTCATCTTGGGTCACAAAAACATCCCGGTTCAATCGGTGGGCTGTTACGTTCCCGGTGGCAAATTTCCAATGGTCGCGTCAGCCCACATGTCTGTGGCCACTGCCACGGTTGCGGGTGTCCCACGTATTGTGGCCTGCACACCGCCCTTCAAAGGAAAACCAAATGCCGCGGTGATCGCAGCTATGCATCTGGGTGGCGCACATGAAATTCATGTGATGGGCGGTATCCAAGCAGTTGGCGCAATGGCGATAGGCACGGAAACGATCGACCCTGTCCACATGCTTGTTGGCCCCGGCAATGCATATGTCGCAGAAGCCAAGCGTCAGTTGTTCGGTCGCGTTGGAATCGATCTGTTTGCGGGCCCAACCGAGACGATGGTGATTGCCGATGACACAGTCGATGGAGAGCTTTGTGCGACCGACCTTCTTGGCCAAGCCGAACATGGCTACAACAGCCCCGCAGTATTGCTGACCAATTCCCGCAAACTCGCTGAAGGTACGCTGCAAGAAATCGACCGTTTGTTAGAAATCCTGCCGACCGCAGACACCGCATCCGTCAGTTGGGCGGATTACGGGGAGGTCATTTTATGCGACACCTATGACGAAATGCTGGCGGTCGCCGACGATATCGCCTCAGAGCATGTTCAAGTCATGACCGACCGTGACGATTGGTTCTTGGAGCATATGACGTGTTACGGCGCATTGTTCTTAGGCGCGCGAACGAATGTCTCAAATGGAGATAAAGTGATTGGGACCAACCACACCCTGCCGACCAAAAAAGCGGGTCGTTATACAGGCGGGCTTTGGGTCGGAAAATTCCTTAAAACCCATTCTTATCAAAAGATCACAACTGACGAAGCTGCAACCTTGGTCGGGGAATACGGCAGTCGTTTATGCATGCTCGAAGGGTTCGTCGGGCACGCAGAACAATGCAACGTTCGCGTGCGTCGCTATGGTGGGATCAATGTGCCCTACGGCACAGGCGCACCGTATAGGGATGCTAAGGAATAGATGGACCCTTCACGCGACAATGCCAAATTGATGCAACCGCTACTGGCGGCCTTGCGTAATTTTGACGAATCAATTGTGCGTGCATCATTACAGCAACTTTTGGACCCGGACGCAGTAGTTCACATGTGTCATCCCTTTGGCGACCAAACCGCCAAGAGTTTCTACGAGGCATGCTATGCACCTTTGATCACAGCAATGCCCGATGTTGAGCGTCGCGATACAATCCTCGTCAGTGGTCAGACCCCCGAGGGACATGACTGGATCGGATGTTGCGGGTCATACATTGGAACCTTTGCAGCACCCTTTTTGGACATCCCGCCGACTGGCCACTTGGCCCATATGCGGTTCCATGAGTTTTATCGGTTTGCCGATGGCCACGTGGTTGAAATGCAGGCAATTTGGGACATCCCCGAATTGATGATGCAAGCAAACGCATGGCCACTGGCCCCCAGTTTGGGCCGTGAATGGCACACGCCGGGCCCGATCACCCAAGACGGGATGCTGGACGCAACCGACCAAATCGCACGCAGTCAATTTTGCCAATCACATGTTCAAAACATGCTCACCGCTTTGACGCGCCACCCAGCAGAACCAGCCGAGGCAATGGAACTAGACCGGTTCTGGCACCCCAAAATGACATGGTATGGCCCAGCCGGGATCGGCACCGCGCGTGGCATTTCCGGGTTCCGACATTGGCACCAAATACCGTTTCTGAACGCAATGCCGGATCGCGGGCAGTTTCCTGATGAAACGACTTTCCACTTCTTCGCGGAGGGCGATTACGTCGCCGTCACAGGATGGCCCGATATGGTGCAAACAGTCACAAATGGGGGCTGGATGGGCATCGCACCAAATGGGCAGAAAATCGAAATGCGATCTTTGGACTTCTGGCGTTTGGATGGTGACAAAATCCGTGAAAATTGGGTTATGGTTGACCTGCTGGATGTATATCGCCAGCTCGGAGTCGACGTGTTTGTGCGTTTGCGCGAATTCAACAAGGCGCGGAATGTGTCGCCTTTGAGTTTTCCAATCGGAGGAACCACATGAAATTGCCGAAAACCCCTTCCATGTCCTTGAATGGAAAGCGAGCTTTGGTCACGGGTGCCTCTTCGGGTATTGGCCAAGGATGCGCCGTCGCCTTGGCACAAGCGGGTGCGACGGTTGTTTGCGCTGCACGTGGCGCGGATCGACTGAACGAAGTCGTTGGAGCGATGAAAGACAACGGTTGGGCAGCCCAATCCTTGATCCTGGATCAAGCTGATCTGGAAGCCCTGCAAACAGCCATGGCAGCCCCCTTCGACATCGTTGTAAATTCAGCAGGCCTGGCCCGTCACAAACCTGCGCTCGAAACCTTACCGATAGATTTTGATACTGTCATGGACGTCAATCTACGGTCCGCATACTTCCTGTCGGTCTATGCTGCGCAAGCCATGAAAGCTGCAAATTTCCGCGGATCCATCATCCATATTTCATCTCAAATGGGCCATGTCGGCGGCATTGATCGCACGGTTTACTCAACCTCTAAACACGCGCTTGAGGGTATGGTGAAAAGCATGGCCATCGAATGGGGGGAGCTGGGAATTCGGATCAATACGATTTGTCCGACGTTTATCCGCACTCCTTTGACAGCGGCCACCCTAGATGATCCCGATCGCGCCGCTTGGATTAATGGCAAAATCAAACTTGGTCGTGTCGGAGAAGTCGAAGACATCATGGGGGCCGCGCTTTATCTCGCATCTGATGCCGCCGCGATGGTGACCGGAACCCACCTGCTCGTCGACGGAGGGTGGACCGCTGGCTGATCGCATTACTTCACTGCAAGTCGCCAAACTGGCCGGTGTCAGTCAGTCTGCCGTAAGCCGTGTCTTCACGAAAGGGGCGTCGGTAAGCCCAAAAACTGCGCTTAAAGTGCGCGAAGCGGCGTTGGAACTCGGCTATCGTCCCAATGTTTTAGCACGCTCCCTGATAACGGGCAAAAGCCGTATCATCGGTTTGATCGTCGCCTATTTGGATAACTATTTTTACCCCTTAGCTCTGGAGAAGTTATCGAACTCTTTGCAGGCAGAAGGGTATCACGTTTTGGTTTTTATGGCCTCGAATGACACACATTCGACGGATCAGGTGATTGACGAACTACTCGATTATCAAGTCGATGGCATCATCACCGCGAGTGTTGGCATCTCCAATGATTTGACTGCACGTTGCGAGGCTGCAGGCGTTCCTGTGGTTTTGTTCAACCGCTCACAGGATTCAGCGGATCATTCGGCCGTCACTTCAAACAACTTTTCGGGAGGCCAATCTGTTGCAGCCTTTTTCGCAGACGCTGGACACAAACGCATCGCCTATATCGGGGGATGGGAAGGCGCATCCACACAGCGCGATCGCGAAGCAGGGTTTCGCGATGGGTTAGCTCAAGCGGGTCTGCCCTTAGTGGCGCATGGCTTGGGTCAGTTCACAGTTGACGGGGCAAAAGAAGCCGCGCGTGAAATGTTTGGCGGCCCTACCCCACCAGACGCCGTGTTCGTGGCAACAGACCACATGGCTTTCGCGGTTATGGACGTCATCCGTAGCGAGCTTGGATTGCGTATTCCAGAGGATGTCAGCGTAGTCGGTTATGATGATGTGCCACCAGCGGCATGGGCTGCGTATGACCTCACCACGGTGCGACAGCGCGCCAATGTGATGGTGCAAGAAACAGTCGCCTTGATGCTGGATAAGATCGGCAACCCAGCCTCAGAACCACGCCACATCACCGTGGAAAGTCCGCTTATTATAAGAAGCTCCGCCAAAATCCCAGAAGGATGGACCTAATGGAAGGTTTCTCAGATCGGTTCACCGATTTTCCCGACTATATTTTGGGGATCACCCAAGAGATTTGGGAACAGCGCAATGTCGCGTCCTTACATCACTATTATGCCCCCGATATTCCTGTGCGGTCTCCCGGGTCAATCGTGTTTGGGAATGCCGGTGTCATTGGTGCCACGATGGCAACGCTTGCAGAATTCCCTGATCGCCGCTTGTTGGGTGAGGACGTGATTTGGTCAGGGTCCCCGGAAGAAGGTATGTTGTCGTCGCACCGCATTTTAACAACAGCAACCCATCTGGGTGACGGCGTTTATGGCAAAGCAACGGGCAAAAAGCTGCGTTATCGTGTGATTGCTGATTGTCACGCGATCGACAATCAAATCAACGATGAATGGTTGATCCGTGACCAAGGCGCTGTTGTGCGTCAACTTGGTTGGGACCCAAAAGACTATGCGCTTGATTTAATTGCACGCGAAGGTGGGCCGGACAAATGTGTGCAGCCGTTCCATCCCGCTATCGACAAGGCCGGTCCCTACACTGGTCGCGGCAATGACAACGAATGGGGGGTCAAATATGCAGATATCCTGAACCGGATTATGGGGGCTGATTTGGGCGTCATTCCGGAAGAATATGACCGCGCAGTCACAGGTTTTTATCCCGGCGGCAAAGAGTTGTTATCGACCGATGGTGTTGACGACTTCTGGATCGCTTTGCGCGCTGCATTTCCGTCTGCCATCTTTACAATTGAACACCAGATAGGACGCGAAGATCCGATGATGCCACCACGCGCGGCCATTCGCTGGAGCCTTACTGGAAAGCATGACGGCTGGGGCGCATTTGGCAAACCATCTGGGGCGGACGTGCATGTCATGGGTGTAAGCCATGTTGAATTTGGCCCTTGGGGTATTCGGCGTGAATACACATTGTACGACGAAACATCGATCTGGAAGCAGATCGCACTGAAGACAGGATGAAGCGATGACACCTTTGGAAATGGAAAAACGGATTGTCCGTTACGGTGATCTGATCCCCTGCAAAACGGCCTTTATCGATGCCCACACGCCGGGCAGTGATCAAAAGGAAAACTTCACAATCATTGGTGGTGGCGTGTCCGAAAGCGCGGATCAGCATGTCCACATCAATGACACACCGGGTTTCAATATTGGTGCTGCCGGGCAGCCTCCGCGTTGCCGCAACTCGCTGCATAGCCATACAACTGCGGAAGTCTTCTTTGTCCTCAAAGGGCGTTGGCGTTTCTTTTGGGGGCGTTGGGGCGATGCCGGTGAGGTCACCTTGGAAGAAGGCGACATCATCAATATTCCAACTGGCATTTTCCGAGGCTTTGAAAACATCGGCACCGATTACGGGATGATCATGGCCGTGCTAGGGGGCGACGACGCGGGCGGAGGCGTCACATGGGCCCCGCAAGTCATCGAAGACGCGGCTGAGCATGGTTTGGTGCTCGGTGAGAACGGCCAGCTTTACGACACAAAATTGGGGGCAAGCTTGCCCGATGGCGTCAAACCGATGCCTGTTCTGTCGGATGATGCTTTGAAGGCCATGCCCGAACCGACGGCCCTCCAAGTAATCCCGCGCCATGTCGCACGTTATCTTGATCTAATGGGTTTGGCGGGTAAATCGGTGGCAAAGGTGATCGGAAGCGATGGTATTCTGCCAGACAAACCCGGTTTCGACATCGAATTCATCACCCGTGGATCACTTGAAGATACGCCTATTGCGATAGATCAAAACGTTGTCTTGATGCCGATGCGCGGACATTGGACCCTGACTTGGGAGGGGGGATCCTCCACTTTGAACCCGGGTGACACGTGTTTGTTGCCCGAGGGGTTCACCCACAGTTTGCACCCATCCATGACAGGTGAAAGCAGCCTCTATCGCGTGGTTTCTAACGATGATCCGGCAGGGCCAACATGGACTGGCGCATAGCTTTTTTCACAAAAGAACTTGAAGATTTATCATGACCAAAATCCTAACGTCTCATGTTGGCAGCCTGCCGCGAACCCAAAAAGTTGTTGATTTCATCTTCGCGCGCGAGAATGAGCAAACCTTTGATCAAGCCGAATTTGACGCGGCGATGACACAAGCAGTTTATGAGACTGTCGCCAAACAAATCGAAGCAGGCGTCGACATTGTAAGTGATGGTGAGACCTCGAAAATCTCATACGCGACGTATGTCAAAGACCGCTATACGGGCTTTTCGGGTGACAGTCCACGCAATGCACCCGCTGATCTTAAGATGTTCCCCGGCTATCTGAAGCGCCTTGCTGAAGGGGGCGGCACACCACAATATGCCCGCCCAATGTGCACAGGCGAAGTGACATCCAAAGGTCAAGAAGAACTGCACAAAGACATTGATAACCTGAAAGCCGCAATGTCCAAACATGGCGCGCAACGTGGTTTTATGAACGCGGCGTCTCCGGGGGTGATTTCACTCTTTCTGCAAAACAACCATTACAAGTCCCGCGATGCCTATTTGGCGGCCCTCGCCGACGCGATGCGCGAGGAATACGAAACTATTGTTGCCTCAGGCTTGGATTTACAAGTGGATTGCCCCGACTTGGCCTTATCGCGGCATATGTTGTTTCAAGACATGTCGGACACGGAATTCTTAAAAGTGGCGGCCTCCCATGTGGACGCCTTAAATCACGCGCTCCAGAACGTACCAGAAGATAAAATACGCATTCACATCTGTTGGGGCAACTATGAGGGGCCGCATTGCTGCGACATCCCGATGGACACTGTGTTCTCGACACTCATGTCGACCAAGGCCCAATATCTATTGTTTGAAGCATCAAACCCACGTCATGCTCATGAATGGGCTGTGTTTCAGGATCGCAGATCGGAAATCCCTGACAATAAGGTGCTTGTGCCCGGTGTTGTCGACACAACAACAAACTTTGTTGAACATCCGCAACTTGTCGCCCAGCGCATTGAGCAGTTCAGTAGGATTGTTGGCCATGACCGCGTCGTGGCAGGGTCTGATTGTGGCTTTGGAACTTTTGCCGGTTTTGGGGCGGTAGATCCTGACATCGCCTACGCCAAGCTTAACAGCCTTTCCGAGGGGGCCGCGTTGGTAAATGGATAAATCAATATGACCCCATCATTGCTGAAAACCCTAAGATCTGTGGACACGCCAAGCGTGTGCAACGCCATCGAAGTGGCGCAAGGGACGCGCGGCTTTGATGCCTTTACCCGTGGGACAATGCTATGCAGTGCGCCAGATGAGCCGGCCATAGTTGGATATGCGCGCACTGCAAAAATTGCGGCGCTCAACGCACCAACAGAACCACCAGAAGTGATCAAAAGCCGCCGAATGGCCTATTACAAACACATGGCACACGCCCCTATGCCAGCAGTCGCTGTTGTTGAGGACGTTGATTTCCCGGATTGCATTGGGGCCTATTGGGGCGAAATCAACACAACAGTTCATAAGGGCTTTGGCCTATCGGGAACCCTTACAAATGGCGTCATGCGCGACCTAGGTGACGTTCCTTCCGGTTATCCTGTGGTTGCAGGGTCTATTGGTCCCAGCCACGGCTTTGTACATGTGAAAGAAATTGGGACACCGGTAGAAATTTTTGGCTTGAACGTGACAGAAGGCGATTTGATCCACGCGGATCGTCATGGCGCAGTTGTCATTCCAAACGACGTGATCGACAAACTAGAGAGCGCAATCGTAAAACTGCTGTCAACAGAACACTTGATCCTTGAACCCAGTCGCAAAGCTGGCTTTGATTTCGACAGTTTTGAAAAAGCATGGACTCAATTTGAAAATAGCCGGACATAGCATTCTATGCTGTGAGCGTGTAACGTAAGGTGGCGTCTTCTGACCACTATCAAATCTTACCGTGTCGGCATTTGCCTTGTGTTCAGCGCACCATTTTACCCACGGGGTCCATGACAAAAAACTGATCGGCTTTCAAGATATTTGAACCGTCGTTGCTCGAAGCAAGCAACATCACACAAACGACACTGCGCCCCCCCCCGCCGAAATTGCTTTTGGCCGCCAAGGCCGATGCCAGCCTCGCCGCCCGAACAGCATGCCAAGCACATTTGTTTCAGGGGTGACCTCTGTGACGACAAAGCGCGTGATCCGGCCAAAGTCCGGGTATTCATATCTTCTTAGATTGGTTGGGAATAGACCTGCGCCTGTCATTTACGGCGCAATCGCCCCAAATTACCCTGTCGCAGGTGATCAGGCTGAATCTTGTTTACTGCATTGGCGGCATCCCAAACGACAAACACTAAACAATGCTTGAAGGCACTCGAAATCCATATTGCGAGCGTCGCTCAGGATCAGTTGTGAGCCGCGTCGCCCGAGTTCCGCACTTCCGCGATCGTTGTCAGTGCCAAACGTTCGACTAAGCTGCGCTCGATCTCTTCGAGAACAGAAGCAACCTTTTTCTGCAAAACTTGCTCGACTGAACACGCAGAGACTTCTCCTTTTACGTCAGTCGCAACGAGATTTTCATCCAGTGCAAGATAGACATCAGCCAATGTGATTTGGTCGGGCGCACGCGCAAGGCGCCATCCCCCCGCATGTCCCTTCTCGGATGTCAGTAACTCTGCCTCGCGCAGCTTGCCCAAAACACGTCGGACAACAACCGGATTTGTTCCTGCATGTTCAGCAATATCCGCTGAGGTTCGCACACGTGCTGGCTCCGCCGCCATATGGCCAAGAGTATGAAGCGCGAGCGACAACCGTGAATTGCGTTTCATGAAAGCGTTCTCCAAGACAGGAGGTAAACGTATCACTCTTTATTGCATCAATCTAGCAACTGAATAGATTGCAAGGCCTGCAAGCCAGCACATCGTAACTCGCATGTCATCGGTATGCCCGGGCGTCATGTAGTTTCGCGGGTTTCTTGGACTGAGAAGACAACGCCGCGCAACAGTGTGCTTAACAATCGCGCAAGCTGTCGGATTAGAATGAAGATCAATGGTTAGTCTGACGTGAACATCGACATGGGTCCGTTGCGCGCCATCTGATAGAACCTTTGGCGAAGCTTAGGCAAAAACGCCATTCACTCAAAAAAGGTATGATCGGCGATACGAACGATCCCGACCGAAACACCGCGTTGCATTTGATTTGCAGATCGACGGGAAGACGAGCTTTACGTTACTCAGCGCGACCAACATCTATTTGCATTGTATGAAGTATCCCGATTTCACGTTTGATTTTTGTTGGGAAAGTTCAGCTCTGATGGACAGCTGAATGCCGCCTTGATCTTGGACGGCTAGTTTAGGAAACTAAAGAGCCTCGTTGCGCCGCAAGGCGGGTTTTGACCGCCATTTGCCGAGCCTCGTGTGTAAAAATTCGATCACGCGGCAAGTTGTTCGAGATGTTCTTTTATTTCCAGAGGCTAAGCTTGGCTTAGGGCTTTACAGGACCTTCTGACGATAAGTTCGGCTTTGCAATGAAAGCCATTTGTCGCCGTGTCCGAATTGATAATAGCCGATGAGAGTGCGGTACCGGCCCTGTTTCCGATCTGTTTGGCCGGAATTCGCACGGTGGTAAGGGCTGGCTCAATTTCCTCCGAGCCTTTGAAGTCGCCGATGCCTGTGATGGAGATGTCGTCAGGTACGTGCAATCCAGCTGCAGTGGCACCATAAAGCGCGCCGGTCGCCAGAATATCATTGCCACAAATAATTGCGGTGGGCCGTGTGTCTGCGCTGAGAAGTTCCAATGTATCACTTTTGGAGGCGGAAATACTGTAGACTGTCGTCAATTGCCAAGGATCGGGCACGTAAACACCCGCGTCCGTCAAATTTCGCATAACGGATTTGAAACGTGCCTCGGCACGATCATTTCCCCTTATGGGCGGGAACATGCACGCGATCTCGCGATGACCTTGAGATAAAAGATGTTCGACGATCATCGAACCCGCTAATTCATTGTCAGACCCAATACTTGGGTAACGCGAATTGTCAGCATAGTTCCACATCAAGATGGCTGGATTAGTTTGGCGATCCAACAATTGATACACTGCTTCGTCATGGTCGAGCCCAGTAAGCACGATACCGTCAACGCGATGTTCCAGCATCTTGCGCAGGATTGAGTACTCACGTTGCTGATCATACCCGTGTGATGCCAGTAAGATCGTGAAGCCGTGTTCCGCGACGGTATCAGAAAAAGACTGGACCACTTCGGCAAAAATGGCGTGATCTAGCGTGGGGACGATGACGCCGATGGTGCCACTTCGAATCCCGTGAATGGTCTGGGCGGCACGATTGCGAATATAGCCCTGTTTGCGCACGGCCGTTTCGATTCTGCGTCGTGTAACGAGTTTCACCAAATCTGGGTGGTTGAAGTAGCGCGATACCGTCGACGGTGAAACACCAGCAGCTTTTGCAACCGTAAAAATATCTGCTCGTTTTATTTTTGAATCAGTCACTTAGCGCCCATTTATGAAAACATTTGCAAAACTATTTTCATTGTTTAGCGTCAAAGATCAACTGCAAAGATAGGGGCCTCGGGCGCTTGGAATTTCTGTACTATATGGGCGATGTGTTTACGCCGATCAATTTCGCGCTGCTTCTGGTGGGCACAATTGGTGGGTTGATACTCGGTGCGACGCCGGGCTTGTCGCCAACGATGACTGTGGCTTTGATGATCCCTTTCACATTCAAGCTGCAACCCGAACAAGGCCTAATCTTGCTGGGGGCCGCCTACACGTCGACGGTTGCAGGGGGTGCGGTCAGTGCGATCTTGTTAAAAATCCCCGGTGCCCCCGCCAATATTGCCACGACGCTTGACGGCCATACGATGGCCAAGAATGGGCAGGGTGCGAAGGCGCTTCAATTATCGTTTATCGCCTCGGCCATTGGTGGGTTGTTTGGTGTGTTTTTGTTGATCTTTCTTACCCCGGTCTTGGCACAATGGGCACTGGCCTTTGGGCCGTCGCATTTGTTTTGGTTGGCGATTTTGGGCGTGACAGTCATCGGCACGCTCGACTCCAGCTCCGTTGTGAAGGGGCTTTTGTCAGGGTGCATCGGGTTGTGGCTGGCCACTATCGGCTTTGACGACATTATGGGCGCGCAGCGCTTTATCTTCCATTCCTCTGTCAGCGGCGGCATCAATGTGATCCCTGCCCTCATCGGCCTTTTCGCCATTCCACAAGTTATCACGATGTTTTCCAAGGGACGCAAAAAGTCCGAAGCCGAAATCATCACAGTTCAAAGCCACCCTATCGGTCAGGCTTTCACAGAAGTGTTTAGCCGCAAGACAGCCGTGGCGATCGGGACATCAATTGGAGCGATCATTGGTTTGATCCCCGGGGTTGGTGGTCAAATCGCGGGCTTGGTGGCCTATGACCAATCCAAAAAACTGTCTAAGGAAAGCGAGAAATTTGGAACCGGCCATCCCGAAGGCGTCATCGCTGCGGAAAGCGCGAACAACGCTATGGTTGGGCCAAGCCTTGTTCCATTGCTGACGCTGTCTATTCCGGGGTCCCCAACTGCAGCAGTATTGCTTGGGGGTCTATTGATCCATGGTATTTTTCCGGGCCCCGGCCTGTTCACACAATACCCGCATGTGGTTTGGCCCTTCATCAATTCCATGCTGATCGGGCAAATCCTGATGTGCGTCTTTGGCCTGTTTATCGCCGGGTGGGCCGCGCATGTCGCGCGGGTGCCAAACACCGTCATGGCGGCAATTGTCTTAGGGCTCGCGGTGTTTGGCAGCTATTCTGTGGGCCACTCAATGGGGGACGTTTATGTCATGGCCTCACTGGGGATTGGAATGTACTTCCTTGAGCGATTTGGCTTCTCTGCGGCACCACTTGTTCTCGGCCTGATCCTTGGCCCAATCGCAGAAGCCAACTTTATCCAAGGCGCTATGATCGCCAATGCGACAGTCGGAAAAGTGACATTTTTCCTGACGGGGTGGTTGAATTGGTTGCTGATCCTAATCGTTGTCGCCTCCATTGGGTATTCGATCTGGATGGAGTTGCGTCAACGCCGTTACACCACCAAGGAGGACGTCAGCGCATGAACGACCTTCCCCGGACCCAACACATCATCGCCTCAGGCGCAATTGCCGCCGTCGGTGTGACCGTCGCCTACATTAGCTTCACACAAGAACCATCAGCCGCGTTCCTGTTTCCCCGTTTGATTGCATCTGTGTTTTCTGTTCTGGCGATTTGGACGTTCGTGAAGGCTGTGATGGGCCGCACGAAAGTCGGCAATGGTCTGAGTACAACCCAAATGCGCAACATCGCGCCGGGCCTGATTGTGGCACTGATCTATGCGTTTTGGGCTGCCAAAGAACTTGGATTTTATACAGCAACCACAATCGCCGTATTTGTCCTGCTTACCCTCTACGATCCCGCGCCGCACAACGCGCTGTCAACATGGATCAAACGAAGTCTAATTACCGCCGGTTTCATGGCGGTCATGTATGGTCTCTTTGCCATGTTGCTTAACGTCTACACCCCAAAAGAGATCTTTTCCTGACCGCTGTGGGAGGCAGTCAAGGGAGCACCAAACGGAAGACCAACTTAGGGAGAATGAAAATGAAAAAGTGGATTTCAGGGGCGGCAATTGCGCTCACAGCGATGGCGGGAACCGCACTGGCAGATGGCCATGGGGATTATCCTGAACGGCCTATCATGTTGATGGTCAGCTATGGCGCCGGCGGTGCCACCGATTTCCAAGCCCGCATTGTCACGATGACTGCTGGCAATGAAGACGCGCTCAACATGCCGATTGCAATTTTGAACAAAGCCGGTGCGGGCGGTCGTGTCGGTTGGAACTGGATGGCCACACAAGTCGAAGCCGACGGTTACACCTTAGGCGCATATAATGTGCCGCATTTCATCGCCCAATCCATCGAAGGCGGCGTGGAATATTCAACTGACAGCTTTGAGCCAATCGCAAACTGGGGTGCTGACCCTGCAGTCTTTGTCGTTGGGGCAGATAGTGAATTCAACTCCATGGCTGACGTAATTTCATATGCCACTGAAAATCCTGGCGGTTTGACCTTCTCAGGTGCGGGCCTGTTTGTGGGTCACCACATCGCAGCCCTTCAGCTTGAAAAAGCGGCTGGCGTTAAGCTTGCCTATATCCCAAACAATGCAGGTGGTGCGGGTGCCATGCGCGCAGTCATCGCTGGCGAGGTCTTGGGCGGCGTGAACAACCTGTCGGACGCGTTCCGCGCACGCGAGGCTGGCACCGTTAAAATCCTCGGTGTCTTTGATCTTGAGCGGAACTCGTTCATGGAGGACGTACCAACAATGAAGGAACAAGGCTATGACATCGACAACGCGTCGGTGAACTTCCGCGGCGTGATGGTGCCTGCTGGCACAGATCAAGCGGTCATAGATCACCTTGCCGCCATTGTGCCGGGCATGTTTGAAAACAGCCGTGTCGCATCGCGTATGGCCGCTGGTGGATCGCCGATGCATGTCATGAACCGCGAAGAGGTTCAGGAAATGTGGGCCGCACGCCAAAAAACCCTCGAGGCACTTCTGGCTGACCTCTAATCGACATTGGCGGGGCGCATGATGCGCCTCGCTGCACACCAAAAGGAATTCCTATGAACGCCGCTGATCCCATTGCTGCTGACATTGCCGAAGTTGAAGCCATCGTGGCGCGTGCACGCACCGCGCAGGCCGCCTTTGAAGCGGGCGGATCGCAAGCGCTGTATGACCGCGCAGCGCAGGCCGTCGCTTGGGCCATAATGGAACCAAGCCGCAACCGTCACCTTGCAGAGCTGGCCGTTGAAACAACCGGACTTGGGAACGTGACCGACAAGATCACCAAGAACCACCGCAAAACTTTGGGTTTAATGCGTGATATCTCTGAGGCAGCGACCTATGGCGTCATCAGCGATGATTTGGACACAGGAATAACAGAAATTGCCCGCCCGATTGGTGTGATCGGGGCCGTTGTGCCTTCTACAAATCCCGGCGCTACCCCTGCCAATAATATCATCAACGCGCTGAAATGCGGCAACGCGATTGTTGTGTCCCCATCCCCAAAGGGTGTGCCAACTTGCGAAGCTTTGATCGAATACATCTATGCGGAATTCGACAAAGTCGGCCTTGATCATGGATTGGTGCAGATGATCCCCGGACGAGGCTCAAAAGAGAAAACACAGCGCCTGCTTGAGATTTCTGACCTGATCGTTGTGACGGGCAGCCAAAACAACGTAAAACGGGCTTATACATCCGGCACACCCGCCCTTGCTGTGGGTGCGGGTAATGTCTGCGTGATCGTCGACGAGACCGCTGATTTGGCGTCGGCAGCCCAGAAAATTGCCGCCTCCAAAACTTTTGATAATGCGACCTCATGTTCGTCCGAAAATTCAATCGTTGTCGTAGAGGCTGTCTATGATGCCTTCGTGGCGGAAATGGCCAAAACCGGTGGCGCACTGATTTCTGACGACACCAAAATCACCGACAAGCTTTGGGTCAAAGGCCATCTAAACCCACGCGCGATTGCACGAGATGCAAGTGAGATGATCGAAGCCTTGGGGCTGACAGATAAGGTTCCCGCAGACACCCAGTTCATCGCGGTTGAGACAAAGGGGATCGGTGCGAACTATCCGCTATTGGGTGAAAAGCTTAGCCGCGTGTTGAGTGTTTTTCGCGCCACCAATTTTGAAGATGCAGTAGAAACAACCCGCAAGGTCCAGCTGCATCAAGGCGCCGGCCATTCTGTTGGCATTCACACAAACGACGAGACACGCCCGCTCACATTGGCAAATGCCATTCCAACTAGCCGCGTGATCGTTAATCAGGCGCATACCTTTGCGACCGGGGGCGCATTCAACAACGGGATGCCATTTTCGCTATCAATGGGCTGTGGCTCATGGGGTGGCAATTCCATCGACGACAATCTGCATTGGAAGCACTTCCTTCAAAGCACCAAAATTGTGCGTGAAATTCCCGCCAGAGAACCTGCTTTGGAAGATATTTTCGGGGTTTATTGGAACGACGTCGGAAAATGATCTTTGATCGCCAGGCTCCCCCCCAAGGCACCGTTCGCGACTGGCTTGATGTCCGTGCCCAAAAGGGGGGTACAGCCGTTGTATTTCCGGAAACCGGCGACTCGCTGACGTGGTCAACCCTGCGGGATGAGGCACGCCTTATCGCCCGAAAAATGTCTGCGTCTGGGATCACAAAGGGGGAAAGCGTAGCGATCATTCAACCCAACGGGCGCGAAGGACTGGTCGCGACTTTTGCATCGCTTTACGGCGGATTTCGCACGACGATGATCAATCTCGCGGCAGGACCGGATGCTATTTCTTATGCACTCGAACATTCTGGCGCACGGTTCGCATGTGTCCACGGATCCCAATCTGACACTTTTGACAAGATTGCACCGCGCGGTGTCGCGCGACTTGAACTGGATCAAATCGATACGTCGGCAGATCTTGAACCGCTTGCCTCGGATGACCATGCCCTGCTGATGTATACGTCTGGGACCACAGGAAAACCGAAGGGCGTTGTGCACACTCACTCCAGTCTCTTAGCGGGTGGCTGGACAACCACACTTGCCCATAGCCTTACAGTGCACGACCGCGGGCTCTGCGTCCTCCCTATCTATCACATCAACGGGCTATGTGTGTCAGTCATGGGCGCGCTGGTGTCTGGTGGATCGCTCGCCATGATATCGAAATTCTCAGCGAGCAAATTCTGGGCCCAGATTGAAAATGGCCATGCGACGTGGTTCTCGGTTGTTCCGACGATCATCAGCCATTTGTTGCACGGGGCAACGGATCCACAACCAGAATCGCGCGATAGGCTTCGGTTCGGACGTTCTGCATCATCGGCTTTGGCCATAGAAACCCAATCCGCGTTTGAAGCCCGTTTTGGCGTTCCCATAATCGAAACCATGGGCTTGACGGAAACTGCCGCACAAATCCTTTCTAATCCCTTCCCCCCTAGCATGCGAAAGATCGGCTCTTCTGGGGTGGCGTGCGGCAATGAAGTGCAAGTTATGACGCCAGATTTCACAGAAGTGGCACGCGGCGAAGAAGGCGAAATCACAGTTCGCGGACCAAACGTCATGCGAGAATACCTGCATAACCCTGATGCAACCGCCGCGACGTTTGCAGGCGATTGGCTCCGGACTGGTGATCTTGGGCGCATGGATGAGGACGGATATGTATTCGTAACAGGCCGTTTGAAAGAACTGATCATCAAGGGCGGCGAAAACATTGCACCGCGCGAGATCGACGAAGTTCTCTATAGTCATAACGACATTGTCGAAGCCGCCGCCTTTGCACGACCCTGCCCAAAATATGGGGAGCGGGTTGAAGCCGCTGTGGCCGTGCGCCACGGATCAAACTTGGTCGAGACTGAGCTTTTATCGTTATGCGTGGATCGCCTAGGCGCGTTCAAATCCCCTGATCGTATTCATTTCATGACAGAACTGCCCAAAGGGCCGTCTGGGAAAATTCAACGACTGAAGCTATCTGAATTGCTGTGACTGGAACGAAACGAGACGAACAACCGATCAAGTTGCCGCATTTCCGAAAACTTCTAATGATGAAGATGCTGGCACGGGTTGCGACATCTCGTTGAGATTACGTCTCAAGCCCCAACATTCGTTTTTTATCAGCGGCCCATTTCATGATCGTCAAATCAAAGGTTAACGCCATCAACGACACACAGATACCAAGAACGAAATTCTTACCCAGATCAGTTCCTGCCAACGTACGTTGCAATTCTTGGCCAAGGTCTTGGGTGCCGATGAAGGCCGCAATGATCACCATGAAAAAGGCGAACATGATAGCTTGGTTGAAGCCAACCGCCATGGTCGGCAGCGCAAGGGGCAGTTGAACGCTCCATAGCTTTTGCATGCGCGTCGCACCCGACATGTCAGCCGCTTCCGTCATTTCTGCGGGCACTGTGCGCAAGCCTTCGATCGTGTAGCGTGTCAATGGCACCATGGCAAAGATCAGGATCGAAAAGATCACCGCAATATCCGTGATACCAAACAGCATAATCGCCGGGATCAAATAGACAAAGCTCGGGAAGGTTTGCGCGGTGTCGCAAATCAGCAAAACCCGCTTGGACCATTTTTCAGTTCGCGAGGCGATAATACCGATGGGCAAGCCGATCAGCGCCGCGAGGCTGACGGCGGAAATGACCGAATAAAGGGTAATGATCGCGCGATCCCACCAACCGGACAGGGCCACAAACGAGAAGAAAATCAAGGCAAACAATGCCTCGCGTCGCCCTGCCAGCGTCAATGCAAACGCAGCGACAAGCATAATAAACGCCGGGGTCGGAATCGAGAGCATGAAATTTCGGAACGGGATAAGCACCTGAACATTCAAAAACGCGCGCAAGAAACCCGTCGTTGCTTTGACCCATTCGATGTTCAAGAACCCTTTGATCAGGTTATCAAGTTCCTTGCCTTGGCTAAAATCCTGACCACGGCCCACTTCACCAAAAAACGGCACGATCAGCGACATCAACGTGAACCCGACAAACAGCCCAGCCCCCAGCAACAGCATACTATGGCGTTTCCAAAACGGCGTACCGCGTTCAAAATGTTCCGGTTGCTTTACGACCCATGCCTTGGACATGCGATCCAACATAACCGCGAGCAAAACAATTGTGACACCAATTTCAAAGGACCGCCCCAATTTGAAGCTGCCCATCATGGCCAACAGTTTTGCCCCAAGTCCGGGCATACCGATGAACGCAGTCAAAACCACCATCGCAAGACACAGCATGATGACTTGGTTCACACCCACAAGGATCTCTGTGCGGGCCGACGGAATGTAGACATGGCGCAGCATCTGGCCTTTGGTGCACCCGCTCATCTTTCCGGCTTCGATCACTTCGGGGGAGACTTTCTTAAGGCCAAGCGTCGTCATCAAGATCATCGGAGGAATGGCGTAGATGGTCGTCGCAACCGCACCAGCCGTAGGACCAACTTTGAAGAAGATGACAGCAGGCAAAAGATAGGTGAAGAAAGGCAGGGTTTGCAGAACAGACAGGACCGGCTTGATGACTTTGTCGACCCATGGATATTTCCATGCTGCAACGCCCAGCGACAGGCCGATCACAAACGCAAGCGGCGCAGCAATGGCCAGCACAGACATCGTCTGCATTGCGATTTTCCACTGACCGATCAGCGCGGTCCACACCATTGTGCCGCCACCAAGAAGGGCCAAGCGCCACCCGCCCAAATAATAGCCGATCACCGCCGCAACAGCCGCCACGGCCGTCCAAGGCATAGGGCCGATATTTGGAAATCGCCGTTTGCCAAAAAAGATGTTTGCCGAGAAGTCTAACAACCACTCAAGCCCCTCGGTGAGGAACCGTGTGAACGCCAGAAGGCCAAGATCGTCCTTCACAAAATTGAAAATCGCATCCAGCCAGACCGCAAAATTTGGGATGACCGCTTCGGGGAGGCGGTGCAACGACGCAGGCAATGCGCCGAGATATTGGAACACCGTCAAAATGACGGCAATGCCGACCAATGTCAGGGCAATCTGCGCGCGGCTGAAGCTGCGCACTGCCGCCGGAAGATTGGTCACATCGACGCTCATGTTTCTGCACCAAGCAGGATATCCAAAGCGTCTTTGCGCGGCATTGCCCCGATCAGTGTTTCGCCCTGTTTGACGGGGATCATATCGCGCGCGTCATTGACCAACATGCGGGCCATGTCGTGCACAGTGGTCGCCGCGTCGATAGGCGTTCCCTCTCCGCTGGCGCCCGTTTGGGCCAGAACACCCGCGTGGACAACGCGCGCCTTGTCGATGTCTTCGGTAAATTTACGCACGTATTCCGTTGCCGGGTGTAGGACGATCTGATCGGGCGTATCGCATTGCTCAACCGCGCCGTCTTTCATGATCGCAATGCGATCTGCCAGCCTGAGGGCTTCGTCAAAGTCATGCGTGATAAAAACAATCGTCTTGTTCAGCATCTGTTGAAGACGCAGAAATTCATCCTGCATTTCTTTGCGGATCAATGGATCAAGCGCGCTGAACGGTTCATCCAAAAACCAGATATCCGGCTCAATTGCGAGGCTGCGCGCGATGCCAACACGCTGCTGCTGGCCCCCAGAGAGTTCGCGTGGGAAGTAATCTTCGCGCCCTTCAAGGCCGACAAGTTTAACCACCTCAAGCGCGCGTTCGCGCCGCGTGTGTTTGTCTTGTCCGCGCATTTCTAAAGGGAAAGCGACATTTTCCAGAACACTGCGGTGCGGCAACAGTCCAAACGACTGGAACACCATGCCCATTTTTGAGCGCCGCAATTCAATCAGGTCCTTTTCGGACAGGGACATGATATCCTGCCCCTCAACCGAGATGGTCCCGCCGGTGATCTCATGCAACCGCGAAAAACAACGCACCAAAGTCGATTTACCTGAGCCAGACAGGCCCATAATCACCAGCATTTCACCTTTGTGAACATCGATCGACACGTCTTTGACGCCTGCGATGTATCCTGCTGCGCGGATTTCATCAAAGCTCATGCCTGCGGGCATTCCGCTCAAAAAGCCTTTGGGATCGGGTCCGAAAACCTTCCACACATTTTTACACGAAATGACGGGGCTATCGGTAGACATGGCAATCCTTACAGGTAGGTGTCCCCGCCCGGTGGACCGGACGGAGATCAGTCAACATCAGGTGTAGGTGGCTTAGTTCAGCCAGCTTTCCCACACGTCCTTGTTGTCTTCGAGCCACGCTTCCGCGGCTTCTTCTGGCTCCATCTCATCGATGTCGACGAGCTTAGCCATTTCGGCGATCTGTGGGTTGGTAAAGCTGACTTTTTCAAGCACAGCGTAGGCACTTGGCCACTTGGCTTCCATACCTTCCCACGCAGCTTTCTTCAGATAGCCCGTCGCAGGGTTGCCGCAGTCATAAAGAGCATCCGGGTTCGGACCAACAGCTGGGTCTTTGTCACAGCCATCCACCCACGCGGGGAACTCAACGAATTCACCGGGCCAAACGGCTTCAGCAAAGTTCGGCGTCCAGTTGAACACAACGACAGGACGCTTGTCCGCTTCGGCGGCACCGATTTCAGCCCACAACGCAGCTGCAGAACCCGCGTTCACTACGACGAAATCCATACCCAACGCTGCAACGCGTTCCTGACCATGCTTCAGCCAGTCGACTGGCCCATCAAGATAGCGACCTTTGTCGCCAGTTTCAGCCGTTGAGAAGATCGCCGCGCAATCATTCAGGGCCTCCCAGCTTGGCAGACCCGGGCATGCCTCTTTGGTCCACATCGGATACCACCAGTCTTCGCGTGTGACTGCGTTGTGATCACCAACGTCAACAATGCCACCCTTTTCCAATGCCGTGCGGAAGGAGGCCCCAAAGGCACCTTCCCAGACTTCCAGTTCAAGCGTCACGTCGCCGAGACGGACTGACTCGTAAACCGCTTGGCTGTCTGTTGTGACGTATTCAACGGCGTTACCATTTTGCTCAAGCATTTGCCCAACAACGTTGGACATCACGATCTGGCTGGACCAGTTGTGGATTGGAATAACAATTGGATCACCGCTGTCTGCGGCGAAGGCACTTAGCGGCGCAAGGCTTAGAACCCCGGCAGTCAAAGCTGTTGTAAACTTGTTCATTTTTATCTCCCTATTTTTGTGCCCCGTGTGGAGCACAACACCGTCAGGCTTTGATTGACGGCCCTTAAAAACGACGCCGGGCGATTCTGTGCGCCACTGTATGCATCTGCAGTTACTTTCGCAGGATATTCCTGCCAATCAAGTTTTTTTCTTGCCAGTAACAGAAAAACGATCATCACTAAGGTGTCGCAAATGGAACCACCTGCGTCTGATCTCGAACTTCACAACGGTTTGCACATAGGCAAAATAGGTAAAAAGGGGTCGCCGCATGCGCTATTCGGGTTTTAAAGTCATCAAAGAGGCACTGACGGGCCATAAAGGCTGGACACCGGCATGGCGTGATCCTGAGCCGCAGAGTCACTATGACTATATTATCATTGGCGGCGGTGGTCATGGACTGGCCACGGCGTACTACCTTGCGAAAGAATACCAGCAGAAACGCATTGCGGTGATCGAAAAGGGCTGGATCGGCGGCGGCAATGTCGGGCGCAACACAACGATCATCCGCTCAAACTACTTGCTGGATGGAAACGAACCTTTCTATGAATTTTCGCTCAAACTCTGGGAGGGGCTAGAGCAGGATCTGAACTATAATGCG
This sequence comes from Aliishimia sp., assembly GCA_039978895.1. Lineage (GTDB taxonomy): Bacteria > Pseudomonadota > Alphaproteobacteria > Rhodobacterales > Rhodobacteraceae > Aliishimia. The sequence goes on from JBDWAL010000013.1 coordinate 204,343, forward strand.
ATGGTGTCGCAACGCGGGATTTTGAACCTGATCCATTCAGACGCGCAGCGCGACGCCTTCATCCGGCGCGGCAATGCTATGATCTTAAACGGCGCGGATGCGCAGATGCTGACAACCGAGCAGATCAAGGATCGCTATCCGTTCCTGAACACAGATGACGCGCGGTTCCCGATCAAGGGCGGTCTTGCGCAACATCGCGGCGGCACTGTGCGCCATGACGCGGTTGCATGGGGGTATGCGCGCGGCGCGGACAGTCGCGGCGTCGATATCATCCAGAACTGCGAGGTGACGGGCTTTCGGATTGAAAATGGCAAATGCCTTGGCGTTGAAACTTCGCGCGGGTTTATTGGCGGCACCAAAGTCGGATGTGCGGTTGCGGGATCGTCCGGGCGTCTGATGGCCAAGGCCGATATGCGTCTGCCTATCGAAAGTCATGTGCTGCAGGCCTTTGTTTCTGAGGGTCTAAAACCTGTTCTGCCGGGCGTTGTCACATTCGGCGCGGGCCACTTTTACGTCAGCCAATCCGACAAGGGGGGCCTTGTTTTTGGCGGCGATATCGACGGCTACAACTCATATGCGCAACGCGGCAACTTGCCCACGGTTGAGGACGTCTGCGAAGGCGGGATGGCCATCTTCCCCGCCCTTGGTCGCGCGCGGCTTCTGCGCATGTGGGGGGGCATCATGGACATGTCGATGGACGGCTCACCGATCATCGACCGCACCCATATCGACGGCCTCTATTTCAATGGCGGCTGGTGTTACGGCGGGTTCAAGGCAACACCGGCAAGCGGGTTCTGTTTTGCGCATTTGCTCACCAATGACACCCCGCACGCCACCGCCACAGCTTACCGGTTCGACCGCTTCCAAAAGGGGTTGATGATCGACGAAAAAGGCATGGGCAACCAGCCAAACCTGCACTGAGAGGGCACGAACAATGATTATCGAACATCCTCTCTTGGGGCCTCGGGACGCCGCAGAGTTCACATATATGGGCGACGCCGCACTGATCGACCGCCCCGATTGGCAGTCTCAGACAGCGGCGCAAGACTTTTATGAATACGGGTATCTGCGCGACAATCCTGCTGGATGGCACAAAGAATTGTGGTTTCACGAAGCCGGGGACCGGTCTTGGTTGGTTGTCACGCGCAACACAGTCACCCACGAGATTTCCACCGTTGAGCTGGCCCGAGACGTGGCGCGCGCACGGGGGCGCAGCAAATGACCCAACACAACAGGTTTTCAAAGGGCGGACAGATCGACCGCACCACACCGCAGCAATTTGTCTTTGATGGCAAAAGCTACGAAGGATACGCGGGCGACACGCTTGCTTCGGCGTTGCTGGCCAATGGTGTGCGCCTTATGGGGCGGTCGTTCAAATATCATCGCCCCCGCGGCGTTCTGACTGCCGGGTCCGAAGAGCCCAACGCCTTGGTAGAGCTGCGCGAAGGCAACCGCCAAGAACCGAACACCCGCGCCACCACGGCCGAACTTTATGATGGGTTAACAGCCAAAAGCCAAAATCGGCTCGGCTCGTTGCGCTTTGATCTGTTGGCCATCAATGATCGTTTGTCGAATTTTTTTACCGCCGGGTTCTACTACAAGACATTCATGTGGCCCGCTGCGTTCTGGGAAAAGCTGTACGAGCCCATCATTCGTCACGCTGCGGGCCTTGGGTCTTTGTCGCTTAAGGATGATCCTGACGTCTATGACAAAGGGTTCTTGCATTGTGACCTGCTGATCATCGGGGCCGGTCCGGCTGGGTTGGCCGCGGCACTCACGGCGGGACGGGCGGGCGCGGATGTGATCATCGCCGACGAAGATTTCCGCATGGGCGGGCGGCTGAACAGCGAAACGTTTGTCCTTGGCGATGACAGTGGTGCCGACTGGGCGGCTGCGAGCGTTGGCGAACTCCAAAACCTGCCAAATGTGCGCGTGATGCCACGCACAACGATCATTGGCGCATTTGACCATGGCATTTACGGCGCGGTTGAGCGCATCAGCGATCACCTCAAGACGCCTGAAGCGGGCAAGCCGCGTCAGATTCTGTGGCGTATTTATTCGCAGCGCACCATCCTTGCCGCAGGCGCAACCGAACGGCCCATTGCATTTGAAAACAACGACCGTCCCGGTATCATGCTGGCCTCAGCGCTGAGGACATATGCCAACCGATTTTCTGTGACCGCAGACAAGCGTGTTGCGATCTTTACCAACAATGATGACGGACACCGTACCGCGCGTGACCTGCATGCTAAGGGCGTCAAAATCGCCGCCGTCGTGGATATCCGCCCGGATATCCCGCGCAGCACGGATTACGAAGTGCTGCAAGGTGAAGTGATCGACACCAAGGGGCGGCTTGGCCTGACCTTTGTTGACGTGCAATTGGCGGATGGATCGACGCGCGTGTTGGACTGTGGCGCATTGGGCGTGTCAGGCGGATGGAACCCGAATGTGCATATGACATGTCACCAACGGGGCCGACCTCAATGGAACGACACTCTGGCGGCCTTTGTTCCCGGCGCAGACCTGCCGCAGGGCATGACAGTCGCCGGGGCCGCAAAAGGCGATCTCTCTACGGCGGGCGCGCTGGAAGGCGGGCGCGCGGCGGCTTTGGCTACTTTGGATCTCAAGACAACAAACGTTGACCTGCCTGTCGCAGAAGACGCACCGATCGCGCTGAAACCCTTCTGGTATGTTGAGGGGTGTTCGCGCGCATGGCTGGACCCGCAAAACGACGTGACCGTCAAAGACGTAAAACTGAGCCACCAAGAGGGTTTCCGATCTGTGGAACACCTGAAACGTTACACCACCCTTGGTATGGCCACGGATCAGGGCAAGACTTCGAACATGGGCGGCCTTGCGATCATGGCCGAACTGGCGGGCAAATCCATCCCTGACGTGGGCACGACGATCTTCCGCCCGCCGTACACCCCGACGGCGATTGGCGCCTTTGGCGGACGGCATCGCGGGCAGGACTTTCACCCCAAACGCCTGACGCCCAGCCACCAATGGGCCACAGAACAAGGGGCGGTCTTTGTCGAGGTTGGCAATTGGCTGCGCGCGCAGTGGTTCCCCCGCGACGGCGAAACCACGTGGCGCGAAAGCGTGGACCGAGAGGTTTTGGCAACCCGCGCGTCTGTCGGCGTGTGTGACGTCACCACCTTGGGCAAAGTCGATGTGCAGGGCACAGATGCGGCGGACTTCTTGAACAAGATCTATTGCAACGGGTTCGCAAAATTGGCCGTCGGCAAGACCCGCTATGGGTTGATGCTGCGCGAAGACGGTATCGCGATGGACGACGGGACCGCCGCACGACTGGCCGAGGACCACTTCGTCGTCACAACAACCACTGCCAACGCCCTGCCCGTCTATCGGCATATGGAATTCGTGCGCCAATGCCTGTTCCCGGATATGGACGTACAGCTCATTTCCACCACCGAAGCCTGGGCGCAATACGCCGTGGCAGGTCCAAACAGCCGAAGCGTTCTGGAAAAGATTGTCGATCAGGACATTTCCAATGACGCGTTTCCCTTCATGGCCTGTGCCAACATCACGGTATGTGGCGGTTTGCGCGCGCGTCTGTTCCGTATTTCATTCAGCGGCGAACTGGCCTTTGAGATCGCAGTGCCAACGGCCTACGGCGATGCATTGATGCGCCGGATCATGGACGTCGGGGCGGAACATGACATCACACCTTACGGGACCGAAGCCCTTGGCGTGATGCGGATCGAAAAAGGCCATGCGGCGGGCAACGAACTCAATGGCACCACGACGGCGCAAAACCTTGGTATGGGCCGTATGGTATCCAAAAAGAAAGACAGCATTGGTTCCATCCTTTCTGAGCGTGAAGGGCTGAACATGGCTGATGATCTGCGCCAGATCGGGATCAAACCTGTTGATCCAGACGCCTTAGTTCCCGCTGGTGCACATCTGATGAAAATGGACGGTCCGGTCGACGCGGCCCACGATCAAGGCTATGTGACGTCCGCGTGCTATTCGCCCAATCTTGGTCATGCGATCGCACTTGGCTTCCTCAAAAACGGGTCCGAACGCTTGGGGGAGCGGATGCGTCTTGTTAGTCCACTGACGCAGATCGAAACCGAAGTCGAAATCGTCAGCGCTCACTTTATTGATCCCGAGGGAGGACGTCTTCGTGCATGATCTTCAACCCATCACGGCCCTTGGCCGGACCGAACCCTGCGTGGACACATTCGCGCATATCACAATTTCAGAAAACGATGGACTGGATTTGGCCTCGGTCGCGGCGCGTTTGGGGTTTGAAGACAAATGCCAAAGCACCCTTCAATCCCTGTTGGGCGCAGTGCCCGGCCCCGGCAAGGCGATCTTGCATGATCCCGAAGCCGGGTTTTGGATGGGCCCAGACCAGTGGATGATCGACGCGCCAAAAGACACGCATCCCTTGCTGGCAGACGTCCTGAAAACGCGGTTTGGCGAGACTGCATCAATCACCGAACAATCGGGCGCATGGGTGTGTTTTGATTTAAGAGGCCCGGGGATGCAGGATGTTTGCGAAAGACTATGCGCCGCGCCGATCCGCAAGATGCAGGCCGGGGATGCACAGCGCACCGTGATCCATCAATTGGGGTGTTTCGTGATCCGCCGCGCAGATGAAGACCACTTGCGCATCCTTGGCCCACGCGCCTCAGCGGGCACTTTGCACCATGCGCTGGTCACAGCGGCACAGTCTACGGCCTAGGGTCGGGGCCGCTGTCATCACGCACGCGGAACATATTGACCTTGTCGCGCTCATCTTTGGGGTGGATGCCAAAAACCTCGGTGTAGTTTTTGATCAACGTAAACGCCGAAGAATACCCAACCGCCTCGGCGATTTCGGCCATGGAATACGTCCCATAAAGCAACAATTGCCGCGCTTTGTGCATGCGCATGGATCGGTAATAGACCAGCGGCGTGCTGCCGGTTGTTTTCTGGAACAAGCGCTCCAACTGCCGCGCGGAAACACCAACCTCGCGGGCGACATCGGCGATGTTAAGGGGGTCCTCAAGGTGGTTTGAGAACATCGCAACGGCATCGCGCACGCTGCGCGGCAGCATATCACTGGTGCTTTCCATGGCAAAAGTCGGCTTGCGTTGCGACACCCCCTGCCCCCGCACCATCGGGTGTTGAAACCAACAGGCGACTTCGGTCGCCACATCCGCACCAAGCGCCTGTTCGATCAGATGCAACGACAAATCAAACGCCGCAGCAGCGCCTGAAGCCGTCATGCGGGTCCTGTCGATGGTAATCACATCGCTTGAGGTGGCAAGGTCCGGGAACTCTTGCGCAAATGCCCCCTCATAACACCAATGAACCGATGCGGTGTGCCCGTTCAACAAACCGGATCGCGCCAAAGGAAACACGCCGCCGCTGATCGCCCCAATGGCCACACCATGCCGGACCAATTTGCGCAATCGCCCATTGGAACGCTCAACATCGCAAAACAACGAAGACGGCCCACTCAGCAAATACACCTGATCCACCGCCGTTAGGTCACCCAAAGACGTATCGGGGTCAAACCAAACACGCGCGCTTGCTTCTACGCGCCCACCATCTTCTGAGATCAACGACCAATCGAAAATGTCGGTTCCCACGATCTCATTTGCGGCGCGCAAGGGTTCAATCATCGATGTCAGGCACGCCATCGGGAATCCCGGAAAAATCAGAAACCCGACATGCTTTTTTTCACAACTATGCATAAAAGTATCCTACTAGGAAAAATTATCGCTATACTAGTGACCAAACTGCAAAAAAATGGGCGGCCCACTTGTCAGGCACACCCAAAGCAGTAATGCGGTGAATATAGAGAATCTGGATATGGCCATGGCAAACACTCTTTTGCAGCAAGACCCCCATAGAGTCGATGATACCCGCGAGAAAGTTCTTGAGGTTGCAATTGGCCGCGAGGTGCGCGCATTTCGCCGCAAACAGGAAATCACTGTGGCGGAGTTGTCCGCAATCACCGGTATTTCTATTGGGATGCTGTCCAAGATTGAAAACGGCAACACGTCGCCGTCGCTGACAACATTGCAAAGCCTCGCCAATGCGTTGTCTGTTCCGCTGACGGCCTTTTTCCGGCGCTTTGAGGAATCCCGCACAGCCGTTCACACGAAAGCAGGCGCAGGTGTGGAATTGGAACGCGAAGGTACCCGCGCCAACCACCAATATAATTTGCTTGGGCATATCGGGTCCAATGCCAGCGGTGTCATCGTTGAACCCTATCTGATAACCCTATCAGACGAGGCTGACGTTTTCCCGACCTTCCAACATGCGGGCATTGAAACAATCTATATGCTCGAGGGCGAGGTTGATTATCGCCACGGGGACCAAGTGTATAAAATGGAACCGGGCGACACGTTGTTTTTTGACGCCGACGCCCCCCATGGTCCTGAAAACCTGATCTCACTGCCTGCGCGATATCTGTCTGTGATCAGTTACCCGCAGGACAGCTAATACTCTGACGCGCCCAACACCGGCGCTTCCAATTCTCGGATCAGTTTGCGGCGCATTGCGGCTGCGTAATCTTGGTATCCAAGTGCGATCATTGCAAACGAGGATGTCCCGTGGATGACTTCGGTCTCATAGTAATGCAGCAACCCAGCCTTTGCGGCGATATCGTCCGCGTTTTCGATAGCGCCGCCGATGACCAGCGCATTAACGGTGATCTGGTCAAACGCGCTACTTTGATACAGCTGCGCAGGGGTTAAACCGATGTTGTTCTTGCCGTCGCCCGACACATCGATCGTTCGCTCCCAGCATTGGGTCTGCCGGTCCAACAAGTTCGCCCCAAAATTCAACGCCGTGCCAAGTGCAGTTTTCAAACCTGCCCGCACTTTTCGATGCCTGCGTATCCTCAGGATCGCGTCGTCCAGTGCCGCGTCTGACGTCAACTGCGTCCAAGGTTGAATAACGTATTGATGATTGCGTGAGCTCCACTCAAACACTGCAAGGGACACATGCACACCAGCACCATCCAAAATCTGCGCGCGGACGTCCGGGTCGTTCAGGGCATCCGCCAGCCCATTCACTTGCTGTGCGTATTCTATTGGGTCGACTGATCCCGACACATCCAGCGCAAGAACCAGTGCCAAACGGCAGCTTTCAGCCTGTGCCGCACCGCTCAGCGCCAGAACAAAGTACAGCGCACGCAGTCCTGTCATTGAAAGGGCGCGCACACTCACTGTATTCTACTTGGCCAAAACGGGTTCTGTCTCAAGGTCGGGCCAGATGCCGGGCGATGTCGCAAACCCATCATCAAAGGCTGACAGATACTCCAACATCATCGGACGATTGTCGATAAAGCCTTTGTAGGTCGCCAATTCTTCGGGCAAGTCGCGGATAACACGGTGCAAACGCCGCCCCCATTTCGGAACTGTCATGATGTCTTGAAAACTACACAAGTAGCACCGGATCGGAAACACCAGCGCGTTTGAACGCGGCAGGCGGAAGAACGTTTGCAGTTCGACCCGCAGATGCTGTTTTGCCCCAAGGTTTTCCGGCGTCAGGGACGTCTTTTGGATACCCCATTTGTGGTAGTTTTCAGGGCTTGTATCGAGCAGCGGATTAACCGTCATTGTCCAATTCAAGCGCCGCGCAGGGGCGCCTTGCTGAATATTCAGCAAGAATTTCAGAGCGCGCACAAAGATACCTTTTTCATGCGCCAAAGGCACAGGGGCGTGCCATTCGAAAAAGTTCATCCCGATGTCAAAGTCCAACGACCAATCCGCTTGGGTCGTGACGCAGCCCGCATCCATCCACAGGTTGTCATCGCGCTGATCCAGAACACAAAAATCACCCTGCGCTTGACGGGTGATGTATTCCATCGGGCCATAGGGCAACGTGGTTTCATCCAAAAAGACAAAGCTGTCATCAATGCCCAAGGGCTTGTTGATCCAGCGCCAGTTGTTGCCGTCGCGGTGCAGTTCGAACAAATCCGGGTAGTCCTCGGATTTGGACACCATGATCAATTCAAGCAAGTCCCAGCCCGCGAGTGTCATATGTGGCAAGGACTGACAGCGCAGTGGATCATCTGCCAGCACCATTGCGCGGTCGCGCATTTCCGCAACATAATGTTCATCTACATCAAAGCGTTTTTCATAGACCGAGTCCTTCGGCCCACCCCGGTGCTGCTCCATGTTAACCGAATACATGTAGCTGTCTTCGTGGAATGGAAACGGGAACCGCTTGATCGCGCGTTCCGAATTGAAAAACGAATAATCGTCGCGGAACGTCTCGTCATTGAACTGAATGGTCATTTTATCTCTCCTCGCCCAGCGTTAGCGGTCCAAAACCAGTGTTTTGCCCTCAAAACGACTGACGCATGGCATGATCTTTTGACCACTGTTGTGGTCTTCGTCATCCAACCAGTGATCGCGGTGAATGAAGTGTCCGGCATAGTCGATCACGGATGTTTCGCATTGTCCGCACGCCCCGCCGCGACACAAGTAAGGCGCATCTACGCCCTCACGTTCCATTGCCTCAAGCAGGCTTTCCTGCTCACCGACTTGGATGACTTTGTTTGATACGGCCAATTTAACTTCAAACGGCTTGCCCGGCTTAGGAGCCAGAAATTCCTCATAATGGATTGCCTCGCGCGGCCACCCTTCGCCCGCCGCAGTCTTGCGCACCCAATCGATCATACCTTTGGGACCACAGACATAGATGTGTGTGCCCAACGGCTGCCCGTCTAGCAAGTTCACCAGATCAATCGTCTGTTCCTGATCATCATAGTAAACATGCGTTTCATTGGGGTGATGGTCCGTCAGCTCATCCACATAGGATCCAAGTCTTTTGGATCGGCAGGCATAATGCAGTTCCCAATGCCCATTGAACCGCTCAAGCTGTTTGATCTGCGCCAGAAACGGCGTGATCCCGATGCCACCCGCAATAAACAGATGCTTTTTGGCCCGCAGATCGAGGCTGAACAGGTTGACGGGATATGAAATCACCATGTGATCCCCAACCGCCACGTTGTTGTGCATGAACAACGACCCGCCACGCCCCGCATCGTCACGGCGCACCGAGATGGTATAAGTGGTTTGATCCATTGGGTCGGACATCAGCGAATATGGATTCAAACGGGTTATCGCGCCGTCCCGCATTTCAACGACCGTATGCGCCCCCCCCGAAAACGTCGGCAGCAAAGCGCCATCGGTCCGTTTGAATTCGAACCGTGTGACAAGGTCATTCAACGGCACAATATCCGTCACGGTGACTGCAATCTTCTCGGCGCCGCTCATTCGTAAATCCCCTTGGGTGCTGGCACGTTACCCGGGTCTTCAGCGTCAATGCACACCCCTTGATAGGCCGCCAATCGGCGCGAATAATGATCCCGGACAAACAGGTTCAATCCGCAATGCGCGCACACAAACGGATCAATTTCCACGTCTTCGGTGATGCCCTTACAATGGACGCACTGCATGCGGCGCGCGATGCTGCCGCGATGTTCGGTTTGAATGGCCGTATGCGGGATGCCGGCGCGCATGGCTGCGTTTTGCGCCTGCCCCATCAGCCCTTCGGTGCCAGCCAGATACAGTTGCGTCCCCATCTTGGCATCTTCCAATGCCTTGATCAGTCGGGATTCCGCCGCTGCGTAACTTGGCCCAGCATAGAACGAGGCCGGGTTGAGGGCGCGCAACGCCTCTTCAAACGCCTCACCTTTGGGAATGTAGATGATATGTGCCAACGCCATCATCTCTGGTGTGGCGACATCCAGAATCGCCTCAGCGCCATGGGCGTCTGCGACCAGCAAATGGGCCGATCCATCGCGCTGCTGCAGCGTGCCATAGACCGGGCGACTTTTGATACTTTCGGGAAATGTAAATTTCGACATCATTGACCTTTGGAACGCGAAAGGGTGCGAGGGGCTGCCCCGCACCCGATCCGATTAGCCTTTGGCTGTGCGGATCGTTTTATCTTTGTCGTAGAACGGCATTTCTTCGGCTGTTGCGGCCAATTCGGTGCCATCGGGTTGCTTGACGACCAGCTTTGTGCCCGGTGTTGCGACTGACGGATCAAGACGCGCAATCGCAACGCTATAATCGTTCAACTCAGACGATAGGCCATAGGTGATGACGCCCACATCCTTACCGTCGTGCAGAACGCGCGCATACATTTCCATCTGATCCATACTGTCGCTAAGCTGGACGCCGTAAATCTTGAACCTTTCTTTGCCCTTGGAGGCATAGTGGTTCTCGGCACCGACAAAACCCTCTTTACCCGGCGAAACAGTAAAGTCGAGGCCAAGCTCCCAAAGGGTGTCCCCGCATGTTTCATCCTCAAACGGGAAGGTTTCGGAATTGTCGCCGGGATAGAACAGCAGGTAGCTTTCGATGCGCAACATATCGAGCGTTGAGAATTGAACCGGGCGCACGCCCATGTCTTTGCCCGCCTCAAGAATGCTGTCCCACAGATGGGTCGCGTCCTTGGCCCGGCAGAAAATCTCATAGCCGCGTTCACCGGTGTAGCCTGTGCGCGAAATCATAACATCGCGACCATACAGCCGGGTTTGCATCAAGCCGAAATAGGCCAAATCGCGCACGGCGGGGATTTCCTTGGCAAGCAGATCGACAGAGACCGGACCCTGCAACGACATGTCGTGCAAGTCGTCGTCAAACAAGATGGCGCAGTTTTTGCCAGCAGCCGCAGACGCCAATTGTTCCATGCCCGTGCCGGTGCCATGCACGACCAACCATGAATTTACCGCGATGTGATAGATGATGCAGTCGTCAATGAACTTACCTTCGGAGTTCAACATAGACGCATAGGTCGAGCGCCCCGGTGCGATCTTTTCGACGTTGCGCGTTGTGACGCGGTCGATGACATAGGCGGCATCAGCCCCGACAACGTGCACCTTTTTCAGGCCTGAAACATCCATGAGGCCAGCCTTGGTGCGCACGGCCTCGTAATCTGCCTTGGCGCGTTCGGGCGTGTGGTCATAGAACCAAGCGGTTCCCATGCCGTTCCAGTCTTCCAGTTCCCCACCAATATCGGCGTGACGGTGCGCGAGCGCCGAAGCTCTCCATAGAATGGCCATGTTGTATCCCCTGTCGCTTTGCGAGTCTTTGTTCCCAAGCATTCAGCCCCAGAGAACATCAAAAATCAAGAATGCTATTAAAGTTTTTTTCCTATCAGGCAAAACTTAAGACGTCGCCGAGCAGCATAAATCACCAATAATCGCCAGTGTTCTTTTGTATACTGAGCGGTTGACACGACAGATTTTCTAAAGCCAAACTCAAGGAAAAAATATTTCCTGACAGGCAACGACCTGTCCAAATATACCAAAGGAGTTCAACAGTGGATGGTAATCTAGACGCACTAACGACGGTGTTCACCGAGTTTTATTACTGGGTGACCGTCGTCTTCATGTTCCTGATTCACGTCGGGTTTTGTATGTACGAAGTGGGCGCGAGCCGCCAACGCAACCATATGCACACATTGATGAAAAACATCATGATCATCCCGTTGGTGACGGTAACGTTCTTCCTCTTTGGTTGGTGGATTTATTGGGCTTTCCCCAATTTCTATATCTTCGGCGGGTCCATTGATTATGAATCAGGCGCCGCTAACCTGCCATGGTCAGAAACGATGGGCACGAATGTTGGCGACAGAATCACTGGCGTGTTTTGGGCCGCGTTTTTGCTCTTCTCTTGGACAGCGGCGTCTATCGTTTCGGGGTCTGTGATTGAACGTATTCGGTCATCAGCCCTGTGGGTGCACGCAGTGCTCATCGGATCCGTGTTCTGGATCATCGATGCGGCATGGGGCTGGCATTATGCGGGTTGGATGGTTCAAAAGCTGGGCTACCACGATGCTTATGCATCTGGCGTTATCCACGCGATCGCAGGTGGTTACGCGCTGGGTGTACTCATGGTTCTTGGACCACGCATTGGCAAATTCGCCGCTGATGGCACACCACGTGATATCCCGCCACATAATCCATGGTTGCTGACGATCGGCATCTTTCTGATCTATACGGGCTTTTGGGGCTTTTATGCGGCCTGCAACGTGCCCGCGATATCCCCAGCTCTGATCGATGGTCAGATCACTGGTACAACATGGACTGCAACTAACATCTATTTGGCGCCAACCACGTTGTCCGCGATTACGGTTAACTTCCTGATGTCCCTGTCTGGTGGTTTGATGGCAGCTTACCTGATCTCCAAGGGAGATGCGTTCTGGACATTCTCTGGTGGTTTGGCCGGGGTGATCACCGCTTCTGCAGGCAATGACCTTTACCATCCTATTCAAGCAATGATCGTTGCCGCAATTGGTGTCGTGATCGTTTACAAACTGCACTATTGGGTTGAGCGCCGCTTCAAGCTTGACGATGCAGTAGGTGCCGTTGCTGTGCACGGTTATGCTGGATTTGTTGGCCTGATCATCTGCGGTTTCATGCTATGGGGCGCACCTTCATCACCTTACGAAGGCTACGCGACGATCAACCCTATGGGTCAGTTCTTGGGTGCCGTAATCATGTTCTTCGTACTGGGATTCCTTCCTGGTTTCGTTGTGGCTAAGATCCAATCCTCCGCTGGCGTTCTGCGCATTCCTGAAGAGGTCGAGATTCAAGGTCTCGATTTCGAAGAGAATGCCGCATACGAGGCTGCAAAAGCGGAAATCATGGCCGCTGATGTGGCGCATCTTGCATCCAAGTCCAACTAAGAAAGGAGCACAGTTATGTCTACTATTGGATACGAAAACTGGGCCGTTGATCTAGCCGATGTTGGTCCAATCTATCCCTTCCAAGGGGCCGAAGTTTTGATGACAGTGCTTTGCGTTGTCTTCTGGCTTGGATGGCACATATTACAAGCCAGAAAAGAAAGCGCGGATCTGGAGAAAGCCAAACAAGCCGCTATCAATGCCGAGCAGATCAAAACGGCAATTGAACGATATTGACCCAAGACAATCTAGGGCGGCGGATAAGTCGCCCTGGATTTTAACAATAAACTGACAGGAATATTTTTTTCCTGCAGGTTGATAGGCTGGCAACAAAATGCTAGCCTTGGACTCAGAAATTTTTTCCATCAAAAGGATCGCGCTTATGTGTGGAATTGTAGGTCTTTTTCTTAAAGACAAGACACTGGAACCTCAACTGGGTGAGATGCTGACAGCGATGTTGATCACGATGACGGATCGCGGTCCTGATAGCGCGGGTATCGCGATTTATGGTGGCGAATCAAACGGTCGCACGAAGATGACAGTGCAATCTGATACGCCGCAAACCGCCTTCGCGGGACTTGAAACAACCCTTAGTGATGCGGCGGGTGGTTCCGTGACAATGGCCGTGAAAAGCACACACGCCATTCTTGATATCCCGGCCGGGTCCAGTGCAGATGTTCGCGCGGCTTTGGACACATTAAACATCCGCGTCATGAGCCGGGGCGACAGCCTTGAGATTTTCAAAGAAGTCGGGTTGCCCAAAGATGTGGCTGACCAGTTTGATCTTGCCGCGATGTCGGGCACGCATGGCATCGGGCACACGCGTATGGCAACTGAATCTGCTGTGACCACTATGGGGGCGCATCCGTTCAACACCGGCGACGACCAATGCCTTGTGCACAACGGATCACTTTCGAACCACAACTCGCTGCGTCGCAAACTGCGCCGCGAAGGGATGCATATCGAAACCGAAAACGACACCGAAGTCGGCGCGGCTTATTTGACGTGGCAAATGCAAAATGGGGCAACACTGGGCGAAGCACTCACCAGCAGCCTTGATGATCTCGATGGGTTTTTTACCTTTGTCGTCGGCACCAAGGATGGCTTTGGTGTTGTGCGCGACCCAATCGCTTGCAAGCCCGCTGTAATGGCCGAAACGGATCAATACGTTGCGTTCGGCTCTGAATACCGTGCCTTGGTAGACTTGCCCGGAATCGAAAATGCGCGGGTTTGGGAGCCTGAACCCGCAACTGTCTACTTCTGGAGCCACGCCGACGCTCCCTCAGCCACAGAGAAAGCGGCCTGATGCAAACAATCGACCTCTCCGAAACTGGCTTGCGCGCGATGAATAAGATGTTGCACGCCCAAGCCGAAACGACCAACCAAACCGCATGGGAAATCGTAAATCCGAAGGGCGCGCATGCGATTGCCTGTGGATTGGACGCCCCGATTGAAGTGACGGTGAAAGGCTCAACCGGGTATTACTGCGCCGGGATGAACCAACAAGCGACGGTGAACATTCACGGTTCAGCGGGTCCGGGCACCGGCGAAAACATCATGTCTGGCAAAATCGTCATCGAAGGTGACGCCAGCCAATATCTTGGCGCAACAGGCCATGGCGGCATGATTGTCGTTAAAGGCAACGCATCCTCGCGCTGCGGAATTTCCATGAAGGGCGTCAACATCGTCGTGCAGGGCAATATCGGCCATATGTCAGCATTCATGGGCCAATCGGGCAATCTGGTGGTTTGCGGGGATGCAGGCGACGCGCTTGGCGACAGCTGCTATGAGGCGCGGTTTTTTGTGCGTGGCACAGTCAAAAGCCTTGGGGCCGATTGCGAACAAAAAGAAATGCGCGAAGAGCATCTGACGCTTCTGCAAAACCTTCTGGACGAAGCCGGGATCGATGCTGATCCAAGTGAATTCACACGCTATGGCTCGGCACGCAGCCTCTATAACTTCGACGTCGACAATGCCGGCGCGTATTAAGGACACCCCGTAGATGAACAAACATGATCCCAAGGGTATCCCCCACACGACGCCGCGCCAATCCGCGACGTTCACCCAAGACATCAACAGTGACATCCGCCGCGCGGCCGCGACCGGCATTTATGACATTCGCGGCGGCGGTGCCAAACGCAAGGTTCCGTCCTTTGACGACCTTCTGTTCATGGGCGCGTCAATCTCACGCTATCCGCTCGAAGGGTACCGGGAGAAATGCGAGACCTCTGTCACCATTGGCGGTCTGCACGCCGAGAACCCGATTGAGTTGGATATTCCAATCACCATTGCGGGCATGTCCTTTGGCGCGCTGTCCGGGCCTGCGAAAGAAGCGTTGGGGCGTGGGGCTTCAGCAGCTGGAACGTCCACAACCACCGGCGATGGCGGCATGACCCCCGAGGAACGCGGCCATTCTGACAAACTCGTCTATCAATATCTGCCGTCTCGTTACGGTATGAACCCGGACGATCTGCGCAAGGCGGATGCCATCGAAATCGTGGTTGGCCAAGGCGCCAAACCGGGCGGCGGCGGGATGCTGTTGGGGCAGAAAATCTCAGATCGTGTGGCCGAAATGCGCAATCTGCCCAAGGGGATCGACCAACGGTCTGCGTGCCGCCATCCCGACTGGACCGGCCCTGATGATCTTGAAATCAAAATCCTTGAGCTGCGTGAAATCACCGGTTGGAAAGTGCCGATCTATGTCAAAGTGGCGGGCGCGCGTCCCTACTATGACACGACCCTTGCGATCAAAGCCGGTGCCGATGCGGTTGTTTTGGATGGAATGCAGGGCGGAACTGCCGCAACGCAGGACGTCTTTATTGAACATGTCGGTCAACCCACCCTCGCGATTGTGCGCCCCGCCGTGCAGGCGCTGCAAGACCTTGGAATGCACCGTAAAGTGCAATTGATCTTATCAGGTGGCATTCGCTCGGGCGCGGATGTGGCCAAAGCCATGGCGCTTGGTGCAGATGCCGTGGCCATTGGCACGGCGGCCTTGATCGCCCTTGGCGACAATGATCCCAAGTGGGAGGCCGAATACAACGAACTCGGCACAACCGCTGGCGCCTATGACGATTGGCACGAGGGGCAAGACCCCGCTGGCATCACCACGCAAGATCCTGATCTGATGGCACGTTTTGACCCCGTTGAGGGCGGCCGCCGCTTGCGCAACTACCTCAAGGTGATGACGCTTGAGGCCCAAACGATCGCGCGCGCTTGCGGGAAAAACCACCTCCACAATCTCGAACCCGAGGACCTGGTGGCCCTGACGATGGAGGCCGCCGCGATGGCGCAAATCCCTCTGGCGGGCACAAACTGGTACCCCGGCAAACCCGGAACATCCTACTGACCAACACGACAAGGGCGCGGCTGCATGCAGATCGCGCCCAATTTCTTAGACGACAGGGAACGATACCGATGGCAACTGACCTCGCAAAATTCGCCGAAGATAATGGCGTGAAGTACTTCATGATCTCCTTTACGGACCTGTTTGGCGGCCAACGCGCCAAGCTGGTTCCAGCACGCGCGATTGCAGACATGCAAGAAGACGGCGCTGGCTTTGCTGGCTTTGCCACTTGGCTGGATCTGACGCCCGCGCACCCCGACATGCTGGCCGTGCCAGACCCGGAGGCCGTGATCATCCTGCCATGGAACAAAGAAATCGCGTGGGTGCCGGGCAATTGCGTGATGGAAGGCGAAGATGTCGCCCAAGCCCCGCGCAACGTGTTGCGTAAACTGATTGATGAGGCCGCCGCCGAAGGCATGCACGTCAAAACCGGCATCGAGGCCGAGTTTTTCCTGCTGACCCCTGCGGGCGACCAAATCTCGGATGAATTCGATACCGCCGCCAAGCCCTGCTATGATCAGCAGGCGTTTATGCGTCGCCTTGACGTGATCCGTGAGATTTCCGACCACATGCTGGAACTCGGTTGGAACCCGTATCAGAACGACCACGAGGACGCGAACGGCCAGTGGGAGATGAACTGGGATTTTGACGATGCCCTCAAGACCGCAGACAAACATTCGTTCTTTAAGTTCATGGCGAAATGCGTCGCCGAAAAGCACGGGTATCGCGCAACATTCATGCCCAAACCCATCGAAGGGCTGACCGGCAACGGCTGCCACGCCCATATTTCGGTCTGGGATGCGCCGGGCGCGGCCTCAAAAACCAATGTGTTCGCGGGCGAAGGCGAAGGCCAAACCGGCGAGTTGGGCCTGTCAGAACGCGGCAAGCATTTCCTAGGCGGGATCATGAAACACGCCAGCGCGCTGGCTGCGATCACCAATCCGACCGTCAACAGCTATAAACGCATCAACGCACCGCGGACCACATCCGGGGCCACGTGGGCGCCAAACACCGTGACATGGACCGGCAACAACCGAACGCATATGGTGCGCGTCCCCGGCCCTGGCCGGTTCGAATTACGCCTCCCTGATGGCGCAGCCAACCCGTATCTGTTGCAAGCCGTCATCATCGCGGCCGGCCTGTCTGGCATCCGCTCCAAGGCGGACCCGGGCAAACGTCACGACATCGACATGTATGCCGAGGGCCACAAGGTCAAAGGTGCGCCCAAGCTGCCGTTGAATATGCTCGATGCGTTACGCGAATACGACAAGGACAAGGGCCTCAAAGCGGCCATGGGCGAAGAGTTTTCGGCGGCATATCTCAAGATGAAGCACGAAGAATGGAATGACTATGCGTCCCATTTCTCCGCTTGGGAAAAGGCCAACACGCTGGATATCTAAACGACCAATGGCCCGCGAGACGTGCAATTGCGTGCGGGCCATTCGCTTGGTCTTAGCCAACCAACCCGGCAGCTACATCAGCGTGTTTGCTGACCCGCTGACAAGAGGTAGGATGTTACAAATTTCTCTGCCGATGCATTGAATGCAACTAGTCAGCAAAACTATTCAGTACACAGGCAAATAGCGGTCATCCATGTCGTCAGCGCTGCACCTGCGTTAAGGACGCATCTGTCACCAAAGTAGTTCTATCGCTGAAAGGCCATTGTCCCACGCCGCTGTCGAACTGAGACACGCAAATGCGAAGTTCGTAAACATCGTCCTGAGAAAGGATGATGTAGGCGCCAAGCTGTCATGATGTATTAACGGCGGACTTTTTTTACTGCCGAAATCTGTTTACTCACAAGAATATTTATTGACTTAAAGGGAGGCTTTCGGTGCAGTGGTTTTGACAGAAAACCAAACGGGGGCACCGCATTATGTCAAAAAGAATTGCCGTATTAGGCGCAGGGCCATCGGGTCTCGCTCAGTTGCGTGCCTTTCAATCGGCACAGGCCAAGGGCGCAGACATCCCCGAAGTCGTGTGCTTTGAAAAACAGGCAAATTGGGGCGGCCTCTGGAACTACACGTGGCGCACCGGCCTCGACCAATACGGCGAACCCGTGCATGGCTCGATGTATCGCTATCTGTGGTCCAATGGTCCTAAAGAGGGGCTGGAATTTGCTGATTACAGCTTTGAGGAGCACTTTGGAAAACAGATCGCCTCCTACCCGCCGCGTGCTGTGTTGTTCGATTATATCCAAGGCCGTGTCGAAAAGGCCGGCGTGCGTGATTGGATCCGGTTTGAAACCGCCGTCAGATGGGTCGAAAAGACGGATGCTGGGTTTGACGTCACAGTCTGCGATTTGCCCAATGACCGCACTTACACCGAGCACTTTGATCAGGTTGTGGTTGCGACGGGCCATTTCAGCACACCGAATGTGCCCCATTTTGACGGCTTCGATACGTTCAAAGGCCGTGTGCTGCACGCACATGATTTCCGCGACGCGATGGAGTTTGCAGACAAGAACCTTCTAATCGTCGGAACATCCTACTCAGCCGAGGACATCGGGTCACAACTTTGGAAATATGGCGCCAAAAGTATCACTGTCAGCCACCGCACGGCCCCGATGGGGTATGACTGGCCCGAGAATTGGAAAGAAGTGCCGCTGCTGACCAAAGTCGCGGGCAATACCGCCCATTTCAAAGACGGCACCACCACGGAAATCGACGCTGTGATCCTGTGCACGGGCTACAAACATCACTTCCCGTTCCTGCCTGACAGCATGCGCCTGAAGACGGCCAATGTTCTGGCCTCGGATGATCTCTACAAAGGCACAACCTACGTGCATGAGCCTGATCTGTTTTATCTTGGGATGCAGGACCAATGGTTCACATTCAACATGTTCGACGCCCAAGCGTGGTGGGTGCGCGATGTGATCATGGACCGGATCGCCCTGCCCGACCACGCCGCTATGCAGGCTGACGTAGATGCCCGCAAAGCAGCAGAAGCCGCGTTGGAAGACGACTATGGCTGTATCTGGTACCAAGGCGATTATACCAAAGAGCTGATCGACGAGACTGACTATCCCAGCTTTGACGTCGAGGGTGCGTGCCAAGCGTTCAAGGCGTGGAAGGGCCACAAGAAGGCGGACATCATGACGTTCCGCAACAACGCCTATGCCTCCGTCATCACCGGCACGATGGCCCCGACCCATCACACACCATGGAAAGATGCGTTGGATGACAGCCTTGAGGTCTATTTGCAGAACTGAGCAACACTCAGTTCGGCAATGCCACCCTAAGGAACACATATGTCTCTGACAGGCTTGCTTTGTCTTTAAGAGAAACGCCGACTTCTTGATCTCCAAGCTGAAACGTTTGGAGATCATAAAAGTCCGGATGGTTCACATCCAAATCCGCAGTGATCGCGGCACCATCGCCGAGACATTCGGCGACCGTTGAAACCAGAGTTTCAAATGCCTGCGTCGCCGCCGGGCTGCGATACGCAAACGCCCAGCCACAGTGAATTTGCGCCCCGCCAGAAAGCATCAAAGACCGCGTACATGTCACAACTTCGCCCGATCCGGGCATCGACATCTGCACGTCGTTGCTGTTGGGGTGCAAGGTGTCGATGGTGTTGCACAACGCCTGCGCGTTGGCCGCAGCCCCCAGCAGCGTCAGAATTGCAAAGAAGGCGGCGCAGCGGTTCACGTCATTTTGCCCCAACCGTGCTGGCATAATTTGAAAGAGCGCGCAGCGCTGAATACGTGTGACGATGGATGGATCGATCATTTCGCAACCAACTGTTCGCCATCAAACACCTCGAACGGTGTTGGTGGGGTCGTTTTGCTGACCCAATACCAATCGCCCCCGAATTCCATGACAAACCAACCTTCCCAATCCGTGTCACCCAGCCAGCGGCTTTGGTATTCTTCGTCTTCTACCCGCCATTCCCCTCGGGCTGGCCTTGCGTTGGGTTGGGCAAAAATCGTCGTGCCATCTGCATCAAAATACTGCCGATAGGGCGTTCCATCCCAAAGCCCAACGGCGGTGTTCCCGCTCAGCAATATGTTGATTTCATCCCCGCGTAGCTTTACCGATTGCGCCTCTGCTGCACCTGCAAGTATCGCCAATGTAAGGACAAAGCGTATCATGACCGAGGCCGCTCCTTCTTGGGATCATACGCGGCCAATGTTTCGGCGACGCGCGCTGGCAGGCGCATTTGATGGCCGTCTAGCTTGCCGATCTCAACCTCTGTGCCAACATCCGCATGGGCAACGTCGATCCGCGCCAAGGCGATGTTCTTCTTGAGCAAAGGGGAGCGCATCGAAGACGTGACCTCCCCGATCTGCGCACGCCCGATATGGATGCAGTCGCCATGCCCGACATCTACGTTGCTGTCGATCTCAAGGCCGACAAGCTTGCGCATCGGGTGTTCCTTGCGCCGGATTAAGGCATCCCGCCCCACGAAATCATCAGTTTTGGACTTCAACGGGCATGTGAACCCGATGCCAGCCTCAAACGGATCCGTCTGATCCGTGAAGTCATACCCGGCAAAGATCAAACCCGCTTCGATCCGCAGCATGTCCAAGGCTTCCAACCCCATGGGCGTCAAGCCATGATCCTGCCCGACATTCCAGATCGCATCGAAAATCTCGGCGCAATCTTTGGGGTGGCAAAAAACCTCATAGCCGAGTTCGCCCGTATACCCCGTCCGACTGACCACAAAAGGCGTGCCCGCTTCGTTGTGCAACCGCGCAGGCGTAAAGCGGAACCAATCCAGCTGATCAAATTCGGGGTTGTGCGGCGCAGTCCAGACGATCTTACGCAGCAAATCACGACTTTCAGGACCCTGCACAGCTACATTATGCATCTGATCCGTTGAGGCCCGTACCAGCACGTGCAAGCCGTTCTTTTCGGCCAATTCACGCAGCCATTCGCCGCCGTAATCCGAACCACCGATCCAGCGGAAATTATCGCGGCCCAGACGGAATACCGTGCCGTCATCAATCATACCGCCATGCGCGTAACACATCGCGGTATAGACAACACCGCCGACTGGCAGGGTTTTCATGTTGCGGGTAAAGGCGTATTGGCACAGCGCTTCGGCGTCTGGGCCTGTGATCTCAAATTTGCGCAAAGCAGACAGATCGAGGATCACCGACTTTTCGCGGCAGGCGTGATATTCCGCAATAGGTCCGGCCGCCGCAAAGCAACTGGCAAGCCAATACCCCTGATATTCAATGAAATTGCGGGTGTGTTTGGCAAAACTTTCGTGAAAGCCGGTCTGCTTGGTCATCTTAGCCTCTGAGTCTGGTGTCGCGCGCATTGCAACGGCCCGTTGAAAGGTTTCCTTGCCGCTGTAGGTGCGAATATGAATATCCGTCGGGTTCCAGCCATTGGCCGCAGTTGTGTCATCGGGACAAGCGCTTGAGACACACACAACGTCCGTCAAGGCCCGCAGCAACACGTAATCCCCCGGACGGCTCCAGGGTTCATCTGCATACATCACCCCGTGGTCATCCAAGAATGTATTGAAAAAGAAATTGATCGCCATCCACCCCGGACGGCCCGTCACATTGTATTCCGCCAGTGCGCTGTTGAAGTTATCCGAACAATTCACATGCCCCGGGTAGCCGATATCATCATAGTATTTCGCGCTGCAGGCCATCGCAAAAGCATCATGACGCCCGCACGTATCTTGGACCACTTCCACCAGCGGAACCATCTCTTGGTCATAGTATTTCGCATGCAGGCCCGGCATTGGATACGCGTGGCCCATCAAAGTTCGTGTGGTGGTGACATCAAGCGCGTGTTCGATACCCTTGTCCAATTTGCGCGCGGAAAAACATTCAAAATCAGTACATTGCCGTCCGTCCACATCCAAAATCTGGATGTAGTCACCCGCCTTTACGAAATACGCTTCGGCTGTCTGGCTATGAATGCGCACATCCGTAAGCGGGTCAGCCAGCGGGTCGGGTAACGCAAACCGCGCATGCGTCTTCAACTTTGCCCGTTTGACCATAACCGTCAGAGGTGTCGCGGTATTTTGCGCCTCAAAATCCATCGCGTCAGCAGGCGCGGCTAGGATCACGGTTCCGGACCGACTGACAGAAAACGTCGCTTCTGTTTTGGCAGGTGTTGTGGCCTCAAACAGATGCACGGCCCGCGCGGTTCCCAGATCGATGCCGCGCGCCTCCAATCCCATGCGTAACCCGCGCAACGAGTGATCATCCGAGGTCAACAATGCCTCTAGGCCATGGGCATTGCCCGTCGCAGTGGCCCCGATAATACCAGCATCGCTCTTGCCCTGCGCATCGACAACGACGATTTCACAATGTTGACCACCTTCGGTATTTATGATGGTAAGGTGATCCCCAACCTCCACCGGGAGAAGAACAGCGCCCTGCCCTTCAACGACGTATCGTTCAGAACCCGGCGGCAACGAGAACACCTGTGGCTTGATGATTGAGCTGGCTTTAGGAGGTCCCGGCCGGACACTCGGATATTCATCTAGCACTGTGATCTTCCCCTCGCTATGTTGCATGAACGGAATAATTGTTTAATCGTAAGAATACAGACCTCGCCCAGTTCAGCAAACTAATTCGGACATCATGACCAATCATCAGATTAATTTTATCGGTTGGATCCTGTTTGTGATCTCAGCGATCGGGTTTTGCATTGCCTCCATCGGCAGTTTTTGGGGCATGTTCGGGTCTGTGTTCTTTCTGATTGCCTGTCTCGTCTTCATGATCCCATTCTTTCGGAAAGACCGATGAGCGCGCTCACCCTTGGTTTGATTGCCGCGCTGTGTTGGGGGTTCCATGATATCTGCGTTCGATTTCTGAGCCAAAAGACCGCGATCAGCGCCTGCATCTTTACGGTTATCCTAACCGGGTTGGTCTTTCACACCACCCTCACGCTTGTGACGGGCACACTTGCGCCGATGCCTGCAACCGCTGTCTATTTGTCCGTTGGGTCAGGGGTTTTCTTCATCATCGCGACCTTTGGGCTTTATTACGCGTTTCAACGCGGACCTGTCAGGGTGGTGGCACCATTGGTGGCTGGCTACCCAATCTTGTCGGTTGCTTGGGCGGCCTTTCAGGGATCTGTCGTGTCGGCTTTGCAGTGGGGTGCGGTCATTGCAATCATTGCAAGCGTGTCGATTGTGGCCGCCTTGTCAGACACCAGCGATGAAGAAACGCCGCCGCTTGGACTGACCATTGGGTTTGCCATTCTCGCAGCAGTCGGGTTTGCTGGCACATTTGCCCTTGGTCAAAGTGCTGCTGCCCTCAGCCATGACATGCCAAGCACCCTTGTCACCCGGATCGTGGCTATGGCGCTTGTGATCGGTATTGTGGTGGTCTTCAAACAACCCATCTGGCCCGGCCAAAAAGCGCTGCCTTGGTTGTTGGCAATGGGGGTCGCGGATGGAATCGCGCTGATGGCTGTTTTGTCAGCAGGCGCATTGCCAAACGCAAAATATGCGTCTGTGTCATCCTCGTTGTTTGGGATGTTGACGATTGTTCTGGCGTGGATGTTCCTGAAAGAACGCATGACGACGCCACAATGGGCTGGTTGCGCGATAGCCTTCGCAGGCGTTGGCTATCTCGCGCTTTAGCGTCAACTCATCCAACCGGCGTCCCGTTGCCGCGCATGGGCGCGAATGGCGTTGCGCATAAGGATGGCAACCGTCACAGGTCCGACACCGCCGGGAACTGGTGTGATCCAACCGGCAAGGTCCTTGACCCCTTCGGTGTCGACATCTCCGACCAACTTCGTCGACCCATCCGCTGCTCGCACCTGATTGATCCCAATATCAATCACGACCGCCCCGGGTTTGATCATATCGGGCCCAATCAAATGGGCTTTGCCCACAGCGACAATCACGACATCTGCCCGGCGCGAATGCATCGCCACGGATCGGGTCATATGGTGACACACCGTCACCGTCGCGCCTTCGGCCATCAGCATCATTGCCGCCGGTTTTCCGACAATTTCGGAATGGCCAACCATGACCACCTCAAGCCCTTTGATGTCCAATCCTGTTTCATGGATCAATTCGACCGCAGCAGCCGCCGTGCAAGGCGCCATTGCCACGTCATTGTAAACAATGTTCCCAATGGACGCGGGATTCATGCCTTCAACATCTTTCAACGGATGAATCGCTGATTGCAGCGATCTGATGTGCAAGTGATCCGGAACCGGGCGTTGCAAAATAACGCCCAAAACTTCTGGGTCGTCATTCATCTGTTGGATAAGCGCTTTGCACTCCTCCTGTGTGATCTCACCATTCCAAAGCTGCTGATCAAACGGCAGCCCTGCCTTTTTGGCAGCATGCGCTTGATTGCGCACATAAACGGCGACTTCGGGCACATCGCCAATTGATACCGAAACAAGTTTGCCAACCCGGCCAACCGTCTCGACGTAGGTATTCACTTCGCGAAGGATTCGATCCTTGACTGGGCCGCCTCTCAGATATCGCGGGTCTGCGCGAAGCTCCTTCATGCCGTGAGTCCATTTGGTTCTTCTAGGCCGTTTTTGCGGCAGCAGGCTGTTAGGGTGTTGGCCAGCAGGCAGGCGATTGTCATGGGGCCGACGCCGCCGGGCACGGGGGTTATGGCGCCTGCGACGTCCGCGCAGCTGGCATAATCGCAATCCCCAACAAGGCGGGTTTTGCCTGGTCCTTTTTCGGGTGCATCGATCCGGTTGATGCCCACATCGATCACTGTGGCGCCCGGTTTGATCCAATCACCCGTCACCATTTCGGGCCGACCGACGGCGGCGACCACGATGTCTGCCCCGCGGGTAAGTGCCGTGATGTCTTTGGTGCGCGAATGCGCGATGGTGACCGTGCAACTGTCGCCCAGCAAAAGCTGCGCCATTGGTTTGCCCACAATGTTTGAGCGCCCCACCACAACCGCATTCAGACCAGACAGCGACCCGTGGTGATCGCGCAGCATCATCAAACAACCCAACGGCGTGCAGGGCACCATGGATTTCTGCCCGGTCCCCAACAGCCCCACATTTGAGATATGAAACCCATCCACATCCTTGGCCGGATCGATCGAGTTAATCACCAGATCTTCGTTCAAATGGCCTGGCAAAGGCAGTTGCACCAGAATGCCATGAAGGGTCGGATCCGCATTCAAAGAGCGGATCAGCGCCAACAGCTCTTCTTCGCTGACGTCTTTATCCAGCTTATGCTCGATGGATTTCATGCCGACCTCAACCGTCATTTTACCCTTGGATCGAACATAGACCTGCGAGGCGGGATCTTCGCCCACAAGCACGACGGCCAATCCGGGTGTGATGCCATGCGCGTCCTTCAGGCGCGTCACATGTTCTGCCACTTTCCCCCGAACGGTGGCGGCAAAGGCTTTGCCGTCAATAACTTGCGCTGTCATTCTTTGGTCTCTCTGTCTGTTTGGCGGGGCGGGCATCCTACCCTGTCCCGCCGATGATTGTATTTGGAACCTGTGGTCAGTTCCGGATGAAATCCACCTGATGCGACCAGATTTCCCCATCGGTCAATACCAGCGTGTCAAATTGCAAAAGCTGCAGGAAGTCGTAGAACGTGGCGACGTGTTGCAGCTCTTGTCGGCGGAAAAAGCCACCCGCCCGGATGTTTGCAGTCAGTTGGGCCATGGCCCCGCGCGCACGAAACACCGTTTTGAACACCTGGTCATTCAGCGCCACGATCATCAGATGTTTTGCATCAGCGCCCTTGGCAAACACCGCATAACTTGGCGCTTCAGGCGCAGCCAATTGCGCTTGCGTCAATGTGTTAACGAATTCGACCCGTACGGCTTTGCTCGCAAGGGGGCCTCGGCGGATCTCGCGGTCGAATGCTTCCATCGAGGTGATTTCAGGGAAGTAATAACCAACATATTTTTCCTGTGCTGTCGCGGCAACTGCGGTGGCTAATGTCAAAATAAGGGCGGCGGCAAATTTCTTCATTTTCAGACTCCTTTGGTTTCTCTCACTATTGATGTGAGGAGAGAGACGTTGCGACATCAAGAAATGCATCGAAGTATCTCTGAAACGTGAAGCCTCGTGTACGGTCAAAATTATGCCGCACACGAGGTCCTGGGCCCTTCTAAAACAAGCCTTCGATCTGTCCATCATCATTGAGGTGGATGTTTTCGGCAGATGGAACACGCGGCAGGCCTGGCATGGTCATGATCTCACCACATACGGCAACAACAAAACCTGCTCCCGCCGACAACCGCACCTCACGC
>JBDWAL010000014.1:0-20130 GCA_039978895.1 Aliishimia sp.
ATTGCCGCAAGTGGCCCATGCGCAGACCACCAAGTTCGGCCAACGCGCCACAAGCATTGCCCGCGCGCTCGGGGTCAAGCAAAATCCGAAATACAACTTCGACTCCAGCCAATCCGTGATACGCTTTGTGCAGATCGGGTATGGCTGGGCTATCACCTCGGCATTGTGCCTTTATCAAAGTCCGACATTGTTTAAAGACATCCATATCCGCAAGCTGACTGAAGAGGACATCCGCATTTTGATGTTAGTCAGCCGGGCAGATGTCCTGGAGGAATTGTCACATACCACCGTTGGTCTCATGCGGGATGTCTACCGCCAGCTTGTTGATGGGCCATGGAACGGGTTGTCCGCGCAATGCACTGATATGATGCGCGCAGCGAACCCTACGATATTCGCAGAGACCGGCCCGAGCTAACCAACCTTGTTTTGCACATAGGCCAGCCAATTGGTCAGTTCCAATGTGCGGGTGGACAGGACAAAGTCAGCAACGTTGCATCCCAATCTGGCAGCGGCTTTCGCATCATGTTCCACACGCGCCAGATCCTCCAGTGGCGGGGCAGAGCTGGAGAACATGCTTTTGCCTTCGCGAAAGGCCGCGGCGATGGTGCTGGGCGCCACTTCGGGGTGGTACTGGATGCCCCAGAAATCAATCGGGCCATTTGTATATGACATCGCCTGCACTTGTGTATGGTTGTTTGAGGCCAGCAAAACCGCGCCTTTTGGCATTTCGCTCACCTCGTCGCGGTGGCCACAGGCAACAGAGAACCCGCATTGGCGATGTTGCATCATGGGATGCGTTTTGCCGTCGTCCGTTAGGTGAATTTGTTTTGCAATGCCGGTTTCGAACCCGTTTGGGCTTGCCATAATCTTTCCGCCCAAAACAACGGTAGCGATCTGTAGTCCAAAACACACGCCGATGCTGGGTTTGGTGTGGTCAAAGACGATTTGGCAAGCCTGCCGGATCGGTTCGGCTTTTAGGTCGTCTGCGGCCCAAGGGTCACCTTGACCTGTCAATACAACACCGTCGACGCCATCCAGATCGCTGGGGCGCAGTGGATTGATATAAGGTTCGCGCGTCGTAACCCGAACGTCTGGATCAACTGACTGAAAGACGCGCGTAAAGTTCTGAGGCGCGGACCGATGATGAGAACGGCGCAGCTCAGCCACCGGAGGAGAACTGGATTCAACGATAAGGATATGGGTCATAGAGGGGCCTCGGTGATTTATTCTGCGGCGATTGAAAATACAGGCGCCATGTCATTCAGCGTATCCGCGTCAAGATGGCACTTGATCTGGTGTCCATCGGCAAGGATCTGAATTGGTGGCACTTCTCGTTCACAAAGCGCACCCTCAACCTTGGGCTTCCATTTGCAACGAGTCTGGAAGGGGCAGCCAGAAGGCGGGTTCATTGCAGAAGGGATATCGCCCTCGAGCACCACCTCACGCTTGTCAACGCGGGTATCCGCGATCGGGGCGGCGGCCAGAAGGGCCTCTGTGTAGGGGTGATAGGGGGGCTGGAACACCTGTTCCGTTGTGCCCATTTCAACCACATGGCCCAAATACATCACCAGAATGCGGTCCGACAAATAACGCACGATGGACAAATCGTGGCTGATGAACAGCAATGTTGTTTTGTTCTTGCGTTGGATATCCATCAACAACTCAGTGACTGCCGCCTGCACGGATACATCAAGCGCTGACACTGGTTCATCAGCGACCACCAGCTTTGCGTTGCCAGCAAAGGCGCGTGCGATGCCGACCCGTTGTTTCTGGCCACCCGACAATTGACGAGGACTGCGATCGGAAAAGGCGCGGGGCAGTTTAACCAAATCAAGTAGTTCGAACATGCGTTCACGTCGCGCGACTTCGTTATCGCCGATGCCAAATATCTCTAACGCGCGCATGATCTGACGGCCAACCGTCATCGACGGGTTCAGCGTATCAAACGGGTTTTGAAACACCATCTGCACGCCGCCCACTGTTGTGGCATCACGGTCTTGGATCGGCACGTTTGCCAGTGCTTTGCCGTTGAGGGATACGTTGCCTTCGGTGGCTGTTTCCAATCCCATCAGGACTTTGGCGAGCGTGGATTTGCCACAGCCGGATTCCCCGACAATCGCCAAGGTTTCACCAGCATGGGCATCAAAGGACAGAGTTTCGTTGGCTTTGACCACTTTGGTAGAACGCCCTCCAAACAGGGCATTGGCGGCCACGTCATAGTATTTTCGCAGGCCTTCAACGCGCAGGGTGACCTTGTCTGACACTGCCACCGCAGGCGCGACCTTGGCTTCAACTGGTGCGTTCCAGTCGATATCGGCAAACCGGTTGCAGCGAGTCTGGTGGCGCGGGTTGTCCGGCAGCGTTGCCATCTCAATGGGGTTCGCGTCGCAGGTGCCTGCCTCAAAGTAATTGCAGCGTGGCCCAAAGTTACACCCGTTTGGCCGCTGGTGGGGTAGGGGGAAATTTCCGGGAATGGCGATCAGGGGCTGCACGTTCTTATCCGCACCCGGCACCGGAATCGCGCGGAACAGGGCCTGCGTGTAGGGGTGGTGCATGTTTTCGAACACGTCCTTGATGGGGCCACGTTCCACCGCCTCACCGGAATACATCACGCAAATACGGTCGCAGGTTTCCATCACCAACCCAAGGTTATGGCTGATGAACAGCATGGAAGTGCCGTATTTCTGGCCAAGCTCTTTGACCAGTTTGATCACCGCGGCCTCAACCGTGACATCAAGCGCCGTCGTGGGTTCGTCCAAAATCAACAACGACGGCTTGGCCATTAGCGCCATGGCGATGACAATGCGTTGTTGCTGACCACCGGAAAGTTGGTGGGGATAGGCGTTCAGAACGCGTTCAGGGTCAGGCAGTTTGACATCCCGCACCACCTCTAGCGCGCGGGCACGAGCCTCGGCGGCAGAGATTTGTTCGTGATATTGGGGGACTTCCATCAATTGTGCGCCGATGGTCATCGCAGGGTTCAGGCTGGCCATCGGTTCTTGGTAAATCATCGCGATGTCGCGACCGCGGACCTGCCGCAATTCATCGTCGTTCATATCGGCCATTTCACGGCCTTTGAACTTGATGCTGCCACCGATGATTTTGCCATTGCCGCCCAGATCACGCATGACACCAAGCGCCACAGTGGATTTGCCACACCCGCTTTCGCCGACAAGGCCCACGGCCTCGCCGGGGTTCACGGTGACAGAAAAATCCATCACGGCATCGATCTGGCGCAATCTGGTCAGAAAGCTGATCGACAGCTTGTCAATTTCCAGAACTGGAGGAGTATTGGTCATCGAACCTAGTCCTTTTGAGAAGCTTCACGCAGGCTGTCGCCCAGCAAATTCAAACCCAGCACAAGCGTCATAAGGGCCAAAGCGGGATACAAAGCGGGGTGGGAATAAAGCGCCAGCAACCGGCGTGCTTCATTGATGGTTGATCCCCAGTCAGCGCTTTCCGGTGTCAGGCCTAGGCCAAAGAAGCCAAGCGCGCCCAGAAGGATGGCCGTGTAGCCAATGCGCAGGCAGAAATCGACAATCAGTGGGCCACGCGCATTGGGCAGGATTTCCCAAAGCATAATGTACCACGGACGTTCACCTCGGGTTTGGGCGGCGGCCACATAGTCACGGGTCTTGATGTCCAGCGTCAGGCCACGGACGATGCGAAACTTGGCAGGGGCGCCAACAATAGCAACGATGGCAAAGATGTTTTTCAACCCCGGCTCAATCAGCAACAGGCCGGTTGGATCATAGTCAAATGCCGTTCCCAGATAGCCCCAGATGCCAATAACCAAGGTCACCGCGATCAGGATATTGCGAAGTTTGGGCCTTACATAGAACCGCGACTGCCAAAGTGTACAAAAGAAGATAGTGGGGAAGATAAAGATCAGTGCTGCCAGAAGGTTAGGCACCGAGGCGCGCCAGACATGATCACCGCCAAAGCTGAATGCGGGTCCTCCGGACCGGATTTCCGGTGTCACAAGCAGATAGAACAACAAGATCACAGGAAAGGCGATGATCAGGTTTGATATAAAGGTCAGCGCGGTATCCATACGGCCCCCGAAATATCCGGCAGGCAGCCCCAGCGTGATACCAACCATAAAGGCAAAGAGCGTCGCAATCGGTGAGATCGTCAACACGATCCGCGACCCTTCGACCACG
Source organism: Aliishimia sp. (assembly GCA_039978895.1). Lineage (GTDB taxonomy): Bacteria > Pseudomonadota > Alphaproteobacteria > Rhodobacterales > Rhodobacteraceae > Aliishimia. The sequence goes on from JBDWAL010000014.1 coordinate 4,164, forward strand.
CGCGAAAACACATCGCGGGCCAGATTGTCGCCACCAAGCAGCGCGTGCGGATAGATCCCTTCGGCGGGGGCGCGCAGCGCAGATCCTGGCAGCGCATTCTTGAGACCACCCCAAGTCGCATAGGGATCATGGGTCATGATCACATCGGCAAAGATCGCCGTGAAGACCCAAAAGCTGACAAGGGAGAAGCCAATCACCCCGATACGACTTTCAAAGATCTGGCCGTAAAGACCAGTATTGCGACGGGTCGAAAAGGACGGGATCATGACAATCGCCATAGCCACCCAGACCGGCCAGAAACGTATCGTAATTTTTAACAGGTGGTCGAGACCAGCAAGATTTTCCATGAGTGCAGCCCTTTATGATACCCGAATACGGGGGTTCAGGTAGACATAGCCAATGTCAGAGATCAGTTGCGTCAGCAGCACGACAACCACAGCCACGATAGAGATGCCCATCAACAGCTCGATGTCGTTGTTGCCTGCGGCCTGAACCAGTGACCAGCCAAAGCCTTTGTAGTTAAAGATCGTCTCGACGATCACAACGCCCGTCAGCAGCCACGGAAACTGCAGCATGATAATGGTGAAGGGGGTGATCATCGCATTCCGCAACGCATGTTTCAGGACGATGGCGCGAAATGGCACACCTTTCAGGCGGGCGGTGCGGATGTATTGCTGGGTCATCACTTCGGCCATCGAGGCCCGTGTCATGCGCGCAATGTAGCCCATGCCATACAGTGTCAGTGCCGTCACCGGTAAGGTGAAGTTCGAAAAGGTGATGTCCCTTAGCGCGGTCGCAGCAGAGGCTTTGAATAGGGTAGGCCCTTCGATCAGGCCCCATTCCACAAAATGCGGCGAAATGCCGGAGTTCTTGGAGGCAAAAACCGCAATGAGGATAATCGCAGACACATATTCAGGGGTCGAGGTTGTGATGATCGCAAAGGCGGACAAAACGCGGTCCATCAAAGATCCTTCGCGCATGCCTGAAAGGATGCCGATCAACAGGGCCAGTGGCACCATCACACACATAACGGCCAACATCAGATAGCCGGTTTTGCCCAACCGGTTTGCAATGGCGTCGGTGACTTCGATCTTGAAAACGCTGGAAAACCCAAGTTCGCCTTGCAGAATGCCACAGAATTTCGGGGCAATTTCAGCGGGACGTTCGGGGCGCGCGCAACGGGTGTAGGTTACACCATCGGGATCGGTCAACTTGGGCGATGGCACAATGCCCAGCCATTGGCCATAACGGGTTACAACGTTCTGATCGTAACCATGTTCTGCCAACCAGCGCGTTACTTCAGCGTCGCTCATCCGGGCGTTTGCTTCGGATTTGGCGAGCTTTTCAAGGTTCGGCGTAAGGTTTGTCAGGAAAAAGACGATGAACGTCAGACAAACGGTCGTCAGCAGCATCACCCCGAGGCGACGCAGTATAAAATGAGCCATGGTGCTACCTGTCGAAAGAGAATGGTACCGGCCCGAAGGCCGGTACCTTTTGGCGTAACGCGGTTAAGCGTTCGCCCAGCCCCATTTATAGAGCTGCGGGAGGAACGAAATATGGGGTTCCGCACCGATCACATCCGGTTTGGATGTACGGAACAAGGACCGCCAGTAGGGTTGAATGATGACAGCATCATCAACCATGATCTGTTCCAGCTTGACCATCACTTCGCGGCGTTGATCCGCATCTGCAAGGGCCACTGCTTTTTCCAAAAGGGCATCAAATTCAGTGTTCGAATACCCTGCTTCGTTCCATTTGGCGGTGCTTTGGTAGCAGATGCCATAAAGCTGAACACCCAATGGACGGTGGTTCCAATCTGTGATGCTGAAGGGATATTTCGTCCAGTCATTCCAGAATGTTGATCCGGGCATCACGGTACGTTTGACGTTGATGCCTGCGTCGCGCAGCTGAATGGCAACCGCATCCGCAGTGTCCTTGCGGAAACCCCCATCAATCGAGATCAGCTCGTGTTCAAAGTCGGCCATGCCTGCTTCGGCCATCAGCGCCTTGGCGCCCGCGGGATCATGCACTGGTTTACCGATGTCGGCATATTCCGGATGTGCAGGGGCAACATGGTGGTTTTCAGCCGCGCTCCCTTTGTTGTTAAAGCCAAGCTCAAGCGTCAGTTCGTTGCTGACAGCCATCTGCAAAGCCTTGCGGACCCGGACGTCCGCATAAGGTTTCGTGCCGCCAACTTCGGCTTTCTGGTTGGGACGAATGACAACTGTCGAACCGGTGTCGATGGATTGAACCTGCCAGCCCAAGGCTTCCATCAGTTCCAGATGTTCGCTGGGCGGGTTGTATGTGACGTCGACTTCTTCGGCTTCGACCGCGCCAAGAACGGCAGAGGTGTCGGTGCCATAGTCAAGGAATTCAAATCGATCGACCCAAGCGCCGGTGCCTTCGCCCCACCAGGTATGATCGGTGTTGCGTTCAACTGCGGCGCGCACGCCAACTTCGAATTCAACGGGTTTGTAGGGCCCCGTGCCAACGGGGTTGGTCAGCATGGTTTCGGGCGTATAGCTTTCCGGAACGACCAGGGCGGGATAGTCAGCCAGGCTTGGAATGATCGTGATATCCGAGGAGGCACAGGTGAGTTCAATTGTGTAATCGTCGATGATCTTGATCGCGCCCTCGGCAGCCTTGTTCGTCTCGGTATCCACCAGAGACTTAAGACGAGACGCCATTGCATTGCCCTCGACCTCGGCATCGCACCAGCGTTCGATGTTGCGCGCAACATCTTGGGCAGTGAACGGTGTGCCGTCATTCCACGTGACACCTTGACGGACGCTCAACGTGTAGACCGTAGCATCATCGTTCACCGACCAATCGGCGAGAAGGCGCGGTTGGAACGTTCCGTCGTTGTTATATTCAACCAGGTATTCCAACCAATTGGACGCGACCATTGCCATTGCCGCGAAATCCATCGTCCGTGTGTCCTTGAGCGCGTGAACGCCTACTTCTAGCCGCATCGTACCACCCATTACCGGTGTAGCGGCCTGCGCAGGCGTGGCCAAGCCGAGCATGCCGTAAGCGGTTGCAGTTGTGGCGCCAAATGCGCTGGCGAGTGCCAGAAATTCGCGGCGATCAACCTCACTGCTTGATTTAGCAGCTTCTGCGGATTGGCTTAGAGCGTCCGGAAGCGGCTGACCTTTGCGGTTTGTAAAACGTGAAATTAACTTCATTTCTTCCTCCCTTGTTGACGGCAAAACTTCTCTGGCCCGTCAAAATTGATTGACGGAGGCGTGTAGCAATTTGCTATTTTCGGTGCCTTGTTAGGTCAGATTGTTTATCCACCATCATCGTGGTTCAGAATGAAAAGCCGAGCAAGATTACCCAGCAGAATGCGTTTTCGAGATTGAGAGTATTAGAAATATTTATGAAAAAATAATGGTGCTGTTGGCCCATCATCTGGGGTTAGCTTTGCAAAGCATCGTCTACAGCGGCAGAGAAGATGCGCGACACATATTTGCCGGAATGCGGCCTGCCTGGCATTTCAGAGTAGTATCACCGTGATTGCGGCTGGCGAAGCGATCGAACTTGGATCAGGAGGGGATGTGTTATTTCATGCCTTTGACGGACAGGGTTCTGCCGAAACGAAAACAATCGAAATGCACGCAAGTTGAAACAGAATAATCACAAGTTGCTGCACCAAAATATGGTTCAGTAATCGATTAAAGAAAAAATGTTAAACACCAACGGAGGAAATCATGAAAGCACTGAAACTGGCCTTTATCGGTAGCGCGTTGAGCCTAACGGCACTAAGCGCCTCTGCGGAGACCTTTCGCTGGGCATCTACGACCGATCCCCAAACAATGGATCCGCATGCGGTAAATTCTGCACCTGTTATTTCGTTCTTGAACAACGTTTATGAAGGACTGGTTCGACGCAGCAAAGATATGTCAATTGAACCGTCTTTGGCGACGTCATGGGAACCATTGGAAGGTGAAAACGGTTGGCGCTTTACACTGCGCGAAGGTGTCACTTTCCAAGATGGCTCGGCGTTTACATCTGAAGATGTGATGTTCTCTTATCAACGTGCTTCAAATGAAGCATCTGACGTTCGCTCGTGGTTTGCGCCAGTGTCTGAAGTGCGTGTAATAGATGATTTCACCATCGAGTTCGTGACAACGGCCCCGAACCCGCTGTTCCCAGATTCAATCGCGAACTTCATGATCCTTGATAAAGGGTGGGCCGAAGCCAACGACGCAGCCCTGCCTGCGCGCGACGCAGAGAACTTTGCGACAATGAACGTCAATGGGACTGGGCCATTCACTTTGGCAAGCCGCGATCCGGGTGTTCGCACGACATTGGCACCCAACGCTGATTGGTGGGGCGATGCAGAGCACAACATCACTGAAGCGGTATTTACACCGATTGGGAACTCGGCCACCGGGCTTGCCGCTTTGTTGTCCGGAGAGATTGATTTCATCCAACCGATCCCACTGCAAGATATCGCACAGGTCGAAGGGCGGGATGGTTTCCAGGTTCTGGAGGGCGAAGAAACCCGCGTGATTATGTTCGGATTTGGCCATGAACACGAAACCCTGCTCTACTCATCTGATGTGACTGATGCGAACCCATTTACGGACCCACGTGTGCGTTTGGCGGCAGCTCATGCATTGGATCTGGCATCAATTGACCGTGTTTTGTTCCGTGGAAAGATTGAACCGGCAAGCCAGCTTGTTCCTGCAGGGATTTCCGGTTTCTCGGAGGCCAATACGGATCGCCCGACCTATGATCCTGATCGTGCCAAAGAACTGCTTGCTGAGGCAGGGTATCCCGATGGCTTCACCTTTGGTCTGAAATGCCCGAATGATCGCTACATCAACGACGAAGCGTTGTGCCGTGCTGCTGCATCCATGTTTGCGGCCGTGGGCCTGAATGCGGAACTTAGCACTGGTCCTGTGCGCGACTACTGGCCACAGCTGCGCGAAGGTGATTTTGATATGTACCTGTTGGGTTGGTCCCCGGGCACGTTCGACATTGAGCACCCAATCCGGTTTCTGATGCATAGCCAAGACGATGAGGCAAAGCTCGGGTCATGGAACTTTGGTAACTACTCCAACGCGCGCGTTGATGAATTGCTACCGCAAATTCAACGCGAAATCGATCCAGCCTCGCGTCAAGCGATGGTCGACGAATTGGTTGAAATCACGCAAGATGAAGTCGCCTATATCCCGCTGTATACTCAACCATTGATCTGGGCCGCGAAAGACAACGTCGATCTAACACAACGTGCAGATAACTTCTTCATGTTGCGTTGGGTTACTGTGAACTGATCTGGATTTAGGGCAAAAGGACGATGGTCTACTTTATACTCAAGCGGCTGATACAATCCGTATTTGTGATGTTGGCCGTCGCCTTTTTGGCCTTTTCCTTGTTCCGGTTCGTGGGCGATCCGATCACCCAGATGACGGGAGTCGAGACCTCGGTCGCGGACCAAGAACGACTGCGCGAAGACTTGGGGTTGAATGACCCGTTTGTTTATCAGTTCGCGCGATTTACCGGTGATATGTTGAAGGGTGACTTCGGGTTTTCATACCGCACCCGTCAACCCGTGGCCGATATGATTGCAAGCCGCATCCCTGCCACATTGGAATTGGGCGTGGTGGCTTTGATTATATCCTTACTCGTCGGCGTACCGGCCGGTGTTTACACTGCGCTAAAACCGCGAGGTGTGCTCACACAAACCATATTGATGACCACACTGGTAGGGGTCTCTATCCCTACTTTCGTGATCGGCATTATGTTGATTTTTATCTTTGGCGTGCAACTTGGCTGGCTGCCCACTTTTGGGCGCGGCGGCACGGTTCAGGTCGGTGGCTGGGAAACGTCCTTGTTCACAATTGATGGCTGGCGCGCGTTGTTACTGCCAGCAATCACGCTGGGTGTTTACCAACTTACACTAACCATGCGCCTCGTGCGTGCAGAGATGATGGAAGTCATGCGATCTGACTATATCCGCTTTGCCATGGCGCGTGGGGTGCCCATGCGAAGCCTGCATTACAAACATGCGCTGGCCAACACGATGGTTCCCGTGATCACAATCATCGGGCTTCAGTTTGGTGGCGTTATCGCCTTTTCAATCGTCACCGAAAGCGTTTTCCAATGGCCTGGAATGGGGTTGCTGTTTCTGGAATCCATCCGGTTCGTCGATATCCCCGTAATGGGTGTTTACCTTGTGGTAATCGCCTTCTTCTTTGTGTTGGTGAACCTCGTGGTGGATCTATTGTACGTCGCGGTCGATCCACGACTGCGTATTAGGGACGTAACATGATCGCCTTTATCAAAAAATACGAAGGCCTTTGGCTGTTCGTGCATTCACCTGCTGCGATTATTGCAGCCCTGGTTGCGACGGTGATCTTCATTGGTGCGGTCTTTGCACCATGGATCGCGCTCGTGAATCCCTATGATTTGGCTTCCTTTAGCCTGTTTGACGGGCTTTTGCCCCCAGTATGGCAAGATGGTGCCAATCCCAAATACCTGATGGGTACCGATGACCAAGGCCGCGATATGATTTCGTCCATTTTGTATGGCGCGCGTTTGTCGCTTGTCATTGGTCTGTTTGCGCTAACCATCGCGGCAGTCCTTGGCGTTGGACTGGGCCTTGCGGCAGGGTATTACGGTGGCCGCTTCGATGCGATCGTGATGCGGATTGCAGATGTTCAACTTGCTCTGCCCGCCATCCTGACCGCACTGTTGATTGACGGGATTGCGCGCGGCATTTTACCAGCAGCCATCCAACAAGATTTGCGAGTGGCCGTTCTAACGCTGGCGATTGCTCTGTCGCTATGGGTGAACTTTGCGCGTACCGCCCGCGCGTCAACTTTTGTGCAGATGAACAAAGAATACGTGCAAGCCGCGATCATGATGGGTCAACGGCCGATACGGGTGATGTTTGTCCATATTTTACCCAACATCCTTGGCCCTCTTTTGGTGATCATGACAGTCGAATTGGCTTCGGCCATTCTGCTCGAAGCGACGCTATCGTTCTTAGGCATTGGGTTGCCCGCCGATAGTCCCAGCCTTGGAACCCTGATCCGCATTGGCATGCAGTTCCTGCTGTCCGGCGAATGGTGGATCTTGTGGATACCCACCTTGTTCTTGGTCGCGCTGGTCGTTTCCATCAACATCTTAGGCGATTTCTTACGTGACATCTTTAACCCAAGGCTTCGCTAGATGCTGACAATTACCGATCTTTCTGTTAAATTCCCGTCCCGGTTTGGCGATTTCACCGCCATCGAGGACGTCGATATGACGATCAAACCGGGTGAAATTCACGGGCTGGTCGGGGAAAGTGGCGCGGGCAAATCCACCGTAGGCGCCGCTGTGATTGGGTTGCTGCAATCGCCCGGATACATTGCGAATGGCACGCTAACGCTTGGCGATACCGACCTGCGCACGCTCACGCCAGTCGAGGCCCACAAAACGCGCGGCGATCGAATTTCGATGATTTTTCAGGACCCGCAGACAAGTCTGAATCCCTTGATGACAATCGAAGATCAGCTGATCGAGACCATCCAAGCTCATTCCGACTTCAGTAGAAACGACGCGCGCCAACGTGCGGTCGACCTGCTTGAGGAAATCGGGATCAAGAACGCGGCGCAAAGGATTAAGGCCTACCCGCATCAGTTTTCGGGTGGCATGCGTCAAAGGGTTGTCATCGCGCTGGCCATTAGCACCGATCCTGAACTGATCATCGCGGACGAACCCACAACGGCGCTGGATGTGGCCGTTCAATCGCAAGTGCTGGATTTGATTCAACGATTAGCCAAAGAACGTCAAATTGCGTTCATGTTGATCACCCATGACATTGGCGTCATCGCACAAGTGGCTGACCGTGTTACGGTCATGCGCAAAGGCAAGGTGATGGAAACTGGGGATACAGCCCAAGTCTTGGGCGCACCCGAGCACCCCTACACCCGGGCGTTGATGGACGCTGTTCCGCCGCTGGATCGCAAAATCGAACGGTTTCAGGTGCCCGAAGAAGATGCCGGTTCTGCGCGTAGTGACGTCGCTGAGCAATGGTTGCTACAGGGGCAGCAGCATAATTTGACTGGGCTGTCTTTGCAGAACTTAACCGTGAAGTTTGCGGCTCCGCGCACATCGATTTTCAGCAAACCCGCGCCCTATGTTGCGCTGGATGATGTCACGCTCGACATAAAGCCTGGGTCGATTATGGGTCTCGTTGGCGAAAGTGGATCGGGCAAATCGACATTGGCGAAGGCTATCACTGGATTGGTCACACCAAACAACGGGACGATGACGTTGGGCGGTGCTGATCTGCCATTTGGTAAATCCCGAAGCCGCCATCATACATCGCGCCAGGTGGTGCAGATGGTATTTCAGGATCCGTACTCCAGCCTCAATTCACGCCACCGCATTCTGGATATTTTGACCGAACCGTTGTGGTTCTATGGCTTTGTCAAAGACGCGGGCGAGCGTGAAAAAATCGCGGCATCAATGCTGGCTTTGGTTGGTATGCAGCCAGCTGCAATCAACAAATACCCACACCAATTTTCTGGTGGCCAAAGACAACGTATTGCTGTGGCACGCGCTTTACTCGCGCGACCACGGTTCCTGATTTGTGACGAGCCGACATCGGCCTTAGACGTGTCAATTCAAGCCGAAATTTTGAACCTGCTTAAGGATCTCCAAACGAAGTTCGGTCTAACGATCCTGTTCATTAGTCATAACCTAGCGGTCGTGCGCCAAATGGCTGACGAGACCGCTGTACTGCGCAATGGCAAACTTGAAGAGGTTGGTGGTACGCAGCAGCTCTATGAAGCACCAACAGCCGAATACACCAAATCGTTGCTGGCCTTAACGCCAGTCATGCCTTCTTCGTGGTAAAAATGCGCACGATCAGAGTCTTCTGCGCCTTATCGACTAATAAAAACAAGGACCAAAATGATTGATCTGTACACTTGGGCGACGCCCAATGGCCGCAAAGTTTCTATTTTGTTGGAAGAACTTGGAGTCCCTTACACTGCGCACCCCACAAACGTTTTGCCGGGAAATCAGAAACCATCTTGGTTCCTTAAAATTGCACCAAATGGCAAAATCCCTGCGATTGTAGATGGAGATCTGGCACTGACTGAAACCGGCGCAATAATGATTTACCTAGCCGACAAATTTGATGGATTCTTGTCGCAGGAAATACATCAGCGGGCGAAGACCATCGAATGGCTCATGTGGCAGATGAGCGCCCTGGGTCCAATGCAGGGACAGGCTTTTCAACATACGGTCGCGCACCCTGGTAAAGCTCCCGCAGCAGAGGAATGGATTCTTGCCGAAGTAGATAGGCTATATTGTGTACTTGATGATCGACTTAGCGATCGGGACTACATTGCCGAAAACTATTCGATTGCGGATATCGCCTGCTGGACATGGGTCGCCCGAAGCGACTGGGCGCGTATTGATCTAGCTGACTATCCAAACATCCAAAGCTGGTTTTCCCGCATTCATAGCAGAGAAGCCGTAAAACGAGGATACGATGTCCCCCATAAGGCGCACGTCATTGCTTCGTAGTAATTGATGTTAGGTGACCAAACACCTAAGCGTTCAATCCGTCCTACCAAGAGCTGATCCTAATTTTAACAGCCGAACAGAAGAACAAAAACCCCCTGCGATTAGGAAGTTTCACTGTTTGCTCTCGAAGGCTTTTCTTGCCAGTAAGATTTCGATCTTTTTGTCGATTGCCCACTTTTCCAATGTAGTTATCGCGTCGAACAAGGATCGGCCGAGTTCTGTGATCTTGTAATCCACACGCGGTGGAATGCTGGGGGTGACCGTTCGCAAAACCAATCCGTCACGCTCAAGTTTGCGCAAAGTCTGCGTTAACATCTGTTGAGAAATGTCTGGAATGGCCCGGTTGTGGTCGATTATTATACTGGATATGCCGATGGAACCTTACCAAATTGAGCACTTAGTCGACGTGATCGGGGCAGATGGTCAAATTGATCAAGTCTACAATTGTTTGATTTACAAATTCGAAGGTCATGGAGCTTATATCTGGGCCCGTGCATATGTGGACGAGATGCACGTCGTGAGTATTTACGGGCCGTTCAAGAGTTCAAATGATTTAACTCCTGTCGACAACCCTGATCTACTCAGAGACGTGATCGACTACCTTCGAATGAGGTTTGGTGTATTGCAAAAGTTAGGCTTAAACGGATACGTCAAAATAGTTTAGCGTGGGATACCACACTATTCCGCAACTTACCCAAAAACTGGAAATTGGCTTCAACACCAACGGCAACTTTGTCCCGCGTTGCGGAAGTTGGTGCTTCGCGCAGCTAAAGTCCGGTTCGAGCCCATTCTGTAAATTCGGTTTTCCTGCTGCGTGCGCTCGCAGCGTGGAAAATGCTGCATCACGTAAGACTAGGTGCTGCCGCGCAGAGGGAAAACCAGCCATTCGTGCAGAGCGCAGCAAGAATCAGGGGCCGAATTCACAGGCTGCGGACAAACCTCGCGTTCGTTACAGTTGAACGCATGTCCGCTGTTGGCGGTCTAGACCACCTATTTGTTGCATCAAACGCATTGATCGCGCCCGCTTCGTTGCGTTAAGCATCGAGTATGCAAAGCCTTGATCCAAGACAAACCTCCTGCTTCCTGACCGCAGTTCAGTGTGGAACAGTGCGTGCCGCCGCTGAACAACTCGCTTTGGAGCCTTCAACCGTTAGCCGCAACATTTCGGCACTCGAAAAAGTGTTGGCCACGACACTGGTCGAACGTGGGCGGCTTGGTGTCCGCGCGACAGAGGCAGGCGAATTGTTGATCTCCTTTCTTTCACAGCAAGAAGGCGCGCTTGATCTACTTCAATCTGAATTTGATGCTCTTGCGGGAATGAAGCGCGGCAATGTTTCGATTGCTGTTGGTGAAGGCTTTGTTGGCGATCTTTTCGACAACGCATTGGCTGCATTCTCTTTGGCCTTCCCTGATATCACATTTTCGCTGTCGGTTGGGTCAACCGAGGATGTCTTGCATCAAGTTATTTCAGAGCAGGCGCATCTAGGCTTGGCATATAACGTCCCTAAGACCCCGCAAGTGAGGGTTCAATCGTCTTGCGCACAGCCGCTTGTTGGGCTGGTCAAACGGGGTGGACATTATGACGTTGATCATCCGTTTTCATTGGATGACCTTGCTGCGATGCCATGTGCGGTTCCGCCAAAGAGCTTTGGCATTGGGGCGATGATCGCAGCAGTCGAGGCCAAGCAGGGGATCAGGTTGCGCGCGGTGATCGAGACTGGGTCGATCGCGGCGCTGAAGGCATTTGTGCGCAATGATATGGGCTGCACAATCTTGCCAAGGTTCGTCGTTGAAACCGAACTTTCCGCAGGATTGATGATCGCACGTTCAATCCCTCGTGCGGTTTTTCCGGACGGGCAGTCATCCCTCATTCGCAAAGAAGGTCGAAAGCTGCCGCAGGCGGCGCAGCTTTTGCTCAAGCATTTGAAATCTATGTCGGCATTTAAGTGACTCTCTTTCGTTGCGTATGGCGCAACAAAAGGGATCATAGGTTGACATATATTGCGCCAAGCGAATGCGGCATAGTCGCGAAAACACAAGCAAGGATCAGTGAAAATGCGGCTTGGAATTATTGGATGTGGAAACATGGGTGGCGGGATGGCGTCCCAACTGATCAAAAACGGGTTCGAATTGACTTGCTTTGATCCAAGTTCTGAAATCAGCGATAAAATGGCAGCTCTTGGGGCCACAACGGCTGCTTCGGCCAGCGCCTTGGCCAAAACCTGTGATGTGATCATTCTGTCTTTGCCAAAGGCCGCAGTGGTCGAGACTGTAATGGCTGAGATGCTGCCGGATATTCAAGCTGGCACAGTTATTCTGGATGCCTCAACCTCCGAGCCTGCAACATCGCAAGCCATGTTAGCCAAAGGTGCAGAACATGGGTTCGCATTTGTTGATGGCCCGGTCAGCGGTGGCCCAGCGGCCGCCAACGCAGGCACCATGACGATGCTGTTGGGCGGCGACGCTGATGCGATTGAAACGTTGCGGCCTGCATTGGACATCATCACGGCAAAGACGGTTAAGGTCGGCGGATCAGGTGCGGGTCATGCAGCCAAGATTGCGAACAACATGCTGTGTGCGGCTAATCTGGTCTTGGTCGGCGAAGCAATCCGTTTAGGTCAAGCCGCAGGAGTTAGCCCCGAAGATCTTCTTGAAGGGATCAATGCAGGGTCCGGTCGCAGTGGCGTAAGCGAGGTCAATTTCCCGAAGTGGGTGTTGAACGATGCGTTTGATAGCGGATTTACCATGGGCCTGATGCGTAAGGACGTGGGCCTTGCACTTGATCTTGCGAAGAACTCGGATGTTGACCTGAGCGGCTTTGCGAAGATCGCAGACATATGGCTGAATGCGTCGACTGACATTTCTGACAGCGATGACTTCAATGCAATTGTAAAACACAATCCAAAGGGCGTTTGAGATGTCGGACCGTAAGCAAAAACTACTGGATGCGATGGCGGCTCTTGGGCTTGGCACGCACCCTCAAAGCCTGATCAACGGCGTTTTTATCGAAGGAACTGGAGCCGGCGTTCAATTGGTTGATCCCTTCACCGAAGAGGTCTTGCTCACCTATCCTGATGCGGGCGAAACGCTGGCCGAAAAAGCCTGTGACGCCGCACAAAATGCACAAATCGAATGGGCAAAGGGTATCTCGGCGGCAGCTCGTGGTCAGGTCATGCAAGACATCGTTCGCGTTGTTCTCGCCAACGTAGAACCGCTCGCCACGATCGAGGCCATTGTTGCAGGCAAGCCCATCCGCGATTGCAGGATTGAAGTCGCCAAGGTCGCCGAAATGTTCGCGTATTATGCGGGCTGGGCCGACAAGATGCATGGCGAGGTAATCCCCGTACCATCCGGCCATCTCAACTACACGCAGCGCGAACCGCTCGGCGTTGTGTTTCAGATAACACCGTGGAACGCGCCGATCTTTACCGCAGGTTGGCAGATCGCGCCCGCCATTGCGACGGGCAATGGCGTGGTGATCAAACCCAGTGAATTGACACCAATCACTACCGTCGCCCTTGTCAAACTTGCAGAGAGCGTCGGACTGCCTACTGGTTTGGTTAACGTTCTTTGCGGCTTAGGTCCAACATCTGGTCAGGCCGCAATCGCGCACGCTGCTGTGCGTAAAGTAGTCTTTGTTGGCTCGCCAGAGACTGGCAAACGGGTTGCTGTAGCCGCCGCCGAAGCGTTGAAGCCAGCGGTCTTGGAGCTTGGCGGCAAATCCGCGAATATCGTCTTTGACGACGCCAATCTGGAACACGCATGCCTTGGTGCCCAAGCGGCGATCTTTTCTGGCGCGGGACAAAGTTGTGTGGCGGGATCGCGTCTGCTGGTGCATAAGTCCGTTCACTCCGAACTAGTCGACATGCTGTCAAAGGGCATGAACAACATCAGACTCGGCGACCCGTTGGATGAAGCCACAGAAGTAGGCCCGATAAGCAATGCCCGCCAATTCGCCCATGTGAGCGAAATGGTTGCTCTAGCTAAGAACGAAGGTGCGTCGATCCTCACGCGCTCTGATACGCAAGACCAAGGTTACTTCGTGCCGCCAACCATCCTGAACGGATTGTCCAACGTGGCGAAAGCGGCGCAGCAGGAAATTTTCGGACCTGTCGTAACAGCGATCCCGTTTGAGGACGAAGCCGATGCTATCGCGCTCGCTAATGCCACCGACTTTGGACTGGCTGGTGCTGTGTGGACTGCCGATGTGGGTTGTGCACACCGAATGGCGGACGCGGTGCGTGCGGGTACATTCTGGATCAACAGCTACAAGGCGATCCATGTGTCCTCGCCTTTTGGCGGCTCACTTAGCTCTGGTTTTGGGCGCTCTAGCGGGACAGATGCCTTGATGGAATACACTTCTGCCAAAAGCGTTTGGCTTGACAGCGCCCCAAAACCACGCATCGTTTTTGGGTATGTTTCTTAAAGGGTAAATTGATGAATCTGGTTGATAACGCCCGAGCCTTACTGAACGGCGACCCTCATTTGGCGCAAGTGCTTAATCTCAGCGCCTTTGAAGATTTTCCACAATTGGCGGGCGCTTTGTTCAGTCAGCTTTGCAACAGCGATGCCATTGGGAACGTCTTTCGTTCGGTCTATGCTTCAGATAGCCGGCTGGTTGAGACAACCCTCTATGACATTGCCGAAACTGCGCGTCGCAATTTTGAACCAGGCGGCCAGTCAGCAACATTGCTGTTCTCGCGGGGTGTGCAGGCAATCATGGCGCACCGAGTTTCCCACAAACTTTGGATGGACGGTGACACAAACCTATCTCTCGCAATCAAGATGTGTTGCGGTCGGACATTCGCGACGGACATTCACCCTGCCGCAAAGATCGGCGCAGGGCTGTGGCTTGACCATGGCTTAGGCTTTGTTGTCGGCGAGACGTCCGTGATCGGCGAAGACGTATCAATTTGGCACAACGTCACCTTGGGCAGCACTTTGAATGATAGCGGCGCGCATCGCCATCCACATGTTGGCACAGGTGCGGTGATCGGTGCCGGAGCCATCCTATTGGGCGGCATCACCATCGGGGCGCACGCCAATATCGCAGCGGGTTCAATCGTTGTGGATGACATTCCCGAACGCATGGTTGCTGTTGGATCAAAGGCGAGCTTGCGGGGCCCGGCCCGCGTCAGTTTTGTTCAAACAAAAGGAACATCCTCATGAACGCTTCCTTTGGAATTGATCACCCGCTGCTTGCGGCCCACGATATCGATGCGCTGCGCGAACTCCTGATATCTTTGGGCTTCAACATGACGGCCATCGGCAAGCATCCGTGGGGCACAAGTACGAGCCTTGCGATGTTTGACGGCTGCCTCCTCGAAATCATGGGCATCTATGATGACACCTTGCTGGACGAAGTGCCTGCAGGCGATTTTCGGTTCGGACGGCATATCCATGAGCATTTGAATATCCGTGAAGGCGTTGCCCTTTCTGCTTTGCACAGCACAAATTCAGTTGAGGATGCCAAACATGCGGAGAAAGCAGGTTTAGTCGTCGCGGGGCATTTAGAATTTGGCCGCGATGTGATCCTGCCTGACGGCACCGAGGGGCGCACAAAAACCACGCTGGCGTTATTGCCCGATGCCAACTTCCCGCGATTGTCGTTCTTTCTATGCCAACAACATCGTCCTGATCTTATCTATGTGCCCGAATGGCTAGAGCACCCCAACACTGTCAACGGCATTTGTGGGGTTAATATTGTTGCTCATCAAAAGCACCACGCAGCCCTCAAGGCCCAGTTCGGCGGCTTGTACAAGGGTTTCGAGGCCTTGACGGGTGGCTTTCAATACCGGACGGCCAATGGAGTGCTAAGGACCCTAAGCGCTGATGCCTTTGAAAACGACATTGGACCTCTTTCCGATAGAATTCGCAAAGAAAACACCCCAAGTATTGCCGGAATGGACTTCACGACCGGCGACCTGAGTGCTCTCTTGGATTACATTATCAAAAATGAAGTCGAACATCGTGCTGTCGAGAATGGTGTGATTTTGACCAACCAATCTCTTACAGCCAATACAATCATGCGCTTCTTTGAACGTCAGTAGGGTTCTCTGTGAAAGACAGATCAGGGAACCGCGCCGTGTGAATTGGTCGAAATTCGCAAGGACTGTTTCGTCCTCCATGTGTGAGCTCGAATACGACGCGGCGAAAGGTCAGTCTGAGAGCAACCGAAATTATAGCTTTGAACGGCCGCTTCCACGACGCAGGCCGCAACGCATCACAAAATCTACTTCGTCTGCGAGTAAATGCTGCGTCAGCAATAGCCGCGAGTGCATCAGGCCGCTTTGTCCGGAGGCTGTGTGGAAACTCTGTTGAGTGTAGCGCCGAGGGTCGTTTTTACATTCACCGTGATCTCGGCGCAAAACCTTCAACTCGACTGTTCTGATTGACCTTGGTGGCGGTCAAGGCGACATCAGGCACCTCTTTA
>JBDWAL010000015.1:0-72364 GCA_039978895.1 Aliishimia sp.
GAGACGTGTCACACCCAACATGCGTCCCAGTCAAATACAACTGATCACGCAAAAATGACGACAACAACGTCCGACCCTCAACATCCCCTCCAGACTCAACACCATTCACCGTCAACGATACTCTAGACATCTCTTTCCTCCTTATTGCTCAACTGATCTGCGTTTTGTTAGCTCACAAGCCGCTTAAACCAGCCTTTTTTCTTGGTTTCCTCATCGCCACTTTCGGCGCTGTCTTCATCGTCCGCAGGATTGCCCACGGCGTCTTGAAAATTCGTAAAGAACTGATCGGCCATCTTCTTGGCAAACCCGTCAATGATGCGGCTGCCCAGTTGGGCAAGTTTGCCGCCAACACGCGCTTCCACATCGTAATGCAATTCTGTGGTCTCACCGTTGGGTTCCAGACGCACGACCGCGCCCCCTTTGGCAAATCCTGCGGCCCCGCCTTTGCCTTCGCCATCGATCTTCAAACTTTCGTTTTCAATCATATCGCTAAGCGTCACCGCGCCTTTGAAGGTCGCTTTCACAGGGCCAACTTTTTGAACCACTGTGGCCTCAAAGCCGTCTTGCGCCGAGCCGCTCATTTCTGTGCACCCAGGCACGCAAGCCTTAAGTACGTCTGCATTCAGCAATGCGGCCCAAACCGTCGCAACATCAGCATCCAATGTGCGACTATCACTGAGTTTCATGATGTCTTCCTTTTTATCCCGCCAAACCACTCTAGCGTTGGCATAGAGCATAGCCTATTCGACCAAAGGGCAAGGCTCATCTTTCAGGTTCCTGCCAAGTCAGGCCATAATCTGCATAAATCTGCGCCATTCGTCCGTCCTGAATGGCGTATAAAACGGCATCATCCACCGCATAAGACAACGGGCGATACAAAAAACTAACGGCAACCCCTAAGGTCCATTGGCTGACCGCAAACCCCGGCAAAGCGGGGCTATGGATTCCGACGCCCTCATCCACACCATGTTCAAGTTGCGCCAAAGGTCCCATAGCCGCTTTGACATCGCCGTCCCGCAACGCCCGCATGGCTTGTTCCATGTTCGGATATCGGTTCATGTTGCCCGCCAGTTGCCCGCGTGCGGTGCTCGACAAATAGAAATCCGAAATCGAGTCGTTTTCTACGGCGACCTTATCAAAGCGGAAATAGGCCGGAACGGGCTTGTCGTCAGGGTAGCTCGCCTTGTCATACGCAATCGAAATACTTTCGGATGCATATTGTCCGGTGAACACCACTTGCTCGACCCGGCATTTAAACGAACTGTCATAGGGCACCCGCATCATCACATTGGCAATCCGACCGCCAACCAAAGCACCCTTCCAGATGTTGTTGCGCAGATCGGCGTCCAGATTTTCCCCTGCGGACACAAAATTAAACCGGGCATCGACCCCAAGGTCGTTCGCGATGATCCGCGCGATTTCAATATCGACACCGCGCGGCGTACTGCCATCTTCCCAACTGTAGGGCGCAAAATCTTCGTATACGGCGAACAGCATGTGACCCTGATCTTGGATCGCATCCATATCTTGGCCCACAATATCGCGCCCTGCGTTTTGCGGGCGCGGTTGAGGCACATAATCAGCGCAAGGGTCTGCGGCCCGAACTGGTGCAGGCAGCAGGACGCTGAGCGCGGTCAGCCCCGCGTAAAGTGTGGTTTTAATTTGCAGCGGACAGTCCAATGGTCAGAGTTTCTGCCGCAGCTTGATACTTGGCTGGCGTCCCATCGATCAGGTTGGCCGCGCGAAATGCCACCGAATCTGCAACAGGCGCGCCAGACATTGTTTCAATGGACCCAGCTATTTCGCTCAATCGAGATTTAAGCGCGTCAGGATCAGCGCCCGCCGCATCCGCGCCGTAACCCGCCAATTGATCGCGCAACCCCTTCAGTTCGTCGGAAAATTCTTCCATTGCATCACTGTCAGGGCGTGTCTCGATATAGGTGCGAATGGCCCATGCGGCGTCTTGGCCGAGCAGTTCACCAAATGCAGGCATCTTGGTGGTTCCGTTTTGCGTATAGCCCGAAACGAAGCGCTCTACATACCATTCATCGCCGTATTCTTCGGCCTCAAGGAAGCGTAGGTCCGGCGCAAGCCCCCCTGAAACAACTTCCAATCCGTGGCAGCGGGCACAGTTCTGATTGTACCCAGATGCGCCGATCTCAAGGGCAGCAGACCACACTTCCACGCCGACTTTGTCCGCGCGATATGGGTTTTCTGTCAGCCATTCTTCGCCGTTTTCGGGCAAGCCAGTCGTGTCGACAGCTTGCGGTGTCACGTCGCCATGCGCGGATGCCAATGTCGCAGACATGATGACTGCGCTTGCTAGAATTAAGGGTCTCATAATCTATCTCCCAAAAGGCGCGACAATTTTGGTCGCATCTGGTTTTGAGTGAGTATTAGGCAGCGTTTCCCAAGAACGGTATTGGACTTTGGTTGGTGACAAAACACCACAAGACCAAAGTCGTATTCGACCCCTCTTGTTCAGGTTGTTAGCCTTCTTGCTATGCGACATAACCTTTTCTCAAAATGGGCTGCAATTTGCGCTCTGACATGTCTCGCCGCCCCGGTTTGGGCCGATGTCTCGCTCAGTGTGGGGTTTCTCAAGATCGAAACGCCGTTGCCCCCGACCCTGTCCAATCTTGACCCGATCCCTGAAAATCTTGGCCTTGCGGGCGCAGAAATTGGGCTGCAAGACAACACGACCACGGGCCGCTTTTTGAACCATGCCTATGATCTAACTTCGGTTTTTGTTCCACAAGGTGACGACCCCTTGGCTGCGGCCACAGCCCTTCTGGCAAAAACGCCCTATCTTATCCTCGACGCCCCCGCTGACACGTTGCTCGCCATTTCGGACCTGCCAGAAGCACAGGATGCTTTGTTGTTCAACGCATCCGCCGGAGATTTGGACCTGCGCGATGCGGGATGCCGCGCCAATCTTCTGCACAGTCTGCCATCGGACGCGATGCGCACGGACGCATTGGCGCAAATCTTTGTCAAAAAACGCTGGACTGATCTGGTGATGATCACAGGCACGCATCCGCAAGATCTTGCTTATGCAGCAGCGGTCAAGCGTTCATTGTCAAAATTTGGCCTGAAGCTAAAGGGTGAAAAAACCTGGGCCTTTGATGCAGATATGCGCCGCAACGCAGCCCAAGAAGTACCGTTGTTCACACAAGAGTTCGGCGACTACGATGCGATGATCCTCGCGGATGAACTGCATGATTTTGGGCGCTACGTCCTTTATAACACATGGCAAGCCCGCCCAGTGACCGGATCAGAGGGCCTAAGCGCTGTAACTTGGTCACCCGTGATCGAACAGTGGGGCGCGGTGCAGCTACAAAACCGCTTCACAGACAACTTTGCGCGGCCTATGGCGTCTGTCGATTACGCAGCATGGGCCGCCATGCGCAGTTTAGGCGAAGCCGTCACCCGCACAAACGCAAGCGACGTTGCAACGTTACGAGACTATATTTTGTCAGATGCGTTCGAATTGGCCGGTTTCAAAGGTCGCCCGTTGACCTATCGCGCATGGAACGGTCAACTGCGCCAACCTATTGCCTTGGCCCACCCGCGGGCACTGGTCGCAACGGCCCCCCTTGAAGGCTTCTTGCACCAGATCAACGAAATGGATTCCCTCGGGCTCGACCGTCCCGAAAGCAAATGTGAGGCCTTCCAATGATCCAACCCACCTTCCGTTTGACCCTAATGGCCGCGTTTATGTCGACCTCGGCTTTTGCGGGCGAAATTTGGGTCACAAATGAAAAAGATGACACGGTTTCTGTGATATCTTCGGACACGTTGGAAGTGATTGCGACATACGGAACTGGTGAACGCCCGCGCGGCATCACGTTCTCAAAGGATTTTTCGCGCGTCTACATCTGCGCTTCGGATTCGGATGCAGTACAGGTCATGGACCCCAACACAGGCGCGATTTTATACGATCTGCCGTCCGGTGAAGACCCTGAGCAATTCGTTTTGCACCCAAATGACAGACATCTTTATATCGCCAACGAAGATGACGCGATCACAACCGTGGTGGATGTTGAGACGCGCAAAGTCATCGCACAAATCGATGTCGGCGTCGAACCTGAAGGCATGGCAATCTCGCCAGATGGAAAGATCGCGATCACCACTTCAGAGACGACCAACATGGCGCATTGGATCGACACGGAAACCCAAGAATTGTTTGCCAATACCTTGGTTGATTCCCGCCCACGGCACGCGGAATTCGTCAAAGACGGCGCAGAAATGTGGGTCAGTTCCGAAATTGGCGGCACCTTGACGATTTTCGATGCCGCGACCCAAGTGGAAAAGGCCAAGATTGAATTCGATGTGCAGGGCGTGCATCCCGATCGCGTGCAGCCCGTTGGATTTGAATTCACCTCAGGTGACACACACGCCTTTGTCGCCCTTGGCCCCTCCAACCACGTCGCCGTTGTAAACGCAGACACTTATGAGGTCGAAGATTACATCCTTGTGGGGCGTCGCGTTTGGCACATGGATTTTAATGCGGACCGCTCGATGCTGTTTACGACCAACGGCGTGTCAGGCGATGTCACTGTGATTGATGTTGCCGCGCGAAAAGCCATCAAGTCGATTAAAGTCGGTCGCTTTCCTTGGGGCGCAGCGTTCCGCCCCTCACCTTCCAAATGAAAAAATTCAAGCATCGCATCGATTTGCGATGTAGGCTCAGAACATCGGAGTTTCCCATGATCAAATCTACCCTTTTGTCCCTTGCGATTTGCGCCGCCCCCCTGAGTGCCACGGCGGAGGGCTTTGGCGCAGCTGGTTTGTTGTCGGGCAAAAACAAACAAGACTTGCCGCCGATCATTTTATCCGCTGGCGAACCCATTTCAGCAGCCCCATGGGTGCTCAAATCTGGCACCTATTATGAATTCGAAATCATTGGCGACGGCTCACAAGAGCTTGCGATTGTGGGACCAGAATTCTTTCGCGCCATTTGGATTGATGAGATTGTCGTAGAGGGCCTCGAAATCCGCCCGCTCGGTCTTGATAGTATTGAGTTTGATGAAGCCGGAGAAATGGAAATCGGCTTTGTGGCCATCAAGCCGGGTCGCTATTACATGAAGATCCCAGGCACCACCGGTGAGACGCAACGTGTTGAAATTACCATTGAATGACAGGATTAAGGGTTTCTGGCCTCTGCTACAATTACGGTGCAAAACAAGCCTTAAATGACGTCAGCTTTGACGTCGACGCGGGTTGTTTTTGCGCCTTGCTCGGCCCCAATGGCGCGGGCAAATCGACGTTGTTCAGCTTGCTGACACGTTTGTTTGTTGCCCCCTCTGGAACGATTGAAATCGCAGGATACGATCTGTCGCAAAATCCGCGTTCAGCCCTCGCAAGCCTAGGGATCGTGTTCCAACAGAGCACTTTAGATATGGACCTTAGCGTCCAACAAAACCTGTCCTATTTTGCTGCCCTGCACGGCTATTCCGGCAAAGACGCGCGCACACGAATTGATGCAGCCTTAGCGCGTCTGGATATGCGCGAACGGGCCCATGAGAAAGCCCGCGCCTTAAACGGGGGGCATCGCCGTCGCGCCGAAATTGCACGCGCTTTGATCCATGATCCAAAAGTGCTGTTGCTTGATGAGCCAACCGTCGGGCTAGATGCCGCCGCCCGCGCGGCGATCACAAACTACGTGCACGATCTTGCGAAAGACGGCACCACAGTGCTTTGGGCGACCCATTTGACAGATGAAGTACGCCCCGATGACCGTCTTATTATTCTTCATCAATCACGTATTCTTGCGGATGGAATATGCGAGAAGATCGCCGCGCAAGGCACTCTAAGTTCTACGTTTTTACAAATGACGACGGTGCAACAATCATGATGCCGTATCTGGTCGCCTTGCAAGCCATTGTGTTGCGTGAAGCATTGCGCTTCATTCATCAACGGGAACGCTTTATTGCAGCGCTCGTGCGTCCCATGGTTTGGCTGTTGGTGTTCGCAGCAGGGTTTCGCGCCGCCCTCGGCCTGAGTATCATACCGCCTTATCAAACCTATATAACGTACGAGACTTACATCGTTCCCGGACTTTGCGGAATGGTATTACTTTTCAACGGGATGCAATCCTCTCTTAGTCTGGTTTATGACCGTGAAATGGGTTCAATGAAGCTGTTGTTAACGGCGCCAATGCCACGCTGGTGGTTGCTGTTTTCCAAGTTAATGGGCGCCACTGCGATTTCGATTTTGCAAGTCTACGCATTCCTTGCGATCGCGGCACTATACGGCGTGACCATGCCCGCCTTGGGGTATGTCGCCGTCTTGCCCGCCTTGATCGTCGCGGGTTTGATGCTTGGTGCTCTTGGTCTTCTGTTATCTAGCTTCATCAAACAGTTAGAGAACTTCGCTGGTGTGATGAACTTCGTGATATTCCCGATGTTTTTCCTGTCATCGGCCCTTTATCCCCTTTGGAAAATGGCAGAAAGCTCTGAGCTTTTGCATGCCATCTGCGCGTTTAACCCGTTCACGCACGCCGTTGAGTTGATCCGCTTCGCGCTTTACTTGGAATTCAACATCATGGCCCTGTTCTGGACCGTTTTGGCCGGGGCCGTTTTCACTGGATGCGCTTTGTGGGGCTATAATCCCAGCCGAACTGGACTACGACGTAAGGCGTGATGTGCGCGTGCGCAAACTATGCTATGGGTGACACATGACCCGCTTACTTTTGATCTCCGCTATCGCAAGTAGTCTGTGCGCGCCGCTTCTGGCCCAAGACAACAACAGCCAATTCGGAACCACCAATCCTGATGAGATGACGTGGCAAAGCTTTCGGCAACGCGCCAAGGATGGCGATACCGATATGGTGTTGTGTTCCATGGGCTATATGATGACCAAATCAGGCGACCACGATACAGCCCGCCTGATTTTTGAGAATTGCGCGAATGCGGGCTATACTGGCGCGATGACGTGGATGTCCCAACTTGATAACAACGGGTTGGGCGGCGAATACGATCCCGAAGCCTCTGCCCGGTGGGACCGTCGTGCGGCAGAATCTGGCGATCCGGTGGGGAAATTCAACCACGGCTTAAACCTTATACGTGGGCATGGAATATCCCAAAACACCGAACTGGGACGGAAATTTGTTGATGAAGCCGCGGATGACGGTCTGCCCATTGCAAATCGTATGCGCGATGCTGACTATGATCTCGATGAGGTCACGCCGGATGCTGACAACTGGAAATACGCGCCGTCAGGATAACCACGAATCCAGTCTACTCGATCACCAACCGTGGCAACCAATGGCTTTCGGGATCGCTTTCATGCAGATCGCTGTCCTTTACTGGCCTGAAATTCCCAACTTCTGGCGGTGATGCCAACCTGTTCATGTCAATCTCATACAGGGTGCCATTCAGCGCACCGTTTTGATCCTCAAGCCGATAATAAACGCCGTTCCACATATTGATTCCGTATTCCGTCGCGCCTTTCCAGATGAACAAGAAATCATACTCAAGATCGGTCAACTCGGCGGACACATCTCGTTTGATGTCATAGGGGTACGGCACGTGACACCAGTGTTTCACAGCCCCTTCCAAACACTTAAATGGACGCATCGATAAGAAGTGGTCGGTAAACACTGTGTCGTTCATTGAGACCGAATACCTACGATCTGCCGCGATTTCTATGGTCGCAATCTGGATTCGCGAGGTATCTTCGGCTTCAAGAAAAACCTTGCGCGTTTCCGCATTTACAGAACCCACATGCACGCAAGTCGCCAAGATCAAAGCAGTTTTGTACATTTCCCCACCTCCCCAATTGTGATTGGGCGACAGTCCACCAATCTGCCGCCCTAAGGCCATACGACCAATGTTCAATACCTCTGCCGAAGTTTTGAGAGAATACTCTTGATCAGACAGAGCCTCGATCCACACGTAGTCACGTGGCGCAGGCATGTTCGCCAAAAAGTATAGGGAGAGACCCATGAATAGGTTCGCATTCGCGGTTGCCGCTGCGATCATCGCCACAACACCTGCTTACGCAGAAGTCACCGAAGAGATGCTGTTGAACGACACAGCCTCCACCAGTGATGTTCTCACGAATGGCATGGGGCGCCATCTGCAACGTCACTCGCCGCTTGAAATCATGAACAAAGACAACGTCAAAAACCTTGTTCCAGCTTGGGCATTTAGCCTTGGTGGTGAAAAACAGCGCGGCCAGGAAACCCAACCACTTGTACATGAAGGTGTGATGTATATCACCGGGTCCTACTCGCGGATGTATGCCATCGACGTGAAAACGGGCAAAGAGCTTTGGCAGTATGATGCGCGTTTGCCAGAAGGCATTTTGCCCTGCTGTGACGTGGTCAACCGTGGCGCCGCAATCTATGGCGACAATATCTATTTCGGCACACTTGATGCGCGCATCGTTGCGTTGAACCAAAAAACAGGCGACGTCGTCTGGAACAAGAAAATCGCAGATTACAAAGCGGGCTATAGCTATACGGCCGCGCCTTTGATCGTAAAAGGCCTTGTGATCACTGGTAACTCTGGTGGTGAATTCGGGATTGTTGGCGAAGTTCAAGCCCGCGACGCCGAAAGTGGCGATCTCGTGTGGACGCGCCCCGTGATCGAAGGACACATGGGCACGCTAAACGGCGAAGACAGCACAATGACCGGCACGCTGAACGCGACATGGCCGGGTGATATGTGGAAAACGGGCGGCGGGGCAACTTGGCTCGGCGGGTCTTATGACGCTGATACAGACACAATCATCTTTGGTGCAGGCAACCCCGCACCTTGGAACAGCCACTTGCGCGATGCGGGTTCGCCAACAGAAGGCAATACCGGTGACAACCTTTATGCAGCGTCCCGGATCGGGATGGACCCATCCAACGGCGAAATCAAATGGCACTTCCAAACCACGCCGCGCGAAGGCTGGGACTATGACGGCGTGAACGAAGTTGTGGCCTATGAAAACCGCTCTGGCGACAAACGCTACGCCACAGCGGATCGCAACGGCTTCTTCTACGTTCTCAACCGTGAAGACGGTAAGTTCGTGCGCGGTGTTCCTTTTGTGAAAGACATCACTTGGGCAGACGGGCTTGACGAAAATGGCCGTCCGATCTTTGTCGAAGACAACCGTCCCGGTGATCCTGCCGCGGCAGCTGATGGCAAGAAAGGTGATGTGATCTTTGCATCCCCCTCCTTCCTTGGTGGCAAAAACTGGATGCCAATGGCGCACTCGCCTAAAACAGGCCTGTTCTATGTGCCGTCCAACGAATGGGGCATGGATATCTGGAACGAGCCGATTTCCTACAAAAAAGGCGCGGCATATTTGGGCGCGGGCTTTACCATCAAGCCGAACTACGAAGACCATATCGGATCTTTGAAAGCGATTGACCCAGACACGGGTGAATTGAAGTGGGAATACAAAGACGAAGCACCCTTGTGGGGCGGCGTGATGACAACGGCTGGTGGACTTGTGTTCACAGGCACACCCAGCGGCGAATTCATCGCGTTTGATGATGAAACGGGTGAACAGCTTTGGTCTTTCCAGACCGGCTCTGGGATCGTTGGTCAGCCTATCACATGGGAGCAAGACGGCGAACAGTATGTCACTGTGATTTCTGGCTGGGGCGGCGCGGTTCCGCTTTGGGGTGGCGAAGTTGCTAAAAAAGTAAGCTACCTGAACCAAGGTGGCACGCTTTGGACCTTCCGTTTGCCACGTCAGTTGGCCTCTAACAACTGATCTTGTCACCAAATTCCTGAAAATTGACGCATCCTTTCGGGGGTGCGTTTTCTTTTGTGAAAAGACTGCCGTATTAGACGTTTTGACAGTTTGAATTCGGGTTCAATCAGACGTAGTCTTATGAGCATGACACAACAGCCCGTTTCCCTAGATAATTCAACTTCAACGCATCAAGGTTGGGCATTGGTGGTCGATGATCACCCGTTGTTCTGCGATGCTTTGGAACTGACATTGAAATCCGTTGCACAGTTTGAAACCATTCACACCGCAGACTGTATGGAACGCGCGATTGAACGCATTGCGCAAGAAGACACGGCCCCGGCCCTCATTCTGCTCGATTTGAATTTGCCGGATGTGAGTGGGTTGGATGGCTTGATCCGTCTCAAGCGACAGGCCGAAAAGACGCCAGTGATCATTGTCTCGTCGATGACGGATAACGCGATCATCAAAGGTGCCATTGTTGCGGGTGCGGCCGGATTTGTGCCAAAGCACAGCCACCGATCTGTCTTTCAAGAAGCGCTGCATCATATTGCGGGCGGAGAGGTCTTCACCCCAGCAGAATTCGTTGAAGGCGACACAAGTGCCGCCGACAGTGAAACATTGGCGCGACTGTCTTCACTGACCAATCAGCAAGCGCGCATCCTGGAGCTGATCTGCGAAGGTAAATTGAACAAACAAATCGCTTTTGATTTGTCGATCGCGGAGACCACAGTCAAAGCGCATGTCACTGCAATCATGCGGAAACTTTGCGTCCAAAGCCGCACACAAGCTGTGCTCGTGGCGCAAGACGCGAAGTTTGCAAACGTCTTGCCATCAATGCCATAGACGGCCTATCCTCCCCGACAGGGAGAACACTCACAATGTATGCTGGCCGCGACCTTCGCGATGAAGACGCACCATTTGCGACGTCAAACGCGCAAGCACTGCGTACCGCGCAAGTCCCGTGGTCCAACACCTCACCAATGCGCTATTTGCGCGCGGAACTTGGTGCAGAATCGCTTGCATTTTTGGCCTTGTTTGTAACCCCGCTGGCCGATTTTGATGCCGTAATCGCTGAAGCCAAAGCGTTATACCCCGACACTGACGTTATGGCCTGCACGACTGCGGGCGAAATCAGCAAATCAGGCTATGATGACGGTATGATCGTCGCAATCGGCTTTCCGACAGCGGATTTTGCAAGCCGGGTAATGATGATTGAAGGCCTTGATACGCTCGACGGACAAGGATTGATCGACCATGTCACCTTGCAACGCCTTGAACTCGAACATGCCTATCGTGACTTCGAATATGGTTTTGCGTTTTTGATGATTGATGGCTTGTCCAAAGGCGAAGACACGATGACCGCAGCTTTGTCACCTGCTTTGGGGGGCACGCCGATCTTTGGTGGATCCGCCGGGGATGGCACAGATTTCCGCACAACTTTGGTGTCGTTGAACGGCAAGGCTGCTGAAAATGCCGCCGTTCTGGCCATCGTGCGCAGCCGACGTAAAACGCGCGTTTTCAGCCTTGATCATCTTGTCCCCACTGAGCAGCAAATGGTTGTTACTGAAGCAGATCCGGCCAACCGACTTGTGAAAACCATCAACGCTGAACCCGCGGCGCGGGAATACGCCCGGATTGTTGGCAAGGATCCCGAACAATTGGACCGTTTCACCTTTGCCGCACATCCGGTCGTGGTGCGGATTGGTAACGAACATCATGTGCGGGCGATCCAACAGGTCACAGACACGGGTGAAATCATCTTCTTTTCGGCAGTGGATGAAGGCATGGTGCTTACGGTCGCGCGCGCCCAGAATATGGTGTCTCATCTGCAAGCGACACTTGAAGGTCTGTTAGATGGCTCAGAACCGAGCGATATTATTGGCTGCGATTGCATCTTACGCCGGATAGAAGCCGAGCAGCTGCAAATTGTACGCCCAATGTCCGAAGTCCTATCGCGCCACAACGTGATCGGTTTTTCGACTTATGGGGAACAAATCGGCCCTCTACATGTGAACCACACAATGAGCGGTGTGGCTTTTTATCCGGCCGACGACACCTCCAAACGCCAAAGTTAAGGTCGCTGAGATGTCGCTAATCAACCCCTCGGATTCCGTTGAACGCCAAAACGAAAAACTGCTGGTGATCGCACAATCTCTGATGCGCCGTGTCGAGCAGAAAAGTGCGCAATCCGGGCTGGCTTATCAACAGTTCGAACGGGCCGCTCTGCTCGAAAGTCAGGTTCGTGAACGGACCCGCGATTTGGAACGCACGCTGGATCTGCTGCAAGATTCAAATCAGCGCCTTGAGGTCGCCCGCGCTGAAACTGAAACTGCCCGCTCCAATCTTGCTGAGGCCATCGAAACTGTTGATGAAGGCTTTGCGCTGTTTGACACCGATGATCGACTGGTTCTGTACAACAGCCGATTTTGTGAGGTGTTGCCGGATGTGCAAGCCGGCCTAAGTGCCGGACTGCCGTTCACAAAATACGTGCACTTGATCAGCCAAAGCGAAGCACTGTCCCTGCCCGACACCCAAACGCGCGCGGATTGGGCTGCTCGGCGTATCCGCAACCACCTTGATCCTCATGTTGTCTTCAATGTGCATCTGGACAGCGATCGGTGGGTGCAAGTCAGCGAGCACCGAACCAGTGGCGGTGGGACGGTGATCATGCAGACCGATGTCACGCATATCATTCAGTTTGAACGCGAAGAACGCGACAAGCTGCGTGATGAACAGGCGCGGATTTTGCAAGCCACGTTGGATCATCTCAACCAAGGCGTGTGCATCTTCGACAACCGATTAAAGTTGCGCGGTTGGAACCGCAAAATGGATGCGTTCATGGTCCTTCCCGGTCGCCGGGTGATCTTGGGCATGGAGTTTTCGCATCTGCTATCCGGTTTTCGAAATCAACTTGAGTTCCGCGACGGGTTTGATGCGGATCGGCTGCAAAATTGGGCCGCAAGCACCACGCAACGCATGCCAATTGCTTTTGAAATCAACCGCTCAGATCGGCGGATTTTCAGTGTTTTTGCGCAAGAAATGCCGGATCGGGGGTTTGTAATCAGTTTCACAGACGTCACCTCGGAACGCGAAGCGGCCAATGCGCTGTTTGAGATGAATGAGCAACTTGAACGGGGTGTGCGCGACCGAACGCAAGAATTGGGCGTCGCACTTGCCGAAGCAGAACGCGCCAATGCATCAAAATCCCGCTTCGTCGCCGCTGCAAGTCATGACCTGTTGCAACCTTTGTCAGCGGCCAAGCTGTTCGTATCTTCGCTGGCAGATAAGGTCCAAACCGATGAAGCCCGTGCCGTCATTGGCAAAACCGAAGCTGCCTTGGTCGGCGCACAACAAATCATTGAAGCCTTGCTGGATATCTCAAAACTTGATGCGGGCAAGGCCGTCTTCAAAGTGCAATCCTTGCATCTTTCTGATGTGTTTGGGCCATTGCGCAATGAACTCGCGCCTGTCGCTGCAGCCAAGGGGGTTGATTTGCGCATGTTGGGTAGTTCGTTGAACGTGCGCAGCGATCCCGCCTATCTGCGCCGCATCGTGCAAAACCTATTGTCCAATGCCATTCGTTACACGGAAACCGGACGTGTGTTGGTCGGTGTGCGTCGCGTTGGTGCGTCTGCTCGCATCGAGGTTTGGGACACAGGCTGCGGTATCCCCGAAGAAGACCAAACCAACATCTTTCAAGAATTCCGCCGTCTGCAACCCAACGCGCCTGATACAGGTCTTGGGCTGGGTTTGGCGATTGTCGAACGTGCCTGCAAAGGGTTGGGGCATGACCTAAGCCTTTGGTCCAAGCCCGGCGTTGGCAGCTGTTTTTCGGTCAGTTTGCCCATAGAAACTGAGAATTTACCACAATCCCAACATCCGGCTTCAAACCGTGGGGCCAAACTAAACGGGCTGAATGGGATGCTCACGTTACTTGTTGAAAATGACGATGCTTTTGCGAGTGCGCTGTCTTTGGTTTTGGAAGATATGGGCAGCGAAGTTCTGCACGTCCCATCCGCCGAAGAGGCGCTTAATCTGCTGCATGATATTCAACTTATTCCCGATGCTTTGTTGTTTGATTATCAACTGGGCGACGGCATATCGGGCACGCAACTCTATTCTGAAGTCTTGCGCCGATATGGACCAATTCACGCAGCAATTGTGTCTGCGGATCGGACCCGTGATCTGCGCAGCATCTGCAAAATGTTGGATCTGCCCCTGCTATCCAAGCCCATTGATCGAGAGCGGTTGTTCCGATTTTTGGCTGTACCACTAGGGGATAGCAAAGAACTGTTGTGAACCGACCGGATTTGTGTCCGGATATGGCACAATGCTGGACAGTCGATAGAATGCACGTGATAAGAGTGAAACACATTGGGCAAAGACCGCAAACATGGCATCCTTTCTTTTACTTAACGGACCAAACCTCAACTTGCTGGGCACCCGGCAACCTGAAGTTTACGGCTCTACAACTTTGGCTGAAATCGAAACCATGGTGAAAGTCTATGGGCAAGCCCGTGGCCACGAGGTCATCTGCGCGCAGTCCAACAGCGAAGGCGCATTGATCGATCACTTGCACGCAGCGCGCGGTGTGCAATCCGGTGTTGTGTTCAACGCGGGCGCCTACACCCACACATCCATTGCCTTGCGTGATGCGATATCAAGTGTGGAATTGCCTGTCGTGGAAGTACATCTGAGCAACGTGCATGCCCGTGAAGACTTCCGTCATAAAAGCATGTTAGCACCCGTCGCTCTAGGTTCGATTGCAGGATTTGGAATGCACAGCTACATTCTGGGTCTTGATGCCCTTATCGCCCATTTGGAGGCCGCATGAGCAAAGCCGTTCGAAGTTACCTAATGTTCCTGTCTAACTGCAAAAGCATGGAAGACCTTTGGGACGGCCACACTGCCAAGATGGCAGAATATGGGTTCGACAGGCTGATTTACGGATTTACGCGGTACCGAACGGCGACATCGTTGGGCGATCCGGAAGATTTTGTCATTCTGACAAACCATGCCAAAGAATACACCGATGTTTTCCTTGGTGAGGGAAAGTATTTCTACGCGCCAATGGTGCGGTGGGCGCTTAATCACGAGGGTGCGGGCAGCTGGAAAATGCTGCGCGATATGCTCAGCACTGGCACCATGACTGCTGACGAAAAACGCATGTTCGAATTCAACCAAAAGATGGGCGTTACAGCGGGTTACACGATTTCCTTCAAGTCGATTTCTGCCAGATCTAAGGGCGCTATTGCTTTGACGGCTGAACGCGACATGAGCCAAGGCGACACTGACGCCATTTGGGAAGAACATGGTCGCGACATCCATCTGATGAACAACATTGCGCATCTCAAAATTTTGACGTTGCCCTACTCTGCACCGAACCGTGCGTTAACCAAACGGCAACGCGAAGCTTTGGAATGGGTGGGCGATGGAAAGACCACGCAGGATATTGCTTTGTTGATGGGGCTTACCTCTGCGACGGTTGAGAAACATTTGCGATTGGCAAGAGAGTCACTGGCGGTTGAAACGACCGCGCAAGCCGTGCTGAAAGCTGCGTTTCACAACCAGATGTTTGTCATGGATACGTTCTAGCCACGCAACTCACATAGGGTCATTTGAGCAATTCGCGCAACTTTCGCGAGCATTCCCCTAAGTAACAGCGCAGTTTTCTTGCGCGGGTATGGAATCCCTGACTTTCTTAACGAGACGTTAAGTTGCACTCTAAACAAGTTCCGTGAGTGGTGGCTTTAAGCCTTGGAACAGCGGGAGGTACCCCTGAGATTGCAGGGCTCTACATCCCGGCCGGTTTTCCGGGGCCGACCTGGGGGTGTATAGTCCACATCTCAGGTCGGATTTAACGTCCTTGTCTCATCCCCGTGACAGGACTTAGGAAACGGGGTCGCCTGGGGCGGCCCCGTTTTTCTTTAATTTCATGTATTTAGGGAAGGTCTTACCAATAGCTTACACCAACGTTCGTTGGGTGTTGCGTCATGGTGCGGGTTAACGGTGCGAACGTTGCGTGCGTACGGTGGTCTGCAGAGCGGTCGCGCGCGCTAGCCTAAAGCATATCCTGCGCCGCGCACTGTGCGCAGCGGATCATCCCCGCCAAACTGTGTCAGAGCTTTGCGCAAGCGCCCGACATGGACATCCACCGTGCGTGTGTCGACATAGATGTCACGGCCCCACACCCGGTCCAGCAGTTGATCACGGCTCCAGACACGTCCGGGCTTTTCCATGAAGGTACTCAGCAACCGAAATTCAGTCGGGCCCAGCTTTAGAGCGTCCCCACCACGACTGACCCGGTGGGTTTCGCAATCCAAAACGATGTTCTGATATTCAAGAACTTGGCCAACCGTCGAAGGACGTACGCGACGCAGTTGGGACCGCACACGCGCCATCAACTCCATCACAGAATAGGGTTTGATCACGTAATCATCTGCGCCTGTTTCAAGCCCGCGCACCCGGTCCACTTCTTCAGAGCGCGCCGATAACATGATCACCGGAATGGACCGTGTTTTGGCGTCTAGCTTCAATTGACGACACACTTCAATACCGCTGAGATTGGGCATCATCCAATCGAGCACAATGACATCCGGCATATCTTCTTGGACCAACAACAACGCGTCTTCACCATTCACGGCGCGGCTGACGTCATAGCCTTCCGCCTCAAGATTATAGGCCAATACTTCACGTTGAGCGGGTTCATCTTCAACAATCAGAACCCGCGGTGTAGGCAATGCCATTGTTTTAGAACTCCTGCGCGGTGGTCGAGGTCACATCGGCCTTGGGGCGACTTTCATCGGGTGTGTCACCCGTCACAAGATACACGACTTGTTCGGCAATCGATGTCACATGATCCCCCATACGTTCGATGTTTTTGGCAATAAAATGCAGATGCATGCAAGCTGTGATCTGGCTTTGATCTTCCATCATGAACGTCAAGAATTCACGAAAGAGCGCGTTGTACATTTGATCCACATCACGGTCACGCTTAATGACATCTGCGGCGAGCTCTGCGTCCCGTTGCACATAGGAATCAAGCGCATCTTTCAGCATGATTTCCACTGTGCGCGCCATGCGACGCAGCGATCCTGCGCTATCGTTTACAGGCGGCAATGATGTTAACAGGCCAGTGCGCTTGGCCATGTTTTTCCCATAATCCCCAATGCGTTCCAGATTGGCGCTAATCTTAATCACGCTCAAAATCAAACGCAGGTCAATCGCAGTTGGCGCCCGCAGCGCAATAACGCGCGCGGCCTCTTCGTTGATTATTTCCTCAAGCGCATCGATGGCTTTATCACGGCCCCGAACCTCCTCTGCGAGTTCTTCGTCACGGGTTTCCAGCGAGCGCGCAGAATCCGAAATCGCCGCTTCGACCATCCCGCCCATTTTCATGATTTGCGCTTGAATAGCCTCTAGGTCGCGGTCGAACGCGGATGCAATATGTTGCTCTTTCATCTGAGGTCCTTACCCGATCCGTCCGGTGATATAGCTTTCCGTGCGAGGATCGCTTGGTTTGGTGAAGATATGCCCGGTCTCGCCAAATTCAACGAGGTTGCCGAGGTGGAAAAACGCAGTTTTTTGGCTGACCCGTGCGGCTTGCTGCATGGAGTGCGTGACGATCACCACTGAATAGTTCTGGCGCAATTCATCAATCAACTCTTCCACTTGTGCCGTGGCGATTGGGTCCAATGCAGAACACGGTTCGTCCATCAAAAGCACTTCGGGTTCTGTCGCAACAGCGCGCGCGATACACAGACGTTGTTGTTGTCCGCCCGACAAGCCCGTACCCGGCGCAGTCAAACGATCTTTAACTTCGTTCCACAGCGCGGCACGTTTCAAAGCGCGCTCAACAATGTCGTCCAATTCGGCTTTGTTGCGCGACAGCCCATGGATACGCGGACCGTAAGCAACATTGTCGTAAATCGACTTTGGGAACGGGTTGGGCTTTTGAAACACCATGCCAACTTTGGCCCGTAGCTGCACCGGATCGACCTTTTTGTCATAGATGTCTTCATCATCAATCCGAATGTCGCCAGTCACGCGACATACATCAATTGTGTCATTCATCCTATTGAGACATCGTAAGAAAGTCGACTTTCCACAGCCAGACGGGCCAATAAAAGCCGTCACGGTTTTATCTGCAATATCGACGTCCACATCTTTGATCGCGTGATTATCACCATAGTAGACTTGCACGTTGCGCGCCGCGATTTTGATCATGTTGATGTCGACTTCTCTTTCTATTACTCGCATATCGGTCATGGATTTATCCCCTTACCAGCGACGTTCAAAACGGCGACGTAAGATCACCGCCAGTGTGTTCATTGTCACAAGGAAAACCAGCAAAATAATGATGCCCCCCCATGCGCGTTCATAAAATGCCGGGTCCGCGCGTTTGGCCCATTCATAAATCTGGGCCGGCATTGCAGAGTTCGGATCCAGCAAGCCAGACGAGATACCATCAGGCGCATTGGATGCGATGAAGCCAACCATCCCGATCAGCAACAACGGTGCCGTTTCGCCCAAAGCTTGGGCCAATCCGATAATTGTACCAGTCAAAATTCCCGGTGCGGCCAAGGGCAACACATGATGGAACACCGCCTGCATCTTAGAAGCGCCCACGCCAAGGGCGGCATCCCGGATCGATGGCGGCACAGCCTTCAGCGCGGCGCGCGTCGAAATAATGATCGTGGGCAGGGTCATCAAAGTCAGCACCAACCCACCAACAAGGGGTGCTGACATCGGCAAGTGCATATAGTTGATGAACACCGCGAGGCCCAAAATCCCAAACACAATCGACGGAACCGCCGCCAGATTAGAGATATTCACCTCGATAATATCAGTGATCAGGTTCTTGGGCGCAAATTCTTCAAGGTAGATCGAGGCCGCCACGCCAATCGGCAAAGCCAGCGCCAAGACCACCATCATCATGAACAACGAGCCCATCATTGCGACGCCCATGCCCGCGGCCTCTGGACGTTGATCAGAAGCATCCGCCCCCGTGATGAAATTCAAATTGAACCGTTTTTGCAAAGCACCCGCGGCAATCAGTTGGTCGACAAAATCGAGCTGGTCCACACTGATATTTTTGTCGTTTCCAATAGAAGCCCGGCTGACGCGGCCCTTGAGGTATCCATCCACCCGCGAAGAGGCAAGGAAGCGAAATTCAATCGTTTGGCCAATCTGGTCCGGGTTGGCGAGAACAAAATCGCGCAATTGTGCCGCCGCGCTTTTCGACAAGATGCCAGCCATCGCCTTTGGGCTCAGTTGGGTTACCAAGCCGGCATCCGCGACCTTAGCTTCAAACGCGCCCCGGATAATCGGAGTATAGCCAAAGGTCGAAACCTTCTTGATCTTAGCGAGGTCGCGGGTGCCATCTTTGTCGAGTTTGCTTTCTAACAACTCAACATTCATCGTCACAAAAGTCTGTTGGAACGCGCCAGTGCCGCGGTTGATGATATTGAACACAAGGATCGTCAGCATCAACAAGCCAATGCCAATCGCCAACAGGCCGTATAGTTTGAAACGTCGCTCTGCGGCATTGCGTTTTTTGGTGCGTGGATCTTCGGTCATCAGCGAAGAGTTCAGTTTGCGACGTGGCACAGCCGCGCCTTGGGTTGCATCGCTCATTCGTATTGCTCCCGGTATTTACGCACGATAACCAGCGCCACCACATTTAGGCCAAGCGTCAGCACAAACAGTGTCAGCCCCAAGGCAAACGCGACCAGCGTCTCAGGCGAGGCGAAATCGGTATCGCCGGTAAGCTGGCTTACAATCCGAGTTGTAATCGTGGTCATCGAATCCAACGGGTTAAGAGAGACCTTGGCAATCGCCCCTGCCCCAAGCACCACAATCATAGTTTCGCCAATAGCGCGCGAGGCCGCCAAAAGAACAGCGCCCACGATGCCCGGCAAGGCAGCCGGAAGAACCACTTGGCGGATCGTCTCTGAGGGCGTCGCCCCCAGACCCAATGAACCATCGCGCATCGCTTGGGGAACCGCGTTGATGATGTCATCTGACAAGGACGACACGAACGGGATCAACATAATGCCCATCACAAGGCCCGCCGTCAGAACCGCCGTTGCACCAGACATCCATTCGACGCCAAGCAGCCCCGCACCGCCCCGGCCAAAGATGCTCACAAGAAACGGACCAACCGTCAAAAGCGCAAACAGACCATAGACGATGGTTGGGATACCCGCGAGAATTTCGAGCAAAGGTTTGGCAAACCCGCGCAAACCCGCAGACGCGTATTCGGACAGATAGATCGCAGCAAACAACCCGATTGGCACCGCGACCAGCAAGGCGATCACAGAGATATACAAAGTGCCCCAGAGCAGCGGTAGAATTGACAAGTCGCTATCGCCGCGGAAATTTGGGGCCCAAACCCCGCCAAAGAAGAAGTCCTTCCACGCATGC
This sequence comes from Aliishimia sp., assembly GCA_039978895.1. Taxonomy (GTDB): domain Bacteria; phylum Pseudomonadota; class Alphaproteobacteria; order Rhodobacterales; family Rhodobacteraceae; genus Aliishimia. The sequence goes on from JBDWAL010000015.1 coordinate 20,122, forward strand.
AAACCAAAGAAATTCACGGTTTCAAAAACCATCGACAAGACAATCCCGATTGTTGTCAGGATTGCCAAAGAGGCAGCGATCATAAGCAATGCGAGCACTGCGCGCTCTACCATGTTGCGTGCACGAAAGGTGGATTGTGCAACCCTTAACCCGATTGCGAAACCGCCAACCGCCAGAGCAAGGACAACAATTGACATCCAGTTACGCCCGCTTTCGGACATCTCGCGGTAGCTTTGTGCCGCCACGAGCACATCACGGGTCACATCCGCGCCGAGAGCCACGCCAACATCAGCAAGGCGCGCGCGAACATCTTCTTGCTCAACGTTCAGAGTGGCCGCCTCATCTTGCGTCATCGCGCCTTGGGCAACGGCCGTGTTCAAACCGTCTGCTACACGTTGCACTTCGCTGAGCACCAATGCTCGGGTCGAGCCTTGAGCAATCGTCGCCTCTGAAATCTGTGCCGAGATCGCGTTTGAAATCATACTTGGTTGCGCAAGGCACCAGATCGCCAACACCCCAAGCGCGGGCACGGCGATCATCATGGCGGCGTTATATCCGTAATAGGATGGCAGACTGTGCAAAGCACGCACATCGCCGCCCGCTGAGCGCACCGCGCGATTGCGCGCCATAACATAGCCCAGCACAGTCAATACGAGCACCACAGCCACAACATAGCCCGTGATGCCCATTGTCAGCAGCGCATTTAAAAAGTCACGCATATAAAGTTCCTGTGGCGTAAGGATCGAACGGAAAACAGCGCGGGACCACAAAAGCGGTCCCGCGCCACATATCCCAATTTATGAACTTCCGCCCAAAACGTCTTCGTTAGAAACCGCGTCTTGCGTCGTGCTCAATTCGGGGTCTGACACCAAACCGTATTCGGCCAATGGGCCATCCGGACCCGCGATTTCTTCTGCGACAAAGAACTCAGCGAAATCTTTCAAGCCGGGGATCACGCCGATATGGGCCTTCTTCACGTAAAAGAACAGTGGACGGGACACAGGGTATTGGCCCGTCGCGATGCTGTCAGTTGACGGCACGATGCCAGACATGGTTGCGACCTGCAGCTTGTCTGTGTTGTTCTCATAGAACGCCAAGCCAAACACGCCAATGCCGTCCTTGTTGGAGTCGATACGCGCAAGCGTTTCGGTGTAATCGCCGTCGATATCCACAGATTTACCATCTGTGCGCAAACGGATGCAGGCTTTCTCAGCGGCTTTTTTGTCGTCGCCGTTGGCCGCTTTGAAAGCGTCAAAGGCACCCGTCGCTTCGCAACCCGCAAGGATCACTTTATCTTCGAACACTTCGCGCGTGCCGTGCTTGGTGCCCGGAACATACGCTTGGATCGGTTGATCGGGGAAGGATGCATTCACTTGGTTCCAAGATGTGTAGGGGTTTTCCACCACAGCACCGTCCAGCACAATTTTGTCGGACAGAGCAAGGAACCAATCGGTTGGTGTGAACTCAAACGCATTTCCTGCGATGTCGGATGCGAACACGATGCCATCATAGCCGACCCGGACTTCGATGATGTCTTTGACGCCGTTTTGCGCGCAAACCTCAAGTTCGGAGTCTTTAATCTGGCGAGACGCATTTGCGATATCGATTGTGTTTTCGCCAACGCCTTCACAAAAGCGCTTCAATCCAGCAGAGGATCCACCGGATTCTACAACTGGCGTTGGATAGTCAAAATTTTCACCAAAGGCCTCGGCCACGATGGATGCGTAAGGCAGCACTGTGGAAGATCCTGCAATCTGAACTTGATCGCGTGCAGCAGCGGCTGTGCCGGATATTGCGGCAATCGCCAGAGCGGATGCAGTGAGTTTCACAAAGGACATGATTGTCTCCTGTCGAAGGACAAAATTACGACCACTCAACGGTGATCTTGGCCACAGGATTATGTGTCCTGCACTATGCTTTTGTGACAGTTACGTAACGGTTTTATGACAGGCTGGGATTAGGGCGAATTATTCTGCGTTGGGCAGCGGAATACACGGTAAAATAACAGTAAATACAGAGCCTTGCCCGAGTTCGCTTTCAATCTGCATACGGCCCCGGTGACGGTTTATAATATGCTTCACAATAGCCAAGCCCAGTCCCGTACCCCCCAATTCGCGGCTTCTGTGACTGTCTGCCCGGTAGAATCTCTCGGTAAGGCGCGGCAAGTGGATCGGATCGATTCCAGCGCCATAATCGATCACTTGAAGGCGCGCAGCGGTCATGCGCAGTGATGGGTCACGTGCCACATAAGATAGTTTCACCGTCACGCGCGCGCCAGACCCGCCGTATTTGACTGCGTTTTCAACAAGGTTGGTCAAAACCTGACGGATTTGATCCGAATCCGCATTCAAATAGATCGGCTCGTCGCAAAACGCAGCCTCCAAGGTCACGGCCGCCTCATCCACCACAGGGCGCAGCGAATTCAAAGTTGAGTTTAGAATGTCGGTCAACAACACCTTTTGGGTTGGACGCACACGTTCTTCGGTTTCAACATGGCTGAGCGACAACAAATCGCCAACAAGGCGGTTCATGCGTTGTGCTTCGCTTTCCATAATCCCCAAGAACCGGTCGTGCACCGCACCATCATCCTTGGCCGGTCCCCGCAGCGTTTCGATAAACCCCATCAAAGCCGTCAGAGGCGTGCGCAATTCGTGACTGACATTGGCAACAAAATCCCGGCGCATTTGCCCGGCCTGTGCAACATGTGTGATATCCTCAAAGGCGACCAGAACACCACCTGCATCGCGTTTGGCGTCAACCGGTTCGATGAAACGGCACGACACGCGATACGTGATGTCTTGGCCACCCTCCGTGCTGAAATATTCCGCCACCTTTGGGCGTTTGTCTTGCAGACAGGTCTCAAGAGCATCCAAAAGTGCAGGCGCGCGCAGCATCGTCGCATAATTGCTGCCCAAAAGCCCCTGCCCCAGCAAATCCAGCGCGCCTGAGTTGACCGCATAAATGCGATCCGTTTGATCCACCAGCAAGCAAGGCAACGGGACCGCGTCCACAAATGCCTGCGCCTGCATGGATCACACGTCCTGTGAGGCGTGAACCGCGCGGGTAAACACATCACACAGCGCATCAGGGTCTTCCAAGCCCACAGAGACACGGAAGAAGCCTTCGCTCATGCCCAATTCTGCGCGCCCCTCAGGCGTAAGGGCACGGTGCGAAGACGACGCGGGATGAGACAAGGTTGTGCCCACATCCCCCAGTGTCGGCGCAAACTGGATGCCATCCGCTGCGCGCGCCAAAGCATTCGCCGCAGCCCGTCCGCCTGAGACCTCGAAACTGACCATATTACAGCCCTGCCCGCCCAAAAGCGCCATGGCGCGATCAGAATCGGGGTGATCCGCGCGCGCCGGGTACAGCACCTTTTGCATTCCCGGCAGCGTGCTTAGGTGGTCCGCCAACACCGCGGCCGTTGCCTGTGAGCGATCAAATCGCAGATCGAAACTCAGCATGCCGCGTTCGGCCAGCCAGCAATCCCAAGGGCTTGCAGACATTCCAGCCGTGATCGTGAACACCCGCAATCTGTCAGCCATGTCTTTGTCCGCCGCCGAAACATAGCCCAGCATCACATCCGAATGTCCGCTAAGCAGCTTCGTCACCGAATGGATCACAAAATCCACACCCAAATCATAAGGCCGCAAGCTGCGCGGTGTTGTGAAGGTATTGTCCACAGCCAGTAGGATTCCGCGCTCTTTTGCCAATGCAGCAATTCCCGGCAGATCAGCGACACGCAGGGTCGGGTTGGACACCGCCTCAAGCAAGATCAAACGTGTTTGAGGTCGCAAAGCCGCAGCAAACGCATCAACATCGGTCGGATCCGCCAGCGACGTGGTGATCCCCAGACGCGGCAAGTCTTCGGACATCATGCGCAAAGATCGGCCATAAAGCTGATTGCCACCCACGACATGATCGCCGCTTTTCAGCACCCCCATAAGGATCGCTGACACAGCGCCCATACCGCTAGATGTCATCACGCCGGGATGTGGCGCGCCTTCCATGCGGTCGATACGCGCGGCGACAACATCCGCATTGGGGTGACCTTCACGGCTATATGTATAGCCCGTCAGATCGCCATCATATTGTTGGTCAAGCATATCCGGCGTTTCAGACGCAAACACCACCGAGGGCGACAACGGCGTCACCACAGGATGGGAGGCGCTGTCAGGCAAGCGGTCTGGGCGCAAAAGCGAGCCCTTGGCGTTCCGTCCGTCGAATTGGGTCATGTCAAAAGTTCCGTATTGTAACCAGCGCCGCTGAAGACCAGATCAATGCTCATCCAACACGGGCGTGGTAAATGTTTTGCGACAGCTGCGGACAAATCTGCATTTAAAGCCGCTAAGAACGCCGCATTTCTATGAGGCTTTGCCAAAAGAGCAATCGTCGCCTTAAAATGGGTGTGGTGATAGATGTCAGCGGGGTATGCACGCCCTTTGGTGTCCCCGGCTGTGTCATCATGCGATGAGATGATGGCTTCAATCTCGGACAGGATTGCACCGGCGTCGATGGTCAAATCGGCGGAATAGCTCAGTTCTGCGTGGGGCATCAGATGGCTTTCAGTTCTGAACGGAATCGGCGCATGTTGGTTTGGTAGTGGATCGCACTGCCTTCGAGCATTTGAATGGCTGGCGCATCGAGTTGGCGCACCACTTTGCCCGGCGCGCCCATCACAAGGCTGCCATCCGGAATTTCCTTGCCTTCCGTGATCAAGGCCCCGGCCCCAATCAAGCAATTGTTGCCGATCTTTGCGCCGTTCAGAATGGTTGCGCCCATGCCAATCAGAGAATTATTGCCGATCGTGCAGCCATGCAGCATGACCTTGTGGCCAATCGTGCAGTTTTTGCCGATCACCAAGGGGAAACCCACATCTGTGTGGAACACGCAGTTTTCCTGCACATTGCTGCCCGCACCAACCTGGATCACTTCGTTGTCGCCACGCAACGTTGAGGAAAACCAAACCGACGCGCCTTCTTCAAGCACAACATTGCCGATCACATTGGCATCCGGCGCGACCCATGAATCCACATGACATGTTGGGCGCATGTCACCCAATGCATAGAGTGTCATTTTATATCCCCGAATTCTTTTTGAAGTTTGCGCACTTGATCGGTCAGGTCAGGTTGTTGAATTCGCCGTAACCGGGTTGCTTCAATGATGGTTCTCAACTGGGCTTCTGTCTCGTTGAGATCGTCATTGACCAGCACGTAATCATAAGCATCCCAGTGGCTGATCTCATCCCAGCTTTTGTCCATGCGTTTGGAGACGACTTCCGGGCTGTCAGACGCCCGGTTGACCAAACGGCGGTGCAATTCCGTGATACTTGGCGGCAACAAGAAGATAGAAAGGACATGCGGGGCAAGTGAGGAGTTCGCGATTTGTTGCGCGCCTTGCCAATCGATGTCGAACAGAACATCTTGTCCCGCTTCAATCGCGTCTTGCACCGGACCGCGCGGCGAGCCGTAGAAATTGCCGAACACGTGCGCATGCTCCAGCATCTCGTTTTCCTGCACCAATTGGCGAAACTCTTGTTCGGCCACAAAGTGGTAATCTTGTCCCTCAACTTCCCCAACCCGCGCTGGGCGCGTCGTCGCTGAGACCGAAAAACGGATATCGCTGTCCCAACTGCGCAATTTCCCGGCCAAAGTCGATTTGCCTGCTCCGCTAGGAGAAGACAGAATAATAAGCAAACCCCGTCGCGAATTTTGCATAGACTACTCCACGTTCTGCACTTGCTCACGCATTTGATCTATCAGAACTTTGAGGGCAAGCCCCGTTTCCGTCAGTTCTTTCATCTGAGCCTTCGAACACAGCGTGTTGGCTTCGCGATTGAACTCTTGCATCAAAAAGTCGAACTTGCGCCCGATTGGGCCTTCCGTGGCCAACAAGTTGTCGGCAGCCCCGACATGTGTATGAAGCCGGTCAATTTCTTCGGTGACATCTGATTTCACCGCGATCATCGCCAATTCTTGGGCGACGCGTGCATCATCGGCCTCTGGTGCGGCGTCCATCACTTTGGCAAGGTTGCGCCGTAACGTGTTGGCCATGTCTTGTTGACGTGTCTCTAGCAGCGCGACAGCCGCTTTCGTCAAACCTTCGATTTCTTGAAGTTGTGCGCTGAGCACGCCGGACAGTGCTGTGCCTTCGGCCACGCGCATTTCATTAAACGACGCAATCAAACCCGGCGCTTGTTCCAACAATGCAGCCTTCAAAGGTCCCGTCTCGCCGTCATCGCTGCCCTGTTCGAGCACACCCCGCATCGTCACGATGTCTGCCGCACGTGAGGGCGATAGCGACAGACCAATATTCATTGCGCGCGCTTCGATTTCAGACATGGCCGCAATCACCGTATCAACGGCACTGGTGTTGAGCTTCTGGGTCACGTCACCTTCTTCGCGTGAGACCCGCAGCGACAACGACACATTCCCGCGTCCAATGGCTTTGCTGAGCAAAGGGCGCAAACTTGCCTCTAGCCCGTCGATCCAATCTGGGACGCGCAACCGGAGATCAAGGCCTTTGCCATTCACTCCGCGCAGCTCCCAGGTCCATCGGTAGCCAAGTGCGCCCCCAGAGAGTGTTGCGTAGCCCGTCATCGAATTGATCATGTCATTTAGCCCTTGTTACACGGCTATTTGGATGGGCCAATTTCATCAATTGCGCAAGCCTTCGCCCAATCCGGTCACGCCGAAAGCCTACTAAAGATAGGGCAGATAACGGGTTTTCTGCAAAAAGTGGCAAAAAAATGGCGGACGTTAACCGTCTGGCAAGAATTTGACTTAATTGCGATCAGGCTGTGCTATTAACGGTTTAGTAACAAAGAATACGGACCTCTTGAGCTTGGTGGGCTTAGGTGTTTGAGGGGCCAGAACACTTAGTGGGTGAGACACATGGACTGGTCAAACGACAACGACAATGAGACCGAGGCGGCAAACCCGGTGGTGGACATGACAGAAGTACAAAGCCGCGTGCGCTATGCGCCACTGGCACAAATCGAAGGATACTGGAACGCTCTGCGCGGAACCCGTATGATGCCACAACGCTCCGAGATCGACCCTCGGGGGTTGAAGGGCTCGTTGGAGTATTGCTTCGTTCTTGAACGCATCGCACCCGGTCTGGCTCGTATGCGCGTTGCCGGATCGCATCTGGGTGATCTGATGGGAATGGAAGTTCGCGGCATGCCGATCTCTTCTTTTCTGACCGCTGCAAGCCGTGAGGAATTCGGCAAAGCGCTCGAAGAAGTGTTCGAAACACCGTCCGTGGCAACCATTCATTTGACAGCGGAAGGTGGGTTTGGTCGCCCCGATCTAAAAGCGCGCATGCTAATAATGCCAGTGCGCAGCGATCTGGGTGACGTCAGCAGACTCCTTGGTGGGTTCATCACAGACGGCGAAATCGGTAGAGCGCCGCGTCGTTTCAACGTTGATATGATCAAACTGGCACCCATCAGCGGCGTCGACACCCCGCGCGCTGGCAAGCCACCATTATCACCCGATGCATTCGCAGCCGCAGAACGTCCACGCGTTCGCAGCACCACGCCACAAAAGCTGCCAGCATTCGAAACAACACGCACCCCTGCCGCAACCGAAATGTCAGAAGACGCGTCGAAGTTTGAACAACCCATCGAAGGCGTCCCCTATCTGCGCGTGGTGAAGTAATCACCCCGACACACACTGTGAAGCCGTCACCCAACAGCACAACGGGGTGACGTGATCCTGTGCGTGCCGTTGGGACGAATACCAACCAACGGCACGCATTAGATGGCACATAGCAAGGCATCGGGCGCAATCGGCGTCCGGTTCAATGCAATCAGATCTGCGGAATGGGTGGGGGCACTCTGACGGGGGCCTAGACTAACATTCGGAACATTACCGACCGAATGCAGGTCAAAAGAAGGCGATCCATATTTCGGGTCGCCTTCTTTGATTCATGTTCGCGAGACCTTAGCCAGCCGCGCGTTTTAGTTTGGCAGAGCGGAACTGAGACAATTCTTCTGCAACCAAAAATGCCAATTCAAGCGATTGTGACGCGTTCAAACGCGGATCGCATGCTGTGTGATAACGCGCCGACAGATCTTCGTCGGTCACTTCGGCCACGCCGCCGGTGCATTCGGTCACGTCCAATCCGGTCATCTCGAAATGCACGCCGCCGGGGATCGTCCCTTCGGAGTCGTGAACGCCAAAGAACTCGCGGACTTCAGACAGAACTGCGTTGAAGGGTCGGGTTTTGTACCCAGAGCTGGCTTTGATCGTGTTGCCGTGCATCGGATCACAAGACCACACCACATTGGCGCCTTCTTCTTTCACAGCTTTGATCAATCGTGGAAGATGTTCGCCAACGCTTCCAGCGCCAAAGCGCGCAATCAACGTCAAACGACCCGCTTCATTCTCAGGGTTCAATTTTTGCATCAGAACCTTGAGGTCCTCTGCGGTTGTCGTCGGACCACATTTCAAACCAATGGGGTTCTGAACACCGCGTGCAAATTCAACATGCGCACCGTCAGGCTGGCGGGTGCGATCCCCAATCCAGATCATGTGACCCGAACCCGCGATCCATTTGCCAGAGGTGGAATCAAGACGCGTCAACGCCTCTTCATATTCCAAAAGCAGGCTTTCATGGCTGGTGTAGAAATCCACAGACGAAAATTCATGCGTCGTGTCGGCTGTGATCCCAGCGGCGGACATGAAATCAATCGAATCCTGAATCCGCTCTGCCATCGCTGCGAAGCGTTTGGTTTCTGCGGCATCCGTGTACCCAAGAGTCCAACTGTGCACGCGGTTCATATCTGAAAATCCACCAGTTGAAAAAGCCCGCAACAAGTTCAGTGTGGCAGAGGCTTGTGTGTAGGCTTGCAGCATTTTGTTTGGGTTCGGGATGCGCGATTTCGCTGTGAAGTCGAGCTCATTGATGATGTCGCCGCGGTAGCTTGGCAACTCAACACCGTCGATTGTTTCGGTGTTTGCCGAGCGCGGCTTGGCGAACTGCCCTGCCATACGGCCAACCTTAATCACCGGAACTTTTGCGCCGTAAGTCAACACCATAGCCATTTGCAGCATGACTTTGAATGTGTCGCGAATGCCATCCGCGCTGAATTGCTCGAAGCTTTCCGCGCAGTCCCCGCCTTGAAGCAAAAACGCCTCGCCGCGTGATGCCGCTGCCAGCTGCAATTTCAATCGCCGGGCCTCGCCCGCAAACACAAGTGGTGGATACTTGGACAGCTGCGATTCGACGCCCGCAAGGGCATCGGCATCTGTATACTCAGGCATTTGCACCCGAGGTTTGTTCCGCCAGTTGGTTTTGCTCCAGTCGCTCATGGTCTTGCTCCGGTTGGTGCGGCGTAAATTGATCTTAAGGTGCCGCATTGCAGCGTCCACTATAAGTTCGCGCAGCCGCAGTGACCATAGGTGAATTGCGGCTCTTGACGTCGCTCTAGGACCGTGAGCAATGTTTGTTTAAGGGCGCCGCGCGCGACCCATGGCTTAACAAGAGTATTACGTCATGACGCTACAACGTGCCTCTAGCAATCCCGTTGAAAAATCTCTCAAGCCAAAGCGCTTTGTCTTTGTGCTTTTGGACAATTTCACCTTGCTGAGTTTTGCCTCAGCGGTGGAGTGTTTGCGCATCGCCAATCGCATGACAACCGAGCAATCCTATTCTTGGACATTGATCGGTGAGGCCGGAGATACCAGCACTTGTTCTGCCGGGACACAATTCCAGCTTGATGGCGATCTTGGCGAGCTGACCCGCGACGATGTTTTGGTGATCTGCGGTGGGATCGGTGTGCAAGATGCGACCACCAAGAAGCTTCTCAGTTGGCTGCGTCGCGAAGCCCGCAAGGGTGTTGCGATTATCGGGCTCTGTACCGCCGCCTATACTTTGGCGCGCGCCGGATTGCTGGATGGAAAGAAAGCCACCATTCATTGGGAAAATCAGGACAGTTTCTCAGAGGAATTTGACGACGTTGAGCTGACCAAATCTGTGTTTGTGGTCGACGGGAACCGTATGACCACAGCTGGCGGGACGTCTTCGATCGATTTGATGCTCAAGATCATTGCGCAGGATCACGGCGAAGACGTGGCCAATTCTGTGGCCGATCAACAAATCTATTCATCGATCCGCACCGACCAAGACACGCAACGCCTTTCGGTTCCAACGCGGATTGGTGTGCGTCACCCCAAGCTGAGCCAAGTGATCCAGATCATGGAAACAAATATCGAGGAGCCGATCAGCCCTTCGATCCTTGCCAAAGATGTCGGAATGTCGACCCGTCAGCTTGAGCGGCTGTTTCGCCGGTATCTAAACCGGTCACCAAAGCGGTATTATATGGAACTGCGTCTGCAAAAAGCGCGCAACTTGTTGATGCAAACAGACATGAGTGTCATCAACGTCGCGTTGGCTTGCGGGTTTGCGTCGCCGTCGCATTTTTCGAAATGTTACCGATCGCATTATGACACCACACCCTACCGCGAACGCGGCAGTCATGCGGCGCGTTTGTCGATCTAGAATCAACCGAAAGCCGCCACCTTAGGTTGATATTTCAACCGGTTATCACGATGTGATCAAAGTTTCCGTGGACTTGATATGCGGCAAGGCTAGAGTGGCGCCATATTTCCACGAGGAGCAATTGCCGTGTCACAAGATCAAATTGAGCAAGCGCCGAAAAACGGTCTGTCGCACGTTGCCGGGGCTCAAGACATCGCGCTGCTTGAAGTCACAATTCCACAACTATTGCGTCAAGCAACCGCGCAATATGGCGACAATCCTGCCGCCGCCTTTTGCGAGCAATCGATCCGGTGGAGCTATGCGGAATTTAGCGCAGCCACCGACGCATTGGCGGGCGGCTTGTTGAACTTGGGCTTTGTGAAAGGTGATCGGGTCGGAGTCTGGTCGCCAAATCGCTACGAGTGGTTGCTGGCCCAATTCGCCACAGCGCGCTTGGGTGTCATCTTGGTCAATATTAACCCAGCCTATCGCGAATACGAATTGGAATATGCGCTCAACAAGGTGAGCTGCAAAGGTTTGATCACAGCCAGCCATTTCAAGACATCAAACTATGTTGAGATGCTTGCATCCCTTGCCCCAGAGCTTGCGCATTGTGAGCCGGGCCAGCTTCGCTCAAACACCCTGCCCCATCTGACAACTGTGATCTGCATGGGGTCTGATACGCCTGCGGGAATGTTGGCGTTTGACGATGTGATGGCATCTGGACTCGCCGTGGATACAGCCCAGCTGGACGCGATCAGCGACACATTAGATTGCAATGACCCGATCAACATTCAATTCACCAGCGGCACAACAGGCCAGCCCAAAGGGGCCTGCCTGACCCACCGAAACATCGTGAACAACGCAGATTTGGTCACAAACGCCATCGAGTTGAGCCAGACAGATCGGTTGTGTATCCCGGTTCCGTTTTATCATTGTTTTGGCATGGTTATGGGCACGCTCGGATGCGTCACCAAAGGCGCTGCGATGGTTGTGCCGGGCGAAGGATTTGACCCCGCCGCGACCCTTCAGGCGGTCTCGGCCGAAAAGTGCACGGCACTGTTTGGTGTCCCCACAATGTTCGTCGCGCAGCTTGCCTTGCCCAATTTTGCGGAATTTGATCTGAGCCATTTGCGCACCGGCATCATGGCCGGATCCCCCTGTCCGATTGAGGTGATGAAAGACGTTCAGATGAAAATGAACATGACAGACGTCACAATCGCCTATGGGATGACCGAAACCAGCCCTGTGTCCTTCCAGAGCAACGTTGATGATCCGTTGGAAAAACGTGTGTCGTCAGTGGGCCGGGTTCACCCGCATGTGGAAGTGAAAGTGGTCGATGAAGACGGGCAAATCGCCGCCGTCGGCGCCCAAGGGGAGCTATACACCCGCGGGTATTCTGTGATGCAGGGTTACTGGGAAGACCAAGCGCGCACACATGACGCCATTGATAGCGATGGCTGGATGCGCACCGGCGATTTGGCAACGCTGGACGCGGAAGGCTATTGCAATATCACCGGACGCGTTAAGGACATGATCTGTCGTGGCGGGGAAAACATCTATCCGCGCGAAGTTGAGGAATTTCTGTACACCAACCCGTCGATTTCCGAGGTGCAAGTGTTCGGCATTCCCGATGACCGCTTCGGCGAAATCAGCTGCGCATGGGTGATCCCAAAAGCCGGGATTGAGGTTTCAGAGCAAGACGTGATCGACTTTTGCAAAGGCAAACTCGCGCATTTCAAACTGCCCGCGCACGTACGGATCAAAGAAGCCTTGCCGATGACCGTAACAGGCAAACCGCAAAAATTCATCATGCGTGATCAGATGGTGGATGAGTTGGGCCTTGTCGCGCAAAGCACAGCTTAATCGCGCAATCAGGGCGTCATTCGGTAGACAGCGCCCTGCCCGACAGAGATGAACCAGATCGAACCGTCTGGCGCTTCGACGATGTCGCGCACGCGTTCTGTCGCCTCTGACTTGATCTGTGCCACCTCCTGCAAAGGTGCGCCACCAAGTCGAGCGATATAGTCGAACTTCAACGAACCAACAAAGATGTCGCCCTTCCAGTTTGGCCACAGCTTGCCCGAATAGACCATCAAACCAGAGGGCGCGATGGAGGGATCCCAATAATGGTGCGGTTGCTGCATGCCCGCTTGGGACGATCCGACGCCAATCTTTTTGCCGGAATAGTGTCGCCCGTAACTGATCACAGGCCAGCCGAAATTCGCACCCCGTTTTATCCGGTTCACTTCATCGCCGCCGCGCGCGCCGTGTTCGGATGTCCAAAGATTGCCTTTTGCGTCGATATCCGCGCCTTGTGGATTGCGGTGCCCATAGGAATAGATCTCTGGCTGAATGCCATCTTTACCCACAAATGGATTGTTGCGCGGGACGGTGCCGTCGCGATTGATGCGAATAATAGATCCGTTGTGCAGGCTGCGATCTTGCGCTGTTGCACTGTCACCCCGGTCCCCAATCGTCAGAAACAACGTTCCGTCCTTGGCTTCGACAACGCGGCTGCCAAAATGACGTCCCGTTTCGCCCCCAGGAGCGCTTTCAAACACATCGCGAAGCTGCGTTAAGCGCGTGCCATCTGCGCTGAGTTTCCCAACTGCCAAAGACGTGCCAGACCCGCGTCGCTGTGGTTTGGAATAGGTGAGCCAGACCTCACGCGTTGATGCAAAGTCGCGCGGCAAGGTGACGTCAAGTAACCCGCCCTGTCCTTTTGCCGCGACCTTGGGCAGCCCCTTCACGGAAGTTTTGACGCCATTTTGGATGTGTAACAGTTTGCCGTCCCGCTCTGTGACGAGCATGCCCCCGTTGGGCAAAGGTGCCACGGCCCATGGTTCATCCAGATCACCTGCAAGCTTATCAACCGTTTGAGCAGCCGCCAAGGACCCGACGAAAGGCACGGTCAAGACGAGCGCAGCGATGTTACTTAGTGAAGCCCATGTTCGTTTCATCTGATCGCCTTTTTGTTCCCTATAATGAAATAGTGAACGATATTAACAATTCCAGAGCGCAAATGCGTGATCAAGTGTTTGAATTGTGCTTTTCATTCCAAATTTTCGGTTTAACGTGCGCTTAGAACATACGTTCCAATAAGGGAGTTAAAAAATGAAAAAACTACTCATGGCCACAGCGGCCACTGCATTGATGGCTGGCTCGGCATTTGCTGGCGGTCACGGCAAAGAAGTCAAAATCGGTGTGATCCTTGGATTTACCGGCCCGATTGAATCGCTGACCCCTTCCATGGCGGACGGTGCTGAATTGGCGATGAAAGAGGTCACAGATTCTGGTCTGTTGCTGGATGCCGCCACTGTCACATCCGTGCGCGCAGACGGCACATGCATCGATTCCGCAGCCGCAACAGCCGCGGCAGAGCGTCTTGTGACATCTGACAAAATCGACGCGATCATGGGTTCTGACTGTTCAGGTGTGACCGGCGCGATCCTGAGCAACGTAGCCGTGGCAAACGGGATCGTTATGATTTCGCCTTCTGCAACGTCCCCGGGCTTGTCCACCGCTGAGGATAACGGTTTGTTCTTCCGCACAGCACCATCTGACGCGCGTCAAGGCGTTGTTATGACCGAAGTGTTGATGGAAGAAGGCATCAAAGAAGTTGCCGTCACCTACACCAACAATGACTACGGCAAAGGCTTGGCAGACGCGTTCCAATCCGCGTTTGAAGCTTCTGGCGGCACCGTCACCATCAGTGCAGCGCACGAAGATGGCAAAGCGGATTATTCTGCAGAAGTTGGCGCCTTGGCGTCCGCCGGTGGTGACCGTTTGGTTGTCGCAGGTTATGTTGACCAAGGTGGGTCTGGCATCGTGCGCGCAGCTTTGGACACAGGCGCGTTTGAAACCTTCCACTTCCCAGACGGCATGATCAGCGCCAAATTGGAAGAAAACTTCGGCGATGAGATCGAAGGGTCTACTGGCCAACACCCCGGCACAGACAGCCCAGGTGCTGCAAAGTTCGAAGAGCTGGTCGGGGGCGCATTTGATGCAACATCCCCGTTCACGCCAGAATCTTATGACGCAGCCGCGTTGATCATGTTGGCCATGCAAGCCGCTGATTCCAAAGACAGCAATGTCTTCAAGGATAAGATCATGGACGTCGCCAACGCGCCGGGCGAAAAAATCTACCCTGGTGAGCTAGGCAAAGCCCTGCAAATCCTGCGCGATGGCGGTGAAATCGATTATGTCGGTGGTACAGCGGTTGAGCTGATCGGACCCGGTGAATCTGCTGGTAACTATCGTCAGGTCACAGTGTCCGGTGGTAAGATTACAACGGCAAAATACCGTTAAATCTGACCAAGATGAATTGAGCAGCCCGAGGAGTTTTCTCGGGCTGTTTCAGTATAATAAAGGCCGCAGTTAATGCGGTGCTTCATGTCAGGGGGTAGACATGATTGTCGTTGACGACATACGTAAGTATTTTGGCGGGTTTTGCGCTGTTGATGGGGCGTCTATGGCGATTGAGCAAGGCTCGATCACCGGGTTGATCGGACCCAATGGCGCCGGAAAAACAACTCTTTTCAATGTGATCGCAGGGGTTCTTAAACCTTCCTCTGGGCAAGTGACCATGATGGGTGAAAACATCACAGGCTTGCCGCCGCATGATCTGTTTCACAAAGGGTTGCTGCGCACGTTCCAAATCGCACATGAATTTTCGAGCATGTCGTGCCGCGAGAACCTGATGATGGTTCCGGGCGCGCAATCAGGTGAGACGCTTTGGAATACGTGGTTTGGACGCAAGCGCATCGCAAATGAGGAACGCGCTTTGCGGGCCAAGGCCGACGAAGTGTTAGAGTTCCTGACCGTTGAGCATCTGGCAGACCACAAAGCGGGTCAAATATCGGGCGGACAAAAGAAGCTGTTGGAACTTGGTCGCACCATGATGGTGGATGCCAAGATCGTCTTTCTTGACGAGGTTGGAGCCGGTGTGAACCGCACACTGCTGAACACAATTGGCGATGCGATCCTGCAACTCAACCGAGAGCGCGGCTATACGTTCGTTGTGATCGAACACGACATGGATTTCATCGGCAAGATATGTGGCCCGGTGATCTGTATGGCGGAAGGCAAAGTGCTCGCGGAAGGGTCCTTGGCAGAGATCAAAGCCAACGAACAAGTGATCGAAGCCTATCTTGGCACAGGTCTAAAGAACAAAGATCAGGTGGGCGCATGAGATCGCCGAACGGGAAAATGCACCACCCGAACACAACGCAACCTCATAATATTATTGACCAAAAGACGTTAGGGGCGTGTTGCCATGAGTGAACCATATCTCATCGGAGACACGATGACGGGCGGCTACGGGGCCGGACCGGACATTTTGCACGACTGTACAATTGCCGTTGAACCCGGCGAAATCGCCGTGATCGTGGGACCAAACGGTGCGGGCAAATCGACAGCGATGAAGGCTGTGTTTGGAATGCTGGACGTGCGCAAAGGATCTGTGCGTTTGGACGGCGAAGACATCACCAATTTGTCGCCGCAAAATCGCGTTGTGAAAGGCATGGGGTTCGTGCCGCAAACTTCGAACATCTTCACCTCTATGACCGTCGAAGAGAACCTTGAGATGGGTGCATTCATTCGACGCGACGACATTTCGGAAACCATGGAGCAAGTCTACGAGCTGTTCCCGATCCTGCGCGACAAGCGATATCAGGCAGCGGGTGAGTTATCAGGCGGGCAACGCCAGCAAGTCGCTGTGGGCCGAGCATTGATGACGCAACCCAAGGTCTTGATGCTGGATGAACCGACTGCTGGGGTATCCCCGATCGTGATGGACGAGCTATTTGATCGCATCATCGAGGTGGCACGCACTGGAATTCCAATCCTAATGGTCGAGCAAAATGCCCGACAAGCACTTGAAATCGCAGATAAAGGATATGTTTTGGTGCAAGGCCGCAACGCGTTTACCGGGACTGGCAAAGAACTGCTGGCCGACCCGGATGTGCGCAAGTCATTTTTGGGAGGGTGATCAGATGTTCACAACATACACAACGGCACTCTTTCAGATAACATCCGTGCAACCGACGTTCCTCGGCACATCAGCGGATGAAAATGTCGATAGCGTCGAACGGCCAAGTGTCAAAATGAACTGTCTCACTCAGGGGGGCTGCTGATGGACCTTCTCAACGCCTTCATCGTTCTTGCGAACTTCGTCCTGATCCCCGCGACCGCGTATGGCGCGCAACTTGCGCTTGGCGCGCTTGGGGTCACGCTGATCTACGGCATCCTGCGGTTTTCCAATTTTGCCCATGGCGACACGATGGCCTTTGGGGCGATGGTGACCATTCTCGTCACGTGGCTGTTTCAAAGCTGGGGGATTAGTTTTGGTCCCTTGCCGACTGCGCTGCTCGCCCTGCCCTTTGGGATACTCGGGTGTATCGCATTGGCGCTTTTCACTGACCGCGTGGTCTACAAGTTCTACCGCGCCCAAAAGGTCAAACCGGTGATCCTTGTGATCGTGTCGATGGGCGTGATGTTCATCTATAACGGGCTGGTGCGTTTTATTATTGGCCCCAACGATCAACGCTTTGCGGATGGTGAACGGTTCATCGTATCTGTTCGTGAATTTAAAGCGATGACTGGCCTAGACGAAGGTCTAGCAATCCGGACAACGCAAGGAATTACGTTGGTCACGGCCATTCTGGTGGTTGCCTTGTTGTTTTACTTCTTAAATCGGACACGCACCGGCAAATCCATGCGCGCCTATTCGGACAATGAAGACTTGGCGCTTTTGTCGGGGATCAACCCCGAGAAGGTCGTCATGGTCACTTGGATTATCGTGGCGGCGCTTGCGACGATTGCAGGCACACTTTACGGGTTGGACAAATCCTTCAAGCCGTTCATTTTCTTGCAACTTTTGCTGCCAGTCTTTGCCGCAGCCATCGTCGGAGGCCTAGGCAGTCCGCTTGGCGCGATTGCGGGGGGATTTGTGGTCGCTTTCTCGGAAGTGCTTGTCACCTATGCGTGGAAAAAGGTGTTGGTCTATGCCCTGCCCGAGTTCTTGGAACCATCAACCCTCGCGCAGCTTCTATCCACCGACTATAAATTTGCGGTCAGCTTTGTGATCTTGTTGATTGTACTTCTGTTCCGGCCCACCGGATTGTTCGCGGGGAAATCGGTATGAATGAGACACTGAAAAACACCGGGTTATTTGCAATCGTTGGATTGCTGATTATTGGGACCGGTTTCACCCAAAGCTGGAATTCGGCTGTGTTGATCCTGAATATGGGGCTGATTTCAGCGATCATGGCCATTGGGGTGAACTTGCAGTGGGGGTTTGCCGGATTGTTTAACGTTGGCGTCATGGGCTTTGTGGCACTTGGCGGCTTGGCGTCTGTGCTGGTGTCAATGGATCCTGTGCCAGAAGCTTGGCGCGCAGGTGGCGCTGGCATTGGCTTAGCGCTTGTCTTGGGCGCTGCGACTATCATCGGCACAATCATGATCTTCCAAAGGATGGCTGCGGGACGTACGCGGACCATGGCGATGCTGGCACTTCTTGTTGGCGGGTTTTTCCTGTTCCGAGCGGTCTTTGATCCCTCTGTGGCAGCGATTGAAGCAGTTGATCCTGCATCAACGGGATATCTTGGTGGGTTAGGTTTACCCATCTTGTTGGCGTGGCCTGTGGGCGGATTGATGGCGGCAGGGGCTGCTTGGATCATTGGGAAAACCGCCCTTGGGTTGCGATCAGATTATCTGGCAATTGCGACGCTGGGCATTGCAGAGATCATCCTTGCAACCATGAAAAACGAGGATTGGTTGTCGCGCGGCGTGAAAAACGTGAACGGGTTGGAACGCCCTGTTCCGTACGAGATCGATTTGCAAAACAGTGCCGATTTTGTAGAAACCGCCGCTGGCTTAGGACTGGATCCTGTAACAGCCTCAACGTTGTATGTGAAACTTGGGTATTCCATCCTGTTTGGCATCGTGCTGGTGTTGGTTCTGGTGCTAGCGCAACTGGCGTTGAAATCGCCTTGGGGCCGTATGATGCGCGCAATCCGCGACAACGAAGTTGCAGCAGAAGCCATGGGCAAGGACGTGACGGGTCGCCACCTACAGATATTCATCCTCGGGTCAGCCGTTTGCGGCATTGCGGGCGCGATGATGACGACGCTGGACGGGCAATTGACACCAGCCTCCTATCAGCCATTGCGGTACACGTTCCTGATCTGGGTCATGGTGATCGTGGGTGGATCAGGTAACAATTTCGGCGCTGTGCTTGGCGGGTTCCTGATTTGGTTCTTGTGGGTGCAAGTCGAACCCATGGGTTTGATTGTCATGGAAGGCATCACCTATTGGATGGCTGATGGATCGCCACTCAAGGTGCATCTGATCGACAGCGCGGCACATATGCGCTTGCTGACGATGGGTGTGGTGTTGATTTTGGTGCTGCGTTTCAGCCCGCGTGGGTTGATCCCGGAACGGTAATCCAAACCTGACGGCAACAAACGCCAGCAAGTCCCCACGCGACATAGGAAATTGTGCGTGGGGGCGCCTTATTCATTCTGGGCTTGGCCATATTGCGGAAATTCTATGGTGGCTTTGACGTCAGCGGGCTACAGGTTATGGTTGAAAAATCTCACCAAGTCCGCAACCTCCGAAGACATGATCGTCAACAGCCCATAGCTGATCGACGCCAACAAGACGATGCGAATGACAAATGGAATGAACAGCTCAAATCCATCTTTAACTTCGCTTTCGCCGTGGGCCAAGGTCCATCCGGTTGACAATAAAAGTATGATCCCACCAAAGACAGCTGGCGCTACCGGGAAAAAATTCCCTGTGTTGAAAAAGAAAACATCTGGAAAAGACATATAAAGAAGTATGGGCACGCCAGCGCCAACAACGCTTAAAACGGCCAAGGCCACGAGAAAGCCAATCCATTCATTATCCACAAATATCAGATCAAGGATGAACTCGAAGACCTCGTTCGATGAATTGCTTGCCGCGGATTGACTGGGCTGACTATCGTTTGCAGATTTGGGTGACGTAAACACGGCCGCCGGTTCGGCAAATTCTTGTGTTTTGGGGTGTTTCGCGCGTTCAGGGGGTGTGGCGGTTTTTAGCTTTGGATTCGGTTTTGTCTGCGTTTTGGCGCTGCGCTTGGGTTTAGCTGGCTCAGCAGGCTTTACCGGCGGGCTTGATACCTTTTTGCGTGGCGCCTTAGGCTTTGCATTGATCGGTGCAGTTGCCGTTGGTTCTGGCGCACGTTCTAGGCGTATCCATGCGCTGATAAAATCGCCTGAACTGGCGCTTGCATCCGTCATTCGTTGCACCAGCTTCCAACGCGGGTCATCCGGCGTGGGCGCGGTGTCCCGGACTTGCTTGAAATAGGTGAGGATTTCGATTTCATCTTCACTGGAGATGGACCGCGCATCTGACCATGTCCTCAATGTGAGCGTCGCGTCTTGAAGAATACGCTCAACCATCGGTCGTTCTTGGCCAACCAAACGAATGTCACCGCGTTGATTGGCCCCGCCAGTATTGAACTTTTGCCCGTCCCCGCGCGCCATAACCTCGTCCAAATAGGTGGTCAATTCGTTGACAGTGACCAGACCGTCCCCATCGCGATCCGCAGCGCCGTTAAGCCCCTCAACTATATGTTTGGTCATCAGGCTCAACTCGCCTTTGCCGCCATCACTCGCGAGATCATAGGCATCACAGGCCATCAGCACATATGTGCCACCTGAGCGGGCGAAATTGTCGGCCATGTTTTGCATCGCATCGCCCGATTTAAACCCGGTGGGAAAGGCGCCTGCATGGCAGCAATCGAGCACCAAAATAGTATTCTCTGCATGGGTCGTTCCCATCATGCGCGAGACCTTCGCCGCGTCAATTGCGGTCACTTCAAGGTAGTCGACTTCTGTGTCGGGCGTGGCGAGGTACAAATTTTGTGAGTCGTCGGTTTTGCCGTGACCGGAATAATAGATCAACAACACATCATCTTTGGCTTTGCTGCGCAGCGCTGCTTGGATAGCTTTTTCGGTCTCAGTTCTGGTTTTGTCGAGCAGCGTTGTGACGTCATGGAAGCCGCCAAGCTCTGGATGCTCCAGGACGGTTTGCAAAGCGTGCACGTCAGCATGCGGGCTATTCAAACGGGCAAAGCCGCTGCTTTTTGGGTAGGCTTGGTTGCCGATCAACAAGGCGTGGCGTTTTTCCTGCATCAGATTTGCGCCGCTGGAGGTTTGATCATCGCAACGACTTTTTCGATCTGATCAACATTGGCGCTGTTGATCGTAATCTCTGTGCCATCTGCGGTTTTGATGGTGGCGTTGCCGATTTTATCGCGTTGCAACCACGTCTTGATCACCTCAAACGCAGCCACGGCAGCCCCTGTCGACATAAACGCCATCACAAAAGACCCAATCGTGAGCGGGTCTCCTTTGGTGGTGCCATCGCCCTCTTCACGCGCAAGCGAGGTGCGGGTATCTGTGCGCGCCTCTATTTCGCGGGTCAGTTGGCGGACACGGTCTTGCTGTTCGCCTTTGCTAAGATCATCCCCATCTAGGGTAATTTGTATCGCATCCATTCTGTGCGCTTCCCGATAAATTTCATGAATACTCGAAATACGGGAAGCTTAGACGACAGATATTAGTTGCGTCAAATTAGAATTAACGTCCTTTGAACAAGCCCCCGAGCAATCCACGTACGATACGCCGCCCCGTGGTGCCTTTGAGTTCCTTGATAAACACGTTGGCAACCGCAGCGCCCAGACCTTCGGTCTGCTTGGTGCGACGCGATGTAGACCGCGTGACGCGGGTGCCTTTGAAGCGGCGTGCTTGGTTGAATTCACGCAAGCGCGGCTCGTTGGCTTCTTCGACCTCTTCGCGTTCTTCCGCTGCGGCGGCTTCTGCGGCAGCTTTGGCCGCGCGTGCTTGCAACATTTCGTAAGCACTTTCGCGTTCAAGACGGGCGTCGTACTTGCCTGACAAATCGCTGGCGGCAAGATGCGCCTTGCGTTCCGCCTTGGTGAGCGGTCCCAGCTGCGTCGATGGCGGTCGGATCAACGTACGCTCAACGATTCCGGGCACGCCTTTCTTTTGCAACATTGAGGTCACGGCCTCGCCGACGCCGACTTCTTTAATCGCATCTTCGGTCGAAAACCGCGGATTTGGGCGGTACGTTTCGGATGCCATGCGCAGTTGTTTTTGATCCTTGGCCGTAAACGCGCGCAACGCATGCTGGACCCGGTTGCCAAGTTGACCAAGGATATCTTCGGGCACATCAGCCGGATTTTGAGTGATAAAATAGATTCCGACGCCTTTCGAGCGGATGAGCCTTGCGACCTGTTCGACTTTATCGACCAGCGCTTTCGGCGCATCTTCAAACAGCAAATGGGCTTCATCAAAGAAAAACACCAGTTTGGGCTTATCCGGGTCGCCAATCTCGGGGAGTTCTTCGAACAACTCGGACAGCAGCCACAGCAAAAACGTCGAATACAGACCCGGCGCCTGCATTAGCTTGTCAGACGCGAGAATATTGATCACGCCTTTGCCCGAGGCATCTGTGCGCATCAAGTCGGCCAACGCCAAAGCCGGTTCGCCGAAAAGTTTGGTTCCGCCCTGGTTTTCAAGCACAAGCAACCGGCGTTGAATGGCGCCAATAGATTGCGAAGACACATTGCCATAACGCAAGGACAAGGATTTGGAGTTTTCACCAATCCACACCAACAGCGATTGCAAATCCTTCAGATCAAGAAGCGGCAATCCGTCTTCATCGGCAAGGCGGAATGCAATGTTCAAAATCCCTTCTTGGGCATCACTCAGTTCGAGCAGTCGAGCCAGCAAAAGTGGCCCCATTTCTGCAACCGTCGTGCGCACCGGATGGCCTTGGTCGCCGAACAGGTCCCAGAACGTGACAGGAAAGCTCTCATACCCAAAATCTTCAAAGCCAATCGTATCGGCGCGATCCATAAAGGGTTGATGCAGTTTGTGCGCGGCAGTGCCAGCTTTGGCCAGACCAGACAGATCGCCCTTCACATCCGACAGGAAGACAGGAACGCCCGCTTGGCTGAACCCTTCTGCAAGAATTTGAAGGGTTACGGTTTTGCCTGTGCCCGTCGCGCCAGCGATCAAGCCATGACGGTTCGCATATTTCAGGTTCAACCCCTGTTTTTCGGCGTATTCTTCACCACCACCACCAATAAAAATTTGGTTATCCATCACCGATCCTGCCCTTTGTTCGGACTAAACATACTCCTTTAACGAATATGGGCCATAGTGTTTTTGTTCCCGACCGACATGTCCTCCTGGTCGCGGAACATTCCTCCCTGTCAGACTTGGCCGCGCCCCATGGCGCGGTCCTTTTTACCTATGGTAGAAAATTGTCTTTTGACGATTACCTAAGGGAGAACAGTTCAATAACACCAATTGATCCTAATAAAAAATTACCTAAGAAACCGGCAAAATTTTCGTCAAATGCCGAGAAATTAAGCCCGGAACTCAAAGACTTGAAAGGAATTTCAAAACTGGCCCTTGAAAGAGAGTTTAACAGTTGACGCCTACATCCCCCTTTCGTATCGTGGCTCCAATAATAGATCGGCCAGTCCGACGGGGAGCACTACATTGAAAAGGAAGCTGGTTCAGCTTCCTTTTCTTTTTGCGCGATGACCTTGAATATCATGCCTCTCATCAAGATCTACTGAGAGCCATAAAGCAGAGTGATAATCTGCACTGACATTCCTATGCGGCCGTGGTAAACCGCCGGACATAAAACAACGGGTATGAAGAAGATATGCTAAAGACCGATTTGACTGCATGGACGACCATGCTCTGTACCGCAGGATTTATGGCTTTTGGCAGCATGGCTGCAGCTCAAAGCACAACAGAAGAGGCGCCGGCCGAAGAGACTGCCGCGCCCACTCTGGAATCGCAACTCAGCCTTGGTGAGGACGCTGATGCGCCCTCGAATGAACTGGGACAGGCATATACCAAAGAAGTGATCGGCGGTTGGGAGCTGCGCTGCTTGCGCACAGAGGTTCAGGAAGATGATCCCTGCCAGATGTACCAACTTATGGAAGACAACGACGGTGTGCCTGTCGCGGAATTTTCGTTGTTCCGCTTGCCGGGCACCGGACAGGCAAAAGCGGGTGCGACCGTGATCGTGCCTTTGGAAACCGCGTTGCCAAATCAGTTGACAATTCAGATCGATAGCGGCCCAGCCAAACGCTATCCATTTGCGTTTTGTAACCAGCTCGGCTGTTATTCGCGCATCGGCCTTACGGACGCAGACCTGAGCGCGTTCAAACGCGGTGCGGCCGCCACATTGACCATCGTACCGGCTTTGGCACCGGATCAAAAAGTCGAGCTGACGCTATCGCTTGATGGGTTTACGGCAAGTTTCGATAAATCATCTGTGATGGACCAGTAAACGTCGCCATCTGCGCGAACGTTATCAAATTCGAGGGCTTCTCATGTCATACATGCGGAGCCCTTCTTCTTTAGGGCATCAAGCCTTAGACCTTTTTCAACGCCAACACAGCATTCAAGCCCCCAAAGGCAAACGCATTGGACAAGGCCACATCGACATGGGCATCACGGGCTTCGTTTGGGACCACATCCAAAGCACATTCAGGATCGGGTTCTTCATAGCCAATCGTCGGGGCAATCACACCATCGCGCAGCGCCATGATACAAGCCAAAAGTTCGACCGCACCCGTGCCGCCAATCAAATGGCCATGCATCGATTTGGTCGATGAGATCATCAACCGATCCGCGTGAGGTCCAAAAACATCCGCCACAGCCGCACATTCGGTTTTGTCATTTGCGGCAGTCCCGGTGCCATGTGCGTTGATATAACCAACGTCTTCAGGGTTGAGCTTCGCATCACGCAACGCACCTGAGATCGCCCGCGCCGCGCCTTGTTTGGATGGCATCACAATGTCACTGGCATCCGAAGACATAGCAAAACCGGCGACCTCTGCCAGAATGTCCGCACCGCGCGCCTTTGCATGTTCATAGGCCTCAAACACAAAGATCGCGGCCCCCTCGCCTTGCACCATGCCGTTGCGGTTCGCCGAGAAAGGTCGGCACGCGTCCTTGGACATGACACGCAACCCTTCCCATGCCTTGATCCCGCCAAAGCACAACATGGATTCCGAACCACCTGTGATCATCACCGGGGTCACGCCGCCATGCACCATCTGAAAGGCTTGCGCCATTGCGTGGTTGGAGGACGCACAAGCCGTAGAAACGGTAAAGGATGGGCCGCGCAGATTGTACTGCATAGACACATGGGACGCTGCGGCGTTATTCATCAACTTGGGCACAATGAACGGGTGAACGCGGTTTTTGCCCTCTTCATAGACCGCGCGGTAGTTCTCATCTTGTGTGGTCAGGCCACCACCGGACGTGCCCAAAACAACGCCGGATCGGTTCGCGATATCCCCCGAAAACTCCAACCCAGATTGCGCAATCGCTTGTTTGGCTGCAAGCAAGGTGAACTGAGTAAAGCGATCATAAAGCGCGATCTGTTGGCGGTTGAAATGCGCAGTTTCGTCATAGCCTTTGATCTGCCCCCCGATCTGCACAGATAAACGATCCAAGTCGCGCATTGCCAATGGGCCGATACCACAGCGTCCTTCGCGCATAGCCTCAAGCGTCTGTGGGACATTTTCGCCCAACGGGTTGATCGTACCCGCCCCAGTGATGACCACGCGTTGCATATTGGATTAGCCCTTCTGCGCGATCAGTCGCTGAATACCGGTTACAATAGAGGTCACATCGGAAATGTCGAAGTCGGTTTCGCTCGGATCATTCGCGTTGAAAGGCACCGTGATATCAAAGGCTTCTTCAAAAGCAAAAATACACTCGACCAAACCAAGGGAATCCACACCAAGGTCTTCGAGCGTGCTTGATGCTGTCACATCCGACGGTTCCAGCATTGCTTGATCCGCAATAATCTCGATCACTTTGGATTGAAGGTCCATCACATCTGTCCTCTCACAACATCCCCACGATGACAGATTTACCCATCGTCACCATCCTTGAAAACCGCAGACTTCAATGCCGCGACATCACGCGCCATACGCGGCAATCGACGTTGGGCTTTGTGCATTTCGAGCTGTTGTTCCATTTTCACGGCAGGATACCCAAGCATCACGCGCCCTGCGGGAATATTAGACAGCACGACCGTCGCACCCCCTGTTATCGCGCGATCCCCAATAAAGACGTTGTCAGACACCCCTGTATGACCGCCAAGAACAACATTATTGCCAAGGCGCGACGAGCCTGCAATGCCCGATTGCGCACAAATCATGCAGTCATTGCCAACAACCACGTTGTGCCCGATCTGCACGAGATTGTCGATTTTCACACCATTGCCGATCTGGGTGTCGCGCACAGTGCCGCAATCAATGCAGGAATTTGCGCCTATCTCAACATCATCACCGATTTGAACTGCGCCTAATGAGTGAATCCGCGCCCAGCTTTGCGCAGATGTTTCACCTTGAGCGCCAAGCGTGTCGCGCACCTCTTCGACAGCACTTTTTTCCGCTGTCACAAAGGAAAACCCGTCCCCGCCTATGCGGACACCGGGTTGTGCAATGAAGCGTTCGCCGATTTTGACGCGGGCCCCAATGGAGACTTGTTCGCGCAAATACGAACCCGCACCAAGGGTACTATCCATTCCAATAAAGCACTGAGCCGCGATCACAGTTTCGTCGCCAATTGTCGCCCCAGCAGAGACAATCGAGAACGGTCCAATCGACACATTGGCCCCCAAACGCGCGGTCGGATCAATAACTGCGCTGGGATGGATGCCTTGTCCAAAGCCCTGACCAGGGTCAAGCATGGCGCTTAAGCCTGCCATGGCAAACCGTGGGCGTGGGGCAATTATCGCGGCCTCTAGGCCGAAAGCTTCCCAGTCGGCACCGGGCCACAACATGGCAGCGCGCGCGCGCCCTTGAGGGAGCTGGGCCGCAAAGCTGTCTTTCATCGCCAATGCGAGGTCATCAGGTCCAGCATCGCCCGGCTCTGCAACCGCGTTGATAGAAATATCAACGGCGCCAAAGGCTTGTGCCCCTAGCGCCGCTGCAATGTCTTTAATCGTGTGGCTCATGCCGCATTCCTTAACAGGCTTGCGGCTGATTTAGCCTTGAACAGCCCGCAATGCCACCCCTGCTTTTGACAGAGCCGACCAGACGCGTGCATCCCGTCCATAGATGTCACGGCGGAATTGCGTGTGACCCTTGGCCGTTGTGAAGGCCGTGCGGTAGATGATGTGCACAGGCACAGGCTGCTTAAGTTCCACACGTGATTCCTTGCCCGTTGCCAGTTTTGCTTGGAAGAACCCTTCTGGGTCACCAGTTTGCTTGGCCAACAGATGGTAGGCGAAATCAAACGGATCAGCGAGGCGCACACAGCCATGCGAATAGGCCCGAACTTCGCGCCCAAAAAGGTTTTTGGCTGGCGTGTCGTGCAGGTAGATGTTGTGGCGGTTCGGGAACATGAACTTGACCAATCCCAATGCGTTGCCTCGGCTTGGCGGCTGACGCATGGCGAATGGGAAGGTTTTCTCGGTATATTGCGAGAAGTTCACTGTGTTCCGATTGACCTTACGGCCCTTGCTGTCTGTGATCTCAATGTGGCGAACGGCGTTGCTGTTCTTTTTCAACGCAGGCAAATATTCCTTAGTCACAATTGATCGTGGAACGTACCAACTTGGATTGATGACCATAAATTCCATCACATCCGAAAACTCTGGCGTTGGGCGGTCATCTTGGTTTGCGCCAACAACTGAGCGTGTAGAGAACGTGACCTTTCCGTTATCCACAACATTTGCGGTGAAATCTGGAATGTTCACAAGGATATGACGCTTGCCGCGTTCGCGGTTGACCCAACGCTCGCGTTCCATAGCGACCGTGATGGATTGCAAACGTGCTTCCACCGGTTGGTTAATTTCCTTCATCGTGCCCGCGCCAACAACACCATCTGCCGCCAAACCATGCGCGAGTTGGAACTGCTGAACCGCCGATTGAACGGTGGCGTCATAAGTCTGTGTATTGGACCGTTTCAGGAAGCCCATCGCCATCAAACGGTTGCGCAATGCCACAACAGGTTGTCCTGACGCGCCCGGCTTAAGGGTTTTGCCCGGAACATTGGCGCCATATCCACCTTTGGCCAACAGCCGCTCAAGGCGCAGCTTTTCCTTCATCAACGCAGCATATTCAGTCGTTTTAGGTGGCAGCGCTTTGAAGAAACCCGCAGGCGAAGACTTTACGAAGTTCACCAAGTAAGAAACACGGTCCCGATACGGGACAGCACGCACAATCGCACTGTCGACCCGGGATGGGATAAGCACACCGGTTTGAATGTCGCGCGCATATTGTAGAAAAACCCGGCTAAGTTCGACATCCAGCTTGCCGCGTTCGGTTGGACCTTTGGCGGCTTTCATCTTTGCTTGCAGACCGCGTGGATCATAACGTCCAACAGGCAACCCGTGATCTCCGGCGGAGGATAGGTAACGAAGCAATTGGGCACGACGGCTGCGTTCTTTGCCAGAACGGCCAACCCAAATTGGTTTAAAATTGTTGGCCTTATAAAACGCTGCGATATCTTTGTCGCGCGCGGCCGCTTCTGCAATGGCTTGTTTGAGTGCCGTCACCTGCGCCTGTGCCGGTGTCGGGGCGAACACTTGAAACATGGTTGCGAGACCTAGCACAAGCACCATAGCGGTCAGCCGCTTTACGGTGTTTGACCAAATCGGAGCGCGTCTTACAGCGATCATTTTAACGTCCCTCTGGAAATATTACTAATAGTGTCTTGGATGCCTATCTCGCATATCTACTGTCCAATCACAAACGCGCGGGTGGACAATTCAGCGCAGTTTGCGACCAGAAAGCTTCGTAATTCGTAAATAAGTTTGTGCAAAGATTGGATTTTAGGCAAGAAAATGCCATTTCCATTTTGGAAACAATCAAAAGTAAAACGGGGCTTGGTTCACGATTCTTCCTGTGCAATAGTGTAAGCGCA
This sequence comes from Aliishimia sp., assembly GCA_039978895.1. Lineage (GTDB taxonomy): Bacteria > Pseudomonadota > Alphaproteobacteria > Rhodobacterales > Rhodobacteraceae > Aliishimia. Next base: position 48,597 of record JBDWAL010000015.1, read on the forward strand.
TCTGGGGATGAGATGAATTGGCACTGTAACATCGGTGCCGGGCAGGCAACACAGCGTACGGGACGACGCCATAATGAACGTTCAAGAATCGAGTATGACTCGACGTGCCCTACTGGGCGCATTCGCAGCAACAGCCGTTGCCGCATCCCCAACCTATTCCAACGCCGCAGGATTCTTGCGCGGTGCCGGAGATATTCGGCGCATAAAGATGTATTCGGGTCGCACTGGCGAACGTTTGGATATGATCTACTGGGTTGATGGAAATTACATCCGCGACGCAGTGAAGGAAGTTAACTTCTTTATGCGGGACTGGCGCACAAATGGGGTCATCTCGATTGATTTACGCACGCTCGATATCATGGCCGCTGCGCATAATCTCATGAATGCAAACGATCCATACATGTTGTTGTCCGGCTATCGCAGCCCGAAAACAAACGCGATGTTACGTGCGCGCTCTTCTGGGGTTGCTAAAAAATCATTACACATGGAAGGCAAAGCTGCCGATTTGCGACTTGGGTCGCGTTCTGTCAGTCAGATGGCCCGCGCGGCTGCAGCCTGTCATGGCGGTGGCGTTGGCAAATATTCCGGTTCCAACTTTGTGCACATGGATTGTGGACCAATCCGCATTTGGGGCGGTTAAGCGCAAAGAAATCTGATTTGGAAATGGGCGTCCTTTTGGGGCGCCTTTTTTATGGATTGAACACCCATAGGTTGGACAGCCTTCCAAACAAATATGCTTCTATGACGCGAACATAGTTACGTTCGACCAAGTTTGCTTACAATTGATCTTTCTTTCGGTCCCGGCTTGTTCTTCTGGTTGCCACTTCTAAACTACACGCAACACATCTGAACGCGCTGGCCGTGACAGCGAATGACAGACTAGCTTCGAGGGAATTCAAAATGGACACGACGATACAAGCGCTCTTGAGCCGGCATGACGCGGCCTCTTTTGCCATCGGCGCGCCGGGGCGATCTTGGTTGACATATGGTGCGCTGGAACAGTTGACCCATGCGGTTTCAAACAGCTTGCACTCCATGGGTGTTGCGCGTTCCGATCGCGTAGCCATCGTTCTGCCAAATGGCCCAGAAATGGCGGCAGCCTTCGTATGTGTCGCGCAAGTTGCAACGACCGCGCCGCTTAACCCCGGGTATCGCGAAGATGAATATGTATTTTACCTTGAAGACCTAAAGGCCAAAGCGCTTTTGGTTGCCGAGGATTACGATGGACCGGCCTTAGCAGCCGCCAATCGTCTTGGAATGGGCGTGATCCGCTTATGCGTACCAGAAGATGCCACGGCAGGTTGGTTCAGCCTAACCTCCGATATGTCGGGACATGCCGACACAGATGCGCCACAAGGCGATGATGTCGCACTAATTTTGCATACATCTGGAACGACGTCGCGACCTAAGATCGTGCCCCTTTTGCAATCAAATGTCGCCGCATCTGCTCAACATATTCGCGCATCTCTCGATCTGACGCCTGATGATCGATGCATGAACGTCATGCCGCTGTTCCACATTCACGGTTTGATTGCCGCTGTTGCAGCCTCGCTCTCTGCAGGGGCGTCGATTTGGTGTGCGCCGGGATTTGATGCGCTCAAATTTTTTGGCTGGATGAAAGAAGCCGACCCAACTTGGTTCACAGCTGTGCCGACGATGCATCAAGCCATTTTGTCGCGCTCTGGTCGCAATGCAGATGTGATTGCAGGTGCAAGATTACGCTTCTTGCGGTCGTCATCGGCATCCTTGCCAGCCCAAGTCATGGTGGCCTTGAACGAAACGTTTGGCGCGCCAGTCATCGAAGGGTACGGAATGACGGAAGCCGCGCATCAAATGGCATCCAACCCGCTACCACCACGGGCACAAAAACCAGGCGCCGTGGGTGTGGAAGCAGGCCCGAAAGTGCGCACAGCCCACGAGACCGAAGACCGTTTGATCGATGGGCTCGGCGAAATCGTAATCTCGGGGCCCAATGTCACACCCGGGTATGAAGGCAATCCTGACGCCAATGCGAAAAGCTTTTTTATGGCAGATGGCGCGCGGTGGTTCAGGACTGGTGATCAAGGCGCTTTTGACTCTGACGGCTATCTAGAATTGACTGGTCGACTTAAGGAAATCATCAATCGAGGCGGAGAGAAAATCAGCCCGCTTGAAGTGGATGGCGTGTTGTTGGATCATCCCGATATAGCACAAGTTGTGACCTTCGCCCTGCCCCACCCCAAACTCGGCGAAGAAGTGGCCGCCGCTGTCGTTTTAAACGCGGCCTCTGAAGCCACCGAACGCGATATCCGCGACTTTGCCACCACCCGGATGGCAGATTTCAAAGTCCCGCGCAAAGTGATTATTTTGGAAGAAATCCCGAAGGGCGCGACTGGAAAAATGCAGCGAATTGGTTTGGCCAAAAAGCTTGGCCTTATTCCCGGCGACACATGAAGGTCTAAGTCTATGAGAATATGTATCTTTGGAGCCGGTGCAATTGGTGGCTACATGGCGGTGAAATTGGCACAAGCCGGTGTCGATGTCAGTCTGGTCGCACGGGGCCCGCATTTGGCCGCGATGAAAAGCAACGGGTTGACCTTGATTGACACCAACGGTTCGCGACAAACCGTATCGGTCACAGCGTCAGACAATCCAGATGACTTGGGGCCGCAGGACTATGTCATTGTCACATTGAAAGCGCACTCCGTTCCACAAATCGTTGATAAAATGAAACCATTGATCGGTCCGGAAACGACGATTGTAAGTGGTGTGAACGGTGTGCCATGGTGGTACTTTCATAAGATAGGCTCCGATCTTGAAGGCACCCGGCTCGCTTCTGTTGATCCCGGAAATGTGCAGTGGGACGGTTTCGGGCCTGATCAAGTGTTAGGATGCGTTGTTTATCCGGCCGCAGAAGTATCCGAACCCGGTGTCGTCAAGCACATCGAGGGCAATCGCTTTTCCTTGGGCGAACCCGACGGATCGAAATCTGAACGCGCATTGGCATTGTCCCAAGTTCTGACAAGCGCGGGTTTGAAAGCGCCAGTTCGTCCGCGTTTGCGTGATGAAATTTGGGTCAAACTGTGGGGCAACTTATCGTTCAACCCAATTTCGGCACTGACAAATACAACGTTGGATGTTTTGTGCACGGACCCCGGCACCCGCTCTGTTGCGCGAGGTATGATGCTCGAAGCACAAGAAATTGCTGAAAAGCTGGGCGTGAAATTTCCTATCGATGTCGAAAGACGCATCGACGGAGGTGCCAATGTTGGCGTGCATCGTACTTCCATGTTGCAAGACCTTGACGCAGGACGACCAATGGAGATCGACGCGCTCATTGGGTCTGTTCAAGAATTGGGTCATATTACAAATACAGCAACGCCGACCATCGACACAGTGCTCGCTTTGACGCAACTGCGCGCGCGCGCGGCGGGTTTGTACGGCTAGCTTCTTTGATTTGGCAATTGAGAACTGTGCTTTCCTAAGCATCGCGGCGTACTTCGTAGAAGCGCCGCGATAAACCTTGTGGCGGATCGATGGAAAACGTGAAGAAGGCGCAACTGTATTTCGTGATATGCAGATCAGTTACAAGCGCCAAAGAAGCCGACCGATAACTGATCTTCAAAACACGACACGAACGAAGCAATCGATTTAGAACAGCTCCATATCGTTGCCGGCTGGTTGGACTTCGACCTTAGCTGGCGGAAGTTCGACAGATTGATTTACAATGCGCAAACTGACGCGCCCGGATGTCGCCCAAAACCGCAGACCGCGTGCAGATTTTCCTCCAACAGATGAGTTTTGGCACGGGATATTTTCTTGTTTGAGATAATCAAATGCAAATTGCGCATTTGCCCCACCAATCCCGCTGCTACTTTCAAACATCTGCGCGCCACCAAAAACCTTACTTTGAAGCTTGTCTCGTCGACCACCGAGTTTGATAATTCCGTTTATCAACCATTCCATTTCAGCGACGCCAGCGATGTCATAACCGCTTGACGCACCAACGCGTTCCCCTGCTAACAACAGATGGTTCATTCCACCGACTTGCGCCTCAGGATCCCACAAACAACATGCCACGCAACTTCCCAATAACGTGCTGATGATCGCGTCCGGCTTGTCAGAGATGGCATATTCGCCTTGCGTTATGAGAATGTTGGATTGCTTGTCCGCAGCGATCTTCTGATTATGCATCATACTCGTAGCTCTCTTTGTAAATTTCTTATATTGCAAAAAGTGGCTGCAATTTTTCGGCCAACATCCTGAGGTTCCAGGATAGATTGTGCTGCCCCAAGTTCAACCGCTGCCTTTGGCATTCCATAGACAACACAACTGTGCTCTTCTTGAGCGTAAGTTGAAAACCCGGATTGCATAAGCGTGAACAGACCTTTTGCACCATCACTGCCCATTCCTGTCAAAATAGCAGCAGCGCCGGTCAATTTCGCAACCCCGGCTGAGTTGAACAAATCATCAATGCTGGGGCGATAAAGGGAATCCTTAGACGGTGGTCTGAAGACACACTGGATTCCACCTGTTGGCGTCGAAACAAGGTGCGTCGATACTTCTTTACCAAGGGCAAGGACACCCTGCCCAGCTTCAAGAACGAGCCCATCTTTGGCGAGAACAAACTTTCTTTTGAGTTGTTCGTTTAAACGTCGATTGAAGCTTTTCAGAAAATTCTCTGGCATGTGTTGTGCAATTATGACGGGTGCGGCGCAGCCGTCGATTTCAGCAAGCAAACTTTCCAAAGCCGTCACACCGCCAGTCGATGCCCCGAGCAAAATGACCCCGCCCGACCACGCGCCACCAGCCCCAACAAATGACGACGGCGACGGCGTGCTGAGTGACGTTTTGCGCGTTTGAACTTTGACGCTCGCTGCGTGGTACACTCTGGCGCAGATGTCTTCAGCGATATTTGGCTTCAAGGCAGATCTCGGTTTTGCTATACAATCGACTGCCCCCAATGAAAGGGCTTTCACCGCGGCCTCGCTGCCAGCTTCCGTCAACGCGGACACCATAACGACAGGTAGCGGGTGGTGGGCCATCAGGCGGGCCAGAAAATCAATTCCAGACATGCCGGGCATATCAATGTCCAAGGTCATAACATCAATCTTCTTTTGACGTAGCAAGGCGCGAGCTTCCGGACCACTGCCCGCCTCGCCAACAACCTTTAGTCGTGGGTCAGCATCCAGGACGTGACGCAGCCACGCACGGATACTCCGGGAGTCATCAACTACAGCAACTCGAAAAGGAGTCGCGTCATCTGAAATGTGCTTCATTACGACTCCCTAAAAGTGCCAAGCGGATCAAAGATATTCCCGTAACATCGTGAGATTGCGTCAAGACTTCCTTAAAAAAACGCCCCGACATGCCACTATCTTGCGGATTGTACATCTGTTCTATTTAAAAACCTCAACAACTTTTTTCATGGTGAAAACTATGTGTTTAAGGTTTCATATTTGGCTTTGAATTCGACCGGAACGCCAAGCCAATCAGATCAAACCTGCAACCCGTTGTTAGGGTATGATCGTGCGCAAAGCCGCCCAATGCTTCGTGCATCCAGAAACACCTTAGGGCATCAAGTTTGGCGCTTTCGCCGCGTAAATGAAGGACATTGGCCTCATAGGGCTGTGGCCTCAGACACACAACAAAGTCAATGTATTAAACACAGGCGATGAGGTCGCACCTTCGCCAACATCATCTGCAGTCTTGACCCTGACGACATGCAGAAATCTGCTAACTGCCCACCGTGAAACACCACTTTCGTGCTTCAACGGACCTAGGCTTGCGAACTTGGGTCGTTCGCATTGCCTGATGCGCAATATTACCCCAGCAAAAAATCTTCCGCCGTATACGACGACGCATCAACTTTTCCGTCTTCAATATAGATCACGAGATCGGCCAATCTGTCGTTGTCCACATAAACTTGGACAAGTGTTGTTTGGTTGGAATTGCTCAATTCGATACGCCCGACCCCTGAACCGTTGAACGTAAGAGCATCGTTTTCAAAGGTGAAGATATTGCCATCAATGGCCGTCAGATCGATTTTATCGATCCCGAGTTCGAAAGCGGGTTGGAGCCGATCCTCGGCTTGAATCGTATCAACGCCAAGTCTGAAATTGGATTCCACGACACTGTTCCAAACAAATACATCTGCGCCTGTGCCGCCGATGAGAATATCCGCCCCCGCGCCACCTTCGATCAGATCATCCCCTGAACCGCCATTCAGGGTGTCGTTTCCGAATTCTCCGTAAAGGAAATCCCCTCCTGCGTCCCCAGAGATGTCATCATCGCCGTCGCCCCCATAAATGTAGTCAAACGATCCGCGCCCTGAAAGAGAATTATCCGCATCCGATCCCGTGATGAAATCAATGCCTCGGCTGCCGATGACCCCTTCAAAGTTTCGGATGACATCGCGAGGGCCATCGCCTTCTGAGACAGCCGAAGACGTGGCAAGATTGATCGTCCAATTGCGCGCTGATCCGGAATAATCCACCGTATCAAAATCAATACCGCCATCCATGATGTCATCGCCGCTGCCGCCGCTCATCAGATCATTTCCAATGCCACCAAAGAGCGTGTCATTGCCGTCGTTGCCGAACATAAGGTCGTTACCAAGGCCGCCAAACAACAAGTCATTGCCGTCACCACCTATGATTTCGTCATGTCCATTGCGCCCACCGATGGTGTCGTCGCCATCTGCGCCCATCAGTAAATTGTTGCCGTTAGTGCCAAGAATGACGTCGTCGCCCGCCGCGCCCATGACGTCCTCAAAGCCGGTGATTGTCTCTGAGCCACCACCCACGCGGGTCGCCGTCTGAGTGATCAGGTCGATCTCCCAAGCACCGCTGGAATAGCTGTAATCAATCCGATCAATGCCAAGCCGCCCATGCATCTCATCGGTGCCAAAACCGCCGCTAATAATGTCATTGCCACGCCCGCCGGTGATCACATCGTTGCCACCACCGCCAAACATCAGGTCGTCGCCGTTGCGTCCGCCGAGGATGTCGTCACCGCTATTACCATAAAGACGATTGTCACCATCATCCCCCAACACATAATCGCCCTGCGATGATCCCCACACGTCTTCAACGCTAACCACCGTTTCGATGGTGCCAAACGTGACCGCCTGTTCGTTTTCGAGATCAATAGAATACGCATACCCGCTATTTGTCACATCAAGCGTGTCACGCCCATTGCCGCCATTGAAATAGTCCGTCCCGTTGCCGCCACGCAGAACGTCATTGCCGTTGCCACCATGCAATTCATCTGCCCCATTGCCACCGCGTAGGATGTCATTGCCGCTGTTGCCATATAGTGTATCCGCACCACGATACCCCACGATAAAATCATCCCCGCCATTGCCGCGGATCACATTGACGCCGTCATCGCCGAACAAGCGATCATCCTGATCTGTGCCGTTGATATTTTCAATGTCGGACACGATTTCGGCTGTGGTGCTTTCTGCATTAAACGCGGCTTCAGACCCCGGTTCAATGATCACAGATGCGCGTTGCCTGCTGAGGTTCACATCCCATCCGCTGCTGCTGTAACGGTAATCGACCCAATCTTGACCACTGCCACCGAACATCCGGTCATACCCAAATCCGCCGATCAAACGGTCATCATCCGCGCCGCCCAAGATCAAGTCATCGCCTGCCCCGCCATGCAGCCAATCCGCACCGGCAAAACCAAGCAGAAGGTCATCGCCATCTTCACCGAAGACGACATCGTTGCCGTCTTGCCCGCTCAGTTGGTCATCGCCCGCGCGCCCTAGCAAAAGATCGTCGCCCTCGCCGCCTAACAACGTGTTGGTATCGTTGTCGCCCGCAATGATATCGTCACCTGAACCGCCATGAACTTGCTCAAACTCCTCCACGACTTCGAAGCTCAACGCGCCGACGCTGCGGGCCCGCCCGACACTGAGGTCAATCTCAAGGTTCTGCGTGGCGTAATCATAGCTGACCGTGTCCCAGCCATCACCGCCATACATGCTGTCGCGCCCAACGCCGCCGCTGACAAAGTCATCGCCGCGACCCGCAAAGATGAAATCACCACCGCCCCGACCATAGATCGTGTCATCGCCGCCATTCCCGCGCAGCACATTGCCGCTGGAATTGCCTGATATCAAGTCGTCGCTGACGCCACCGGACGCGTTTTCGATCACAGATCCATAGGCGATCGACAAGTTATTGGTCAGTCCTTGCGTTGAGGAATAAGACCCTTGGCGCAGATCAATAGTTTGATCGCTGCCACCTGCGCCACTCATATCGATCAGATCAAGGCCACCCGTATCCCAAATCGCCCCAAGCACATAATCAAACGTAGAGATCGCCGTCCAAACATCGCGCTCAGTGTTGGATCCGTAGCCATAAACTGTGTTGGTCGAAAACGTGGTTGTGTTCGCTCCGTATAGGGTTTGCAAAGCCATCACATCATGCAGTTGCAAAGTGCTTTGCCCGCCAGCGCCATCAAATTCGGCGCCGGTATATCCTTCGTTCCAATAACTCATGATCGAGTATTGTTTGGTGTCCTGATAATAATGCGCAGAGGCGATATAGCTGATCGCGCCTTGCCCCAAATCATAACTGCCCGGATGGTTTAGGCCCACCGCGTGCAAAAATTCGTGCAAGCCGTGGCGCTGGTTGAACCCTGTGGCCAATGTGACGTTGATGGGTAGCAATTCCGCAGCGCCATCGTGGTCGTCATGATCATCGTGGTTATCGACATAATTGGGAGGTGCGTTTCCCCAGCCCGCATCACGTTCGCGCAGCATCAAATCCGCGCCATCGTCGATCAGCCCTGCGCCAATCCGTACAAAGGTGATGTTTGCAATATCTTCGATCAACGGAATGTAGGATTCGAACATATCGATGTCATCTTGCGTCATTTCTAACAACGGCGCGGGAGCTTCCTCAACCAGTTCGAAATCAAACGGATTGTTCGTCGGCGCGCGTTCATAGCCATAGGTCACGGTCGCCGCAGTCCCAAGCACCGAAGAGCCCCATTTGCGCGCATCCAAAACATCCGTTGTCGAATGATCCCAATCTATAACCTGCAACGCTGCCAGCTCATCTGAATAAACAGGTTTGGGGGCCACAAGATCACCAAGAGTGCTGTCTGCATCGGGGTCTAAAAGCTGGCTAAACATGCGATATGTCCTTTTTTGAAATGCGGGCGTTAGGTGCCAAAGCAGCGGTCGAAGAACCTGCGACCCCTGTTTTTTGCGTTTTAAATCCAATTGGTGCTTTGTTGCTAAGTCCATCTGGGCGCAATTGCTCTTAGCGGTTTCTAAGCAAGTTATAAGTTCACGCCCTCAGATCAGACATTGACGGCTGCATTGTTTTGAGGCGCAGTAGAACGAACCCACGTGCAAGGTTAACCAAAGGCAGCGCAGGACCAGATGATTTTCAGGTTTCACACGTTCGAGATGGACACGGACCAACGCGAGATACGCCAAGATGACCGCGTTATCGCCATCCAGCCCAAATCGTTTGCTTTGCTGGAATATCTGGTCGAGCGTGCAGATCGTATGGTCACCAAAACCGAGCTACTAGAAGCATTCTGGGCCCCCAATGTCTCAGAGGCGTCTTTGTTGACGACCATTAGCCAAGTTCGCAAAGCGTTTGGAGTAACGGGAAAAGGTAACGCCATAATCAGAACCTATCACGGTCAAGGATTTCGCTTTGTGGCCCCCCTTTCGGATGCCCCCGTTGCACCTGAAAATAAGGTTCCCCTGACCTTAAACGAGCAACGCATCGCCGCAGTCCTTAGCGTTCAGTTTCCAGACCAAGACAGTGATGCGGCCAGGGATTTTGTTGCCTTGGCAAAACCGCAAGTCGAAACCCATCAGGGACAATTGGTCCACATGATGGTGGGTGAATTCACGGCAGGGTTTGGACTTGATCAAGCCTATGAAGATTGCGCGCGACGTGCCCTTTATTGCGCGTCATCCCTGCTTAGGACCCCCATGGGCAAGCATGTGTCCTATGGCATTGCGGCAGGCCCGATATCGCTTGAAGATCACGGGTCAAAATGGGCGTTGCCCAGCCAACTTGAACGCGACGCGACGCGCATCGCCAAAGCCGCACATCCCGGTGACATCCTTCTTAGTTCCGCAGCACAGTCGCACTTACAAGCGGATGCAAAGACCGAAAGCACGCCGGACGGATACCGGCTTTTGGGTGAACCTCAACCGCGAGCAGGTATTCCAGCACGTCAGGGGAACAAGCCCACACCGTTTGTCGGGCGCAGTGCAGAGATGGCGTTCTTAAACGCCTCAGCCGAAAAATTAGCCGAAGGCATGGGCCAAGCGATAGAGTTACAAGGACCAGCGGGCATTGGTAAATCGCGCCTTTTATCCGAGTTCCTTCTTGGCTTGGATACCACCGCGTTAAGCCGCCACAAAATGCAATGTTTGCCGGGCTTGAGCAACACGGCCTTATCCCCCATCCGCGACATGTGCTTGGCGTTGCACTACGCGATGGCTGGCCCCGAACACGCAGATGACATTGACGCGGCCCTTTGGTCAGAACTGCTTAAGGACGAGACCTCTCAAGACGCCGCTTTGCGCGACCTTCCCGAACGTGACCGGCGCCGACGATTGTTTGGTTTGGTGGATGGAATGCTGGAACGCGCCTGCGCGGCATCCACCGTGCTGCTGGTTTTCGAAGACATACATTGGCTCGATGCCACATCGCGCGAATATCTCAGCACACTCACCCGGAGATTACAGACCCAACGCTTAATGCTGGTGTTCACAACGCGTCCAGTTGACGTTTTGCCGTTATGCGAAGCTGTGTTGCATTTGTCTCCACTCAGCGCGGCAGACAGTTATAGTTTGTTGGATGCCAACGGCGAATTTTCTGCGGTGGATCGGGCGGATATCGACATTCTGGTAAAACGCGCAGCAGGCAATCCCTTTTTTCTGGAAGAACTTGCGCTGGCTGCCAAAAGCGATGGCGATCCTGCGCGAAATCTTCCCAGCACGGTGCAGGCTGTGATCTCTGTCAGGATCGCCGGATTAACCCTGCAAGAGCGCTCGATCATCTATGTCTTGGCTGTTCTTGGCGCACCGTCCGACATCTTATTGATCACCAAATTACTGGAGCAACCCGCACAACAGATTGACGCCCCTTTGCAACGTCTGACTGCGCTAGGGTTTCTTGTTGATGATCCGTCCGGTTTTGTTTTTCGCCATATGCTGATCCAAGACACCGCTTATTCCCTGATCGCAGACGCAGATCGTCGCGCATTGCATCAAACAATTGCGGACATTTTCGAAAGTGACGACGCAAAATGGGCAACCCGTCCCGAGACACTGGCGTGGCATCACCAAGAGGCCGGAAATTCAGATCGAGCCATACCGCATTGGATCGCAGCTTTTCATGCCGCCGTCAGCCGCACAGCAAACCTTGAAGCCAAAGAATTTGCCCGCAATGGACTGGCCCTGATTGATCCCGACAACCCCGATCACGCGCAAGATGAATTGAATTTGCAGCTGTCCCTTGTGTTCGTACACACGCAGATGCACGGATATGCGGCCCGCCCCGTTGGTCATGCTTTATACCGCGCACAAGAGTTGAACAAAACTGTGGGAACGCCTGAGACACATGCACGTATTACCGTCGGGCTTTGGGTTCATACATGGGTGCTTGGCCAATTGCAGGCCGCCATTGGCCATGCGGAAGACTTGCTGAAAATTGCGAAACTCGCGGGAAGTCCGGCATTGAGTATGCAGGCCAATGCCAGCATGGGCGAAGTTCTGGTTCACACCGGGCAGTTGGAAAAGGGGCTTCACCACCTCACTGAAGGGCTTGGAAGTCTAGAAGATGGCGGCCCCGACACAATTGCAACCCAATGTACTGCCACCGCGTGCGCGTCTTATGCCGCATGGGCTGCAAGCCTGTTGGGGGATCGCGATGCTGCCGCCCGGCATTACGAGACATCCAAGGCGTTAAGCGAAATTATGGAAAACCCGTTCGCGCGCGCGCTTCACAACGCATTGAGCTTTGAGCACAAAATGATCGAAGGTGACGTCACCGCGTGTTTAGAATTAGCCAATCGCGCGGTGGATATCAGCCGCAGGCATGACTATGCGTTCTGGCTTGGATCGGGACTCATTATGCGCGGTTGGGCTTTGGGGTGTCAGGGCAAAATGCCTGCCGCCTTTGACGCACTTGATGAAGGCATTTCTGTGTTTGAAGCCACCGGCGCGGGGGTGCAATTGGCCAATTGGTATGGGTTCAAGGCTGAGGTGTTGTTGCGCGCCAACAGGCTTGAAGATGCACAATCAGCCGCCAATCATGCCTTATTTTGCGCGGAACGAACCGGGGACATGTATTTCGCGCCGCGTATTCACGCTGTGGCGGCCCAAGTTCAACATCGTTTGAACAACGAGACCCAAGCAAACCTACATACGCGTCAGGCGATTGATTTGGCCGAACGCTTTGCAATGTCACCCGAGGTTTTGAAAATTCTACCGTTTTGAGTTGGCCCCAATTGGATATTGCCAGTTTCCCAATCGATGATGGTCCGCAAAGCCTAGTTAGCGGCAATGCGAACCGCTGTTCTTTTGATCTGGCTTGCGATCTAACTTGCGCCCGCAACCGCAACGAGAGCCGTGATAGCCAACGCAATATTTGCCAATAAGCCCCCGACATAGGCCATGGTGCGGGGGCCACCCGCGACTTTTCCAACGCCGCTGTAATAGATCACCCAGAATGCCATGCGGCAGACAAAATACAGCCCTGCCAACCAGTTCACCAAGCTCGGTGTCCCACCTGCAATCACAGCGACAAGCAATGCCCAACCAAATGCAGGCAGGCTTTCTGTGGAATTCGAATATGTCCGCAGCACGCGAAAACTAAGTTTTGAGTGATCAAAATTCAAAGGCATGCCCGGAACTTGTTCCCTTTTCACAAAGGCAAAAGGCGCACTCAAGAAACTTTGCAGCAGGGTTGTAAGCGATAGCCCCGCAAGCACCATGAAGGAAAATTGGTAGCTGTAAAGGATTGGTAGGACCTCAAAGAAAGAGTTCATGTTTGGTACTCCTTGTCGGTTCGACCTACAGGTCCATGTCCATTGCTTGCGCGACTTCGATTGTTCCGGTGCCACCGATATGCGGACATCCCTGTGCCATGCTGATGGCGACCTCAATCGTTTCGGCCTCAAGGATTGTGATCCCAACCAAGGGATTAGAACCGCCCCCCTCAATGACACCGTCTTTGGTTATCGTCATTGAGGCACTAACTGGCATCCCCGGATCCACGACAGCATCGCCTAGGCTCTGGCTCCAGTTTTTCCATTTCACCATATGCTCGGCGCCGTCTTCCTTGGATTGAACGTCAGGTTTTCCGTGATACGCGAGGATGAATTTTGGCATTTTTCCACTCCAGTTTGGTTGCTCTGGGTGAGTTATGGCGTCGGCCTAAATATGTTAAAGAACATATTAAAAATATCTCTAAGGTGATATCAAAGAGGAGGCCACGACATGCCCTATAGTGCGAAACACAAAGAACAAACGCGTGCCAAAATCATTGAAACAGCGCGCATTTTGTTCAACAGGCTTGGTTTTCAAAAAGTCACAATTGACATGGTGATGTCCGAAGCGGGTCTGACCCGAGGCGGGTTTTATAACCACTTCAAGAACAAGGAAGACCTATTTAATGAAGCGATTTCAAGCTTCTTGATGGGACGCGGCGCAAAATGGCGTGAAGACGCGGGCATTGATCTGGCCGACCTCAGCCCGGAAATGGCGCAACATATGATTGATGCCTATTTGTCGGTGAAGCATCTTGACGACCTAGATGGTCAATGCCCGATGATTGCATTGCCCTCAGATGTGGCACGCGCTGACAAGGCGGCGCAAGGCTCGTTTCAGCGACTACTCGAAGCAATGGTTTGGCTCTTTGAAACGAACATGCAGCCCGGATCAAAACCGACACCCACGGACGCACATTCGATTGCAGCCCTGTGTATCGGCGGAATGGTCTTGGCCCGCGCCCTGCCCGACTCAGACCTCGCGGCCTCCATCCGCGAAGCGGCTTATGTGACGGCAACAGATATTTTCCAAAACCGCGCGAAACCGTTTCCATAAGCCATTCTGATGTCAAACCTCGTTGGATACCGATGTTTTTTTAAGGAACCTGTCACAAACTCTGAAATTGAAACGTCATACCTCTAGAACCAAAATTTCGGAGTTATGATGCAACGAACCTTATTGATCGCAATCGGCGTGCTTTCTGTTGGAACAGCTATCTATATGTGGACCAGCACCCAACATTGGTATGACAATGTGCCGGGTGTTTCGGCCACAGGCCCCCTCAACGTTCATTTCGTCAAGGATGTCGCACTGGCCTATCTTGCAAGTGGCGCTGCGTTGCTTTGGGCGGGTCTCAAACGCGACAAGACAGCCGGAATATGCGGCGCGTCTTGGTTGGTTTTTCACGCCCTGTTTCACATCTGGATTTGGCTACATCGCGGCCTGCCAGTCGACATAATTGCTGTGTCGAACCTGTTTGGCATCCAGTTTCCCGCCTTTGTCGCAGTCTTTGCTGCGATCAAACTCCAAACACGAGGACTGCAATCATGATCCGTCATCTCTTAAAGATCGCCGCGAAACGCTTCGGGTCACATTATGACTATGATACCAGCTATATGTCCCATGTCGTTGACACCTCGACGGTCGCTGGATTGCGCCTGTCTATTCTTCCAATCTACAGCCAATTTCGCGGACCAAAAGACGCCGTTAGCGTCTGGGCTGGTGCGATGCTTGCGTCGACAAAGGAAGGCGATTGTGGGCCTTGTGTACAATTGATCGTAGATATGGCGCTTGAGGCTCAAGTTCCCGCCGATCAGTTTACGCTGTGCCTGCAAGGGGATGCTCACTCCGCAGGCGATGTTGGCCTTGGATTCCGTTTTGCCCAAGCCGCAATTGCAAACTCAAACGATTTGGACGAAACCCGGGACGAAATCGAAAAGCGCTTTGGCGCAAGTGCTGTCACTGCGGCCTCCTTTGCGGCGTCGAGTGGCCGAATATATCCGGTGCTAAAACGCGGGTTGGGCTATGGTCAAACCTGTAGCAGTGTCAGCATTAAGAATGAGACGATATACGTCATGCACCCATCATGAATATGATGTCCGATATCTTTGAAGCGGAACGCAGCAAGCTGTTTTCCTTATGTTATCGCATGCTTGGTGAGCGCGCCAGCGCTGAGGACGCCGTACAAGACACGTGGTTGAAATGGGCTGTGGTTGACGCCGCACAAATTGACAACCCGCAAGCTTGGTTGCGCCGTGTTGCCACAAACGTCGCGATCGATACGTTGCGCTCTGCAAAAAGCCGTCGCGAAATCTATGTCGGGCAATGGTTACCTGAACCACTTTTCCAGTCCGAAACCGAAGCCCCAATCCCTCATTTTGAACTTGCTCAAGAATGCGAATTAGCTTTGCTCTGGGCGATGGAGCGCCTGACGGAAAAAGAACGCGCAGCCTTCATTCTTCGGGAAGCCTTTGATGCCAGTTACGCCGAAATCGCAGACACTCTTGGTGCCACCGAAGCTGCTTGTCGCCAACTTGTCAGCCGTTCGCAGAAGAAATTGCAAGACTCTGGCCCACGGTTTGATGCAACCCCCGAAGAGGTCGCAGACCTAAGTCAGCGTTTCTTTATGGCCATCATGGCAGAGAATTTTAACGAAGCATTTGCGTTGCTCACGCCGGACTCTGTCGCGATATCCGACGGTGGTGCAAAGAAGCGTGCTGCGCGACGTCCGTTGATTGGTGCCAGTGAGATCATGCAGGTGTTTCAGGCGCTTTATGAAAAAGCACGCGATGAGCAAGGCTGGACAACACATGTGTCCAACGCAAACGGCAAACCGGCTTTCTTACGATATCGAAACGGGACGTTGGATTCCGTCATTACACTGGCCCCGGATCAAGACGGTAAGATTGCTTGGCTCTATATGATGAGAAACCCGGATAAGCTTGGTGTTGCGGGATGATCAATCCTGGGTCGGATACCGTTTCCGAGCCGAAATTTCGCGTTCCCGCTTTGCCATCGCGTCTTCAGTCGACCTGCGGACATAGGCGATATGGTCGATCGATGCGCGTTCTGCCGCGTCACCGTCCCCCAAAAGGATAGCGTCCGCGATTGCTTCGTGTTGTCCAAGCAAGCTGCCGGACACTTCCTCGATATCCATAATTTTGTTGCGCGCAAAGAAAACACTTTCCCGGCTCATCGCATAAAGCGAGCTCATCATGTGGATAAGGGTGTGGTTGTGGCTCGCGTTTGTGATCGCAATGTGGAACTGCGAATCTATATCTGAACCCAGTTCATGATCGCCATCAGCATGGGCTTTTCTCATCTGCGAAACCAACGACTCGATCCTTTCCCTGTCAATTTTCGTCCCACGCTCTGCGGCCAAGCGCGCCGCAAAACCCTCTTGGACGCTGCGATACGCAAGGTGGTCGTGAATTGCGGTCGGGTGGCGTGTGTAAAGACTGACCAGCGCTGGCGACATAGCGGGTGCACTCAGTTGGGTTATGAAGACACCCTCGCCCGCGACGATCCGAATGAGACCGTTTGCTTCGAGTTCGACAAAGGCTTCGCGGACTTTCGGACGTGAAATTCCAAACTGCAGTGCGAGATCTCTTTCGCCCGGTAAGCTCATGCCAGACTTTAATATTCCGCTCAAAATCAAACGTTCAATCTGCGTTGCAGCCGTGTGCGCAAGGCTTTCATATTCGATCGCGTCGAACATGTCAGTTGAGACTTTGGGCTGTTTGATTTTAGGCATCGTTCGTTCTCATACATCACCTTTTAGCGATGCTGATCATGCGTTGTTCGTCCGGCCCCGTCTAGGCGTTGCGATTGGCTAAATCTCAATTTTCGACCATCAAATAGCGCAAAACACTTTAGTGGTAAAGTTTATTGACCTCTAAGATATTACCTCTATGGTCGCTCTCCATCGGCGCAGAGTTGCCGGTGAAAGACGCATCACGCGGCAAAATCAGGAAGAAAAAATGTCGAAACTTATTATGGCCACTGCCGCGAGCCTATCACTCACCGCAGGGGTGGCTCAGTCTCAGGATGTTCTTGAGACGACCTTGGCCTTTGGTCAAAACCTGCCAATTCTGGAAACAGCAGCAGTCGATTTTGCGAACAAAGTGAACGGCGTCTCAACCGAAGTCGATGTTGCCTTTGCGACATCAGGATACTGGCAGGGCAAAATGACCGCAGCATCCTTGTTTGCAGCCGTACCATTTGGCCCAGAAACCGGCGAATATCTGGGTTGGGTTTTGTACGATGACGGCTCGAAACTGTTGCAAAAAATGTATGATACGCATGGTTGCGATGTGCAGATGCGCTCACGCGGCCCGATTTGAACCCGCTTCGCATTACCAACGCCCCCCTGTTTGACAGCGTCCCAGCCCTTTCGCTTGGCATTTTCATCACCGTGCTTGTGGTGGCGCTCTTTCGGTCCAAAACATCCAAATCCGGAGGATACCTGTGCAATTCCTGTCTTTGATTGACGTCATGTCATTGAACAAGTGGTTGATTTTACCAGTGTTCGAGATGTTCATTGTGATGCTGTTCAAGGGCGTGCCGGTGGCCTATGCGCTGGTTGGGGTCTCGCTTGTGTTCATCGTGCTTGACCTGTTCGTACTGGATCCAAATCGCGCTGCGATCAACGAATACATCCACTTTGAACGCACACGCGTCACCTATAAAAAACTGTTTGCCAATGGTGGTCGGTTCTTTGGTGACATCATCAAAAACCCTGTGCTGGCTGCGCTTCCAATGTTCATCTTCATGGGGTTGATGCTGGATCAATCTGGCGTCGCCCAACGTATGATGACGTCCATGCAGGCGTTGTTTCGGGCACTCAAGGGCGGACTTGCGTTGGCCGTCATGCTCCTCGGTATCATTCTTGCGGCGTCCACGGGCGTGATCGGTGCGTCTGTTGTGTTGTTGGACGTGATGGGCATCCCGGTGAATGGCTTTGACGTTGTAGAAGACCCATCGGTTGTCTGGTTCGCGATCGTTGTTGCGATGACGCTGCAGACATCGTTTCTGACCTCGCCAGTTGGGTTTGCCTTGCTCTATCTTAAAGGCGTTTGCCCGCCCGATATTACACTTAGCCACATTGATCGCGGCGTGATCCCATTTGTCCTACTTCAACTTTTGGGCCTCGCTGTGGCTTTTGTATTTCTCTCTCACACCACGTGGCTGCCTTCAGTCGCCTACGCAAATTAAAGAAAAGGGGCTCAATTATGCGTCTTAAACACTGTCATAACTTTCAAGACTTCCGCAGCTTGGCTCAAAAGCGTCTGCCCAGCCCGATCTTTAACTACATCGATGGTGGCGCGGATGATGAGGTCACCTACCGCCAAAACACCAATGCATTTGATCGCTGCGATCTGATCCCTAACGTTTTGAAAGGCGTGAAGGATGTGGACATGTCGGTCACTGTTCTTGGGCAAAAGCTTGATATGCCGATCTATTGCTCACCCACGGCTGTGCAACGCCTGTTCCACCATCAGGGCGAAAACGCCGTGGCGGCGGCAGCTGAGAAATACGGTACCATGTTTGGCGTTTCGTCCTTGGGCACTGTCAGTCTGGAAGACATCCGCAAGAAACACAAAAACCCGCAGGTTTATCAGTTCTACTTTCACAAAGATCGCGGCCTGAACAAAGCCATGATGGAACGCGCCAAGGCCGCCGGCGTCGAGGTGATGATGCTGACTGTCGACAGCATCACAGGCGGCAATCGCGAACGGGACCTGCGCACAGGGTTTTCAATTCCCTTCCGTCTTACCTTGAGCGGGATGGTACAATTTGCGATGAAGCCAATGTGGGGCATCAACTACGTCACGCATGAAAAGTTCAAACTACCCCAACTAGATGACCACGTCGACATGAGCGGCGGTGCCGTTTCAATCGGCAAATACTTCACCGAGATGTTGGACCCCAGCATGAATTGGGATGATGTCGCCGAAATGGTCAGGCTCTGGGACGGGCAATTTTGCCTCAAGGGGATCATGTCCGTTGAGGACGCCAAACGCGCTGTCGAGATCGGGTGCACGGGCATCGTTGTATCCAATCACGGCGGACGCCAACTTGATGGATCGCGCAGCCCCTTTGATCAGCTCCAAGAGATCGTGAACGCGGTTGGCGATAAGATCGACGTCATTATGGACAGCGGCGTGCAACGCGGAACCCATGTTCTCAAGGCGCTGTCATTGGGCGCGAAAGCCGTCGGCATTGGTCGCATGTACCTTTATCCGTTGGCCGCAGCCGGACGGCCTGGTGTCGAACGCGCTTTGGGTCTGATCCACGCTGAAATCGAACGCGGAATGAAGTTGATGGGCTGCACCTCGGTTGACCAGTTAAGCACGTCAAACTTGCGCTTTCGGTAGTGTGGGTTGATTGACGGCGCACCGCCAATCAACCCAGTGGACCAGTGCATCTTTAACCGCCAAACAGGTGCATCTTCAAACAGATCGAACAAATAGCGATCATTGAAGTCCTGAACCGAAAACGATAGCTCTTCACCTTCGAGCTGAGGGGAATGGCATGAAAAATCGACACATTTGGTTGGCCGTCGCCGCCATGTTCGTTTTGAATGGCGCGTTGTTTGGCATTTGGGCCTCTCGCATTCCAGCCGTTGTGGAACGGCATGGTTTAAACAACGCTGACTTGGGCATGCTGTTGTTGCTTATGGCAGCGGGCGCAATCGTTGCGTTCCCCTTGGCGGGTCGTTTGTCCGACGAAGTTGGGGCTGCAAAAGTAACGTGGCGCATTGCTGTCATTTACACCGGCGCGCTGTGTCTTATCGCGGTCTCACAAAGCTATCTGATGCTCGCTGCCGCGTTGTTCTTCTTTGGCGCAACCCATGGCGCGATGGATGTGGCGATGAACACTTGGGCCAGCGAGGCTGAAAAGGTCATCGCAAAACCGGTTATGTCTTCGTTCCATGCGATGTTCAGTCTCGGGGCTGGATTGGGGGCGGGCTCTGGCTTTCTGGCGGCGACCACAGACCTAAACACCACCCCGCATTTTATCTTGGCCGGGTCGATGGTGGCTATCGTGACGCTCTATATAGCCAAGATTGATTGGGTGTCACAACGCCACGACAAAGCCTCCAGAGGGCCGATTTTTGCTCTGCCAAAGGGGCCGTTGCTTGCGGTTGGATTTGTAGCGTTCTGTGCGTCCTTAGGCGAAGGCGGCATGGCAGATTGGAGCGCCCTTTTCCTGATCGAAACAACACAAGCAACCCAAGCAACCGCTGCGTTGGGGTACACCGTATTTTCTTTGGCCATGGTCGGCATGCGTTTGTTGGGGGACCGGGTAACCCAAGCCGTTGGTTCCGTTAATACGGCTCGGCTTGCGGGATCAATTGCGCTCAGCGGTGTTTTGTGTGCGGTCGGGTTTGGGACTTATCAAATGGCATTGTTGGGCTTTGCGCTGATGGGCATCGGTTATGCTGTCATCATGCCGCTTGCGTTCTCACGGGCCGCAAATGATCCAAATATGTCGCCTGGTTCAGCGATCGCAAGTGTGTCCACCTTGGGATATGGCGGCCTTCTTCTAGGGCCACCCCTGCTTGGATTTATCGCTGAGGCGTCATCGGTTCGTGTCGCGTTTCTTGTTCTCGCAGCGCTTGCAGTCTTGATCGTGGTGCTGGCCAAGGCTCTGACCCCTGTGCAACCGCCCACCTGACCAGCGCTCACGAGAAAACGTACCCGCCGTCCAATCGTGTCAATGACAGCATGCAATTTCATATTTGTGCCGCCTTTTGTCCGACCAATCAGACGCCCACGCCCCACCTTTTTCATCCGTACTCGCTGCGTCGTCCTTCGCCACTCCCCCTGCCCCTCAGCAGCCCGTCCGTCTGGGACCAAACAGAGGTCTTCCCCCCCTCTGGACACTCCAAGGCAAGGGTCTCTCGCCGTCTGTCCCTGCACCCTATCTGGCATCTTCCATGGGGAAGAACAGAGCGTCATCATATCGGCTCGCGGCCCAAACTTACCACTTGCCGGCGGGTCAAAATACTGCGGTTTTGACCCACATAGCGGTCGTTCACTGCACCTGTGAGATTTGGATCATGGCCAAGGTTCGCTGCCCGGACAGTCCGGCTTTTCATAAGCATCGCGTCAACGACCGGTTTATATCGCTTGGCAGCGCGGGAGCAAAAACTCAGACAACCTGCCAGTCAGTTCGCGAGTCCTTTTGCCAGCCGGTCTCATGAAGGATGGGCTTATCGGTTTCTGTTTCAGCGTAACCAATACAGAGGTAACCGGTAAGCGACCAACTTGGTGACACCTCAAGCGCGGCGCAAACGGCTTCAGGGTCGAGTATAGAAACCCAGCCCAAACCAATATTTTCGGCACGCGCGGCCAGCCAAAGCGTGTGAATTGCCATAACCGTCGAGTATGATAACATTTCGGGCATCGTTTGGCGTCCAAGCCCACGTCCTTCTTTAACGTTTTGGTCTGTAAATACGGCAAGCTGGACAGGTGCCTCGCGCAATCCCGCTAACTTAAGAGCAAGGTAATCGTGACGCGTCTCGCTGTCGTACGTGTCCGCTGCTTGCGAGTTGCAAGCTTCGAAGATTTCAACGATCCGAGAACGGTGGTGAGCGCTTTCCACTTGGACTACCCTCCAAGGACGTGCGTTGCCGACGGACGGCGCACGTTCCATACTTCGACGCAGACGTTCCAAGACGGTAGGATCAACAGGATCTCGACGGAAATGCCGGACGTCACGGCGCCATTTCAGAATATCGTCTAGCGCGTCACTATGATCGTCGTTAAGCTTCATAACTATGGTTTAGATCACATGGGCTCAGGGAGTAGAAGCGGCCATTTGTGCTGGCTACAGCATTCGTCAACACGGGCTCAAGCCCGTCATTCGTTGCATCTGCATCCAGATTGGTGCCATGAAAACTTCTCCGATAACTGCAATACGGGCCAAAATGGCCGTTCGTTCAGCCAGATTCATTGTCCGCATTAGGGCGATCGGCTCTCCTAATGGTAGGATATGGGGCCTGTTCGCGTCACTGTTGTACCAATTCCTCCATCCTTAAGCGCTTTTAAGGCAGCTTGTTGATCCTCAAAGCCGAGAACCCGAATTTTCATATCGTGCTGCTCAGCAAGAACTAGTGCCGCGCGGTCCATAAATCCGAGTGACTCTTTGATTGCGTGTTCGAATGTCAAACTAGAAAATTTACGAGCATTGGGGGTCTCACTCGGATCACTTTCATAGACAGCGTCTATCCCATTCTTTACCGCAAGAACGGTTTCACAGCCAAGTTCAACGGCGCGCTGGACAGATGGGTAGTCAGTTGTCAAATAGGGTTCGCCGATCCCTCCAGTTAGGATGACGATGCGCCTTTTTTCCAAGTGCCGCTTGGCTCTACGGCGCACATACTTCTCACCAATTTGAGGAATATCAACAGCCGACATAAGGCGAATTGGAACAGTCGACGCAGCTTCAAACTTGGCCCTAAGTAAAATGCCGTTCACTATAGTTCCTAACATGCCAACGTTGTCTGCTTCGGCACGTTCAATGTTCCAATCAGACGAACTACTTCCTCTGAAAATATTGCCACCACCGACGACAACTGGGAGGTCGATATTGTTCTCATGAAGAAAAAGTAGTTGGTCGACAACTTTAGTGATGGCCTCGTCCGAAAAAACGCCGGATGAACCGCTTGCTAAAGCCTCACCGCTAATCTTCACCAAAATCCGCATGTTTTCCTCCCACACCGAGGCTAGGCCTCATTTTCAATTTTAAGTTGAGCACTTGTAGCTGACGGATCGCATGGTCTACCAGCGCCCATTCGCAAATCTTCCTTCCAGCGGAGGTTAGGGTTCGTAGCCGACCTTAGATCTGGTGCAGCAAGTTCGACGTTTGGGCCGCCCACGCCTATCATGAACGGCCCAAAGCAAGCGTAATTGGGCAGCGCTCTGTTTTGAGGTCGAGCTTCCATAGGATCACAGGATAGCAGTGAACAAGGGAGACAGACGATGGATTACTATGCTGGATTAGATGTGTCGCTGTGATCGTGCGCACTTTGCATTGTTGATACGAAAGGGACGGTGCTGTTGGAGCGCGAGTTGTCGTGCGAGGTCAGCGACATCGCTGAATGCCTTGCAAGCTTGTCCCACCCGATTGAACGGGTCGGTTTTGAAGCCGGTACCATGAGCCAGCATCTGTTCTTTGGCCTGACCAAAGTAGGGTTTGGCGTCGTTTGGATGGAGGCCCGTCAGGTGAATGCTGCGCTGTCGGCGATGCGCAACAAGACAGACAAGAATGACGCACGCGGCATTGCTCAACTCCTACGCACCGGTTGGTTCAGCCCCGTTCACATGAAGAGCCGCGAAGCGCATGGCGTTTGCGCCCGACTGAGCACACGTAAGGCGTTGCTGAAGAAGACGATGGATCTTGCCAACGAAGTCCGCGGGCTGTTGAAGGTTTTTGGTATTCGCCTCCCTATGACCGTGAAGCACGGCAGCTTCGACGGTGTCGTGCGACCGTTGATTGAGATGGACGAGGTTTTGGTCCATGCTTTGGTGCCGCTCTTGGATGCCCGCGTGGTTCTCTACCAGCACGTTCTGGAGCTGGACCGGCGCGTCAAACACGCCGCCAGTCAAGATCAGGTTTGCATGCGGATGATGACGGTCCCAGGCGTTGGCCAGATTGCGGCACTTACCTTCAAAGCGGCTGTCGATGATCCGACGCGCTTCAAACGGTCACGGACTGTTGGCGCGCATTTTGGCCTGAC
>JBDWAL010000016.1:0-61642 GCA_039978895.1 Aliishimia sp.
CTAAGCGCCTTTTGACAGGCGGTCTGAAGGGGTAGACAGCATCTCCTCAGAATTTTGGCGTGCCAAACCAAGCTCGGTGAACAAAGCGCAATAGGGTTTCCCGCTATATTGCACAGCAGGACCGCATTGTTCGGTCGGGTAGCCTAAACGATCAAGAATGCCTTTGAAGCTAAGCCGAGTGAACGCGATTGTGTGAGTTGCGCCGACGTCAGTTAGGTATTCATTGGCCGCGTGAAACATCAACTCCATGCTGGCCCGATCTTTGGCTTCCACGTACGACATTTCCCAAACCAGACTGGATGATGGCAGGTCAGCTTCGGGGAATATGTCGGCTGGAATGCCCGGCAATCGTCCAAAAACCGTATCTCGCACCATGTAGCTGAATTCGCTCATCCCGTAGGTGACCTGCGATGCTGTCGAAACGAGACGCGCGTAAACGTCCGTTTAAAGTGGCTTCGAAGGGTGTTTAAACTGTTTTTGGTTTGCTGCAGTTTTACGTGTCATTTACTGCAGAAATCCCTGTCGCGCTACAACCTGATTTGGGTTGCTGCGGGCACGCCGCATCATGTATGTGGCTGTGATCCGACGCGATTACAGCAGCTCAGCGGTGCTGAATTGGGCGATTTCACAGAATAAATTACCGCCTAACCCCATGATATAAAACATATAAACATGTAAATGTAAAAAACATTTACATTTTCCCTTGCCAATTGAACCGTTCATCCCCACCTTGATAGATGTAAAGAGGATTTACATCGAACCAACAGCACGGCCGCCCCGGCCCTCAACGGAAAGGACCCAATAAGATGAACGCCATCGCACAACCCGCCCCAACACACGCTCCGCAAGGGTGGTTCTCCCGCGCTGAAGCGTGGCTTGACAGCAAGGGCAAAGGCGCTTGGATCGCGGCCATGGTCTTTGGGTTTATCTTTGTCTGGCCTGTTGGCCTCGCCCTTCTATTTTACATGATCTGGAGCAAACGCATGTTCAGCAAATCTTGTCGTACCACCGCCCGCCGTTCAACCATGGCCATGACTGCCATGCGGCCCACCGGAAACACCGCCTTTGACACCTATAAGTCGGACACATTGCGTCGCCTCGAAGAGGAGCAAGACAAATTTGAGGAGTTCCTTGAGCGGTTGCGTGAAGCAAAAGACAAATCTGAGTTCGACCAGTTCATGGACGAGCGCGCCGGAGCCGCACGTGAAGACCGCACCGACGCCTAACCCTAGGTAAGGTATTCCAGACCTGTCCCTTGAAGCGGGGCGGGTCACATCTCATCTCGGTCGTGTGAAGTTGACCGAAACCACCCTATCAACAACAGAGCGAACCCATGACCTATGAGTCCACATTTACCGAGATGAGCGACCTTCCTGATCCGACCTATCAGCCAGAATTTTACGCCTCCGTTGCGCCGAAACGCTTTTTGGCTTGGGTGGTCGATTCCGGTCTGATCCTAATTTTGACCCTGATCGCACTGCCCTTCACGGGTTTTCTAGGCATCTTCTTTTTGCCCGTGATGTTTTTGGTTCTTGGATTTGCTTACCGCGTTGTGACCCTGTCCAATGGATCTGCGACATGGGGAATGCGCCTGTGCGCCATTGAAATGCGCCGCTGGGACGGACGTCGATTCGACTTTGAGGCTGCGATCTTACACACATTGGGCTATTCAATTTCCATGGCGCTGCCATTGGTGCAGGTTGTCTCAATCGTGCTGATGTTGACCTCTTCGCGGGGCCAAGGGCTAACCGACCATTTGCTTGGCAGCACGGCTTTAAACAAGCCGATGCGCTAAGTGCGCCCAATAGTTAAGGTTGAGCGCATGTTAAAACTTGAATGATCCCAAAAACCCGGTCAGAACACCTTGTGTGAAGGGCTTGTATTCGCTAGCCTCAACCACAACCAGACCGAGAAATCCATGCGCCACTCTCTTCCCCTCGCACCACAATTTTACGTGACGGCCCCGCAGCCCTGCCCGTATCTTGAGGGCAGGATGGAGCGGAAGTTGTTCACGGCCTTGCAAGGACAAAGCGCGCAACGTCTCAATGACAGCCTAAGTCAACAAGGGTTCCGGCGTTCACAAAATGTGCTCTATCGCCCCTCTTGCGCGGATTGTTCCGCCTGTTTGTCAGCGCGGATCGATGTGTCGAAATTCGCACCGCGTAAAAGCCAGAAGCGCACAATCCGACGCAACGCGCACCTGACGCGCAAAGCGACCTCTCCTTGGGCCACGGAAGATCAATACGAATTGTTCCGCACCTATCTGGACAGCCGCCACGCGGATGGCGGGATGGCGGATATGGATGTCTTTGAATTCGCCGCCATGATCGAAGAAACACCCATCCGCAGCCGGGTTGTCGAGTATTTGAACACGGAAAGCGGAAAACTCACCGGGGTCAGCCTAACGGATGTCCTGACGGACGGGTTGAGCATGGTCTATTCCTTTTATGACCCTCAGGAAGTCAAATCCAGCCTTGGCACCTATATGATCTTGGACCACATCGAGATCGCACGCGAAGCCGGGCTACCCTATGTCTACCTTGGCTATTGGGTGCCGGGCAGCCAGAAGATGGGCTATAAATCCAGCTTTGCCGGGCTTGAAATCTATCTTGGTGGACGTTGGACACCCCTGAAGGATCCCGAGACCTTTGCGATGGAAAACCATCCCTTGGCCACCGATCCAATTGCCGAGCAAGTCGCCAACATCCAATTGCCCGACACAGTGCCCGTCAAGCGCTAAGCCCTGTGCAACGCGCTTTACATGCTGTGACCCTTGT
The DNA here is from genome assembly GCA_039978895.1 of Aliishimia sp. Lineage (GTDB taxonomy): Bacteria > Pseudomonadota > Alphaproteobacteria > Rhodobacterales > Rhodobacteraceae > Aliishimia. The sequence continues at coordinate 2,778 of JBDWAL010000016.1, forward strand.
GGTGCCCGATTATGACGAGGCCATCGCATTCTATGTCGGGCGTCTCAACTTTGACCTCTTGCAAGACCTTGATCTGGGGGTGGGTAAACGCTGGGTGCGTGTGGCCCCTGCTGGCGTGACCAGTGGTTCGTTGCTAATCGCAAAAGCCGATGCCCCTGCGCAGAGTGCAGCAATTGGCAACCAAACAGGCGGGCGCGTTGGCTTCTTCCTAGAAACGGATGATTTCGCCCGTGATCACACATCAATGCGCGCCGCCGGTGTGATGTTCGAAGAAGCCCCCCGCCATGAACCCTATGGGGTCGTTGCCGTGTGGCAGGATCCGTTTGGAAACCGCTGGGATTTGATCCAGTTCACATGACATAAAGCCGCCCGGTATCTGCGACGCGGCTTGAGGTGTTTTGGCTCAGAACGGACTTAACCGCGTTGACACCGCCACTTTGCGCCCATGCTGTCCATGCCACCAAGACCAGCAAGCAACAAGACTGCAAAGGCAGGCCGAGAAGGTGCGGCCGCTATACGTGGCACTAAATCAGCGCTGCATAGGGCACCCAAAGCGTCCACAGCGCACCATCACAAAAAAAAGGGCGCGCCTTGCTGGCACACCCCTCATTTTCCAAGCCTTGAAGCTTCTTCAGATCACTTCAAGATATCCGGCAAGATCGTCACAATCGCTGGGAAGTACCACAGGATCGCCAGACCAGCGACCTGAATTCCAACGAAAGGAATGATGCCGCGATAGATATGGCCTGTCGTAACCTCTTTGGGCGCAACACCCCTGAGATAAAACAGGGCAAATCCGAATGGCGGTGTCAGGAACGAGGTTTGCAAGTTCACCGCGATCATAATCGTCACCCATTTTGGATCAAACGAGCCGCCATAAATAACCGGACCCACGATCGGGATCACGATGTAGATGATCTCGAGGAAGTCGAGGACAAAGCCCAAGACAAACAACACCAACATCACGATCAAGAAGACCTGCAACTCATTGTCAAACGAGCGCAACCATTGCTGGATGTAATGCTCACCGCCGAAGGAAATCACCACAAGATTCAACAATTGCGAGCCAATCAGAATGGTGAACACCATCGATGTGACCTTCGCCGTTTCGCGCACAACCGGGCTTAAAACACCGGAATGGTACAAAATGTAGCACGAGAACAGCAAACCAAAGAGCGCATACAAGTAAGCAGCATAAGCGACGAAAAACGCCACCCAGCTCTCAAAGCTGACCTCGGGCTGGTTGATCCGAAGATCGAAGTTCACCCCAATAAGGATGCTCACAACAATCGCCAAAGTGGACCAGATGATGATCTTCGGGTTGCGATCTTGATCTTTCAGCTTGCGGTAAGCCGCCAGCATAATCGCGCCCCCAGCCCCAAGTGCCGCAGCCGGTGTCGGATTGGTAATCCCACCAAGGATCGAGCCCAACACAGCCACAATCAGAACCAGCGGCGGGAAGACCACACGGATCAGTTCACTGCTGGAACACAGCTTCACACCGTAAGCCGCGCCATAAAGCACCAACGCAAACGGCAGCGCCCAGATCACAAACGACAAGCCCGATGACATATCCGCGCCAATCAGCAAGATATCCGTCAGCAGCATCAAGACAGCCCCAACACCACCAATGATCAGCGGACGCGGATCTGCCGAAGGTGACACCCCACGTGCCGTGGTCAAGATCAGGCCCATAAGAACCAGAATGATCGTGATCCCAGTCCCGATAGGTGCCGCATCCGAAATCTTATTCGACAGTGCGTCGGCCAGTTCTTCATCCGTCAAGCGGACCGATTGGCTCTGGCCACCAGATGCCGCGATGGCCTCTCCTTCAGCGATGGCAACATCCCATGCTTCTTGGCCGTGCAACTCAATCATCGATGCCTGACATTCAGGTCCAACATTGGTGCGCAACGAGGCGCCCTCTCCGATGTCCGAGAAGCTGGACACAGTGGTATTTTGTGACCCAATCACCCCAAGGCTACCCAACAAGATTGCACCGGCAATCATGCCAACAGGTGCGCCGACAAACCACGTGAACGCTTCGCTGCGTGTAATCGGTTCGCCGCTCGCCGAGCCCATCGGAACCGCAGGCGCTTTGTCTGGATTAACCAGCGCGTAGCAAAACGCATACAGCGCATAAAGCAATGCAAGCAGGATACCGGGGATAAGTGCCGCCTGAAACAAGGTCCCAACAGACAACACCGCCGGTTCACCCAAATACGTCAAAGCATCCGTACACCCCGCAAGTTGCGCGCGTGCTTCTTGCGCACCGGAGTACAAATCCCCCGCCAAAGTGCCAAGCAAAACGATAACAATCGAGGGCGGGATAATCTGTCCCAACGTCCCAGACGCCGCGATCACACCCGTTGACAGTTCGGGCGAATATCCATTGCGCAACATCGTCGGCAAGGCCAGCAGCCCCATCGTCACAACCGTCGCGCCCACAATCCCTGTAGAGGCCGCAAGAAACGCGCCCACAACAACAATCGACACCGCAAGACCACCTGGAAGCGGGCCAAAGACACGCGCCATCGTTGTCAGCAAATCATTCGCAATCTTGGAGCGCTCCAACGTAATGCCCATAAGAACAAACATCAAAACAGCCAGAAGGGTTTCAATCGATTGCCCCGCCAACACACGTTCGTTGATCCGGTTCACAAGGAAGGACACGTTGCGATCAAGCGCGACTTCCCACCCTTTTGGGAACACAGGTTCCATGATCCTCGGCAGGTCTTCATACCTAAAGATCGATATCGCGTTGGGATGTATCCCGTCATGCACCAAGTCTTTATAGGCTTGGCTGCCAGTATCGATCGCTGCATGGATCAACAAACCTGCAGAATCCAACGCCGCGATAATCCCAAAGGAAATCACCCCAGCCCCACCAATGGCAAACGCCACCGGGAAGCCACTTAGAATGCCGCCAAACAGGCAAACAAAGACGATAATCAGGCCAACTTCTACGCCATCAAGTCCGAAAAGCATTAGTGTGCTCCCTCATAGGCTTCTTCGCCTTCGCCAAGTGTGTCACGGTCAAGGTATTTACCCTCGCTCGCTTCGCCCTCTTTCCGTTCCAGATAAGAGCGCCAGAAAAACGCCACCGCATGCAGGAACACGAGGCCTGCGAACATGACCAACAATATTTTGAACAGGAAGTAGGCTGTGAACCCGTTCGGGCTAAAGCCAATTGTTTCCACGTTCCAACGTAGCGCGCGTGATTTGGTGATCAAACGATCCAATTCGTCAGACGCAGATGGGTTCGGCACGATCAGGTGACGCCACAAGAAGTACCAGCCATACATCCAAGTCAGAACGGCTGTCGGCATCATAAAGAACAGTGAGCCGAACATATCGATGCTCTTTTTCGCGCGGAACTTCACCGCGGAATACACCAGATCGACGCGCACATGGCCGCCTTGCACAAAGGTGTAAGTCACACAAAGAGTAACGACCAGCGCGTTGTAAAGCTTCAGTTCTTCTGCAAACCAAGAGATATCAAACTGCAACGGAATACCGAACCCGAATGAAATATCCGGCCGGGTGAAAATCCGTTGCATGAAGACAATGATGATCTGCTGCAAAACCATCAACAAACCAGCCCACGCAAAGAAGCGCCCCACTGTGTTTGCCATGGTCTCAAGCGCGCGCACACCCGCCCACATGAATTCGTTTCGCCACATGCCAATCGCCGTCAGCACAAGGAATGTTGTGAAAACCACAAAGAAAAATTCGACCGACCCACCATAATACACAAAGCGCATCAGGCTTTGTTTGTCTTCGGTGGTGTTGGCCCAAAGCATCCAGTCAGCCCACCCCACAGGATGGGTCACCGCGTAAGCCAGGTTGTAGAACGACATCGCAATATTCTGGAAAAGGGCTGCAATCCCCGTTCCAATCACACCAATAACCTCACCAAATGAGATTGTTTCAACTGCTTCAGTTGTCATGATGCTCCCCCCCAAAGGCGCGTTTTCTGAACACTTTCACACATAAGTCAGCCGCCTTTTGACGGTCACTCACCTGCCAAAAAAGGCCCCGATCCAATGTCCGGGGCCCCTTCGATTTTAGTTGAGTAAGGGCTTAGCCGCCCAGAACGCGCACGCGCTGAGCCACATAGAAGGCATCGGACTTGCCGATCCAGCTTGCGGAGTTTGCGAGGCTTTCTTCGAAGGACGCGCGTGTTTTTGCAAACAGTTCGTCATTCATGTTTTCGTCCATAACTTCCGCCGAAGCTGCGCCAAACGCATCCCACACATCGTCAGAGAACTGCAACGTTTTCACGCCTTGCGCCTGCAAACGGGCCAGTGCGGCACCGTTGTTGGCCAATGTCTCGGACAACTGGAAGTGCGTTGTTGCCATGGAAGCATAGTTCAGGATCGCTTTGTGCTGGTCAGACAGCTCGTTCCACACATCCAAGTTCACGTTACAGGCCAAAGCAGAGCCCGGCTCGTGGAAACCAGCTGTGTAGTACACTTTTGCTACTTCTTGGAATCCGGCGCGTTCGTCGGCCATCGGGCCAACCCACTCCAGACCGTCCAAAGCACCAGAAGACAGCGCTTGATACAGTTCGCCACCTGGGATGTTCTGGACAGATGCGCCCATTTTACCCAGAACCTGACCACCAAGGCCCGGCATACGGAATTTCAAGCCGTTGAAGTCAGCCGCGGAGCCGATTTCGTTACGGAACCAACCACCAGACTGTGATCCGGAGTTCCCGCAAAGCAGACCTTTGAGGTTGAAGATCTCGCCCAGCTCGTCATGCAAAGCCTGACCGCCGCCATGGTGATACCAGTTGGTAACTTCTTGCGCAGTGCCGCCAAACGGAACAGCTGTGAAATACGCATAGGCCGGGTGCTGACCGATGAAGTAGTAATCTGCCGAGTGGTACAGATCCGCTTGGCCCGAAGACACAGCGTCAAACACTTCGAACGCGCCAACCAGCTCGCCAGGTGCTTTTTTGTCGATGATCAAGCTGCCACCAGACATTTCGCGAACCATGTTCTCGAAATATGTCGCAGCATCATCCAGAACAGCAAAGCCGCGTGGCCAAGATGTAACCATAGTTAGCGTACGTGTACCTTGTGCCAACGTTGGCGACGCCAATGTTGCGCCAGCTGCCGCTGCACCGCCACCAAGAGCGGATTTTTTTAGAAAAGAACGACGATCCATTAAGAACCTCCCAATTGTGTTTGCAGACACAGGACTCCCCCCAGCCTGCAGATCGTTTAAGGTGTCGGTCACCATAGTCATGCTCAGGGCAAGCGAAATACCCATCACTGCGTAGAAACGCGGGTTTGCCACAAAATGGACAACCGTTTTTCCCATTATTTGCGCAATCAAAGCCCCAGAAAACGCAAACTTGTTCCCCTACCTCTTTGAATCGCAGTGATTCCCAGCTATCGATTCGCCATGCGCCGCTTCCTATTTCTTCCCAGTCTTAGCTACGGGCAAAAACTGTCCCTTTTGGCAGCCGTGCCCATGATTCTCGCTGTTGCGGCCATTGCAGTGTTGGTTGCCGTGCAATCCAAGTCCAGTGCCGCCCGCGAAATCCGCGCCCTAGAGACCCAGATTCTGGCCGCCAAAAAGGAAGAACTGCGCAACTACGTCACGCAAGCGCGCAACGGGTTTTACTTCATCTACGGCAACGCCCAACCCGATGACACCGAAGCGCAAGCACGTGTGATGCAAATCTTGGCAGCGATGATCTATGGCGATGAGGGGTTCTTCTTTGTCTATGATTACGACGGCAACAATCTCGTCTCTCCGCGTCAAACTGAGATGATCGGGCAGAACTGGTCCAATCTAACCGACAGCGAAGGCACCCCGATCACAAACGAGCTGATTAAAATCGCGCGCCAAGGCGCGGGTTATCATGAATATCTGTGGCCCAAACCCTCCACTGGGAAGGAAGCGCGCATGATCACCTATGTGACGTCATTCCCATCATGGCGTTGGGCCGTCGGAACAGGTGTGTATATTGATGACGTGTTGGCCTCTGTCGCGGCAGCGCGTGCGGAAGTGGAAGACCGTGTGCGCCAAACTTATGTCTATATCTTGATGATCACCCTTGCCGCCCTGCTTTTGGTCTTTGCTTCGGGGATGCTGATCAACGCGCGCGAACGCCGCCTTGCAGATGCCAAGCTGAAACGTCTGACCCAACGTGTCTTTGACGCCCAAGAAGAAGAGCGTGGCCGGGTCGCGCGCGAATTGCACGATGGGATCAGCCAGATTTTGGTCGGTATCCGGTATGCGTTGGATTCCGCGCGCCGCCGCATCGAGCCCGGAAACGAGCGCGCCGCAAACAACCTTGATAAGGGCATCGGTGCCTTGGCCACCGCCATCTCCGAAGTTCGCCGCATCAGCCGTGATCTGCGCCCCGGCGTACTGGATGATCTTGGGTTGGGCCCTGCCCTCAAGGCATTGATCGAAGATTTTGGCGAGCGCACAGGCATCGACACGCAATTCAAAACGGTCGTGTTTCGGAACCGTTTGGATCAGGATGCCAAGATCGCCCTTTATCGCATTGCGCAAGAAGCGCTGACCAATATCGAACGCCACTCTGGCGCGACACATGCCAGCATCGATCTGCGCGGACACCCCAAAGGGGCAACAATGCGGATAGCGGACAATGGGCAAGGCTTGGGGTTAGATACAGAGTTGGGCAACAAAGGCCGCGTTCTTGGGCTTGGGTTGCGCAACATGGAAGAACGCGTGGCCCAATTAGACGGGGTCTTGCGTATCTTGTCGCCAAAGGGCAAATCCAACGCAGGCACAATCATAGAAATCGACGTCCCGTTGACACATTTGTTGCCACCCGAAACAGCAAAATCAGACCAAAGGTCCCCCAGATGAGCGATCCGATCCGCATCCTTGTTGTCGACGACCACCCCATGGTGGCCGAAGGGATCCAATCGATTTTAGAAAGTTATGACGATCTTGATGTGGTCGGCAATCTTGGGGACGGCCAAGCTGTGGTCGATCAAATCGATGCATTGCAGCCAGACGTGATCTTGATGGATCTCAACATGCCGGGCATGGGTGGGCTCACAGCTACAGAGATGGTCTTGGAACGCCGCCCTCAGACACGCATTTTGATCTTATCCATGCATGACAGCCCCGAATATGTGTCTTCTGCCTTAAGCCACGGCGCAATGGGATATGTTCTAAAGGACGTGCCCACAGAGGAAATTCGCACCGCTATCGACACCGTGATGCGCGGAGATCGATATCTATGCACCGGGGCCACTGGCGCATTGGAACCTAAATCACCCTCTATGGCTGAAACACTGACCAACCGCGAGCAAACCGTTTTGCTTCAACTGGCACAGGGTAAATCCAACAAGGATGTGGCCCGCGACCTCGACATTTCTGTGCGCACAGTCGAGACCCACCGAAAAAATATCAAACGCAAACTTGGCATTTCTTCGACAGCTGGCCTGACCCGCTACGCCATGGAACACGGTGTTTTGCAAGGCACCGGTGTCTCACTATAAAAAACACCAAATAATCTAAAGAGTAACCGAATCTTTCCCATTTGGTGCGATTGTCCCGTGGAGTTCTCACAAGACAGGCCCAAAATGAGCGAAGCTGACATCTCCAAATTGCGTCGACAAGCCATCGATTTGATTGCATCAACACGTGCAGTCGCAGTTCGATCAACCTTGTTCGGATTTCTCATCAAACAAGCTTCAAAAGGCACGGCAGAACACACCGAGGCTTTGGCCAATCTGGACAATCAGATCATTTCTTTGACGCGGGTCTGCGAAATCATGAAGGGGAGTGATCCGAAAAAGGTACTGCCCGAGGTGCTTGTGACATGGGTTTCAGATACAGCAACCGCTGAGCGATCTACACAAGCAGCAGTCAATCAGCTTTTGAACCGTTGCTGCAAAGTGCGCGATGCTGCCAAACGAGAGGAAAGCGTCGACCGCCCTCTTGAAGAGTTACGCAAATGCGCACTTGGTAGCTTATTTCAAACGATTTCCGACTTTTGTGACAGACTGTGGCACACATTAGATGAAACACGTAACCAAAAGCTCGTTCTTGCCGAAGAAAGCACGACAACAACCTTAAACACCCTCGTGCGAATGGAACGCATCGGCAAACACATGAAACTGGTCTCCCTCAACGCGTCCGTGGAAGCCGCGCGTCTTGGCGACGAGGGTCGTGGCCTTGGTGTGATCGCCACAGAGTTCAAAACGCTGGCGGAAGAAATTCAAAGCCTTTCAGATTCTGCCCGCACGCAGATATCCGGCGTCTAAAAGGCGGATCAGGCTCACTGAGCCTGCCCACAAACTAGCCCCAGTTGCAAATAACCCAAGCTGCTAGTGCTGCTAGTGCTGCTAGTGCGACGCAAATATTGCGTCATGAAAACAATCTTTTGTCCCTGATCACGTGCAATGGTCGATAAAACCCCAAACTTGGAAAACAAGGTCTTATACCTTGCGCTCAGTTGGGACGTGTTTGGACGTGGCCCGATTTAAATGCCTCTTGGGTGTTGGCGCACTGAAGATCTCAAAAAGGGCCAAGTTTCTGTCCAAATACAGCAAAGGTTCTGTTTCGATGAACACGGCGCGTTGGGCACCAGTATCACGCGTGTATTTGCGCAAAGTATCGCCGAACACCCATCTTACGAAATAAAAGTACAAAAAAATACACTCCAGCGACAGATATTACACCATTTCCCCTGTTGACGCCCCCAACCGTGCATCCTAATGTCTCGTCACGCACAAAGGAGCTCCGGGCATGTCCCTACTCGTCGTCATTATTAACAGAAAGCGCATGGGCCGGTAACGGTACTTCCATTCAGGATCCCATGCGCCCCCGTCATAACCGGGGGTTTTTTTTTGCGCACCATTCGAAACACACACCACAAGACACAACGGAGAAACAGCACATGTCACGTCAAATGACCGGAGCGAAAATGGTCGTCCAAGCCCTGATTGATCAGGGTGTGGACACAGTATTCGGATATCCCGGCGGCGCTGTCCTCCCGATTTATGATGAGGTTTTTCAACAAAACAACATCAAGCACATTTTGGTGCGCCATGAACAAGGTGCCGTGCATGCCGCCGAAGGCTATGCCCGCTCAACCGGAAAACCCGGTGTTGCGTTGGTGACTTCGGGCCCCGGTGCAACCAATGCTGTCACTGGACTGACGGATGCATTGATGGATTCAATCCCGATCATCGTTTTGACCGGCCAAGTTCCAACCTTCATGATTGGCTCGGATGCGTTCCAAGAAGCAGACACCGTGGGCATCACGCGCCCCTGCACCAAGCATAATTGGCTGGTCAAAGAGACCGATATGCTTCCCGTTATAATGCATGAAGCCTTCCACGTGGCGACCTCTGGTCGTCCCGGTCCTGTGCTTGTTGATATTCCCAAAGACATACAATTTGCGACAGGCACTTATAGCGAACCCAAACCGTCAGCATCCCGCTATCAACCCACGGTTAAGGGCGACATGGACGAGATCACCCAGTTGGTGGCCGCCATCGAAAAAGCCAAACGCCCCTTATTTTACACCGGCGGCGGCGTGATCAATTCGGGTCCCGGTGCAAGTCAGTTGTTGCGTGAATTGGTCGAGGCTACCGGGTTTCCGATCACCTCAACGTTGATGGGATTGGGGTGCTACCCGGCATCGGGCAAACACTGGTTGGGAATGTTGGGGATGCATGGTCTCTATGAGGCCAACCTTGCGATGCACGGATGCGACCTGCTGATCAATATTGGGGCGCGTTTTGATGATCGGATCACAGGGCGGCTCGACGCGTTTTCGCCTGATTCCATTAAAGCGCATATCGACATCGACCCCTCTTCGATCAACAAAGTGATCAAGACAGACATCCCAATTGTCGGCGATGTGGGTCATGTGCTTGAGGATCTGTTGAAAGTTTGGAAATCACGCGGCCGTAAAACCAATCAAGAAGCCGTGGTGAGCTGGTGGCGCGAAATTGATGAATGGCGCAAAGTGGACTGCCTGAAATTCACGCAAGACCCCAAGTCCAATACGATCAAACCACAACACGCCTTGTCCCGTCTTCAAGCGTTGACAGCGGACCGCAAGGATCGCTTCATTTGCACCGAAGTCGGGCAACACCAAATGTGGGCGGCGCAATATTTGGGCTTTGAGCAACCCAATCAATGGATGACTTCGGGCGGTCTTGGCACAATGGGATATGGTTTTCCGTCTTCCATTGGGGTGCAAATGGCGCATCCGGAATCGTTGGTGATCAACGTGGCCGGCGAAGCATCTTGGTTGATGAACATGCAAGAAATGGGCACAGCCGTTCAATACCGCCTGCCCGTGAAACAGTTTATCCTGAACAATGAACGCCTAGGTATGGTGCGGCAATGGCAAGAATTGCTGCACGGTGAGCGCTATTCTGAGTCGTGGTCTCAAGCCCTGCCCGACTTTGTAAAATTAGCGGAAGCTTTCGGTGCAAAAGGTATTTTGTGCTCGGATCCTGCGGACCTTGATGACGCCATCATGGAAATGATAAACCATGACGGTCCCGTGATTTTTGACTGCTTGGTGGAAAAACACGAGAACTGCTTCCCGATGATCCCATCAGGCAAAGCTCATAACGAGATGTTGCTCGGCGAAGCCGACACTCAAGGTGTAATTGATGCGAAAGGCTCGGTGCTGGTCTAAGCGCCGTTTTCTTTGAAAAGAAAACGGGTCTGCAATTTTTGCAAAAATTGCGGGCTCTCCCGGACCCTAAGAAAGACGAAAACATGTCCTCGCTAAAAATCAAAAAAGGCGCAACAAGCCACTCTGCCTATAATCTCCGCCCGACTTTTTCGGATGTTGAAGAACGCCACACGCTTGCCTTGCTCGTCGAAAACGAGCCGGGTGTTCTTGCGCGGGTCATCGGCCTGTTTTCAGGCCGGGGTTACAATATCGACAGTCTAACCGTCGCCGAAGTAGATCACACCGGGCATCTGAGCCGCATCACCATCGTCACAACCGGGACGCCACAAGTGATCGAGCAAATCAAAGCACAATTGGGACGTATTATCCCAGTCCACACGGTGCACGATTTGACGGTTGAAGGGCGCTCAGTTGAGCGGGAATTGGCAATGTTCAAAGTGACCGGCACAGGCGACAAACGTGTCGAAGCCCTGCGTTTGGCTGACATCTTCCGTGCAAACGTCGTGGACAGCACGTTGGAGAGCTTTGTCTTTGAAGTGACAGGCGCGCCCGAAAAAATCGATGCATTCGCAGATCTGATGCGGCCTTTGGGTCTGACAGAAGTCGCGCGTACAGGGGTTGCAGCCCTTAGCCGCGGCGACTGAAACTATGTGCGCCTTGGCCGCTTGCGGCCTTGCGCGCACCAAAATCAATAACGGGCGCTGTCTGACACGGACCATTCACAGGCGCGCCGCCACTTTCCATGCGCGGGGCTTGACGCAGCGCATGGACCAAAACATCACTTTGCGAATTCCCAAGCGCATACGGATTTCGTGCGACAAGCCTGTCCTCTTGGACCAAAGCGTCGAATTCGACAAGATCACCCGCATCAAAGAAGGGGCGCTGATGTACAGCGCCTGCAGAATGTGCCGCAGTGGAATCGAAATAAGCCAAATCGCCGTGGTCTTCTGACCAGAAAACGGCCGACCCCGACACAGGGTCACTCCAGATTACAACACCAAACATAGCAATTCTAATTCCCCTCGTTGAAATCAGCATCCACTTTCGACGCATAGTTGTATGCTACCCGAATTTTCCCCGTCAAAGGTACAGTCAAGACTGTACCGTACGCTTGCTTTTTGTGTCATGAGTCGTATCTTTGATGCACAATGCGCATCAGGCTTGACGCTAAACAGCGTCAGTTTCTTTTACGAGTTACGCCATGTGGTGCAAAGGCGAGCAAGATTGACGATCAAGGACGAAAATGGCGCAGTTTAAGAAGTCACCCTCCGAATTAAGAAGCATGTTTGGTGCTAACCTGCGCGTACTCGCCCGGAATTACCCCTCTATCTCAGAGCTGTCCCGGCAATTGGGGATCAATCGCACACAATTCAACCGTTATCTGGCTGGAGACAGCTTCCCTCGCCCAGATGTGTTAGCGCGCATTTGTGATTTCTTTGGCGTCGACGCACGCGTTCTTCTTGATCCGGTAGACAGCTTCGATGCGGGGCAATCTGCGCTGAATGGGCCGGAATTGGGCGACTTTCTGGGGACAGGTATGGAGCCCCCTATCACAGATTTTCCCGATGGATTCTACCGATTTACCCGCAAGAGCTTTCTCGATCAAAGTCGCTACGTGTTGGGCTTGGTTTGGGTTTGGCGCAACGCTTCGGGTGCATGTTTTATGCGCGGTTACGAAGCCCGTGAAGCGATGTATCAACAAGGTCTTTCCAAGGTTCCCGGAATGCGCGAGTTTCGCGGATTGGTGATGCAGCAAGAAAACGGAATTGCGATAATGGTTTCGAGGCGCAATGCCATGACATCCAGTTTCAACTTCCTCCATCCCGTTGCTTCGTTCGAAAACAATTTCTGGGTCGGATACGTCGCGCGGACAATTCCGGAAAATGTTGGCGTCTCGCGCGCCACGCGCATGGTTTACGAACATATCGGGAATGATTTTTCCACCGCTTTGCAGGTCGCACGTGGCGCCGGATTGATCGACGAAAGTGAAATGCCGTCCTTTCACCTGCGTATGATACAAAGTGACGCCGACTTCAGGTGACCTAAACAACGGGTCGCCTGATTGGTCCGAAGAACGTGTCGCAGTGAGAAAACTCGCGTCGCGACTAAGACAGACGCTATTCGAATTCACCCCTTAAGTTTGTCTCATGTGAGATTGAAGGGAGTGAAAAATGCCGCAAACGCCAACTGATTTATCATCTGTGCGCCAGCCAATTGGGACCGCCAACGGCTTGCCGAACGCCCATTACATTGATGCAAACGTGCACGAAGAAGAAAACCAAGCGCTCTTGATGAACGAATGGGCCGGGCTGGCAGTCGCCGCTGATGTTCCCACACCGGGTGATGCGGTCCCTCTTACATTTCTTGGCATGCCGTTGTTGTTGTTGCGTGATCGCGACGGCGTGGTGCGTGTTTTTCAAAACACCTGTCGTCACCGTGGCATGATCCTTGTGGAAGAACCCCGCAAGCTCGAAGGTGCGATCCGATGCCCTTATCATTCATGGTGTTATTCCACCAAAGGCGATCTGGTATCGACGCCACATGTTGGCGGGCCGGGCCAAAATCAAGCCGAAGGAATCGAACGCAGCACGCTTGGGCTTGTCGAAATTCGCAGCCACATTTGGCTGGACGTGGTGTGGGTGAATATCTCCGGAACGGCCGCCCCTTTTGAGGACGCAAACGCAGATTTGCTTACCCGTTGGGCGGAATTTGACAAATCGCTTTACCATGGCGGCGCGGACAGCGCCTTTTCGCTGGAAGTGGCCTGCAATTGGAAACTGGCGATTGAGAATTACTGCGAAAGCTATCACCTGCCTTGGATTCATCCCGGCCTGAACAGTTACTCACGACTAGAAGACCATTACCACATTGAACAATCCGGTAAGTTTTCTGGGCAAGGCACGCTGGTCTATCGTCAAATGACAGACAAAGACGCCCCCGCGTTTCAAGACTTCGATGGGCTGTCCGACAAATGGGACACCGCCGCGGAATATGTTTCATTTTATCCCAATGTGTTACTTGGCGTACATCGAGACCATACCTTTGTGATCATCCTTGTGCCCCAAGACACAGGGCACACCGTTGAAAACGTGCACATTTATTATGCGCACCCAGACACCAGCGATGACATGCGCACAAAGAACACAGAGCTTTGGAAAGGCGTGTTTCGCGAAGACATTTTTGTTGTCGAAGGCATGCAACGCGGGCGTCATGCACCGTTGTTTGATGGCGGGCGCTTTTCGCCTGTGATGGACGGACCAACACATATGTTTCACGATTGGGTGGCGCAGCGAATGCAGGCTTGGCGCAGTCAGGCACAGGCCGCGCAATGACGCAGTCTTTGGATGCGCGGCTTCTGGCCGCGCATGAGATGCAGGATCAATCCGCTTTAATTGACCTTTATGAAGAAGCCGCAAGCAATGCTGACACCGAAGATGCCTGCGGCTTTTATCTGACGCATGCATATGTTTTTGCACTGGAAAGTGGGGATAGGCGCGCGGCTGTCATGCGCGAGAAACTTGTCGCATTAGACCGTGAACCCGCGCCTTAGCTGCGCAATTGGCTGTAGATGTGCCAACTGGCATGTCCGAGCCATGGGAACACCACCAACAGCCCGATAAACCCCGGCAACAACGCAAGAAACGTCATCCCCGCAAGGATTGCGGCCCATAGCAACATGACCCCTAGATTGTCGCGCACCAGCACAATCGAGGTCACCATTCCCGTCACAAAATCCACTTCACGGTCCAATAGTAAGGGTAAGGACAAGACCGACATCGCGAAAAGCAGCAATGCAAATCCCGCCCCAACAGCCGTTCCGACCGCCAACATCGAAAGCCCTTGGGATGTGGTGTAGACTTCCCACGAGCTGGAGACATTGGTCATCGCAGTTAGGCCCAAAAACAATGCAAAGATCATATGGCCAAGAAAGAACCAAAATAGAAATAAGATCAGAATCAGCACACAAATCCACGGCAATTGCCGACCACGCTGATGCCATACAACGCTGAAAACATCCCTTTTTGCCAAAGGTATGCCCTGCTCTATCCGATGCGACATTTCATAAAGACCAACAGCGGCGAACGGTCCAACCAAGGGAAATCCAACCGCCGCGAGCACAAGCCAAAAGCTATGTCCCGTAGCCAGCGTCAGCCCAGCAATGCCCCACCCTGCCAACACATAGATCAGCCCGAAAAACAGACCTAAGCCGGGTGCAAACATGAAGTCTTGCCAGCCAAGCTTTAGTGCGCGCGCCAGCATGGCAACGGTTGGTGCGCGCAATTCAGGAACACCAAGCGGGCGTTCTGGATTTTGGTCAGTGCGTATCGCGTCCATACGCCATAGTCTGGCTCAGATGCGGTGTCCAATCAAGCCAAGCTTGGCCGGGCATTCGCAGGCCAATCCGTCGCCTTGTGCCAAACTTGCGCAAGTTGAAGCAATCGCGCATCGCTGCCACGCGGCCCGATCAGTTGTAGCCCCATCGGTAGACCGTTTTCACCAAATCCAATCGGGACCGTGACAACAGGAAGGCCGATCAAACTGGCAGGGATCATCACTTCCATCCAGCGATGATAGGTGTCCATGGTTTTGCCCGAAATCTCTGTTGGGTATTCGGTTTCAACAGGGAAAGGCCAGACTTGCGCGGACGGCAACGCCAACACATCAAAGCGTTCAAACAGTTTGGCTGCATCCGCAAACCAGCCCGAACGCAAAGCGCTGGCTTTGTGAACGTCCTGAGCGCTTAGCAGCAAACCGTCTTCGATCTCCCATTGTGCTGTCTTCTTTAGCCGATCGCGCGTGTTTTCATCTTGAAACTGTGGTCCCCAAGAACATGCCATCGAGAAATGTCGCAGCGTGACCCACGCGTCCCAGATGTTTTCGCGCGCATGTGGTGCGCCCACATCTTCAACGTTCACGCCCAAGCCTGTCATCTGCTCCAAAGCGGATTGGCACACTTCCAAAATCCCGGCTTCAAAAGCAAACGCGCCATTCCAATCGCCAAGCCAGCCGATTTTGCGCCCCGACACATCTGCATCAATCGCGGGCAAGCTCATTGGAAGTGTCAACGCAAAAGGTTGCCGCGTGTCGGCGCCAGCCATTGTGTCCAACAAGGCCGCCAAATCACGAGGGTTTCGCGCCATCGGACCATTCGTCGACAGATGCTGCAAATAGGTATCGCCGCCCACTTTCGGCTCAGAGGGCACCAAGCCTTCGCTTGGGCGCATGCCGTACACATTGTTCCACGCTGCGGGGTTGCGCAACGACCCCATCATGTCGGATCCGTCGGCCACGCTCATCATTCCGCAGGCCAAGGCCACTGCAGCCCCCCCTGATGAGCCACCACATGTGCGGGTTCGGTCATAAGGGTTTTGCGTGGCGCCAAACACAGGGTTAAATGTGTGACTGCCAAGCCCAAACTCGGGCGTGTTGGTTTTACCGATCACAATGGCACCGGCGTTGCGCAACCGCGCCACGATGATGTCGTCCTTTTCCGCTATTTGTCCGGCAAACAACGGCGACCCCATTGAGGTCGGCAGCCCGCGAACATTTCCCAAATCTTTGATGGCAATCGGAATCCCGTGCAACCAGCCCTTGCTTTCCGCCCCATCCGCAGCCTTGGCTTCTGCCAAAAGCGCGTCGCCATCGCGCAAGGATACGATCGCATTCACCGCCCCATTGGTTGCGCCAATCCGATCCAAGGTGGCGCGCATCAGCTCCACCGCGGATATCTGTTTCGCGCCAATCATATCGGACAGTTCAAGAGCGGGTTTGTAAGTCAAATCAGTCATATGGATACAATTCACCGAAATACTTGATTGCACAAGCGCCGAAGCCGATCCTGACTTAAGAATGCTAACTTAAGGGGCTTTTCCCACGACCAGACGGGATTACCCGCCGGCTTGCCACACGGCTGAAACCTCTGCGCGAATAATGCGGGCAATCAGCGCGCAATCCTCAATCGAGAACGTCAACGGCACACGCATATCCAACACAGCAGCCAGCACACGATCCGTGTTGGGCATTGGGGCACTGGGCGCATATTGCCACGTGTCATAGCGCGACGTGAACGCCACAGGTTCAGCGGCACCAAACCACTTCAATTCAACACCGCGCGCGCCACATCGCGATGCAACGTCTTGAACCGCTTCAGTGTCCCAATCAAGCAGCAAAATTTGAAACGATGAGCCCACGATTTGCTCTTGCTCGGGCCGCTCGGCAAGTGTCAATCCCGGCGTTCCGCGCACCCCATCTTCCAACGTGCGATATCGTTCGTTCCATCGTTCCACCTGATCCGCGAGAATATCCAATTGAGGGCGCAAAATCGCGGCCCGCAGGTTGTCCATCCGCCCAGAAATGTTCGGTGTCACGTATTTTACGCGTTCAAACACCTCTGGTGCCGGGGCCGCCAAGTGGCGTTCATAAAGCATATATGACCCCGACAACATAACGGACCGCGCCGCGATTTCTTCGTCATCGGTGACAAGAAACCCGCCCTCGCCCGAATTAACGTGCTTGTAGGTTTGCGCCGAATAACAGCCGACCGCCCCATACCGTCCCGACGCGACGCCACGCCAACCGCCGCCCATAGTGTGCGCGCAATCTTCGATCACGGTGACGCCCGCGTCGTTACAGATCGTCATCAAGCGATCCATATCGCAAATGTGGCCACGCATATGGCTCAGCATGAGCACCTGCGCTTGATCGATTTTCGCAGCGAGATCATCCAGATCGATGGTCAACGCCTCGTTCACATCGACATAGATTGGCACCGCTCCGACGCTGGCAATCGACCCGGGCACAGGGGCAAGCGTAAACGCGTTGGTCAGAACTGTGTCACCGGGTTTGACGCCGACCGCGCGCAAGGCTGTTCCCATGGCGTATCCACCTGACGCACAGGCCAGCACGTATTTGCTGCCGATGAGCTGCGCGAATTCTTGCTCCAAAAGGGCTGTCTCGCTCAACTCTCCGGGGTTGGTGTTGTAGCGATGCAGCCGCCCATGTTGAAGCACGGCCATTGCCGCTGCAATTCCGGTTTCAGGGATGGGTTCTTGCTGGGTAAAACTACCGGTAAATATCTCTGTCATGGTATGGGTTGTCTCTGGGCGAACGTGTTTGGTCAATCCTAACTTACGCCATTGCATAAAGACACAACGACATTTGCGATTTTGGACACCTGAGATTTTCACCAACGGCCCAAAAAGAGTGCGTCATCAGCCCAAAAGTCGATCCACCAAATCGGGAAGTTCGTCGAAATTGTCGATCAATCCTTCCGGCTCCAAAGCGTCCATATCCGCGCCCGACGGCCCAAATCGCACAAGAATAGAGGGCACACCCGCCGCTTTAGACGTGTTGCGATCCGTGTCACTGTCGCCAATCAAGCAACATAATTGCGGATTTCCCCCGGCACGGCGCACCGCTTCGAACAAAGGTTCGGGGTCTGGCTTGCGCACAGGCAAGGTGTCCGCGCCCACAAGTGACGCAAATGCGCTGCGCACGCCCAATCGTGTCATCAACGTTTCGGCCAAGCCCTCGGGTTTGTTGGTGCAGATACCGACGCCATACCCCCGCGCCTTCAAGGTTTCGACCGCGTCCATGGCGCCGGGATACATCACTGTATGCGTGTCGATATCTTGCGCGTAAGCATCTAACAACACTTGATAATACTGCGTCACGATAGCCTCAATATCCGTGTGACCAAGGCGTTCCAGACCAACGGTCAACATGCGCCGCCCACCTCGCAAGGCGATGCCTGCATCACGCGTCGGATCGAGCATGTTGCCAACGCCCATATCCCTGAAACAATAATTCGCCGCCGCGATCAAATCACCGCTCGTGTCGGCCAACGTTCCGTCCAAATCGAAGATAACCGTCTTCATATACCTGCCCCTTTGCCCCGAAAAGCCCACAAGATATTGCGGCTTGCAACCTATATTGATGCGACCTCGGCTTGTCTCTGTGCTCTCTTCCGATAAAACGACACGAAATAAAAGCAAAACGAAAAGAGAGCAGATGCAATCCGCCCTTATCATTCTCGCCGCGGGCAAAGGCACGCGGATGAACTCGGACTTGCCCAAAGTTCTGCACCCTGTCGCGGGCGTGCCTATGATCGCGCATGTGCTGCAAACCTGCGCGGCCCTTGAGCCAGAGCATACTTATGTTGTCACCGGACACGGCGCAGAACAGGTCGAAAAAGCCGCGACTGACGCTTCACCAGATGTGAAGTTTGCCGCGCAGTCAGAACAACTTGGAACGGGTCATGCGGTTGCTCAATTGCAGCCCGCTCTTGGTGATTTTGATGGGCTGTTGGTCGTGATGTTCGGCGACACCCCCTTCATCACCGAAGAAACCCTGCGCGGCATGACCGACGCTGCGACCAAACATGACGTCGTCGTTTTGGGCTTTGAGCCGCAAGATCCGGGCCGTTATGGTCGGTTGGTTATGGCCGAAGGCGGTCTCCAGAAGATTGTTGAATTCAAAGATGCATCAGATGAAGAACGTGCCATAACACTTTGTAATGGTGGCTTGATGGCTTGCAAGGCATCGTTGATGTTCGACCTGCTTGCCAATCTTTCAAATGATAACGCATCTGGTGAATATTACCTGACGGACGTCGTTGCCCTCGCCCGCGAAAGAGGTCTCACGGCCACAGCAGTCACTTGCGCAGAAGAAGAAACCATCGGCATCAACACGCGCGCCCAACTCGCGCAGGCTGATGGATACTTCCAAGCTCGAACGCGCGCCGAGATGATGGAAAACGGCGTCACGTTGATGGCCCCTGAAACCGTGTATTTCGGTCATGATACCGTTATCGGGCGCGACAGTGTTATTGAGCCAAATGTCGTCTTTGGCCCCGGTGTCACAGTCGAATCCGGTGCCCATATCCGCGCCTTTTCCCATCTTGAGGGCTGCCATGTAAGCCAACGTTCTGTGGTGGGACCTTACGCCCGCCTCAGACCCGGCGCGGAATTGGCTGAGGACGTGCGCATCGGCAACTTTGTAGAAGTCAAAAATTCCGAAGTCGCCGCCGGGGCCAAGGTTAATCACCTGTCCTATATTGGCGACGCAGATGTCGGATCAAAGGCGAATATTGGTGCAGGCACAATCACTTGCAACTACGACGGCGTCATGAAACACCGCACGCAAATTGGCGAAGGCGCATTCATTGGCTCCAATACGATGCTTGTGGCCCCTATCAGTGTGGGTGCCGGCGCGTTGACTGGATCGGGATCAGTTATCACCGAAGATGTTCCCGATGAGGCCATCGCCATCGCCCGCGCCAAGCAATCCAATCGACCCGGAATGGCGACAAAACTGTTTGAAATGTTGAAGGCCAAAAAGGCCAAGCTGCAAAAGGATTGAAATCATGTGTGGAATAGTCGGAGTCCTTGGCGATCACGAAGCCGCGCCAATCCTCGTTGAGGCCCTGAAACGGTTGGAATATCGCGGATATGACAGCGCTGGAATAGCCACAGTCAACAATGGCAAACTCGACCGCCGTCGCGCGGTTGGAAAGCTCGTGAACCTCAATGATGCGTTGGTGCACAACCCATTGGCGGGGCGTGCTGGAATTGGGCACACGCGGTGGGCGACCCATGGTGGTCCTTCTGTGGCGAACGCACATCCACACCAAGCTGGCAAAGTTGCGGTGGTCCATAATGGCATCATCGAAAACTTCCGCGAGTTGCGCGAAGGACTGGCCGAAGAAGGTTATGATTTTGAAACCGAGACGGACACCGAAACCGTCGCGTTGTTAACGAAAATGCATATGGATCAAGGCGACGCGCCGGTGCAGGCAGCGTTCAAAACGCTCGAGAAACTTGACGGTGCCTTCGCCCTTGCCTTCCTTTTTGACGGCGAAGAAGACCTGATTGTTGCCGCGCGCAAGGGGTCTCCGCTGGCAATTGGGCATGGTGACGGCGAAATGTTTGTGGGCTCGGACGCAATAGCGCTTGCACCCATGACGGATCGCATCACGTATCTTGAAGAAGGCGACCGTGCCATCGTGACCCGCCAAGGTGTCGAAATTCGCGACGCACATGGCAAACAGATGACCCGCGACATGCGCACAATCCAGATCGATGCCACGCGCGTGGACAAAGCGGGCCATAAACACTTCATGTCCAAAGAAATCGCCGAGCAACCCGCCGCGATTGCAAGTGCGATACAACACTATATCCATGCAGACGACACGATTGAACTGCCCGGTGCCGGGATCGATTTCACCAAGGTTGAGCGCATCACGATGGTCGCGTGCGGTACCGCTTATCTCGCTTGTTTGACAGCGAAATACTGGTTTGAACAACTTGCCCGTATCCCGGTTGAGGTCGATATCGCCTCAGAATACCGTTACCGTGAACCCCCGATCCCAAATGGCACTTTGGCCATATTCGCCTCGCAATCTGGTGAAACCGCCGACACGCTCGCCGCCCTGCGCTATTGCCAAGGCAAAGCCGATCAAATCGTTTCTGTGGTGAACGTGCCCGAAAGCTCTATTGCGCGCGAAAGTGACTTGGTTTTGCCAATCTATGCGGGGCCGGAAATTGGCGTGGCATCAACCAAAGCGTTCACCTGCAAACTGACCGTTATGTTGTCCATGGCCCTAAAAGCCGCCAAGGATCGCGGCACGCTCAGCGACGCAGACTTGTCTGACAACATCGCAGCCCTGCGCGCCATTCCATCTGCGATAAACATCGCGTTGAGTGCAGATGACACCATCAAACGTGCCGCCCGTCGCCTGAGTGAAGCGCGCGATGTGTTGTTCCTTGGGCGCGGATTGATGTACCCGCTCGCCCATGAAGGTGCCTTAAAGCTAAAAGAAATCAGTTATATACATGCTGAAGCTTATGCATCCGGCGAACTCAAGCATGGCCCGATTGCACTGATCGACAAATCTGTTCCCGTGGTCGTGCTAGCCCCGCGTGACACCCTGTTCGACAAGACAGTCTCCAACATGCACGAGGTTATGGCGCGCAAAGGTAAAGTCGTTCTGATCTCTGACGCGGACGGGTTGGCCGAAGCGGGCAGCGATGTTTGGTCCTGGATTGAAATGCCGCAAGTGCCCGATGTGGTCACGCCAATCTTGTATGCGATCCCCGGCCAATTGCTGGCCTATCACACCGCTGTCGCCAAAGGCACCGATGTGGATCAACCACGCAACCTTGCCAAGTCGGTGACCGTAGAATGACGCCACAAGACGCCCTTGCCCAGATCACCGCGTTGCAGAACCCTGAAGGCGCGGCAGGATCGAAGGCCTACCACAAGATTGAACGCCCTTATCTTGGCGTGGCCAACCCGGTTTTAAACACCCTGACCCGCGACTGGCGCGCCGATATGGATGCTGAGGCCCGTGTGGAAACCGCCGACTTTTTGTGGAAAACAAACATCTACGAGGCCCGCATCGCCGCGGCCAAATTGCTTACAACGGCGCGCATTCGCCCTGATGACACCCCTGCCTTCGATCTGATCATGTCATGGGCACCCGATTTTGATTCTTGGGCGATTGCAGATCATGCATGCATGGCTGGGCAAAAACGTATGCTCGAAGATCCCTCGCGGGTCGATCAAATCGAAGCATGGACGCAATCAGATCATATGTGGACGCGGCGCGCCGCACTTGTGATCACCCTGTCTTGGACCAAACAAAACCACCCCAAGCAAATCGACCTTGAAATCCGCGACCGTGTTCTGGGCTGGGCTGCGGGATATCTTGCTGATCCTGAATGGTTTATCCAGAAAGCTGTGGCGTGGTGGGTGCGCGATCTGTCCAAACACGACCGCACACGCGCCGAGACGTTTATCGCCAATCATGGTGAGGCGATGAAACCCTTCGCCCGAAAAGAAGCGTCGAAATATCTGTAACACATAAATGATCTGCCAATTTTGCGCATGGGCCGTCACGAGTCCGCGAAAACTTGAACCTCTGGCAATCCGGTCAGGGGCGCTTCCAATAGACGCAATGCTGGCAAGGACATACGGCTCCCGGCGGTGGTTGGGCCATCAATCGGTCGCAAAGTCACCTGCACAGATTTCCCGGTGACCGGATAGAAAACGCGGCCTTGAGTTTCGACCTTTACCAAGGGCGTTTTGAGCCAGAACCCCGGTTCTGAGGGCGCGCCAAGTGATGCAATTGTGGTTCCCAAGGACCGTTCCCCCACGTCTGAAGGGGTCTTCGTCACAGATTTGCGTTGTGCAGCCGTGGTTGTGTCAAAGTCTTCCACAGTTTTCGCGGCAGCGGGCGGTCGCGGTGCGGCTGCTCGCGTCAGGCTTGCATCAAACCCATCCGGGCGCGATTTCGGACGCACGATAATGTCAGAACTTATTCCAGCGCCACGCGATTCACCAACCGAGAGACCGCCCCCAGCTTGCTCAACACAAGCGGTTAAGCCGACACAAAAAATCAAACATGTAATAGCACGGATCATGGCGCATGATAATCACATGCGCCGCGCCGCCTCAACGCGCAAATGTCAATTCTGGCGACTTGCAGCGGAATCGCCCTTGCCGCCTGAGCGGTGGCTAGTTACCAATATGTCATGAATGCTCCGTTGATTGATCCGTTCCAGCGCGCCATCACCTACCTTCGGGTCTCGGTGACAGACCGCTGTGATTTTCGCTGTGTCTACTGCATGTCTGAAAACATGACGTTCCTGCCGAAAAAGGAATTGCTGACGCTCGAAGAACTGGACCGCATGTGTTCGACCTTTGTGAACCTTGGCGTCCAAAAACTACGCATCACCGGCGGAGAGCCTTTGGTGCGGCGTGAAATCATGACATTCTTCAACAATATGAAACGCCATTTGGATTCAGGTGCGTTGAAAGAACTCACGCTCACCACCAACGGATCACAGCTCGAAAAATATGCATCCGCTTTGTACGAAGCTGGCGTGCGCCGGATCAACGTGTCCCTTGATACCTTGGACGAGAAGAAATTTGCCGACATCACGCGCTGGGGCCGCCTGCCCCAAGTGCTGCGCGGGATCGATGCCGCACAAGCCGCTGGCCTACGTCTTAAAATCAACGCCGTAGCCCTCAAAGGGTTTAATGAGGACGAACTTCCCAGCATGACCGCTTGGTGCGCTGAACGCGGCATCGATCTGACTTGGATCGAAGTGATGCCGATGGGTGATCTTGGCAACGAAGACCGTCTTGGCCAATATTGGTCACTCAAAGATGTGCGCAAAGCTTATGAAGAACACTACACAGTGACCGATCTTGACGAAAGCACAGGCGGCCCGGCCCGCTACGTTCGTTTGGAAGAAACCGGGCAAAAAATCGGCTTTATCACCCCACTGAGCCACAATTTCTGCGAAAGCTGCAACCGGGTGCGCATCACATGCACCGGGGAAATCTATCTATGTTTGGGCCAAGAAGATATGGCTGATCTACGTCCGGCTTTGCGCAACAATCCCAACGATGACGCCCCCCTCGAGGAAGCCATCCGCGCCGCGATCAACCTCAAGCCCAAGGGCCATGATTTCGACTATTCTCGCCAGAAGCTAGACGGCCAAATGCCCCGGCATATGAGCCACACAGGCGGCTAATCCACATGCGACCAACGCCCCTGTATCGGGCCTACTCAGCTGCCACGCGGCTGATTTTGCCTGTGGCAGCACAGCTTGAACAACGCAAAGTTTTGCGCGCAGGGCTCGGAAAATCCCGTGCGCGGGAAAAGCTAGGCCATGCGTCAAAGCCGCGCCCCAAGGGACAGCTGCTTTGGTTTCACGCCGCTTCTGTCGGGGAATCCTTGTCGATTTTGTCGTTGATCGAACGTGTCGGTGTGGCTTTGCCGAATGCGCATTTTCTGATCACCTCTGGCACGCCCACATCTGCCGAATTGATCGCAAATCGCCTGCCACCCCAAACCCAACACCAGTTCGCCCCACTTGACGCGCCTGCCCCTTTGGACCGCTTTCTCAAGCACTGGCAGCCAGACGCGGCGGTATTCGTGGAATCCGAGCTGTGGCCACAAATGCTCTGGCGCAGTCACTGTGCGGGAGTTCCTTTGGCCTTGCTCAATGCACGCATGTCCGAAAAGTCGGTAACGCAATGGATGAAGCGCCCCAAGACATCAGGAATGCTGCTGTCAGTCTTTAAGCTCATCTTAACGCAAAACGCACAAATGGCGCGGGCGATGGTCTCGCTTGGCGCGGATGAGGCTTTGGTCGCGCAAGGTGTGAACTTGAAGTCGCTGTCGGCACCCCTGCCCCAGAACACAGCACTCATTGCGCAGACAACTGACGCGTTGCAGGGTCGCCCGGTTTGGGTCGCGTCCTCCACCCATGAGGGCGAAGAGCAAACTGTTTTAGCCGCTCATGAACATATGCTGAAAACGCATCCAGACCTGTGCTTGATCCTCGCACCGCGTCATCCCAACCGACGTGACGCCGTTGCCAAACTGATCACAGATCACGGCTGGGCCGATTTGCGACGCAGCGCAGATCAGATGCCGCAACCCGGGGCCCCTGTTTATCTTGCCGACAGTCTGGGGGAGTTGGGCAGTTGGTATGCTGTGAGCGACATGGTTTTTCTTGGCGGTTCACTGCTGCCCATCGGCGGGCACAATCCCTACGAGGTCGCACAAGCCAAAGCAGCCGTGATATCGGGCGTACATGTCAGTAATTTTGCCGAGACCTTTTCGGGCTTAGAGGCGGCAGGTGGTGTGCAATTGGTCAATGACAGTGAAGATATTGCCCGCACGCTGTCAGGTTGGATTGACGCGCCAGGTGCGCTTGCAAACGTCGTGTCCGCCGCCCAAGCGTTTTGCAACGCACAAGATGGCGCTTTGGACGGGGTCGCGCAGAAGCTGATCTCGGCTCTGGATTTGAACAAGGGGCAATCCCGTGCCTGATCTGTTTGTGACGAATTTCAATCGGAATTTCACCGGTGTGTCTTCAACCACGGCCAATGTCGTGCGTGCGCAGCGCAGCCGGTACGACATGCGTCTTGTCGGTGTCGAATTGCCTGATTGCCCCGCGCCCCTGCCCGTCCGCATGGCCCGTGCTTTGTCTGTGCGTGCGCCCAACGGAAAACCATTTGCGATCTGGCATGTGCGGCGCAACACCGAAATGCGCGCAGCGATTTGGACCCGTGATGTCCTACGCTTGCCAATAAAACTGGTGTTCACATCTGCCGCACAACGCAGACATTCCGCCTTTCCGCGTTGGTTGATTTCTCGCATGGACGCAATCGTCGCCACATCCGATTTAGCAGCCGATTTCGTCCCAAACGTCCGCGCAGTTGTGCCACATGGTGTCGACACGGACGTGTTCCACCCTAGCGAAAACAGGGCTGCCTCTTGGGCGGAACAAGACGCAGGTGGCACGATGGCCATCGCAACCATTGGCCGGATCAGGCCGGAAAAGGGCACGGATGTATTTGTCGACGCAATGTTGCGATTGCTTCCAGACCTGCCCGGCGCCATCGCCTTGGTGATTGGGCGCGCAGGCGGCAAACACGATCCTTTTCTTGATGGGCTCAAAGCCAGGGTCAATGCTGCAGGCCTGACGGATCGTATTCGTTTCACAGGCGAGGCCCCTGCTCATCGCTTGCCTGCCATCATGCGTTCGTTGTCCTTGGTCATGCAAATGCCACGTTATGAAGGCTATGGCATGGTCCCGCTCGAGGCGATGGCCTCTGGGGTTCCGTTTGTGGCCAGCGATGCAGGCTTTTATCGAGAATTTTCAGCTGATGGGCGCACTGGGTTTGTTGTAGATATGCTAGACGCAAAAGCTGCGGCCGATGCTGCGAAGGCTCTGTTGTCAGATTCGGCCCGATTTGATGCCACCGCGCGCGCTGCGCGCGATATGGCAATGAAACGGTTTAGTGCAGAGCAAGAAGCAGACGGAATTGGCTCAGTTTATGAAGAGCTGTGGTCAAAAACTTGAGCCAATTCAAATTTTGCAAAATTTGAAGCCCGCGATCCTTGAAAGGATCGCAAGCCCCTAAATCAACCTTACGAGACAGGCATACGTTTCTCAACGACTTCCGCCCACCAGCTACACCCGGCCGGAATGGCTTCATCGTTGAAGTTATATTTTGGGTGGTGCACAGCCGCTGTGTCGCCGTTGCCAATCAAAATATAGGCCCCCGGACGTTCTTCGAGCATGAAAGCAAAGTCTTCACCGCCCATAACCAACGGCGCGTCCTCGCAATCACCACTGATGCCCTTCGCAACCTCTGCGGCAAAGGCTGTTTGCTCGTCATGATTCGTCATCACAGGGTAATTTCGGAAATAATCGACCTTTGCAGTTCCGCCATACGTAGCAGCGATCCCATTGCAAATCTCGGACATGCGTTTTTCAGCCAAGTCACGCATCTCGGCCGACATTGTCCGCACGGTGCCCTTCAAAAACACTTTCTGCGGGATCACATTGAACGCTTTGGAGGACGTCTCGAAGGATGTGATCGAAACCACGATCCGGTCAATTGGGTCTGAATTTCGGCTCACGATAGATTGGATGGCCGTGACAGCCTGCGCGGCCATCAATGTGGTGTCCACAGTTTCTTGCGGTTTTGCTGCATGCCCGCCCAAACCTTCAAATTCGATCTCAATCAAATCAGTGGCGGCAAAGAATGCGCCGGGGCGAATGGAAAACGTCCCAATCGGGCTGCCCGGCCAGTTGTGCATGCCATAGACTTCCTGAATACCCCAACGATCCATCATGCCGTCTTCGCACATTTCGCGGCCACCGCCGCCGCCTTCTTCGGCAGGTTGAAAAATCACAATGGCGGTTCCATCGAAATTGCGCGTCTCTGTCAGATATTTGGCAGCTCCCAAAAGCATCGCTGTGTGCCCGTCATGGCCGCACGCATGCATGGCACCGTCCGTCTTGGACGCGTATTCAAGCCCGGTATCCTCATGGATGGGCAATGCATCCATGTCAGCGCGCAATCCAATCACTTTGCTGGCACTGTCGGTTTTGCCTTTGATGACGCCGACAACGCCTGTGCGCCCGATCCCTTCTACGACCTCGTCGCATCCAAATTCCCGGAGTTTCTCTGCGACCAAAGCCGATGTCCGGTGCGTTTCAAATAGGATTTCAGGGTTCTCATGAATGTCTCGGCGCCACGCAGTGACTTCTTCTTGCAGTTCAGCAAATCTGTTCTTGATTGGCATGGTATTCGTTCCTTTTGCGCTGTCAGAGTGTTGGTCCACTGGTCATTTGCGAGCCATCCGTAAAGCGGGACACACGAAATCGGGTTAAATCATGGCCGGGATCACGTCCCATCGCCAAATCTGCGAGGACACGGCCCATACCGGGCCCAATGCCAAATCCATGGCCCGAGAACCCGGTCCCAATGAACAGACCCGGCATCGTTGTTGCTTCGTCAACGACAGGTACGATGTCTGGCATTGTGTCAATCATACCAGCCCAAGCTTCAGAAATCCGCACTGTGCCCAGCTCAGGGAACAATGCACCAAACTGATCTGCCACTTGGTTCAGTTTGCGCATGTTCGGTGCCGGGTTCAAAATGCGCATGCGTTCGAACGGGCTGACGTCATCGGCATTCCAATGACGGCGCGTGAACCAACTGTCAGGATATCCTTTGGGTGCGGCGGCAAAAAACTTGGTCCCAAGCGGGTCTGCTTTCAATTGCGCCAGATATTTTGGCAAGGCGCGGAACGCATCAGGCCCAACAAAAAGCTCATGAAACCCGCCCGCGGCCAAGGTGTACCCGCCATCTGCGCGGCGCCTGTATGACACATCGCTGTCACCCGCGCTAACCTCACCGATATTTGGCAATTCTTGGGTCGCAGCAACTGAGGCCCGTACAGAAAGTTGAGGGATATCAATCCCGTGTGCACGTAAAAACAGCGACGACCAGGCGCCACCTGTCACAACCACGCGCGCCGTTTGAATGCGGCCAGCTTCTGTCATAACCGCACAGACTGCCCCGGCTTGCGTTTCAACGGTCCGCACGGCGCAGTTTTCGACCAATACAGCGCCGTCGCGCACGGCAATTCCAGCCAATGCGGGCACAGCAACCCATGGTTCTGCGCGCATGTCGCTCGCGGTGTGCAAAGCGCCTGCGTAACTGCGCGAAAACCCCGGAAATTGAGCCGCAGTTTCGGCGCGGCTTAGCAAACGGCTGTCGGGAGCATTGTCGCCGGCTTGGGTCAACCAATCTTGATGTTTTTGCTGCTCTTCCTCGGTTTGCGCAAGGTAGGTCACCCCGGATTGGCGCAGCCCGATATCTACATTGGTCTCACTGGCCAGTTGTTGCCAAATCGCGCTGGCTTCAACCATAATCGGCAGTTCATCAAGGTCGCGCCCTTGCTGACGAATCCATCCCCAGTTGCGACTGGATTGCTCGCCCGCTATCCGACCTTTTTCACACAAAACAACACGTTGTCCGGCTCTGGCCAGATGCAAAGCGGTCGACACCCCAATCACACCGCCGCCAATGACCACCACGTCGGCCGCCTCGGGCGGGGGACCTGCATAAGCGATCGGCGACTCATCTGTGATCGGAAAATTCATACTCGCAACGTAAGCTGCATCGCCCGATCTTCAATGCGCAAACTGGTGATTTGCGTCACGACATAGGAATAATTCAGACGTTGGTTTCAAATGATGCAGAGCGACCTGACGTCAGCTTATTCGCCCTGTGCCTCAGCCCGGCTTTTGCCTGACACATCCAGTGCCAAAGTCGCGCCCATCAGCCCATCTAAATCCCCGTCCAACACACCTTTGGTGTCCGACGTTTCAAAATTGGTGCGCAGATCTTTGACCATTTGATAGGGTTGCAAAACATAGGACCGGATTTGATTGCCCCATCCCGCGTCCCCGGCATTTTCATGCACTTCGTTCACCAACGCAGACCGCTTGTCCAATTCCATTTGATACAGCCTTGATTTCAAAGCTTTCATCGCGATGTCACGGTTTTGGTGTTGCGACTTTTCAGAACTGGTCACAACGATCCCTGTGGGGTGGTGCGTGATGCGCACGGCGGAATCCGTGGTGTTCACGTGCTGCCCGCCAGCCCCCGAAGAGCGATAGGTATCAATGCGGATATCAGATGGGTTCACTTCGATTTCGATGTTGTCGTCCACCACCGGATAAACCTTCACAGACGTAAAGGAGGTGTGCCGCTTGGCTGCAGAATCAAACGGGCTGATGCGCACCAACCGGTGTACCCCGCTCTCAGATTTCAGCCAGCCATAGGCGTTGTGACCGCTGATTTTATAGGCCGCAGATTTGATCCCGGCCTCCTCGCCAGAGGTCTCGGCTTGCAGCTCAACTTTGTAGCCCTTGCGCTCGGCCCAGCGGATATACATCCGCGCCAACATCGATGCCCAATCACAACTTTCCGTGCCGCCCGCGCCAGAGTTGATCTCTAGGAAGGTGTCGTTTGAATCCGCTTCGCCATCCAGCAAAGCTTCCAGCTCTTTTTGCGCAGCACGTACCGCCAAAGCTTTTATCGCAGCTTCGGCTTCTTCAACGACCTCGGTGTCTTCTTCCATTTCGCCAAGCTCGATCAATTCAACATTGTCGTTAAGCTCGGTTTTGATCCCGTCATGAGTGGCCATGGCATCGACCAGCATTTGACGGTCGCGCATCAGCTTTTGCGCGGCGTCCGCATCGTCCCATAGATTGGGGTCCTCAACGCGTGCGTTGAATTCCTCGAGCCGGTGCGGCGCGGTCTCTGCGTCCATGCGCTGCGCCAGAAGTGCGAGCGACTTCTCGATTTCAGCAACAGTATTTTGCGTCTCGGCGCGCATGGTTAAGCCTCATCTGCAAAGGAAGTGTGCGCCCTGATAGAACAGCCCCGACCTTGGCGCAACATGGACCAACACATCATATCGAATACGTCTTGAATTTTGGATGGCTCAGCTAACAGGCCTGCGCCCGAATTTGCACCTGATTGGCTGCTTTGGCCTGCTCCAAGTCGGTCAAAGCTTGTGTCAAACCAGCCCCCGAATACCCGACACGCTGTAACACTGCATTGATGCGCAATCGCAGATCAAAATGTTCAAACGCATATGCGATGTTGTAGGCGGCACATTGCGGCGTCCACTTTGCCAATGCAGCGCTGATATCCGCGACATAAGCTTCTTTGGAGCTGATATCGCAGTCCACGATCAACCCTTGCTCGATCCACGGCGAGGTCTCAGCAACGCGCGGGTGTTTGCCGACCACAATCGTACCCGCAGAAATCGCATCCACCCACCGTGGGGTCACATATTCTTTTACGGCGTCAGTATGCGCAGAGTCGTCACACAGATTGCTGCTCGCCATTGTAAACTTGGCTGAGCGCAAATTGCGTGACATCTGCGACAGATAAGCATCCGCTGACACGAAAGCTGGGCGTCCTTGAAACGACAGACCTGCATCCGTGAAAAGTTTGGCGTTTTCCGCGTCGTCGTCAAACAACTGTGGTTGGCGACCAACCCGCAACACGTCTGTTGTTCTCATGGGGGCAGGTTCGCGGTGCATCGCAACGACATCACTGCCCCACGGCACGACTATCACACGCCCAGGTGCAAGCTTCTCATAGCGCGCGGCTTCTTCGAACTGAGTGACAGCAATAAGATCAAATGGGCTGAGAACTTTCGCTGTTAGCTCGCGGATTTCCATGTGGGAGTCGATAATCCAAAGCACCCGCCAAGCACGGCTGGTCTTACGGTCGACGGCACGCGCCATGTTCAGCGCTTCATATGAACCGCGCGCCAAATAGAAGTCGCCCGCCCCGCCGTTCTGACGTTGCACACCGAAGAAAGGCGACAAAAACCGCCTTACATTCGAACAATGCTCGAGGTGATGTAACTCAGCATCCAGTACCTGAGCCAAAAGTTTGGCAAGATACGTGAAAGGTCGCCATCCGAAACTATCACTCGAGTTGTAAAAAACTCGATTTCCTATCAACCCAAACCATTCCCACTACAATCAGTACAGCCCACCAGAGCTTAACGTACCAAAGGTTGCTTTATTGCCAATAACGGCCTTCTTTCCTGTCGAAGTTGTCACTTCACGTGAGACACGCCCGGATTCTTCATAAAAGTCCAGATCAGATCCCATCGCAAACCCACCATCAAAGGTGATGCCAAAGATAGGTGTCTCGTCGATGCGGAAACATTCTGCCACCACGTTGTCCCCTGATGCCCCATCCCCAAGACGCGCGCCCGAAAAGCGGTCAATCTTGATGAAGGAACATTCGCCGGGCACTTCAAATGCGCCACCGCCGTATTTTTGGATCGCTTTGGACATAAAGCGCTGGAACACAGGTCCACACATACCGCCCCCCGACGCCCCACGGCCCATGGCGCGCGGCGTGTCATACCCAATATAGCATCCGGCCACGATGTTGGACGAGAACCCGACGAACCAAACATCCTTGGCGTCATTGGTGGTTCCTGTCTTGCCCGCGATTGGCACCGGCAGATTGACGGCTTTGCGCGCGGTGCCACGATCAACCACACCCTTCATCATCGAGGTCAATTGATACGCCGTCACCGGGTCCATCACCCGTTCACGGTTGGACACAATACGTGGTCCAAGCCCCGCATCGAGTGAAGCCACACGGCAATCATTGCAGACCCGTTGATCATGGCGATAGATCGTGCGACCGAAGCGATCCTGCACACGGTCCACAAGCGTCGGCTCAACCCGTTCCCCGCCATTTGCGAACATCGCATAGGCTGCAACAATATCGTATAATGTGGTTTCCTGCGCCCCGAGTGCGTTGGCCAAAACTGGGCTCATGCGGTCGTACACACCAAAGCGCTGCGCGTAATCACCAACCAGATCTATCCCGACTTCCTGCGCCAAACGAATGGTCATCAAGTTGCGAGATTGCTCAATCCCTGTGCGCAGGGGCGTGGGGCCGTAAAAGCGGTTTGACGCGTTCTTAGGACGCCACAATCCTTGCGGCGTATCAATTTCAATGGGCGCGTCGACCACGATGGTCGCAGGCGAATAGCCACTGTCGAGCGCGGCTGCATAAACGAAGGGTTTGAACGAAGACCCGGGCTGGCGTTTGGCTTGCGTGGCGCGGTTGAACACCGAATGTTGGTAGCTGAACCCGCCCTGCATGGCGATCACCCGCCCTGTATTCACGTCCATGGCCACGAAACCGCCTTGCACAGCGGGCACTTGGCGGAAGGTCCATCGAATGAAAGCCCCTTCCCCGTTGTCGCCTTCGGTCATGCGCCGAACATGCACCACGTCACCGGGGGTAAAGTTGTCAAAGAAGTTGCCTTTCATCCAAGCAATGTCTTTGCGCGGCACAACATGCGGTTCCCCGTCGACTTCTGACAGGTTTTCAATCCCGATCCGAACCGAGTTCTCCAGAACCTCTAAAACGACGGCCACATGCCATTTTCCACCTAAGTCCACATCACGCGGAACGTTCACTTCACCGAGGGCTGCGCGCCATGTGGCTTCATCGCTTAACGTCTCCGCAGCGATGGTTTTGCCGGTCCCGCGCCATGTGCTTAGACCGCGGTCATACTGCTCGAGTTGTCGCTGCAAAGAATGCGCCGCGATGGGCTGCATTTCGTTGTCTATGGTCGCACGAACGGTCATCCCACCCGAAAAGAACTCGCCCTCGCCAAAGTCTTCGGACAGTTGGCGCCGGATTTCATCGGTGAAGTAGTCGCGCGGTGGGAGCGCTGATTTGAAGCTCTCAAAGTCGCCGTTCTGAACGGATTTCAGCGGTTTTTGCAATTCTTCTGTGTAGATCGTTTGTGTGATATATCCGTTTTCGAACATCTCTTTCAGCACGAAATTGCGGCGCGATAACAGTCGTTCTTTGCGCCGAACGGGGTGAAAATCCGACGGCGCTTTGGGCAAGGATGCCAGTGTCGCGGCTTCATGTGGCTCAAGTGTCTGCAAGGGCTTGTTGAAGTAGGTTTGCGACGCCGCCGCCACCCCATATGAATTCTGCCCCAAGAAGATTTCGTTCAGATAGAGCTCAAGGATTTTGTCTTTGCTCAGCGTCTCTTCAATCCGGCTGGCAAGGATGATTTCTTTGACTTTTCGTTCCGCTTGGCGAGATCCATCAAGCAGGAAGTTCTTCATGACCTGCTGCGTAATGGTCGACGCCCCGCGCACGTCACGACCACGCGAGCGCACCGCATCGATGGCTGCTGCCGCGATCCCGCGCAGATCATACCCGTCATGGGTATAGAAGTTCTTATCTTCCGCAGACACGAAGGCTTGCTTGACCAGATCGGGCACGGTCTCAATCGGTGCAAACAGACGCCGTTCTTGCGCGAATTCATCGATCAGCGCCCCCTCGCCCGAATAAATTCGGCTAATGGTTGGCGGGGTGTATTGCGCAAGGCTCTCGTGGCTGGGTAAGTCACGGCCATACATGTAAAAAATCGCACCAATGGTCAGGGCCATCATGCCGATGCCCATAGTTATGGTGGTGAAGATGCCTCCGAAGAAAGACAAAACGAATCTAAACATGGTGCCCCGTTCGCGAGATCTGCTACTCTTGTCGCGATCAACATACAGTGTTGTGAAGCCCGGGTCAAAACAACATAGCCGGGAAATCGGGCAAGGATACGCCCAATAACGGTGTGTTTACTGGCGCACCAACGTCGCACGTGCAGCGTCTGCATCACGCCACGCAAGGATTGAATCCGCGATGCCCGCAGCGATCACAGAACGCCACACCGGATCTGCAAGGTTCTTGCGATCTCGTTCGCTCGACAAAAAGCCAATTTCGACCAAAACAGACGGGATATCCGCCGATTTGAGGACTGAAAACCCTGCTTCGCGCCATGGCTTGCGGTTCATTGGCCCACCAACTTGGTCCATTCCCGAAATAACCGCTTCAGCCAATGCTTGTGATCGCGGTTCTGTTTCGCGTCGCGCCAAATCCAACAACACAGACGTCACTTGATCGTCCGCCCCTGTCAAATCCAAACCCGCCAGAATGTCAGACCGATTGTGACGCGCCGCCAGTTGCGCAGAGGCCGCATCGCTGGCTTTGTCTGACAGCGTGTAAACCGTTGCCCCGCGCGCGCCACCTTGGCTTAAGGCGTCTGCATGCAACGACAAAAACACCGATGCATCTGCACGGTGCGCAAGCGCTGTGCGCCCTTCGAGCGACACAAACACATCCGCATCCCGCGTCATCACAACGTCGACACCTTCGCGCCGTAACAAATCGCGCAGCGTGCGCGAGAAATCCAAAACGATCTCTTTTTCGACCAAACCATCACGTTCAGCCCCCGGATCAACCCCGCCATGCCCCGGATCAAGCACAACACGAAATACGTCCGCCGCGCGCGCTTGAGCTTTTGGTTCGGGCACCTCTTGCACCCAATTGGCCCCTTCCGGCACACCTGAGCGGGCCGCAAATTGCGCGTCATCCACCGTGTTCATTTGGATATGCAAGATCGCAGCGCCAGACCCTTTGTCGCTACTCATGACCACTTCATCGGGCAACATAGGTTCAGCTAAATCTGCCACAAGACGCGACCACCCCGGTTGCACAGGGCCAAAACGCAAATCAGATATTCGCCCCGGCTCCACCAGTAAATCCGACGATGACGCGCCTGCGAAATCCACTTCCGAGAAATCCAC
This sequence comes from Aliishimia sp., assembly GCA_039978895.1. Taxonomy (GTDB): domain Bacteria; phylum Pseudomonadota; class Alphaproteobacteria; order Rhodobacterales; family Rhodobacteraceae; genus Aliishimia. The sequence continues at coordinate 37,977 of JBDWAL010000016.1, forward strand.
GACCAAGCGTGGCGGGTCGTTCAGCGTGTAAACCCGAAACGGCACTCCAAGGCTCAGCCCTAGCGAAATCTCTGTCTCGCCAAACCAGCCATCGTTGATGGAAGATTTCTCAACATCAACGCGCGCCAACCCCGTCAAAGGTTGGGCCGTGCTTGCTACATATGTCATGGCCCAAAAAGCCACGCTTAGGATAAGTCGGATCATCGCCTGTCTCGCCTCTTTCGGGCTTCTTTGACGTCACCTTACCCCATCACGCCTCACAAAGGAATCCTTAGCTGCGCCGTGCGTCCATAAAGACTTTCAAGCGCGCCAACCCGTCCTCAATGTCGGCGGTGCTGCGCGCATAGGAGAACCGCAAGGTTTGGTGTCCGCGTCCGGGGTCAAAATCGAGGCCCGGCGTCACCGCCACCCCGGCTTGATCCAGAATTTCGGCGGCAAAGGCACGACTGTCTGAGGTGTAGCGCGCCACATTGGCGTAAACATAAAAGGCCCCGTCAGGTGGTGCGATATCGTCAAAGCCTGCCGCCGTAAGCCCATCGATCATCAAAGCCCGATTGCGCGCGTAGACCGTCAGATTCGTTTGCAACTCATCGGTACACTCCATCGCCGCGAGTGCTGCCACTTGAGCCACATGCGGCGCGCAAATGAACATGTTCTGCGCGATCCGCTCAATCACTCTTACGTGATCTTCGGGCACGACCATCCATCCGACCCGCCACCCCGTCATCGAAAAGTATTTAGAGAAACTGTTGATCACATAGGCCTCGTTGGTGATCTCCAATGCTGTGACGGCTTTGGCCTCATATTCGATCCCGTGATAGATTTCGTCCGAGATGAACGACGCGCCGACCTCGTTCGTGGCCCCGATCAAATTGCCCAACGCCGCCTTATCCAACATGGTCCCTGTTGGGTTGGCAGGTGATGCAACCATCAACCCCGCCAAGTCCTGCCCCACCAAATCCGATGCCACAGGTTGATAGCGGTGTCCGGCTGCGGCTTCGATGACCACAGGCGATAAGCCCAATGCTGACAGGATTTGGCGATAACTTGGATAGCCTGGTGCCGCGATCCCAACCCGGTCGCCGGAATCAAATAATGCCGTGAATGCCAAGATGAATGCACCCGATGATCCTGGTGTGACGATCACGCGTGCGGGGTCCAGATCGACATTGTACCATTCGCCGTAAAGCTGCGCGATCCGCGCGCGCAAGGCTGGCAACCCCAAAGCCACCGTATATCCAAGCGGGTTTTCGCCAACCATTCGCTGCACGGCTTCAACCGCTGCACGCGGTGCACCTGTTCCCGGTTGCCCCACCTCCATATGAATAATGTGCCGACCGGCGGCTTCTGCTGCGTTGGCGGCTTCCATGACATCCATCACAATAAATGGATCGACGTCGCTTCGGGTTGAATTACGCATGACTCTGCTCCAGTTTCGCGGATATGAGCATTCACCGCGTATTTCTTGTGCCGTCAATCCTGCGTCTGATCTGCAGCGCGATTGTTATCATGTTAATGGTGTTGCCCGCCCAAGCGATTTCGTTGTTGCGCGACGCTGATCTGGAACATGGCTTGAAACAGCTCGCGTCCCCTGTCTTGCGCGCAGCGGGTCTGAACCCAAACCGGGTCAAGGTTCTGATCGTGGATGACCCCAATCTCAATGCTTTTGTCGTGAGCCAAGACGCAATTTTCATTCACTCCGGCTTGATCACCAAACTCGAAACAGCGTCCCAACTTCAAGGTGTTATCGCCCATGAGGCGGCCCATATCGCCAACGGTCACTTGACCCGGCGTTTGACCAATTTGGGCGTTGCACGCACAGCAACAGGCCTTGGCATCGCATTGGCTGCGATTGCGGCGGCTGCGGGTGGTGCAGACGTCGCGGGCCCAATTGCAATTGGCTCGGCCAGTTCAGCGCAACGCTTGTTCCTCAAGCACACACGCGCCGAAGAAGCGTCTGCGGATCAATCGGCTGCGCGCTATATGCGATCTTCGGGCGTGAACCCCGGCAGTTTGGCCGAAGTCATGGAAATTTTCAGTGGCCAAGACGCTTTATCTGAAGCAAGCCAAGACCCTTATGTGCGGTCGCATCCTTTGACACGCGACCGTTTGCGCGCGCTTCGCGCCTACGCCGCGACCGTGGAAGCGACACCGGAAAACCCACAAGCTGCCTATTGGTTTGCCCGCACCAAAGGGAAGTTAAACGCATATAAACGCCCCAAATGGGTGCTGCGCCGTCTCAAAGACACGTCTTACAAAGACCTGAGTGCTATGGGCGAAGCTGTCGCGCTTCATCAACAATCACGTACAAAAAAAGCGCTGGCAGCTGTGGATCGCGCGATTGCCAGTCGTCCCACGGATCCCTTCTTTCATGATCTCAAGGGCGAAATCTTGATTGAAAGTCGCAACTTCAGACCTGCGGTGGCCGCCTATGCCCGCGCTGTGCAATTGGCCCCGCGTGACGCGCTTATCTTGTCGGGTTATGGGCGCGCGCTGCTTGCCAACGGTGAAACGAAAAAGGCGCTGAATGCGCTCGAAAAGTCCAATTCCATTGACTATCGGGACGGCTCTATGCTGCGCGATTTGTCTGTGGCTTATGCCAAATCTGGTCAGCCCGGCATGGCCGCGTTGGCGATTGCTGAACAGCGTGCATTGCGCGGTCAGATCCAAGATGCAGCCATTCACGCAAAACGCGCGTCCGACCTTTTGCCCCGCGGTTCCGGCCCTTGGCAACGGGCGCAGGATGTGTTGAATGCTGCTGAACGCTTTGCAAAACAAAGGAAACGATGAGATGCTCCGTACCTGTATGACCGCGGCCTTCGCGGCTTTTATGGCGCTGCCCGCAGCAGCATTGGACCTCGACACGATGTCGGATGCAGACCGCGCGGCTTTTGGTGATGCCGTGCGAGAATACTTGTTGGAAAATCCTCAGGTGATCATGGACGCGGTTGCGGTGCTTGAAGAACGTCAACAAGCCGAGCAAGCCCGCGCAGATTTTGACTTGGTCTCAGATAACAAAGAGTCCTTGTTTGACGATGGGTTTTCTTTTGTCGCAGGCAACCCGGATGGTGATATCACCCTTGTTGAATTCATGGATTACCGGTGCGGGTTTTGTAAACGCGCCGTCCCAGAGGTGGACAAGCTGCTCGCATCGGATGGGAATATCCGCCTGATTGTGAAAGAATTCCCAATCCTTGGGGACCAATCCGTTCTTGCGTCTCGCTTCGCGATTGCGACCAAACACGTGATTGGCACAGAAGCATACAAGGTCATGCATGAAACACTGATTGCGTATAACGGCGAAATCAACATGCCTGCTCTAACCCGTATCGCCAACGGTCTTGGCTTTGATGCAGCGGCGATTGAAGCTGCGATGGCAAGCGACGATGTGAGCCACGAGATCGCGGCCACACGCGCGCTAGCTCAACGTTTGCAAATCTCGGGAACACCGACCTTTGTCATGCATGACGAATTGCTGCGCGGCTTTCTGCCTTATGACCAACTGCGTTTGATCGTGGACGAAAAGCGCGGGTAACCCGCGCGCCTCGGCAAAGCGCTTAGACCGTCTCGAGTGCGTCGACGAGGGTCTCCTCGTCGGCTAACGGCAGGAACAACCGCACTTCGGTCCCTTCACCGGGGGTACTCTTTACAGAAATGCCCCCGCCCGATTGCTCCGAAAATCCTTGCGCCATTGGCAACCCAAGCCCCGACCCTTGCCCGGCAGGCTTGGTCGAAAAGAACGGTTCAAAAATTTTATCCATGATACTAGGGGCGATCCCGGACCCGGTATCATTGATCTTTAGGCACATGTGATCGCGGTCCTCAAACTTGGCCACTTCCGCATCCAACCAGATCGTCCCGCCATCCGGCATGGCATCGCGTGCGTTCAAGATAAGGTTTAACAGCACCGCCAAAAGTGTTGCAGCATCAATAAAAAGTGGCGGCAAGTCTTCGGTCTCGCTGACCTGCAATCGATGCCCGCGTCGCAACATTCCCTGCGTCAACGGTTTAAGTTCCGCGACGACTTGATCCACGCGGACCACACGCGGGCTAAGGTTTGCCTTGCGAGAGAACGCCAACAATTGTCCGGTCAAGGTTGCCCCACGCCGGGCCGCTGTTTCCGCTTCCACCAGCATTTGATTGCGCTCAACCGGATCCTGAATTTGACGCGAAAGTTCTAGGTTGCCCAAAACAACTGTCAAAAGATTGTTGAAATCATGCGCAACCCCACCCGAGATTTGACCGATCGCGCGCTGATGTTCTGCCGCCAATTGCCCCTCCCGCGCGGTTTCCAGTTTTTTGCGAAATAGATCCATCTCAAACACAAGATACGCGAAATAGGTGCAAAATGACGCCATCGCGAGCGCGACCGCGTAGGTCTCCGTGTCAAAGCCCGTGCGATGATATTCAATGACAACAAACCCAAGCGCGATCACAGCAAATGACATCAAATCAACGACAAAGTATGACGGTTCGCGCACGCGCACGGCAACTATGTTCATCGCAGCGCCAAAATACAGCACCAAACCACCAAGCTGCTGCGCAAAAGTGTCTTTTGAGTACAAATAAGCACAAGGACTTATCAGGGCCAACATCGAAAATGCGCCCAAACCCAAAATCCAGCAAAAGGACCAAAAACGCACCCGTTTGGGCACCTTGATCAATACATACGCATAGAGCGAGAAAATCGATTGGTAGACGACAAACCAAAGAATAAGGTTCACGTCGCTTTGAATCCAAGCAGCAAATCCGGCAACAACAGCCAGTACAACCGTTCTGACCCGGACTTCGTCGCTCTTGTAGCTGTCGATGCGCTTAATTGCGCTTAGGTCATAGCTGAGCACCATGCCATACGTCCGTCCCCCCAGTTTTTAGTCTGCTGCTAATTCCTCCGCAGCTGCCGCGGAGTCAATTTCCGCGGCTTTTTGCTCTACCTGCTCAACAATGTGGTCTACCATTTGATCGTTGTCCATACGGTGACTTTGTTTCCCCGCCAGATAGACCATACCGTGCCCAGCCCCGCCGCCAGTAAAACCGACATCTGTCATCAAGGCTTCGCCGGGACCGTTCACCACGCAACCAATGATCGACAAAGACATTGGCGTCTTGATATGTTCGAGCCGTTTTTCCAATGTTTCAACGGTTTTGATCACGTTGAACCCTTGGCGCGCGCAAGATGGGCACGAGATGATGTTCACGCCGCGATGGCGCAATCCTAGGCTTTTGAGAATTTCAAAACCAACTTTCACTTCTTCCACAGGGTCCGCGCTGAGGCTCACACGAATTGTGTCGCCGATCCCCATCCATAGCAGATTGCCCAGCCCAATTGCCGACTTGATGGTGCCGCTGACGAATCCCCCGGCCTCGGTGATCCCAAGGTGGATTGGCTTGTCCGTGGCTTCCGCCAATTTTTGATAGGCTGCCGTCGCCATGAACACATCCGAAGCCTTGCAGCTAATTTTGAACTCGTGAAAGTCGTTGTCTTCCAAAAGCTTGATGTGATCCAAGCCGGATTCGACCATCGCATCGGGTGTTGGTTCCCCGTATTTGTCCAGCAAGTGCTTCTCGAGCGAGCCCGCATTGACCCCGATCCGCATCGAACAATTGTGGTCGCGCGCGGCTTTGATGACCTCTTGCACACGCTCTGCGTTGCCGATGTTGCCCGGATTGATCCGCAAACAGGCGGCCCCTGCCTCCGCCGCTTCGATCCCACGTTTGTAGTGAAAGTGAATGTCGGCCACGATTGGAACGCTGACATTGCGCACGATGTCCTTCAACGCCCGCGAGGAATCTTCGTCCGGCACAGAAATCCGCACGATATCCGCCCCGGCTTCTGCCGCCGCTTCCACTTGGGCAATGGTGCCCTTGATGTCTGTGGTCAGCGTGTTGGTCATCGTCTGAACTGTGATCGGCGCGTCGCCCCCAACTGGCACGTTGCCCACCATGATCTGACGGCTTTCGCGACGGTATATATTACGCCAAGGGCGGATGTGGTTCAGCGACATTGTTGGCTCCCGAGGGGTTTTGCGCGTTTTGGATTATCTGAAATTCAAACGACCGACAGGTGTCTCTTTCGCGAAAAGACATCCCATAAGTTGGCTTCAGATACCCACGCTTTAGATTATGCACTGTCGCAACATACGGCAATGGGGCGAATTGTGCAGTTTTGCACGATGGCTCGCTTAATTGGTTTGGCAGGGCAAGTTTGACAGCCGACCCGGATCAATCTGGCGAAGGTCCGCAAACATCCGGTTGAGCGCGTTGTCGGAATCATTGGGCTCAACAACGACCAACCGATCTGCAAGCGCCAGACGGTCCAAGGCAAGGTTCGATGTCACAACACCCCCGCCCCCAACTGGCCCGTAGCAATCGGTGCCCATGGCGAAATAGATCGCGCCACTTTCGCCTGTGCGCAAAGTTGGCGGCACCTCATTGGCTGGAATGTCATAGGTATCACCAGCTTCCATCGTCGTTTCAAACAACACGTTGCCTTCGGCTGAGCGAACCCGCACCCAAGACGTATAGGCTGCGACCATGCGAATGGTTGGCCCAAGGTCTTCGACAACTTTTGGTATGTTCAATCCCGGCGCGATGCTGGTTGGTTCGTCCGCCCGCGCGGTGCGCGTTACGGTATCGTTTCCAAAATCTGTGCCGTCAAAATCCGTGGCAAAAGCACTGTTGGTGCGTGGATCAAGCGTTGCAATGGGGGCGTCCCGCGCGGTCAGAACGGGAACGTCCAACGCTTGTGGTCGGTAAAGGCGATCCAACGCATCAGAACCGGGCGCGGTGATCGGATGCGGTGCACCGCTTACACTGCTGGGTGCGACCGCGGCTGCGGGACCTTGCACACCGGCCAATGGATCTATGTCCGACAAAACGATCGGCGTCTGTTCAACAGGCGTGACTTGCACGCGCTGCACTTCTTGCAAGACGGCATATCCACCGTAGCCAATCGCTGAAATCAGCCCGATCAAAACCAACATCGACCCGATGGCACCGGGCTCGATCCGCGAGAATAACGCTTCCCCTGTTGGTACGAATGGCGTTGCGGGTGATGCGAACATATCGCGAGGCTCGCGGCTATTAAGTCGATCTTCACGTGACGGTTTACGCACCACAGAAGCTTGCGCGGACATCCCGTGCGCGACCTCGAACCCGCTTTCTTCGCAAAACACATTGAAGGCTTTGTCGGGGTCCATGTTCAAATAGCGCGCGTAAGACCGCACATACCCGGCAATAAAGCCGGGCGTGTCAAAGGCTTCGGGATCAGAATTTTCGATGGCGGCAATATAGGACGCTTTGATGCGCAGTTCACGCTGCACATCCAGAAGGGACTTGCCCATCGTCGCGCGTTCCCCGCGCATGATATCACCAAGGCGCAACTCAAACGCGTCAAACCCTTTGGGTTCAACGACTTCTTCTTCTTTACGCTTGGACGACCTAAAAGATATCATCCGGATGCCTTGTCCCATGAGTGCGCCTGATTGCGTTTCCGCATCGAGTTGCTCTGCCGTTCGATTCGCCATTCGGCGGTTAATTGACACCTTCATAACACAATACAAAGGGGAATTCACCCGGACTTGTGTCAGCCAGCCAATTCAGCGCGGTTTAGCGCACAATGAGACCAAAGGGTGTCCATAGCCTTAACAAGCGCATCCATTTCGTTGGGACCGTGAACAGGCGATGGGGTGAACCGCAGTCGCTCTGTGCCACGTGGCACGGTTGGATAGTTGATGGGCTGCACGTAAATACCGTGATCTTCCAATAGCATATCCGACAGAATCTTGGTGTGCACAGGGTTGCCCACGATGACCGGAACGATGTGGGTTCCATGATCGATCAACGGCAATCCAAGACCTTTTAGGCGCAATTTTAAGATGCGCGCTTGGGTCTGATGTTGTTCACGCAATTCTGGCGCTTCTTTCAAAAATTTTACAGATGCAGCGGCCCCTGCTGCCACGGAAGGTGTCAGCGAGGTCGTAAAGATGAACCCGGGCGCATAAGACCGCACCGCGTCACACATTTTCTCGGAGGCCGCGATATAGCCCCCCATCACCCCGTAGGCTTTCGCCAAGGTGCCGTTGATGATGTCGATCCGGTGCATAAGCCCGTCTCGTTCAGCCACACCGCCCCCGCGTGGGCCATACATGCCGACAGCGTGGACTTCATCGATATAGGTCAGCGCGCCGAACTCTTCGGCCAGATCACAGATCGCTTCAATCGGGCCGAAATCGCCATCCATTGAATAGATTGATTCAAAAGCAATCAATTTTGGTGCGTCGGAATCGTCAGCTGCGAGCAATTCACGCAAATGTTCGACGTCGTTGTGGCGAAAGATTCGCTTGGCGCCGCCGTTGCGACGCACACCTTCGATCATAGAGGCGTGGTTCAAAGCGTCCGAATAGATGATCAAACCGGGGAACAATTTGGGCAACGTGCTGAGCGTGGCGTCATTGGCGATATACGCAGAGGTGAACAGCAACGCGGATTCTTTGCCGTGCAAATCCGAAAGCTCGGCTTCTAGGCGTTTGTGATACACTGTGGTGCCAGAAATGTTGCGCGTCCCGCCAGAGCCAGCCCCTGTTGCGTCAATCGCTTCATGCATGGCCTCAAGCACAACAGGATGTTGCCCCATTCCAAGGTAGTCGTTGCCACACCAAACGGTGATGTCTTGGGCGCTTCCATCCGGGCGCGTCCAGATTGCGTGCGGAAATTGGCCGTTGCGACGTTCAATGTCGATGAAGGTGCGATAACGCCCTTCGTCGTGCAGAGTTTGAATGGCGCTGTCCAGCTTTGCGTTATAGTCCACGCGGCTCCCCCTTTAGGCTCTCGATCGGTTCCCTGCTTAGAGCAGTTCTAATCTGGGATCGTAAGTAACCTGTGATAACGTTTGGTTCAACGCATCTACACAAGGACATCGCGTCGCATCCTTGATCCATGTCAATTCAACCGCATGATCCAGCGATCACAGCAACTTGAGCTGAAAATTCCGCCTAGACTTGGCCGCCTGCAAGGATACTGTTGGGCCTGATTTCAACCCGGAGTAAAACTATGAGTCTCGACGCCACTTTGTCACGCATTGACGCCGACAACCAAGCTGCCTTGGATCGTTTGATGGATTTGCTGCGCATCCCGTCGATCTCGACTGATCCGGCCTTCAAACCTGATTGCGAAAAGGCTGCCGATTGGCTGGTCAAAGACCTGAACAGCTTTGGTATTCCGGCCCAAAAACGCCCCACCACAGGCATGCCGATGGTCGTTGGACATGTTGATGGACCAGCCGATGGCCCACATTTGCTGTTTTACGGGCATTACGATGTGCAGCCTGTCGATCCGCTCGACTTGTGGGATCGTGATCCGTTTGACCCGGCCATCGAAGAGACCGCCAAAGGAAAGGTCCTGCGCGGTCGTGGCAGTTCGGACGACAAAGGTCAGCTGATGACCTTCATTGAGGCCTGCCGCGCATGGCAGGCGATTCATGGCACCTTGCCCTGTCGCATCACGTTCTTTTTTGAGGGCGAAGAGGAATCTGGCTCACCGTCGCTGATCCCTTTCCTTGAGGCCCACAAAGACGAACTCAAAGCGGATATCGCCCTGATTTGCGACACGTCTATGGTGTCTCCCGGCGTGCCCTCGATTGCCTCGCAATTGCGCGGGATGCTCAAGGATGAGTTTACCATCACTGGCCCCCGCATTGATTTGCATTCGGGACATTATGGTGGCCCCGGACTGAACCCGCTACGCGAAATCGCCCGCCTTGTGTCCACGCTGCATGACCAAGACACAGGACGCGTCGCGGTTCCCGGCTTTTATGAGGGTGTCACTGACATCTCTGACGCACTGCGCCAGCAATGGGACAATTGCGGCTTTGATGAACAAACATATCTCAATTCCGTTGGCTACACGCAGGCCCACGGTGAAAAAGCCTATTCCACTTTGGAACAACAATGGGCCCGTCCAACACTGGAAATCAACGGGATGTGGGGCGGCTATCAAGGCGCGGGAACCAAAACCGTGATCCCATCCGAGGCACATTGCAAACTCACCTGCCGTCTTGTTGGGGACATGGACCCGGTCAAATTGCGCACAGCAATCCGCACCCATGTGGAATCGCACTTGTCGCAGGATGCGAAAATCACTTGGGATCAGGACCTTGACGGTTCTCCTGCGAGCGTGATGGACATCACCCGCCCCGAATTCGAACGCGCCCGCCTCGCCTTGTCCGATGAATGGAACCGCGAAGCTGTCTTTTGCGGCATGGGCGGGTCGATCCCCATCGCAGGCATGTTCAAAGACATCCTTGGCATCGATTCAATGCTGATCGGCTTCGCCCAAGACGACGATGCGATCCACTCGCCCAATGAAAAATATGACCTTAAATCGTTCCACAAAGGCACAAGAAGCTGGGCGCGTATCTTGGCCGCCCTGACCACGTAACCTAACGAAACCCTCCGCACGGCACCCCAAAGTCACCCCGTGCGGAGGGCAATTCAAAACCCCAAAATTGTCAGGATAAACCTGTACTCTCCCGCTGAACTCGCAGGCGCGACAACGGCGCATGGCTGCGCAAAACCATTTCGATCATTCGCGACATTCACCGCCCTAGGCTTTTCCTCAAAGCCCTGCGGGACATGTTGGCAGCTCGGCCATCTTCGCCGCTGCTACGCCTCGTCGATGCCTTGGCTTTGATCGTCGCAACCCGCGACAAGACTGGTGATCACAATCCCATAGGTGAGACGTTGATTGATGGCTATATTGGTCGTTATGAGCATTCCGAACCTTCACCCTGACATAACATTTGAAAAGCTCGGCCCCTCGCAGAGTGAATGCGATTTCGCGTTTGAAGCGAAGCGCGCGGCTATGGGCCCCCACATCCTCAAGGCGTGGGAATGGGATGAAAAATTTCAGCGCGACGTGCATAATCGAAACTACGAAGCAAAGCCATTCTACGCGATACGCATCGAAGATGCTCGCGTCGGAACCCTTTCGTTTCAACCGCTTGAAGACTACATTCGGTTCGGTGAATTTTACCTGCGTCCATCGGTTCAAGGACGAGGGACAGGAACCAAAATTCTCACTCATTGCCTGACAATGGCGGAGTCTATGCGCCTTCCCACCAGACTGGAATATCTCCACTGGAACCCGGTCGCCAGCCTATATGCACGGCACGGCTTCAAAGAGATTGGCCGATCAGATACCCACATCTTCATGGAGCGGCCAACATCCCGCCCTCGTTAGCGCCTCCTGTCGCAAGGCCGTCTAACATCCAGACTTACCATCACGGTTTGCGGACAGGTCTATTTTCCAAAACCTCACCGAACGTCCGGTGATAGCCAGATTTTGAATGTTGATTGCCCATTGCGTGGTGCGGACACGACAGCGGCGCCGGGTTCGGTTGAAATGTAGCCACGGTCCGGCCCCACCTCACCGGTCCAAAAGAGTTCGCCTGATGAATATTGTTGTTGTATTTCTGAACGGCAATAGACGCGGAACGGCCCCGCGCTCACTCCGGATTTTCTGAACGATCCGCTGCACCGAAACCTGCGATCCGCGCGCTGTGGCAAAATGAAGGACACGCGCGGCGTGCCGGAATCGACACTATGGGAGAAATGCACATCCGTTGCGCGACCAGAACTGCATTTGGCCTGTGCCGTAGCCGTGGGGCCAAGGTAGTTCGGGATATTCGCGACCACACCCGAGCATACAAAGTTGCGGCGTGTCGTTTCCAACTTGGCCACGGCTTGGGTTGAAGAATGCACCGGACCAGCCAACTGCCGCCCAGCGTTGTCTGTCACCAGTATGGGCTGTGCAATTGAATTTGAAACACGATCAGAAAGTGCTGCGGCAGGCAAAAGCGGCAAGACAGCCAATTCACAGGCTGACAGACAGGCGCTGAGGCATGCAGCTTTGAGTAAAATCGAAAACCTCAAAACGAATTCCTTCTTGAAACGGCACGCTCACGCCGTTTGGACATGTTTGGCTTCACCAACAAAAACACGCGTCACCTTGGCAAATTGAAACGCCCCCTCATAGTCAAGAATTCCATACCTAACTTACGTTTTTAAATTCACGTCAAAGCAATTAACCCGGCTTGAGAAAAGCGCATAATTACTCTTCAAAATAATCGGATAGCGCCAAATCGTTCATCCACAGCATCGCAAAACCCCAATTATCTCGCGCGCATTCTGGTCAATCGAGCAAACATCCGAACCGTCCCGGTTTCAATCGGGCAATTAGCCTGAACACCATGTTATGCGGCATCGATTGGCGCCGAAAACCACCATGCATCTGCCATGCTAATGGCCCCTCAGGAACAGGCTAATCCGCCCCGTCGATCCCTATCCGATGTGCAGCTTCAAGGATTGGCTAGGCCCAATCCAAGACAACCTTGCCAGACCGGCCTGACTTCATCTGCGCAAAGCCCTGTTCAAAGTCGGCAAGATCAAAACGATGCGTGATAACGCGGCTCACATCCAAGCCGTTTTGCAGCATAGCGATCATCTTGTACCAAGTCTCAAACATCTCCCGACCATAGACACCTTTGATTGTGATCGCTTTGAACACGATGCGGTTCCAGTTCACAGGGGATTGACCCGGGGGAATGCCAAGCATCGCGATCTTACCGCCCATCACGAGGGCCTCAATCATCTGATCCAGAGCCACTTGATTGCCCGACATCTCAAGCCCCACATCGAACCCTTCGGACAATCCCAGCTTATGGATGACATCGTTTAGGTCTTCTTTGGTGACATCCACGGTGCAAACAGTTGGAACGACATGTGCGGCCAACGCAAGTCGGTCCGCGTTGATATCGGTCAACACTACATTGCGTGCGCCCGCGTGACGTGCAACGGCGGCAGCCATGATACCGATGGGACCTGCGCCCGTGATCAACACGTCTTCGCCCAATAGATCAAAACTCAACGCGGTGTGGACCGCGTTTCCCAAGGGATCAAGGATCGCGCCGATTTCATCGGAAATATCATCGGGTAATGGAACCACATTAAATGCAGGGAGTTTCAGGTATTGCGCAAAAGCGCCCTGTTCGTTCACCCCAATGCCACGCGTTCCCGGATCAAGGTGGAAATTTCCAGCCCGTGATTGTCGGCTGTCTGTGCTGATCAAATGCCCCTCCCCCGAACATCTTTGACCAAGGGTTAGGCCCGTCACATTCGAACCGATTTCTACGATCTCTCCCGCGAATTCATGCCCGGTGATCATTGGCACGGGCACGGTCGCTGCCGCCCATTCATCCCAATTCCAGATGTGAATGTCGGTCCCGCAGATGCCCGTTTTTTTGATGCGGATCAAAACGTCATCTGGCCCGATTTCGGGAACAGGCGCATCGATCATCCACAGCCCTTCTTCAGGTTTGGATTTCGCCAGCGCTTTCATTGTGTTTGCCCTCATGAGATGACCCCTAAGTCACGCCCGACTTTGGCAAAGGCCGCCAACGCATGGTCCAATTCCTCACGTGTCAACGTCGCATTCATTTGCGTGCGAATGCGCGCTTGACCATGCGGCACGACAGGGAAGAAGAAGCCCGACACATAGACACCTTCGTCAAACAGGCCTGATGCCATTTTTTGCGCCAAATGGGCCTCCCCCAGCATAACCGGGATGATCGGATGTTCCCCTGGCAGCAGCGCAAATCCCAACTTGGTCAACCCCTCCCGCCAATGAGCCGCATTGGCGAACAGCTTCGCGCGCAGCTCTGCGCCCTCTTCGACAAGGCGAATGGCTTCTATGCCAGCCGCGACGATGGACGGCGGCAAAGAATTGGAAAACAGATAGGGTCGTGCGCGTTGACGCAACAGATCGATCACGGGTTGCGGCCCGGCAATATAGCCGCCAATCGCCCCGCCAAGGGCCTTTCCAAGAGTGCCCGTCAGTATATCAACATCCACGTCAAAATGATCTGGTGTGCCCGCGCCATTTGGCCCCATGAAGCCTGTTGCGTGACAATCATCGACCATCACGACGGCCTTGTATTCATTGGCCAAGGCCCGGATGCCGCGCAGATTGGCCAACGTGCCATCCATCGAAAACACCCCATCAGTCGCAATCATGATGTGGCGCGCGCCCACCGCCTTGGCATCTTTCAGTTTCGCCTCCAAATCGGCCATGTCGTTGTTGGCATAGCGAAACCGTTTGGCCTTACACAGACGGATACCATCAATGATTGAGGCATGGTTAAGACTGTCAGAGATGATCGCATCCTCTGGCCCTAGCAAAGGCTCAAACACACCGCCATTTGCGTCAAAACACGCCGCGAACAGGATTGCATCATCCTTACCCAAAAACTTGGCCAATCGGAGTTCCAAATCCCGATGCCCGTCTTGGGTGCCACAGATGAAGCGAACGCTGGCCATGCCAAAGCCTTGTGTGTCCATAGCACCTTTGGCGGCCGCTATCAGATCGGGGTTATCGGCAAGCCCTAGATAGTTGTTGGCACATAGGTTGATCACCTCGCGACGCGCAACAGACACGGTCCCCGCCTGCGGTGACGTGATCAGACGTTCGCGTTTATACAGGCCTTCGGCCTCTATCTGGGAAAGGGTGTTGGTAATGTCTGCAAGGAACGCATTGGGCATGGGGTATCTCCTTTGATACCCAAAATCTGCCATGGCGGATATTTTTCCGCAATAACATTATTCCAGTATAGCGTACAAATTTCCGTTAAATCGCGCTATCCGTTGATTTCACAATCAGAAAAATGCGGGCGCCTCCATCCAACGCGGAAATTTCGTGTGGCACATCGGCAGCGTAGCGGGCTGTATCGCCTCTGTTTACTTCGGTGCTGACGCTTCCTGATGTCACCCGAATCCGCCCATGAAGAACTGTCAGGTGTTCGATCGCCCCGCGCGCATGCGGTTGGCTGTTCAAACCACCTTGTGCGGCGAACGTGATATCATAGACTTCATGACCTCCGGCCTCTTCGGGCGGCGACAGGATTGCGATGCAACACCCCTGCCCCATATTGTCGATTGTGGGAACCTCATCAGCCTTTAAAACATCTATTTTATCGCCTTTCCCCCCCTGTTCCAACAAGCCCGCGAAATCAACATTCAGCGCACGTGTCAGGTTCCACAAGGTTGCAATCGTCGGGCTGCTTTCCCCGCGTTCAATTTGGCTAACCATTGATCGAGATACACCGCTCAGGTTCGAAATAGCCTCTAGCGAAAGTCCCTGCGATTTGCGGGCTTCTTTCAGACGCGCAGGAAGCGCCGCCAAGATAGTGTCTGTATTTTCCGTCATGCTGGAAATCTATCTGCGATGGGTGCGATTGCAAATGGCCGAATTGAACATGATCTTAAAAAGTACTCCCGGATGGGGAGTTCACCCGCGCACTGTTAACCAACCTTAGGTGCATAATCGCAGGATTTGTGGTCTATCCGCTCCAAACTGCGAACAGCATCCGGTGGCCTAGATACACGACGCACCCCTTCCGCGCGTTTGCGTTTGCAATGATCGAAGCGGTTCGCATCCAAGTGGGTGCCGCGATGGGCCTCAAGGATGTGGCAAGCCCATCAATCGATGGCTGTCACGGGTGAACAACGCGCAGGCGTATGTTGGGCCTGTGTGGCTATGGCAAGATCCTCCGGGCTGCTGGTGAATACATCCCGGCCCGGTTTGACCGACGCCGTCGTTCAAGAGGCAGAGATCACTAAAGGTTGGATTCACGCCGTCCTAGACGTGTTTGACCCAGAGCCATTGCACGATGACACGCACCCACCGCGGCCCCATCCTAACGTGTTGTCCACGCCCTATATCGGCGATGTGACCGACGATGCGTTTGATCTGCAATTCAACGACATTTTTGACCAGACCAACGCCCTTGCACCCGGCGTCCAGATCCATGTGATAAACCCCGAGGTCACGATCTGAACAGCCGCGCGGCAATCGGTGCGCCCACAATAACGGTCACGATACGCAAGACGTGGTGCGCGACGACAAAGGCCATATCAGCCCCTGCGATTAACGCAAGCACGGTCAATTCCGCCTGCCCACCGGGGGCGAAGGCCAAAAGCGTTTCCATGGGCGGGGCAAGCGCGAAGATGTGAATGGCCTCTACGAATAGTGTCGCGAGGATCAATAAGATAACGCAAAACCCCACAGCGGCGGCCACAACGCGGCGCAGCTCTGCCCCGGTGACGCCTGCGTATTTCGTGCCGACCGTCATACCGATGAAAAATTGCGCGGCCCATATCGCCTCTGTCGGGGGGCGGTGCTCTAGCAGCCCCAAAAGCGCCATCGTGCCAGCAAGGATCATCGGTCCCAAGATTGACGCCCCAAAAAGCCCGACCGCCTTGGCAATTTGCCAGCCTGCCAACCCTGCAAAGATCATCAATCCCAGTTGCGACAGAGGCAATGTGACCGCAGGAACGCCGGGCGGATTGCTTAGATCAATGTCCCAATAACCTTGCAAAATGAACGGCAGCGCCACAACGATCACCATGACCCGCGTTGCATGAATCAGGGATAAGGCGCGCACGTCGCCGCCTGCTTCTTCTCCGAAGACAAGCATGTCCTGCAAACCGCCCGGCATCGCCGAATAATAACTGGTCGCAAAATCAAACCCCCAAAGGCGTTGGAAATACGGAACCCCGATCAAGCCGATCAAGATCACCATGACGGGCACCAACAATAACGTTGTCCAATACCCGGCCATGCTGATCACCAAAGCGGTTGTGAAAGTCGACCCCACCGCCACCCCAAGAATAGAGCGCATCGCATTGTTAAGGACTGGCAGGCTTTGCATTGGAATGCCCGCAAGGGCTGCAATAAGACATGCAAAGATTGGCCCCAGCAACCACGGCAGCGGCAGGCCCAGCAGATGAAACACCAACGCGCCAAAGCCCGCGATAGCATGTGTCATGACAACCAACGTCATCCGCGCATGACCTGCAAACGGTAGCGCAAGGATGTTTGCAAATGAGCTTCTGCCGCAGCCCCAGCAGCTTCGATATCGCCCGCACTGATGGCGTCCAAGATTTGCGAATGTTGGGCGACCACCGTTGCAATTCTGTCGGCATCAGCCAGCGTTGTTGGCCCTAATAACAACAGCGCATTGTTCATGGCCCGCGCGGCTTCAAGCAAGAACCGATTGCGCCCTGCCAAGTATATGGCGCGGTGGAATTGCTGGTTGATGGCGGCGGCGCGGGCGGCTTCGCCCCCCCATGTCACGATTTCATCGTTCAACGCGCCCAGCTCGTCCACTTCGGCCTCGGCGGCATGTTTGGCTGCCATCTCAGCGGCGGTGCGCTCAAGAACCAGACGCATTTCGTATAATTCGACCACTTCGGTCTGCCCGAGCTTGCGGATGACAGCCCCGACACGCGGGCGATGTTCAACGATTTTTTCGGCTTCAAGGCGGCGCAATGCGTCCCGGATGGGTGTGCGCGAAAGCGATAACCGCTCGGCGATTTCCACTTCACGCAATCGGTCGCCGGGTTGATAGATGCCGGTTTCGATTGCGTGCATCACCTTGGCAAAGGCCAACTCACCTTGGGACAGATCAGTGTCCATGATGTTACCTTTTTAAATTGTATCCCATCGGATACATATGCGTCAATCAAAGGAAGCGCAAATGCAAAAATACATCATTGTCCTCGGATCGGGACATGCTGCGATGTGTGCGGGCATTGCGGCCTTGGAAACGGGTACACAGGTTTTCATGCTCGAAAAGGTGGATCAGGCATTGGCGCCTATCCACGTTGAACACCTACAACGCTGCGGTGAACAAAGATCGCGGTTTTGGATAAAACAAGGCGAGCAAGTTCTGGGGTGTTTGCCGCCAGCCAAATAGTTGGTGGCGTCTTTTTACGAAGGTTACCCCGGCGGTGCTGGACTGACCTCAGAAACGGCGTTTGGACGGACCGCCAGACAAGGCGCGGCGGCTGACATCCAAGGCTCCACTTAAGGCGCAAATGCCCCGCAGGCGGGCCGCGACGTTCAACACGGCAGGCCAGAAAACTGCAAAATTGGCCCGGAACCTCTCGCGCAGACCACCGCACAAGACCTCGCTGCCCTGCTCTGCCCGTCGCGCCCCATTCAAAGGCGCGCGTCTGCGACATAGCACCCAAACCATCCCCATAGGCCGCAAGAACCGATAGCGATATCCGCAACTTTCGATAAGAATGCACGTCCAAGCCACCTACGCAAACCTTCATGCGGCACGCAGCGAATGGCTGGCTTGAGTTCCCTGCGCAAGCAAATTCCATCCCCCACCAATTGTTGTAAAGCGCCCGTTTTACCGAGTTTCAGCCATGCAGCGAACGTCTGCTATGTCCGTGTAGGCAAAAACGTTCAACAACCACTTGGATTTTGAACCGGGTTTTGTGACAGCATCACACGAGAACTTTTCCAACCCCTCCAAAAAGGAGGGTTTTTGGAACGGTGCCAAGATCCGGTGTGCGAGACCGCAAATGCTGAATACGACGCCACATCATGCCAATGGTATTTGGTATCGCCGCGCGCCCTGACCGCCCAGTTCTTCTTCCATACGGAATTCTTCGATAAAAACTGCGCCAGCCTTTTCGAGCACGCGCGCCGATGCAAAATTGCTTGGACTGGTTGTGACCTCAACAAAGCGCAAACCGATTTCGCGGGCTTCGGGAAGAAGGGCGATGAGAGCTGCGCTCGCCAATCCCGCGTTTCTACGCCATGGAACGACTGCGTAACCGACGTGGCCGGAACAATGTGGAGGTAAAGCTTCAGTTCCGGGCTGCCATCTTAAGCCAATGCTCCCGCAAAAGCCCTCCTCCCAGATCCATCGCCGGAAGCCAGGTAGGCGCGGGACACATGAGCCGTCGGGTAAGGCGACAGGTGGTCCCTTAGCTTCGCGGTCTTCGAGACGTTCAAGAAAGCGATTAGGGTCTTCGCTGATCGCCGCCAATTGTTCTTGAGCCGCCTCTGGGCGAAGATTGTCCGGAGACCAACCTCGCTCCAACGCTGAGATGTATTCTGGAAGGTGGCCGGTGGTGGGTCTCACGAGTTTCATGCAAATTAACTTCTCGCATATCGCTGCTCTAGGCAAGGTATTGGAAGGACTCCAACAGGACAATCACAACCCCGCCCAAAATGACCTTTTTTGGAAGGGTTCAATCCGAAAGCAGACTTTCGGTTAAGTTTGATCAACGATGGTAAAGTCCCGCATTGAAGACCTTGAGTTGACAGTATGACCTCTGAAACGTTCGCAAATCATCCAAAAGATCGGTCGATGGCTTTGTTTTCCCTTAGCCGTTTGGCGTTGTTGTCAAACAGGTCGAAACGTGGATGGTGTTACAAGTTCGAAAGCTGTCCGCCAACCTTGGTGGACATCCTAGAGGCGCCTAATTTCACGCGGTTTATATTGGATACGCTAGCCCCTAGCGCTTGCGAGATAAACGATCACAAATCCAATCGGAATGGAGAAGGTGCAGAGGATCAATGGGGGCTGCCAAAACCTCTGACGAAGCGTTCGGCAGTCTAGTCGCCAATTGCGCAAATGCCCGTTCTGAAATTGCGAAATGCCCCGATCCCTGGACAAGGTGAATCTTGACGTCAGGGCACATTGTGCGCGCGGAAGATGCCCAGTCGTCGCAGAGCAACTTGGCCTCATCCCAGTAGTGTTTTGCCTGATGGCGCGCGTTAATCTGCATGTTTCTTTTGAGCGTATCCTTCATATCGACACGACGTCCATCATCGACATCAATGCGGACTTCTTCGCTCAATATTTTTTTGGCATGTACGTCTGGGTTTTTTTCATAAAGCTGACAGGCAACTGACACCAAAGGCCGCACCATGATCGGGGCATTTTTTGCGACATAAGCATAGCTGCGCCAGCGTCCGGGTAGTGATTGCCGGTCTTCGCGGCTTACAAATGGTGGAAACGGGTTCACGGCGAGGATCTCTGCGTCTGGTCTGAACTTGTGTGCGTAGGTAAGTGCGTGGGGAAGCCCCGTTCCGACAGACAGCATCTTCGCTGGTTCTACGTTCAAATGCTGACAAACCGTATGCAGCAATGCGGCTGAACACTCTGCGAAACTAGTAGAGGAAGAGGCAGAGACAACTGTTTCACCAGAGCCGGGACGCGCAATTGAGATGAGCCGCAGACCCGCTTGACAGAGGTTCTTGTGGAATGCTTCCGTAACGAATGGGCCATGTGTCGCGTGTTGAAAGAACAATACCGGGTATCCCGACTCGTCCCCGGACGACACATATTGAATGCGCGATCCGTCGGAGTCGATCACGTGCCCTTCGACATCCATTTGGTTCAATGACGGAGCGGTTAGCGTTTGTATCGGAATTGAGAGTGCCCTGGACACCAATTCTGACTGGCTGCGCACATAGAGCTTGTCTGACAGCGCCTTGATATGGCTTCTGATTGTTTCAACACTGCGACCGAGTTGGTCAGCGATGTCGGCCACAGAATTACCAGTCACCAAGCATTCCAGAACGCGAAACTGCGCGCGCGAAACACCGAAATTCTGGGCGAACAGTGACTCGGCTGTTGGGGGGAGGGATAGCCTGACGATTTTCAGCGAAAACGTTTTGCGGTCTTCAGACAATATCTGCGCCACGCGACTGCTTTTGCCGTCGATCGACGGCAGGATGACAACAATTTGCCGAGGTTCCGCGTGTTTCAAGTATTGGCGCAGGCGACCGACATCGTCCTGCGCCAGCGGCAAATCCCAAATGTCGCTTAGATCCATAACAGCAAACTCTTCGCCCAGCTGAGTTATGTGCCCGTTTTGATCAAACCTGAGCGTCCATGCATCATCTGTGGTGGCGCCATTGTCATTCGGTTCCTTCGCCATTCTGAGCAGATCGTTCAGACGTTGGGCATGCTGCGAAATTGTTGTATCCGAGGGCGTATCTATCCCGGCGTCACTGACGCTTTCAAACAGTTGGAGGGTTTCCCAGAAAAGTTCGGGATCAGACACAGCAGAATACATGGAAAGCAAAACACTGTCATAGGCCGCTGGTCGTTGCTCTTCATTCGTCATGTGTCGTATTTGCTGATGCCTTAAGGTCTCGTGGCGCGAACCCCTGTTTACCACATTTTATGAAAAAGTCCGCTATGTAATGTAAATACATGTTTTGCTGAAATTTTCTTAACACTCTGCAACGTCCAAGTTTTGAAGGCCCTGTTCGCGGCGACAGGCCAAACTTCCTGTGTGTTTGACCAAGAGACTACCAAAATTCCCGCTTAGTCCATGCAAAAGACAGTGGAATCCCCAATCTGGGTGATCGCTCGTGCCTAAGCTTGCGGTAAGAGATTCTTAATCTGTCAGAGGTGTTCACCAGTTGGAGTCTCGGGCCTCGTTAAAATCTACTGTAAGGGCATGGAATGTATCGTTTGTTTTCTTTTGGGGGTGTATTTGCGATTGGCGCGCTTGGCGCATCGCTCACGCACGCTGGCACGGTTCAACTGTCGGGCTTGTTTGATATTCAACAAGATATTGTTGTAACAGCGGTGGGGGCTCCGGATTATCAGGACCCAAATCCGGCGGTGGACGGTTTTCCGTTCTTTGAAGAATACTCTCGTGTTCTCAACGAAGAAGCGAATGTTTTTGATCAATCACAGATCCCGACGAGTCCGATTGGGGCGGACAGCTTGGTCACAAGTCTCGCGCAATTGGGCACGAGCTTTGTGTTTGATACTGACTTTATCCCGACCGGGCTCAACCTGTTGAACGCAAACGATCCGAACGGAACCTTGCTTGGTACTGGCAACGAATTTTCGACCGCGCGCGTGTTTCAGGGCGGGGACATCGTCGGCGAAGGTGCATTTGGAATGTCGCGAGTATTGGCCGCGAATGATTTGCAAACCGGCGAAGGGAATGTTTTGGATCTGATTGCCATACAAGTGCACAATGACCCAGTCACAGAATTTAACGGTGGTCTGACGTTATTTCTTGGGGGCAGCTCAACCTGGTTCGAAGATCTGGGGGCCGGGCATGTCGATTTCTCTGATCTTTCGGGGCTTCAAACTATTCAAATTGAAGCTTTTGAAGAAGTGTTCAGCGAACAGGGTGATAGCCTGTTCATCGAAAGAATTTCGGGCAGTTTGACGGGTGATCTGGGTTTCCAAAGCTTTAATGCGGCGGATGGCTCTGGCGAAGACGCGCCCTTGTTGCCAGACGCCGTCGTTACTGACGATGGCAGGGTCACCTTTGATTTTGACCTTGCCGAAGTCGCCGCCAACGCGGACGAAGATGGCTTTGTATTCATCGACCCGGAAGTTGCGGTTGGATACACATACGTTCTGGAGGGAGATGGCATCATCACCGCGATTCAGGCGCCGACAACGGACGCTGTGGATGACCCGGACGGGTATTTGGTGGCGGTCGGAATGGAAACTGTTCGCCTGTTGCCAGGACAAGTCTTGGAAATTGATCCAAATGATGCGGTCAAAACTTTCGAACTCTTTGATATTGATCCAATCCTGTCGCTGGACCCGGCTTCTGGTACGGCCTTTGTTCTTGGGGTTCAGTTTGACGGTATTGGGGCCGGATCATTCATCAGCCAAACGGCGATAACAGGGCCGGAGTCGCCGGCAGCCGTTCCTTTGCCCGCGTCGATGCTGATGCTTGGAACGGCAATTGCCGGTCTTGGCTTCGGAAAGCGCCGGCGGTTAAAGCGGGCGTGAATTACATGTCCAAACGGATGAGAGAGGGCCGCTTTATAGCCCTTTTTCTTGGCATGCTCATCAATGTACTGCCGGTAACGTCCTTCGCGGCAGATAAAGGCGGAAGTTACGCGCTGGAAGGTCCAGGCCGCGTTTCGTGCAGAGCTTTTGCCGAAATAGACGCATCGTCGGATCAAATGAAGCTTTTGGCAGCTTGGACGCTTGGCTATTTGTCTGCCCATAACAGGATCCTGTCGGACACCTACGACCTGACGCCCTGGCAAAATATCGAGTCTGTTCTTGGTCTCACGCGGCAGTATTGTTTGAGCAATGGGGAGGCGACATACGAAGAGTCGTTGCAAGAGCTTATGCGGTTCTTGGCCCCAGACCGCCTGCAAGCTGCTGAACCAATTGTGCAAATCGGGAGCGGACCCTTGCAGGCTGTTGTTTACGGCAGCACGATAAAAGAAGTACGCCAAATTCTTGAGCGCGAGGGGTATGCTTTACCCAAGAATGACGAAGCCCTTGCAACCACTTTGCAGAAATTCCAAAGGAACAATGCTTTGCCCGAAACTGGCATTTTGGACCAAGCGACGTTGTTGGTCTTGTTCCGAGATTAGAAATTTCTGTCGTTGGCTTTTAAGGCACCCGCACTCATCGGGAAAAGCGCACATGTTCAGGTTGGGAAGTCAAGAAGCTGCATATCCTTGCACTTTTGGGACATGCCAAACTCACAACCACGACGCGCTATGCCAGCGTGGCCACCGGGATGATCGCAGCGTTAGACAGCCCGTTGGATGAATGGCCCATTACGGCCGCTCGCAGCCTGATGCGACGCTGCGGTCCAGCCTTCCCAAAGCGGACCTGCGTTCGTTCTGCAGCAATTTGACCCGGACAAGGTCTGCTGTGCGGACTTTGCAGACCTTCGCACTAAACAATTGAACCTCCGCTGTCTTGCGAGTGCAGACGATTCAGCGTAGTTTTCTATCACGGTCGGCAGACACCGAGGCGTCGCTGCTCCATTTGGAGTGCTAAACCTGCCATATCCTCG